>NZ_JBAFVS010000019.1:0-100327 GCF_043194565.1 Xanthobacter autotrophicus ATCC 700552 | reverse complement strand
CATGCAGCATTCCGCGAATATCCGCTCCGGCGGCGAGATCCTGGTGGACGCGCTGAAGATCCACGGCGTCGACACCGTCTATTGCCTGCCGGGCGAGAGCTTCCTGCCGGCCATCGACGCCCTCGCCGGTGCCGTGGGTGCCATCCGCACCATTGTTACCCGCCACGAGGCGGCGGCGGCCAATATGGCGGAAGCCTACGGCAAGCTCACCGGGCGGCCGGGCGTGTGCTTTGTCACCCGCGGGCCGGGCGCGAGCCACGCCGCCATCGGCGTGCATACGGCGTCGCAGGATTCCACCCCGCTCATCCTCTTCATCGGGCAGGTGAGCTCCACCATGCGCGGGCGGGAAGCGTGGCAGGAGGTGGATTATCCCGCCATGTTCGGCGGCATGGCCAAGTGGGTGGTGGAGGTGGACCGGCCGGAGCGCCTTCCCGAACTGGTCTCCCGCGCCTTCCATGTGGCGGTCTCCGGCCGGCCCGGCCCGGTGGTGGTGGCCCTGCCCGAGGACGTGCTGGCCGCCGCCGCCGAGGTTCCGGACGCGCCGGCCTACAAGCGCGTCGCCGCCCATCCCGGCGCCGACGACCTTAACCGCCTCACCGCCATGCTGGAGCTGAGTGAACGGCCCCTCGTCATCGTCGGCGGCGGGGGCTGGGACGCCAAGGCCTGCCGCGACTTCCAGCAGTTCGTGGAAGCCTTCGACCTGCCGGTGGCGGCGGCCTTCCGGCGGCAGGACATCCTCGACAACCACCATCCCAATTATGTGGGCCATGCGGGGCTGGGGCCGAACCCGAAGCTGGTGGCGCGCATCCGCGCCGCCGACCTGATCCTGGCGGTGGGCCCGCGCCTCGGCGAGACCACCACCGCCGGCTACACCCTGTTCGAGCTGCCGCGCCCGGCGCAGCGCTTCATCCATGTCCATGCCGATCCGCTGGAGCTGGGCCGGGTCTATCAGGCCGACCTGCCCATCAATGCCGGCCTGCCCGAGTTCGCCGCCGCGGCCGCCGTGCTGAAGCCGAAGGGACCCGCCGGCGGGCGCCCCCCCGCGCCGTGGAGCGCCGGGGTGAAGGCCGCCCGCGCCGACTATCTCGCCGACCAGACCCCCGGCCACCTGCCCCCCGGCACCCAGACCCCCGGCCCCATGCCAGGCCGGCTCGATCTCGGCGCGGTGATGATGCTTCTGCGACAGACCCTGCCCAAGGATGCCATCCTCACCAACGGCGCCGGCAACTATGCCATCTGGGTGCACAGGTTCCACCGCTACGGCGGCTTCCGCACCCAGCTCGCCCCCACCTCCGGCGCCATGGGCTACGGCCTGCCGGCGGCCATCGCCGCGAAGCTGCATGAGCCGGCGCGCGAGGTGATCTGCTTCGCCGGCGACGGCTGCTTCCAGATGAGCGGGCAGGAACTGGCTACCGCCTGCCAGTATGGCGCCGGCGTGGTGGTGATGGTGGTGAACAACGGCATCTACGGTTCCATCCGCATGCACCAGGAGAAGGCATATCCCGGCCGGGTGTTCGCCACCACGCTGGAGAACCCCGACTTTCCCGCCTTGGCCCGGGCCTATGGCGCCTTCGGCGAGCGGGTGGAGGAGACCGCCGCCTTCGCCGACGCCTTCGCCCGCGCCTGCGCCTGCGCGGCGGAAAACAACAAGCCGGCCTTGCTGGAGCTGGTGATCGATCCCGAAGCCATCACCCCGTCCGCCACCCTCTCTGGCCTGCGCGAGGCTGCATTGAAGGCCGGCCGCGGCAAAACCTGACGCCGCCCCATGCGCGAGGGCCAGACAGCCGTGCCATCACCCCATAGAGCGCTTTCGAGCGAAGTGGATACCGGTTCGCGTAAAGAAAACGGGTAAACTCAATGCTCTAGGGGCGCGAAACCTCAAACCTGCCTCACTCCCCGTTCCCGCCATGGCGCAGGGACGAGGGCGTCCGCCCGAAGCTCTTGCGGAACAGGCGGTTGAAGGTGGCGATATCGTTGAAACCGGCTTCGAAGGCGATATCGGACACCTTCTTGCCCGCGTTGGCGGGATCGGTCAGGGCGCTGCGGGCCAGATGCAGACGCGACCAGGTAAGATGTTCCTTGAGGGTGACGCCGTGCTGCTGGAACATCTTCTGGAGGGTGCGCACATTGATCTTGTGGCGCTGCGCCACCTGCGACACGCCGAAATCGTGCCGGCTGCAATTGGCGGCGATGTCGAGCAGGATCTCCTGGTAGAGCGCATCGCGGCCATCCGGCCGCCGCGCGGCGGCGCTGCCGCCCGGCCCCGCGGCAAAGGCGAGGAGGCCGAGAAGCGCGCTCTCGCAAAACAGCGCCAGGGCGGGCGACAACTGGCGTCCGAGAAAGCCCGCGGCCTGCGAGACCAGGATGTCCAGCGCCGGATCCGGCCCGGCCGAAACCCCGAACGGCGCCGCCTTGAGCGCGTCGGCCAGCTTCAGCACCTGGCGCGGGAAGAGCACGAGGGTGACCTCGCCGGCCGCATAGTGCAGTTCGGCCTCCCGCGCGACCACCCCAAGGAAGGCGCGGCCAGCCGCGATGGCGAGCGGTTGCATGTCTTCGATACGCACCGTGGCAGATTCGGAACACCTGCCGATGAAGATACCCGGCTCCGGTGCAGCGGTGACGTGAAAATTGCCGGGACCATCTGCCTTTCCGCCAATAATCGTAACGCTATGCAAGGCCACTGCCTGGAAGGCTAAAGCGGTCTCTTCCTGCGGCTGCGTGCTATCCATGGTGCGGACAGCCGCATTAATGGCAACTAATGGCGATACGAGCGATGTCGTCTGCGCCGCATTTGCACCTATACTTATCTTATAGTTCTTTCCCGCGCCGGTTGTGCTGTTCATCACTCGGTGGCCGCTCCCCGCATCGCAGCAGAGAACAATACAAACAGAGTGTAAATGCAAATTCCTGTATTATGATACCGCCACATAACTTGCGTCAATCAAACTTACCCAAGGTATCATGGACCCGAAACGGATCCGAAATTCCGTCATAAAACATTACAATATCGGCGCTTTCAGACATTTCATGCAAAACTGCAACACACTTGGCGAATGTGAAGAAGTTCGCATTTTGAGGTGCAAAGATTCGCCGCCTGCGGAGCGGCGATTGCGTCGGCTGGATAAGTTCGCTGGAGTTGCATGGTGCCCTAAGCGCATCGGCATCCAAAGGTTGTAGCGCGATCAAAATCTCGCGCCGCGACCGAAACAATGTTTTTCCGGCCGGGTCAGGGCATCGGCCGATCACTGGGGGTTCAGATGGCCAATACGGGCGGCACCATCCATTCCGGCGTTTCTGGGGAACTCTCCCTGCGCCAGCGGCGCACCCGCGCCTTCCTCCTCAGCACGGCACTTGCGACCGTACTCGCTGGCGTCGTCCAGCCCGGAACCGCGGAGGCCGCGTGCGCAACGTTCGGGCCTCCCGCGAACGAGCAGATCGTCTGCTCGGGACTGACGTTCGGCGCGCAGGGAACGCTGACGAACAACGACATCTCGGTCACGACCCTTAACTCCACCGATATCAATGCCTTGTTCGGGCCGGCCCTGACCGTCGGTGCCGGCGGCCTGATCGGTGATCGCGACATCACCTTGAACAACATCCGGGGTGAATTCCACGGTGGCGTTGCGGGCGTCGTTTTTGCGGCCGACGGCTCCATCATCCAGGCCCCTGGAACCACCTTTAACGCCGAAGTCACGAGCTCCCTGCCTGGCTCATCGGCACTGGTTCTTGTGGCCGGCCAAGACATTTCCCTGCGCACCGGCTCCAGCACCAATGTGGCGGGCGTCGAGTACGGCCTTCTGGCTGTTGCCGGGGGCGACGTCACCATCCGGACCAACGCCGGCTCGTTCTCGGCCCTGGTCGCTGATGCCGTGCACATCGAGGGCGACAACGTCACCCTGAACTCCAACAACAACACGACCTATGCGGGCGGCATCAATGGCGCGGGCATCGACATCGATGCGACCGGCGACATCAAGGTCAAGAACTTCTCGGGCACCGCAACCGGCGGCAACAACGGCATCACCCTCGACGCCACCGCCGGCAACGGCGGCATCGACATCAGTGGCTTCGCTGGCAACGCGACGGGTACGGACAACAACGGCATCGTCGCCAAGACCGACAGCGGCGATATCCTCGCGGACAACTTCGTCGCGGGGAACGGCGCCGGCCCGTACATCGTCGGCGGCAACAACGGTCTGAACCTCCAGTCGAACCTGGGCGATATCAGCGTCCAGAACTTTGCGAGTTCGGCGCAGGGCGGCAACAACGGCATCAAGGCCACGACCGCGGTCGGCAACATCAACCTGTCCGGTTTCAGCGGCACCGCCGATGGTACCGCCAACAGCGGCATCCTTGCCCAGACGAAGAGCGGCAACATCGTCGCCAACAACTTCGCCGGCACCGCCCTGGTGACCGGCGGTGTGAACGGCCTCGACCTCTCGGCCAGCGTCGCCGGCAACATCACCGTCAACAACTTCGCCGGCACCGCACAGGGCACCCTGGGCTCGGGCATCGTTGCCCAGACCGCCCAGGGCGACATCAATGTCAACAATTTCTCCGGCTCGGCGACCGGCGGTCTCGCGGGCATCGCCCTCACCACCGACAACGGCGACATCAACGTCGTCGGCTTCTCCGGCACCGCGACCGGCACGGCGCCGCTGGTGAGTTCCGGCCTCTTCGCCTCGGCGGATGAGAACATCACCATCTCCACCACCGGCGCCGCCAACCTGTCCGGCGGGCTTGCCGGCGTGAACGTGCTCCAGGGCGGGGATGACGTGAACGTCACCCTCGGCGGCACGACGCAGGCCACCGGCGGCCTCGTCGGCGGCCTCGTCAACAGCCAGTATCAGGCCACCGGCAACGTGGACGTGAACACCGCCGGCGGCACCACCGTTACCGGCGGTCTCGCGGGCATCGCCATCAACAAGACCAGCGTCGGCGGCGATGTGACGGTCAACACCAACGGAACCGTCACCGGCACGTCCGGCGTGGGTATCAGCGTCAATGCCGTCATCGACCAGACGACCACCACCAGCATCACCACGGCCGGAACCACCACCGGCGGTTTTGGTGGCATCTTCGCGTCCACCGAGAGCGTCTTCGGCAACGCGACCAGCACCATCGACACCTATGGCCCGGTGAGCGGCGGCGCCGGCGTCGCCATCACCGGCATCGCGACGGCCCAGGGCGGCGGCAAGAATGCCACCAGCACGGTCGAGCAGTACGGCGTCATCAACAACTCCGCCGCCGGCATCCTGGCCGTCGCCTCGGCCAACAATATCGCGACCACCGACGTGCTGGTGGACAACACCATCGACGTGGCCGGCTTCGGCGTCATGGCCCTCGCGTCCGGCAAGACCGGCTCGGTGACGGTTGAGACCACCACCAACGGCGTCATCACCACCGGGGGCGCCGGCATCATCGCCGGAGCGGCCGGCGACGACTTCACGGTGGACGTGACCACCAACGCCAAGATCGACGCCGGCACCCAGGGCATCATTGCCGGCCTGGTCGGCGACAACGGCACCGTGACGGTGACCAACAACGCCGCCATCACCTCCGGCGGCTCGGGCATCGTCGCCTTCAACACCGGCGGCGACACCACGGTGAACGTCGAGGAGAAGATTTCCGCCGGCGGCCTGTTTGGCGCCGCGGCCTTCGCCGGCGGCACTGGCGATGCCGTGCTGAACGTCAACGCCGTCATCGACCCGCCGGTCATCGGCGGCGCCGCTGTCACCTTCGGCTCGGGTCTCGCCCAGGCCAATGTGAACGCCAATGTCCAGGCCACCGGCATCGGCATCCTGGCCGGCAACGTGGGCACCGGCGTGGTGGACGTGAACATCAATGCCGGCGGGACCATCCAGTCCGACGGCATCGGCGTCTCCACCTTCAAGATCGGCGACGGCGCGACCACCATCGACGTGGATGCGGCCATCGGCGGCCTGAACCAGGCGGCCACCGGCGGCGACGGCATCTTCGCCCTCGGCATCGGCAACACGCCCATCACCATCAACACCACCGCCAACGGCACCATCAATGCCGGCGACGACGGCATCTCGGTGTTCCAGCTGGGCTCCGGCGACATCGGCATCACCACCAATGCCGTCATCACCGCGGGTGACGAAGGCATCCAGGTGATCAGCGGCGCGCTGTCCGCCAGCTCCGTGACGGTGACCAACAACGCCGCCATCAACGCCCAGGACAACGGCATCTTCATCCTGAAGGGTGGCGATGGCGACGTGGCGGTGAACGCCAACGCCAACATCACCTCCGCCAACGGCAACGGCATCGAGGCTAACGCCCTCTTCGGCACCGGCAACGTGACCGTGGCCCAGAAGGATGCCACCACCATCACCGCCGCCGACATCGGCATCATCGCCTCCAAGTCCTTCGGGACCGGCGACGTGAAGGTGACCACCGGCGAAGGCAGCACCATCAATGCCGGCCTCGGCGGCATCGTGGCCCTCAAGGCCTTCGGTAACAGCGCCAGCGGCACCGCGGTGCTGGTGGAGACCGGCAAGAACAGCGCCATCAACACCGCGGGAGTCGGCATCGCCGCCGGCCAGGGCTTCGGCAACGGCAATGTGGTCGTCACCACCGGCGAGGGCAGCGCCATCAATGCCGGCCTCGGCGGCATCGTGGCCCTGAAGCTCTTCGGCGACAGCGCCACCGTGGGCGGCGACGCCGTGACGGTGACGACCGGCAAGAACAGCACCATCCTGACCGCAGGCGTCGGCATCGCCGCCGGCCAGTCCTTCGGCGACGGCAACGTGGTCGTCACCACCGGCGAAGGTTCCACCATCGGCTCGAACCCCTTCGTCGACGCCACCGCACCGGTCTTCGCGGGCATCGTCGCCGGCAAGGCCTTCGGTGACGGCAACCTGACCACCACCACCGGCCTCAACAGCATCATCTTCGCCCAGACCAACGGCATCACCTCTGCCCACCTCTTCGGCACTGGCGACAACAGCGTCACCACCGGCGAGAACTCGGCCATTTTGGCCGGCTATGACGGGATCTTCGCGACCTCGCTGTTCACCACCGGGGCGACCAACGTCACCACCGGCACCAACAGCCTGATCCAGGCGGTCAACGACGGCATTGTGGCGGACAAGTTCGGCGGCTCGGGCGATCTGACCGTGACGATCGGCGCCACCAGCGCCGTGATTGCCGGCGACGACGGCATCCAGGTGTCCAACCGCTCCTTCGGGACCGGCAACATCATCGTGAACGTGCTCGGCGGCACCTCGGTTCAGCCCACCGTGGTCTCCGCGGGTGACGACGCGATCCACGCCCACGGCTGGGACAATGTGGATATCACCACCGGCTCCTACGTCCAGATCATCGGCGACGCTGACGAAAGCGGTGTCGGCAATGCGATCCGCATCTCGGATGCAGACATCGCCACCGTGACCATCGGTGACAACAACATCGTGGTGGGCTCCGGCAAGAGCTGGTCCAACGCGGTGATCTCGATCCGCAGCGACGATGCCACCACCATCTCCGTGGGCGCCGACAGCTACGTCACCTCCTGGTCCTACTTCAACGGTGACCTCATCACCGCTGCCAGCGACATCGCCATCGACACCGACGGCGGCGCCACCACCATCGACAACTACGGCACCGTCGTCGGTCGCGTCGGCCTGACCCACAACGCCGACGTGTTCAACAATTACAGCTCGAATACCTGGGTCACCGTCGGCAACAACTACTTCGGCGCCGGCTACGACCAGGTGAACAACCCCGGCCGCGTGGTCACGGCGCTCCAGGGCAGCGTGGCCGAGACCACCTCCTTCAACGACCTCGAGCTCTTCAACAACGGCGATGCCGCCTATCTCGGCGCTGGCCTGCTCGACCTTCGGGACGAAGCCCCCGGCCAGATCGCCTGGAACGGCGCCCGCGACGTGACCTACGTGAGCGGCGTGTTCAACGGTACCGGCAACAGCACGGTGGGCCTCGACACCTTCGTCGGCGCCGCGGGCTCCACCTCGGACATCCTCCAGGTGGGCGGCCTCGACCAGGATGGTTTCGCGATCGCCGGCCTCGTCACCACCGGCCAGACCGCGCTGCTGATCAACGACGTCAACACCGGACCGGGCGCGTGGAACCTCGCCGGCATCAAGGTGGTGGATGTGGTCGATCCGGCCGGCGTCACCTACGGCAAGAACACCTTCGGCGAGACCCCGAGCTTCGTGATCTCCTCGGCTTCGGCGAACTACAGCGCCAAGTTCGGCGGTGTGATCGACAAGGGCCTGTTCTTCTACGACCTCCTCGCCATCGGCAACGACCAGTACCTGATCGGCATGCCCGACCAGGAAGTGTTCGAACTGCCGAAGCTGGTCACCGGTGCCCAGGCCATCTGGCATGAGACCACCGGCGTGTGGCTCGACCGCCAGGCCGACCTGCGCACCTACCTGCAGGGCACGACCACGACCCTTGTCACCAAGGAAGGCGTGAAGACCGTCAGCGGTGCCCCGGGCTCCGTCACCCCCGGCATCTGGGGCAAGGCGATCGGCAGCTGGGGATCGCGGGACTCCTCCGACAACTACAGCGCCTACGGTCGCACCTACGGCTTCGACACCGGCTACAACCAGAACATCTACGGGTTCATGGCCGGTGCCGATTTCGGCAAGGAAGGCGTGTTCGGTCCGAACGACGCAGTGGTGTTCGGTGTCCTCGGCGGCTATGTGACCTCCGACCTCTCGTTCGACTCTTCGCCCACCTCGGCGAACTATTCGGGCGGCACGGTCGGCGTCTACGCCACCTACATCAACAACAACTGGTTCCTCGACGCCCTGTTCAAGGCCGACCTCCTGTCCATGGACTACGATGCACCCACCCTTGTCGGGTCGGGCTACTTCGGCCAGTCCACGGATGCCAACAACCTCGGCTTCGTGGTCGATACCGGATACCGCTTCTACAAGTGGGGCACGTCCGGCTTCGTGGATGGCCTTGCCACCCTCAGCTACGTGAACACCAACATTTCGAACCTCACCCTCGTGCCCGGCACGCTGGTGGACTTCGGAAACAACGACAGCCTGCGGGGCAGCATCGGGGCGCGGGTCGGAGCCAACGCCTATGACGCGGCCACCTACCGGGTCGAGGCCAGCCTCACCGGTCGCCTGTGGTACGAGTTCCTCGGCGACAATGCGGTCACGATCTACAACCCCGGCACGCCCTTCAACACTGTCGATAATTTCGACGGGCTGTTCGGCGAGGTGGGCGTGGGCATGAACGTCTTCGCCAAGGACAGCGGCTGGAACGGCTTCACCAATGCCGACGTCAAGTTCGGCGACAGCTACGTCGCCGGCAGCGCGAAGGGTGGCGTTCGCTACCAGTGGTGAGATCGCCCGACCGGGTTGAAATGAGGCGGCGTGCTCCGGCACGCCGCCTTTCCTAACTCCGCAGCAGGCAGATTGGCCGGGACACCTCCCGGGCTGCCATGCTCCCACGGCGCAAGTGCGAGATGTCGGAGACGTCCGTGACCACTTCCAAGTCATTTTCCCTGCGTATCGGTGCGGCGCTCGGTGCCTGCGCCGCCACGATCCTGGCCGCCACCTGGCTCGTGGCCATGACCGCAGCCGAGGCCCAGCAGCAGCGCCCGGCGCAGCCCGCAGCCGCCGCTGCGCCGACCGGGCCCGTGAAGACCGAGACCCAGCGCTTCGACAGCTGGGTCCTGACCTGCCAAGAGCTTCCCCCGGCAGCCGGTGCCAAGACCTCGAAGAAGACCTGCTGGGCCACCATGCGCGTCACCGACGCCAAGTCGAACCGAGTCGTGCTGGTTCTCAAGCTCGGCCGCGACGGCAAGGATGTGCCGACCATCGCCGTCACCACCCCCACCGGCGTGATTGTGCGCGAAGGCGTCGATATCACCCTGGGACAGAACGTGCGGAAGCTCGCCTTCCAGACCTGCGGCCAGGCCGAGTGCGACGCTTCCGTCGCCTACGATCAGGCCTTCGCCAACGATCTCGCCGCCGCCAAGGAGGCGACAGTGGGCTTCTATCTGGCAGACGGCCGGCAGGTAAACGTCAAGGTGGCCATCAACGGCATCGACAAGGTTCTGGCCAGCTTGAAGAAGGCCTGATGCCCGAGGCCGATGATCAATTTCATCGGCCATGGCAACGAGCCTACGCAATGAGGGGGCGCCCCTCCCCCGCTCCGGCCGGTGCGGCTGACATTGTTTAGAGCGTTTTCGAGCGAAGTGGATACCGGTTCGCGCAATGAAAACGCGTAAACTCAATGACTTGGAGCATTCCCCCGATTCAGTGAAACGGGGAAATGCTCTAGGATGGGAGGCTGCCCGTGCCCCGCGGCGGGGCAGGCTCGGTCAGGGATTCGAAATCGATCTTGGCGGTCTCGATGACTACCTGGGTGCGGCTGTAGACGCCGAGCTTGCGCAGGATTTCCGAGACGTGCGCCTTTACCGTGCGCTCGCAGACGTCGAGCTCATAGGCGATCTGCTTGTTGAGGCGCCCCTGGCGCAGCATCTGCAGCACCCGCAACTGCTGCGGCGTCAGCGCCGCGAGGCGGGCCAGCACATCGTTCTGCGCGCCGCCCTCCAGCCCGGAGACGCCGAGCCCCAGGAGCGTTTCGGGAATATGGATCGCTCCGCTCATCACGGCGGTGATGGCGCCGGCAATGGCCTCCCTGGAGGCGGATTTGGGAATGAAGCCGGCGATCCCGTAAGACAGGGCGCGCTGGACAATGCGGGCATCGTCGAGGCAGGAGACGATGACGACCGGCAGCTCCGGGAACCGGGAGCGGATTTCCAGCAGCCCCTCGAACCCCTCGGTCCCGGGCATGGACAGATCGAGCAGGACGAGATCGAACGCTGGCTCCGGCTTCTGGATCAGCGCCACGGCCGAGGCGACCGTGGTGGCTTCGGCAATCTCGGACGACGGGCAGGCGAGCATGACCGCGCGATGGAGCGCCTCGCGGAACAAGGGATGATCATCGACGATCAGAAAGCGGTTCATCGCGCTTGCACCGTGAAGGCCCGCCGCCGCCCGGGATCGAGCTTCCGGCGTGCCGATGGGATCTGGAGCGTGATCCGAGCAGATTACCGATCTGCCCCGCCAAACGCCCTCAGAACTTGAACTGACCAGACTGCAAGCATAGCACGCGCTTGCGGGATCGTCGGCGCGCCACCTGTCTTCCGCATCTTATACCACCGGCGCCGGCCTTTGACCGGTGCCGGGCGGGTTGCGCTCAGGCGCCGCGCGGGCATTGGCCTTACTGGCGGCGCCACCGCCAGAGCGTTTTCTTTACGCGAACCGGTATCCACTTCGCTCGAAAACGCTCTGGACGATCCGCCATGTCCCCACGCCTCCGGTTCCGCCCCGCGCCGGTTGGCGTTAGTTCGGCCGGGTCTCGATATAGGACCTGATGGCCCACATGGCTTCCTGGTTCAGGATGTTCTCGAAGGGCGGCATCTTCACGCTGCCATCCTGGCTGTAGCCGTGGCGGATGCGCTGGATGAACCACTGGTCGCCGTCGAGGCCGGTCTCAAGATAGCGCAGATCCGGCGCGATGCCGCCCGAGACCACCTCAAGGCCGTGGCACCTCGCGCAATTCTGGGTGTAGCCCGACGCGCCGATCGTCTGGGCGAGCTCATATTGCTTGCCGCCCTTGATGCGATAGGGATTTTCCTCAAGCCAGATGGTTCCGACCGGATCGAGGCCGGTGGTGTCTACCGGCTGGGGCGCTCCATCGCCGTGTCCGTAGACGGCGGTCGCCATGCCGGTGAGAGCCGTGGCAAAAAGTGAAACAAGGACGATGGCTCGCCGAGCCCACATGTCATTCCTCCCAAAAGATATTCTTGGCGAGCCACGCTTTGGGGCGGCTCATTTGCAGGGCATGCTAGCGAAAGGAGGAAGAGTGCCAATTGCCCCTTGGTACATCCTTGCCGGCCGCCGCGCCGCGCGCGGACCCCATGGCCGGGCGCGCGCATCCGGCTGCGAAGCACGCCGATCGCGGGCGTCGGCGCATGGGTCTGCCGGAGATGTTCAAGAAAAGCGGCGCCGAAGACCGCGCCGACCGATCCGGGCGGTCCCGGCGCTGCGGGTGTCTTCTGGGGCCGGGGAAGGCCCTACAGCAGGTGATGCGCGATGAGCGCGCGCAGTTCCGCCGGCTTCAGGGGTTTCTTGAGCAGCGCCAGCCCCTGCCGCGCCACTTCGGCTTCCACTTGTGGCGAGTAGTCGGCGGTGGTGATGATTGCGGGTATCGCCCGGCCTGCCGCCGCCCGCACCCGCGCCACGACCTCCGGGCCGCAGAGCCCATGGTCGAGGTGATAGTCGGCCACGATCAGGTCGGGCACGAAGTCATCCTGCTCCAAGAGGGTCAGGGCGGTCGGAATATCCTGCGCAAAGCGCAGCGTGCATTGCCAGCGGGCCACCAGAGCCCGCATGGCATCGACCACCAGGCGGTCGTTCTCCACCAGCAGCAGCCGGGCATCGGCGATGCCATAAGCACGCGGAACCAGGGGCTGCTCGGCCAGCGGCGGCGCGCCGGCACCGTCGAGCCGGGGGACTTCGAGGGAAAACCTCGAGCCGCGTCCCACCACCGACCGGAAGCCAAGGCTGTGGCCGAGCGTATCGCTCATGCGCCGCACGATGGAGAGGCCGAGGCCCAGACCGTCGCTGCCGGGGCCGTCCTGCGCCGCCTCCGGCCCCCGCTGGAATTCCTCGAAGATGCTCTCATGGCAGGATGCCGGGATGCCGATGCCGGTGTCCACCACATCGAGCCTGATCGTGTCCCCGCGCCGCCGCGCTCCCAGCAGGACGCCACCCTCCTGCGTGTAGCGGACGGCGTTGGAGACGAGGTTGGAGATGATCCGCTTCAGCAGCACCGGATCGCTCAGCAAGGTCACGTCCGGCGCGCGGACGCTGATGCGCAAACCCTTCTGGGAGGCCATGGGCGCGAACTCGCCGGCGACGCTGGCCAGAAGATCGCGCGCCCGCACGGCGCCCCTGTTCGCCACCATCACGCCGGCATCGAGCTTGGAGATGTCGAGCACGCTCTTGATGAGGTCCTCGATGCTGGCCAGCGCCCGGTCCACCTGCCCGACGAGATGCTGGCCGTCCGCCGACAGCGACGCCTCCGACAAGGCCGACAGCAGCAGGCGCGCGGCGTTCAGGGGCTGGAGCAGGTCATGGCCGGCAGCAGTGAGGAAATTGCTCTTGGAGCGGTTGGCGATCTCGGCGGCTTCCTTCGCCTCGAGCATCTCGCGGTTGCTCTTCTCCAGCCCGCGCTTGGCGGCGACCAGTTCCTCGGTGCGCTGGTGCACCTGCTGCTGAAGCACGATGGCGGCCTGGAACAGGGAATAGGCGTTGGCCTCCTTGTCCATCATGCGCTCGGCACGGTCGATGAGGGCCGCGTTGACCTTTTCGAGGCGCTTGACCCGCTCGGCGTCGTCCCACCGGCCATGACGGCCGTCGAGGCTGCCGTAGCTGCCGAGTATGATGTCGGTCATAGGGCCGGGCCGGGCGGAACGCCGCCGGAACGCCCGAAGGCGATCCCCGTGAACGTCTGGTTGATGTGCATGGCCTTGTACTGTTCGCCGTAGGTGCTGAAGCCCACCACATTGTAGTGGCGATAGAGCTCCGCCACGCGGTGGGCAAGCTGGCGGTCCTCCGCCTCCACCCGCCGCAGCACGCAATCGAAGCCGAGGACCACGTCGATCCCGCCCAGTTCCTCCGTCAGGCGGCCAAGGGCATCGTCGATGCTCTCGGCAAGGTCCCTGCGGCGGGCGAGGGTCAGCACCACGCCGTTGTCGATGGCGCAGAAGAAGGACAGTCCCTCCTTTTCCACCCGCCGAATGGAGCGGCAGAAATAGTCGCCGCCGATCTTCACCATGAGGGGATGGGAGGCAAAGCTCATGGGCGAGAGGGTCGCGGCGTCGAGGCCGGTGACATGCGCATATTCCTCGCATGCCGGCGCGCCGTTGATCTCGGTGACGATGCGCCGTTCCTGGTCGCATTCGGTGACCACGAGGCGGATGTCCGTCGGCTCATAGTGGTCGGACTTGAAGATCTTGAACGGCAGCGTCGAGTGGAAGAGGCACAGGATGGCGGCATCGGCGTACGCCGTTCCGTCGTGGATGATCCAGGTCTGGCGGAAGGCGAGCCCGTCGCCGGCCGAGCCGCCCACGTGGGGAATCTCCCTGAGCTCCGTCTGGAAGGCGGAGACCATCACTTCCTCGCAATTGGACAGGCCATCGATGAGGGTGACGGCGAACGCCGAATTCTCGATCGCGCCCCCCACGATCTCGGCGCAGCACTCTTTGAGCCGCTGGGCGCAAGCGATGCCACGCTCGAAGCCGTGTCGCGAGATCTGGGTGACGAGGCCGGCAAAGCAGCGGAACGTGTCCGCCGAGAACAGCAGCGCGACCGCGCCCCCGTCGCTCATGCCGAACGGGCCGATCTCGCCCGCCGTGGAGCACCCCACCTGCACGGGAATGTCGACTTCGCGCTTCAGCGTCGCGGCGAGGGACGCGGCATCCAGGGCCGGCGAGAAGAAGACGAGCATGGCGGAAAAGTCGCCGGCCCCCGCGGCTTCCCTGATCGCGGTTGCGACGCCCTCGACATCCGTTTCGGACAGCGCGACGGTGGTGATGCCGGCCGTGGCTCTTGCACGGGCGGATAAACGCAACAACGGCGTTCTCTCCCTGTTCCATCCCTGAGTTTGTCTTTTTGTTAGACTAGCCGTTCGCCCCGGCGGTCACAACAGCGTCGCATCACATCACAACCCATCGCATGGCCCCACCCCGGTCGTCGCGCGGGAGACTTGCGGGGCCAGCGGCCGCGGCGAGGCATAAAAAAGGCCCGGATGCCGAGGCATCCGGGCCAGCAAGGCGGGGAGGTCCCACCGCCTATTTGGTGGCGAGCCTGACCGGTGCCGGCGGCGCGAACGGATTGCCGAGGGGCACGATAATGCGGCCCCACAGGCGGGTGTCGTAGCCGCCGTAATTCTCCTCATAGACATCCGTGGTGAGATAGCCTTGCAGGATCACCGGGCCGAAGTCGTAGCCGACGAGGCCGCCCAGAGCGAACTGGCTCTGCTTCTGGTAGCCGAAGACGGGTGCATTGAGGTCGGTGGAATAATAGGCCACCGGACCGATCTCCCACTTGCCGAACTTCTTGGTGGCGGTGAGATCGACATTGACGAAATTGGGATTGATGGTGTTGGTCGAGCCATCGGCCTGGATACCCCAGATAACGTTGGCGGTGAGGTTCCAGCCGTCGCCCGTGTAGCTCAGGGCGAAGCGCTGGTTGAGTGAGCTGGTATCGAAGCCCACGTCGGTATCGACCCCGGCATAGGCGCCGAGGAGATAGCTGAAGCCGAGGCCGCCGCCGAGGTCCCAGGCCAGCTGGGCGGCGAAGAAGGGATTGTAGAAGCCGTAGAGATAGGTCGTGTCGGCGATGCCCACCTCCGCCACCGGGGCGGCGGCGAGAAACTGCAGCCGGGCGCCGAACAGGGTCCAGGGCGTGGACCAGGCGAGCACCGGAATGCTGACGCCGACGCAGGTATCCGGATCGGTATTGCGGCATCCCCAGTCCGACGTGTCGACGAAGTAGATGCCTTCCGGCAGCGGCGCGCCCGCGGCGAGACCGACCGTTTCGCCCGGCTGCGTCACGGAACCTGCGTGCGCCTCAAAGTGGATCGCGCTGAGCGCGAGAGTCGCGGCCAAAACTGCCTGGGCCCGTCTGGCTTTCATTGTTCCCCCTCCATTTATTGCTTGCATGGCCGATCGGATGGCCATGGCGCCTCCACCCGTTCGAGTGAGCCACCGCAACTGTCCGGCGGGGTCAGGCTTCTCGCCATTGTCCTTTAGGGCACGACTTCACGTGAATATGTCGGTCGCCCATCCGTAAATCCGAAGAAAACTGCCAATCTGAAGGGCTTTGAATGCAGGGTGTCGTCTGATGAGCAGCGTGATTTCTACAGGTTTATGATTTTCTTATCACGCTGCTCTCATGACAATCTTACATTCGAGGCGATAGCGTTCCGGCATCTTGATCCGTCAAGAGTGGCATCTGCCAAACGAGAACAGAGGGAGGATCCGGAACATGCTGAACCCATTGCGCCGTGCGGCGCTGACCATGGTGAGTGCCGGCGCCCTGGCCGTGGCTTTCACGGTCGGCGCGCTCGCCAAGGACGTGACCTGGGACGAGATCGCGGCCGACGCCGACAGCTCCGGCGACGTGCTCATGTATGGCTTCGGTCCGAAGGCCCAGCGCTACAGCAAGCTCGACAAGATCAACGCGGAGAACGTGTCGCGTCTGGTGCCGGCCTGGTCATTCTCGTTCGGCGACGAGCGCCAGCGCGGCCAGGAGACCCAGGCGCTCCTCCATGATGGGGTTCTCTACGTCACCGGGTCCTATTCCCGCATCTTCGCCATCGACGCACGCACCGGAAAGCGCCTGTGGGCCTATTCCCATCGCTTGCCCGACGACATCCGCCCATGCTGCGACGTTATCAATCGCGGCGCCGCCATCTACGGGGACAAGGTGTTCTTCGGCACCCTCGACGCCTCCGTGGTCGCGCTGAACAAGGATACCGGCAAGGTCGTCTGGAAGAAGAAGTTCGGCGACCACAAGGTCGGCTACACCATGACCGGCGCCCCGACCCTGGTGAAGGACGCCAAGACCGGCAAGGTGCTGCTGATCCACGGTTCCTCCGGCGACGAGTTCGGCGTGGTGGGCCTGCTGTTCGCCCGCGATCCGGACACGGGCGAAGAGGTGTGGATGCGGCCGCTGGTGGAAGGCCACAAGGGCCGGCTCGACGGGAAGGAGTCCACCGTCACCGGCGATCCCAAGGCCCCGTCCTGGCCGCGCGACGCCAAGGGCGAGTTGGTGGAGGCGTGGCACCACGGCGGCGGCGCGCCGTGGCAGAGCGCCGCCTTCGACATCGAGACCAACACCATCGTCATCGGTGCCGGCAATCCCGCCCCCTGGAACGGCTGGGCCCGCTGGCCCGGCGACAGCCTGTTCACCTCCGGCCAGGCCTATGTGGACCCGGCGAACGGCGAGCTGAAGGGCTTCTACCAGCACACGCCCAACGATGCCTGGGACTTCTCGGGCAACAACGAGATCATCCTGTTCGAGTACAAGGATGCCGCCGGCAAGACTGTGAAGGCCGGCGCCCATGCCGACCGCAACGGCTTCTTCTACGTCACCGACCGCACCAAGCTCGCGACCGCCGACGGCAAGCCCAACAAGCCCAACGCCCTGATCGCCGCCTATCCGTTCGTGGACAACATCACCTGGGCCAAGAGCATCGATCTGAAGACCGGGCGTCCCATCGAGGTGGAGGGCCAGCGCCCGCCGTTGCCCAAGGAGGGCGAGAGCAAGGGCGCCGCGGTTGAGGTCTCGCCGCCCTTCCTCGGCGGCAAGAACTGGAATCCCATGGCCTACAGCCCGGACACCGGCCTGTTCTACATTCCAGCCAACCACTGGAAGGAGGACTACTGGGCCGAGCATGTCACCTACAAGCCCGGCGCCGCCTTCCTCGGCATGGGCTTCCGCATCAAGCGCATGTATGACGACCATGTGGGCATCCTGCGCGCGCTGGACCCGAAGACCGGAAAGATCGCCTGGGAGCACAAGGAAACCTTCCCCCTGTGGGCGGGCACCCTCTCCACGGCGGGGAACCTGGTGTTCACCGGCACCAGCGACGGCTACTTCAAGGCGTTCGACGCAAAGACCGGCAAGGAGCTGTGGAAGTTCCAGACCGGCTCGGGCATCGTCGGCTCGCCCATCACCTGGGACATGGACGGCAAGCAGTATGTCGGCATCGCCTCGGGCTATGGCGGCGCCGTGCCCCTGTGGGGCGGCGACATGGCCGAGCTGACCAAGCAGGTGACCCAGGGCGGCTCCTATTGGGTGTTCGAGATGCGCTAGAGCGTTTTCTTCACGCGAACCGGTATCCACTTCGCTCGAAAACCCTCTCGAGCACGCGCCGATCCGATTGCGGTGCAATCGGATCGGATATTCCAACGGCCCGCGAGCTTGACTCATGGGCCATTGGCTCGCCCGTGCGGCACTTGAGCATGACCCTCTCGGCATCGGCCAAAGACCGAGGCCGATGGGATAAGGCGTTCTCTTTCTTAAGTTGAGAGGGCGGTTCACCGGGCAGGTTGCTGCAATCTGCCCGGATCGCGCCCGCCCTTCCGATCCCGCACGGCGCCCGGATCGATCCTCCGGGTCGCTCCGGGCGCCCGTTCCCCGCTCCCGTTCCTCGCTTCAGGACCCGTTCCGCCATGACCACCTTTTTCAGGACGGGCATAGCCCTTGCCGTTTCGCTGCTGGTGATGCTGGCGCCCGCGGTGGCGGACGAAGGCGATGAAAGCGATGCCGCGGAGCCCCTCGCCATCGGCCGCTGCCGGATCGCGCCGAACACCGCCTGTCCGGGCGCGGACCTGCGCCATGCGGAACTGAAGGGGGTGGATCTCTCCAACGCCGACCTGACAGGCGCCAACATGGCGCGGATCGATCTGCGCTACGCCAATCTGCGCGGCGCGAAGCTCAAGGGCGCCAACCTGGACGGCGCACGCCTCCAGATGGCGTACCTGCAGGGGGCGGATCTTTCGGGGGCGAGCCTGCGGGGCGCGGATCTGGACTTCGCCCGCCTGGCCGGGGCCGACATGAGCGGGGCGAACCTTGAAGCCGCCAACCTTGAAGCCGTGCGCGCGCAACGGGTGCAGCTAGTCCGCGCGCGCCTCGTCAACGCCAATCTCCAGGAGGCCAAGCTTTACGAGGCCAATCTGTCCTTCGCCGACATGGAGGGCGCGAAGATCCGGTTCGCCATCTTCCAGGACGCCTTCATGGAGGGGTGCAAGGGCTGCCCCTTCGACTGGCAGGCCCGGAACTGACGCCAAAGCCCGCGCGCCTCGCGCGCGGGCGTCGGTTCGGTTAAGGCTCGCGCTGCGCGCAGGCGCGCGGGTATAGACACACGCAAGGCTGACCAGCGTATTGCCCCAAGGTGAAATGTCGGTGCGCATGAGAGCTTGTTAAGGTGATGCCCCGTTGAATCCGGGCTCCGCCGACCATGCCGCGCACGTGTCCCAAGGTCCGAACCCCATTCCGGCACGGCCGCCACCCGGCCGGCGGCAGCGGCGCGCCCGGTGGCGGTCGCATGGCCATTTGCGCTGGCGCCGGCCGCCGGGGCCGTCCGCGCCACTGCGCCACGCGCGCCAGCTCCCGGAACACGCTCCCGATCACGGGCCGAGACGCATCGGCGTTCCACGCCGGAGCGCCGCGGCGTTCCGGCGCGGGCGCCGTTCACCTTCTTCGTCAATCCCGCACCAGACGGGACGATGCCAAGCAAGCGGCGACGGCCGAGCCGATGCGCCGCAGCCAACAGGGAAAACGCTCCGATGAACCTTCTTCTCGTCGACGACGACGTCACCGCGAGCCGTCTGCTCACACGCGGCCTCAAGACGGCCGGCTATAGCGTGGACTGGACCGAGAGCGGCCGTGAGGGCCTCCGGAAGGCGAGGTCCGGTCCCTACGGCGCGGTCATCCTCGACCGCACGCTGCCGGACATGGACGGGCTCGACCTGTGCCGCAGGCTGCGGAGCGAGGAGCGCGGGCCGCCCATCCTCGTCCTCTCGGCGCAGGACAGCGTGGCCCACAAGGTGGATGCCCTCGATGCCGGCGGCGACGACGTGCTGGCCAAGCCCTTCGCCCTCGACGAACTGCTGGCGCGCCTGCGGGCGTTGATGCGGCGCACGCCGGCGCCGAGCGACACGTCGGCGACAAGGCTCTGCGTCGGTGACCTGGTGCTCGACGGGGACGCCCATCAGGTGCTGGTGGCCGGCGTGCCGGCGCCCCTGACCGTGCGCGAGTTCCATCTGCTGGAATTCTTCATGAAGAGCCCCAACAAGCCGCTGAACCGGGCCGCGATCCTCACCGGGGTCTGGGGCCTTGATGCGGAGGTCACGGAAAATTCCGTCGACGTGTACGTGGGCTACCTGCGCCGCAAGATCGACGAGCTGTCCGGCTCGGCGCGGATCGTGACCATGCGCGGCGTCGGCTTCAAGCTCGCCGCCGGCTGAGGGATCGCAGGCAGCGTCAGCCCACACAGCGATCGGCTTCTCGGAGGACGTCGCAGAGTGTTGCCGGTTTGCGTGATACGGAAGACGCTGAAGTGCCAGATCAGCGGTCGCAATCGCGGCCGCCCACCGACGCTTCTCGCGGGCGAGACGGTGATCCCGTCAACGATCGGACTGACGGAGCCAGACGGCATGCACAAAACGCGTGAAGCGCTTGATGTGAATATACCACCGGCCTCACCCGACGTCGCACCCGTCTCCGCCTGGCACGCCGTCGCGCCCGATGCGGTTCTCGACGCGCTTGGCACCACTATCGACGGCCTATGCGAGCGCGAAGCAACCCGTCGCCTCGAAACCTATGGTCCCAACCGCCTGCCTCAGGGGCCGGCGCAAAGTCCCCTCATTCGCTTCCTGCTGCAGTTTCACAATCTCCTCATCTATGTCCTGCTCGCCGCCGCGGTGCTCGCCGCGGCGATGGGACATGGCACCGATGCTCTCGTGATCCTCGCCGTCACGCTGATTAATGCGATCATCGGCTTTGTTCAGGAAGGTCGCGCCGAGAAGGCTCTGGATGCCATCCGCGCGATGATCGACCCGCACGCCTCGGTCGTCCGCGACGGCCGCCGTGTCACGGTTGGAGCGGACGCGGTCGTTCCGGGCGACATCCTGATGCTCGAGGCGGGCGACCGGGTGCCGGCGGACGTCCGGCTCGTCAAGGCGCGCAGCCTGAGGGTGGACGAGGCGGCCCTGACCGGCGAATCCGTCCCCGTCGACAAATCCGTTCAAGCCGTCCATGCCGGCGCCGCACTTGGCGACCGGTTGTCGATGGCCTTCTCCGGCACCTTCGTGACCGGCGGACAGGGGATCGGCGTCGTCGTGGCGACCGGCGCCGCCACCGAGCTCGGGCGAATCAGCACCATGATCGGTGCGGTGACGCAGCTCACCACACCCCTCATCCGGCAAATGGATCGGTTCGCCCGCCAGATCACGATGGCCGTGCTCAGCGTTTCCGGCTTCGTGTTCGCCTATGCCATGCTCGCGCAAGCCTACAACCTGGATGACGCTTTCATGGTTGTGGTCGGCCTGGCGGTCGCGGCCATCCCCGAGGAGCTGCCGGCGGTGATGACGGTCACGCTCGCTGTCGGCGTCCAGCGGATGGCCCGCCGCAACGCCATCGTCAGGCGCCTGCCCGCCGTCGAGACGCTCGGCTCCGTCTCGGTGATCTGCTCCGACAAGACCGGCACCCTGACCCGCAACGAGATGACCGTGCGCACGGTGGTCACCGCGGATCGAGAGATCGAGGTCGAGGGGGCAGGCTATGCGCCCACGGGCGGCTTCAAGATCAAGGCAGGCGCCCGGCTCGATCCCGCCGGCGATCCGATTTTGGCGGAGCTGTCGCTGGCCGCCCTCCTTTGCAATGATGCTCACCTGCGCCAACACGGCAAGGACTGGCTCGTCCACGGAGATCCCATGGAAGGGGCGCTTGTCTCGCTGGCGATCAAGGCCGGGCACGAGGCAACGGCGATCCGGACCCGCTTCCCCCGCCTGGATGAGATCCCCTTCGATTCCCGCCATCGCTACATGGCGACGCTGCATGGCGGTACCGCGCCGTCGCCGGTGGTCGCCTACGTGAAGGGCGCGCCTGAACGCATCCTCGCCATGTGCAGCCATGTGGCGACGCACGACGGCGAACAGCCACTCGAACCCCGCGTCTGGCACGACAGGATCGATGCCCTCGCCGCCAGCGGCCAGCGGGTCATCGCGCTCGCGCGGCGCTCCCTGGAGGCGGGCACACAAGCGCTTTCGCCGGACGAGGTTTCTCATCATCTCACGCTGCTTGGTCTGGTGGGGCTCATCGATCCCCCGCGTCAGGAGGCGGTGGCGGCGATCGCCGAATGCAAAGCGGCCGGCATCAGCGTCAAGATGATCACCGGCGATCACGCCGCGACGGCACGCGCCATCGCGATCCAGCTCGGCCTTGGTGACGATCCGAAGAGCGTGACCGGCCAGGAGCTCGATGCGATGGACGATGCCGCGTTCCGCAGGCACGCACGGGAGGCGACCGTCTTCGCCCGCACCAGCCCCGAGCATAAGCTCCGCCTTGTCGAGGCGCTGCAACTGGACGGCTCGATCATCGCCATGACCGGCGACGGGGTCAATGACGCGCCTGCACTGAAGCGTGCGGATGTCGGGGTCGCCATGGGGGGCAAGGGCACGGAGGCCGCCAAGGAAGCCAGCGAGATGGTGCTCGCCGACGACAATTTCGCCTCGATCGTCGCCGCTGTGCGTGAGGGACGCACGGTCTATGACAACCTCACCAAATTGATCGCCTATACGCTGCCCACCAATGGCGGCGAGGCCGCCACCATCATTCTGGCGGTGCTGTTCGGCCTCTCGGTTCCCATCACGCCGGTGCAAATCCTTTGGGTCAACATGATCACGACCGTCGCACTCGGCCTGACCCTCGCCTTCGAACCGACGGAACCTGGGACCATGCGGCGTCCCGTGCGCCCCGCCCGTCAGCCGCTGCTCTCGGGCCGCCTCCTGTGGCGCATCCTGTTCGTGTCCGCTCTGATGGTCGCTGGGACCTTCGGCATCTATATCTGGGCCACATCCCGCGGACTATCGGTCGAGACGGCGCGCACCATGGCGGTTAACACGCTCGTTGTGCTGGAGATTTTCTATCTGTTCAGTGTCCGCTACGTGCATGGCACTTCGCTCACCTGGCAAGGGCTTCTCGGCACGCGGGCCGTGCTGGCCGGTGTCGCCATCGTGGTGGTGGCACAGCTGGCCTTCACCTATCTGCCGCCGATGCAGGCGGTCTTCGGCAGCCGTCCGGTGTCGCTTGGCGATGGCATGGCCATCATTGCGGTCGGCGTCGCGCTGCTGGTCATCGTGGAGGGGGAGAAGCGGCTTGCCGCCGCCTGGGGCGCGCGGCACGCATGAGGGGGAGCACCCCGGAGCCCCCGGATGAATATCCACAAGCATGCCCGCTGACATTTCACGGTCGGGTCCTACTGGCGCGGCGGATTGAACCAATCCGATCGGCGCGTACCCTCGACAGCCGGATGCAAGGGACGAAAACAGCGCCACTAGAGCGTTTTCCGTTCGCTTCGGCTCACGGAAGCCGCTCTAGATCTTTGAGTTTACGCATTTTCTTCATGCGAACCGGTATCCACTTCGCTCGAAAACGCTCTATCTATTGCGAAACTGAGGTGTGCGCTTTTCCATGAAGGCCGCCATTCCTTCCTTTTGATCAAGAGTTGCAAAAAGAGCGTGGAAGGTCCGGCGCTCGAACAGAAGCCCCTCCGAGAGAGAGGTCTCAAAGGCCCGGTTGACGGCTTCCTTGATCGTCATCGTCGTGATGCGGGATTTGGCCGATATCTCTTCGGCGATGGCCTGCGCTTCGGCGCGCAGGTTCGAGGCGGGCACGACGCGCGACACAAGTCCGGACCGCTCCGCCTCCGCGGCGTCCATCATCCGGCCGGTCAGGCAAAGGTCCATGGCCTTGGCCTTGCCGATGGCGCGCGCGAGGCGCTGCGTGCCCCCTGCTCCCGGCATGACCCCGATCTTCACTTCCGGGAGGCCGAAGCGGGCCGTATCCGCGGCGATCACCACATCGCACATCAGCACGACCTCGCAACCTCCCCCCAGCGCATAGCCCGCCACCGCGGCAACGACTGGCTTGCGCTCGCGGGCGATCGCATCCCAGGACGCGAGAAAATCGTCGAGAAACGTCCCTGGATAGGTGCGGCCCGCCGCCTCCTTGATGTCAGCCCCCGCCGCGAAGGCGCGGTCGGACCCGGTCAGCACCACGCAGCCGATCTCGGGATCGGCGCCGAACCCGGCGAGGGCGCTCGCGATCTCGGCCACCATCGCGGCGTTGAGCGCGTTGAGCGCGTCCGGTCGATCAAGCGTGATCCATCCCACCCGGCCGAGAACGTCTGTGCGAATGAAGTCGAATGTATCCGCCTGTCGCTGTGGAGATGTGTTCATCGCGTGCGCTCCCTGTGTCCTGTCGTTGGCAACGGCCGCGCCGCCCATGAGGAAGGATCAGCGTCGAGGATCGGCGCGCCGGATGCCGGCGGCTCCCCTGTCCCATGGTTTTGCGCTCGGTCGAGGGCGTGAGGCGCGCGCCGGAATGGTGTCCGGCGCGCGCACCGGTCACTTGCCGTGCGGCCCGATCTGGGCCTGGAGCGCGCCCCAGGTGTCCGGGAAGCGCGCCGCGAAGGCGGCCCCGACCGGCGCCACGGCCTCGCGCCACGGCTTGAGGTCGGTCACGGTGACGATCGCTGCGCCCTTCGCCGCCATGTCCTTGAGGATGGCGGCGTCATCCGCCTCCATGCGTTCCCACCCTTCCGTGATGTCCGCGCGGGCCGCGGCAAGCAGCGCCTCGCGATCCGCCGGCGGCAGGCGCTCCACCGCATCCTTCCGGGCGACGAGAACGTAGGTGATCATCATCAGGCCGGGGGCATGGGTGGCCTTCGGGGCGGCCATCCCCAGTTGCGACATCCAGGCCCCGGGGGAGGTGAACACCCCGTCGAGGGTGCCGCGCTCGAAGGCCGGCTTCATCTCGGGGATGGGCAGCACGACCGGCTCGGCGGAGAGGCGGCGCATGATCTCCTCGTAGATGCCGGCACCGGCGACGCGGATCTTCAGGCCCTTGAGGTCGGCGGGTGCCGCGACGCGCTTCTCGCGGAAGACGAAGAGCTGGTCCGCCCCGCGCATCAGGCCGATGACCCGCAGGTCCTGCTTCTGTGCAAGGCCGTCGAGCAGCTCCACCACGCCGCGCCGCGTGGCGGGCCGGGCCATGGCGGTGTCGTCGAGGGCGAAAGGCAGGTTGACGAAGCCGAAGCGGGGATCAAGCCGCTCAAGGTTCGCGGCGTTGACGAAGGTGAGGTCGGCCTTCCCATTCTTCAGCGCCTCGATGGAGGCGAAGCCGGGATAGATGGTGCCGCCCGGATTTGCGGCCAGCGTCAGCCGGCCCGAGGTCGACTTTGCCACCGCATCGGCCATGGCGGTGAAATAGGGAACGCGCGGATGGTTGAGCGGGATGTCGAAGACGAGCCGCAGCTCCTCCGCCGCTGCGATGGGCGGGGCGGTGGCGAGCGGAACAAGCGTCATCATCACCGCCCCCGCGAGGCGGCTGAACGTCATGGACATGGGGCGTCTCCTCAGGTGTCGGCGGCTTTCGTGCCGCCTGCGCCGCGTCTTCGCGTGCGTCGTTGGGGCGGGGCGCCAAGGCTCCGCCGGGGACTCAGCAGGGCCCCGCCCGGCGTTTCAATAGGGCAGCGGCCAGCGGCGCAGGCGCTCCTTCGCCTTCACCGCGAGGCGGGCAAGGCCGCTCGGCTCGATGATCAGGAAGGACACGATGAGCGCGCCGAAGATCATCAATTCGAGATTGGCGAGCACGTCTGGCTTGAGCGCTCCGCCGAACAGCACGGCGGCGTTGGCGATGGCCACCGGCAGCAGCACGATGAAGGCCGCGCCGAGGAACGCGCCGAGGATGGAGCCGAGCCCGCCGATGATGATCATGAACAGGATCTGGAACGAGCGATGCAGCGAGAAGGCCTCGATCTCCACGGTGCCGAGGTAGAGGAAGCTCCACAGCGCCCCCGCCACCCCGCAATAGAAGCCCGCGACGGCGAAGGCCGTGAGCTTGGCGCGGGCGGTGTCGACGCCGGTCAGCTCGGCCGCGGTCTCGTGGTCGCGCACCGCCATCAGCGCGCGCCCGGCGGAGGAGCGGACGAGGTTCTTCGCGAGCAGTGCGAGGGCCACCACCGTCACGAATGCCACGAGGTAGCGCGACGGTACCGAGGAGAAGGCGAAGCCGAATAAAAAGAGCGTCGGGGTGGAAACGACGCCGGAGGGGGTGTTCAGCACCAGCCACGGAATATGGGTGCAGATCCATTCGATGAAGAATTGCGCGGCGAGCGTCGCCACCGCCACGTAGAAGCCGCGGATGCGCAAGGAAAGGAGCCCGAAGGCGAGCCCCACGGCGCCCGCCACCAGCCCCGCCAGCAAGAAGGAGACGGGGAACGGCAGCATGGGCAGGCGGATGACGAGGTTCACCGCCGCATAGGCCCCCACCGCCATGAAGGCGCCGGACCCCAGCGAGAGCTGGCCGGCATAGCCGGTGAGGATGTTCAGCCCGATGGCGGCGAGCGACAGGATCAGGAACGGCAGCAGGATGGAGCCGAGCCAGTAGGGCCCCGCCACCAGCGGCACCACCAGTGCGCCGGCGGCAACCACGCCGGCCACCACCCACCGGTCGAGGGCCACGGGGAAGACGGCCTGCTCCTGGGCGTAGGAGGTCTTCAGCTCCCCGGCGTCACGGTAGAACATGGCTCAGACCCTCGCGATGCGGGTGGCGCCGAACAGGCCGGCGGGGCGGATGAGGAGGACGGCGATGGCGAGCGCATAGGGGAACCAGTTCTCGATGCCGCCGCCGATGAAGGGGCCGAGATAGATCTCGGCGAGCTTCTCCGAAACGCCGATGACGAGGCCCGCCACGATGGCGCCGGCGATGGAGTTGAAGCCGCCGAGGATCATCACCGGCAGCGCCTTGAGCGCCACCAGGGTGAGGGCGAACTGCACCCCGAGCCGGGCGCCCCAGACCAGGCCGGCGACCAGCGCGATGAAGCCCGCCGCCCCCCACACCACCGCCCAGATGAAGCCGAGCGGCACGCCGGCCACCTGCGCCGCCTGGGTGTCGTCGGCGACAGCGCGCAGTGCGCGGCCCACCTTGGTGTAGGAGAAGAAGGCCGAGAGCACCGCCACCAGCACCGCCGCCATCAACGCGGCGGAGAGGTCGAACTGGGACACCAGTATGCCGGCGATCTCCACGGGCTCGTCGGAGATGCCGAGGTCCAGCCCGCGCACCCTTGTGCCCCAGATGAGCTGGGCGAAGCCCTCCAGGAAGATGGACAGGCCGATGGTGGCCATGAACAGGATCATGTGATCCTGCCCGACGAGGGGCCGCAGCACCGTGCGCTCGATAGCCACCGCCAGCGCCAGCATGGCGGCGAGCGCCAGCAGGAAGGCGGCCCACAGGGGCAGGCCGAATTCCAGGAAGCCCACGAAGGTCAGCGCCGCGAACAGCACCATGGCGCCCTGGGCGAAATTGAATACGCCCGAGGCCTTGAAGATGAGCACGAAGCCCAATGCCACCAGCGTGTACATGACGCCGGAGAGCAGGCCGCCCACCACCACTTCGAGAAAGAAGGAGAAGTCGCTCATGTGCGTTTCCTTGTCTGGGCGCGCGTTCAGGCGGCCGCGCCCACGGCGGCGGAGCCGAGATAGGCGGCGATGACCTCGGGATTCGCGCGCACCTGCGCCGGCGTGCCGTCGGCGATCTTGCGGCCGTAATTGAGGACCACGACGCGGTCGGACAGGCCCATCACCACGCCGATGTCGTGCTCGATGATGAGGATGGTGGTGCCGAAGCTCTCGTTGACCCGGCGGATGAAGCCGCACATGTCACGCTTGTCCTCCTGGGTCATGCCGGCCATGGGTTCGTCGAGCAGCAGCAGGCGCGGCTCGGTGGCCAGCGCCCGGGCCAGCTCCACGCGCTTCTGCACGCCGTAGGGCAGGCTCGCCACCGGCGCCTTGCGCAGGTGCTCCAGTTCCAGGAAGGCGAGGATGCGCTCCGCCGCCTCCCGCTCGCGGCGCTCCTCCGCCGCGGCCGAAGGCAGGCGCAGGAGCTTGCCGAGAAGCATGCCTTTGAAGCGCGCGGCGCGGCCCACCAGCACGTTGTCGATCACGTTCATGCCCTTGAACAGGGAGACGTGCTGGAAGGTGCGGCCGATGCCGGAGCGGGCGGCGAAGGCCGGGCGCATGCGGGCGCGCACCTTGCCGGCGAAGGTGATGGAGCCGGCGCGCGGGTGGTAGACGCCGTTGATGACGTTGAGCAGCGAGGTCTTGCCCGCCCCGTTCGGCCCGATGATGGAGAGGATCTCTCCCTCGTGGATGGCCAGCGAAACGTCGGTGAGCGCCTTCACCCCGCCGAACGCCACCGCCACGTCGCGCACCGCCATGAGCACCGGCCCCTGCGCGCGGTCTGCGCGCGCGGTCCGCTCGCCGTCCGCCGCGAGAACGATGGGGATGGGTGCGGCGTGGCGCACCTCGCCCTCCAGCGTCAGTTCCTGCGGGCCGAAGCCGTCCGGCGCCAGCTCCAGGGCGACGATGGAGACAGGCTCCCCGTGGCTCTCCGGGATGAGACGGGCATTCACCCGCTCCACCGCCTTGGCGGCGCGGGTGTGGGCGGAGGCGCCATCCTCCGTGTCGCCGGCTGCGGGGGCGAGCGCGATGCGCGCGCGCAGACCCACCGTGTCGCGGGTGACGCGGGCGCGGTCGATGCCAGGCTCGCTGCGCAGCAGGGCTTCCACGCGCCGCAGCAGGCGTTTCGCATCGGCCGGCATGCCGGTGCGGGAAAGCGGGCTGCCGCCCTCGTCGAGGCCGAGGTCGGTGTCCAGCGGCAGGCCGAACGCCATGAGGCGGGTAGCGGCGCCCGGCTCCAGTTCGCCGGAGGTGACGAAGGCAAGGCGGCAGGCGCTGATCCCCATCGTGTTGCGCAGCGGCGCCGCGAAGGCGAGGCCGGCGCCGGCAGCGCCCTTCTCCGCCGCCCGGGCAAGCGCCCGCACCAGCGGCCCACCGCCCGACAGGCGGCGTCCGGCATCGCGATCGAGCAGCTCGAACACGCGGGCGGGCGCCGGCAGCACGGTGGGCGCCACCTCCCTGAGATCGATGGGGAAGCTCGCCGGCCCCTCCACGCAATGCACGCAGCAGCCGGACAGGAGCGGCTGAACGAGGCTCCCCGCCGCGTCGGCGATGCCGGAGGCGGGCAGGAAAGCCATCAGCCGGTCGGACGGCACAAGCTCCAGCTGCGACACCGCCGCCCTGCCCGCGGCAAGGAGGCTCCGGTGGGAGAGTGCCAGGGCACGGGGCGGACCGTCGGCGCCGTCCGTGTGCGCGATGAGCGCGGTCTGGTCGCCACCCACGGTGGCGGCACGCCAGGCGAACCAGGAGAGGCCATCCTCTCGGGCCTCTTCCGGCGACGGCGCGAGTTCGTCGAGGCGCAGCACCGGCGCGTGGGCGTGGGCGACGGCGCGCCACGCCCGGGCAGCCTCCTCGTTTTCACACAGGACGAGGCCGGGCTCGGCCTCCGGCGCGCCGAAGCGGCGCAGGAAATCCGGCCCGAGCGGCATCACCGCGGCGCCGAGGCCCTGCGCGGCGAGGGCGGCGGCATACAGCTCCGGCCGGTTCTCGCCCACGGTCGCGAGCAGGCCGGCGCCGGTGAAGCCCGCCCCGTCGAGCAAACGGGCCATGGCGGCGGTACGGGCGAGATAATCCGCGAACGTCCAGGTGCGCCAGATGCCGCCCGTCTTGTGGCGCAGGGCCGGGCGCGTGGCATGGCGACGGGCGGCCGCGACGAGGGCGCCGGGCAGCGTTTCGCCGGGGGGCGCGTCCGCCTGTCCGGCGGCGAGCGCGGTATGGTCGAGGGCGCGGTTCATGGAAGCAGGGGTCCCTTCGGCCATGGAGGGTCAGGAGAGCCAGCGCGGGCGGCGACGGGCGGCGACCGTCGCGCCGTCCACCTCGGCGGAGGCATCGAGCCCGAGATAGGAGGCGCGGATTTCGGGATCGGCGGCGAGCGCCGCGGCGGGTCCCTCGCGCACCACGCGGCCGCTCTCCACGAGATAGCCGTAGGTGGCGTAGCGCAGGGCGACGGCGGCGTTCTGCTCGGCGAGGAGGAAGGTCATGCCCTCCTCCGCGTTGAGCTGGCGCATGATGGAGAAGATCTCCTCCACCAGCAGCGGCGCGAGGCCCATGGAGGGTTCGTCGAGCAGGATCATGCGCGGGCGGGCCATGAGGGCGCGGCCGATGACGCACATCTGCTGCTCGCCGCCGGAGAGGAGGCCGGCGGCCTGGTGCCGGCGGTCCTTCAGGCGTGGGAAATGGCGGTAGACCCTGTCGAGGCTGTCGCCCACGCCGCGGTCGCGGCGGGAGAAGGCGCCGACCTTCAGATTGTCCTCCACCGACAGGGTACCGAAGGCGTGGCGACCCTCCATCACCAGCGAGAGGCCGCGCCGGGCGAGATCGGAGGGATCGAGACCATCGATGCGCGCGCCGTCAAAATGGATGGCGCCCCGCGTCACCTCACCCCGCTCGGAGCGCAAAAGGTTGGCCACCGCCTTCATGGTGGTGGTCTTGCCCGCCCCGTTGGCACCCAGCAGGGCGACGATGCCGCCCCGCGGCACGCTGAGCGTCAGGCCGCGCAGGACGAGCGCGAGACGGGAATACATCACCTCGATGCCGGCGATGGACAGCAAGGGGCCTTGCTCGCTCATGGCGTGCCTCTCCCTGGGGTGGCTCCGGCGCCGGGACGGGCAAGGCCCGCGCTCCGGCGCGCTGCGGTTCGTGTGGCGGGGTCGTGGGTGGAGCGGGCGAGGTTCAGTTGGTCTCGCCGGCGCAGTCGCGCGCCGTGATGCCCTTTTCCTTGGCGAACTGGGCCGCCGAGGCCTCGATCAGCGGGCGCACCATGGACTGGTCGGACTTGATCCAGTCGGAGATCATCACCCACTTGGTGCCGTCCCACTGCTGGAAGCGGATGGCGCCGTCGCCCTCGTGGTCGGCGCAGGTGACCTTGATTTCCGGCATCAGGCCTTCGAGACCCAGTTCCTTGATGCGGTCGGCCGTCATCACCAGATGCTCGAGGCCCCAGCGCACCTCGTCGCCGGTGAGCGGGCGGTTGCCGAACTTCGCCATGGCGGTGCGCATGGCCTCGGTCACGGCCACGCCGTGGAGCACGCCGCGGACGTAATAGACCGAGCCGATGCGGTTCTCCTCCACATTGCCGGCGCCCTTGGCGTAGACATATTTCTTGATGTCCTCGAACACCGGATAGTTCGGTCCCGTGGCGTGGAACTGGGCGGTGATGAAGCCCTTGGCCGCATCGCCCGCGGGCGTCACGTCCTCTTCCGAGCCCGACCACCACCAGCCGATGATGCGGTCGCGGGCGATGCCGGCGCGGGCGGCTTCCTTGATGCCGGTGGGGGTGGCCGCACCCCAACCGCGGAACAACACCCAGTCCGGCCGATACTGGCGCACCTGCAGCCACACCGCGCGCTGGTCCAGCCCCGGCGGGGTGATGGGGAAGGTGGTCACCTCGAAGCCATAGCGTTTCGCCTGGGCGTCGAGGATGGCCTGGGTCTCGCGGCCGGCGGCAAAGTCCATCACCACGTTGGCGATGCGCTTGCCCTTCAGCTTCTCAAGTCCGCCCTCGCGCTCGGCGATGTAGCGGATGGTGGCGGTGTTCTCGCTCCAGTAATTGGAGATGAGCGGGAAGAAATAGGGGAACACCCGCCCGTCGGAGGAATCGGTGCGCCCGTAGCCGATGGTGACGGACGGGATCTTGTCCGCCGTCATGCGGTCGATGAGGGCGTAGACGCCGCCCGTGCCGGAGGGCGTGAAGGCGGCGGCCCCGGTGGGGCCCTTCCCCTTCTGGCGCTCGTAGCACTCGATCATGCGGTCGGGCTGATAGCCGGTCTCGCACTCCTCATAGACCAGCTTCACGCCGTTCACGCCGCCGTCGCGGGCGTTCACCAGCGCCAGATAGTCCGCATAGGCGCCGTAGATGCCGGAGCCGCCCGGTGCGTAGGGGCCGGTGCGGTAGATGGCGATGGGCACGAACTGCTCCATCGCCTTGCCCGCGGCGGGGGCCGGAGACTGGGCGGCGGCGGGCAGAGGCGCGACTGCGGAGAGGGCCGCGACTGCGAGGGCGCAGGCGAACGCAAGGGTCGGCACGCGGCGCGTGCCAGGGCTTCGAGACATTGGCGTTTCCTCCCGAGACCGGCATTTTGTCCGGCATTTTTGATATGATGATCGGACTATAAATAGAAGGGAGATCGATCGTCAATAGAGCGCCAGAGGCCAATGAAATGCAGCTAAAACGTTATTATATCTACATTTATACCGGATATAGCGTCATGTTCGCTGCGCTGCAGCGACGAATTTTCCCTTGACCAAATAATTTCAGTCGGACAATTTTAGTCCGACAAAACGTCCGCAATCTGGTGCCTCATGGTCGAAGCCGAACACATGCCCCCTGGTCTCTCGTCGCCGTCTCCGGACGAGGACGGCGCGTCGGCCGTGGCCCTTGGGCGGCAGCCCTTGTCGCCACCGCCGGGCGTTGCCCTGCGCAGCCGCGCCGAGAGCCGGGTGCTCGACTGGGATGCGGTGGCCACCCATCTCGCGGACCACGGCATCGTGCTTGATGGCGCCTTCACACCGCGCCAGTTCGCGGGCGGGCTCGCCAACCTCAACTTCCTCGTCCGCGTGGAGGGCGGCTGGGCGGTGCTGCGGCGTCCGCCCGACGGCCCCCTGCCCCCCGGCGCCCACGACATGGCGCGCGAGCATCGCATCCTCTCGAACCTCTGGCGGGAGCTGCCGCTGGCGCCCCGCAGCCTCCACCTGTGCGCCGATGCTGCGGTCGCCGGCGCGCCGTTCCAGCTGCTCGAATTTCGCAATGGCATCGCCCTGCGTGGCGACAGCCTCGCCCCCTTTCCCGCCACGGCGGAGACGGGGGCTGCGGTGTCGCGCCTGCTGGTGGAGACACTTGCGGCCATCCACACGGTGGACCCGAAACGGGTGGGCCTCGACGATCTCGGCCGGCCCGCCGGCTTCTTCGCCCGCACCGCCGCGGGCTGGATCGGCCGGGCCGAGCGGGTGGCGCATGGGGCGCTCTCGCCCGCCGCCCGCACGGTGGCCGCGTGGCTCGCCGCCGCGCAGGTGGCGGATGCCGCGGCGCCGACATTGCTGCACAACGACTTCAAGCTCGACAACGTACTGCTCGATCCCGCGACCCGCGCGCCCGTCGCCGTGGTGGACTGGGACATGGGCACCCGCGGCGACCCGCTGTTCGACCTCGCCACCCTGCTCAGCTACTGGACCGAGCCGGGCGATCCGCCGTGCATGCACCAGCTGGCGCAGATGCCCACGGCCCATCCCGGCTTCCTGACCCGCGCCGCGGCGGCTGATGCCTATGCCTGCGCCACGGGGCGGGACCTCTCCCAGCTCAAGCCCTACCGGGTGCTCACCATGCTGAAGCTCGGCGTGGTGTTCCACCAGCTCCATGCCCGGCACCTCGCCGGCGAGACGGCGGACCCGCGCTATGCCGGCTTCGGCGCCCTCGCCGAAGCGCTCTTCGACTTCACCCTCGACATCGTCAACGACAAGACATTCTGAGGCGACGCCCCATGGATTTTGCGCTTCCCCAAGAGCTTGCGGCGCTGGAGGCCCGCACAGTGGCCTTCGTGCGGGAGGAGGTCCTGCCCTTCGAGGCCGACCCCCGCCGCACCGCCCACGGCCCCACCGACGATTTGCGCCGCGAGCTGGTGGCCAAGGCGCGCGCCGCCGGCCTGCTCAGCCCCCATGTGCCGCGGGACTGGGGCGGGCTCGGCCTCTCCCACCTCGGCAAGGCGGTGGTGTTCGAGGCGGCGGGCTATTCCATGCTCGGCCCGGTGGCGCTCAACATCGCCGCGCCGGACGAAGGCAACATGCACCTCCTGGCCGAGGTGGCGAGCCCGGCGCAGAACGCGCGCTTCCTCGCGCCCATGGCGGCGGGCGAGACCCGCTCCTGCTTCCTGATGACCGAGCCCCATCCGGGCGCCGGGGCCGATCCCTCCCTCATGAAGACCATTGCGGTGAAGGAGGGCGACCACTTCGTCGTCAACGGCGTGAAGTGGCTCATCACCGGCGCCGAGGGCGCCGCCTTCGCCATCGTCATGGCACGCACCGTCGTGGACGGGCGGGACGTGGGCGCCACCATGTTCCTTGCCGACCTTCCGGCGGAGGGCTTCCGCATCACCCGCGCCCTCGACACCCTCGACAGCTCCTTCACCGGCGGCCACGCGGAGGTGGCGCTGGAGAATTTGCGCATTCCCGCCGCCGACGTGCTGGGCGCAGTGGGCGAGGGCTTCCGCTACGCCCAGGCGCGGCTGGTGCCGGCGCGCCTCACCCACTGCATGCGCTGGCTCGGCGCAGCGCGGCGCGCCCACGACATCGCCACCGACTATGCGGCGCGGCGCGAGGCGTTCGGCGGCACGCTGCTGTCCCACGAGGGCGTGGGCTTCATGCTCGCCGACAACGAGATCGACCTCCACACCACCCGCCTCGCCATCCGCCACGCCGCATGGCTGCTGGATCAGGGCGCGCGGGCGAACGTGGAGAGTTCCATGGTGAAGGTGTTCGCCTCCGAGGCCATCTTCCGCGTGGTGGACCGTTCGCTCCAGGTGCTCGGCGGGCTCGGCATGACGCGGGACACGGAGGTGGAGCGCATCTTCCGCGACGTGCGCGGCTTCCGCATCTATGACGGCCCGTCCGAGGTGCACCGCTGGAACATCGCCCGCCGCCTCGCGCGCAGTAACGCGGTCAAGGCCGTGCCCGCAGGACGGGCGGCGTGATGAGCGTCGCCGTCGCCATGCCCGGCACAGCACTCCCCTTTGCCGGCCTTCAGGGCAAGATCGTCATCGTCACCGGCGGGGGGCGGGGCCTCGGCCGCGCCATCTCGGAAGGCTTCGCCGCCGCCGGCGCCCATGTGGTGCTCACCGGCCGTACCGCCGCCACCGTGGAGGAAGCCGCCACTGCCATCGCCGCGCAGGGCGGCGCGGCGGAGGGCATCGCCGCCGATGTGTCCCGCGAGGACGACGTGGACGCCCTGTGCCGCGCGGTGGTGGAGCGCCACGGCCGCATCGACGCCCTCGTCAACAATGCCGGCGTCAATCCCTGGTACAAGTCCGCCGAGGACACCAGCCTCGATGAATGGCGCGTCGTGGTGGAGACCAACCTCACCGGCGTCTTCCTCACCGCCCGCGCCGCCGGCCGGGTGATGCTGGCGCAGGGCGAAGGCGCCATCGTCAACGTCACGTCCGTGGCGGGGCGGGTGGGCCTTGCCCGGACCACGGCCTATTGCGCCGCCAAGGGCGGGGTGGAGCTGATGACCCGCCAACTCGCCCTCGAATGGGCGAAGAAGGGCGTGCGGGTGAATGCCGTCGGCCCCGGCTATTTCGAGACCGACCTCACCGAGGGCCTGCGCCACAACCCCAAGCTCGCCGAGCGCGTCACCGCCCGCACCCCCATGGGGCGCTTCGGCCATCCGCAGGAGCTGGTCGGCGCCTGCCTGTTCCTCGCCTCTCCCGCAGCCTCCTACATCACCGGCGCCTCGCTGGCGGTGGACGGCGGCTGGACCGCCGCCTGATCCCGGATATCCCATGAACGCGCTCCCCCCCAACACCGCCGCCCCCACCACTGCCCCCACCACCGCCCCCTTGGCCCTTGCCGGCCTGAAGGTGCTGGACCTCACCCGCCTCCTGCCCGGCGCCTTCTGCTCGCTGATGCTGGCGGACCTCGGCGCCGACGTGCTCAAGATCGAGCAGCCCGAAGGCGGCGACTACAACCGCACCTTCCCGCCGCTGAACCTGGCCGAGTCGGGCTCATTCCTGCTGCTCAACCGCAACAAGAGGAGCCTGACGCTGAACCTGAAGGCCGAGGCAGGCCGCGCCATCCTCCTCAAGCTGGTGGAGAAGGCCGACGTGCTGCTGGAGGGCTTCCGGCCGGGCGTGATGGACCGCCTCGGCCTCGGCTTCGAAACCCTGTCCGCCCTCAACCCGCGGCTCGTCTATTGCGCCATCTCCGGCTACGGGCAGGATGGACCGAGCCGGCTGAAGCCGGGCCACGACCTCAACTACCTCGCCGAGGCCGGGGCGCTGCAATTGTTCGGCAAGGCCGGGGAAGGCCCGATCGTACCGGGCCTGTCCATCGCCGATGTGGGCGGCGGCTCGCTCATGGCCTCCACCGGCATCCTCGCCGCGCTGCTGTCCCGTGCAACCACCGGCCGGGGCCAGTTCGTGGACGTGTCCATGCACGATGGCGCCATCTCCTGGCTGGCGCTCCAAGGCGCGGACCATCTGTTCGCCGGCATCGAGCCGAAGGGCGGCGAGCGCCCCTTCATCGGCCAGGCGCCCTGCTACAATGTCTATGCCTGCGCCGACGGGAAATACGTGGCGCTCGGCCTCATCGAGCCGCATTTCTGGCTCCGCTTCTGCGACGCCGTGGGCCTGCCCGCCCTGAAGGACGAGCAATGGCCGCAGGGCGAGCGCGAGATCGCGCAGAAGAAGATCCTCGCCAACCTGTTTGCGCAGAAGCCGCGCGATGCATGGGTGGCGGAGCTGGAACCCTTCGATATCCCCTTCGGCCCGGTCTTCTCCATGGCGGAGGCGTTCGCCGATCCCCATGCGCAGCACCGGCAGATGCTGCGCTCCGTGGAGCATCCGGTGGAGGGCACCATTCCGCAGATCGGCTTTCCGGTGAAATATTCCGGCACGCCCTGCACCCTGCGTTCGCCGCCGCCGCTGCTCGGCGAGCACACGGGCGCGGTGCTCGCGGGCCTCGGCTACGGCGAAGACGACATCGCCGCGCTGAAGGCCGGCAAGGTAATCTGAGCCAAATGATCTGAAAGCAAGAGAGCGCAATGCTCCGGGAGGAAACCATGGCCCCCAACATGACCGACTATGCCGCAACGGCCCGCGCCTTCCGCTGGCAGGTGCCGGAAACCTTCAATTTCGGTGCCGACGTGGTGGACCATTTCGCCCGCACGGCGGACGGACCCGCCCTCATCTGGGCCAATGCGGCGGGGGAGGAACAGCGCTTCTCCTTCTCCGACATGGCGCGCCTCACCAATCGCTTCGCCTCGGCGCTGGCGGCGCGGGGGGTGAGGAAAGGCGACCGGGTGCTGGTGATGCTGCCGCGCATCCCGCAATGGCAGGTGGCCATGGTCGGCTGCCTGAAGCTCGGGGCGGTGCCCATTCCCTGCATCGAGATGCTCACCGCCAAGGACATCGCCTATCGCGTGCACCATGCGGGGGTGCGCGCCGTCGTCGCCCGTGCCGAGCACGCGGAGAAGTTCGCGGACGTGATGGGCGATGTGCCGGTGCGCCTTGCCCTTGGCGATGCGCCGGGCTTCGAGCCGCTGGACGAGGCGATGGCGGCGGGAGACGAGGCCTTCGTGCCCGTAACGGTGGCGGCCGATGATCCCGCCGTCCTCTATTACACCTCCGGCTCCACCGGCCAGCCGAAGGGCGTGCTCCATGCCGCCAGAGGCCTCTATGCCTGGCGCGGCTCGGCCGTCCATTGGCTGGACCTCCGGCGCGGCGATACCATCTGGTGCACCGCCGACACCGGCTGGAGCAAGGCCGGCACCTCCATCCTGTTCGGGCCATGGAGCTGCGGCGCCGCGAGCTTCTTCTATGACGGGCCGTTCGACCCGAAGCAGCGCCTGCGGCTGCTGGAGAAATACGGCGTCACCGTCTATTGCGCGCCCGGCACCGAACTGTTCCGCGTGGTGGACGCCGGCGTCGCCGAGCACGACCTCTCGCGCCTGCGCCACACCGTCTCTTCCGGCGAGACGCTCAACCCGGCGGTGGCGGCGCGCTGGCAACAGGCCACCGGCATCCCCATCCTGGAAGCCTACGGCCAGACCGAGACGCTGATGACGCTGCTCAACTATCCCTGCGTGCCGACGCGGGAGGGCTCCATGGGCAAGCCGCTGCCCGGGCTCGACCTCGCCATCATCGACGACACGGGCCGCCGCCTGCCGCCGGGAGCGGAGGGGGACATTGCCATTCTTACCCCCAACCCGCAGATGATGCTGGGCTATCTCGACGAACCCGAACGCACCGCGGCAGCCCATGTGGAGGGGCCAGAGGGCCGCTGGTTCGTCACCGGCGATCTCGGCATGATGGACGCGGACGGCTATTTCTACCATCGCGGCCGCAACGACGACGTGATCAATTCGGCCGGCTACCGCATCGGCCCCTCGGAGGTGGAGAATGCGCTGCTCGACCATCCGGCGGTGCAGGAATGCGCGGCGGTCGCGGCGCCCCACGACGAGCGGGGCGAGATCGTGAAGGCCTTCGTGGTGCTGCGCGCCGGCTTCGTCGGGGACGCCGCCCTGGTGGCCGCCTTGCAGGATCACGTGAAGCGTGTCACCGCTCCCTACAAATATCCCCGCGCCATCGCGTTTCTCGACGAACTGCCGAAGACCATGACCGGGAAGGTACAACGCAAGGTGCTGCGCGACCTGGAAAAGGCCCGCGCCACCGAGAGGACGGTCCCCGATGTCGCTCGTGCTTGACCCGGTGCTGGTGGAGCCCGCCTTCCGCCTCGTGGCCCGCACCATCGAGGGCAAGATCCTGTCCGGCGAAATCGCGCCGGGGGATCTGCTGCCCTCCGAGGCGGGGTTCGCGGAGAAGATGGGCGTCAACCGCTCCACCATCCGCGAGGCCATCCGCGTGCTGGAACAGAACGGCTTCGTCAAGCGCGAGGCGGGGCGCAAGAAGCTCTACGCCTCCATCCCCCATTCCGGCGACATTTCCAAGCGCCTCACCGCCGCCATGGTGCTGCACCAGGTGACCTTCGAGGAATTGTGGGAGGCCATGTACGCCCTCGAGCCGGCCGCTGCCGCCTCCGCCGCCCACCGCAGCGATGCGGAGGATGTCCAGGATCTGGAGCGGAACCTCGAAGCCACGCGCAAGGCACTGAAAGACTCCAGCAGCCTCACCGCGCTCGACATCGAGTTCCACGAACTGGTCGCCCGCGCCACCCGCAACCGCGCCATCCAGATGGCCCGCATGCCGATCTCCGAGCTGTTCTACCCGCCCTTCCTGAAGGTGATGTCGCGCCTCAATGCCGGCGAGCGCCTGCTGGTGGCGCACGAGGCCATCTACGCCGCCATCCGCGACCATGACGAAAAGCGCGCGCGGGAGTGGATGGAGAAGCACATCCTCGATTTCAAGCGCGGCTACGAGCTCGCCAATCTCGACATGGCAACCCCCGTGGACATGCCCGAAAAATGAACGCACCCCATTCTGCGCCCGCCGCCCCGGGCGGCACCGCGCCCACCGCCGAGGAGGCCATCCGCTCGCGCCGCTCGGTGCGCGCCTTCCTGCCGACGCCGATCCCCGACGAGACGGTGGCGCGCATCCTGGAGCTGGCCGCCCGCGCGCCGTCGGGCTCGAACATCCAGCCCTGGCAGGTGATGGTGCTGCGGGGCGCGCCACTCGCCGCCCTCACGCGGGAGCTTCACGCCCTCTCGCTCGCGGGCGATCAAGGCACGGAGGAATACGCCTACTATCCCCGCCAATGGCGCGAGCCCTATCTCGCCCGCCGCCGCAAGGTGGGCTGGGACCTGTACGGCACGCTGGGCATCACCAGGGGCGACACCGAGCGCATGCGCCGCCAGCATGCCCGCAACTTCCTGTTCTTCGATGCGCCGGTGGGGCTCGTCTTCACCATCGACCGGGACATGGAGCGCGGCTCCTGGCTCGACTATGGGATGTTCCTCCAGAACATCATGATCGCCGCCCGCGGCTTTGGCCTCGACACCTGTCCGCAGGCCGCCTTCAACGCCTATGGGGCGGTGATCGCCAGGCGCATCGCCGTTCCCGAGACCCGGATGGTGGTGTGCGGCATGGCGCTCGGATACGCCGACGCTGCCGCCCCCGAGAACCGCTTCGACACCGGGCGCGAGCCGCTGGAGGGCTTCGTGCGCTTCGTCGACACGCTCGCCTGAAGAACCTGCCCCAAGGTGCGTCCCTTTCCGGCGACGATAAATCTACGCCATCACACTGTGGGCCTAAACATTGCTTTTGAACTCGTAGTGCGACGGCTCAGCCACAGCAGCGCGAATCCGAACAGCGGGATGAAGATGTCGGTCCAGAAAATGATGCCGGCATTGCCCGGTGCGAAGTTATGCGCGGTGATCATCTGATTGATGTGACCCGCCGCCGCCCCCAACGTGAAGATGCTGGGGCCGAGCACGGCTGCGAGGCGCAGATCATAACTCCGGAACGCCGCGAGCAATCCGACCGCGGCGAAGCCAAGGCTTGCGGTTCCCACCTCGAACTGGAACGGACTATCGGCCCAGCCGATGAAGGCGGCGGACAGCTTTCCGAAGAAGACGTGCATGATAAAATTGTAGAAATTGTCGACGCCTATACTGAAGAAGACATACCAGGCGAGGAGCTTTTCGACGACAAGCGCGCGGTCGATGGAAGACCCCGATCGTGCAATCGCAACAATAGAGACCACAAGCCCGAGCGCGAAGAAGCTCAGCGAATAGTTGGACATTACGAAGGCGATGGTCGCTCTGATCAGATCAGCCGGCATCATGGGAATACCCTTCACCGTGAGAGGGAAATGACCGTCGCGCCGGCGCAGATCAGGAGAGTACAAAGGGCGATGAGCGTCCGGAAGGCGTCATGATCGGCACCCCGTCACTTTGGGAAGTGCTCGACATGGGTCTCGGCAGTCCGGCCGAAATAGACGACGCGGCGGCCCAGGAACGAGACGAGGTATCCCGCGCAACCGGCGGCTTTCGCCTTCTCGCTGAAAGCAACGTAGCTGTAGTCGGCGGGGTTCGCCTGCGCCCATCGCACCAGGCGCTCGACCTCGGCGGCATCGAAGACCGCGGCGACGTTGCCGACGGAGGGCTGCATATCCATCGTCACGCTGTCGCCGTCCGGCAGATAGTCGGTCTGGCTGTTGCGGCGATAGTCGACCGTGTAGCCCTCGAAGTTGGCGGCGATCAGCTTGCCGACAATCTCCGGAAAGCTCAGGCTTCCATCGTGGGCCGCATGCAGGCAAGTTTCGGCTATGGAAATCCGTTCCGCGTCCATGGCGGCTTCCTTTCGTAGCGATGTTAAGAGCATCCGGCGGTCAGTCCACCGGAGTTGCTTTCAACTCACGCCGTTCGGCGAGAACCTTCAGGATGCGGTCGAGCGTTTCGTGCTGTTCTTTCGTCAACACACCGAAGAACTCGACCTCATTCCTGTCGGCAAGTGAGGCAAGAGCCGGGATCTTGGCTTTTCCCTGTCTCGTCAGGGACAGGCTGTGAGCGCGCTTGTCGTTGGCGCTTTCCGTCCGCTCGATCAGGCCTTTTGCAAGCAGCCTGTCCGCAAGCTTGCTAATGGCGCCCTTCGTCATGCCCATCCTGTTCGCCAGAACCGATGGAGGTGTGGGATCTCTATTGTAAAGCGCCCGCATAAACGACCATTCCGCCACGGTGACACCTTCAGTCTCGACCTTACGGGCGAAGGCCTGCGACACGGCGTTGGACACCATGCGCATCCAGAACCCCGTATGATCGGTCAACTCGGAGACCGGAGTCATGAGGCCGCCTTTCGTTGACTAGGAAACAACCACAATCCTGTTTCCTAGTCAATGATATTGTCGCAGAGTCGATATTCTTTGAATGCCGACCCTCTCGCACAACCATCATCCGGGGATGTGTGCCAGCGCGAGCGGCCCGCCCCTCATCGTCCTGCTTGGCGCGGAGCGGCAGGTCCCGTCGCCTGTTGAAGGTTGCGGCGAGGGCGGATGGGGTCTGCCGGCCGGGGGCGGAGTGCGGCCTCGATCCGTCGGAATCGGACCGTCACCCCCTCAGGGCCGCCGGGTTCTTTGCTTCTGTCCGTGGTCGAGGATCGCCACATGGTGGTGTCCGATGGAATGACCGGTTCAAGCTCTTCGGCGTGCTCGGCTGCGACGACAGATCATGCGAACTCAATCATCCCACGCCCCGCGACGGGCGTTCAGGGAGCCACAGTCAAGTCGGTCGAAAATACTCTAAAACACTTGCAGAAGACGTACTGTGCCTCGGAAGTCCTCCGGGAAGCCTCCCGACGTTGCGACATCGCGCTGAACCAGGCCCAACACCTGGAAGGTCGGAGTGATGAACTTGGACAGCTCGAGGCGCACCTGACTGTGCTCGGTTGAATTTCCGGTCGGAACCCCGGCAAGATATTCCGTGCCGCCCCAAAACTGGGAATAGCCGACGGCAGCCGACCAGGAGGGGGCGAAGGCGTAGGAGAACCACGCCTGGAATTGATAGGTGGGATCCTGCGACAGGGTCTGGGTCCCGTTGCCAGCCTTGGTGTTGTCCCCGTACCAGACCGCGTCGCCGGTGAGCTGAAGCGCGAAGCCGCTGGCGAGGCCTTGGTACCATCCGGCCTGCAGATCGAGCTTCCAGCGATTCTCTCCCAGATTGAGCGCCTCCCCGGAGCTATACTGGCCGAGCGGCAGGAAAAGGTAGGGCATGATGCCAATAAATGTCTGCGTGGCCTTGTTGTTCACGACCCATACCGTGGTCGCGACGATGGGATCGCCAAGACCGGCGGCAGCATCGAACGGTGTGCCCGCAATACGCCCATTGTAGAGCGTGCCGGCCGGAATGAGCACCTGGGGCGCGACCGTGAACCCGGCGATGTCGAAGTAATGCACGTAGCGCAGGATGTTGACGTAGGAATCCAGCCCCGTGTCATCGGAAAATGTCTGCCCCGAATTGGTGACATACTCATTCCGTGTCGCGTACTGGCTGTAGAAGACCAGAAGATTTGTGCCGGCGGGCGCGGGCAGGTAGTCACCGGAATTCACGTCGGCAGCTTTGGCTGAGCCGGACGCGAGCCCTATGCAAAAAAGGATGGCCAGAATGGCGCCATTGAGCAGGCTGATCATGTTTCCTCCGGGATGGTTTCTGACGTGATGGGGCTGCGTTCGGCAGCCAGCTTGTTCTCGACGTGCCGGCGGACTTCCCCACGCAGGCGCGCGGAGCCACGCCAGCCGACCGAGCTGAACCAGACACCTCAAATCGTGGCCGTTCAGGCGCGCGCGCGGATCAACCTCTCAGCCGCGAAAGCTGCTGAAGCACCGCCTCCGGCTCTGCGCCTTCGGGAATCTCGGCGAAGTAGAACTGACCTGCGCCAAGCTCTGTGAGCGGCGCGCCGCTCCACAGCTGCGGGCTCACGTCGAGGCCAAGGGCGAAGTCCCCGCCCGCGACCGGCCCGGAGCTGATGAGGGTGTCGAGCTCGGTGGTGGCGCCCCCGTCACGCCCGCGCAAGGCAAGGCCCCAGCGATAATGCCGCGCGACGTTCACCAGCGGCCGGCCCGCGTCCATGTCGCCGGCTTCGGCCGCCTGGTCCTCCTCCAGCAGCAGCCCGCCGATGGGAAGGGCCGAGACCACGCGCACAAGGTCCGCCATGTACATGGCGGCACTCTCGACCATGTCGGCGTCGATGGAGACGCCCTCCCGCCCGGCGAAGGCGGCGGCCTCGGCGAGCCAGCGCCGGGGCGCGGGCGCGGCGAGCACCAGCGGCGTCTGCCCGCGCAAGGCTGCGGCCACCGCTTCAACGACCTCGGCGAGGAGACGCCGCGGCCCCTCCTCCTCCAGCATGCGCTTGAGGGGGAAAGTCGCTCTGGACTTGGCCCCCATCTCCGCCTTCAAGGCTGGGTGGCGGGCCACCCAGGAGCGATAGAGATCACCCACGTCCACCACGCCCACGTCCGGCCGCAGCAGGCCATGGGCCTGGGTGAAGAAGGAGAGATAGCGCGGCGCGCTCTCCCACGGGTCGCCCCCCTCCCCGAGCAGAAGGCGCCGGGCATAGCCCGACGACTTCAGCCAGACCCTGAGCCCGGGCGCGCCGGACGGGCGCGGCAGGGCGTCCACCAGCCGTGGGCTCATTGCTTCTCGCCCCCCATGGCGCCGACGGCGGCCAGGCGGGCCTCAAGCTCGGCGATGCGCACATCCTTGGGATGCTGCATGTAGTTGGGGCGCGGGTTTGCAGCGTCGCGGATCTTTTGCGGGCTGCCCATGTAGAGGGTTTCGATATCGTCCCCCCACGCGCCGAAATACTGCAGGTGGGTCGGCGGCGTGGGCTTGCTCCAGTCCTTCACGAACTCCGAATAGGGTTTGGAGCGGGCGATGCGCGCCCGGCGCTCGGCGGCGCGCGCTTCTTCCGTCGCCGTCTCGTCGATGGCCAGGGTCTGCGGGTCGAATGCCACCTTGTAGGTGCGGGCGGCGACCTCCGGGGAGATCAGCCCCTCCTCGATATCCTTGATGACACCCCTGGGGTCGCGCTCCAGCAGATCGCCATAGCCGGCACCTGCCCCCTGCGAGATCATGAACAGCTCGCCGCGCTTTGATATCTCAAAGCCCATGCCCATGTGGTGGGTGGTGTAGCTGGCGCCTTCGAAGGGCTGCTCGTTCATGATTTCCTCGATGGAGTGCTTGAACTTCTCCGGCGTGTTGAGCAGCACGTCGTAGACATCCACGCCCTTCACCTTGGACAGCGGATAGCAACCGCAGGCATAGCCGCCGAACAGGCCCTGGAGCGGTGGGATCTTGGCGCCCTGACACACGGTCATGAAGCCCCACTGCTCACTGTCCTTGGTGGCCACCATCATGGTGTAGCCCTGGCCGCCGCGATACTTGCCGGGAGCAATGGCATCCCGCGTCATCTTCTTGGACACCAGCTGGAGGAAGGGCACTTCCTCCTCGTTCAGCTCCTGCTCGCCGATGTCGGCCATGGTGGCGAAGATGGGCGCCAGCGCGTGCTCGCCGTCGCGGTCCACGGTGGCGCCGGCGCCCATGCCGTTGAGGTCGGCGCAGAGGTTGCCGAGGGTCTCGCCGTGCTGGGACACGCCGCCCCACACGAAGGTATTGATCATGTTGAAGGTGGGCGCGTGGACCTTGGTGAACTTCTCCGGGCAGGAATAGAGGAACTTCGCCACCGCGTGCTGGCCCGCCGTAAAGCCCGTGAAGATGGACATCAGGCTCTGGGAGTTGGGCGCGTCATAGGAGCAATTGACGATGGAATGGGGATCGGTGATGACCTCGATGGGGGCGAAGGCCGCCTGTCCGCGCGGCAGGTCCGGCCACACGTAGCACAAGAACACCTGCGCCAGCATGCCCTTGAGGCCGGCGACGATGGTATTGGTGGCGCGGTTGGTGAATTCAGGCGCGGACCCCCGGAAATCGAAGATCAGCCGGTCGCCGGTCTTGGTGAGCTTGCAGTTGATCTTCACCACGCAATTCTCGCGCAGGGTCGAGTCCTGGATGATATAGGTGCGCACCGTCATGTCCGGCCACTCGGAAATGCGGCGCTTCACCTCGGCGCGCACATTCTCCATGGTCAGGCGCAGGGTGGAGACGAGGGCCTCAGGGCCGTCGGTGTTCAGCGTCTCCTCGATGCGCTGCTTGATGCGCAGGCAGGCGAACAGCTTCACCTTCATGTCTTCATATTGCAGCTTCGGCTCGCGCACGGAATTCTGCAGGAAGGTGAGGATATCCCGCTTGATCTGGTAGTTTTCCACCACCTTGAAGGGCGACATCTTGAGCCCTTCATCCGAGGGGCTTTCCGCCATGGAGGGCATGCCGCCCGGCTCGATGGCGCCGTTCTCGCCCTCGTGCACGGTGGAGGCCACCCAGCACACGAGCTTGCCCTCGTGGAAGATGGGCACGATCATGGACTGGTCGGTGTTGTGGACGTTGCCGTAGCGGCTGTCGTTGTGGATGAAGCCGTCGCCCTCGCGCACGCCGACGGTGGGGTCGTTGATCCAGTTCTTGATGATGAACTTGATGGGGTGGTGCACCAGCGCCGAGAAGATCAGCACGCCGCCAGCGGACGCGATGGCCAGATCACCGGAGGCCGAATACACGCCGGTGATGACGTCGCCCCACTTGGCGCCGGGGGCGGCGCCCATCTGCTCCACCATCTCATAGCCTTCGTCGCAGCCGGCCTGGATGCGGTCGCGGATCTTGGCGATGATGTGGCTGTCGGCCACCTTGGCGATGGCCTCGTCCTCGTCCGCCGTGCGCGGCATGAGGTCGTGGTTCTGCATGATCTCGGGGTCGGGTCCGAGGAACAAGGTGGTGTCGTTCAGGAACTTCTTGACGAGGGCGGCCTCTTCGGCGCTGGGCAGCTTGCCGCGGCCGGCGATGCTCATGTCGTTCATGGATTTATCCTCCCGGACTATCTGAAGTGATCGCAGCGCCATGAGGCGCGCTCTCCCCGCTCGGGGCGGGGAGAGAAAATGGCGTCAGTACGTGGTGGCGGGGATCTTGGCGCGCAGGAACCAGGAGGCGCCCTGCTTCGCCGCCACGAAGCTCCAGCCCGGATTGACCAGGAAGGTGGTCACCTCCGAGGCGATGATGGCCGGCCCCTCGATCTGCACACCGGGGGCGATGTCGGCGCGGCTCCACACCGGCGTCTCCAGCGGGCCGTCCTGGCCCACGAAGTGGCACACGCGGGTGGCGGCGGGCGGCGGCGGCGCCTTGCGCTCACGCTCCGGCACCGGCTTGATGTCCTCGAACTGGACGGTCTCGTGCTGGACATAGGCGGCGATGCGGATGGTGTTGATGCGGATGCCCGCCTCCGGCGCCTGCGAGCCCTCGCCGAAGCGCTTGCCGTAGTCGGAAGAGAACTGGGAGATGATGGCCAGCACGTCCGCCGGGCCGTCCACCCCATGCTTCTCGATCACCGCCGTGGTCTGCACCAGCTGGTTGCCGTAGCGCATGTCCAATTCGAGGTTGTGGCGGATATCGGCGGGCGGGACGCCCTGGCGCAGCAGGTCCTGGGTGCCGCGCTCCTTGAGGTCGGCGACGATGGCGTTGAAGCGGTCATAATCGTCGAACAGGGCACGGGTGTTGCTGTCGTAGAGCACCATGTAGAGCGACTGCTCGTGGATATGGAGCTGGTGCATGTTGCCCGCGCCCACCGCCGAGAACACCGAGGAGAGCGGCGGCGCCAGGATGCGGTCGATGTTGAGATTCTGGGCGATGCCGCAGCAGTGCAGCGGGCCGTTGCCGCCGTAGGCAAGCATGGTGAAGTCCTTGGGGTCGTAGCCCCGGGCGCGCAGCTCGGTGAACAGGCCGTTGGCCATGTTGTCGTCCACCTTCTCGCGGATCAGCAGCGCCGCCTCGACCACCGAGCAGTCAAGCTCATCGCACAGGGTATCCTCGATGGCCGACCTGGCCCGGCGCGGGTTGAGCGGAATGGAGCCGCCCGCATAGTTCGAGGGATCGAGATAGCCGAGCAAAAGGTCGGCGTCGGTCACGGTGGGCCGCATGCCGCCCCGGTCGTAGCAGGCGGGGCCGGGATCGGACCCGGCGCTCTCGGGGCCGCACTTCACGGTCTTGTACATGCGGTCATAGGAGGCGATGGAGCCGCCGCCGGCGCCCAGCGTCACCAGGTGCACCATGGGCACCGAGACCAGCCAGCGATCGATGACGGGGTTGAAGTCGTAGTGCTTCACGCCGCCGTCCACCACGATGCCGATGTCGTAGCTGGTGCCGCCCATGTCGGTGGCCACCACATTGCCGAGCCCGGTGAGCATGGCGAGATGCTCGGAGGCGCCGATGCCGGAGACCGGGCCGGAATGGATGGTCTGCAGCGCATCGGTGGAGTTGAGCTGCGCCATGCCGCCGGAATTGTGGATCACCAGCATGGGCTTGTCGTAGCGATGGGCCCGCAGGTTCTGCTCCAGCGCCGAGAGCGCGTGGTACATGGTGGAGTGCAGATAGCCGTCCACGATGGCCGAGGTGGCGCGGACATACTCGCCTTTGCGCCCCGCCACCTGGTGGGACAGGATGACCGGGATGGCGCCGAGCAGGTGGGAGGGATATTCATCGAGGATGATCTCCTCGATGCGCTGCTCGTGCGCGGGGTTCACCACGGCATTCACCAGCGCCACCACGATGATCTGGGCGCCGCGGTTCACCAGCTCGCGGATCTGGGTGCGCACGTCCTCCTCGTCGAGGGGCATGACGAGCTTGCCCTGGAAATCGAGCCGCTCGCGCACGCCACGGATCATGTGCGCCTCCACCAGCGGATCGGGGCGCTGGGCGTTGGGCATGTCCTGCTGGCCGAGATTGTCGAGCCCCTCGCCATAGCCGCGGGCACGGCTGAGCGGCACGGTGGCCTCGTAGCCGGCGGTCACCAGCATGCCGATCCTCGGGCCCTTGTGCTCGATGAGGGCATTGGTGCCGAGGGTGGTGGCATAGCGCACGCTGTCCACGGCGCTCAGGATCTCCTCAAGCTGGAGCCCCAGCACGTTGCAGGCCTTGCCGAGGGCCTCGTTGAAACCCATGGCGAGGTTGTGGTGGGTGGTGAGGGCCTTGGCCTCGATATATTGCTGGTCCCAGACCACGAAGCAGTCGGTGAAGGTGCCACCGATGTCCACGGAAACGCGTTTCATGTCTCCTCCCTGAGGATGCTGGCAGGCGCGTTGCGCCGCATTCGTTATGCTGTGGGGTGCCGCCGCGTTCCGCGCGGGGATGGGCGGCACCCGTCGAGGATTCAGTGTCCGTGACTGTCGTCGCGCACCACCGCCGGGCCGGCATAGGGTGCCGCCGCCTCGCCACGGGCAGCCCATTGGGCCTTGAGCGCCTCCAGATCGACTTCCATGTCGTGGAGCGGCGGGTGGCCGGGCACGGCATATTCGGTCTCGACCTGCGTGCCGCAGTTGGGGCAGCAATATTCGAGGATGCGCACCCATTCCGGGTCGGGGCTGAAGGTGAAGCGATACTTGTCCGGATCGATGATCGGCGGATGGATCTCGCGCGGGTCGCGATCGTGGACCAGAAGACCTTCCTTGTAGTTGCCGCGGGCGGGCGCGATCTCGTGATCGCACACGCGGCATTCCCACTTCTCCGACTTCAGGTCGATGCGGAGATATTCGGTCATGGCGACTTTCATTTTGTTCAACCCTCCCGGCTCAGCAGGATGTCGCCTGCATCGCTGATGACGAACTGCCAGTTTTCGGGGACGCGGCAGGTGAAATAGTCTTCCTCGAGAATGGCGGGGCCGGACGCGAAATCGCCATCCGCGAGGTCGGCGAGGCGGTAGACCGGCACGTCGATGCGCCCGCGATCGCGGATCAGCACGTTGCGCTTGCCATGGGCCGCGGCCGACGCGCGGGGATCGAAGCGGGCCGACCGCTCGGCGCCTTCGCGCAGGCTCCGGAGCGCCTTCAGTTCCACCTCCACCGAGCGAGCGCCGGCGAAGGCTGCGGGGACCTCCAGCTGGTCACCCAGCACGTGGACCTGCGTGCGCCCGTCACCGAAGTCGGCGACCAGGCGTGCCTCCACGGTGTAGGTGCCTTCGGCGCAGCCTTCCGCGAACATGTCGCGCGCGGCCTTCACCTTCAGCGACGCGATGGTGGCGGCCAGCTCCGAGGGATCGGAGAGCGTCACCGCATAGCGCTGGGAGACATCGCAGGAGCCGATGCCGTAGGCCGAGAACACCGCCGCCATCTGCGGGATGGCGACCCGGCGGATGCCCGCCTTCTCCGCGACGCCGCAGGCATTGAGGGGGCCCGCGCCGCCGAAGGCGAGCATCACCGTCTCGTCGGAGATCCTGGTGAAGCGGTGAAGCTCCGCCGCGATCTTCTCCTCATAGGCGAACTCCATGCGCAGCAGCGCATCGTCGAGGCCGAGCCCCAGCCGGGTGGCGACACTGGCGGTCACCGCCGCCGCCGCACGGTCCGCGTCGAGGCCCATGCCGCCGCCGAAATAGGAGGTGGGATCGAACAGGCCGATGAGCAGGCTGGCGTCGGTGATGGTGGCCTCACGCCCGCCGCGTCCGAAGCAGGCCGGCCCCGGCACCGCGCCGACGCTCTCCGGCCCGATGACGATGCGCCCGTCCACCACCTTGAAGATGGAGGAGCCGCCCGCCCCCGCGCTCAGGATTTCGCACAGGGGGAAGGAGACGGAGATGCCCTCCACATGGCCGCGCCGCACCTCGGCCACCGTGCCGTCGATATACTGGCCGATATCCGTGGTGGTGCCGCCCACGTCGATGGAGACGGTGTCGGTGAAGCCGTAGCGGCGCGAAAAAGACTTCACGCCCTCCATGCCGCCGCGGGGACCGGACGAATAGGTCTTGATGGCGATGGTCTTGGCCACGCGCGAGGCGTCGCCGTCATTGCGGAAGATCAGCAGCGGATTCTTGGTGCGATAGGCCCGCAGCCGGTTCTCCGCATTGTAGAGGAACGCCTCCATGGAGGGGTGGAGGAACGAGTTGATAAGCGCCGTCCAGGTGCGCCGCTCGCCGTCCGTGTCGGGCGTGAGGTCGGAGCCGTAGAGGATCGGCACGGCGCCGAGCAGGTGGCGCGGATACTTGCGCAGGGCGACAAGGCGGAAGACGTTCTCCAGCGCCTGGAAATCGGCGCCGCCGAAGCTCACCACCAGGCGGTTGGCGCCGGCGGCGGTGAGGGTGTTGATGGCCTTCGCCACCTCCACGTCCGCCTCGGCGCCGCTGATGGTGGCGGCATCGAGGAAGGCGATGCGGTCGCCCACCAGGGCCTCGAACACATCCGGGTCGTGGGCCGCAAGGCGGCTCGGCAGGTCGTGCGCGGAGGCGTCGAGGATGAGGCCGAGCCGCGGCCCCTTGCGCTCGCAGATCGCATTGGTGCCCTGGGTGGTGGAATAGCGGATGAGGTCCACCTCCTCCAGCAGCCGCTTCACATCCGGCGCGCCGTAGAGCACGCCGGACGCCTTGGTCAGGCCTTCGAAGAAGCACTTGCTGAGATCGTACGGCGTGGTGAGGACTTTGGTCTTTCTCACCTGATCGTCTGACAGAATACAGACGTCCGTCAGCGTGCCGCCGTTGTCGATGTTGATCTGCAGGGACATACGCTCTTTCTCCTCCCACTTCTTCTCCGGCTGCGGCTTCATGCATTGGCAAGCCTGGGGCGCGGCGCGGCAGCGCTCGCGGCCAGGTCGACACACGGTCCGCGAGGCTCCCGAACCGGATCGCAAGGGGCGTGCCAAGGGGAGGAATTCGGGCGGCGTCTCGACTCTTCTTTATTTGCACTGAATTTCGGCGCTCGGGTTTTATCTGGTTCTGTGACCATCGACGTCTTTGCGAATGCCTGTTCGAAAATCGGTCTTTATTGTGCGACGCGATGTGCCCAGGGCGTGCGCCGCACCATGCCCGCGCAGACAAAAAAACACCGCCGATCGAGACCGGCGGTGGGGAGGAAGCTTTCGGGAGGGATGCGAAAGCCGACGCTCTCAAGCAATCGGCGTGCCGGACAGGTGGAAAGCAGGGATCCTAGATCTGGAACCGCCGCGTCTCGCCCACCGCGCCTTCGAGGCCGAAGCGGCGGAGCTTGGCGTAGACCGTGCTCTTGGCGATCCCCAGATCGCGGGCCACCGCGGTCATGTTGCCCTTGTGCGCCTGCATGGCACGCAACAGGGCGAGCCGCTCGGCATTCTCCATGCCGGTGAGGCCGCGCAAAGGCTCTGCCTCGCCGGCCTGCGCGACCGAGGGCGCGATATCACTCGCCGGCGCCGTCCAGATCTCGTCCGGGATATCGGCTTCGGTCAGTTCCTCCCCCTCGGCGATGAGAAGCATGCCCTCGATGACGTTGCGCAGCTCGCGCACGTTTCCCGGCCACGCGTAGGCTTGCAGCACCTCGATGGCCCGCGGCGAGAGCCGGCGCCGCGCCGGTCCCTGCCGCCTGGCGAGGTCCTGCATCAGATGCTCGGCCAGGAGCGGAATGTCCTCCGCGCGCTCCCGCAGGGCGGGAATCGAGATGCTGGTGACCGCGACGCGATAGAACAGGTCCATGCGGAACCGTCCCGCCTCCACCTCGCGCCGCAGATCGCGGTTGGTGGCGGCCACGAGGCGCAGGTTCACCTTGCGCGGGCGGGTTTCGCCGATGCGGTAGACCTCTCCCGATTCCAGCACCCGCAGGAAGTGGGGCTGCAGGTCCTTCGGCATTTCGCCGATCTCGTCGAGGAACAGCGTGCCGCCGTCCGCAGCCTCGATCTTGCCGGTCATGCCGCCGCGGCGCGCGCCGGTGAAGGCGCCCTCCGCATAGCCGAACAGCTCGCTGGTGAGGAGTTCGCGGGAGAAGCCGCCGCAATTGAGCGCCACGAATGCGCCGTCTCGCCCGGCGCTGCCGGCGTGGAGGCATTGGGCGAACACGTCCTTGCCCACGCCGGTCTCGCCCAGCAGCAGGACCGGCGCCCGGCTCTTCGCCAGCTGGCGCGCCCGGCCGATGGCGTGCCGCAGGCTGGGCGCCTCGCCGACGATCCGCGAGAAGGCGTCGTCCCCCGCCTCCGGCTTCGCGGCGGCGTCGAGGCCCGCGGTCCGGGACGGCGCGGCCCGGCGTCCAGGCAGGCGCAGCACGATGCCAAGCCGCTCGCCATCGGTCACCACCGGCTCGAGCCATTCACGCCGCATCCACGGCGGCAGCTCGTCGGGTAGTGTGGCCTGCTTGCGCCAGTTGAGGCGAAGCCGCGAGAGGTCGGCGCCCGTCGCCTCGCCGCGCTGTCGCTGCAGGTCGAGAAGCGCGTCGGCGGCGGCACCGTTGGCCTTCACCGCGCGGCCGCGCCGGTCGAACACGATCACCCCGTCGGAGCTCGATCCCGAAAGGCGATCCATGCAGTGGTCGAGAAGGCGCAGGCGGAGGTCCATCTCCTGCTGGGCAAGGCGATTCTCGATGCGCCCGGCCGTCGCCACCACGAGGGCGAGGCTGTGGCGATTGAAGGTATCCGAAAGCCCGGAGACATCGACCACGCCGAGAATGGTGCCGTCATACGGGTCGCGGATGACGTTGGCGGAGCACGACCAGCGCTTGATGCCGGAGCAATAGTGCTCGGCCGAATGGATCTGCACCGGCTGGCCGACCTCGATGGCCGTGCCGATGGCATTGGTGCCGCACGCCTGCTCGCTCCAGCTGGCACCCGAGAGCAGGTGGATGTTCGCCGCCGCGTCCCGCAGCCGCGTGTCCCCCTCCAGGTTGAGGATGATGCCCGCGCCATCGGTGAGAACCATCACGGTGCCGGTCTCGGCGAGGAACTCCCGCGCCGAGGCCATCACCGGCTGGCTCGCCTCCAGTAGCTCGCGGCAGTCGTCGCGCAGGGAATGCAGCGAGTCCTCGCGCATGGGCGGCGGGGCCTGGTCGCGTTGCGGGTCCACGCTGTTGCTGAGGCAGCGACGCCAGGAATCATCGACGAGCCGGCGCAGTGCGTCGGTGCCGAATTCGTCACCGCCGAGGAATTGCTCCCACGACGTCATCACTTTTTCGTCGTTCTCGGGCACCGAGAACTTTTGTCCGGGCCTTCCGAAAGGCATTTTGTATCCTCCCCCCCGGCGGGCTCGATGAGCCGGTCGGTGTGCCGCCACCAGGGCAGATCTGCTGTCTGCGTTTTCGTGGGCGGACTTTTATCTTGGGTCTTCTGGTCCTGGGTCTTCAGGTCTTGGATCTTGTGGCAGCCGCGGTGCGGACCCGCTCCGGCCTACTCCATTTGAAGCGAAAACAGCGTGAAGCGAAAACGGCGTAGAGCGAAAACGGCCTGCGCCTCGCCGCTGCAAGGTCATCATGCCTGGGAGTGAGCCTAGCATTGATCATGCCATGCCGCACGCCCTTCAGATATCGAGACTCCCCGCCTTTCCTCCCCTCCACGACCTTGCGGAAGGCACGCTGCGGCGTTCGATTTTCGAATGCGACGGCGGCCGGAAATCGAACGCTTTCGGCCCGGTCCGGACGCCATGGGCAGGCTTTGCCCCAGTGGCACGGGCGTTGCTGCGCTCCTGCGACACCCCGCGCTGCCGCTCCTCCTTCGAGACCGCCCATGGCCGAATACGATCCCATCGACCCGCGCATTCCCGTCACCGTGCTCACCGGCTTCCTCGGCGCCGGCAAGACGACGCTGCTCAATCGCCTCGTCACCCATCCGGACATGGCCGGTACCGCGCTGCTCATCAACGAATTCGGCGCCGTGGGCATCGACCACCATCTGGTGGAGCGGATCGGCGAGACCATGGTGCTGCTCGAGTCCGGATGCGTGTGCTGCACCGTGCGCGGCGATCTCTTGGCGGCGCTCGAAACGCTCCATGACAAGCTCGCGCGGCGGCAGATCCCGGACGTGCGCCGCGTGGTGATCGAGACCACCGGCCTCGCCGATCCCATACCGGTGGTCTGGACCCTGATGGAGCAACGCTACGTCGCCGCCCGCTTCCGCTGCGACGGGGTGGTCACGCTGGTGGACACCGGCCTTGGCGCCGCGCAACTGGACCGGCACGAGGAGGCGCGCCGCCAGGTGGGCATGGCCGATCGCATCCTCCTCACCAAGGCGGACCTCGCCGACCGCAGCGCCCGCGAGCGGCTCGACGCCCGGCTCGACGTGCTCAATCCGTCGGCTCCGCGCCTCGCCGTGACCCATGGCGAGATCGAGCCCCGGCGCATCCTGGGCGCCGGACTTTATGCGCCGGGCAGCCTGCCGGCGGAGGTGGAGCGCTGGGTGGACGAGACGGACGCCGCCGCCCGCGCCGGCGCGGCGCCGCCCTCCGCCCATGGGGCGCAGGCGCTGCCGGTGAGCTTCACCTGCTTCTTCAACCATCAGGTATCATGGCGCGGCTTCGCCGTGGCCATGGGAGAGATACTCGCCAAGTACGGATCGCACCTCCTGCGGGTGAAGGGGCTGATGAACGTGGCCGGCCTCGGCACGCCGGTGGTGGTTCAGTGCGTGGAGCACGTCGCCTATCCCCTGGTGCGCCTGCCGCGCTGGCCGAAGGATGGAACGCGCTTCGACATGCGCGGGCGGCTGGTGTTCATCGTCCGCGACCTGCCGGAGGCGGCCATGGACGACATCCGCCAACGCCTCGCCGACCTTCCCGGCGACGCGGCCGCCCTGCGGACCGCGGCAACCGCCCCCCTGTTGCCGACGCGCTGCTGGCTCAGCGCCCGCATGCCGGCGCAGGGTCGCAGCAGCTTCGAGACCGACGCCTGGCACGTCAATTCCCTGAGGCTGGGCGGGGGCCGGCGCGCCGCCGCCTCGTCGTGAGGGCGCGCGGCAACCTGGCTGCCGCGCGCCCTCGCCTCACTTCACCGGTTCGAGGACGCTCACATAGTTGGCCACCGCCGAGCCGCCCATGTTGAAGACCGCGCCGAGGCCGGCGCCGGGCACCTGCATGTCGCCGGCGGTGCCGGTGAGCTGCATGGCGGACAGGACGTGCATGGACACCCCCGTGGCGCCGATGGGGTGACCCTTCGCCTTCAGGCCGCCGGAGACATTCACCGGGAGGCGGCCGTCCCGCGCCACCGTGCCGTCCTCCAGCACCCGCGCCCCCTGCCCTTCCGGAGCAAGCCCCATGGCCTCGTAGGCCAAAAGCTCCGCGATGGTGAAGCAGTCGTGCACCTCGGCGAAGGAGAGGTCGCCGACCGTGATCCCGGCCTCGGCGAAGGCCGCCTCGAAGGCGCGGCGCGGCCCCTCGAAGCGCACGGGGTCGCGGCGCGACAGGGGCAGGAAGTCGTTCACCTGCGCCCGCCCACGGATGCGCACCGCCCTCTGGGCCTCGCCGATGAGGTCGTCCGCGGCCAGCACCACGGCGGCGGCACCGTCCGAAACGAGCGAGCAGTCGGTCTTGCGCAGCGGCCCGGCAATGACCGGGTTCTTCTCCGAGACCGTATTGCAGAATTCGAAATCGAGTGCCTTGCGCATCTGCGCGAAGGGGTTGGCAACACCGTTGGCGTGGTTCTTCACCGCGATCTTCGCCAGGGCCTGGGCATGGTCGCCATAGCGCTCGAAATAGGCGCCGGCGATCTCCCCAAAGATGGACGGGAAGGTCTTGCCGCAGTTCGCCTCCTCCCTGACATAGGAGGCCGAGCCGAGGATGCGCGTCACCTCCTCGCCGGAGACCGCGGTCATCTTCTCCGCGCCCACCACGAGGGCGAGGCGCGCGCGGCCGGACTGGATGGCGTCACAGGCGGCGAAGATGGCGCCGGCGCCGGAAGCGCATGCGTTCTCGACCCGCGTCGCCGGCTTCCAGCGCAGGCCCGGCTCGCCGTTCATGGGCAGGGACGAGCAGAAGATCTCCGGCACGAAGCCGCCGTTGAGGTTGCCGAGCCAGACGCCGTCCATCCGCTCCGCCGGAAAGCCGGAATGAGCCAGCGCTTCGTGGCAGACACCGGCGATGAGCGCCTCCATGTCCATGTGGGCCAGCCGGCCGAAGGGCGAATGGCCCCAGCCGACGATGGATACTGCGTTGCCGCGTTTCATGATGCTCCCTGCCGCTCCGCGTCGTCATTGCGCCGGCGCTCTTGCTCGGCGCTCTTGCACCGGGCGTGCCACCGCGCGGCCCCTGGCGGCCCCTTGCCTACCCTTGGCGGACCCTTGCCGGCCCTTGGCGGCGGAGGCGCGGCCGCCCCGGCCGAAGCGCTCCGGGCGACCGAAATCCGTCCGCAGGAGTAGCAATTGCGGACAGCCTGGCAGCCCCGCCGCGCGGGAAGAGCACGCGAATACGCGGCCTTCAGCCGTGGCATCACTCTTGCCGGGGAGGCGGCGCGGAACGCGGCCGGAGTCCGGCGCGCCGCCAATTCAACGACACTGAAAAGGGAGGTCCCTCATGAAGGGTCTGGTCTATCGCGGCCCTGGCAAGAAGGCGCTGGAAGAGGTCCCGGATCCACGGATCGAGCAGCCCACCGACGCCGTGGTGAAGATCCTGCGGACAACCATCTGCGGCAGCGATCTGCACATCCTGAAGGGCGACGTGCCCACCGTGAAGCCCGGCACCGTGCTCGGCCACGAGGGCGTCGGCGTCATCGAGGAGGTTGGCCCGGCGGTCTCGGCCTTCAGGAAGGGGGACCATGTCCTCATCTCCTGCATTTCGTCCTGCGGGCGGTGCGACTACTGCAAGCGCGGCATGTATTCGCACTGCTCCGTCGCCGGCTGGATGCTCGGCAACACCATCCACGGGACCCAGGCCGAATATGTCCGCATCCCCTTTGCCGACACCTCCCTGCATCGCATCCCCGACGGCATGGACGAGGAAGCCCTCGTCATGCTCAGCGACATCCTGCCTACCGGCTTCGAGTGCGGCGTGCTGAACGGCAAGGTGCAGCCCGGCAGCACGGTGGCCATCGTCGGGGCCGGGCCGGTGGGCCTCGCGGCGCTCCTGACCGCGCAATTCTACTCCCCCGCCGAGATCATCATGATCGACCTGGATGACAACCGCCTGGAGGTCGCCCTGACCTTCGGCGCGACGCAGACGGTCAACAGCGGCCGCGACAACGCAGTCGAACAGGTCATGGCCCTGACCGGCGGCATCGGCGTGGACACCGCGATCGAGGCGGTCGGCATTCCTGCCACCTTCGTGCTGTGCCAGGACATCGTCGCCCCCGGCGGCACCATCGCAAATGTGGGGGTCCACGGCACGAAAGCCGACCTCCATCTCGAACGCTTGTGGGCTCACAACATCACCCTCACCACGCGGCTGGTGGACACGGTGACGACGCCGATGCTGCTGAAGACGGTGCAGGCGAAAAAGCTCGATCCGCGCAAGCTGATCACCCATCGCTTCGCCCTCGCCGACATCCTCGAAGCCTACGAGACCTTCGAGAAGGCCGCGCAGACGAAGGCCCTGAAAGTAATCATCGGATAGCGCAAAGAGGACCCATCGGGGACGCCGGCGCGGCCGGCGTCCCCGATGCTTCGATACGGCGGCGAATGTCTTCAAAGAGGATCACCAGAGCGAGCCACGGCATGTCCGTCCGCCGCAGCGGCGCTTCCACCGCCGGAAGCCGGAGTGCCGCCCGGAACAGATGGATGGCGGCGAGGTCCACACCCGCTCCAAGGTCGAGGAGGCCGGCCATCATCCAGGGATCGACAGCCCCGAGGATCTGCTTGGCGAGCCGCGTGCTCGCGCCGAACAAGCCGGCGGACAACAGGCCGAAGCCGATTGCGGTGTTCATGGCAGTGTCTCCCCGGTTGGTATTCTTATCCGCCCGAACCCGAAGATGAAACGGCCGGGCATCATGTCCCCTCGACGCTTCAGCACCGCTGATATCGCGCTGCCCCTGAGCCTAGGTTAGAAGGAACTGCGCCGGACGCCGCATTGCGGAGTGGTGCAGAGGAGTGCGTGACACGGTGTCCCCCGAAGGCCACATCCTGATCGTCGATGACGACGCCGAGATCCGGCGCCTCGCCGGCAAGTTCCTGCGCGAGCACGGGCACAAGGTCACGGCCGCGCAGGACGCCCGCGAGATGCGGGAGGCGATGGGGACCGGCGCGGTGGATCTCATCATTCTCGACATCATGCTGCCGGGTGCGAACGGGTTGGACCTGTGCCGGGACATCCGCCGCACCTCGAACGTGCCCATCATCATGCTCACCGCGCGCGGCAGCGACGTGGACCGGATCGTCGGGCTGGAGCTGGGCGCCGACGATTATCTGGCGAAGCCCTTCAACCCGCGCGAGTTGCTCGCCCGCATCCACGCCGTGCTGCGGCGGACGCGGCTGTCCGACCCCGCCGCTGCCAGCAGCGGCACCTGCCTGACGTTTTCCGGCTGGGTGCTCGACACCCGGCGGCGGGAGCTGACCAATCCGGAAGGCGCCATCGTCGATCTCTCCACCGGCGAATACGACCTGCTGCTGACCTTCCTGGAGCATCCCCAGCGCGTGCTGACGCGCGACCAACTGATGGATGCCGCAAAGAACCGCATCGCCACCGGCTTCGACCGGGCCATCGATATCCAGGTGAGCCGGCTGCGCAGAAAGCTTGATTCCAGCGGCGGGCCGGAGATGGTGAAGACCGTGCGCGGGGCCGGCTATTTCTTCGTCCCGGAGGTGGCGCGCTCATGATCCGCGCCCTCGACAGCCTCGCCCTGCGGACCGCGGTCGTGGCCGTGCTCGGGATCGTCGTGGTCCATGTGCTCAGCCTGTGGACCTACGAGCATGCCATGGAGCGCGAGCGCCATGCCGCCCACGCCGTCCGCCTCGCCGACCAGGTCGTGGCGCTGCGCCGGTCGCTGGCCGCGACGCCGCCGGACCAGCGCGAGGACGTGGCCCATGCGCTTTCCGGCGGCGCCATCGATGCCCATTGGGGCCGCGCGGCCATGGCGGCGGCGGGGTCCCGCGCCGACGCGTCCGCCCAGCGCCTCGCTGCCGAGGTGCGCGCCCTCGCACCGGACCTTGCCACAGCGGACATTCTGGTGGGCGCCGGGCCCGATCCGCACCTCAGCCTCGTGGCCGTGCGCCTGCCCGATGGGAGCTGGCTGAATGTGCGCCTGTTCGCCTCGGTGCCGCCGACCGCCGGGGGGCACGGCTCCCTGTTGTCCACCACGCTGATGGCGGCGGGGGTGCTGCTCCTGTCCCTCGCCATTGCCGCGTGGCTCACGCGGCCTTTGCGGGCCATGGCGCGCACCGTCGCGGCCCTGCCGCCGGACGCGGCGCGCGTTCACCTGCCCGAGACGGGGCCGAAGGAGGTGCGGGAACTGGCCCATGCCTTCAACGGGATGCAGGCGCGCATCGCCGGGCTGGTCGAGCGGCGCACCCAGGCCCTCGCCGCGGTCTCCCACGACCTGCGCACGCCCATGACGCGCCTGCGCTTCCGCCTCGAGGATGTGAGCGACCCGGCGCTGCGCGATGCCATCGCCGGGGATGTCGCGGAGATGGAGCAGATGGTCGAGGCCACGCTCTCCTACCTGCGCGGCGAGGCGAGCGAGGAGCCGGTGCGGCCGCTCGATCTCGTGGCGCTGGTGGAGACCATCGTGGACGACGCGCGGGACCGGGGCCTGCAGGCCGATCTTTCGGCGCCGCCGCGCCTCGTCATCGCGGGGCGGCTCGTCAGCCTGAAGCGGATGGTGGGCAATCTGGTGGAAAACGCGCTTGCCTATGGCGGCTCCGCGCATGTGTCCATCGCGGACGAGGAGACGCATGCCGTGCTGGCCGTGCGGGACCACGGCCCCGGCATCCCGGAGGGCCAGCTCGCCACCGTGCTTGAGCCCTTCGTGCGGCTTGAGGCCTCGCGCAGCCGCGCCACCGGAGGCGTGGGTCTCGGCCTCACCATCGCCCACGCGGTGGCCGAAGCCCACGGCGGCGCGCTGACCCTCGCCAACGCCACCGGCGGCGGCCTCGTCGCCACGGTGCGCCTGCCCAAGGGGCCGAGCTAAGCGTCCGGGCTGAAACAAACTGATACAGAAGCGATACGCGGCGTGACAGCCCGTGCGCTATCGCTCTCCCGTACCGGATTCACGATCGGACGGGTTGAGGCATGGGGCGCCATTTCTTGCGGAAAGCCGTCTTCGGCCTGTGCGGGCTGCTCGCCGGCGCGGCGCTGTCCGGCCCCGCTGCGGCCCACGAAGGCCACGACCACGGCGCGCCCCCGCCGCCTTCGGTGACGACGCTCGCTCCCCGCGCCGAGGCCGCCTCCGCTGATTTCGAGCTGGTGGCGGTGCTGCGCGACGGCACGCTCGCCATCCACCTCGACCGCTTCGCCGACAACGCGCCGGTGAAAGGGGCCACCATCGAGGTGGACACGCCCGAAGGATCGCAGACCGCGAAGCCCGCCGAACCGGGCACCTATGTGCTGCCGGTTCCCTTCGCCGCCAGTCCGGGCGCGCACGACCTTGCCTTCACCGTTACGGCCGGCGACACGGTGGACGTTCTTGCCGCCACCTTGACCATACCCGCCGCTCCGACATCATCCGGCCCGCAAACGACGGCGCCGGTCGTGCTGGCGCAGCTCGGCGGGCTGCGAACCGATCTCCTTGCGGGCGTTCTGGCGGGCCTCCTCATCGGCTTCCTGGCCGGTGTACTGGTCATCTCCCGGCGGCGGGCGGGCGCGCTCCTCGTCCTCGGGTCGCTCGGCGTCGCTCTGGCCGGCGCCCCCCAGGGTGCATGGGCGGCGGACACGCAGCCCCCCGCCAGGGATGCCGCCCAGCGCCTCACCGACGGTTCGGTGATCGTGCCCAAGCCGACCCAGCGCATCCTCGGTGTGCGCACCCTCGTCACCGCCGCGGGCACCTTTGCCGGCACGGTGGAGCTGCCCGGCCGCGTGGTGCCGGACGCCAATGCCAGCGGCCTCGTCCAGACCGCGGTGGGCGGACGCCTCGCGCCGCCGGAGGGTGGCTTCATGCCGCTCGGCACCAAGGTCGTGGCCGGCGATATCCTCGCCTATGTGCATCCGCCCATCGGCGCCTCGGACCTCAAGGACCTGGAGCAGCAGGGCTACGAACTCGATCAGCAGATCGCCATCGTGAAGCGCCGCTACGAGCGACTTTCCGCCATTCCCAACGCCGTCACCCGCCGCGAGGTGGAGGAAGCGGAGATCGAGCTGAAGGGGCTCCAGACCCGCCGCGCCAGGCTGGAACGGGTGCAGCGCGAGCCGGAGGCCCTGCGCGCGCCGGTGTCCGGCGTCATCGCCACCGCCGATGCCGTCGCGGGGCAGATGGCGGACCCGAACACGGTGGTGTTCCGCATCGTCGATCCCGGCCGGCTGTGGGTGGAGGCGCTGAGCTTCTCGCCGGATGCCGGCCGGTCCGGCGCTTCCGGGCGACTGCCCGATGGCCGCTCCGTCACGCTCGCCTTCCTCGGCGCGGGGATGGCTGACCGCAACCAGGCCGTTCCGCTCCAGTTTTCCGTCTCCGAGGGTGTGGAGGGGCTGCGCCCCGGCCAGTTCCTCACGGTCTTCGCGGAGGCCGGCGCCCCGCGCACGGGCATCGCCATCCCCCGCTCGGCGGTGGTGCGCGGGGCGAACGGCCAGCCCACCGTCTATGAGCACGTCAGCGCCGAGCGCTTCATGCCGATCGAGGTGAGAACGGCGCCCCTCGACGCGTCCCGCGTGCTGGTGCTGGCGGGCCTCGCGCCCGGGCGCCGTATCGTGACCGAGGGCGCCGAACTCATCGACCAGATCCGCTGAGGCCGGCGATGTTCACGGTCCTCGTCACCCAATCGCTGCGCAACCGCCTGCTGGTGCTGGCGCTGGCTTTGGTGCTGGTGGTCTATGGCGCCTATGCGGTCACGCGGCTGCCGGTGGACGTGCTGCCGGACCTCAACCGGCCCACCGTCACCATCATGACAGAGGCGGAAGGCCTCGCCCCAGCGGAGGTGGAACAACTCGTCACCTTCCCGCTGGAAACGGCCATGAACGGCCTGCCCGGCCTCGTCCGCCTGCGCTCGGTCTCGGGGGTGGGGCTCTCGGTCGTCTATGTGGAATTCGACTTCGGCACCGACATTTTCCGCAACCGCCAGCAGATCGCCGAGCGCCTCGCTCTGGTGCGGGACCGGCTGCCGGCGAACGTCGCCCCGCAGATGGGGCCCATCAGCTCCATCATGGGGCAGGTCCTGATGTTCGCGGTGACGAGCGACACCGCCACGCCCATGGCGGTGCGGGAGGCGGCGGACTTCGTCATCCGCCCGCGCCTGCTCGCCATCTCCGGCATCGCGCAGGTGATCCCCATGGGCGGCGAGGTGCGGCAGTTCCGCGTCGCGCCGGACGTTTCCGCCATGCGGGCCTACGGCATCACGCTCGATGTGCTGGAAAAGGCGCTCTCCCAGTTCGGCACCAATTCCGGCGGCGGCTTCGCCGACCAAAGCGGGCGGGAGTTCCTGATCCGCAACATCGCGCGCACCCTCAGCCTCGACGACCTGAAGGGCCTCGTCCTGCCGCGCCCCGCCGGCGGCAGCGTCTTCCTCCACCAGATCGCGCGGGTGGACTTCGCGGCGCGGCTGAAGCGCGGCGACGCCGGCTATATGGGCCGGCCTGCCGTGATCCTCTCCGTGGAGAAGCAGCCGGAGGCAGACACCCTCGCCCTCACCCGCGCTGTGGAAGAGGCGGTGGCCGACCTCAACCTCAGCCTGCCCGACGGCATCCGCATCTCCCCGCCGATATTCCGGCAGGCGGACTTCATCGCCGCCTCCATCGGCAATGTGGAGAAGGTGCTGCTGGAGGCCATGGCGGTGGTGGCCGTGGTGCTGTTCCTGTTCCTGCTCAACTGGCGCACCACGCTCATCTCGCTCACCGCCATCCCGGTGTCGATCCTCGCCACCGCCATCGTGTTCCACGCCTTCGGCCTCTCCATCAACACCATGACCCTGGGCGGCCTCGCCATCGCCATCGGCGAGCTGGTGGACGATGCGGTGGTGGACGTGGAGAACATCTTCCGGCGGCTGCGCGAGAATGCCGCCGCAGCCGTGCCCCGTCCCGTGTTCGACGTGGTGGTGGCGGCGAGCCGGGAGGTCCGCTCCGGCATCGTCTATGCCACCCTCATCATCGTGCTGGTGTTCGTGCCCCTGTTCGCCCTGCCCGGCATCGAGGGGCGGCTGTTCGCGCCGCTGGGGCAGGCCTATATCGTCTCCATCCTCGCGAGCCTCATCACCTCCATCACGCTCACGCCGGTGCTCGCCTTCTACCTGCTGCCGGCCCTCAGCCGCCATGCGGAAAGGGACGGCGCGCTGGTGCGGATGCTGAAGGGCGGCTACGCGGCGTTGCTCTCCACCTCCTTCCGCCACCCGCGCCTGGTGATGGCGGGAACCGCCCTCCTGTTCGTCGCCGCGCTCGCCGCCGCCACCGGCCTGCCGCGCGCCTTCCTGCCGCCGTTCAACGAGGGCTCGCTCACCATCTCCATGTCGTTTCGACCCGGCCTCTCGCTGGCCGAGAGCCACCGCATGGGTCTTGTCGCCGAGACGCTGATCCTGGACGTGCCGGAGGTGAAGGCGGTGGGCCGGCGCACCGGGCGGGCGGAGCTGGACGAGCATGCCGAAGGCGTGCACGCCTCCGAGATCGAGGTGGACCTTTCCTCCTCCGCCCGCAGCCGGGCCGAGATCACCGCCGACATCCGCGACCGCCTCTCCGTCCTGCCGGCGGCATTCAATATCGGCCAGCCCATCTCCCACCGGCTGGACCACATGCTCTCCGGCGTGCGGGCCGAAATCGCCCTGAAGCTGTTCGGCGACGACCTCGACACCCTGCGCGCCACGGCGGAAAACCTGCGCCAGCGCCTCGCCGCCATTCCCGGCCTCGTCGACCTGCAGGTGGAGCGGCAGGTGCGGGTGCCGGAGGTGACGGTACGCGTGGATTACGGCCGCGCCGCCCTCCACGGCCTCCAGCCCGCCCAGGTAACGGACGCGCTGGCGCGGCTCTCCAACGGGCGCGTGGTCTCGACCCTCGTGGACGGCAACCGGCGCTTCGACCTGGTCGTCCGCCTGCCCGATGCAACGCGCAGTGCCGAGGGGCTGGCCCGCCTCCTCATCGAGACGCCATCCGGCTGGGTGCCCCTTTCCGACGTGGCGGACGTGAAGGAGACGGACGGCCCGAACCAGATCCTGCGCGAGGGCGGGCGCCGGCGCATCGTCGTGCTCGCCAACACCTCCGGTGGGCGTGATACGGCGGCCATCATCGCCGACATGCGCCGCGTGATCGCCGCATTGGCCCTGCCGCCCGGCATGTCCACGAGCCTCGAAGGCACCTTCGCGGCGCAGGAGGACTCCATGCGCACCATCGGCGCGCTCGCGGCGGTGTCGCTGCTCCTGGTCTTCGCGCTCCTCTACAGCCGCTACCGCTCCGCGCTGTTCGCGCTGGTCATCATGGGCAGCGTGCCGCTGGCCCTCATCGGCGCCGTGGTGGCCCTGTGGCTGGCCGGGCAGCCGCTTTCGGTGGCGAGCATGATCGGCTTCGTCACGCTCACCGGTATCGCCGCGCGCAACGGCATCCTGAAGATCAGCCACATCATCAACCTCGCCATCGCCGAGGGCCTGCCGTTCGGCCCGGCCCTCGTGGCGCGCGGGAGCCTCGAGCGGCTCACCCCCGTGCTGATGACGGCCGCCTCCGCCGGCATCGCCCTGCTGCCGCTCATGAGCGGGGCCGAGGTGCCGGGCAAGGAGATCCTGCACCCGGTGGCCGTCACCATATTCGGCGGCCTCGTCAGCGCCACGCTGCTCGATGCCGTCCTCACCCCTGTCCTCGTCCTCGCCTATGGCCGCCGCCCGCTGGAGCGGCTGGTGACAGCGGCGCGGGAGGCGACCCTCTCCACTGCCGCCGCCCGCGCGGATGCTTTCTGAATGGAGCCTGCCATGATCTTCCGCCCCCTTGCGCCGGCCCTTCTCGTCCTCCCGCTGCTGGCGGCGCCGCTCCTCGCGCACGAGCCCGGCACCGGCGCCCAAGGCGGCGTGCGCGTGGATGCCGGGCATTATCACGCGGAACTGGTGGCCGATGGGACGACTGCCGTCTCGCTCTATCTCAGCGACGGCTCCGACAAGCCGGTTCCGGCGGACGGCTTCAAGGCCAATGCCATCCTGGTGGTGGACGGCAAGGCCCAGCGCTTCCCCCTGACGCCCGCCGGCGGCAGCCGGCTTGCCGGGACCGCCCCGGTCGCCGTGCCCAAGGGCGTGAAGGGCGCCGTCCAGCTCACCGCGCCGGATGGCGCCACGGCCCAGGCGAAATACTGAACTCCATTCGATCCCTGCCTCGCCTCGTCTGCCCAGCGACGCACCCAGGAAGCCGACCATGACCCGATCGATGCTTGCTCCATCCCTGTCCCGCCGCACCTTCCTCGCGGGCGGCGCTACCGCCGGCGCGCTCGCCCTCTCCGGCGGGTGGAGTCGCGCCTTTGCCGCCCCGCTCATCACCGTGGAGAGCCTGACGCTCGACGTGAACGGCAAGGCGGCCAAGGTCTTCGCCGTCAAGGGCCCGACTGGCGAAGGCATCTTCGCCAAGGAGGGCGATCGCCTCACCGGCGCGGTGCTCAATGGTGCGCAGGCGCCGGCGGTGATGCACTGGCACGGCCAGATCTTCGCCCCGGCAGACCAGGATCGCGCCCGCCCCGACGGCGGCGAACTCGCGCCCGGCGGGACGGAGCAGGTGGACTTTCTGCTCACGCCCGGCACCCACTGGATGCATTCCCATACGCTGAGCGAGCAGCAATTGCTCGCCGCCCCCCTCGTCACCCGTGAGGCGGATGCGGGCGATGCGCAGGACGTGGTGGTGATGCTGCACGATTTCTCCTTCCGCAGCCCGGAGGAGATCCTCGCCGGCCTCGGTGGCGCGAACGCCCATGGCGGCCACGGAGCGAGCCAGCCCACGCAGGGCATGGCCATGCCGGGAATGGACCACTCCGGCCACGGCATGGGCGGAACGGGTGGAATGGGCGGCATGGGAACCATGGGCGGCGGAATGATGGGGGCCGCTCCGGGTGGACAGAACGCCGGCCAAATGGCCCACGGCATGGGGGCGGGTATGGGTGGCGGCATGATGGCGCACGCCAACGATGTCGCCTACGACGCCTTCCTCGCCAACCGCCGCACCCTTGCCGATCCCGAGGTGGTGAAGGTGGAGAAGGGCGGAAAGGTGCGGCTGCGCATCATCAACGGCGGCACCGCCACCGCTTTCTTCGTCAGCGTGCCCGGCCTCAAGCCGCGCTGCATCGCGGTGGATGGCTCACCCTGCGTGCCGCTGGAGGCGGATGCTTTTCCGTTGGCCCAGGGCCAGCGCATCGACCTTCTCGTGGATATTCCGGCGAGCGGCGGTGCCTTCCCGGTGCTGGCGCAGGTGGAAGCCTCGGCCCGGCGCACCGGCCTCATCCTGGCCACCGCCGGAGCGTCCGTCGCGCGGATCACCGAGACCGCCGACCGTCCGCAGGGCCTTCTCGACCTCACGTTCGAAGGGCGCCTGTCCGCCGGAAAACCGCTCGCGCCGCGCAAGGCGGACAAGGTCTTCCCCATCATGCTCGGCGAGGAGGCGGGCTATCGCTGGACCATCAACGGCCGGACGTATGGGGAGTCCCAGCCCTTCGCCGTCAGTCCTGGCGAGCGGGTGGAGATGACCTTCATGAACCCCACCACCATGAGCCATCCCATGCATCTGCACGGCCACCATTTCCAGGTGGTGGGCATCGGCGGGCGGCGGATCGCAGGCGCGGTGCGCGACACGGTGATGGTGCCGCCGCACATGCCCGTCACCATCGCCTTCGACGCCGGCCCGAAGGGCGAATGGTTCCTGCACTGCCACCACCTCTACCACATGGCCACCGGCATGATGGCGGTGGTGAAGGTGGCCTGAACCCACAGGGAAGAGACCCGTCATGCACCCGCGAGGGCGAGATCGATCAGCTCCATGCCCGGATCGGCCAACAGGTGGTCGAATGGGATTTTTGCGTCGCGCCTCCGGGCGCTGATTGAACCGCCCCTAGAGTCCTGGACGCCTTCTTCCCTAAATTTTGAGGCAAGTAGGCCCCGATGGGCAAAGCGAACTTCACCGAGGACTTCAAGCGCGACGCCGTCCTTCAGATCACTGAGCGGGGCTATCCGGTTGCGGAGGTGGCTGCGCGGCTGGGGATCAGCAAATACTCGCTCTACGAGTGGAGGAAGCGGTACGGCAAGCCTGCCGCCGTGGCCCCTAGAGCGTTTTCCGTTCGCTTCGGCTCATGGAAACCGCTCTAGATCATTGAGTTTACGCATTTTCTTCATGCGAACCGGTATCCACTTCGCTTGAAAATGCTCTAACCGCCGAATCTATTCCGCCGCCTCGGCGGCGTCGATGTCGGCCGGCCCGACGCGGCCGGCGATCACCAAGGCTCCTTTCGCGCCGGCGATCTGCGCCGCAGCCTGGCCGACGCCGCCCATGGCGCCGTTGATGAAGACGGATTGGCGGGGGCGAATATCGGCGTAGTCGATCAGCCCGCACGAGGCTGTGACACCGACCGTCGGCAAGGCGGCGGCGTCACCGCGTTCTGCGCGATTGGTCGGCCTACTTCTCCTACGGCGCCCTTGCGTCGGCATACAAGGCCGTCGATCGGCATGTCTATGACCGGACGCGGCACTTCCTCCGTCAACGACACAAAGTGCAGGGGCGCGGAACGGATCAGTTTTCCCGCGAACATGTTTACGGGGAATTGGCCGTGCGATGCCTTCGACGCGAGCGCAGTCGGTCGTCGCCGTGGGCCTTGCGGTGAAGCCAGTCGGAAAGCCGGATCCGGGAAATCCGCACGTCCGGTTTGATGAGCGGGGACGGGAAACGGGGCAATGCCACCGCGCCCGTCCTCGACTCTACAGTTCGGCTCCCATGTGGATGGCGCCATCCGCGCCATCCCCGGCGCCGGCCGGCGGATGCTCTGCGACGTGTCCAACACCGTCTTCCTGACCGATCCCGCCGACTATAACGGCGGCGAGCTGCTGATCGAGGACACCTTCGGCGTGCACGAGGTGAAGCTGCCCGCCGGCTCCACCGTGGTCTATCCGTCCAGCAGCCTGCACAGCGTCAAGGAGATCACCCGCGGCAGCGGCTGGGGCGCGTTCTTCTGGACCCAGTCGATGATCAAGGAAGATGAGCGCCGCGCTTTGCTCTACGATCTCGACCTCGCGGTCATCGCCATCCGCAGCCGTCTTCCGGACCACGATCCTGCGGTGCTGGCGATCATCGCATCTATCACAACCTGCTACGGCAGCGGGTGGAGATGTAGAGCCGCAGCGGCGATCGGCGGGGCAAAGGGGCCGGCAGGCTGCACGCCCCGTCGCCCCCCGCCCCTCCTTTTACGTCAAAGGCCGAAATAGTCCGCCATCAGCTCCAGCTGATGGTCCAGCATGGGCCGCCCCGGATGAACGCGGCAGCCGACGGCGCGCGCCGCGGCGAGAAGGGCGGTTTCCGCCGGCTCCATGATCACCTCGGCCACCACCATCTGCGGCGCCAGCCACGCCGCATCGAGAGGGAACGAATCGCCGCTGCGCATGCCGAGGCTCGTCCCGTTCACGACGAGGTCGTGACCGGACGGATCGGCGGTGCCCACCTTCACCAGGACGCCGGGAAAGGCGGCGCGGACCCGCGCCGCCAGATCTTCCGCCTTGTCCAGGGTCCGGTTGGCGAGGGTCAGGCGCGCCACGCCGGCCTCGGCGAGGGCGAAGGCGATGGCATTGGCTGCCCCGCCTGCGCCCACGAGATAGGCCGCCTTGTCCCGCGGCTCGATGCCCGCTCCCCTGAGCCCCGCGACGAAGCCGGCACCGTCCAGCATGTCCGCCTCCAGACTGCCGTCAGCGGCGCGGCGGATGACGTTGGCCGCTCCGATGGCCCGGGCGCGGTCGCTCACGCGATCGCAGAGCCCGACGATGGCCACCTTGTGCGGCACCGTCACCACCGCGCCGTCGAAGCTCTTCAGGTCGCGCAAGCTCGCCACCCAGGCCGACAGCCGGTCCGGCGCCACTTGGAACGGCACCATCACCGCATCGCGGCCGCGGCGGCGGGCGATGGCGTTGATGCCGGCCGGCGCCTTCACATGGGCGATGGGGTCGGCGAGAATGCCGAGCACCCGCGTGTGGCCAGTGATCTCGAACGACAGCTGGGCATTCATTCGACGCTCCCCCGCACAAGCTTTCCATCGCGCCGGACCGGCATGTTCGGCGCGCCCTCGCCCTTCAGTTCGGGCGGAAGCAGGGCATCGGGCAGGTCCTGGTAGCAGACCGGACGCAGAAAGCGGGCGATGGCGAGAGATCCCACCGAGGTGGAGCGCCCGTCCGCCGTCGAGGGGAACGGCCCGCCATGGACCATGGCATGGCAGACCTCCACCCCGGTGCCGAAGCCGTTGACCAGGATGCGTCCCACCTTCCGCTCCAGCAGCGGCAGCAACGGACGCACCGCATCGTGGTCGCCCGCGTCCATGAAAAGGGCGGCGGTGAGCTGGCCTTCCAGCGCGCCGAGCACCGCCTCGACGTCGGCCGGCCCGGCGCAGCGCACCACCAGGGAGGCCGCGCCGAACACTTCCTCATGCAACGCCCGATCGGCAAGGAAGGCGTCGGCCGTCGTGGTGAACAAGGCGGCCTGCCCCTTCGGCCCCTCCCCGGCCGCGCCGCGCGCCACGATGCCCACCGCGGCGTTGACGGCGAGCTTCGCGACGCCGGAGTCATAAGCGGCGAGGATGCCGGGGGTGAGCATGGTGGCGGCGTCCTGGACGCCCAGCGCGGTTGCCGCGGCCGCGATGAAGCCATCGAGGCCCTCGCCCTCCACCGCGATCACCAGGCCCGGATTGGTGCAGAACTGGCCGGCGCCCAGGACCAGCGAACCGACAAAGGCGCGAGCGATATCCGCGCCCCGGGCGGCCAGCGCCGCCGGGAAAAGGACCACCGGATTGATGGAACTCATCTCCGCATAGACCGGGATCGGCACCTCCCGCGCCGCCGCGATCTTCATCAGCGCGGTGCCGCCGCCGCGCGAGCCGGTGAAGCCCACCGCGGCGATGCGCGGGTCGGCCACCAGCCCCTGACCGATGCTGCGGCCGGAATCGTAGAGCAGGCTGAACACACCTTCCGGCATCCCGCAGTCGGCCACCGCCTTGCGCACCGCCTCCCCCACCAGCAGCGAGGTGCCGGGATGGGCGGAATGGGCCTTCACCACCACCGGGCAACCCGCCGCGAGCGCCGAGGTGGTGTCGCCGCCCGCCACCGAGAAGGCGAGCGGGAAGTTGGAGGCGCCGAACACCGCCACCGGCCCCACCGGCACGTTGCGCAGCCGCAGGTCCGACCGCGGCAGGGGCGTGCGTTCCGGCAGAGAGCGGTCAATGCGCAGGTCGAGGAAGCCCCCGTCCCGGACCACGCCGGCGAACAGGCACAGCTGGCCCACGGTGCGGCCGCGCTCGCCTTCGAGGCGTGGGCGCGGCAGGCCGGTTTCCGCCATGGCGCGCACGATCAGATTGTCGCCGATCTCCAGGATGTTCGCAGCAATCTTCTCGAGGAAGGCCGCGCGCGCCTCCAGCGGCAGTGCTCGGTAGGGGTCGACAGCGGCGGCGGCAAGGGCGCAGGCCGCATCGAGATCCGCCGCCGTGGCGCCGCCGAACGCCGGCTCCAGCTCGGCCCCGGTCGCGGCCTCGATGCCGCGCACGACGCCGCTGGTGCCGGCCTTGGCGGTGGCGCCGATGAGGAGGTTGGCGGGCGACGCCGGGAAGATTCCGGCAGGAGCCGGCGCTGCGAGAGTGCGAGTGTCGGTCATGTCTGGCACTCCTGTTGTCACTTCCCCCAGCTCAAGGCGAGCGGGTTGACGGTGCGGGCGATCTCGATGAGGCCGGCGCGGGTCGCCGGATGCACCGGCTCCAGCGGGTGCCGAACGGCATCGGAGGCGATGACGCCACCTTCCATCATCACGATCTTGGCCGCGCGCAGGCCGCACTGGCGATTCTCGTAGTTGATGAGCGGCAGCACGCGGACGTAGACCTCGGCCGCCTCGGCGCGGCGGCCAGCGGCGTGATGCTGAAGGATCGGCACCAGGAGGTCGGCGGCCATGGCGCTGGACATGACGCCGGTGGCGCCGGCGTCGAGGTCGGCCATGAGGGTGATGGCTTCCTCGCCGTCGAAGGGCCCCTCGATGTCGGCGCCGCCCGCGGCGATGAGCGTGCGCAGCTTCGCCGCGGTCCCCGGCACCTCGACCTTGAAGTAGCGCACCAGCGGCAGCTCGCGGGCGAGGCGTACCATGAACGAGACCGACAGGGTGATGCCGCTGAGCGGGGCGTCCTGCACCATGATCGGGATGTCGGCGGCTTCGGCGATCTGGGCGAAGTGATCGAAGATCGCACCCTCGTCGAGCTTGATGCCGGCGCCGTGGTAGGGCGGCATCACCATGATGAGCTTAGCGCCGCAGTCGCGGGCGTGGGCGGCGCGCGCCGCGGCGACGCGCGAGGAGAAATGCGAGCAGGTGACCATGACCGGAACGCGTCCGGCGATGTGGTCGAGCGCCAGCTCGGTCAGCAGGCGGCGTTCCTCATCGCTGAGCAGGAACTGCTCGGAATAATTGGCGAGGATGCAGATGCCGTCCACGCCCTGATCGATCATCAGGTCGAAGACGCGGCGCTGGCCTTCGAGGTCCAGGTCGCCGTTGACCTTGAACGGGGTGGGAGCAACCGGGAACAGCCCGCGGTAGGGGGGCGCAGGGGACGGCATGACAACTCCTTGAAAGCACCCGCGCGGCCGGCGGCATCCGTGACGCGCGCCGCGGCGGAGGATGGGAAGGGCCGGGGCGAAGGGCGCAGGCCGACGCGCGTTGAACTTTGCGTCGAACCCCCGCCCTTCGCCGCGGACCTCCGCTTTCGCCTGCGCGGTGGGCCGGGCGGCCCACCGCGCAGGCTGAGGCTCAGGGTCACTCGGCGGGAATATGCTCCGGCAGCGACTGGCCGAAATACTTCTTGTAGATGGTGTTGAGCTCGCCGTTGGCGAGGTTGGCCTTCACCCACGCATCCACATAGGCCTTCAGCTCGGGATCGGTCTTGCGCAGGCCGACGGCCATGGGATAGGCGGCCATCTCCAGCTTCACCTCGAGGGTCTTGCCCGGGTTCTGCTCGGCGACGGTGTTGGCGGTGGAGAGGGCGGCGGCGATGAGGTCCTGCTGGCCGGTGGCGAGCGCGGTGACGGCAGTGGCCTCGTCCTCGTAGCGCACGATGGTGGCCGCCACCTTGGCCTCCTTGATGGTGCGGCTCAGCTCGATGTCGGCGGTGGTGCCGCGGGCAACCGCGATGGATTTGCCGGCAAGGTCCGCCGGGCTCTTGATGGCGGTGGCCTTGGGCGCGGAGACCACCACCGGGATCACGCCGTAGGGGACTGAATAATCCACCACCTTCTTGCGCTCGGGCGTGATGGAGAAGGACGCGATGACCACGTCCACCTTGTTGGCGAGCAGCGAGGGCACCCGGTTGGCGCCCGAGACCGGAACCACCTCCAGCGCGACGCCGAGGTCCTTGGCGAGCAGCTTCGCGGTCTCCACGTCGGAGCCGGTCTCCTTGGCCTTGTCGTCCAGCATGCCGTAGGGCGGGTGGGACACGTCGATGGCGACGATGAGCTTGCCGCGCTGCTTGATGCCGGCGGGTGTCTCTGCGGCGGCGGGCGCAAGGGCGGCGGCGAGGCCGAGTGCCAGCGCCATGGCGCCGATGATGGGGGTCCTGAGCATGCTGGGGTTCCTCCGGTCAGTGTTTTTGATGGGTATTACAGGCCGCTGCCGACGAACTGGCGCAATTCGTCGGTGACGGGATTGGCGAGCATGGCGCCGGGTCCGGTTTCCCAGACGCGGCCCTGGTGCATGAACACCACGGTGTTGGCCACCGAGCGGGCGAACGCCATTTCGTGGGTCACCAGCATCATGGTCATGCCCTCGCGGGCAAGGCGCTCGATCACCTTGAGCACTTCGCCGGTGAGTTCCGGATCGAGGGCCGAGGTGACCTCGTCGAACAGGATCAGCTTCGGCCGCATGGCCAGCGAGCGGGCGATGGCGACGCGCTGCTGCTGGCCGCCGGAGAGCTGCTCGGGATAGGCCTGCGCCTTCTCGGAAAGGCCGACCTCCTCCAGCACCTCGGCTGCGATGTCGCGAGCCTCGGCCTTGCCGATGCGCCGCACCTTGCGCGGGGCGAGGGTGATGTTCTCCTCCACCGTCAGATGGGGGAAGAGATTGTAGCTCTGGAAGACGATGCCCACGTCCTTGCGCAGGTCCAGCAGGTCCACCTTGCCGGCGTGGAGCTTGCGGCCGCACACCTCCAGCTCGCCGCCGTTGATCATTTCGAGGCCGTTCACGCAGCGCAGCGCCGTGCTCTTGCCTGAGCCGGAGCGGCCGATGAGCGCCACCACCTGGCCCGGCGCCACATCGAGGGTGATGCCCTTGAGCACCTGGAGCGCGCCGAAGCTCTTCTCGACATTCTTGAAGCGCACCAGGGGGGCGGCGGGACTGGTCATGCAAGGGCCCTCGTGCAAGGCGGCGGAAAGGTCGACAGCGGGAATGGCGGCATCAGGTTCGGCGGAGGGGGAGAGCAGGGCCATGGCGCGTCCTCAGCTCCGGTGCAGCCGGCGGTCGAACCGGCCCGCCAGCAGCGACATGGGAAAGCAGATGGCGAAATAGATCAGCGCCGCGATGGTGAAGACGGTGAACGGCTTGTAGGTGGCATTGTTGATCACCTTTGCCGAATAGGTGAGGTCGAAGAAGTTGATCACCACCGAATAGGAGGTGTTCTTCACGATCTGCACCAGGAATCCGACCGTGGGCGGCACCGCGATGCGCAGCGCCTGCGGAAGGATGACGAAGACGAAGCGCTGGGTCTTGGTCAGCGCCAGGCACTCGCCCGCCTCCCACTGGGTGCGCGGCACGGCGAGGATGCAGCCCTTCCAGATCTCGCCGAGATAGGCGCCGGAATAAAGCGTCATGGCGACGCCGGCGGCCACCAGCGCCGGCACGTCGAAGCCGGCGATGGAGATGCCGAAATAGACCACGAACATGATGACCGGCAGCGGAATGCCCTGCACCAGCTGCACCAGCAGGCCGGAGGCGATGCGCAGGACCCGGCTCTTGGAGGCACGGGCGAGCGCCACCGGCAGGCCCAGCGCCGTGCCGCCGACGAAGCCGAGCAGCGACAGGACGATGGTCCAGCCGGCGCCGCGGAAGAGATAGGCGATCTGCTCGATGGTCAGGCCCAGCATGGCATCCTCACAGCGGCGTGCCGAGACGGCGAAGGCGGGGGAAGGAGACGTGCGCCACGCCCATCAGGCTGAGGCGCAGCAGCGAGGCCATGGCGAGGTAGATGACGGCGATGACGAGGTAGACCTCGAAGCCGCGGAAGGTGAAGGATTGGATCATGTAGGCGACGCCGGTGAGTTCTTCCGCCGAGATCTGCGACATGATGGCGGTGGCGAGCATCATCAGCACGAACTGGCTGACGAGGGCGGGATAGACCCGCTCCACCGCCTGGGGCAACTGCACCGACCATAAGGCTTGCGTGGGCGTGAGGGCCAGGCAATGAGCCGCCTCGATCTGGCCCTTGGGGATGGAGCGCAGGCCCGCCCGCATGATCTCGGCCGTGTAGGCCCCCACATTCACCACCAGCGCGATCACCGCCGCCGGAAATGGCCCGATCTTCGCCCCCAGCACGGCAAGGCCGAAGAACAGCCAGAATACCTGGATGATGAGCGGCGTATTGCGGATCGCCTCCACATAGAAGGTGACGGCGCGCTGCACGGAGGGCGGCCCGTAGAGGCGCCCCACGGCACACAGGGTGCCGACCACGAAGCCAGGCAACACCGATGCCACGGTCATGCCTAGCGTCAGCCAGACGCCATTGAGGAGGTCTGGCCAATACTCATTCAGAAATGAAAAATCGAATTCATAGCCCACGGCATCAGGCCCGTTTCGCCAATGACAATATAACTGCGTTCATGAGCAGCATTAATGCTTTGATGCGCGGCACAGATGCACACGAATCGTTTTTTTGATCATGGATGTTTGGCCATTTTTGTCCCCATAGCCCTGATATTTGTTATATTTTTCGTTTGACTAGACCATATCTAACATGATTGATTGATGCACGCAATGATCATTTTTAGGGAAACGCCATGCTGACGACGTCCGCCGCATCACCCCTCATCCACCTGCATGCGTCGGACAATGTCGGGGTGGCGCGTGCTCGCATTCCGACCGGAACGGCCGTCATCTTCGATGGAGTGGGCGTGACCGCGCTGGCCGAGATTCCCAGCGGCCACAAGATGGCCGTCGCCCCCATCCCTGCGGGATCGCGGGTGCTGAAATACGGCCAGACCATCGGCGTCGCCACCACCGACATCGCGCCCGGCGCCCATGTCCATCTGCACAATCTCGCCATGCAGGAGAGCGATGTCGCCCACCATTTCGCCGAGGACGGGCGCGCCACGGAGCTTCTGCCCGAGGCCGAGCGGCGCACCTTCGAGGGGTATGTGCGGCCCGATGGCCAGGTGGGCACCCGCAACTACATCGGCATCGTCACCTCGGTGAACTGCTCGGCAACGGTTGCCCGTGCCGTCGCCGATCATTTCAACCGTGGCGGCGGGCTTGAGGGCTTTGCCAACGTGGACGGCGTGGTCGCCCTCACCCACGGCACCGGCTGCGCCATCAACACCAAAACGGAAGGGTACGCCTATCTCACCCGCGTGCTCGGCGGCTATGCCAAGAACCCCAACTTCGCCGGCATCCTGATGATCGGCCTCGGCTGCGAGACCAACCAGATCGAGCCCATCGTCTCCCGCGAGGGGCTGGTGGAGGGCCATCTGCTGCGCACCATGACCATCCAGGGCCTCGGCGGCACCCGCAAGACCATCGAGACCGCGAGCGCCATCGTCCGCGAGATGCTGCCCATCGCCGATGCCGCCAAGCGCACCACGGTGCCCCTGACCGGCCTGAAGGTGGCGCTGCAATGCGGCGGCTCGGACGGCTATTCGGGCATCTCGGCCAATCCCGCGCTCGGCCATGCCGCCGACCTGGTGGTGAGGCACGGCGGCACGGCGGTGCTCAGCGAGACGCCGGAGATCTACGGCGCCGAGCACCTGCTCACCCGCCGCGCGGTGAGCCCTGAGGTGGCGCAGAAGCTGATGGACCGCATCGACTGGTGGCGCAGCTACACCGAGCGCAACGGCGCGGAGCTGAACAACAATCCCTCCCACGGCAACAAGGCAGGCGGGCTCACCACCATCCTCGAGAAGTCGCTGGGCGCGGTGGCCAAGGGCGGCTCCATGCCGCTGGAGGCGGTCTATGAATATGCCGAGATCATCGATCGCACGGGCTTTGTGTTCATGGACACGCCCGGCTACGATCCGGTGGCGGTGACCGGCCAGGTGGCGGGGGGCTGCAACGTCGTCGTCTTCACCACCGGCCGGGGCTCGGTTTCCGGGTTCAAGCCGGCGCCCTGCATCAAGGTCGCGACCAACACCCAGATGTACCTGCACATGCACGAGGATATGGACATCAACTGCGGCGGCATCGTCACCGGCGAGGACACCATCGCCGCGGCGGGGGAGCGCATCTTCGAGAAGATTCTCGCGGTGGCCTCGGGCGCGCATACGGCGAGCGAGGATTACGGCTTCGGCGACAGCGAGTTCGTGCCATGGCAGATCGGCGCCGTCACCTGAGCGCGGCGCGGACCGCCGCGCCCGTGGTCGATCGCACGCCGGCCTATGCGGTCATCGCCGGCCGGCTGCGCTGGTCCATCGCGGCGGGCACGCTGCCGGAAGGCATGGTGCTGCTGGAGGGGCCGCTCGCGGCCCTGTTCGGCTCCAGCCGCTCGCCGGTGAAGCAGGCGCTGGCGGAGCTGGAAGAGGAAGGCGTCGTCTCCCGCTTCGACGGCCGCGGCCTGATCGTGGGACGCGGCGCCGCCCCGCGCCGCCTGCCGGTGACGGCGGAGATGCTGAAGGCCGGCGAGGAGCCGGTGGAAGCCAAGAAGAGCTTCGCCTGGCAGTCGCTCTATTATGATTTCGAGCGCGACATCATCCTCTCCTCGGTCTTCGGCCGCTTCCGGGTGAACGAACTGGCCATCGCCCGCCATCTGGACGTGGGCCGCACCGTCGCGCGCGATCTCCTGATCCATGCGCGGGAGGTGGGCATCGTCTCCAAGGGCGAGAAATCCCACTGGTGGACGGTGCCCCTCGACGAGGCGCGGTTTCGCGACCTCTACGAATTGCGCATCATGCTGGAGCCGGCGGCCCTCGACACCGCCATCGGCCTCATTCCCGACGACCGCCTCGACGCCGTCGAGGCCCGCCTGAAGGCAGCCATCGAAAGCTATCCCAAGGTGGAGAGCGCCGACCTCGACGTGCTGGAGAACGACCTGCACGTCGACTGCATCGGCTATGGGCGCAACCCGGAGATCATCGAGGCGCTCAAGCGCACCCGGTGCATCCTCGTCTCGGGCAAGCACATCCAGATGGAGCTGAAGCCCCACGGCCTCGTGGACCCGTTCATGGGCGAGCACCTCGACATCGTGCGCGCGGTGCGCAAGGGGCAGCGCAAGACGGCGCGCAGCGCCCTCGTCGCCCACCTCAAGGCCTCGAGCGACAAGGCGGCCCAGCGCCTCTCCGCCTTCCGCGCCACCCACAAGCCGGCGCCGCTGCCCTACATCGTCTAGAGCGTTTTCGAGCGAAGTGGATACCGGTTCGCGTAAAGAAAACACGTAAACTCAATGACCTAGAGCATTTCCACGATTCAGTGAAATGGGGAAATGCTCTAGGAGCCTGTCCGAGTAACGTGTTTTGCGGCAGTTGTGAGCGGAAGGCTGGACGCGAGATTGCGGCGCGTGGTCCTCATCTTGACGCTTTTGCGAACTTCAGGAGGTTGTGGGCGGTGCAGATCATCGCCCATTCAGCCCGGGCCTGATCGAGGCCGCGCAGCAGCAACTGCCGCAAGCCTCTCGCCTGCTTGATCTACCGGACTACCGGCTCGACCCCTTGCTTCCCGAGACGGTAGCGGCTCCTGCGGCCAGCCCGTTTCAACCTTGCCTACAAAATGCTTACAAGGAGTCACCGTATGAACTTTGTAAGCAGCAAACGCCCCGGAGGGCGCTTACTAACTATCAGATTTTATTTGGTAAATTTGGAGCGGGCGATGGGATTCGAACCCACGACCCCAACCTTGGCAAGGTGCCCGAGAGCCATTCGCTGCAATATCCGCGAGTTTGCTAAAATGCGATAAGCTACTATAAATTAACAGCTATTTTTGACGATTGGCACGCTAAAGGCTGCGCTTCATACGCTATTTTGCGCTTCTGAGAGCTTGGAATTTGATTGGAATCCGGCTAGCCTCGTAAAATCTAAGCAGATTTTCGATAGGGCTTTGAACTCACTATGGAAAAGCTGACGAAGCGTTTTATCGACGCGCTGGAAGTTCCGAAACCTTCCAAGGTTGGGGTCAAGGTTCGGGAGAGTTTTGCGTGGGATCGGGAGCTTCGAGGCTTCGGCGTCCAGGTCATGCCCTCGGGGCTGAAGAGCTTCGTGATCCAGTATCGCTCGCCCGAAGGACGGCCTCGTCGCACCGTGATTGGACGCTACGGGCTGATGACGGTCGAGGAGGCACGCCGGATCGCCCACGAGAAGCTGGTGGCCGTCTCCAAGGGTCTCGACCCGTTGGATAGCCCGGACAGCAAAGTGAAGGGCATCACGGTTGCCGAGGTATGCGACTGGTATCTGGCCGAGGCCGAGGCCGGCCGCATACTCGGCCGCAGCCGTCGCCCCATCAAGGCATCGACCCTGGCCATGGATAAGAGCCGGATCGAGGTTCACATCAAGCCATTGCTGGGCCGACGACTGATTGCCACGCTAAAGCTCGGGGATATCGAAGGAGCGCAGGCTGACATCGCCGCCGGCAAAACATCCAAACCTCGCGCGGGCAGTCGAGGTGGAGCGACCACGGGCGGGGAAGGGGTGGCTGCCCGAACCATGTCGACGCTGCATGCCATCTTTGAACACGCCGTCCGCCTCGGAAAGATCGACGCCAATCCCGCGCGCGGCGTTCGCCGGCTGGCCGGAAAGGCACGCGAACGCCGCCTCAGCCGCAGCGAAATCGCCCGCTTTGGGAGGGCCATGCGTTTCGCTGCAGAGGCTGGAGAGCATCCGACGGGGCTGGCTGCCATCCGCTTCCTTCTCCTCACGGGTTTTCGGCGAATGGAGGGCCTTGGGGTGAAGCGGCTTTGGCTCAACACGGATGAAGGCTCGGTCCGTTTTCCAGATACCAAAAGCGGAGCCCAGACACGGGTCATAGGCCGCGCAGCTATGGACCTTTTATTGGGGCAGCCCAACACAGCATCACCGTACTTCTTCCCGGCGGATTGGGGCGAGGGCCACTTTATCGGCGTCGTTCGGGTGCTCGATCGGCTGTGTGCCAGCGCGAAGCTGGACGACGTAACCCCGCATACATTGAGGCACACATTTGCCAGCGTCGCGGCCGACCTGGGCTTTTCCGAACTGACCATTGCCGCGCTACTGGGCCATGCAGCTCGGGGCGTGACGCAGCGCTATATCCATATAGACGAAGCGCTCAGGCTCGCAGCCGACAGGGTTGCCGACGAGATTGACTCTATCCTGGATCAACCCGAACGGGCTGGCCGCCCGTCACGTTCGGGGCATCCGGCCGAGCCCGTCGGCGCCGATCGAGGCTCATAGCTATGCCCCCGATACGGCTCGAGGTGTCGGATGGTGCTTCTCCAGCGCGTAAGCTACGGAAGGTGAAGGGGTATGCCGCGCCACGACAGATCAACGCCGATGTTGGCGTTAGTCCAGGTCAAGGCGATGGCGAACAGAAAAGGGATAAGAGCAGGCTTCTGGGCTGCGTCCATATGACGACCGCCGGGCTTCAAAAGACTGGGCTGATCGACAAGGCGGCCATGTGTGCATTCGATCCACTGTGCCCGACACCCGTCCAGCCGCTGACTCCGGAAGATATTCGCGCGGGAAGGTAAGCAGGTCACGCTGAGCGCAACCGCTTGGGATGGGCTTGTTTCGCGGCTTGGGGCACCACTACGCCGCGGGCGCTGTGGGAATGGACCTGGTCTTCTGTACAGCCACGAGCATGTCCACGAAGGCCGTCACCTTGGGCGGGCGGAAGCGGGCTGTGGGATAGACCGTGTGGATGCCGCCGGACGGCAGTTGCCACGCATGCAGCACATGGATCAGTCGCCCGGCTGCCAGGTCCTCCGCCACGAGAAAATCCGGCAGGATGGAAAGCCCCCCGCCGGCCTTCACCGCCGCGAGCACGCCGGGTGTGGTGTCGATGGCAATGGTCGCCTGCAGGCGTGCGGTCTGCCGGTCGAGGTCACCACGCGTGAAGGACCAAAGCAAGGGTTCGCGCAGGGCGAGATTGGCGATGAAGGGCAAGGAACCCAGATCTTCAGGCGCGCGCAGCGTAGCGATGCGATCTGCGAAGACGGGGCTCGCGACCAGCAACTGGTCGAAGGAACCGATCTTGCGCGCCTGAAGACTGGAATCCACCAGCCAGCCGACACGGATGGCCAGATCGATCCGGCCGGAAACGAGATCAACCGTGTCGTCGCTCAGCGTCAGTTCCACCCGGCAGGCCGGAAAGCGGGCCGTGAAGGCGGAGGCGAGCGGGGCGACAAGGGCCGTGCCGTAATCGTTCGGGGCGGTGATGCGCAGCGTGCCCGTCGGCGCCGCCGCGGCCTGCGCCATCTCATCGAACGCGTCTTCCGCGTCGCGCAGGATCATCACGCAGCGCGCATGAAACAGCCGGCCGGCCTCGGTGGGCCGGACCTGCCGTGTCGTTCGCACCAGCAGGCTGGTCCCCAGATCCCTTTCCAACTGCGCGACCTGCTGGCTCACCACCGCCTTGGTGATGCCGAGCCGCTCGGCGGCGCGGGTGAACGAGCCGGTGTCAACGACAGCGGTAAAATAGGCCAGGCGATTGAGGTTCATGAGTGCGCGCGCGGTCGGATGGCATGACTGTTTGTTATTAGCATACAGAGTGTCATTTTTGTCGGTCTTTTATGGTCAGTCCGCCCGTGCCATTTCCTTGGCGGAGGAGATGGCCATGACCAAGAAAATCCGCATCACCTATCTGTTCGATCCGCTCTGTGGCTGGTGCTACGGCGCATCCGCAACGCTGGAAAATCTGATCCGCGAGCCGGATATGGATGTTGAGCTGGCGCCAACGGGCCTCTTCGCCGGGACCGGCGCCCGCCCGATGGATGCGGGCTTCGCGGATTACGCCTGGAGCAATGACCAGCGCATCGCCCGCCTCACCGGCCAGCCCTTCAGCGACGCCTATCGTCACAAGGTTCTGGCAGACCGCACACGCCTGTTCGATTCCGGCCCGGCGACGCTGGCGGTCATAGCGGTTGCCATCACCGCCCCCAAGCGGGCGTTCGAAGCGCTGAAGGCCATCCAGCACGCCCGCTATGTGGAGGGCCGCGACATAACCGACATCACTGTCCTCACACAGGTGCTGCGGACCCTGGACATGCCGGAGATCGCCGATCGCCTCGAAACGCCTGACGAGGCGTTGATGGCGGCGTATCGCTCGCGCCTCGATTCCGCACGCACTGAGATGCGCCGGCTCGGTGCCGAGGGCGTCCCGGCCCTCAGTGTCGGTGCGGGAGACAGCCCCCGGCTCGTGCGGGCCAGCGCCCTGTTCGGCAGTAGGACCATGCTGGTCGCCGAACTGAACGCGGCCTGAGCCTGCGCCAGCGGCAGGGCTCCCATCTGCCCCGCATTTTTCCATTCCATCGCCCCATCAGGAGACATCCATGCTCACCCGGAGATCCCTCATGAAAACCACCCTCGCGGCCGGCGCCGCCGCTGCCTTTGCTCCCGCAGGTCTCGGCCATGCCGCCGGCGGGCTGTCCTGGAAGCTCTTCCCCGCCGGGGAAAAGGGCTTCTATCGCGCCCCCGTGCTCATCACCGGCGCCTCCGAAGCACTGCTGATCGACGGTGGCTTCACCTACGCCGACGGGCGGGCGGTGGCCGAGGCGATCAAGGCCAGCGGCAAGACGCTGACCACCATCTATGTCAGCCAGTCCGATCCCGATTATTACTTCAGTCTCAAGCCGATCAAGGAAGCCTTCCCCGGCGCCAAAGTGATCGCAGCCTCCGAGACCGTCGCTGCGATCAAGGCGAGCGTGGAGAAGAAGCTCGCGGTGTGGGGGCCGCAGCTCAAGGAGAACGGCCCGCAGACGCTGGCCGACATCATCATCCCCGAGGTGTTCGACGGCCCCTCGCTCACCGTCGACGGCGAGACCGTCGAGATCGTGCCGGCTGAGGGGCTTGCCAACCGCCGCTCTCTCTTCGTGCCGTCGCTGAACGCGGTGTTTGGCGGGGTGATGGTGTTCTCCGGCGTGTATGTCTGGACCGCCGACACCCCGACCAAGGAACAGCGCGCCGCCTGGATCGCTAATCTCGACAGGATCGCGGCCCGCACGCCGGCCATCGTCGTGCCCGGTCACATGGTGCCGGGCGCCGCCACCGATCTCTCAGGCGTTGCCTATACGAAGGCCTATCTCCTCGCCTTCGAGGAAGAACTGGCCAAGGCCAAGGACTCGGCTGCACTCAAGGCCGCGATGCTCGCCCGCTTCCCGGGCCTCGGCATGGGCGTCGCTCTCGATATCGGCTCGAAGGTCGCCACCGGCGAGATGAAGTGGGGCTGAGATGGGCGCCAATCTCGAACTGATCCGCGCAACCTATAAGGGGACGTCGGAAGAGAACGGCCGAAACCTGCTGGCCGCTCTTGCGCCGGATGCTTCATGGACGGAAGCAGAAGGGTTCCCGTATGCGGGAACCTATGTCGGGCCGGACGCGATCATCGCGGGCGTCTTCCGACGCCTCGGCACCGAATGGACCGGCTATCGCGCCGAGGTCCACACCTTCCTGGAAGACGGCGACCGCGTCGCCGCCTTCGGCGTCTATTCCGGCACCTACAATGCCACCGGAAAGTCGATGCGCGCCGCCTTCGCACATCTCTATGAGGTGAAGAACGGCAAGATCGCCACCATGACGCAATATGTCGATAGCGCCGTGGTCCGGCAGGCCCTTGCGCCGAGCGCATGACCGCCTGATGCCTCAAACCCCGGCCGAGCCTTCGCTCCCGAGTTCGGTCGGGGAACCCCGTTTGCCGCATGGGTCAGATGCGGTCATTGCCCTTCGGCAAGGTTTGAACGGTCCGAGGTCCGTTCGAAATCGCGATCAGGGCCGATGGGTATGATGGCGCTTGGATTGAGCCAAGGGTGGCTACCGTAATAGTGCGCCTTGATGTGATGGAAATCGACCGTCGGTCGGATGGCCGGATGTTGATACAGGTCTCGCGTATAGGCCCAGAGGGCCGGATAGTCGGTCAGCGCCCGGCGGTTGCACTTGAAGTGGCCATGATAGACCACGTCAAATCGCACCAGGGTCGTGAACAGCCGAATGTCCGCCTCGGTCAATCGATCGCCGACAAGGTAGCGTTGGTGCGCCAGGCGCGGCTCCAGCCAGTCGAGCGTCTGAAAGACCTCTTCGACAGCCGCTTCATAGGCGACCTGCGTCGTCGCGAAGCCGGAGCGATACACACCGTTGTTCAGGGTCGCGTAGACACGCGCATTGATGGCGTCGATCTCTTCGCGATGAGCAGCTGGGTAATAGTCGCCGGCAGCCGCGCCGCAGCCGTCAAAGGCGGTATTGAACATGCGCAGGATGTCCGCGGACTCGTTCGAGACGATCCTGCGGGTCGCCTTGTCCCACAGCACCGGCACGGTCACGCGTGACGTGCAGGTCGGATCCGACAGCGTGTAAATTTCGTGCAGGAACTTCGCACCATTGATCCCGTCGGGGATTACCCCGGCGCCTTCATCGAAGGTCCAGCCATCGTCGCCCATATGCCAATGAACGACGGAAACGCCGACCAGATCGCCGAGCCCTTTCAGGTTGCGCATGATGAGGGTGCGGTGCGCCCAGGGACAGGCGAGCGAGACGTAGAGGTGATAGCGGCCCGGAGCAGGCTTGAATGGCCCATCGCCATCGGGAGTGACCCAATCGCGAAAGACCGAGGGAGGACGGCGTAATTGGCCATCGGTCAGTACGCTCTCGACGCCACCGCGTCGCCAATTGCCGTCAATCAGCTCACCCATTTTGAGGCACTTGGCCCAGCGCGGCTTTCACCGCCGGAGCAACCTCGGTTCCGAGCAACGTGATCGAGCGCTGCATGGCCTCGGTCTCCAGCATGGCTGAACTCATCTGGAAGGTCAGGCGCGAGATCCCGCCAAGTGCGTCGTTGGCCGCGAGGACCTTGTCGCGCACTGTCTGCGGGTTTCCGATCAGAAAAGCGCCCTGCGGACCGCACATCGCATCAAACTGCGCCCGTGTCGCCGTCGACCAGCCGCGTTCACGGCCGATCTCGGTGAACATATGGGCCCAGCCGGGAAAGAATGCGTCCGCGGCGCTCCGATCGGTGTCGCCGACGAACCCCATGGCATGGATGCCGACCTTCAGCGTCTCCGGCGCGTATCCTGCTCGCCGGCCCGCCTCGCGATAGAGGTCCACCAGCGGACGGAAGCGAGCAAAGCTCCCGCCGATGATCGCGACCATCAACGGAAGGCCAAGCACTCCCGCGCGGACGAAGGATTGCGGTGTGCCACCGACGCCGAGCCAGATCGGGATCCTGTCCTGATGCGGCCGGGGAAAGACCCCCTGGCCGGTGAGCGCCGGCCGAAACCGGCCGCGCCAGGAGATGGTGGTCGCCTCGCGCAGCTTGAGGAGCAGATCGAGCTTTTCGGCGAACAGGGCGTCGTAGTCTTCCGCCGCGAAGCCGAACAGCGGATAGGCCTCGCCAAAGGAGCCACGCCCCACGACGATCTCCGCACGGCCTTTGGCGATGAGATCGATGGTGGCGAAGTCCTGGAAGACCCGCACCGGATCCGCGGCGCTCAGCACGGTTACCGCGCTGGTCAGGCGGATGCGCTTGGTGCGGGCCGCTGCCGCCGCCAGGATGACCGCCGGCGCGGAATCGAGGAACTCCTTGCGGTGGTGTTCGCCGATGCCGAACACGTCGAGGCCGACGCGGTCGGCGGTTTCCACCTCCGCCAGCAAGGCCTCCATCCGGTCCGCCGCCGGCAGGGCCTGGCCGGTCGCCGGATTGGGGATGGTGGCCGCAAAGCTATCGATGCCGATTTCCATGTCCATAACCTCTCTTCGCCGTCGGCCATTCCGTATTCAGCGAGAGCGGAGACGCCGTCCGTCGAGGCTGAGGGCACCTGCGCCGAATGCCGCCACCTGCAGGAGGCCGCCCGCAATGGCGACGTTCTTCAGGAAATGGATCATCTGATTCTGATCGGCGAAGTTGGTGTGGAAGATCACGGCGGTCGCCAGGGTGAAGGCGGCGAGTACAAGGCCTGTGATCCGGACCTGATAACCGATCAAAATCAAGATGCCTCCAGCCAGCTCGACAAGGACGGCGATCAGGTAGGAGACCATCGGCAGCGGCAGGCCTACCGCCGCGATGTAGCCTTGCGTCGCACCGGGCGCGGCAATCTTGCCGAGCCCGCTGGCGATGAAGATGAGTGCGATCAACAGACGGCCGACGGCCGCAAGAAGATTGGTCTGGGACATGGTCGTCGGCCTTGGCGTCTGGAAGCGGGATGTCGGATGCGTGCGCGATCAGGCCGCCAGCGCGGCGATCTGCGCCTTGGCGCCGGCCAGCGCCGCCGCCTTTGCTTCCTCGCCAAGGGCCAGACCCTCGGCCCGGATGACCGTGACATCGGTCAAGCCGATGAAACCGAGCGCGGCGAGCAGGTAAGATTCCTGATGATCGAGAGCCGCCATCGGGCTCGCGCCGCTGTACACACCACCGCGCGCGGACGCCAGGTAGACCTTCTTGCCGGTCAGCAGTCCCTCGGGACCATTCGCGCCATACTTGAACGTGCGGCCCGCCACGGCGACCCGGTCGATCCAACCCTTCAGCTGTGTCGGGATCGAGAAATTATACATCGGCGCCCCGATGACGATGATGTCGGCAGCGAAGAGGTCGTCGATATAGGCACCGCCGGTGGCAAGATCCTGGCCGAGCAGAGGATCCGTGACCTGGCCACCTTGAAAGACCGCCATGTGCGCGCCGGACAGATGCATCGCCGCATCGACGACGAGATCCCGCCGGATGACCTGCGCACCCGGATGCAGCGCGAGCTGCCTGGCCACGATATCGGCGGTCAAGGAACGGGTGGCCGAATAGCCACCGAGGATGCTGGAGTCGATATGCAGGATGGTGGTCATAGGATGATCCTCCGGCCGCCCGATGACGGGGGCTAAAGCAGAGCGGGAAAACAGTTTCTTGATGGCATCGAACATGGAGGAATGGGTGCCACGCTCTGACCTGACGGGGAAGCCGGTATAAACCGATCCAATCCATCTATTTTGCCGATGGTACAAGCTCGGCAGGATGGCTATCGTCCGGCCCGTAGATACGAGGAAGCCGACATGCTCGACGGTGTATCGCTTGACCAATTGCGGACCTTTCTTGCCGCCGCCGACGAAGGCAGCTTCTCCGCCGCCGCGCGTCGCCTTCGGCGGACGCAGTCGGCCGTCAGCGAATCCATCGCCAACCTTGAAGCCCAACTCGCCGTTGCGCTTTTCGACCGTAGCGCACGCTATCCGCGGCTCACGCGCGAGGGCTCAATCCTGCTCGCCGATGCGCGAGGCATTGTCGCGGGCGTAGACGGCATGAAGGCTCGCGCCAAGGGGATTTCCGGCGGGTTGGAGGCGGAACTCGCCGCGGTCATTGACGTCTTCTTCCCCATCAGCGTGATCGCCGAAGTTGCCCGCGACTTCCGCGACCAGTTTCCGGCCACGCCGTTGCGGCTTTATGTCGAGGCGCTCGGCGGCGTCGTGCAACCCGTGATCGATGGGCGTGCCAGTTTCGGCCTCGTCATTTCCCTACCGACGCTTCCCGCCGGGCTCGTGGCCGAGCGCGTCACCAGCATCGACTTCGTCATGGTCGCGAGCGTCGACCATCCGCTGGCGGCCCATGCCGGTCTCATCCCGCGCGACGAGCTGGCGCGGCACGTCCAGCTCGTACTGACGGACCGATCCGATCTCTCGGCGGGTCGGGAGTTCGGTGTCATGTCGCCATCAACCTGGCGGCTGGCCGACCTCTTTGCCAAGCACGCGTTTCTTCTCAGTGGCTTGGGCTGGGGCGGGATGCCGCTTCATGCCGTGGCAAAGGACATCACCGATGGACGGCTGGCGGAGCTCCCGATCGAAGACGTGCCGCCTGGCGGATTGAAGCTGCCCATGTCCGCCGTCTACCGGAACGCGGCGCCGCCCGGCCCCGCTGGCCGGTGGATGATCGAGCGCCTGAAACAGTGCCCGAACGAAAGCCAGTCGGGTGGCTCGTTGACAGGACCATAAGTGTGTCGTAGTCATATCGACATATAAGGGAAGCTCGTGATGCCGACCAGTACGCGCTTTGCCGTCGCCGTGCATGTCCTTACGGCACTCGCCGTCAGCGACGGCAAGCCGCTGCGTTCCGAGGATCTCGCCTATTCGGCAAATACCGGAGCGGTGGTCGTCCGCGGATTGCTGTCCCGCCTGAATGATGCCGGGCTGACACGTTCGCAGCTCGGCGCCGGCGGCGGCGCGCTATTGGCGAAGCCGGCCGAGAAGATACGGTTGCTCGATGTCTATGAAGCCGTCGAGGACACCGAGCTATTTTCAATGCACAGGACACCGCCCTGCGAAAGCTGCGCTGTGGGCGGCAACATACTTGAGGCCATACGCCCAACCTTGTCGCGGGCACGGAAAGCGCTCGAAGATGAACTCGGCAAAACCACAATAGCCGATATTGCTTCCGAGGTCGCCCGGCTCGGTAAGTTCTCTATTCCGCTCGTCTGGTAATCGTTTTGCCCTTAAATGTCATAGAAGCGATGACACATAATCATTTAAGTTCCGCTGAGGCCTGAAAGCAACAGTGAGAGACCGTCCAGCCTTCCGGGGGCACTGACGGTTCCCATCCGCCCAAGTCCCCCACGCATCAGGAGACCATCATGACCATTGGTATCGTCGGCGCAGGCGCCCTCGGCTCTAACTTCGCTCGGGCCCTTGCCAGCAAGGGAATCTCGGCCACGATCTCGAACAGCCGCGGACCCCAGTCTCTAGCCGCCCTGGTGCAGGAACTCGGGCCCTCCATCAAGGCAGGCACCGTGGAAGAGGCGGCCAGCGCCGACATTGTCCTGGCGGCGGTCCGTTGGGTCGATGCCAGCAAGGTGCTCGGCGCATTGCCGGCCTGGAACGGACGGATCGTGATCGACGGCACCAACCCGGTGGAATTCATCGATCCGAATTCACCCGATGCGACAGACCCCAGCAATCCCCTCGCAGCCTATGGCATCAAGGCGGTCGATCTCGGTGGAAAGCACTCGAGCGAGATATTCCGCCAGTACGTTCCGGGCGCGAGGGTGGTCAAGGCGTTCAATCACCTCGACGTCAACGTCTTGAGTGAGCCCGAGGCGTCGGGTGGCAAGCGCGTGCTGTTTTATTCGGGCGATGACGCTGCCGCAAAGACCGAGGTTCGCGCGATCATCGAGGCCATCGGATTTTTCCCCGTTGATCTCGGCCCGCTCGACATCGGTGGACCGCTGGCACAGCTGCCCTTCGGCTCGTTGTCGGCCCACCAGTTCATCAAGATCTAACTATCTTCGGAAGGATCGTCCGCCGTCCTCATCTTCTGGACGGCGGATGACTTCGTCCGGAGAGTGAGAGTGCGGACCGGATTTCCGTGACGGGTTGAGGGCTGGGAGAGAGGCTTCCGGCGCCCGTGATGGAGGTTGATCCCCATGAACATGCAGGTTCTGGATGCCGGTCGCAACGTCAGTGGCGGCTACAAGGTGGATGTCACGCGCGGCGAACGGGTCGGCCGCGTGTCGTCGGAGTGGTTTTCCCGACCGGATGACGAACGGTTCCTGTCCCTCGGCGAGCTGGCCGCGATGGTGCGGGGCCGGGCCGATCACAGCCGGTCGCGCCTCGTGGAGACGTCCCGCATCCATGTGGAGGCGAGCCGCTCCAATGCCGAACGGCTGGCGCTGGTGCTGCCCGGGGCGGATGCACCCGTCGAACCGAACCATTGGTCCTTCGGCCAGCTCGCGGCCCAGATCGGGGCACCGGCTGCCTATCTGCGCCAGCTTCCCGCCGCGCTGGCCGGCATCAATCTGCAATATGGCCTGACCGCGCACCGCGCCGAGCAGATCAAGACGTTTGAGACCGCCAATGGCCGCGTCGAGTTGCGCGCGGTGACCGGCCCGGACTACGGCCGCATCTATGATCACGAACTGGTCGAGGCGGTGCAGCGGATTGCCGGCAACGGCACCGGCGATACGCGCTGGAAGGTGCCGGGCGTGCTCGACTGGTCCACGGGCATCTACAATCCGCGTGTCGACATCACCAAGGATACGACGACGCTCTACGCCTCCGACCGCGACGTCTTCCTGTTCCTGGTGGACGATCTCAACCCCATCGAAGCCGGGCGTTTGCCCGACGGCTCGCCGGACCTCTATTTCCGGGGCTTCTACTGCTGGAATTCGGAGGTGGGCGCCAAGACGCTCGGCATCGCCAGCTTCTATCTGCGTGCCGTGTGCCAGAACCGCAATCTCTGGGGCGTCGAGGACTTCCGGGAAATCACCATCCGCCACTCCAAATACGCGGCCTCGCGCTTTGCGCATGAGGCGGCCCCGGCCCTGACCCGCTTCGCCAATTCCTCGCCCATGCCCTTCGTCAACGGCATCAAGGCCGCACGGGAGAAGATCGTCGCGCGCACTGACGAGGACCGCAGCGACTTCCTGCGCAACCGGGGCTTCTCCAAGGTGGAGACAGCCAAGATCATCGACACGGTGCTGGCCGAGGAAGGGCGCAAGCCCGAGAGCATCTTCGACTTCGTGCAGGGCATCACCGCGCTCGCACGCGACAAGCCGCACCAGGATGCGCGGCTCGACCTCGAGGGGCGGGCCAAGAAGCTGCTCGATCGGGCCGCCTGACTTCCGGAAAGCCGGAGATGCGGAGATCCGTGTCTCCTGCTTTGCGCTTTTGCAGATCTGGGGTTCTGCGGCGTCGCCCTCCAGAGTGAGAGGGCGGCGCTGCGCTTCGTGACGGGTTGGAGGCCGAGAGAGAGGCTCTTGGCCGCCCGTCGCGGAGGTGCCTTCCATGGCGACCAATGTTCAGAAGATCACGCTCTCGCCCTCGCGTGACATCCCCTTCAACAAGCTCCTGCTCAGCCAGTCGAACGTCCGGCGCATCAAGGCCGGGGTCTCGATCGAGGAACTGGCCGAGGACATCGCCCGCCGTGGCCTGCTGCAGGGCCTGAGCGTCCGGCCTGTGGTTGACGACACCGGCGTCGAGACTGGCATGTTCGAGATCCCGGCCGGCGGACGGCGCTATCGGGCGCTGGAATTGCTGGTGAAGCAGAAGCGGCTCGCCAGGACCGCGCCGGTGCCCTGCGTCATCCGGGAGGGCGGCATCGCCGAGGAGGATTCGCTCGCCGAGAACGTCCAGCGAGCGCCGCTGCACCCGCTCGACCAGTTCCGCGCCTTCCTGGCGCTGCGCGAGAAGGGTCAGTCCGAGGAAGAGATTGCGGCCGCCTTCTTCGTCTCCGTCGGCGTGGTCAAGCAGCGCCTCAAGCTCGCCTCGGTCTCGCCGGTGCTGCTGGAGGTCTATGCCGAGGACGGCATGACGCTCGACCAGCTCATGGCCTTTACCGTCTCCGGCGACCATGCGCGCCAGGAACAGGTCTTCGAGCGGCTGAAGACCTCCTATGACAAGCAGCCCTATGCCATCCGCCGCATGCTGACCGAAGGTGCTGTCCGCGCCTGTGACAAGCGCGCCCAGTTCATTGGCCTCGAGGCCTATGTCGAGGCCGGCGGCACCATCCTGCGCGACCTATTCCAGGGCGATGATGGCGGCTGGCTGCAGGATGTCGCGCTTGTCGACCGGCTGGTGGCCGAGAAGCTCAAGGCTGAGGCCGACGCTGTCACCACTGAGGGGTGGAAGTGGGTCGAGATGGCCCCTGACTTCGCCTATGGCCACACCTACGGCCTGCGCCAGCTGCGCGGCGAGACCATCCCGCTCACCGCCCAAGAGGAAGCGAGCCGCGATGCCCTGCAGGCGGAATATGATCGCCTGTCCGCGGAATACGCCGAGGCTGATGATCTGCCGGAGGAGGTCGACGCGCGGCTCGGCGAGATCGAGACGGCGATCGAAGCCTTCGAGGCGCGTCCGATCACCTTCGATCCGCTGGATGTGGCGCGCGCCGGCGCCTTTGTCAGCATCACCCATGATGGCACGCCGCGTATTGAGCGCGGCTATGTGCGGCCCGAGGACGAACTGCCGGTGGAGCCCGAAGCCACCGTCGAAAACGCCGGCCCGCACGTTGGCGCGGTTGCGGCCATGCGTACCGGCGAGGCCGTCATGGCAGATGCGCCGATGCCCGAGCCCGAGGAGGATGAAGGGCTATCTGCGCTCTCGGACCGGCTGATGACCGAGCTGACCTCGCACCGCACGCTCGGCCTGCGCCAGGCGCTGGGCGATCGGCCCGATGTCGCCTTCCTCGCGGCCCTGCATGCCCTGACGCTGAAGAGCTTCTATCGCTATGGCTCGGATAGCTGCCTCGAACTCGACCTGAAGAGCGTGGCGTTCAGCGCGCAGGCGCCGGGGCTGAATGACAGTGCCTCGGCCGCGGCGATCCACGCCCGGCATGAGGGCTGGGCCAAGGTGCTGCCGAAGGACTCGGCCGATCTCTGGGAGGCTCTGCGGGACTGGGACAGCGACAGCCGCTCCGGCCTGTTCGCCCATGTGGTGAGCCTGTCGGTAAACGCCGTTCACGAGGCCTGGAACCGGCGCCCCCGCGCGCTCAACCATGCCGATCAACTCGCTCGTGCCGTCGACCTCGACATGGCAGCCGTCGGGTGGAAGCCGACCTTGGATAATTTCCTCGGGCGCGTGACCAAGGCCCGCATTCTACAGGCGGTGAGCGAGGCCAAGGGGCCACGTGCGGCAGAGCGCATCGCGCACCTGAAGAAGGGCGACATGGCCCGCGAGGCCGAAACGCTGCTGGCCGACACCGGCTGGCTGCCGGAACCGCTGCGCGGCTCTGAACCCGCAGTTGGCGATGAAACGGCGGCGCAGGACGGCACAACCGCCATGGGCGAAGACGAGAGTCTTGAGGATACTGAAGACACCACGGACATCCCCCCTGCCGTGGCGGCGGAGTAACCCTCAACACGATCCTGAACCTCGGCCCGCCGGCTCTGTCGGCGGGCCTTTGTTTTTGAAAAGCTCGCCATGTCCGGGATTGCTCACGATCTGTCGCGCCGGCTCGCCGATCGGGCCGAAGCCGTCTGCCGCCACTATCTTTCCAATGGGCGCCGGGAGGGCCGCTACTGGCTGGTCGGCGATGTCCGCAACACACCGGGCCGCTCGCTCTTCGTCCGGCTCCACGCATCCGCGAAGAGCCCGGCGGGCAAATGGACCGATGCCGCCACCGGCGAACATGGCGATCTTCTCGACATGATACGTGGCTCCTTGGGCCTCACCGACTTCGCTGACGTAGCCGAGGAAGCGCGCGCCTTTCTCAACCTGCCGCATCCCGAACCGGAGCCCGTAGCACAACGTCGCGGTATCGCGCCGGCCCCGTCAGGATCGACCGAAGCGGCAAGGCGTCTGTTCGCCATGTCGCAGCCCCTCGCTGGGACCCTTGCAGAGACGTATTTGCGCCGACGCGGCATTACGCTTTTGCACGGAACCGGAAACCTGCGCTTCCATCCGCGCTGCTACTACAAGCCTGACGACGGCCCGGCAGAGACCTGGCCCGCGATGATCGCCGCCGTCACCGATCTCTCCGGCAGGATCACCGGCGTACACCGCACCTGGCTCGCCCCCGACGGTACGGACAAGGCTCCAGTCGACACGCCGCGCAAGGCGATGGGTGATCTGCTTGGGTCTACCGTTCGCATCGGTGTGCCCGACAGCGTGATGGCAGCGGGCGAAGGCATCGAGACCATGCTTTCCCTCCGGCAGGTCCTGCCCGACATGGCGATAGCACCGGCGCTCTCGGCAGCACATCTGGCCGCCATCCTGTTCCCGCCTGCCCTGAGGCGGCTCTACATCGTCAGCGACAAGGATCCGGCAGGCGACGCCGCGCGGGACACGCTGATCGAACGGGCGAACGCCGAGGGTATCGAGGCTATTCCATTGTCGCCAGCGCTCGGGGACTTCAACGAGGATCTCCAGCGGCTCGGTATGGATGCCCTCCAGGCGTGTGTTCGGGTGCAACTCGCCCCGGAGGACGTCGCGCGCTTCCTGAGCCTGGCCCCATAGCCGGAACGGGCTGAACGGCCGTGTGCTTGGGGCCATGCCCGCTTGGGTGCGTCAGCCCTCGGAAATGGACCGCGCCTTGCGCCTTCGAGAGGGCGATCGGCCGCCAGCCGGGCCGGATCGGCAATGGCTGCCGCCGACGATTTTCCGGCGCGGCCTTCAGGCCGCTTTCCATCGCGAGGCAAAATCGCCGGCTTGTCGCCATCCTCCGCTGCGCTTCGGCCCTGTGCGCTTTCCGGCATGGTCTTGTCCCGAAACCGGTTCCCACTTTCGGGGACCATGCCCGCGCTCCGGGTGCAGGTCCGTCCCGCCCGACGGCTTCGTCGCCATGAAGGCCGCAACGGCAAGCGGTCCACACCGACGGAGCATCCCATGAGCGCGCATGACGACCACGAGCCGCACCACGTCTCATCCCCGACCGACCACCTGATCCAGGAATTGCAGCTCCACGGCCATCGTCCTTCCGAGGACGAGCGCGACCAGCGCCCGCCACCGGCGGACCGCCTCATCGAAGGCGCCGTTGCCGACATCTTCGACGCCCTGGTCGCAACGATCACCGACACCAGCCTCGATGCCGAGCTTCCCGATCTCCTCTGGTCGACCGTCAACATGTTCCACCGCGCCGTGGACCGGATCGAACAGAAGCTCGACGACAATGAGCAGGCCCAGAAGCAGCTTCAGCGCGAACAGGACGGCTCGGAGGTGAAGTCTCTCGATCTGGAGCGTCTGATCGACATCGGCATGAACCTGATCGGCCGGCGCGACGGCATGGAATCCTTCCGTGAGGCCGCTGCCGACCGCTACCGCATCGCCACCGGCTCGCCCTGGACGCCACGCGCCGGATCACGGGTCAACCATCGCCATCTCACCTCGTCACTGATCGATAGCCGGGATTTCCTCGCCGCCAGGCGGCGCGCGGATAACGAGGTGCTCGTGCCCGCCGGGCCGAAAATCGCCTTCTCGGGCGGCGACACCGCCGATCATAGGCAGATCTGGGTCAAGCTCGATCAGATCCACGCCAAGCACCCGGACATGGTGCTGCTGCATGGCGGCTCGCCAAAGGGCGCCGAGAAGATCGCGTCTCTCTGGGCCGACAGCCGCAAGGTGCCGCAGGTGGCCTTCAAGCCCGACTGGACGAAGCACGCCAAGGCGGCGCCGTTCAAGCGCAACGACCAGATGCTGAACGTGGTGCCGATCGGCGTCGTGATCTTCCCCGGCACCGGCATTCAGGACAATCTGGCCGACAAGGCCCGCAAGATGGGCATTCCGGTCTATCGGTTCGGGTCTGGTGGCGCATAAGCGCCGCCAGACCCGCCATCTTGAATATGATGGCAAATTCCCTATTTTGCTATCAACGCAATCGGCCTTACTGGAGGCGCCATCATGCCCGCAGTGACGATCCGGAATCTCTCCGAGGCAACGCACCGCGCCTTGAAGGTGCGCGCGGCACAGCATGGCCGCAGCACCGAAGCCGAGATGCGCGACATCCTTGAGACCGCTGTTCGCCCTGACACGCGCCTTCGGCTCGGCACGGCGCTCGCGGAGCGCAGCCGCCGTCTCGGCCTGACCAATGAAGACATCGACGCCCTCAGCCCCGCGCGTGACAGGACACCTGCCGAGCCCATGAGCTTCGAATGATCCTTCTCGACACCAATGTCATCTCGGAGGCGATGAAGCCCACGCCCGACGACACCGTGCGGGCGTGGCTCGACGAGCAGGCGGCCGAGACGCTCTATCTCTCCAGCGTCACCATCGCCGAACTGTTGTACGGCATCGGTGCACTACCCGCTGGCAAGCGGAAGGACCGGCTCACGGATGCCATGGACGGGGTGATGGAGCTGTTCGCCGACCGCGTCTTGCCGTTCGATATCGCTGCCGCACGACACTATGCCGACCTCGCCGTGAAGGCGCGCACGGCTGGCAAGGGCTTTCCGACGCCCGACGGCTATATCGCCGCAATCGCAGCCGCCCGGGGCTTCACTGTGGCCACGCGCGATACCAGCGCGTTCGACGCCGCCGGTGTGGCGGTCATCAATCCGTGGAACATGCAACGCTGACGGCTTCCCACAGGCAGCACGTGTTGCACCTCGCAGCCCGGCGGAAGCGACCTGTGCAGCAACCCGCCATCAAGGTCTCCTGATCGGACGACCATCCCCGCTTCACGACGCTGATCCTTGGGTCCAGCCGATGGCCTGACGCCATCAACCCATGAAGGGTCGGACTACGCTGCGCGTGCCGCCGCTCCGGCTGAGCCTCACGCGGTGATTGCGGCCAGCGGCCGGCCCTTTCGGGCGCCTGTCAGCGGGGGATGGACCTCCGCTCGCGCAGGAGCCAGGTCGATGTCCGCCCAGATCGCTCACGCCTTCGCCTTCAGCCTCGCCACCACCCTGATGGCCACCGTCGTCATCTTCCGCGCCGGCGACGGCACGCTCTCCGTCACCCCGGCTACCGAATATGACGGCGACGAAGCCGCCATCGTCCGCGAAATCGACCCCTTCGCCTCTTGAGAGGCGAACAGGCGGCCATAATCGGCGGAGGCGGCGTGCGCTCGTGCTCTGACGCCAACGCCAATCCCGCCGGTGCATCGTGGTGGTGGAGGCGCATCGGTCTGATTTTATGGAGCCGCCCCCATGATCTTCATCGGCATTCTTCTCAGCATGGCGACGATCGCATTCCTCTGCTGGCTGCTCTTCACGCTGGCGGTATTCGCGTTGCCGCTGTTTGCGGGCATCACGGCGGGCACATGGGCCTATGACACCGGCGCCGGATGGCTCGGCGTTGTTGTCGGCCTTGCCGCCGCTGGCCTGACTTATGCCCTCGGCCAGTTCCTGTTCGCGATCGTCCGCCCGATCTGGGCGCGTCTGCTCATCGCTGCCATGTTCGTCGTCCCGGCCGTGGCGGCAGGCTTCCACGCCACCCATGGCATCCTGAAGCACACCGTGCCCTCCCAGCCGTGGCAGATGGTGTTTTCTATCATCGGAGCCGGCGTGGTTGGCATTGTCGCCTTCGTGCGGATCACCGGAAGGAAGGCGTTCCGCCCTTCTGACGGGCACAGCTCCCCTCCCTGACGCCGCGATAGCCGTTCGGCGCACCAGACAGCGAACGCATATCGTCCGCGTCAACCGGCTGGGCCGGGAGGGAGCGGAGATCCGGCGCGCCGGCTTCGCCCTCTAATGCGGCAAGATTGGTGCGCGTGGAGGACGGCGGCCGCGTCGCAGCCGAAAGCCCCCTTGGGGCAGAGCATTCGCGACGTTGGCGGGACGGGGAATCGGCAGATTGGCCCGGCTCAGGGCATCGTCTGGCGGTGTGGTTCGGTCGGGTCTGCGTATCCGGTGCGGGGCCGTACCTCTCCGTCATCCATCCGCCCGTGCCCGCTCCAGGCGGCCTCTTCAATGGCAAGATCTGGCCGAAGGACGGCTGCGCCTCGAGCGCCTATGCCACAACGGCTGGACCCGACTTTCTTCCCCTGTCGGCGCCCACCCCGCGCGCTGCGCGGGGACCCCGGATCGCCGTCATTCCTCGCGCAGCAACAAAGTCGCGCCTGCGCCGTCCTCCGCTGTGCTGCGGTCGCAATCCTCACCCCATCGCGCCAGCGCGACGGGGACCCCGAGGCGATGTGGCGTCGCTCGCCTCCGGCCTCCCGATCGCCATCGAGGCCGCAATGGTGCGGGCTCAGAAGACAGGACGGAGACGGAACATGGCCACCATCGGCACCTTCAAGAAGACCGGCACCAACGAATTCACCGGCGACATCGTCACCCTCGGCGTGCAGGCCCGGGGCGTGCGCATCATCCCCGACAGCCGCGCCACCGGCGAGAACGCCCCCAGCCACCGGGTGCTGGTCGGCCGCGCCGAGATCGGGGCCGCCTGGTCCAAGCGCTCCACCGAGGGCCGCGACTATCTGGGCCTCAAGCTCGACGATCCGAGCTTCAACGCTGCCATCTACGCCAACCTCTTCGACGACGAGGACGGCGAGAACTTCTCCCTCATCTGGTCCCGCCCCAACGGGCGCCGCAGCGACTGACGTGCGGGCTGCGCCCCCGGCCGACAAGGCCGGGGGTGCTCTCCATCGAAAAGCGAGAAAACGCGATGACGCCAATAGAGCCCTACTTGTCGTCCTCAGGATCGATCTCGGTCGGGCCTGTCGGCCGACGCAGAAGCAGGTCGGAGGCCTCGACGCCGAGAACCGAGGCGAGCCGCTCCACCACATCGATGCTGGCGTTGTAAACGCACCGCTCGAGCGAGCTGATATAGGTGCGATCAATGTCCGCGAGGTGCGCAAGCTCCTCCTGCGACAGCCCCTTGGCCAGCCGCAATGCCTTCAGATTGCGCGCGAACACCTCTCGGATCTCCATGGCCGAGAGAGCAGTCGCTTGATGAGTATTTCACCACGGAGTATTCTCTACATACTCGCGATCCAAGCTCGTGCGGCGGTCGCGTGACGCCTAGCATTGTCAGCGCCGAAGAGATGGTGGATCAGGTCTGCGGATCGGCGACGCAGCGTTCGGCTTTGTGAGTGCGCATGATAGAATGATCCTAAATTGCAGCCCCACGCCGTCGCCGACGGCTTGGTTTGTGACAGAAGAAGCGGCAGCCTGCGGGGGATGGACGTGGCCAAGGCGTTTGATGATAAGGCGCCGTCCGGTCAGGAACTGACCGCCTATGACCGCACCCATATCAAGCTCTACATGCGCCTCCTCGACGCGACCGCCGAGGGAGCTGACTGGCAGGAAGTGGTGATCGTCCTGTTCGGCATCGATCCGGCGCAGGATCCTGCCCGCGCCCGCGCGGTGCATGACAGCCATCTGGAGCGCGCCCGCTGGCTCGCCCAGACAGGCTATCGCGATCTGCTCCCGCATCGCGTCAACTAGCGCCGCCTGTCCAGGTGATGCGCGCGCCGCATCACCTGTTGCCTGTGAGGTGAGTTCTGCCTCGCGATGCAATCCTTAATTGCTGATCCCAACGGCATGCACCGTCTGGGAGTCGCTCATGAAGCCCGATACATCGCGCTGGCGAGACAGTCGGACCTACGACTATTTCGATGATCTCTCTGTGGAGGGATTGGCCTGGGAGTGCCTCAGGCGGGATGCATCCTACCAGCAGGCCTATCGGGACCTTGTGGACGCCGAGAGAGCGGCTGCACCTCTCCCAGCCGAGGCAGAGCATGTCTGGGGGTTACGATGTCGCAGCGAAGCCCTCGCTCCCCGCGACACGGCAGCCGGTCCACTGGTCCCCGCGGATCAACCCGGCCGTCACCGTCCTCACCGAGCTTCCCGACCATCTGCTGAGCACCGGCACGGCACGTCACGCTGCACCTGCCGAAACACCTGATCATGCGGCGCCGCCGCATCTTCTGCTTTCCGGCGTGGACCCCGCCGCGCCGATCGCCGCCCTGATCCCCTTTGACGACGACCTCCCCGGCCGCATCGAGGCGCTGAAACGCCTCTGGCATGCGCACCGTGGGAGGCGCGTGCCACCCGACACCCGCATGACCCGCCAGCAGCGCGGACGCCTGCGGCTGATGCTTCAAGCCTGTGACGGACGAAACCGGGGCGCGAGCTACCGTGACATCGCCGAGGCCATCTTCGGCACAGAGCGGGTCGCGGCCGATCCCTGGAAAACATCGCCGTTGCGCGACCGCGTCATCGGCCTGGTGGAAGGCGGCACCGGCCTGATCGCCGGCGGCTATCTGCGACTGTTCCGCCACCGTCGCCGCCCGTGACGGGGTGCGGATTTTAGCCCCCCAATCTTCCCCATCCCTCCCGACATTTCTCCTCCGCCACCGTGGTCACCGTCCGCCGCCGCACTCCGGCGGCTCCCGCCACGCCCACGGAGGCCCGCTCCATGCGACCCGATCTCGCCACCCTCCCGCCGCGCTACCTGCGCACCAAGGAAGCCGCCGAGTTTCTCAGCCTGTCGGCCCGCACACTTGAGAAGCACCGCACCTATGGCACCGGTCCCGCCTATCGCAAGCTGGGCGGGCGCGTCGTCTATTCCATCGACGACCTGCAGGCCTGGACCGAGCGCGGCGCGGTCACCTCGACCTCCGATCCGCGCGGCACCGTCCTGCCGGCCAAGCGCCATGCACTTGCCGCCGGTTCGTTCGCCGGCCGCGCCGTGCGCTGAACGCCCCCCATGGCGGCGCGGCATCACAGCCTCTCGGAGCGCGGACAGCTCGATCTGTTCCGCGCCCTGCCAGGCGACTTCGCGCCACGAGATGCGCAGGATCTCATGGCCTATCCCTTCTTCTCCCTCTCCAAAACACCGCGCGTCGCGCCGATCGACTTCCGAACCGGCAGCATCGCCATCCGGGTCGAGGCCGTGCCCGACCACGGCATGGCGACCATCTGGGACGCCGACATTCTCATCTGGGCCGCCAGCCAGATCGTCGAGGCGCGCGATGCAGGGCTTCGCACCTCGCGCCTGATGGCGGCGACGCCCTATGAGATCCTCACCTTTGTCGGGCGCGGCACCTCCCTGCGTGATTATCAGCGCTTGAAAGCCGCGCTCGACCGCCTCCAGTCCACGACGGTCTCGACCACCATCCGCCAGCCGGCGGAGGGACGCCGGCACCGCTTCTCCTGGATCAATGAATGGCAGGAGCGCACCGATCGCAACGGCCGGCCCGATGGCGTCGACCTCATCCTGCCGGACTGGTTCTACCGCGCCGTGCTCGACGATGCGCTCGTGCTCACCATCGACCGGGCCTATTTCGGGCTGACGGGCGGGCTGGAGCGCTGGCTCTACCGGCTGGTGCGCAAGCACGGAGGGCGGCAACAGGATGGGTGGCGGTTTGATTTCCGGCACCTGCACCAGAAGTCGGGCAGCCTGTCGCCGTTCAAGCGCTTCGCCTTTGAGCTCAGGGATCTGATCCGGCGCCAGCCTCTTCCCGGCTACACGCTGTTCGTTGAGGTGGAGGTCAGCGGCCGGCTGCTGCTCGCCTTCGAGCCAGCCGCGCCCTGTGGACAGCCTGTGGATAGCCCCGTGCTATTGGGAACCCGGACTATCGTGCCATCGGGAACCGGCGCCTCGTGCTATCAGGAACCCAAACAGGCCTTAACTACCTGTCCTGCATTAGAAAATCGCGCCCT
>NZ_JBAFVS010000018.1:0-103302 GCF_043194565.1 Xanthobacter autotrophicus ATCC 700552 | reverse complement strand
GGGCGCCGGCGTCGTCGCCTCCATCATCGAGTGATCTGACAAGAAAAAACGGGGACGCGCCGCGGAACGCGCGCGTCCTTCATTTCCCCGGAGCCTTTGAGCCATGAACGGCCAGAACATTCGAATTCGCCTGAAGGCGTTCGATCACCGCATCCTCGATGCGTCGACGCGTGAGATCGTCGCCACGGCCAAGCGCACGGGTGCGCAGGTGCGCGGCCCGATTCCGCTGCCGACGCGGATCGAGAAGTTCACCGTCAATCGCTCTCCGCACATCGACAAGAAGTCGCGCGAGCAGTTTGAGATGCGTACTCACAAGCGGTTGCTCGATATCGTCGACCCGACTCCCCAGACCGTGGACGCGCTGATGAAGCTCGACCTCGCCGCTGGCGTCGACGTCGAAATCAAGCTCTGACGTGAGGCGAGGAGACACGACCATGCGGTCAGGCGTCATCGCCCAGAAGGTTGGCATGACCCGCATCTTCACCGATGCCGGTGAGCACGTGCCGGTCACTGTGCTGAAAGTTGAGAGCTGCCAGGTGGTTGCCCACCGTACGCTCGACAAGAACGGTTATGTTGCGGTTCAGCTCGGTGCTGGCCGTCGCAAGCCCAAGAACGTGACCCGCGCCGAGCGTGGCCACTTCGCGGTCGCCCAGGTCGAGCCCAAGCACAAGCTCGCCGAGTTCCGCGTGCCGGAAGACGCGCTGATCCCCGTCGGCGCCGAGATCACGGCTGACCACTTCGTTGTGGGCCAGTACGTGGACATCACCGGCACCACCATCGGCAAGGGCTTTGCCGGCGGCATGAAGCGCCACAATTTCGGTGGTCTTCGCGCCACCCACGGCGTGTCCATCTCGCATCGTTCGATCGGTTCGACCGGCGGCCGTCAGGACCCGGGCAAGACCTTCAAGAACAAGAAGATGCCTGGTCACATGGGTGACGTCACCGTCACCACCCAGAACCTCAAGGTCGTCATGACCGACGTCGAGCGCGGCCTCATCGCCGTCGAAGGCGCCGTTCCCGGCCATGCGGGCGGCTGGATCACCGTGCGCGACGCGGTGAAGAAGAAGCTGCCTGCCGAGGCTCCCAAGCCCGGCGCGTTCAAGCTGAACGGGTCCGAAGCGGCTCCCGCCGCCGAAGCCGTCAATGAGGAGGGCGCGTGATGGAAATCACCGTCAAGACGCTCGACGGCATCGACGCCGGCTCGGTGACCCTGTCGGACGAGATCTTCGGTCTCGAGCCGCGGGCGGATATCCTGCACCGGTGTGTCACCTGGCAGCTGTCGCGCCGCCAGGCCGGCACCCATCGCACCAAGGGCCGTTCGGAGATCAACCGCACGTCCAAGAAGATGTACAAGCAGAAGGGCACCGGCAACGCCCGTCACGGCGCCGCCTCCGCTCCGCAGTTCCGCGGCGGTGGTCGTGCCTTCGGTCCGGTCGTGCGCTCCCATGCCATCGACCTGCCGAAGAAGGTGCGTGCGCTCGCCCTGAAGCATGCCCTGTCGTCGAAGGCCAAGGCGGCGCAGATCATCGTGCTCGACAAGGTCTCCCTTGACGATCCCAAGACGAAGGCGCTCAAGGAGCACTTCGCCAAGCTGGGTCTCGAATCGGTCCTGATCGTGGACGGTGCCCAGGTGGAGCAGAATGTGGCGCTCGCGGCGCGCAACCTGCCCTATGTGGACGTGCTCCCGATCCAGGGCATCAACGTCTATGACATCCTGCGCCGCGACACCCTGGTCCTGACCAAGGCCGCCGTGGACGCGCTGGAGGCGCGCTTCAAATGAGCCCGCAACGCACTATCGAGCCGCGTCATTACGACGTGATCCGTTCCCCCGTCATCACCGAAAAGGCGACGGCGGCGAGCGAGTACAACAAGGTTGTCTTCAACGTCGCCAAGACTGCCACGAAGCCTGCCATCAAGGAGGCCGTGGAAAAGCTCTTCGACGTGAAGGTGAAGAGCGTGAATACGCTGGTCCGTAAGGGCAAGGTGAAGATCTTCAAGGGCCGCAAGGGCGTCCAGAGCGACGTCAAGAAAGCGGTCGTGACCCTCGAAGAGGGCCAGAAGATCGACATCACCACGGGCCTCTGAGAGCTGAGGGGAACGGGACAAGACCATGGCGCTGAAGCATTTCAAGCCGGTCACGCCGAGCCTTCGCCAGCTCGTGATCGTGGACCGCTCCGGCCTCTACAAGGGCAAGCCGGTGAAGACGCTGACCGAGGGCAAGAGCGCCTCGGGCGGCCGCAACAATAACGGCCGCATCACTGTCCGCTTCCGCGGCGGTGGTCACAAGCAGACCTATCGCCTGGTGGATTTCAAGCGCACCAAGCGTGGCGTCCCGGCGGTGGTGGATCGGATCGAATATGATCCGAACCGCTCGGCCTTCATCGCCCTCATCAAGTATGAGGACGGTGACCTGGCCTACATCCTGGCGCCGCAGCGCCTGGCGGTGGGCGATCAGGTGATCGCCGGCGAGCAGGTGGACGTGAAGCCGGGCAATGCCGGGCCGCTGTCCTCGCTGCCGGTGGGCACCATCGTCCACAACGTGGAGCTGAAGGTGGGCAAGGGCGGTCAGATCGCCCGCTCCGCCGGCACCTACGCGCAGATCGTCGGCCGTGATCAGAGCTATGTGATCGTGCGCCTGAATTCGGGTGAGCAGCGCCTTGTTCTTGGCGCCTGCTACGCCACTGTGGGCGCGGTCTCCAACCCCGACCACATGAACATCTCGCTCGGCAAGGCCGGGCGCAGCCGGTGGCTGGGTCGCAAGCCGCACAACCGCGGCGTGACCATGAACCCGGTCGACCATCCGCACGGCGGCGGCGAAGGCCGCACCTCCGGTGGCCGTAACCCGGTCACCCCCTGGGGCTTCCCCACCAAGGGCAAGAAGACCCGGAACAACAAGGCGACGGACAAGTTCATCGTGTCCAGCCGCCACAAGCGGAAGAAGTGAGGGCCTGACACATGACACGGTCTATTTGGAAGGGCCCGTTCGTCGACGGCTACCTCCTGAAGAAGGCGGAAGCCGCTTCCGGCACCGGTCGCCGCGACGTTATCAAGATCTGGAGCCGGCGCTCCACCATCCTGCCCCAATTTGTGGGCTTAACCTTCGGCGTCTACAACGGGCACAAGCACGTGCCCGTGAACGTCTCCGAGGAAATGATCGGCCACAAGTTCGGCGAGTTCGCGCCGACCCGTACCTACTACGGGCACGCGGCCGACAAGAAGTCGAAGCGGCGGTGATCGGTCATGGGTAAGCAGGCAAAGCCCCGCGCGCTCGCGGACAACGAAGCCAAGGCGGTGCTGCGCAATCTGCGCATCTCCCCCCAGAAGCTCAACCTGGTCGCGGGCCTGATCCGCGGCAAGAAGGTGGCGACGGCCCTCGCCGATCTCGAGTTCTCCCACAAGCGGATCGCCCGCGACGTGCGGAAGTGCCTCGAGAGCGCGATCGCCAATGCCGAGAACAACCACGAACTCGATGTGGACGACCTGGTCGTCGCCGAGGCGCACGTGGGCAAGGGTCTGGTCATGAAGCGGTTTTCTCCCCGTGCGCGCGGTCGCGCCTCGCGGATCGAGAAGCCCTTCGCCCACATCACCATCGTGGTGCGGGAAGTCGAGGAGCGGGCCTGATGGGTCAGAAGGTCAATCCGATCGGGCTTCGGCTCGGCATCAACCGCACGTGGGACAGCCGCTGGTTCGCCAACAAGGGCGAGTACGGCAAGCTGCTCCATGAGGACATCAAGATCCGCGAGATGCTGTTCAAGCAGCTCAAGCAGGCCGCGGTGTCCAAGGTGGTGATCGAGCGTCCGCACAAGAAGTGCCGCGTGACCATCTACTCCGGTCGTCCCGGTGTGGTCATCGGCAAGAAGGGCGCGGACATCGACAAGCTGCGCAAGAAGGTGTCGGAGATGACCTCCTCGGAGGTCTTCATCAACATCGTCGAGATCCGCAAGCCCGAGATCGACGCTCGTCTCGTCGCCGAATCCATTGCCCAGCAGCTCGAGCGCCGCGTGGCGTTCCGCCGGGCCATGAAGCGCGCGGTGCAGTCGGCCATGCGTCTCGGCGCCGAAGGCATCCGTATCAATTGCTCGGGCCGCCTCGGCGGCGCTGAGATCGCGCGCCTTGAATGGTACCGCGAAGGCCGCGTGCCGCTGCACACCCTGCGTGCGGACGTGGACTACGGCACCGCCACGGCCTTCACCACCTACGGCACCTGCGGTGTCAAGGTGTGGGTCTTCAAGGGCGAGATCCTCGAGCACGATCCCATGGCGCAGGACAAGCGCCAGGCCGAGCAGGAAGCCGGTCCCTCCTCGCGTCCCCAGCGGCGTGAGCGCGGCGACCGCGAGCGTGGCGATCGCGGCGACCGCGATCGCGGCCACCGCGCCTGACGGCTGCCGAGAGAGAAGGCGATTAAGCCATGCTGCAACCCAAGCGCACCAAGTTCCGCAAGCAGTTCAAGGGACGCATCCACGGCGTCGCCAAGGGCGGTACGGAGCTGAACTTCGGCGAATTCGGCCTCAAGGCCGTCGAGCCGGAGCGTGTCACCGCCCGCCAGATCGAGGCGGCCCGCCGCGCGCTCACCCGTCACATGAAGCGTGCCGGGCGTGTGTGGATCCGCGTGTTCCCGGACGTGCCGGTCTCTGCCAAGCCCACGGAAGTGCGCATGGGCAAGGGCAAGGGCGCTCCCGAATATTGGGCGGCCCGCATCAAGCCCGGCCGCATCATGTTCGAGATCGACGGGGTGAGTGTTGAGACCGCCCGCGAGGCCCTGACCCTCGCGGCGGCCAAGCTGCCCATCAAGACGCGCTTCATCCAGCGCATCGCCGAGTGAGGAGAGGCTCATGAAAGCCGAGGACGTTCGGGCCCTCAGCCCCGATCAGCTCGCCGATGAGCTGCTGAAGCTGAAGAAGGAACAGTTCAACCTGCGCTTCCAGAAGGCGACGGGTCAGCTGGAGAACACCGCGCGGTCCAAGCAGATCCGCCGCGATATCGCGCGGATCAAGACCGTGCAGACTGTCAAGCGTACCGGTGCGCCGGTGCAGAAGGCGAAGTGAGGAAGCGATGCCGAAGCGCGTGCTCCAGGGCGTCGTGGTGAGCGACAAGACTGACAAGACCGTGGTGGTCCGGGTGGAGCGCCGCTTCACCCATCCGCTGCTGAAGAAGACCGTGCGTCGGTCCAAGAAGTATCACGCCCACGACGAGGCCAATGCCTGGACGGTGGGGGATACGGTGTGGATCGAGGAGCACCGGCCGATCTCCAAGCTCAAGAACTGGATCGTGATCCAGGGCGAAAAGCGCGCCGAGGTCTGATAGAAGATTTTCCGTCCGGATGGATCGTCCGGACGGAGAAGGCTCCGGCGCCGGGTCCGTCGTCTCGATGAGAGACCGAGTGGAGACCGCACCGCGGCAGCACCGTGTTCCGATGAGCGGCCACGGTAAACAAGGGTTGAGGCAATGCCGGCGCGCCGGCGGCGCCGGATGACGAGAACAGGTGCGTCATGATCCAGATGCAGACCAATCTCGACGTGGCGGACAATTCCGGTGCGCGTCGCGTCATGTGCATCAAGGTACTTGGCGGTTCCAAGCGGAAGTATGCCCACGTGGGCGACATCATCGTGGTGTCGGTCAAGGAAGCTATTCCGCGCGGCCGCGTGAAGAAGGGCGACGTGATGAAGGCCGTGGTGGTTCGCACCGCCAAGGACATTCGTCGCGTCGACGGCTCTGTGATCCGCTTCGACCGCAACGCGGCCGTGCTGATCAACAACAACAAGGAGCCGGTGGGCACTCGTATCTTCGGACCGGTTCCGCGCGAGCTGCGCTCGAAGAACCACATGAAGATCATCTCGCTGGCGCCGGAGGTGCTTTGATGGCCGCGAAGATCAAGAAGGGCGACAAGGTCGTCGTCCTCACCGGCCGCGACAAGGGGCGCACCGGCGAGGTTATCCAGGTGATGCCGAAGGAGGAGCGTGCGCTCGTCCGCGGCGTCAATATCGTCAAGCGTCACCAGCGCCAGACGGCGAACCAGGAGGGCGGGATCATCTCCAAGGAGGCTCCCATCCAGCTGTCGAACGTCGCCGTTGCCGACCCCAAGGACGGCAAGCCGACCCGCGTCGGCTTCCAGGTGCTGGAAGACGGGACCAAGGTCCGCGTGGCCAAGCGTTCCGGGGAGAGGATCGATGGCTGAGGCGACATATACCCCGAAGCTGCGCACCTTCTATGATGAAGTGGTGCGGCCTAAGATGATCGAGCAGTTCGGCTACAAGAACCCCATGGAAGTGCCGACGATCGACAAGATCGTCATCAACATGGGCGTGGGCGAAGCCACTGCCGATACCAAGAAGGTGACGACCGCCGCCGCCGACCTGGCGCAGATCGCCGGCCAGAAGCCGGTCATCACCCGGGCCCGCAAGGCGATCTCGAACTTCAAGCTGCGCGAGAACCAGCCGGTCGGCGCGAAGGTCACCCTTCGCAAGGCGCGCATGTACGAGTTCATGGACCGGCTCGTCAGCATCGCGCTGCCGCGGGTGCGGGACTTCCGGGGCCTGAACCCGAAGAGCTTCGACGGCCGTGGCAATTATGCGATGGGCGTCAAGGAACACATCGTGTTCCCCGAGATCAACTACGACCGCGTCGAGCAGATCTGGGGCATGGACATCATCGTGTGCACCACCGCGAAGACGGATGAGGAAGCCCGCGCCCTTCTGAAGGCGTTTAATTTCCCTTTCCGTCAGTGAGCGTCTAGAAGGGGCGCTTCGCGCGAGCGGGGCGCCCGGCCTTTCCGCCCAGGCGGAGAGGTGAAGCGACAAGTGACAGCGTGATTTTCCGGCCGTGAGGAGCTTCGAGCTGCCTCAGACGCGGAGAACAGGAGCAAAAGATGGCGAAGAAGAGCGCGATCGAGACGAACGAGCGCCGCCGCAAGCTGGCCACTGGCCATGCGGCGAAGCGCGCGCGTCTGAAGGCGATCGTGAATGACAAGACGCTGCCGATCGAGGAACGCTTCCAGGCGACCCTCAAGCTGGCGGAGATGCCGCGCAATGGCGCGAAGATTCGTATCCGCAACCGCTGCGAGGTGACGGGCCGTCCGCGCGCCTTCTACCGCAAGCTCAAGATGAGCCGTATCGCGCTGCGCGAGCTGGGTAACCAGGGCATGGTTCCTGGCCTCGTGAAGTCGAGCTGGTGAGGAGGGAACGATGGCTGTAACTGATCCCATCGGCGATCTGATCACCCGCATCCGCAACGCCCAGATGCGCCGCAAGGACAAGACCTCGACCCCGGGCTCGCGCCTGCGTGCGAGCGTTCTCGAAGTGCTCCGCACCGAAGGCTATATCCGCGGCTACACCGCGACGGATCACGGCAACGGTCGCACCGAGTTCGAAATCGAGCTCAAGTATTTCGACGGCGTCCCGGTGATCCGCGAGATCGCCCGCGTGTCGAAGCCCGGCCGCCGCGTGTATGCGTCGGTCAAGAATCTGCCCCGAGTTGCCAACGGTCTCGGCATCGCGGTCGTCTCCACGCCCCAGGGCGTGATGGCGGACCACGAAGCCCGCGACAAGAATGTTGGCGGCGAAGTGCTCTGCACCGTGTTCTGAGGCGACGGAGGACGACATGTCGAAGATCGGCAAGCTGCCCGTCGCCATCCCCGCTGGCGTCACCGCCAGCCTGGACGGACAGACGGTGAAGGTAAAGGGCCCCAAGGGCGCCCTCGAATTGACGCTCGTGGAAGAGATCGAGGCCGCCATCGAGGGCTCCGAACTCAAGGTGTCCATGCGCGGTGAAACCACCCGCCACAAGGCCATGTGGGGCATGTCCCGCACCCTGGTGGCGAACCTGGTGGAAGGCGTGACCAAGGGCTTCGAGAAGAAGCTCGAGATCACCGGCGTCGGCTACAAGGCGGCGGTGCAGGGCAAGAACCTGAACCTGGCGCTGGGCTATAGCCATGACGTGATCTTCCCGATCCCCGAAGGGATCCAGATCGTCACGCCCAAGCCCACCGAAGTGATCATCTCCGGCATCGACCGCCAGCAGGTCGGTCAGGTGGCGGCAGAGATCCGAGAGTTCCGCGGCCCCGAGCCCTACAAGGGCAAGGGCGTCAAGTACGCCGGTGAATTCATCTTCCGCAAGGAAGGTAAGAAGAAGTAACGGAGGCGAACCATGGCTAAGGATTTGGAGGCGCTGGCGCGCCGCAAGGCCAAGGTGCGCCGTGCGATTCGCGTCGCTGCGAACGGACGTCCGCGCCTTTCGGTGCACCGGACCTCGCAGCACATTTATGCGCAGGTCATCGATGATGCGAACGGCGAGACCCTCGCCGCCGCGTCCAGCCTTGAGAAGGATCTGCGCACGTCGCTGAAGACGGGCGCGGACACCGACGCGGCGAAGACCATCGGCAAGCTGGTGGCCGAGCGGGCCCTGGCGAAGGGCGTGACTGCGGTCGTCTTCGACCGCGGCGCATACATCTTTCATGGGCGCGTCAAGGCGCTCGCTGAGGGCGCCCGCGAAGGCGGCCTTCAGTTCTGACGCGAAGGACACGCGAATATGGCCCGTGAACGGGAACAGCGCCACGAGCGCGAAGATCGCGACAACACGTTTGTGGACAAGCTTGTCCACATCAACCGTGTCGCGAAGGTGGTGAAGGGCGGCCGTCGCTTCGGCTTCGCCGCCCTGGTGGTTGTGGGTGATCAGAAGGGCCGCGTGGGCTTCGGCCACGGCAAGGCCCGCGAAGTGCCTGAGGCCATCCGCAAGGCCACGGAGAGCGCCAAGCGTGCGCTCATCCGCGTTCCGCTGCGCGAAGGCCGGACCCTGCACCACGACGTGCATGGTCATCACGGCGCCGGCAAGGTGATCCTGCGCGCCGCTCCGGCGGGTACCGGCATCATCGCCGGCGGCCCGATGCGCGCGGTGTTCGAGACCCTCGGCATGCACGATGTGGTGGCGAAGTCCTTCGGGTCTTCCAACCCCTACAACATGGTGCGCGCCACGTTCGACGCCCTCAAGAACCAGGACAGCCCGCGCTCGGTCGCGGCCCGTCGCGGCATCAAGGTGTCGCAGCTCCAGTCCCGCCGCCGCGTCGAAGACGCGGAAGCGACGGACTGAGCGTCGGATTAGGAGCGCGCCATCATGAGCGACAAGACAGTCACCGTGGAGCAGATCGGCTCGCCGATCCGCCGCCCGTTCGACCAGGAAGCAACCCTGGTCGGGCTTGGGCTGAACAAGCGGCACCGCCGCTCCACCCTCAAGGATACCCCGGCCGTGCGCGGTATGATCGCGAAGGTCGCCCACCTCGTCCGCGTGGTCGAGTGAGGAGCGGGACATGAATCTCGACGAAATCAGGGACAACCCCGGCGCTCGCAAGAAGCGCATGCGGGTGGGCCGGGGCATCGGCTCCGGCAAGGGCAAGACCGCGGGTCGCGGCGTGAAGGGCCAGAAGGCCCGGACCGGCGTGGCCATCAAGGGGTTCGAAGGTGGCCAGATGCCGCTGCATCGGCGTCTGCCGAAGCGTGGCTTCCACAACATCTTCCGCCTCGACTACAACGAGGTCTCCCTGGGCAAGATCCAGGCGGCTGTCGAAGCCGGCAAGCTCGATGCCGGCCTGCCGGTCACCGAGGCGGCGCTGGTCACGGCCGGCGTGCTGCGCCGGGTCAAGGACGGCGTCCGCGTGCTCGGCTCCGGCGAGCTTTCCGCCAAGGTGACGCTGGAAGTGGCCTATGCCACCAAGTCCGCCGTCGCCGCCGTGGAGAAGGCCGGTGGTTCCGTGACGGTTCTGACGGCTGTGGTCGTCACCGAAGTGGAATGATCCGTGGGTGGTCGGGGTGTCCCGGCCGCGTCGATTTGATGTGAGCGGCCGGGCGCGCCCGGCCGTTTTTTCGCTTGAGGATTGGGGTGCGTCGTCTCGCCTCAGTCCTTCCGCGAATGCGTGTTTCGGGACGGATTGGCGTGCGGGTTGCCTCAACCTGACGATCCGGCTCTAGCAACCCGGTCCAAGGCCGGGTATCTGCATTTCCCGGGCGATGCTCCGGTGCCGCCGGATGCGGGAAGGACCTTCGACCCCAGGGCGGGCGGACGCACAGGCGTCCTGGCTCGGCCGCGGTTGGGGTCCGGAAGCATCGGCAAGAAAACGCCTGTCGATCCGCTTTGATCGGATCCGCGCACTAGGCACCCGCGAATCGCGCCCTCATATAAGGGCTGCCCCAGTCCGGGCGGCGTCCAGCGGAGCAAGGCATGGTCTCGGCGGCGGAACAACTCGCGGCGAACCTCAATTTTGGCGCTCTCGGCAAGGCCGAAGAGCTCAAGAAGCGCATCTGGTTCACCCTCGGCGCGCTTATTGTGTACCGGCTCGGCACCTATATCCCCATGCCCGGAATCAATCCGGACGCGCTGGCCGACGTGTTCAAGAACGCGCAGCAGGGGATCATCGGCCTCTTCAACATGTTCTCGGGCGGCGCCGTGGAGCGCATGGCCATCTTCGCCCTGAACATCATGCCGTACATCTCGGCCTCCATCATCATCCAGCTGCTCACCAGCGTCTCGCCGACGCTGGAGGCGCTGAAGAAGGAGGGTGAGGCCGGCCGCAAGCAGCTGAACCAATATACGCGCTACCTCACCGTGGTGCTGGCCGTGTTCCAGGCCTACGGCATCTCGGTCGGCCTCGAGGGGTCGGGCAGCGTGGTGGCCGATCCCGGCTGGTTCTTCCGAATCACCACGGTAATCACCCTCACCGGCGGCACCATGTTCCTGATGTGGCTGGGCGAGCAGATTACCTCGCGCGGCATCGGCAACGGCACCTCGCTGATCATCTTCGGCGGCATCGTTGCGGAATTGCCCGGCGCGTTCGTGCGCACGCTTCAGCTCGGCCGCGAGGGCGCCATCTCCACGGTGCTGATTCTCGCCGCGCTGGTGATGGCGGTGGTGGTCATCGCCTTCATCGTGTTCATGGAACGGGCCCAGCGCCGGCTGCTGATCCAGTATCCCAAGCGCCAGGTGGGCAACCGCATCTATGAGGGTCAATCCTCGCACCTGCCGCTGAAGCTGAACACCTCGGGCGTCATCCCGCCGATCTTCGCCTCGTCCCTGCTGCTGATCCCGACCACCATCGCCAGCTTCATGCAGGGCTCGGGGCCGGAATGGCTGCAGACGATCACGACCCATATCGGGCACGGTCGCCCGGCCTATATGGTGCTCTATGTGCTGCTGATCGTGTTTTTCTGCTTCTTCTACACCGCGATCGTGTTCAATCCGGTGGAGACGGCGGACAATCTGAAGAAGCACGGCGGCTTCATTCCCGGCATCCGGCCGGGCGAGCGGACCGCCGAGTACATCGATTACGTGCTCACGCGCATCACCGTGGTGGGGGCAGCCTACATTGCGGCGGTTTGCCTCTTCCCCGAACTGCTGATTTCCTACGCCTCGCTTCCGTTCTATTTCGGAGGGACATCGCTGCTGATCGTGGTCAGTGTGACCATGGACACGGTGTCCCAGATCCAGGGGCATCTGTTGGCCCACCAGTACGAAGGTCTGGTCAAGAAGGCCAAGCTGCGCGGAGGGAGGAGAAAATAATATGAGGCTGGTGCTGCTCGGGCCGCCCGGGGCGGGCAAGGGAACCCAGGCACAACGGCTGGTCACCCGTCATGGGATTGTCCAGCTCTCGACCGGCGACATGCTGCGCGCCGCCGTGGCCGCCGGTACGCCGGTGGGCCTGAAGGCGAAGGCGGTCATGGACGCCGGCGGCCTCGTCTCCGACGAGATCGTGATCGGCATCATTGCCGAGCGCCTTGATGCGCCGGATGCGAAGAACGGCTTCATTCTGGACGGCTTCCCGCGCACGGTGGCGCAGGCGGAGGCCCTCGATCATCTCCTCGCCGACAAGGGCATGAAGCTCGACGCGGTGATTGAGCTGGTGGTGGACCAGGAGAAGCTGGTGAACCGCATCCTCAACCGCGCCGCCGAGGCCCAGGCCAAGGGCGAGGCGGTGCGCAAGGACGATGACCCGGTGGTCTTCAAGACCCGCCTTGAGGCCTACAACCGCGATACCGCGGTGGTGGCGCCCTATTACAGGGCCCGCGGCCAACTCAAGCAGATCGACGGCATGGCCCCCATCGATCAGGTCACCGCCGCCATCGACGGGGTGCTGGCTGAAGCGGCGTGATGCTAGAGCATTTCCCCGTTTCACTGAATCGGGGAAGTGCTCTAAGTCATTGAGTTTACGCGTTTTCTTTACGCGAACCGGTATCCACTTCGCTCGAAAACGCTCTAGGCGGGATCTGTGCCGTGCCATTGGCGAGATCCTGCTGGCTCATTGGGATCCCATCGGGGCTGCGGGTGAAGCCGCGGCTCGCGATGAGTATGAGAGCTATGTTCCGGCCCTCGCCGGGCGGGTAGCGTCGGGTGCCGGGGCGGATGTTCTGGCGGACTGTCTCCTCCGGATCGAGCAGTTGGAGATGGGTCTTCGCGGCGATGCGGCGCGGGCATTGGCCGTCGGGGAGATGCTCTCGGGGCTCTCTGAGCGCTGACCGGCTTGTTCAGTCGCTTCGCTGAATTGCCGGCGGCGCCCGCGGGCTCTCGGCGCGACATGCGTAGCAAAGGGGTTGGCACTTGCCGATTCGCCGCGCTTGCTACCACGCTCCCGAGGCCTCCTTGCGAAGCTTTCGCGGAGCCGTGACGGGCGAGGCAGGAGGCGTCGGCAGCAAGATTCGGGCCGGGTCTTTGCGCGAGGCTCTTGACGCTTTCTTAAAACCCGGCTATGGGCACTCCCTCGCCTCGGAATTGGTGCCGTTCGGTCCGCCCGAAAGGGTCGGACAGGGCGGCTGCTTTGTCGTATCTGAGGCGTTTCCTTTTCCCCCGCAAGGGCCGGCCTCCACCGGACGCGGGGATCATTCCGCCGGAGCGTGCCGCAAGGCCGTCGGCGTCACATGGAGAGAGCAGTGGCTCGTATCGCAGGCGTCAATATTCCGACCAACAAGCGCGTGATCATCGCGCTCCAGTATATCCACGGCATCGGCGCGAAGCATGCCGAGGAAATCGTGACCAAGGTCGGCATCCCGGCCGAGCGCCGCGTGAACCAGCTGACCGACCAGGAAGTGCTGCAGATTCGTGAGACCATCGACCGCGACTACGTGGTGGAAGGCGATCTGCGCCGCGAAGTGGCCATGAACATCAAGCGGCTGATGGACCTCGGCTGCTACCGCGGCCTGCGCCATCGTCGCGGCCTGCCGGTGCGCGGTCAGCGGACCCACACCAATGCCCGCACCCGCAAGGGTCCGGCCAAGGCCATCGCGGGCAAGAAGAAGTGATCGGTCGCAAGACCCTCTGAAAGCATGGGCCGGCCTTGCCGGCCCAATAGGCTTTGAAAAGCATGGGCCGGCCCGCCGGCCCATGCCATTGACCGGCCCCTCAAGGGCCATCCCGAGCGCCTGGAGCTACGGGCGCGCCTGAAGGATTGAAACAAGAATGGCTAAGGAAGCTACCCGCGTAAAACGCCGCGAACGCAAGAACATTGCTTCGGGCGTCGCGCATGTGAACGCCTCGTTCAACAACACCATGATCACCATCACCGACGCCCAGGGCAACACCATCTCCTGGTCCTCGGCCGGCGCCATGGGGTTCAAGGGCTCGCGCAAGTCCACGCCGTACGCCGCGCAGGTGGCGGCCGAGGACGCGGCCCGCAAGGCGGCCGAGCACGGCATGCGCACCCTCGAGGTGGAAGTGTCCGGTCCCGGCTCGGGACGTGAATCCGCCCTGCGCGCGCTGCAGGCGGCGGGTTTCCTTGTCACCTCCATCCGCGACGTGACGCCGATCCCGCACAACGGCTGCCGTCCGCGCAAGCGCCGTCGGGTCTGATCCGCTCTTCGTTTCGCCGCGGGGCTTTTGCCCTGCGGATCGTCTGCCCGGTTTCTCCTCCCCGATCGGGACGGGCCCGGCCTCCGGTTGAGGCACAGACCCCGGCACCTGCCGTGGCCCGGCGAGAAAGCAAGGTGAAGCAAGTGATTCAGAAGAACTGGCAAGAGCTGATCAAGCCCGAGAAGCTGCAGGTCAACCCCGGCCACGATCCCAAGCGCTTCGCGACCGTGATCGCCGAGCCGCTGGAGCGCGGCTTCGGTATGACGCTGGGCAATGCCCTGCGCCGCATCCTGTTGTCGTCGCTTCAGGGCGCAGCGGTGACGTCGATCCACATCGACGGCGTGCTGCACGAGTTCTCGTCCATTCCCGGCGTGCGTGAAGATGTCACCGACATCATCCTCAACGTGAAGGATGTGGCCATCCGCATGCAGGGCGACGGCCCCAAGCGCATGGTGGCCAAGAAGACTGGCCCGGGCGTGCTCGTGGCCGGCGACATCCAGACCGTGGGTGATGTGGCCATCCTCAACCCGAACCTGCCCATCTGCACCCTCGACGAGGGCGCGGAACTGCGGATCGAGTTCACGGTGGACACCGGCAAGGGCTATGTCGCCGCCGACCGCAACCGGCCCGAGGACGCGCCGATCGGCCTGATCCCGATCGACAGCCTCTATTCGCCGGTGCGCAAGGTCTCCTACAAGGTCGAGAACACCCGTGAGGGTCAGATCCTCGACTATGACAAGCTGACCCTTCAGATCGAGACCAATGGCTCGATCACGGCCGAGGACGCGCTCGCTTATGCCGCGCGCATCCTGCAGGACCAGCTGGAGATCTTCGTCAACTTCGAGGAGCCCAAGCGCGAGAGCGAGACCACCGCGATCCAGACACTGCCGTTCTCCCCGGCGCTGCTGAAGAAGGTGGACGAGCTGGAGCTGTCCGTGCGCTCGGCCAACTGCCTGAAGAACGACAACATCGTGTACATCGGCGACCTGATCCAGAAGAGCGAGACGGAGATGCTCCGCACGCCCAACTTCGGTCGGAAGTCGCTCAACGAGATCAAGGAAGTGCTCGCCTCCCTCGGCCTGCATCTGGGCATGGAAGTGCCCGGCTGGCCGCCGGAGAATATCGAAGAGCTGGCGAAGCGCTTCGAAGAACACTACTGATCTGAACCTTAAGCGGCCCGAGCCGCGCCACCGATCGCCGGCTCGTCCGCCGCCATCTTTCAGGAGTTCGCCGTCATGCGTCACGGCAAGGTACATCGCAAGTTCAACCGCACCTGGGAGCATCGCAAGGCGATGTTCTCCAATCTCGCGGGCGCCCTCATCACCCACGAGCAGATCGTGACCACCCTGCCCAAGGCGAAGGATCTTCGCCCGGTGGTGGAGAAGCTGGTGACCCTCGCCCGTCGCGGCGACCTTCACGCCCGCCGCCAGGCGATCGCGGAGCTGAAGGACGTGACCATCGTCAAGAAGCTCTTCGACGTGTTGGCGCCCCGCTACAAGGAGCGTCCGGGTGGATACACCCGCATCGTCAAGGCCGGTTTCCGCTACGGCGACAACACGGCCATGGCGGTGATCGAGTTCGTGGATCGCGACGTGAACGCCAAGGGCGCCGCCGATCACGCCCGCACCGCTGCGGCGGCGGAAGCCGAGGCGGCCTGAGGCGCGCTCGCTTCGAGATCTGGATTGCAAAGGGCGGCCTTCGAGCCGCCCTTTTCGCGTTACGCAGGGCCTGTTCGACCCGGGCCTGTTCGACCTGGGCCTGTTCGGCTTGGACCTGTTCCAGCGGTCGGCGCTCCAGTGCTGCTTTTTCGGCGCAACTCGCGGCTATAGACAGGATAGTCCTCGCGACTCACCATCGGCCGGCAACCTCCGGTCGCTGTCGTCGCTGGGTGCAGGCTCATCGGTGAACGGTTGAGACGGATGAACATCTTTCTTCCCCTGCCTGGCAGCCGGCGCGGTGCATCGCGGCTTGCCAAGTCCCTCATTGGCGTCTTCGTCGCGGCCCTATGGGGCGGCGGCGCCCTGGCGCAGCAGCCCGCGGTTCCGGTCCAGCCGCAGGTGCCGGCGTCCGCCGCGGAGGTGAAGTTGTCCTTCGCGCCCGTGGTGGCGCGCACCGCGCCGGCGGTGGTCAATGTCTATGCCCAGAAGACCGCCCAGCAGCGGGCCAATCCCATTTTTGACGATCCCTTCTTCCGCCGCTTCTTCGGCGGGCAGGGCGGCCCGGGGCTCCGCGCGCCGGAGCGGGTGCAACGCTCGCTCGGGTCCGGCGTGATCGTGGACCCCTCCGGCATCGTCGTCACCAATTTCCATGTCATCGAGGGGGCGGATGAAATCCGCATCGCCCTCAACGACCGGCGCGAATACGAGGCCGAGGTGCTGCTGCGGGATCAACGCACGGACCTCGCGGTGCTGCGCATCAAGACCGAGGCGAAGGAGACTTTCGCCTCCATCGAGCTGGGCAATTCGGACGAGCTGGCCGTGGGCGACCTGGCGCTGGCCATCGGCGATCCCTTCGGCGTCGGCCAGACGGTGACGCAGGGCATCATCTCCGCGCTGGCCCGCACCCAGGTGGGGATCTCCGACTACCAGTTCTTCATCCAGACCGATGCGGCCATCAATCCCGGCAATTCCGGCGGCGCGCTGGTGGACATGGCGGGGCGGATGGTGGGCATCAACAGCGCCATCTATTCCCGCTCGGGCGGCTCCATCGGCATCGGCTTCGCCATTCCGGTCAACATGGTGCGGGTGGTGGTGGAACAGGCCAAGGGCGGCTCCAAGGCGGTGCGCCGGCCATGGCTGGGGGCGAAGCTGCAGCGGGTGACGCCCGACATCGCCGAAAGCCTCGGCCTGCCGCGCCCCACCGGCGTGCTGGTGCAGGACGTGGTGACGCAGAGCCCGGCGGCCAAGGCGGGCCTGAAGGTGGGGGATCTCATCGTCGCGGTGGAGGGGCAGGCCATCGACGATCCCGAATCCCTCAACTACCGCTTCGCCACCCGGCCCATCGGCGGCAAGGCGGCGCTGGCGGTCAACCGCGGCGGCAAGGAGGTGAGCCTCGTGGTGGTGCTGGAAGGCGCGCCGGAGACGGTGCCGCGCGACGAGGTGGTGGTGCGCGCCCGCTCGCCCTTCGCCGGCGCAACGGTGGTGAACCTGTCGCCGGCGGTGGCCGAGGAACTGAAGGTGGATGCCAACGCCACCGGCGTGGTGATCTACGACGTGGACGACAATTCCCCCGCCGCCGCCGCCGGCTTGAAGCCGGGGGACGTGGTGATGGAGGTGAACGGCGAGAAAATCGGCCGCACCCGCGACCTGGAGCAGCTGGTGCGCACGCCCCTGCGGGCCTGGCGGGTGACGGTGGGGCGTGGCGGGCGCACCATCACGGCATTGCTGCCGGGCTGAGCGTGCCCGCCCGCCGAAGTGGAGCAACCGGCCTGGCATTGGTCGAAGACCGGGCAGTGGATCAGGACACCCGATCGAGAGGACGAAGAAGCATCCATGGCCGATCTGTTCGAGGCGGCGGGACTCGGGAGCGACGTGTCGCGCCCGCTCGCTGACCGGCTGCGGCCGGCCAAGCTCTCCGAAGTGGTGGGGCAGGAGCATCTGGTGGGGCCCGACGGCGTGCTCTCCCGCATGCTGGAGACGCGCTCGCTGGGCTCCCTCATCCTGTGGGGGCCGCCGGGCACCGGCAAGACCACGGTGGCCCGGTTGCTCGCCAGCGCCACCGACCTGCATTTCGAGCAGATCTCGGCCATCTTCTCCGGCGTCGCCGACCTCAAGAAGGTGTTCGAGCAGGCCCGCGCCCGCCGCCAGATGGGCAAGGCGACGCTGCTGTTCGTGGACGAGATCCACCGCTTCAACCGCGCCCAGCAGGATAGTTTTCTTCCGGTGATGGAGGACGGCACCGTCACGCTGGTGGGGGCCACCACCGAGAACCCGTCCTTCGAGCTGAATGCGGCTCTGCTGTCGCGCGCCCGCGTGCTGGTGTTCAAGTCGCTGGACCAGGACGCCATCGCCCGCCTGCTCACGCGGGCGGAGGAGGTTGAGGGCAAGGCCCTGCCGCTGACCGAGGACGCCCGCTTCGCCCTGCTCAACATGGCGGACGGGGATGGGCGGGCCTCGCTGACGCTGGCCGAGGAAGTGTGGCGGGCGGCGCGGCCGGGGGAAGTGTTCGACGTGGCGGCCCTGGCCGACGTGGTGCAGCGGCGCGCGCCCATCTACGACAAGAGCGAGGACGGCCACTACAACCTCATTTCCGCCCTGCACAAGGCGGTGCGCGGCTCGGACCCGGATGCCGCGCTGTATTATTTCGCCCGCATGCTGGATGCGGGAGAAGCGCCCTTGTTCCTTGCCCGGCGCATCGTGCGCATGGCGGTGGAGGACATTGGCAATGCCGATCCGCAGGCATTGGTGGTCGCCAATGCGGCCAAGGACGCCTTCGACTTCCTCGGCTCTCCGGAGGGCGAGCTGGCCCTGGCCCAGGCGGTGGTCTATGTGGCCACGGCGCCCAAGTCGAACGCCGTCTACAAGGCGTTCTCGGCCGCCAAGCGCGCGGCGAAGGAGGGCGGCTCCCTGGTGCCGCCCAAGCACATCCTCAATGCCCCCACCAAGCTGATGAAGGGCGAGGGCTATGGTGCCGGCTATCGCTACGACCATGACCAGCCGGATGCCTTCTCCGGCCAGAACTATTTCCCCGAGGCCCTCGGCCGGCAGAGCTTCTACCACCCGGTGGAGCGCGGCTTCGAGCGCGAGATAAAGAAGCGCATGGACTATTGGGCGCGGCTGCGGGCCGAGCGCGGCGAGCCGTGAGCCGCCGCCGGTGCGGCCGGCGCCGGTCTGGGGTATGATCAAATAAGACATGGAGCCGGCCTTGACCAAGCTGATGCGCGAACTCATCGAGAGGCTCGAAGCCCTGCCCGATGCCGAGCAGGATGCGCTCGCCCGTGAGTTCCTCTCCGTGCTCGAAAGCGGGGAGGTCTATGTGCTTACCCCCGAGCAGGAGGAGGAGGTGCGCAAGGCGCTGGAGGACGGCGAGCCGAACGCGAGTCCGCAGGAGGTCGAGGCCTTCTTCGCGCGCTTCCGCGGATGAGGATCGTTTTCCGCGCGCGGGCCCTGAGGCATCTTCGCGAGATCGAGCATTATATCGGCCAGGATAATCCCAAAGCGGCGGCGAAGGTGATCGTCCGGCTGGAAACGGCCATCAACATCCTTGCCGATCATCCCTTTTCCGCGCCGGCAGGGACCGTGGCCGGAACCCGGCAACTGACCCTTCCGGGCAGTCCCTATCTCGTGGTCTATCGCGTCGTGGGCGAGGAGATCACCATCCTTGCCGTGCTGCATGCGTCGCGGCGCATTCGTTCCTGATCCTCGCTCGGACTGGCCATGACCTTCACCCTTCCCCCCGCTCTCGTCGTCTTCCTCGGTGCCGGCCTTGGTGGTGTCTTGCGGCATTTCATCAACATGGCAGTGCCCAAGTTCCTGGGCACCGGCTTTCCCTTCGCTACCTTTCTCATCAATGTGTCCGGCAGCTTCATCATGGGGCTGATCGTGGGCTACCTCGCCTTCAAGGACGGGGTATTCTGGAACCAGACCATGCGGCTGTTCCTGACCACGGGCATCCTGGGCGGCTACACCACCTTCTCCACCTTCTCGCTGGACTTCTTCTTCCTGGTGGAACGCAACGCCTATGACCTTGCCTTCGCCTATGTTGCCGCGTCCGTGCTGCTCGCGCTGGCCGCGGTCTTCTCGGGCATGATGCTCATGCGGTCCATCGCCTGAGGGGCAGGATGGGGACGGCTGCAGGGGGCATCCGCACTTTCTTCACTCGGCTTCACCCGGACTGCTGCCCATTGGCCTCGAAAATGCGCTATTGCTGCGCCAACGGGCAGGAACACGCACCCGTGCGAAGGATATTGCGTTTCAAAGGACATTGCGTTTCATGGCCGTCGCGCTGAAGACCGTGACCGAGGACGAGGCGGGCATGCGCCTCGACCGCTGGTTCAAGGTCCATTTTCCTGATCTCTCCTTCGGCCACCTGCAGAAGCTGGTGCGCACCGGGCAGGTGCGCGTGGACGGCGGGCGGGTGAAGACCTCGTCCCGCGTCGAACCGGGCCAGAGCGTGCGCATCCCGCCCCTCGGCGACGAGCCGCAGGACGAGCCGGCCACCAAGCAGGGCGGCGGCAAGTCGGCCGAGGCAGGCAAGGGTTCCGCAGGGGCAGAGGCTTCCGGCGCCGCCGATGCGCCGGCCAAGCCGCGGCAGTCCGCCAGTGCCGCCCGGCGCAAGGAGGACGAGGACCGCGCCTTCCTGAAATCCATCACCCTGTTCGAGGACAAGGACGTGATGGTGCTGAACAAGCCCTTCGGCCTTGCCGTCCAGGGCGGCTCGGGCACCTATCGCCATATGGACGGTATCCTGGAGGTGCTGCGCGACAAGGACGGCCAGAAGCCGCGCCTCGTCCACCGCATCGACAAGGACACCTCCGGCTGCCTGCTGGTGGCGAAGACGCGGCTTGCCGCCTCGGTGCTGGCCAAGAGCTTCCGCTCGCGGGAGGCGCGCAAGGTCTATTGGGCGGTGGTGCCCGGCGTGCCCAAGCCCAAGCAGGGGCGCATCTCCACCTATCTCGCCCGCGACGAGGACGAGGAGAAGATGCGCGTCGCCCGCCACGGCGAGGACGAGGCGAGCCACGCCATCACCTATTATGCCGTGGTGGACCAGGCGGCGCAGAAGATGAGCTGGCTGTCGCTGAAGCCGGTGACCGGCCGCACCCACCAGTTGCGCGCCCACCTCGCCCATATCGGCCACCCCATCGTTGGCGACCCCAAATATTTCGATATCGAGAACTGGGAACTGCCGGGCGGCCTGCAGAATCGCCTGCACCTGCTCGCCCGACGGCTCGTCATTCCCCATCCGCGCGGGCAGGGGCTGATCGACGTATCGGCGCCGCTGCCCCATCACATGGCGCAATCCTTCGCCGTGCTGGGCTTCGATGCGTCGCAGTATGATCCCATCCTTGAGGCGCCGGAGGGATAGGGTACGACCTTCGTCTAATGCGGATGGATGTTGGGCGCGGTGTTCTCGCGTGCGGCTTGAAGTCGCCGCGTCTTTGCCTATGGTGCCGCGCTAAGGCCCCATGGCCAAACAAGAAGCAACCCGAAAAGCGGCACCAGCCGCGCGCCCAGGGGAACGGTTTCCATGTCCATCCTGCTCGCCCTTGCCCGGGGCATCGATGCCGTGAACATGCGCATCGGCAAGGCGGCCTCGTGGCTGATCCTCGTCGCCATCCTCGTTTCGGCGGCCAACGCGGTGGTGCGCAAGCTGTTCGACCTCAGCTCCAATTCCTGGCTGGAGCTGCAATGGGTGCTGTTCGCGGCGGTGTTCCTGCTGTGCGGGTCCTGGACGCTCATGGACAACGAGCACATCCGCATCGACATCGTGAACGCGCGCCTCACCAAGCGGGTGCGGGACGGCATCGACATCTTCGGGCACATCTTCTTCCTGTTGCCCTTCTCCATCCTGCTGCTGTGGACCTCCTGGCCCTTCTTCCTGTCGTCCTGGTCCATCAACGAGCAGTCGCTGAATGCCGGCGGCCTGCCGCAATGGCCGGCCAAGCTGCTGGTGCCGCTGGGCTTCTTCTTCCTGACGCTGCAGGGCTTCTCCGAGTTGATCAAGCGCATCGCCATTTTCACCGGGCGGATGGAGGACCCCAACGAGCGGGAGGGCGGCAGCCACGCGGCCCTTGCGGCCGAGGCGGAGCGCCTGCTCGCCGAAGTGGAGATTCCCGGCGCCGGCACGCCGGTTGTCCCGGCCACTCCCACAACCAAGCACTGACGGAGCGCGAGACATGTTCAACGCCCGCCTCCCGAAGGCGCGTTTCGCCGCCGCCGCGCTCGTGCTTGCCCTGGTGCTCGCCGTGGTCCTGCCCGATGTGGCCTTCGCCGCCGAGCCGGGCTTCCGCGGCTGGTTCATCCACAACATGGCGCCCATCATGTTCGGCGCACTGGTGGTGTTCCTGCTGCTCGGCTACCCGGTGGCCTTCTCGCTGGCCGCCAACGGCCTCATCTTCGCGCTCGTCGGCATCTGGCTGGGCCTGTTCGAGCCCAAGTTCCTGCAGGCGCTGCCGGAACGCGTCTACGGCACCATGAACAACGAGGTGCTGCTGGCGGTCCCCTTCTTCACCTTCATGGGCCTCATCCTGGAGCGCTCCGGCATGGCGGAGGACCTGCTCGACACCATCGGGCAGGTGTTCGGCTCCATCCGCGGGGGCCTTGCCTATGCGGTGATCTTCGTGGGCGCCTTGCTTGCCGCCACCACCGGCGTGGTGGCGGCCTCGGTGATCTCCATGGGCCTTATCTCCCTGCCCATCATGCTGCGCTACGGCTATGACCGGCGCGTGGCCTCCGGCGTCATCGCCGCCTCGGGCACGCTGGCGCAGATCATCCCGCCGTCCCTCGTGCTCATCGTCATGGCCGACCAGCTGAACCGGTCGGTGGGCGACATGTATGAGGGTGCCTTCGTGCCCGGCCTGCTGCTCGCCAGCCTCTACGCCCTCTACATCTTCCTGGTCTCGACCCTCTTCCCGGGCGCGGCGCCCGGCCTGCCGCTGGACGCCCAGACCCTGCGCGACCCGAACCAGAAGATCGGTCCCTCCCGCGTCCTCGGCGCCATCGCCGCGGCGGGCTTCGCCTTCCTGATCGCTACCGGCTCGCTGCCGCATCTGACCGCCGGCCTTCTGCCCGGCGTCGCCAACCCGGCGGTGTGGGGCGCGGTGGCTTTCGTGCTGCTGTACTTCATCATGTCGGGCACGGCGCGGCTGCTGACACCGTCGCTGTTCATTGCCCTCGCCCTGGCCATCGCCGGCGCCCTCTTCCTGATGACGGAAAGCGGCGTGAAGTTCGGCGCGGACTATGTGGTGCTCACCATGTCCGCCACGGTGGGCCTCGCCTTCGTGGTGGCAGTGATCAACCGGCTCTTCCGCCTCGGCCTTTTGTCGAAGCTCGCCGAGCAGGTGGTGTTCGTGATGGTGCCGCCTTTGGCGCTCATCTTCCTGGTGCTGGGCACCATCTTCATCGGCGTCGCCACACCGACCGAGGGCGGCGCCATGGGCTCGGTGGGCGCGCTCATCCTCGCGTTCGCCCGCGGCCGGCTGAAGTTCGACCTGATGCGGCAGGCCACCTATTCCACCGCCAAGCTCTCCGCCTTCGTGCTGTTCATCCTGCTCGGCGCGCGCGTGTTCTCGCTCACCTTCTACGGGGTGGACGGCCACAAGTGGGTGGAAGAGCTGCTGGTGTCGCTGCCCGGCGGGCAGATGGGCTTCCTCATCGCGGTGAACGCGCTGGTGTTCGTGCTGGCCTTCTTCCTCGATTATTTCGAGCTGGCCTTCATCATCATCCCGCTGCTGGGGCCGGCGGCCGACAAGCTCGGCATCGACCTCATCTGGTTCGGCGTGATGCTGGCGGTGAACATGCAGACCTCGTTCATGCATCCGCCGTTCGGCTTCGCCCTGTTCTTCCTGCGCTCGGTGGCGGCCAAGGTGCCGTACATCGACCGGGTGACGGGCAAGTTGATGCAGCCGGTCACCACCGGGCAGATCTATTGGGGGGCGGTGCCCTTCGTCTGCATCCAGCTGGTCATGGTGGCCCTCATCATCCTGTTCCCGGGCATGGTGACCCACTACAAGAGCGGCGGGGTGCAGCTCGACCAGAACCAGATCCAGCAGCAGTTCGAGAACCTCTCCCCCGGCCTCGACGCGGCGCCGCCGCCGCCGCTGGACCTCGGCTTCGGCAAATAGGACCGCGCGCCTTGCCCTGCTATGGGCGCATTCGGATCGGACATCACGAGGTGGACAAACGTGAAGCGGACGGCATGACGCCGGCCGTTTCCTCGTGCATCTGTGGTGATGGTCCCACGGTGCCGATTCGCGGCGCACCGCCGCGCGCGTGGAGGTGAATTGAATGAACTCCAGGCCCGACTTCTGTCCCGGCTGCGGGGCGCAGGTCTACCCGGAGGAGGCCAGTTGCCCCTTCTGCGGCCGCAAGCTGCACACCAGCTTCCTGATGCCCTTCCTGGTGGGGCTCGGCGGCACGGCGGTGGCTGTCGCATCCGGCGGTCTCGTCTGGTGGGTCATGTCCGCACCGCCCGGGGAGCCTGAGGCCGGCGCCCCCCAGAGCAGTGTGGTTCAGGGCGCGATCGTCGCGCCGCCGCCGCCGGCTGGCGTGGCCCCGCCTGCCCCCACGGACCAGACCGCCCCAGCCACCCCGTCGCCCCAGGCCGGGAGCGGGCAGGGCGCCGGCGGCACCCAGGAGGCTGCGCTGCCGCTGCCCACGGTGAACGGCCCCATCACTCCGCCAGCGGCGGACGCGACCGCACGCCGGGCGTTTGCCAAGAGCAAGCAGGAGAGCTTCGCCCAGAATGGCCTCGACCTCACGGTCACGGCCGGGGGCGAGGAGGCGACCATCCTCACCATCAAGTTCAACTTCCCCGCCAAGACGGCGGCGGAACTGATCGTCTCGGGTCCCTTCCCCAAGCAGTGCGAGCAGCGGGGGTTCCGGCAGGTCCTGTTCGTGGACCCGTCGGGCATCACATGGGTATATGATGTGGCGACCCAGCAGATGACCCAGAAATGACCCCTGAGAGCGATGCCGCCCCCGCCCCGGATGCCGCGCCCCTGAAGCTGGTGCTGTTCGATTGCGACGGCACGCTGGTGGACAGCCAGCACATGATCGTCGCCGCCATGCGCGACGCCCATGCGGCCCACGGCGTGGTGCTGCCCGAGCGGGACCGGCTGCTCTCGGTGGTAGGGCTCTCCCTGCCGGAGGCGTTCGCCATGCTCTCGCAGGGCGACCTGGCCTACCCCATCGAGGCCCTGGTGGACGCTTATCGCAACGCCTTCACCCGCCTGCGCAACGCCGAGCCCCCCGAGCCCATGTTCGAGGGCGCCTGGGAGGTGCTGGACGCCCTGCGCCGGCGCGACGACCTGGTGCTGGGCATGGTCACCGGCAAGGCGCGCCGGGGCGTGGACCGGGTGCTCAAGGCCCATGACATGGAAGGCTGGTTCGCCACCATCCAGACCGCCGACGATGCCCCCTCCAAGCCCCATCCGGCCATGGTGTTCCAGGCCATGGGGGAGATCGGCGCGCGGCCGGAGGAGACGGTGGTGGTGGGCGACACCACCTATGATGTCTCCATGGCGTTGCAGGCGGGGGCCTCGGCCCTCGGCGTCGGCTGGGGCTATCACGAGGTAGCGGATCTGAAGCGGGCCGGGGCGGACCATATCGTCCACCGGTTCGACGAGGTGCCCGCCGCCATCTTCGATCTTCTGGCGCGCCGCCGCGCCATTGCCGGGTAGGAGACGGATCATGGGCGATCCCTCGGGGGCTGATCCCACAGCGGGCGGCCAGACCATGCGTGCATTTCTGGAGGATATCGAGGAGCCGGTGGCGGGGGACGATCCCATCGCCCGGGCCCGCGCCGCCCAGCGCACGCCGCTGCCGAAGCGCTTTTACACTGATGTGAGCGTTGGCGAGGCGGACGGCGGCTTCACCATCCTGCTCGACGGCCGGCCGGTGCGCACCCCCGCGCGCGGCCTGTTGCTGGCGCCGACGCGTCCTCTGGCGGAAGCCATGGCCGCCGAATGGGCGGCGCAGGAAACCGAGATCAATCCCTTCATCATGCCACTGACGCGTCTGGTGAACGTCGCCCTCGACCGGGTCGGCCCCGAGGCCGAGGCGGTGCGCGACGAAGTGGTGGGCTATGCCGGCTCCGACATGCTGTTCTACCGGGCCGATGGTCCGCAGACGCTGGTGAACCGGCAGGCGACGCAGTGGGACCCGGTGCTCGACTGGCTGAGCGGCAGCCACGATGCCCGCTTCTTCCTCTCGGAAGGTATCCGGCACGTCACCCAGCCGGACGCGTCGCTGGAGCGGGTGCGGGCCCTGGTGCCGCAGAACCCGCTGAAGCTTGCTGCCGTCCATTCCATCACCACCCTCACCGGCTCGGCCCTGCTGGCGCTGGCGGTGGCGGAGGGCGCGCTGGATGCGGACACCGCCTGGGCCGCGGCCCATGTGGACGAGGATTTCAACCGCGAGCAATGGGGCGAAGACGAGATCGCCACCGCCCGCCGCGCGGCCCGTCGCACTGAAATGGATGCGGCCGCCCGGCTGCTGGCGCTCATTTCCTGATCCGCGCGGCGGGTGCACTTTGCGTATGGGCCAAGCTCGCGGCGCTGCCAGCAGACGGTGACGGTTGGCATAATCTGAATGGCCCGTGAGCTTGACTCATGGGCCATTGGTTAAGCCCGCGCGGCACTTGAGCGAAACACACCTGGCATCGGTCAAAGACGAAAGGCCGATGGTATAAGTGGAGCAGGGGATGGACGAGGACACCATCGCCGACCTCTTCAGCGCATTCGGCGATGTGCGCACGCGGCGCATGTTCGGCGGCCGGGGCCTTTATGCGGACGGGCTGATGTTTGCCATCGAGGTCAGCGGTACCCTTTACCTGAAGGCCGATGCCGACCACGCCGCCTTGCTTGAGAGCCGCGGCTCTTACCCCTTCTCCTATCTCGCCAATGGCACCGTGCGCACCATGACCGGCTTCTGGTCCGTACCGGAAGCAGCGCTGGATGATGGTGACGACCTCGCTGCGCTGGCCCGCCGCTCCCTCGCGCTCGCCCGCGCCGCGGCCGCGCTGAAGCCGGTGAAAAAGGCCGGAGCCCGACCCAAAAAGAAAACCCCGCGCGGCTGACCGGCGGGGTTGTTCCGTGGTGATCCGCCGGCGCTCCGAAAGGCGCGTCGGCGAAGGGGGCTCAGCCGGCCTTCACGCGCACCGGGCGCAGCAGGAAGGCGGGCAGGTGGCTCATGTCCGCGGGCTCGGCGGCGGGGGCGCGTTCACGGCGCACCGGGCGGGCTTCGGGAGCCTCCTCACGGGTGGGACGACGGCTGCGTTCCTGCCGTTCGGGACGCGGCGCGCGGGCTTCCGCCTCCACGCGGGGCTCGCTGGCGCGCACTTCGGCGGCGGGGGCTTCGCGCTCCCGGCGCGGTTCCCGCTCCCGACGGGGCTCCCGCTCCGGACGCGGTGCGCGCTCCGCACGCGGCTCCCGCTCAGGACGTGGCTCGCGTTCCGCACGGGGCTCGCGGGCGACGCGGGGCTCGCGTTCGGCGCGGGGTTCGCGCTCGGGACGGGCCTCACGCTCGGCCCGGGGCTCGCGCTCGGCGCGGGGTTCCCGCTCGGGACGCGCCTCGCGGGGCTCCTTCTCCACGCGGCGCTTGCCGCGCAGCCGGCCGCCATCCTCGCGGCGTTCCCGCCGCTCCGATGCAGGCGGGGCATCGCCCAGGGGCGTTCCGTGCCAGGGCACGGCATTGCCGATCAGCTTCTCGATGGCCGTCACCGACTTGGCATCGGTATGGGTCACCAGCGTATAGGCCGTGCCGGCGCGCCCGGCGCGGCCGGTGCGGCCCACGCGATGCACATAGTCTTCCGAATGGTGGGGCACGTCATAGTTGAAGACGTGGCTCACCGCCGGAATGTCGAGCCCGCGGGCGGCCACGTCGGAGGCCACCAGCAAGGTTGCCTCGCCGGCGCGGAACTGGTCGAGGGCCTTGATGCGGGCGTGCTGGTCCATGTCGCCATGGAGGGCCACGGCGTTGAAGCCGTGCTTCTGCAGCGAGCGATGCAGCACCGCCACGTCGCGCTTGCGGTTGCAGAAGATGATGCCGTTCTGCAATCCGTCGCAGTTGCGGATCAGCTCGCGCAGCACCTCGCGCTTGTCGTAGTCCTCCCGTCCGGAGGACACCAGCATGTGGGTGACCGTAGCGGCGGTGGAGGCCGGCTTCGACACTTCCACGCGCACCGGATTGGACAGGAATTGCGACACCAGGCGCTGGATCTCCGGCGGCATGGTGGCCGAGAAGAACAGGGTCTGGCGGGTGAAGGGCACCAGCTTGCAGACCCGCTCGATGTCCGGGATGAAGCCCATGTCCAGCATGCGGTCGGCCTCGTCGATGACGAGCACCTCGATGCCGGACAGGAGCAGGCGTCCGCGCTCCACGTGGTCGAGCAGGCGGCCGGGGGTGGCGATCAGCACGTCCACGCCGCGTGCCAGCTTGGAGTCCTGATCGCCGAAGGAGACGCCGCCGATCAGCAGGGCGACGTTCAGTTTGTGGTTCTTGCCGTAGCGGGTGAAGTTCTCTTCCACCTGCGCCGCGAGTTCGCGGGTCGGCTCCAGGATGAGGGTGCGGGGCATACGGGCGCGGGCCCGTCCGTGCTCAAGCAGCGTCAGCATGGGAAGGGTGAAGGCGGCAGTCTTGCCGGTGCCTGTCTGCGCGAGGCCGAGCACATCTCGGCGCGCCAGCACATGGGGGATGGCCTGGGCCTGGATGGGCGTCGGCTGCGTGTAGCCGGTGTCAGCGACTGCCGCGAGGACCTTTTCGCTCAGGCCGAGTTCGGAAAATGACATTGCATCTTTTGGATGCGGCGGCGCGCCGCTGATCGAACGTCCCGTGCCGTACGGGCTCAGACGAGGGGTCGTCGGTCGGCGCGCTGGATTCGACATATCTCGGACGACGCATAGCAACATATGAAAATTGTGCGCCGTGTCAATGTTTTCCGGCTCGAAGTCCGGATCAGTCGGAACGGATGGTCATTAAACGCCCAATTGAAGATCCATAGCGCTGGCGGCATGCGCTTTCGGAATGCATGGCCGTCCTGTCATGCGTCCGGGGCAAGTCTCGCGACTTGACCAGCGCGGCCCCCCGCCGCAGGGATGGCCTTCCTCATCCGGCGGCGGATCTTGATGCCCTTTCTTCTCGTCCTCGGCCTCGCGGCCTTTGCGAGCGCATTCTCCATGCGCGCCGTCGACCCGATGCTCAACATCCTCGCCGCGGACCTGAAGGTGACGTTGCAGGAGGTGGCGCTGCTCGCCAGCGCCTTCACCCTGCCTTACGCCACCATGCAGCTGCTGTTCGGTCCCATCGGCGACGCCGTGGGCAAGGTGCGGCTGATCCGCTTCAACCTGGCCATGCTGGCGTTGGGGCTCGCGGTCTCGGCGCTGGTGCCCGGCCACTGGGAACTGCTCGCCGCCCGGGTGGTGTCGGGGGCGTTCGCGGGCGGCATCATCCCCGTGGTGCTGGCCACGGTGGGCGATCGCGTGCCCTACGAGCTCAGGCCTGTGGCCCTGAGCCGGGTGCTGCTGGCCCTTGTGCTGGGCCAGCTGGTGGGCTCGGCGGCGGCCGGGTTCATCGCCGAATATGCGGGCTGGAGGCCGGTGTTCTGGTGTGCGTTCGCCGTGGCCGCCGCGGCCTGCCTGTCGGCGATGGTGGGAATCACCGAGGAGCGGGCGCGCCAGCCGCTGTCGGCTGGCGCGGCCCTTGCCCGCTACCGCACGGTGCTGAAGAATCCCCTGTCCCTCAAGGTCTATGCGGTGGTGGCGGTGGAAGGTGCGCTCACCTTCGGGGTGTTTCCGCTGGCCGCGCCGCTGATGGTGGAGCACGGTCTCGGCGATGCGGTGGAGGCCGGCCTGGTGCTGGGCGCCTTCGCCATCGGCGGCGCCTTCTACACCTTCGCCGTGCCGTTCCTGGTCCGCCATCTGGGGCTCGCCGGCATGGTCGGGGTGGGCGCGGCGGGCGTGGGCGGGCTGTTCATGGCGGCGGCCATCGGCCCCAACCTCGCGGTGGTCGTCGGTGTCTTCGCCGCCGCGGGCTTTGCCTTCTACATGATCCACAACGTGCTGCAGATCCTCGCCACCGAGCTGTCGGCGGAGGCGCGGGGCTCGGCGGTATCGCTGTTTGCCTCGGCCTTCTTCGTGGGGCAGGCGGTGGGGGCCATCATCCTTGCCCATGCGGCCGGACTTCTGGGCGCCGCGCCGGTGTTCGCCATCGCGGGGCTCGGCATGCTGATCCTCGCGGTGCCGGCCAGCCTGCTGCCGCCGCGCAAGGCGAAGGTAACAGGCTGAGGTGACGGCAGGCTGAAGGCGCGAACAGCGCCCGCGCCTCAGATGTCGAGCAACGCCTCGCCGGCGAAGGCCGCGCGTTCGGAGATGAAGGCGAAGCGCGCTTCCGGCTTGTTGCCCATGAGGCGTTCCACAAGGTCGGTGGTGGCCGCCTGCTCGGCATCCGCGATGGCAATGCGCTGGAGCGTGCGCGTGCGCGGGTCCATGGTGGTTTCCTTCAGCTGCGCCGGCATCATCTCGCCGAGGCCCTTGAAGCGGCCCACATCCACCTTGCCCTTGGCCGAAAACTCCTTTTTCAGCAGCTTTTCCTTGTGGGCGTCGTCCCGCGCATAGAGCGTCTTGGCGCCTTGCGTGATGCGGTAGAGCGGCGGCACGGCGAGGAAGAGGTGGCCGTCCTCGATCAGCTTCGGCATCTGCCGGAAGAAGAAGGTGACCAGCAGCGAGGCGATGTGCGCCCCGTCCACGTCGGCGTCGGTCATGATGATGACCTTCTCGTACCTCAGGTCCGCGTCGCGGTAGTGGGAGAGCGTGCCGCAGCCCAGCGCCTGGCCGAGATCGGCGAGCTGCTGGTTCTGGGCCAGCTTGTCCCGGGTGGCGCTGGCGACGTTCAGGATCTTGCCGCGCAGGGGCAGCACGGCTTGCGTCTTGCGGTCGCGCGCTTGCTTGGCCGAGCCGCCGGCCGAATCGCCCTCGACGATGAAGATCTCCGAGCCGGCCGCCTCGGTATTGGAGCAGTCGGCCAGCTTGCCGGGCAGGCGCAGCTTGCGCACGGCGGTCTTGCGGGAGACTTCCTTCTCCTGCTTGCGGCGCAGGCGCTCCTCGGCGCGGTCGATGACGTGCTCAAGCAGCCGGCTGGCCTGCACCGGATTGGCGGCGAGCCAGTGGTCGAACGGGTCGCGCAGGCCCTGTTCCACGATGCGGGCGGCTTCGGCGGTGGCGAGGCGGTCCTTGGTCTGGCCCTGGAATTCCGGCTCGCGCACGAACACCGAGAGCATGGCGGCGCAACCGGTGGTCACGTCATCGCCGGTGATGAGCGAGCCGCGCTTGCCCTGGCCGGAGCGCTCGGCATGGTCCTTCAGCCCCTTCAGCAGCACCGCCCGCAGGCCGTTCTCGTGAGTGCCGCCATCGGGGGTGGGGATGGTGTTGCAATAGGAGGAGATGGAGCCGTCCGCGTCCGCTACCCACGCCACCGCCCATTCCACCGAGCCATGGCCCTTCGGCTTCTGGATGCGGCCGGAGAAGATGTCCGAATGCACCAGCGTCTGGCCTTCGAGGTCGGCGGCAAGATAGTCGCGCAGGCCGCCGGGGAAGCGGAAGCTGGTCTTTTCCGGAACGCCCTCGATGCCCTTCAGCAACTCGGGATCGCAGGACCAGCGGATTTCCACCCCGCCGAACAGATAGGCCTTGGAGCGCGCCATGCGGAACACGCGGGCCGGCTCGAAGCGGGCGGACGGGCCGAAGATCTCGGGGTCGGGATGGAAGCGCACGCGGGTGCCGCGCCGGTTGGTGATGCGGCCGACTTCCTTCAGCTTGCCCTGTGGCAGGCCCTTGGAGAAGCTCTGGCGGTAGAGGGTCTGGTTGCGCGTGACCTCCACCTCGAGGTCGTCGGAGAGCGCGTTCACCACCGAGATGCCGACGCCGTGGAGGCCGCCCGAGGTCTCATAGACCTTGCTGTCGAACTTTCCGCCGGCGTGCAGGGTGGTCATGATCACTTCGAGGGCCGACTTGCCGGGGAACTTCGGGTGTTCCTCCACCGGAATGCCGCGCCCGTTGTCGGAGACGGTGAGGTAGCCGTCGGCGGCCATCTGCACCTCGATGAAGGTGGCGTGCCCGGCCACCGCCTCGTCCATGCAATTGTCGATCACCTCGGCGAAAAGGTGGTGCAGAGCCTTCGAATCGGTACCGCCGATATACATGCCCGGCCGGCGCCGCACCGGCTCCAGCCCCTCCAGCACCTCGATGTGGGCGGCGGTGTAGTCGGTGTCCATGGCAGGCACGGCGGCAGGCACGGCGGCAGCGGCCGTCTTGGCCGGCGTCTTGGCCGGCTTGCCGGCGGGCTTCTGACGCGGGGGGGAGCCGAAGAGATCGTCGGATTGGGACATGGAGCCTGATTAACCGAAGTGGAGGGGCGAGGGCAGTGCTATTCGTCGCGTCGGCCCCGCCTGGGTGCGGCGCATCATGGCCGCCGCCGAAGAGTGGTGCGCCGGCGCCCCGGACGCAAGCCCGAGCCTTGCAGTGCGTAAGCTTGGCGACTGCGGACCCGACCATTCTGTGACCCGAAGAACAACAGAGGATGATACCAATTTCGGCTTGAAGCGGAGTCGAATAGGTTGCAATGCAGCGTAACCGAAATGACATATTTTGAGGTTAGCGAAGTAATCGAAGAGCGGGCAAATGGTACCATCTCGGCGCGATGCGATGTTGCAATTTGAGAACTTGAACGTTTTTCTTTAATGTTTATAGTGAGCACCTCGACGGGTTCCAGCCCGGGAGTACGTAAAGTGTGCGCAATTTCGGTTGCGGTCGTAGACGACCATCCAATCGTTGTCGAAGGGATCGTGACGGTTCTCGAAAAGACGGGGACTTTCAGCGTTGTCTCGACCGGCAGCGGTGTGGACGACATTCTCGGGACCGCCCAGAGCCACGGACCCGACGTGATCGTCGTGGATCTCACCATGCAGGGCGATGTGATCGGGGCGGTCGCCCGGGTGCGCGAGGCGTTTCCGGCGACCCGCATCGTGATCTTCACCGCCTCCAACAATGCGGAACAGGCCGCCAAGGCCCTCAGCGCGGGGGCGTCGGCCTTCGTGCTGAAGGGATCGCCGCAGGGTGACCTGATCCAGGCCATCACCTGCGCCATGGCGGGGGAAACCTACATCACCCCGAGCTTCGCGGCGCGCATCATCGCCGAGCTGGAAGCCAAGGCCCGGCAGCAGCGCGCCCGGCAGGCCATGCACCTCTCCATCCGCGAGGACCAGATCGTCCAGCTCCTGCTGCTCGGCAAGAAGAACAGCGAGATCGCGCGGGCGCTGGCCCTCAGCGAGAAGACGGTGAAGGGCTACATGTCCACCCTCATGCAGAAGCTGCATGTGCGCAACCGCGTCGAGGTGGTCATCGCCGCGCAGAACCTCAACGGGACGCCTGAGGCCGGTGCCCAGGTGTCCAGGCATAGCGCCTGAGCGACACGCAGCGCCTGAGCGATACCCTCTCTCGGCCCCGGCGAAAGACCGGGGCCGCTGGTCACGCCCGCGCGGCGTCGAGCGTAACGCTCCCGGCATCGGTCGAAGACAAATGGCCTCTCACTGCTCGCGGAACGCCCGGTTGAAGTGGTCCGTCAGCGGCTTCGCCAGATAGGCGAGGGCGGTGCGCTCCACGCCGGAGATAAACACCTCCACCGGCATGCCCGGTACCAGCTCCCGATCGCCCAGCTTCGTCAGGTCGTCATCAATGGCGATCTCCACGATATAGGACACCATCCCGCCCACCGGGTCGCGGATGGTGGCCGGCGAGACCTGCACCACCCGCCCGCGCAGTTCGGGCGTGGTGTTCTGGTTGAAGGCGGAGAAGCGCAGGCGGGCGGGCTGGCCGCGCTCCACCTGGTCGATGTCGGTGGGCGCCACCTTCGCCTCCACCCGCAGGCGGGCGTCGGCGGGCACCAGGGTCACCACCTTCGCGGCCGGGGTGATGACGCCGCCGATGGTGTAGACGCTCAGTTCGTTGACCCGGCCGGTGAGCGGCGCGCGCAGCTCGGTACGCGAGAGCCGGTCCTCGATCACCACGCGCCGGTCGTTCAGCTCGGAGATGCGGGACTCCAGCGTCCGCAACTCGCGCTGGGCTTCGGTGCGGGCATTCTGGTCGAGGGCGATGATCTGCAGGCGGGCATCGGTGATGCGCACGTTGGCGCGGGCCATGGAGGCCTCGATCTCGCCCTTCTCGCCGTTGATCCGCGCCCATTCCCGGTTGAGGGCATGGACCCGGCTGCCGTCGGTCAGGCCCTTGTTGAACAGATAGACCACCTTTTCCCGCTCAAGGCCGAGCAATTCGGTTTCCTCGATCTTGGCGGAGCGGCGGGCATTGAGCCCGCGGATCTCCTCGCCGGTCTGGATGATGGCGAGTTCCAGTTGCTCGGACTGGCTCCGGCGGGTGAAGCGGTTGCCGTCGAACAGGCGGGCCTCGTCGCGGGTCACCATCGTCACGTCGGGCGCGAGGGTGTGGATCTCCTTGGGGAATTCGATGCGCTCCAGCCCGTCGCGCTCGGCGAGGAGGCGCGCGCGCCGCGCCAGTAGCTCGATGAGCTGCACCCGCACGATGGACAATTCCGCCCGCGAGGCGGTGTCGTCGAGCCGCAGCAGCACCTGCCCCGCCTGCACCAGGTCGCCTTGCTTCACGGCGATCTCGGCGACGATGCCGCCGTCGCGGTGCTGCACCTCCTTCAGGTTCTGGTCCACCGTCACCGTGCCTTGCGCGATCACGGCGCCGTTGAGCCGGGCATAGGTGGCCCATCCGCCGCAGCCGGCGAACAGGAAGACCGCCAGGGCGAGGCCGGCCACCACATGGCTGCGGAGCTGGAAGATGGGCTCGTCGCGGGACAGATCGCTCTCCTTGCTCATGGCGTCTCTCCGTCAGGCCAGGGCCAATGCGTCGGGGGTGGGGACCGGCGCCGTGGCGTCGGTGTCGTCCGGCGGGGGGAGGGCCTCGGCCGGCGCGGCGGCGGCGAGCGGCGTCGCCTCCGCCTGGAACGCGTAGGGCCGGGTGTCGCTTTCGCCGCCGTAGGCTTCGGTGAAGAGCTGGTCGGGTTCTCCGGTCTGGGTGGTGGGGCTGTCGGTGATCGGCGACGCATTGACCTGGAGCTTGTCGCCCACCTGGAGGTCGACGATCTGGCTGACCGATTGCTGGGAGGTGTCCGCGGGCGCCGTGTCCGCGAAGACGAAGCTGTCCGCCTCGACCTGCGCGAAGGCCGCCACGGCTGCGGTGTCCCCGCTCGCGCTATCGGCTGGAGCGGCCTCGGCCTCCGCAGCGGCGGCCATGGGGGCCGGGTCCACGGCCGGCGCGTCGGTCACGGCCGGGGTGATCGCGACTTCGACGGGCGTTGCCGGAGCCGTCTCGATGGCGGGGGGAGGGGTGCCGACCGCCGGGTCGCCCTGGGTGGGTGCCGTAACGTCGCCCCCGCTGGCGAGGGCGACGCCTTCGCCAGCGGGGGCCGCCTCCACGAGGACGGTTTCGGACGCGACCGTGTCCGCCGCGGGGGTCTCGGTGGCCGGCGTCTCGGTGGCGGCGGCATCCGTGCTCCCCGCGTCGGGATGATTGGCGCGGGCCACGACCGCGGCGACCCCGGCGAGGGCGACCTCGGCGGAGTCCCCATCGGTGCCGTCCGGCTCGTCTCGGTCCGCAGCGGGCAACGCGGCGAAGGTGGTGGACGGCAGGTCGAGGCGGCTTGCCGCGATGCCTTCCGGATCGATGTCGAAGACGGCGTGCTGGGGCACGCCTGCCATGCCGTCCGAAACCACATAGCTGAGGGTGACGCGCTCGGCCGTCTGGGGCGCCAGATAGACCCAGCCGCCGGTGGTCGGAACCAGCATGCCGGCGGAGACGACGACATTCTGGACATCCAGAGCCTGCCCGTCGGGATCGCTGGCGCCGGCCAGCAATGCCGCGAGCGGAATGAAGACCGCCTGTGCGACGGAGACATTGGGCAGGGGCACCGGGTCCCCGACCCGGGGCGGGCGATTGCGGCTGGTGTCGTCGTCACCCTCCTCGTCGCCTTCCGATGTGGCCGACGGGCCACCCCCGCCACCTCCACCACCACCTCCACCACCCCCCGCGGCAGGTGCGGGCATGGCTTTGCGCGGCGCCGGCCCGTCCGCCTCCGCGCGGCCGGGCCAGGGGGCGGGCAGGGGGGCCGCCTCGTCCGAGGGCTGCCGCATGGATGCGCCGGACCGGCCGAGACGGCCCGGCATGTCGGGCTGCATGGGCGCGTCGGCGAAAGCCTCCGTTTCCGGGAGGCGTGGCATGGATGGATCGTCAGTCTCGCCGGCCGGCGAATCGTCCTCCTCGGCGGTGGCGGACGCGGGCGACGTCTCCGGGGATGGCGCCTGCGGTTCGTCGCGGGGGGGCTCCGGCCCGGGCGGGGGCTCGGGCTTGGCCTCGGCGCCGGTGGTGCCTGCGGCGAGAAAGGCGAGCGCGCCGGCAAGGCTGGCGCCGACCATGGCGGCGATACGCCCGCCCGGCTTCTCGTCGTGGGTCCGGTAGATCTCGGCGGGTGCGCGTTGCGCGCCGCCGGCGCGGGTTCCCTTCACGATGATCATGTCACGCTCCCGAATTCACGCGCCCTGTTTCGTGCGCCCTATGTCATGCGCCCACGGCCTGAAGCGGCGTCTGGGCAGTGGTTTGGGCGGGGGCGACGCGTGGCTTGTCGGCCTGCCGGCCGTCCACCGCCTCCAGCCGCAACACCTCTTCCTTCGGACCGAAGGCTGCGAGGCGTCCGTTCTGAACCAGTCCGACGAGATCCACCGCGGCCAGCGCGCTCGGCCGGTGGGCCACCACCACGCAGATGCCGCCGCGCGTGCGGATCGCGGTGATGGCATCCCTCAGCGCCATCTCGCCGTCGGAATCGAGATTGGCGTTGGGCTCGTCCAGCACCACCAGGAAGGGGTTGCCGTAGAGCGCGCGGGCAAGGCCGATGCGCTGGCGCTGGCCCGCCGAGAGCGCCGCCCCCTCCGAGCCGAGGGGGGTCTGGTAGCCCTCGGGCAGGCGCAGGATCATCTCGTGGACCCCCGCGGCCTTCGCCGCCTCCACCACCGCCGCGTCGTCGCGGACGCTGGCGAGGCGCGAGATGTTCTGCGCCACGGTGGCGTCCAGCAGGCACACATTCTGCGGCAGGTAGCCCAGATGCCGGCCGATGGCCTCCTCGGTCCATTGGCCGATCTCCGCATCGTCGAGGCGCACGGCGCCGCGCAGGCACGGCCAGATGCCGGTGAGGGCCCGCACCAGCGTGGTCTTGCCCCCCGCGCTCGGCCCGATGATGCCGGCCGCCTGCCCGGCCCTGATTTCGAAGGCGACCTCGCTGAGCAGCACCTGGCCGTTGCCCGGCGCCGCCACGGTGATCTTCTCCACCTTCAGCGAGGCGCACGGGGCGGGCAGTTCGATCCGCTCCGGCAGCTTGCCGAGGGCGACGATGGTCTCCTTGAGGCGCCCGAAGGCTTGCCGCGCGCCCACGAAGCCGCGCCAGTTGCCGATGGCGAGGTCCACCGGCGCCAGCGCCCGGCCGCCGGCCACGGAGGCGGCGATGATACCACCCGCCGACATGTCGCCATGGATGGTGAGATAGGCACCGAGGCCGAGGGTGGCCGATTGCAGCACCATGCGCAGCACCCGCGACATGGCCCCGAACGCGCCGGTGATGTCGTTGGACCGGGTCTGCAGGGCGAGGTGCTCCATGTTGGCGATGCGGAAGCGCTCCACGGCATCGCCGGCAAAGCCCATGGCCTTGAGCACCTCGGCATTGCGGGCGTTGGAATCGGCGATGGTGTTGCGCACCAGCGCCGCCTTGCGCGTGTCCACCGCGAGCCGGCGCGACACCAGCTCGCTCGCCAGCGCCAGCACGGTGAGCACCACGGCGCCGCCGAGCACCAGCGCCCCGAGCCAGGGGTGCAGGATGTAGACGAAGCCCACGTAGATCGGCACCCACGGCAGGTCGAACAGGGCGCCGGGGCCGGTGCTGCCGAGGAAGTTGCGCACCGTGTCCACGTCGCGGCCGCGCTCGATGGCCTCGGTGGTGGAGAAGCCGAGGCGCGGCATGTCCACCACCACCTTGTGGGCGATGGGCGCTACCGACCGGTCGAAGCGCGCCCCCACCCGCACCAGCACCTGCGAGCGGATGAGGTCGAACGCCCCCTGGAACACATAAAGCCCGAGCGCCAGCACCGACAGCGCGATGAGGGTCGGGATGCTGCCGGAGGTGAGCGCCCGGTCGTACACCTGCATCATGTAGAACGAGCCGGTGAGCGCCAGGATGTTGATGACGCCGGAGACGATGAACAGGAACACCGCCATGCTGCGGAAGCCGGCCGTGAGCTTCTTCAGGTCGCGCTCGCGGGCCGTGCGGGATCTGGCGGATGTGCTGGAAGAGGTCGCCATGGTGGGCCGCCCTGATGAACCACTTTGAGGGACGCGGGGAAAAGGCGGGGGCTGGGGCGCCCCGGCCTTGGAGCCGGATCGGCTCGGATCAATCCGAGCCGATCCGGCTCCAAACCTAAGGAACGAGAACGCGGTGCCCGATCAGCTTGCGATGCAAGCTGATCGGCGCGTGCTCCAGGAGATCACAGCACGAGGTGTTCCGGTTTCACGTCGTGCCGCCCCGCGATCTCGATGCGGAAGTCGGCGGTGGCGTCGTCGTCCACCGACCCCTCGATGACGGTGACCTCGCCCGCCGCGCCGGTCTCCACCGTGACGGCGACCTGGGCCGGTCCGCTGAGCGGGCCATTGACCAGCGTGAAGGCCTGTTCCCCGGCCATGCCCCGGTCCGCGTCGATGGCGGAGAGGTCGAGGCGGTCGCCGGGCTCGAAGCCCAGGATCGTGTCGCCATCCGCCGCCCGCACCGAGCGGAAGACGAAGACATCGTCGCCCTCGCCACCGTCCATCGTATTGGCGCGGCGCCCCGCGACGATGGTGTCGTCGCCGGATCCGGTGGCCACGTTCTGGCCGTCGCGGTCGCCCCAGCCGCCGCGTCCATGGGCGTGGTGGCCGTGGTGGCCATCGCCCCTTTGATCGAGGGCGACCGTGAGGTCGGCGGTGGCATCGGACTGGTCCACCGTGAGGTGCGCCGGCAGGGGACGCGGGCCGTGGAAGGCGTCGGAGGCGTCCGGAGCAGGGGCGGCGGCGAGGGCGGCGAGGCCGTCATCGTCATCGTCCCGGGCGTCGTCCCTCCGGTCGAACCGCCCACGGTGGTGCCAATCCCCGTCGAGCCGTCCGGCGGCGGGTCCGTCGCTGCTGTCGTCGGTTCCGCTCGTGCCGGTGGTGCCGGCGACCTGCGTCGTGCCCTGGGCTTCGTCGTCTGCATGGCCCGGCCTGCGATCGTCGCCGAAGCGGTCGAGGAAGGCCGTGAGCTTCTCGACCAGCCCACCGAGGGCATCGCCGCCGCGCTCGCCGAAGAACTGCTCCAGGAACGCCGCGATGGCGGCGGCGGGAGTCTGGGGCGTAGATGGCGCCGGGGTGGTGGGAGTGTGGTCGTCGTCCTCGTCTTCGTCCTCTTCGTCGTCGTTTTCGGCGACCTCTTCGTCCTCTTCGTCCTCTTCGTCATCGCCGTTTCCGGTGGTGTCGTCCGGGTCTGCCTCGTCGTCGTCCCCGTTGTTTTCGGTCACCTCGTCGTCCTCATCCGCGCCATCGGGTATTTCGGTGTCGAAGACGCTTTCGGCGAGGCCCTCAAGGCCGGTATTGCGCAGGATGATGTCCGAGAACTCCTGGCCGTCGATGAAGTCTTCATAGAAGTCGAAGGCTTCGACGCGGTCCTTGTAGTAGAAGCGGTCGGCCTCCTGGAGGCGGTCGAACTGCTCATGCAGGATGGTCCAGAAGGTCTGGCCCACCATGCCGCCGTTCACATGGGTTTCGGCGAGGGCGCCCACCCACAGGTCGACCCGGTCGATGCCCTTGACGATCTTCGCCCCGTTGTCGCCGTCGAGGAGCGCGATGTCCGGATTGACGGCGACGAAGGCGGCGATGTCCTCCGCCGTATCCAGCACAAGGTCGGGATAGGCGGCCTTGAACTGGGCGATCACCGTGTCGGAGAGGCCGTTGCGCTGCTGGAAATCCTCCCAGGACGCATAGGCCGTCATGGCGCCGGCGAAGCCCACCGCCTCCTGCACATAGGGGTCGGTCGAGGCGGCCAGGTCCATGCGGACCTGGTTCAGCGTGCCGAGGCCCACATCGCGGCCGCGGGCAAGGTTGAAGGAGAACAGGTCGGCGTTGAGCCGCACCAGGTCGTTGCGCACGGCGTCCACGATGTTGAAGTCCACCGCCTCCGCCGGCTGGCTGACGATGCCGCCGAGGATGGCGTTGACGCCCAACTGCTCATAGCCGGGCTGCGGCGTGTAATAGGCGGTGGGATCGGTGGTGAACGCCTCCGCATCGTTGGTGGGGTTGAGGAAGGCGTCGAACAGCGCCACCTGCTTCGGCTGGCCGTTGGCGTCGAGCACGGTCAGCGTCTGGCCGATCAGCGAATGGCCGAAGCGGTAGGCGGCCGCGGCGAACTCGTGGGAGATGCCGGGGTCGGCGTCGGGATTGTAGCCGCCATTGCCGTGGTCGCCGTCGCCGCGCATGCCGCCGAGCAGCTTGTCGGCGAACTCGGTGAAGACCACGCGCTGGTATTCGGCCTCGTTGAGCACCTTGGCGGCCTCGAACAGCTCCTGGTCGGTGCCGTCGAACCCGGCTGCCTTGAGCTGGTCCACATGGAAGTTGTGGTTCCGCGCCCAGATGGTGTGCACCGAGGTGAGGGCGAAGTTCTCGTTGGTCCGTCCGTCGCCGGCCACGTAATTGTCGAGCAGGTTCATGAACGGATTCACGTCCAGCAGCAGGGCCTGGCCTGAACCCATGAAGTCGCCGGCGAGCTTTGCCACCACGTCCGGATTGAAGCTGCCATCCGGATTGAAGAGGTCGGCCGTGACCCCGGGCGAGACTTCGAGATCCGTGACGTAGTCGCGGAAGGCGACCGTGCCGCCGGGCAGCGACGGGTCGGTGAAGACCGTGTTGTTGTCCCAGTGGTGCTGGAGCGCTTCCCGCAGGGTTGGCAGCAGGGCGAAGGTCGGGCTGGACGGGTCCGGCGCGCCCTTCAGCAGGTAGGACGAGAGCCCGCCCTCGCCATCGCCCTGCCGCAGGAACTGGCCGACGAGCCCGTGCGAGCCATAGGCCTGGTTCTGGTCCACGAAGGCGGTGGTCTTGTTGACGTGCTGCGGCGTGCCGTCGGCATCGAAGCCCACCACCTCGGCGCGGGTGAGGTCGGCGGGATTGCCGGAGCCCGGCGCCCCGGTCCCGGCCCCGCCGATGGCGATCTTTCCGTTGGCCGCGTTCTTGGCGATGAAATCGAGGCCGTGGTCGAAATACTGGCCGAACGCCATGAAGAAGATGTTGGCGCCCTCGGCATTGGTCGGCAGGCCCGCTTCCTGGGTGCCGATGAGGTTGGAGATGGTCCGCGGGTCAAGCCCGTCGTAGATCGGGTTGAGGGCGCGGTTGCCGGTCGCGGGGTCCTCGTCCCCGTAGCGCGCCTGGGTGAGGCGCAGGAACAGGGTGTCCGACTTGCCGTAGTCCGGGTTGTCCACATTGTTGCCGGCGCCGGAGATGGCGCGCGGGCCAAGCGCATGCTCGGCGTCGTCGTCGTCCGGGAACGGCAGGACGCCGGAGATGAGCTTCTTCAGCCCCTCGATGTCGCGCGGGGTGAGGGCGAAGGCGCCGGTGGGGCCATCGCCTTCGCTGCCGCCGGAGCCGCCGCCACCCGGGTCGGTTCCGGTGGCGCCGGCGAAGCTGATGGACGCTCCGTCGAACACATCCTGCGGCCGCGCCGTGCCGATGACGGTGTCATTGCCGCCGTTGGAGCGGAACACCACCCGGTGCGCCGAGGTGAGGGCGCTGATGTCCACCGTGTCGTCGCCCGCGCCGCCCTCCAGCGTGATGGTGCTGGTGGAGAGCGATGTGGTGCCGAAATTGCCGTGGGGCACGAAGGTGTCGCCGCCGCCGAGGCCGTTGATGACGATCTCCTCGATATTGTCCAACTCGGCGATGATCGCGGCATTATTGGTGCCGTTGCGGGTGATGACGATCTCGGTGGTGCCGGCGAGCCCGGTGATGCCGGCGGCCGTGGCCTGCGCCACCGTCCAGATGTGGAACGTCTCCGCGGTGCTGTCGCCGGCCACATGGACGGTGTCTGTGCCCGTGCCGCCATCCATCAAATCGCGGCCGTCGCCCACCCGCCACAGGATGGTGTCGGTGCCGGCGCCGGCGTTGGCCGTGTCGTTGCCGGCGCCGCCCACCAGGATGTCGTTGCCGCCGTTGCCGTTCATGGTGTCGTTGTTGGCGAAGCCGAGCAGGATGTCGGCGCGGTTGCCTTGCAGGATGCCGGCGCCGCCGGTGAGCGTGTTGGTGGCGCTGGTGACCACGGTGTAGTCGGTTCCGGCAAAGCGCATCCGCTCCACGCCGTTGACGGTGTCCGTGCCCTCCGCCCCGGTGAGGTCGGTGACCACGAGGTCGGTGCCCGACTGGCCGAAGTTGAAGTTGCCCGGCCCGCCGGAATAGACGGCGGTGTCCAGCGCCCCGTCACCGCCGCGCAGCGTATCATTGCCGGCGCCGCCATTGAGGGTATCGCTGCCGCCGAGGCCGTCGAGCACATCGTTGCCGGCATTGCCGTTCAGCGTGTCGTTGCCGCCGGCGAGGCCGAAGAGGCCGCCGGGGTTGCCGCCGGTGGCGATGTCGTCGCCGGCGGTTCCGTTGAAGGTGTTGTTGGTGGCGTTGGCGCCGACGAACAGGTCGCCCACCACGCCGGTGGCCGCGGAGGTGACGCTCTCGCTGTAGCCGTCGCCATCGGTGAAGGAGACGGCGACGCGCAGCAGCGCGCCCACCTGGGCCTGGGCCGGCGTGAAGGTCGGTGCCGTGCCGCCCTGGGCCGCGGCGATATTGGTCCAGGTGGCGCCGGCGTCGGTGGAGACCTGCCACTGGTAGGCGAGCGGCCCGAGGCCGTTGGCATCGGTGATGCCCGCCACGTTCACGGTCAGCGCCTGCCCCTCGGTGGGGGTGAGGTCGTTGATCGCGGGCGCGCCGGCGGCGGGGCTGTTGGGATCGGGGAAGAGGTCCGCGACAGTCACAAGGCCGTCGGCGAACTGGATCAGCTCGATGTTGCTCAGCCGGTCGGTGTCGTCGGAGACGCGGGCGCGGCCGGTCCTCGGATCGATGACCCCGGGGGTGACCGTGACATGGGTGACCGTGACCGTGCCGTCGTCATTGGGCGTGAGGGTGTAATTCTCCTGGAGGTCCCAGAAGACGGCGGTGTCGGTGGCGCCGGGGGTGGTATCGGTGAGCACCTCGCGCACGATATGGAGCTGGGAGGGCGAGATCTGGCGGTCCACCATCAGCTCGAACACCGATTTGCCGGCCCAGTCCGCGTTGGCGAAATCCGCCGGAAAGACGTGGGCGAGGCTGTCGATGGTGGCAACCTCATTGGCGGCGGTGTTGGTGGCCCCCGGCGCGGTGATGCGGATGCGCACGTTGAGCCAGGCGTCGCCGTCCAGCACGTCGTTGCCGCCATTGCCTTCCAGCAGGTCCGAGCCGCCGCCGCCGAGCAGGATGTTGCCGCCGGTGAAGGCGATGATCGCCTCCAGCTCCGCCGCACTCGCACCCACGGGAGCCGCCGCCACCAGCGGGCCGAGCAACTGGCGCAGGCCGTCGATGCGGTTGACGCCGGCCTGGGTCAGCTCGTCGTTGAAGAAGACGCCCTCGTTGACCGCGGTCACGGGGACGCCGGGCACCGGCGGCGTCGCGGTGCGGTCGTCGCCGATCAGGGTGTCGTCGTTCTGCCAGCCGGACAGCGCCTCCACCTTGTCGAAGCGGTTGCGCAGGATGTCCTGCTGCTCGGTGGTGAAGATCTGGATGCGCATGTCGGCATAGCCGTTGATGTTCGCACCCTGGAAGGTGGCCCAGTCGAAGCCGAACATGCCCTCGTTGCGCATGACGCTCTCGCCCTGGACCATGATGTCGTCGCCGGATTCGGCGTCGAAATCATGCTCGTCGGAGCCGGCGAACATCACGTCGTGGCCGAGGATGTTCGAGTTGAAGAACAGCTGGGAATTGTCGCCGGCGGTGGTGTCGAAGCCAGCGCGGGCCTCGATCCAGTCGTCGCCTTCATTGCCCATCAGGAGGTCGACGCCGGCGCCGCCGAGGATGAAGTCGTCGCCTTCGCCGCCGAAGACTTCGGTGTCGTCCACGCCGACGAAGATGGCGTCCTTGCCGGTGCCGCCCATGAGAATGTCGAGGCCGTTGGAATTGGCGATCACGTCGTCGCCGGCCTCGCCCTTCAGGAAGTCACCGGTGTCGCCGGAATCGGTGATGATGTCGTCGCCGGCGCCGCCATTGACGAGATCCACGCCCGCGCCCGACTCGATGCGGTCGTTGCCGGCGTCGCCCCAGATGGAGTCGTCGCCGAAGTCGGCGATGATGATGTCATCCCCGTTGGTGCCGCCGAAATTGACGTGCTCGCCGCCGGTGAAGCGCAGGTAGTTGGTGTCGAGGCCGGGGGTGGCCGGGTTGTCGCGCTGCACCTTGCCGAGGCCCATGCCCTCCAGCACCGGGTCGTTGCCGGTGGGGTCCGGCTCAAGCTGCATGGCGGCGTTGACTTCAAGGTAATGGTCGTAGCGGGCGAAGACGTCGATGCCCAGATGCCGCGCCACGATGTCGTCCGGCGTGCCGCGGATGCCGTCCGGGCCGGGATCGGCAAGATCGGTGTTGGCCAGGATCACCTTGGAGAAGGAGTTCTGCTCCAGGGCGTTGAGGAAGTTCAGGCCCTGGGTGCGGGTGAGATAGTAGAAGCGGTCGCCGTCCTGCAGGTTTTCCAGCTGCGCCTCGAACACGGCGTTGAAGGTGGAGCCGAGCATGCCGCCGAACGGCATCTCCTTTTCCGCCAGGCCGCCGATCCAAAGGTCGATGGCGTTGACGCCGGTTTCCGCCGCCGGCCCGTTGAGCCAGGCGAGGCGCTCGGCCTTTTGCTCGACGGTCTCACCGGCGACGCCGAACACAAGGTCCCACGCCGCCGCGCGCTTGTCCTCGGACGTGGTGGCGGCGGTGATGCTGGCGTGGGTGCCGTAGGCGGCGATGAAGTTCACCACCGACAGCGGGTTCTTCAGGTTTGCCGCGAACTCCACCCAGTTCTCGTAGGGCGTGAGGAAGCTCGATCCGGTGGCGGCATAGAGCTGCTCCCGCGCGTCGTTCAATGTGGGAACGCCGGTGTCGCGGCCGCGGGCGATGTTGATGGCGGCGAGATCCAGCGGCAGGCCCAGCAGGTTGTTGCGCAGGGCGCCGGTGACGAACTCGTCGATTTCGTTGCCCTGCTGCATGGACATGCCATGGATGAGGGCGGCGGTTGCCTCGTCCGCGGTGCCGAGCCCGGCGAAGGCGGTGGGGTTCAGGAAGGCCTCGATGAGGCCCATCTCCGTCACCTGTCCGTTGCCATCCACCATCGCGATGTTCTCAGTCAACATCGAGTGGCCGAAGCGATAGACCGTGTGTGCGAACTCCGCGAAGATGGCCGGATTGATGTCGGTGACGCTGTTGAAGACAAACGGGTCGATGGCCGGCTGGATCTTGCGTGCGAATTCTTCAAACACCAGATGCTGGTATTGCATCTCGGTGGCGAAGCGGGCCGCCTGGAACAGGCGCTCGCCGTCCCAGCTCAATGTATTTGCGTAGTCGAGCTGCTCCAGCTTGGTCATTTCGGCGAAGCCCGCCGGCAGCTCGGAGATGTCACCGGCCAGCCATTCGTTGATGAAGGCGGTGTCGCCGGACGTGAGAATGGTGAGCTTTTGCGCGTCCACCTGCCGGTTGTGCTCGGAATGGAACACGTGATGCACGGCGGTGAGGCCGATATTCTCGTTCCCGCGCCCGTCGCCGGTGATGTAGTGGAGGTTCAGCAATTCCCCGTCATAGGCGCCGGGCTGGAGCGCCACCTCGGCCCCGTCGATGACGCCGTTGCCGTCGAGGTCGCCGTTGACCACGCCGTCGGCGTCCTCGGTCTTCAGCGCCCCGGTCTGGCTATTGATGGGGCTGGCCGCATGGGCGATGTCGTCGAGGAAGGCATGGCCGGTGCGGATGGCCGCCGCCGTGAAGGTGTTCACCGGATTGTCGGCCGTGCCCGATACGACCGCGTCGTCCGCGGTATTAGGAATGCCGTCGACGCCGACGCCGACGATGACCTGCGCGTAGCCGTCCGCGTTGGGGATGAAGCGGCCATAGGCGTCGGTGCGCAGCAGGGGCAGGTTCACCACGTCGCCGTCGGTGAGCTCGATGCCCAGCATCTCCCGCGCCTGGGTCTTCACATCGCCCCAGGTGGGCAGGCCGCCATCGGTGCCGTTGAGCAGCCGGCCGGTGGCCACCGTCTTGCCGTCGGTTCCGGTTGCATATTCGCGCAGGAACACCTGGTGGGAGGGGTGGGAGGTGTAGGTCTGGTTCTGGTCCACGAAGGGCGTGGTGGTGTTCACCGCCTCGTGGGTGGTGTCGTCGGCGGTGCCCATCACGCCATCCGCCCCCGGCCCCGCCACCGGGGTGGAGCGGGTGAGCACCATGAAGGCGTTCTGCGGCGAGACCTCGTCGCCCGAGCCGGGGATGCCGTCCGGCCCGTGGGTGACGAGCGGGTCGTCGGCGGCCAGCGGCACGAAGATGGTGCCGTTGCCGCCCTTGGAGATCAGGTCGAGGCCGTGGTCGAAGAACTGGCCGAAGAAGGTCATCCAGCCGCTGAAGGGCGCCGACAGGCCTTCGTCCGGTGCCACGTTGGGGATGACGAGGGAGCCGTTCTCCTGCTCAAGGCCCTTGGCGGCCAGCAGCACCTCGAAATCCGCCTGCGCCTGGTTCTTCGCCGCCTGGTCGGCGCCGGGATCGGCGAGCACCGCCATGAGCGCGGCATGGCCGTCGCGCACCTGTTCGAGGTCGCCGCCGGCGCCGTAGATGGTGGTGGAGCCGGCGAAGGTAAGCGCGGCCACGATGGCGGCGGGATTGTTGAAGCTCATGTCCGCCACGAGGTTCGAGATGAGCCTCGGGTCGGCGTCCGCCACATTGCCGGCGGCGCCATAATCGGTGTTGGTGACGGTGCCGCCCGGTCCGAGGTCCATCTGGTCGCCGTCGGCGTCGTTGATGAAGTTGGGGTCGAGCATGCGCGGCATGGGCTGGTCCGCTGCGCCCCAGGTCTCGCGACCGTCAACGATGTTGTTGTAGGTGCCGTCCACCGTGCGCAGGCCGAAGGGCGTCTTGGGATCGGGAATGGCGAGTGGCGCGTTCGGGTCGAACGCCGGCGAAAGGTACCAGGCGGGATCGGCGATCACGGCGCCGTTGGCGTCGAGCCGGATTTCCGTCAGCGGGATACCCGCCGCATGGGCCTCCGAAATCTTGATCTGCTGCAGGATGAATTCGAGATCATTGCGGACCAGCTGGACCATGACGCCCTCCGTCGGTGGCGGCCCCCGCACGCGGAAATCCTTCCCGGCAGGGCTCAAGACTTTCAGCAGCGCGGGGACGTTTCGCGGCGGCCACTATTTCTTTGGCCCAAGGCGAAATTGCCGCTACCCTGATTGCATCAGTCGTTGTGATGGTGAACAGGTCGTGGAAAACGAGATAGACCAGAAGGTCTCACGCTCTGGACCCGCCCATTACCGGGGAATCCCTAGTTCTGTTGGTCGGGGCATGAACCGACTTTGGTCGGTACTACGTCTCGAGACTTTGGTCGGTCTGTGGCGGCGGCTTGGACTGCGCACCCAGTTCCTGCTGGCCGCCTCGCTCATGTTCGCCGCATCCATGCTGGTGCTCGGCGCGTGGATCCAGGGTCGCATCGAAACCGATTGGCGGCAGAGCGCCATCGCCGCCACCGGACGCTTCCTCGACGACGCGCTGGGCGATCATGTGGGCGAACTCATGTCCCATCCCGATCCCAGGTCCGGCGAGGCCGCGCGGTGGCTGACCGCCAAGATCGGCGGGAGCCTCGGCAAGGAGTTCGTGGCGATCACGATCTGGGATACGCAGGGGGTCCAGGTTTTCTCCACGCGCCGGCGTGCCATGGAGGAGGCGCTGCCGCCGGAGGTACGGACCGGCGTGCTTGCGGGCGAGACCGTGGTGCGATCGGGGGGGGCCGCATTCCACGCCGAGCGCAGTGCCTACATGCGCGTCTATGCCCCGGTCCGCGATCCGGCGACCGGCGCGGTGGCTGCCATCGCCGCCGCGGACCAGCGCAGCGACGAGATCGATCGCCTTGCGCGTGCCGAAAGCCTGAAGACCTGGCCCATGGTGGGCGCCGCGACCGTGGCCATGGTCGCATTCCTTTATCTGCTGGTCATCAACGCGGCGGTGACCATCGACCGGCAGCGGGCGGCCCTGGTGCGGCAAGCGCAGCGTGCGCGTCTGCTCGGGCGGCGCAGCGCCGTGCTGGCGCGCCTCGCCGAGCAGGCGCGCCACGATGCCATGGTCGCCATCGAGAAGACCCTGGCGCGGGTGGGCTCCGACATCCATGACGGGCCGATCCAGCGCCTCGCCATCCTCGCCCTGCGGCTGGGGGAGAGCGAGCCCGGGCGGGGCCTTGAGCCGGGGCGGGACCCTGAGCCTGGGCGGGGCCTTGAGCCCGGGCGGGGACTGGGCGCCGAGCTGCAGCAGGTGGTGGACGAGCTGCGCGACATCACCACCGGCCTTGCCCTGCCGGAACTGGAGGACGAGAACCTTGAGGGCGTCATCCGGCTCGCCGTGGCCGGGCATGAGAAGATCACCGGCCGTCCGGTCGCCCTGCGCCTCGGTGTCCTGCCGCCCCAGGTGCGCAAATCCGTGAAGGTGAGCGCTTTCCGCATCGTGCAGGAGGCCCTGTCCAACAGCTTCCGCCACGGCGGCGGTGCGGGGCAGGCGGTGCAGGCGCAGGCGCGCGAGGGCTATCTGGTCCTCACCATCAGCGATGCCGGGCCCGGCTTTCCCGATCCCCCGTCGCCGTCGGGCGGCGCGTGGCCCTGCCTCGCCAGCCTCGCCAGCCGGGTGGAGGCCATGCGTGGCGAGATCCGTCTGGCGCGCGTGGCGCCCCATGGCGCGCGGGTGGAGGTCTTGCTTCCCCTCGGCCTTCGCCCGCCCCGCGCCGCCGGCCCGCCTGATACCAATGGCCCGTGAGCTTTGCTCATGGGCCATTGCTCAAGCCCGCGCGGCGCTTGAGCGGACCCACGTGAGCGGACCCACTTGGCATCGGTCAAAGACAAAAGGCCGATGGTATTTGAGCCTGTTCGGCAAGCACCGGTTCGCCGAACAGGCTCTAAACCTCTGTTTCATCGCAATTCCGGACGAAAACCGCGTCGCACTTTGCTGGAATTGCTCTCGCAAGGGGAGGGGCGCAACCCCCGCTCGTCCGGCGACCCTGCCGGCACCCCGCCGGCGGTTTGGCCGGAACTGTGGGCGGTGTGTCCTTCATTCGTCGCAAAAAGCGGTGTAGACAGCGTCGCCCGGCGCCGGCGCAGAAACCCCCGCGCGCCGGTGATGGAGAGCCAGCATGGCGGACGCAAAGGCACGGATCGCAGTTCTCGGCGCCTCCGGCTACACCGGGTCCGAGCTGGTGCGCCTGCTGCTGCGCCATCCGCGCGTGGAACTGGTGGCGCTCACCGCCGACCGCAAGGCCGGCCAGACCATGGCCGAGGTGTTCCCCCAGTTCGCGCCGTTCCCCCTGCCGAAGCTCGTGACCATCGACGAGGTGGATTTCACCGGCGTCGACCTCGTGTTCTGCGCGCTGCCCCATGCCACCACCCAGCTGGTGATCAAGAAGGTGTTCGACGCCGCGCCCGCGGTGAAGGTGGTGGACCTGTCCGCCGACTTCCGCCTGAAGGACCCCGGCGCCTACGAGCAGTGGTACGGCCACCCGCACCAGGCGCTGGAACTCCAGCAGGAAGCGGTGTTCGGCCTCGTGGAGATCTATCGCGAGGAGATCCGCAAGGCCCGGCTCGTCGCCAATCCCGGCTGCCATTCCTCCACCGCCATCCTGCCCATCGTGCCGCTCCTGGAAGCCGGCGCCATCGATCCGGAGAGCATCGTGGTGGATTCCAAGACCGGCATGTCGGGCGCCGGCCGTTCCGCCAAGGAGGCCATGCTGTTCTCCGAGGTGTCGGAAGGCATCCACGCCTATGCGGTTTCCGGCCACCGGCACATGGGCGAGCTGGACCAGGAATTTTCCAAGGCGGCGGGTCGTCCCGTGGCCCCCATGTTCCTGCCGGTGCTGGCGCCCATGAACCGGGGCATCTACGCCACCATCTTCGTGCGCACCACCGGCGTGCGGGCCGAGGACCTGCATTCCATCCTCGCCGATTATTACAAGGGCGAGGCTTTCGTGCATGTCCTGCCGTTCGGGCAGGTGCCCCAGTCGCGGCACGTGCGGGGCTCGAACATGGTGTTCCTGGGCGTCGCCGCGGACCGCAATCCGAACCGCGCCATCCTCGTCTCCACCCTGGACAACCTGGTGAAGGGCGCCTCCGGCCAGGCGGTGCAGAACATGAACCTGGTGCTCGGCTTCCCCGAGACCCTGGGGCTCGACCAGATCGCCCTCATGCCGTGATGCGAAGGCGGCGGCGTCCCCGGTGGGCGCCGCCTCATGGCTGCAGCCGGGGCCGTGCCTATGGCGCTTTTGACGGCCTCCGGCGCAGTCTGATAGCCTCCGGCGGCATGGACACGTTGCCGTACAATGGCGCGATCACCGCCCCTGCACCCCCTTGCGCGCAGTCACCGGACTATCGCACCGCCAGTCTTGCGGCGACATCTTCGCCATCACCCCATCAAGACAGCGGCGGTCTTTTTCGTCATCGATTTCTACGATCTGATCCGGCTTTATTGATCTGGTTGTATTGAGCGGGCACCTCTCCCCCGTTATGTTGCGGCGCACAAGCGGGCGGGGGCGGGCACCGATGGCGGACGCTGACGGGCGAGTGATCGCCGTTGCCAACATGAAGGGGGGCGTCGGCAAGACCACCACGGTGGTCATGCTGGCGGAAGGGCTGGCCGAGGCCGGGCACAGGGTGGTGGTGCTCGATCTCGATGCCCAGGCCAACGCCTCCTACTGCTTCGCCCCGGACGAGCAGCTGAAGACCATCCTGGAGCAGCGCCGGTCGGTGACGTCCTTCCTCGCCGACCGGCTGCTCTACGGCGAGCGCGCCCCCATCACCGACTATCTGGCGCAGGACATTTCCCACGTCATGAAGGCCGGTGTGCCGCTGGCCATCGACATGGTGGTGGCCAGCCCCCGCCTGCGCCTGCTGGAGCGGGAGATCGTGCTGCGGCTGACCGAGAAGAATTTCGGCATCCGCTCGCTGGAAGGCCAGTCGCTGAAGGTTTTGCAGGAGGCGCTGGCCCTGCTGCGCGCGCGCTACGACTATGTGCTGTTCGATTGCGCCCCCGGCATCTCCGCCTTTACCGAGGTGGCCATCCGCCTCTCCGACATGGTGGTGGTGCCCACCATCCCCGACTATCTGTCCACCCTCGGCTTTGATGCCTTCCGCGCCTCGGTGTGGGAGAATGCGCACGTCACGCGCTCCACGCTGCCGCAGCCCAAGCGGCGGCCGGTGGTGCTGGCGAGCCGGGTGAACGCCAACAAGATCCAGCACCGCGAAACCCTCGCCAGCCTGCGCGAGGAGGCCGCGGCGCCGGATGCGGTGTTCGAGATGTTTGATCTGGAGGTGGACAACCAGGCCGCCATCGAGCGGGCCATGGATCCCGAGAACTTTCCCTATGCGCCGACGTTCGAGCAGAAATGGAACCGGGCGCTGGATCAGGTGCGCGACCTCGTGAGCGAGACACGGAGACGGCTCGATGAGTGAGGAAACCGATTTCTTTCGGCTGATCGGGGCCATCGGCGGCAAGGCGGCGCTGTTTTCCGCCGCCGGCAACGTGGCCCGCAAGGCGGTGAACGAGATCGTGCGTGCCCAGCTGGTTGCCGAAGGCACCGGCCTTGAGGGCGTCCGGCAGATCCGCGCCCTGCTCGGCCCGGCGGCCTTCGCCGAAGCCCTGGACGGCGTGCCGGCGCCCAAGGCGAAGGCGCTGCTCGCCCGCGTCGATCCCCATGGGCCGGCGCTCGCCCAGCCGGGGGATCGCATCAAGGCGCTGCTTGCCCTGGCCGATGCCAGCCGAGCGCCGAGCGCGCTTCCGGAAAAGCCGGCGAAGAAAGCCGCTTCAAAGAAGGCAGCTCCGGTTCCGAAGGAGCCCGCCGCGGAAGCCCCCGCGCCGCGGAAGCGCAAGATCACCGGCCGTGCGGCGTTGCGGGTGAACGAAGAGCGCTGAGGCGGCCGGCCGGTCCGCGCATTCCTCACGCGACCCTGTCGTCAGGTCTCCAGAGCATTTTCGAGCGAAGTGGATGCCGGTTCGCGTAAAGAAAATGCGTTCTCTTTCCTTAAGTTTAGAGGGCGATTCGCCGAGCAAATTGGTTCAATTTGCTCGGATCGCGCTCTAGAAGACGACCGGTAGCTGCAATGCACCGTCCCATTTCGGCACGCCCCGTGTGATGGGCCGGTACCCAGCGCGAACACAGCAGGACCGAATCAGCTGCGGACCGGGCTTCACGCTCTGTTCTTCCGCGTCTTCTCGATCAGCGCAGGCGGGTCATTTCAGCCGGCCGGGACCAGGCCCCGGCTCAGTCTTCCAGGCGGAACTTGCGGAAGTCGCGGTGCTCGGTGGCCATGCGGCGCACCGTGCCGGTGGCGGCGCGCAGCACGATGGTGTCGGTCTCGATCATCTCGCGGCTGAAACGCACGCCTTTCAGCAGCGCCCCGTCGGTGACGCCGGTGGCGGCCACCAGGCAGTCGCCGCGCACCATCTCTTCCAGTTTGTAGATCTTGGCGCCGTCGCGGATGCCGAGGGCCTTGGCCTGGGCGCGTTTCTTCTCGGTGTCGAGCACGAGGCGGCCTTCCATCTGCCCGCCGATGCAGCGCAGGGCCGCCGCCGCCAGGATGCCTTCGGCCGCGCCGCCGAGGCCGAGATAGATGTCGATGCCGCTCCCGTGCGGGTTGGTGGTGTGGATCACCCCCGCCACGTCGCCATCGGTGATGAGCTTGATGGCGGCGCCGGTCTTGCGCACCGCCTCCACCAGCGGCGCGTGGCGCGGGCGGTCGAGGATCAGGGCGGTGATCTCGGACGGCGGCACGCCCTTCGCCTCGGCCAGCGCCTGGATGTTCTCCTGCGGGCTCTGGGCGAGGGAGACGATGCCGTCCGGATAGCCGGGACCGATGGCCAGCTTCTCCATATAGGCGTCGGGCACCTTCAGGAGGGAGCCGCGCTCGGCGAGGACCAGCACGCAGAGCGAGCCTTCCATGTTCTTGGCGCAGAGGGTCGAGCCTTCCAGCGCATCCACGGCGAGGTCCACCTCGGCGCCGCCGGTGCCCAGCTTCTCGCCGACGAACAGCTGGTCGCATTCGCCCTCGATGCCCTCGCCGATCACCACCGTGCCGGAGACGGGAATGAGCTTGAGTTCCCGATGGCAGGCCGCCATGGCGGCGAGGTCGGCCGCCTGCTCGTCGCCACGGCCGCGCAGCCGCGCCGCGGCCACCGCGCAGCGTTCGGTGACCTGCGCCATGTCGAGGGCGAGGCGGCGGTCGAGCACCTGGGGCATCCGGGCAACGCGCATGGCCGTCAATCCTTCTCGATGCGGATCACCTGGGGCAGGGCGGAGATGACCCCGTCGGCCTCGATGGCGGCAATGGCGCGGCGCACGGCTTCTTCCGTGGTCGCATAGGTGATGAGGATGACGCGGGCGGTCTCCGCCCCGTCAGGCCGGCGTTGCATGATGGATTCCAGCGAGATCTGCTCGTCCGCCATGCGCCGGGCGATGGTGGCGGCGGTGCCCGGCTTGTTCACCACCGCAAGGCGGATGTAGTAGCCGCCCTCGTGGCGCTGCATGGGTGCGCGCTCGGCCCGGGTCAGCTCGGCCACCGGCAGGCCGAAGGCGAAGCCTTTGGCGCCGCGGGCCACGTCGAACAGGTCGCCCACCACGGCCGAGGCGGTGGCCTCGCCGCCGGCGCCGGGGCCGACCAGGGTCAGCGCCACCGCATCGCCGTCCACCGCCACCGCGTTGGTGACGCCGGACACCTGGGCGATGGGCCAGTGCTTGGGCACCATGGTGGGATGCACCCGCTGCTCGATGCCGGTGTCGGTGCGAACGGCGACGCCCAAGAGCTTCACCCGGTAGCCGAGATCATCCGCCGCCTCGAGGTCGGCAAGGGTGAGCTGGCGGATGCCCTCGATATAGATGGACTCCGCGTCCACCTGCGTGCCGAAGGCGAGCGAAGTGAGGATGGCAAGCTTGTGGGCGGTGTCGAAGCCGTCGATGTCGAAGGTGGGGTCCGCCTCCGCATAGCCCAGCCGCTGCGCCTCCGTGAGGCAGACGTGGAAGGAGAGCTTCTCCTCCGCCATGCGGGTGAGGATGTAGTTGCAGGTGCCGTTGAGGATGCCCGACACGCGCTCGATGGTGTTGCCGGCCAGCGCCTCGCGCAGGGTCTTCACGATGGGGATGCCGCCCGCCACCGCCGCCTCGAAATGAAGGCCGGCGCCGGAGGCTTCCGCCCGCTGGGCGAGATCGACGCCGCATTTGGCGAGCAGCGCCTTGTTGGCGGTCACCACCGGGAGGCCGCGGTCGAGGGCTGCGGCCACCGCCGCCCTGGCCGGGTCGCCGTCGCCGCCCATCAGCTCCACGAACACGTCGATGTCGCCGTCGCGGGCCAGCGCCACCGGGTCGTCGAACCAGGCCACGCCGTCAAGGTCGAGGCCGCGGTCGCGGCTGCGGTCGCGGGCCGCCACCGCCGTCACCTTCAGGGTGCGGCCGGTGCGGGCCTGAAGCTCGGCCTTGCGGCGTTCGAGCATGCGGAACACCGCCGCCCCGACGGTGCCGAGGCCGGCAAGGCCCACTTTCAGTTCGCTCATGGGATCGGACCGGTTCTTCGCCTGATGGAAAGCGCCGCGCTTTTAGCGCGCGGCGCCCGGATGCACCACTCGTCCCAACGGCTCCGGTCTTCGACCGGTGCCGAGAGGGTTGCCCAAGGGCCGAGCGGGCTTTGGTATCAGCGCGCGGCGCTGAGGGGCACCACATTGTGGAGCGTCGTGCCCGCCTGCTCGAAGAAGCGGCGGATGTTGCGCGCCGCCTGGCGGATGCGCTGCTCGTTCTCCACCACGGCGATGCGGACGAAATCGTCCCCGTGCTCGCCGAAGCCGACGCCCGGCGCCACCGCCACGTCCGCCTTCTCGATGAGCAGCTTGGCGAACTCCACCGAGCCCATGGCCCGGAACGGCTCGGGAATGGGCGCCCAGGCGAACATGGAGGCCCGCGGCGAGGGCACGGTGAAGCCGGCGCGGCCGAAGCTCTCCACCAGCGCGTCGCGGCGCTTCTTGTAGGTCTCGCGCATCTCCGCGACGCACTCCTGCGGGCCGTTGAGCGCCGCCGTGGCCGCCACCTGGATCGGGGTGTAGGCGCCGTAATCAAGGTACGACTTCACCCGCGACAAAGCGGCGATGAGGCGTTCGTTGCCCACCGCGAAGCCCATGCGCCAGCCGGCCATGGAATAGGTCTTGGACATGGAGGTGAATTCCACCGTCACATCCATGGCGCCCGGCACCTGCAGCACCGAGGGGGGCGGGGTGTCGTCGAAATACAGCTCGGCATAGGCGAGGTCGGAAAGGACGATGAGGTCGTTCTTCTTCGCGAAGGCCACCACGTCCTTGTAGAATTCCAGGTCCGCCACGCAGGCCGTGGGGTTCGAGGGATAGCACAGCACCACCGCAATGGGCTTGGGGATGGAGTGCTGCACCGCCCGTTCCATGGCGTGGAAGAATTCCGGCCCCGGCTCCACCGGCACCGAGCGGATCACCCCGCCCGCCATGAGGAAGCCGAAGGCGTGGATGGGATAGGACGGGTTGGGGGTCAGGATCACGTCGCCCGGCGCGGTGATGGCCTGCGCCATGTTGGCGAAGCCTTCCTTTGAGCCGAGGGTGGCCACCACGTGCTTGTCGGGATCCAGCTTCACGCCGAATCGCCGCTCGTAATAGTTCGCCTGGGCGCGGCGCAGGCCGGGGATGCCCTTGGACGCGGAATAGCGATCCGTGCGCGGCTTGCCGATGGTTTCCTTCAGCTTCTCGATCACATGCGCCGGCGCATCGAGGTCGGGATTGCCCATGCCGAGGTCGACGATATCTGCCCCGGCATTGCGGGCGGCGGCCTTCACGCGGTTCACTTGCTCGAACACGTAGGGCGGCAGCCGGCGAATGCGGTGGAAATCGGTCGTCATCTCAGGGCTCCAGAGGCCGCGCTGTTGCTTGTTCTCCCGGCGCGGCAGTCGGGCTTTGTATCATTCTTGTGTGAATGGAAAAGCCATGAATGCGATGGGAGTGCGGCAGAACCCTGTCTGCCGCACCGCAACATGCATCAAGGCGTCCGCAAGCCGCTATTTATCCTGGGTGCGGGCGAGGCGCTCGAGGTCACGCTGCAGCTTCTGCTGGGCTTCCGGCGTGAGCGGCGGTGCCCGCTTGGACGGCGCGGTGGTACCGATGGTCGGGAAGGTGTTGTCCTCGACCTCGCGCACCTGGGTTTGCGGCGGCGTCAGCCCTGGCAGGCCCTCCGTGCCGGCGCAGGCGGCGAGGGTGCACAGCAGGGCACCGGCGAGGCTGGCGCGCAGCAGGGCGCCGGCACCGGCCAAGGCGGCCGGGCGCGGGCGGTGGAGCGGCGGCCGGCGGGGGCCGGCGTAGGGGGTCGCGACCTGGATCATGGGTCCCTTATAACGCTGCGGTGCACACTTGCCACGGGGAGGTTTCGCATTGAAGGACTTTGCATAAACGCTCCCGGCATGATCCTGTGGTTGCGTGCCGGATGCGCGCGCCGCAGGCTCGATCCCGTCCCCTTGACGAAGTATGAAGGATGTGCGCGTAGCGATAAAGATGGACCGAGCCTTCCGTAACGGCCCGCTAAAAGGGAATGACCCATGTCCCGTGCAGAGGAAACGTCGAACATGGCAGGGAACGGCCCCGGCATGGCTCCGCCCGTGGAGATGCCCGCCCCGCACCTGACCGTGGTGCCTCCGGCACCGGCCGAGGCGCCGAAACCGGCTGCCGGCAAGGCGCCGCAGATGAAAGGCGTGTCCGCGGAGGGCGCTTCGGCGAAACCGGCGTCCGCCGCCGGGTCCAGAACGACCGCCGGGACGACCGCCGCCTCGTCCGCTGCTGCTGACGGCGCACGCAGCGGTATGGACGTGGAGGTGCTCGCCCGCAACCTCGCCCAGATGATGGAGGAGGGCGGCAAGGCCATGGCGGCCTACATGACCCCGCGCGATCCGGGCAAGACCGACGACATGGCCGAGGATATCGCCGACGCGCTCAAGACCGTGAGCAGCGTGGCCGAATACTGGATGGCCGATCCCCAGCGCACGGTGGAGGCGCAGTCGCGCCTGATGGCGGGCTATCTGTCGGTATGGACCAACACCATGAAGCGCCTCGCCGGCGAGGAGGTGGCGCCGGTCACCGCCCCCGACGCCAAGGATGCCCGCTTCAAGGACGAGGGCTGGCGCGACAGCCCCATCTTCGACGCGCTCAAGCAGGCCTATCTTGTCACCGCCAAATGGGCGGAGGAGATGGTGGAGGAGGCCGAGGGCCTCGACCCGCACCTGAAGCACAAGGCCGAGTTCCTGGTGCGCCAGGTCTCCAACGCCGTCTCGCCCTCGAACTTCGTGTTCACCAATCCCGAGCTGATCCGCGAGACGCTGAGCTCGTCCGGCGAGAACCTCGTGAAGGGCATGCGGAACCTCACGCAGGATCTGATCGAGGGCAAGGGCACGCTCAAGATCCGCCAGACGGACATGAACGCCTTCGAGGTGGGCCGCAACCTGGCCACCACCCCGGGCAAGGTGATCTTCGAGAACGAGCTGATGCAGCTCATCCAGTACGAGGCCACGACGGCGACCGTGAAGAAGACGCCGCTGTTGATCGTGCCGCCCTGGATCAACAAGTTCTACATCCTCGACCTGACGGCCGAGAAGTCCTTCATCAAGTGGCTGGTGGACCAGGGCGTCAGCGTCTTCGTCATCTCCTGGGTCAATCCGGACGCCCGTCTGGCTGCCAAGGGCTTTGACGATTACATGCGCGAGGGCATCATGACCGCCCTCGACAAGGTGGCCATCGCCTCCGGCGAGCGGCAGGCCCATGCCATGGGCTATTGCGTGGGCGGCACCCTGCTCGCCACCGCGCTGGCCTACATGGCCGCGACGGGCGACGACCGCATCGCCTCCGCCACCTTCCTCACCACCCAGATCGACTTCACCCATGCGGGCGATCTCAAGGTGTTCGTGGATGAGGAGCAGCTGGCCTCTATCGAACGCAAGATGAAGGACATGGGGTATCTTGAGGGCAGCAAGATGGCGTCCGCCTTCAACCTGCTGCGCTCCAACGACCTCATCTGGCCCTATGTGGTGAACAATTATATGAAGGGCCGGGCGCCGTTCCCCTTCGACCTGTTGTTCTGGAACGCGGATTCCACCCGCATGCCGGCGGCGAACCACTCCTTCTACCTGCGCAACTGCTACCTCACCAACAACATCGCCCGCGGGCTCGCCGAGCTCGGCGGCATTCGCATCGACGTCAAGAAGATCTCGGTGCCGGTCTATTCGCTGGCGACCAAGGAAGACCACATCGCGCCGCCCAACTCGGTCTATATCGGCGCCAATCTCCTGTCCGGCCCGGTGCGCTATGTGCTCGCGGGCTCCGGCCACATCGCCGGCGTGGTCAACCCGCCGGCCAGGGGGAAATACCAATACTGGGCCGACGGCCCGACCGGGCCCAGCTTCGACCTGTGGCTGGAAGGGGCGCGGGAGAGTGCCGGCTCCTGGTGGCCGGACTGGATTTCCTGGTTCAGCTATCAGCATCCCGACGACGTGCCGGCCCGCACCATCGGCGGCGACCGTCTCGCCCCCATCGAGGATGCGCCGGGCCGCTACGTGCGGGCGCGCAGCTGAGGCGGCCTCTCTCTCCCGCTTGCGGGGCCCCTGCGAAAGTCACCCTTGGTCGGTGCAGGAAGCCGGCTCCCCCCTCTCCCCCCGAACTCGGCTGTTGCCGAGTTCGGTTCCCAAGAGCCGAAGCCGGAAACATCCGGCTCACCCGAACTCGGCTGTTGCCGAGTTCGGCTCCCAAGAGCCGAAGCCGGAAACATCCGGCTCACCCGAACTCGGCTGTTGCCGAGTTCGGCTCCCAAGAGCCGAAGCCGGAAACAGCCGGCTTCGGAGCGGGAGAGGGCCGGGGTGAGGGGGCGGGACCTTCTGAGCGGACAGGCGTTTTCCCGTGCTGCCGGCCCCTCACCCCCAACCCCTCTCCCGCAAGGGGAGAGGGGAGAACGGCCGCTCAAGGACCTTTCTCAGAGGTCTCGCAAGCGGAAGAGGGTTCCGGGGTGTGCCCAGTCGAAGCAGCAAACCTTCAAACCCAGACGTGCCGCTTTTACCAACCGCCTTTCGCACGAGCCCGCTTGCGGGTAGTTTATCGGGTGGCCCGACATGCGGCCGAAGATCAGGTCGAGGCCCCGTGCGTTACGTTTCCACCCGTGGTGAAGCTCCCGTTCTCTCCTTTTCCGACGCGCTGCTCGCGGGGCTTGCGCGCGACGGCGGCCTCTATGTGCCCGAGGCCTGGCCGACCCTCTCCAGGGACGAGATCGCCGCACTCGCCGGAAAACCCTACGCTGCCGTCGCCAAGGCGGTGATCGGCCCGTTCGTGGCCGATGCGCTGCCCCGGCGCGCGCTCGATCTCATGATCGACGACGCCTATGCCGGCTTCCGCCATCCGGCCGTGGCCCCGTTGACCCAGATCGGCGCCAACCGCTTCATCCTTGAGCTGTTCCATGGCCCCACCCTGGCCTTCAAGGACGTGGCGATGCAGTTGCTCGCCCGCCTGATGGACCATGTGCTGGCGTCCCGCGGCAGCCGGGCCACCATCGTCGGCGCCACTTCCGGCGACACCGGCAGCGCGGCCATCGAGGCGTTCCGGCGCTCGGATGCGGTGGATGTCTTCATCCTCTATCCGCACGGCCGGGTGTCCGAGGTGCAGCGCCGGCAGATGACCACGGTCAATTCGCCGAGCGTCCATGCCATCGCGGTGGAAGGCACGTTTGACGATTGCCAGAGCCTCGTCAAAGCCATGTTCAACCACCACGCCTTCCGCGACTCCCTGGCGCTGGCGGGGGTGAATTCCATCAACTGGGCGCGGATCGTGGCTCAGGTGGTCTATTATTTCTACGCCGCCACCGCCCTCGGCGCGCCCCATCGCGACGTCTCCTTCGTGGTGCCCACCGGCAATTTCGGCGACATCCTCGCCGGCTTCGTGGCGAAGAAGATGGGCCTGCCCATCCGCGACCTCACCATCGCCACCAACGTCAACGACATTCTGGTGCGCACCCTGGATACCGGCCGCTACGAGGTGAAGGGGGTGCTGCCCTCCACCTCGCCGTCCATGGACATCCAGATCTCCTCCAATTTCGAGCGCCTGCTGTTCGAGGCCCTTGACCGCGACAGCGCGGCGCTGCGCCAGCTGATGGATCAGCTTGCCCAGTCGGGGTCCTTCAGCGTGCCGCGCAGTGCGCTTGCCGCCATCTGCGCCGACTTCTCCGCCGCCCGCGCCGACGAGCCGGAGACCGCCGCCACCATCGCGAAGCTCTACCAGTCCGCCGGCTATCTCGCCGACCCGCACACGGCGGTGGGCCTTGCCGTGGCGGACAAGGTGGAGCACGCCACCAAGGTGCCGCAGGTGATTTTGTCCACCGCCCATCCCGCCAAGTTCCCCGATGCGGTGGAAGCCGCCACCGGCCATCGCCCCGCCCTGCCGCCGCACATGGCGGACCTCTTGACCCGCCGGGAGAGCCTCAGCGTGTTGCCCAATGATCTTGCCGCCATTGAGACCTTCATCCGCGCCCGTTCGCGCATCGCCCGGGGCGCGGCGGCATGAGCGTGAAGATTTCGGTCCTCGACAACGGCGTCACCGTCATCACCGATGAAATGAGCCACCTCGGCACCGCCTCCCTCGGCATCTGGGTGGGCGCGGGCGCGCGGGACGAGCAGGAAGACGAGCACGGCATCTCCCACCTGCTGGAGCACATGGCCTTCAAGGGCACGCGCCGGCGCTCCGCCCGCCGCATCGCCGAGGAGATCGAGCAGGTGGGCGGCGACATCAACGCCGCCACCTCCGTGGAGCAGACCACCTACAATGTCCGCGTGCTGGGGGAGGACGTGGGCCTCGGCATCGACATCCTCGCCGATATCCTCACCGAGCCGGCCTTCGCCCCCGACGAGCTGGAGCGGGAGAAGAACGTGATCGTGCAGGAGATCGGCGCGGTCATGGACACGCCGGACGACCTCGTGTTCGACCTGTTCCAGGAGCAGGCCTTTCCCGGCCAGAGCATGGGCCGCTCCATCCTCGGCACGCCGGAGACGGTGCGCGCCGTCAGCCGGGACCAGCTTGGCGCCTATCTCGGGCGCACCTATCGCGGCCCGCGCATGGTGGTGTCCGCCGCCGGCGCGGTGGAGCACGACCGGCTGGTGGATGAGGCGGCGCAGCGGCTGAAGATCATCGCGCCCGCCACCAAGCCCGAGCTTCCCCAGGCCACCTATGGCGGCGGCACCCACCTGCTCGCCCGCGACCTGGAGCAGGTGCATGTGCTGCTGGGGCTGGAGGGCTGCTCTTTCAAGGATCCCGAATATCACGCGGTCCAGGTGCTCGCGAACGTGCTGGGCGGCGGCATGTCCTCGCGCCTGTTCCAGGATGTGCGGGAGGATCGCGGCCTCTGCTATTCCATCTACGCCTTCCATTGGAGCTATCAGGATACCGGCCTGTTCGGCGTCTATGCGGGCACGGACACCGGTGACGTGGAGGAATTGTCCAACGCCGTCATCGACCAGATCCTCGACACGGCCGAGACCGTGAGCGAATTGGAGGTGGCCCGCGCCAAGGCGCAGATGAAGGTGGGGCTGCTCGCCGCGCTGGAAAGCTCCGGCGCGCGGGCGGACCAGCTCGCCCGGCAGATCCTCGGCTTCGGCCGGGTGATCCCGGTGGAGGAGATCGTCGCGCGGGTGGACGCTGTGGATGTGGCTGCGGTGCGCCGGGCCGCCGAAGGCCTCATCGGCCGCGGCCGCCCCACACTGACCGCCATCGGACCGGGCGGCGGCCTTGAGCCGGCCGCACGGGCCGTGGAGCGGTTGAAGGTTCACTAGAGCACGCGCCATCGGATTGCGGTGCAATCCGATGGCGCGTGCTTGTCGAGTTGGAGCGATCCGCCGGTTGGATCGCGTCGCGTGCCGGCCGGGGCGCGTGTTCATGTCCTGGGAGTGCCCACCTGACCTGCCCCGGCCCGGGTGGAACGCTGCCGGGGTCGATACGGATTTCCTTCGGGGCGTACCATGTGGCCGTTGAGTTCCGTTTTAATGATCGAGCCGCTCCCCGTCATCGAGGGCAACGGCATCTATCTGCGCCTGCCCCAGATGAAGGATTTCGGGCCGTGGCGGGACCTGCGGGAGGAAAGCCGGGCCTTCCTCACCCCGTGGGAGCCGCTGTGGCCGGCGGATGACCTCACCCGCGGCGCCTTCCGCCGCCGCCTGCGGCGCTACACGCGGGACATGGTCGCCGACGAGGCCTATCCGCTCTTCATCTTCCGCCAGTGTGACCATGCGCTGGTGGGCGGCCTCACCCTGTCCAACGTGCGCCGGGGCGTGTGCCAGGCGGCGAGCCTCGGCTACTGGATGGGCGAAGCTTTTGCCGGCCAGGGCTACATGAAGGCGGCGGTGACCGCGCTTCTGCCCGTGGCCTACGACATGCTGCACCTGCGCCGCATCGAGGCGGCCTGCATGCCCACCAACCAGCCGTCCATCGGCCTGCTGGAAGGCTGCGGCTTCGTGCGGGAAGGCTATTCGCGGGAATATCTGTGCATCAACGGGACGTGGGAGGACCACATCCTGTTCGGCCGCCTGCGCCACGACATGCCGGCGCTTGAGAGCGCGCGCCGCGACGCGCTGGAAGAGGTGCCGCCGGCGGCGCAGTAATACCATCAGCCTCGGTCTGCGACCGATGCCAAGTGGGTTACGCTCAAACGCCGCGCGGGCTTGACCAATCCCGGTCCAGCTACCCCCGCGCCCGCAGCTCGCGCCTCAGGATCTTGCCGGTGGCGGTCATGGGCAGGGTGTCGGCGAAGGCCACGTGGCGCGGATATTCGTGGGCGGAGAGGCGGGTCTTCACGAAGTCCTGGATCTCCTTCGCCAGCGCCTCCGAGGGGGCGGTGCCCGCCTTGAGCACCACCCAGGCCTTCACCGCCTCGGTGCGCAGCGGATCGGGCACGCCCACCACCGCCACCAGCGCCACGGCGGGATGCTTCAGGATGCAGTCTTCGATCTCCCCCGGACCGATGCGGTAGCCGGCCGAGGTGATGACATCATCGCTGCGGCCCACATACCAGAGATAGCCGTCCTCATCCTGCCGGCCCATGTCGCCGGTGAGGAGGAAGTCGCCGGCATATTTCTGCGCCGTCGCCTCCGGGTTCTTCCAGTATTCCAGCATCATCACCGGATCGCCGCGGCGGATGCCGATATGGCCTTCCACGCCCGTGGGCAACCCGCGGCCTTCGTCGTCCACGATGCGCACGTCGTGGCCGGGGATGGCCTTGCCCATGGCGCCGGGGCGGATGGGGAAGAAGCTGGAGTTGGAGCCCACCACCAGGTTGCACTCGGTCTGGCCGTAGATCTCCCGCGCCTCCACCCCGAGCCGCTCCTGGACGAAGGCGCCGAGCTCCGCGCCCAGGGTCTCGCCGCCGGTGAGAAGCGAGCGCAGCTGCAGGCCGTCGTGCTGCACATCCGCCTGCCGCAGCAGCTTGAGGGCGGTGGGCGGCAGGAACACGTTGCGCACCCGGTGCCGCGCCATGAGATCCATGGCCGCGTTCGGATCGAACTTCTTCGCCCGGTGGGCGAGCACGGGCACGCCCAGATAGAGCGAGGGGAAGAGCACGTCGAACAGCCCGCCGATCCACGCCCAGTCGGCCGGGGTCCAGTGCAGGTCGCCGGGCTGGGGCATGTATTGGTGGACGAACTGGATGCACGGCAGATGCCCGAGCAGCACCCGGTGGCCGTGCAGCGCGCCCTTCGGGTTCCCGGTGGTGCCCGAGGTGAAGATGATGATGCCGGGATCGTCCGGCCCCGTATCCACCGGGGTGAAGCGGTCCGACGCTGCCTCCAGCGCCGCGTCGAACGAGGCTGCGCCTCCGGTATCCGGCCCGATGACGAAGACATGCTCAAGGTCCGGCAGGTGGTCGCGCACCCGCTCAAGCTTGGCGAGGCCGGTAAGGTCGGTCACCAGCACGCGGGCGCCCGAGGCGGCGAGGCGGAACTCCAGTGCCTCGTCGCCGAACAGGGTGAAGAGCGGCACCGAGACCATGCCCGCCTTGAAGGCGGCGATGTGGGCGACGGCGGTTTCCGGCGCCTGCGGCAGGAACACCGCCACCCGGTCGCCGCGCGTCAGGCCCCGCGCCACCAGGGCGTTGGCGAAGCGGTTGGTGAGGGCCTTGAGTTCGTCGAAGCTGTAGGTGCGGACGGTGCCGCTCTCCTCGACGAAGATGAGGGCGGGCTTGCCCGAGCTGTCCGCATGGGCATCGGCGCAGGCCACCCCCATGTTGAAGCGCTGGGGAATCTGCCAGGAAAAGGCGCGGATGAGGCCCTGATAATCTGCCGCCGGCACCAGCATTCGCGTCTCCCCTGTCGCCGCTCTCTGAAGGGGCGGCTTCATGTGCCGCGCGGGCGCGGTCGTCAGGAAACGATCGAACGTTTTTTTCCGGGGCGGGTCAAGGGGCGGGGGTGGCTTGGTGGCTGTGTGTCACTTCCGGGAGGGGAGGTCCCTTCCCAGTCGGTGCAAGAAGTGCTGTCCCCCTCTCCCCTTGCGGGAGAGGGCCGGGGTGAGGGGTGTGATGCGACTTCGTAAGCGGACAGGTACTTTCTTGTGGTGCGGACCCCTCACCCCCAACCCCTCTCCCGCAAGGGGAGAGGGGAGGACGGCCGCTCATCCCGTCGCTCAATAATACGACGCGATCTTCTCCACCTCGGCCTTGGAGCCGACGAAAGTCACCCGCGGTCGGTGCAAGACGCCGATCCCCCTCTCCCGCAAGGGGAGAGGGGAGGACGGCTGCTCATCCCATCGCTCAATAATACGACGCGATCTTCTCCACCTCGGCCCTGGAGCCGAACACCAGCGGGATGCGCTGGTGGATGTGGTGGGGCTCGATGTCGAGGATGCGGGTCTTGCCGTCGGTGGCGGCGCCCTTGGCCTGCTCGGTGAGGAAGGCGACGGGGTTGGCCTCGTAGATCAGCCGCAGGCGGCCGTTCTCGTAGCCCTTGCGCTGGTCGCCGGGATACACATAGACGCCGCCGCGGGTGAAGATGCGGAAGGCGTCGGCCACCATGGAGCCCACCCAGCGCATGTTGAAGTCCTTGCCGCGCGGCCCGTCCTTGCCGGCGAGGCAGTCCGCGATATAGCCGCTCATGGGCTGGGCCCAGTGGCGCATGTTGGACTGGTTGACGCCGTATTCCTTGGTCTCGGCAGGGATCTCCACGTCGGTGCGGGCGAGCACGAACTCGCCGGTCTGCCGGTCGTGGACGAACACCTGCGTGCCCTCGCCGAAGGTGGCGACGAGGATGGTGGCGGGGCCGTAGGCGAGGAAGCCGGCCGCCACCTGGTTCACGCCCGGCCGCATCACCGCCGACACCGGATCGGTGTGCACGGCGGCGTCATAGGGCAGGATGGAATAAATGGTGCCCACCGACACGTTGGTGTCGATGTTGGAGGAGCCGTCCAGCGGGTCCACCGCGATCACGAGGCGGCCTTCCGGGTTCAGCGGGATCAGCTCCTCGCTCTCCTCGGAGGCGAGGAAGGCGGTGGGGGTGGGCAGGAGGGCGGCCTTGATGCGCTCCTCGGCCACCACGTCCAGCTCCTTCTGGGCGTCGCCGCCGGCATTGGGATCGGTGCCGCGAATGGAGGCGAGGCCCTCTTCCAGCGGCCCGCGGGCGACGAGATCGGCGATGCCGACGCCAGCCTCGGCGATGGCGGTCACGGCCTGCGCGACCGCCAAGCGGCCCTCGTCAGCGCCGGCCCAGGTCCCGAGATAGGTCTTCAAGGTCACCAACTCGCTCACCGCGCACTCCCATGCTGGTCCGGCGGACGCCCCCGCCGGCTGCTTTATGGCGCAATGCAGCGGAGCGCGAAAGCGGGGCGCGTCGTTCCGCCCCTCAAGAGGCAAACCGCATCTAGCGGCCGCGGATGATCTCGATGCCCACGTCGCCGAACACGCCGGTCACCGGCGCGCCGGGCTTGTGCACCACCACCCGCACCTGCTCCACGGTCTCGAAATGGTCGAGCAGGCGCGTGGCGATGCGCTCGGCCAGGGTCTCGATGAGGTGCACGGGATCGTCGGTCACCACCGCCGTCACCTGCTCGTAGACCTGCTGGTAGGAGACGGTGAGCGCGGCATCGTCGGCCCAGGCGGCGGGGCGCGTGTCGAGCCAGCAGTCCACGTCCACCACGAAGCGCTGGCCGAGTTCGCGCTCGGCCTCGAAGACGCCGTGCCGGGCATAGAAGGGCAGGGCGCGCAGGAACAGCCGGTCCGTGTTGTGCGGACGGGTGCGCGCGCCGGCTTCGGTGTCGGCCTGCGCCTCGGCGAGGGAGGGGGTGTCTTCGGACGTCATATGGGTCTCACGCGCCGGCGGGCCGCCAGCCTTGAACGATGTGCCTTCCTATTGGTTTCGCCCGCGCCTTTCAACGGAGCTTCACCTCGACGGGGGTCGGGCGCGGCAGGTGGGGCACGGCCGGCGGCTTGCCCTCGCGGATCAGCTCCGGCACGAAAGCGAGCGGATTGACGCCGAGCGAGGCATGCAGGCCCGCATAGGCCGGGGTGACGCGGGGGTGGACTTCTGTGACCAAGGGGCCTTGCGGCGTCAGGATCACGTCGATGCCCAGCAGCCCGGACAGGCCCGGGAAAGCCGCCACCACGTCGCGCGCCAGGGCGGCAAGACTGCCATCCTCATCCGCGATCGCGCCCACCGTCACCCCCTCGAAGCCGAACACGCCCACGAGATGGGAAATATGCAGCCGGTGGACGGCGAGCAGGGTCACGCTGTCCTCGCGGGCCAGCACGCCGAGGCTGGCGAAGGTGCCGTGCACATAGGGCTGCACCACCAGGCCGGCGCCACGCGGCAGGGCGGCGCGGTTGGGCCAGGCGCGGGCGCTGGCCCAACCGGAACCGTCGTCGGGCCGGGTCACCAGATCGCCATCGAGGCCGCGCGGCAGGGCATCGATGGGATAGGTCGGCACATGGGGAATGCCATGCTCGGCGAGGCGCTTGGCGGTCTTCAGGCGGCTGTTGAGCAGGGTGACCGTATCGGAGGCGGAGGCGATGATTCGGGCGTTCGCCTCCCGCATCAGGCGCACCATGCGGCTATGTTGGCCGCCGGCCTCGGGCGCGATGGGCCACACCACGTCGCATTCCTGCGCAAGGCCGGACCAGGTGATCCAGGGGTCCTCGCCCTTCCGGACCGGCACGGCGTCGTGCTTGGGCCGTGGCAGGCGGTCGTCATAGGCCAGGACAGCACTGATTCCCGGCAGGTCCTCAAGGTCCATGACCAGGGCGTCGCGAACCAGGCGGGCTTCCGCAAGGGCGGCTTCGGGCAAGGGCTTGTCGCGCAATCCTCCGGATGTCACGTACTCGCAGATGAAGACGCGCATAGGGCACCTTTCGGGGGGCAAACGGGATCATTCTAGAATGCAGCTTATCCCTGTCGTTGACCTGAAGGGAGGGTGTGTCGTTCACGCCCTGCGCGGCGAGCGCGATGCATATCGTCCCATCCACACCCCGCTTGCCGCGACCAGCGCGGCGGAAGACGTGGTGGCCGGCCTCCTCGCGCTGGCGCCGTTCCGAACGCTTTATGTGGCGGACCTGGATGCCATCGCAGGCACGGGCGGGCATGGTGAAGTCATTGACGCGCTGAGGGCGGCGTTTCCCGCTCTCGACCTGTGGGTCGATGCCGGCGAGGCGCATCCCGATCAGGTGCGAGGGCGCGCTGCGCGGGGGCGTGGAACCAGCGTCATCGGCACCGAAACGCTTCCCGATGTCGCAGCGGCGCGCGAGGTGCTCGCCGCTGAAGGCGCGATCCTCTCCCTCGACCACGATGCCGCAGGCCCGCGCGGACCTGTCGCGGTGCATGAGGATGCGACGCTGTGGCCCGAGCGGGTGATCGTGATGACGCTGGCACGGGTCGGCTCGGGGGAGGGACCCGACCTTTCCACACTGGAGCGCACCGCCGCCCGCGCCGTCGGCGTCGGCCGGCATCCGGCCCTGTATGCGGCCGGCGGCGTCAGGGGGCCGGAGGATCTGGAGCGGCTGGCGGCGGCTAGTGCCGCTGGCGTTCTGGTGGCAAGCGCGCTGCACGATGGCCGCATCGCGCCGGACACCGCTCGCCTGTGGGCCTGAAGCCGGTTCAGACCTCCGGCGTCGATTGACCGCAGCAAGGCTGTCCGGGTCTCCCATGCGACGAAATCGATCCTGTGGCGCAGATGTGGCGCAGCGTGGGTGCAGGCACGCATCCGAGCCGTTTCCGTCTGTCATCCAGATGTTACGGAAGGCCCCTAGGCAGCCCCTTGATACCTTTTGGGGAACACCATGCCCGCGCTGTACGCCTCGTCGAGCCGCCTCGTCCTCTCCCTGTTCATGATCGGCATGGCGGCACCCGCACTCGCGGCCTCCTTCACCGTCCCCCCCGCCGCCGGGCAGCAGAGCGTTTCCGGCAGCGACACGGGCACCATCGATGAGGGCGCGACGCTGGCAGGCGGCGCCTCATCCGCGATCCAGTGGAGCGCGCCGGCAACGGCGACGCCCGGCGTGGTCATCACCAACGACGGCACCATCACCTCGAACGGCCGCACCATCGACACGGCGAGCAACGTCACCGGCGCCTTCACGCTGACCAACACCGGCTTCGTCACGTCGAAGGACGATGCCTTCCGCATCAACGGCGCGCTGGCCGACGGCACGGTGACCATCACCAATTCCGGCACCATCAGTTCCCAGACCGGCCAGGCCCTCGATTTCGACAAGGCGACGGCGACCACCGCCAACGTGTCCATCGACAATTCCGGAACCATCTCCTCTGCCGGCTCCGATGCGATCCGGCTCGGCGGCGGCACCATCGAGATCACCAATTCCGGCACCATCGAGACCACGTCGAGCGGCAAGCGCGCCATCAAGTTCGACACGGCCGCGAACTTCGACACGCTCCAGTCGTTCACGCTGACGAACGAGGAAGGCGGCACGATCTCGGGTACGGACGACGGCATCAAGATCAGCTCGACCGCCGGCAGCACCGCCGCGCCCGTTATCACGATCAACAACAGCGGCACGATCCAGTCGACCATCGATGGCCAGGGCATCGACCTCGGCGGCATCTATTCCACGCAGGCGGTCATCACCATCAACAACGCGTCCACGGGCGTGATCACCGCTGTCAACAACGACGCCATCCAGGGCACCAACGGCCTCACCATCAACAATTACGGGACGATTTCTTCCTATTACGCGGACGGGACCGCGGATACGCAGAACAATTCCGCGATCAAGGTCGACGGCGACGACATCGGCAAGTCCATCACGGTCACGGTGAACAATTATGCGGGCGGTCTGGTCTCCGGCGCCTATCACGGCATCAAGGGGTCCGGCGCCGGCGATACGCTCATTGTCACCAACACCGGCACCATCGAGGGCCGCAACGGCTCGGGCGTGAATTCCAACGGCACCGGCACGGTCACCAATTACGGCACCATCACCGGCACCTATGACCCCGCCGCGAGCTTCGGCGACGGCGACGGCGTGGACTTCGACCAGGCCGCGACGATCTACAATTATGCCACCATCAAGGGCCTCGGCTCCAAGGGCATCAAGCCGGGCGAGGAGAAGCCGAGCACCAGCGAAGGCATTGCCATCGGCGGCGGCACCATCGTCAACGGCGACGCCTCCCACACCTCGGCCCTGATCTCCGGCGCCAACAACGGCATCCTCGCCGACGACAGCAACAGCGGCGACGCCTTTGCCGCCATGACCGTCACCAATTACGGCACCATCCAGGGCCTCGACGGCTACGGTATCCGCTATGTGAATTCCGGCGTGGATGGCTCGAAAAGCCTCACCATCATCAATTACGGCAGCATCACCGGCACCACCTATGCGGTGCAGATGGGCGAAGGCAACGACCTGTTCGTCTATCATACCGGCAGCAGCGTGACCGGCATCGTGGACGCGGAGGGCGGCACGGACACCCTCCAGCTCGGTGCGCTCGGCGACAACGTGACGTTCGACGCCAGCCTCCTCGGCGACGCCGCCACCTACCGCAATTTCGAGCAGGTGACCGCCGAGGCGCAGACCCTCACCACCCTCACCGGCACCTCGTCCTTCGCCGGGGACCTGGTGTTCGACCAGGCCGCGCTCGCCCTCGACAGCGCATCCCTCGCCAAGGCGAACCTGATCCTGTCGGGCAATAACACCCATGCCGGCGTGCTCACCGGCAACGGCACCCTCGGCAGCCTGGCCGCCTCCGGCACGGTCTTCCTCTCCCCCGGCACGCAGAGCGCGCCTTATGGCACCCTCGCCGTGGTCGGCGACGCCACGCTCGCCGGCACCTACCTCGTGGACGTGGCGCAGAACGGCAAGACCGACCTGATCACCGTGGGCGGCACGGCCACCATCGCCGACGGCGCGCAGGTGGAGATGTACGGCGCCCTCGCCTGGAGCCGCATCTACACGATCCTGTCGTCCGACACCGAGGTTTCCGGCACCTTCGCCGGGCTCACCGTGGCGAACCCCATCGATTATCTCTTCGTCACCCCGGAGCTGAGCTACGGCGCCACCCGCGTCACGCTCGCCCTGGAGCGCACCGGCGTGGCCTTCGCCAGCTTTGCGCAGACCCGCAACCAGCTCTCGGTGGCGGGCGCTCTGGAGCAGATCGGCGGCAGCGACAAGGCGCGCTCCTCCGCCCTCTATGGCGACTTCGTCAGCCAGGTTGCCGGCGACAATCCCACCCTCGCTTTGGCCCAGCTTTCCGGCGATATCCACGCCACCCTGCCGGGGCAGATCGCCACCGAGAACATGCTGGTCAACGACCTCATCCTCGGCCGGCTGCGGCAGGCGGACTATGCCGGCGCCAAGGGGAGCGCCGCGGCGCTCGGGGCCGGCGGGCCGGCACGGGCCTATGCCGAGCCGTCGTCCCCCGCCGCCAATGCCTTCAAGGCCATCAAGGCGCCCGCCGACGCGCCGGTGTGGACCGGATGGGCGCAGGGCTACGGCCAATGGCTCTCCACCGATTCGAACGGCAATGCCGCCGCCGCCGACACCAATGTGGGCGGCGTGCTTCTCGGCGGCGATGTGAGCCTCGCCAACACGGTGTTCGGCCTCGCCGCCGGCTATTCCTCTGCCTCCAGCAGCACGGACTTCTCCTCGGCGGATACCGAAACCTGGCGCATCGCCGCCTATGGCGGGGCGCGCTTCGACGCCATCAAGCTGCGCGCCGGGGCGTCCTACGGCTGGAGCAGCATCGACACCAGCCGCTTCGTCGCCCTCACCGGCGAGGCGCCCAGGGCGAGCTATGACGGCACCGCCGGCAACCTGTTCGCGGAAGCGGGCTACACGGTCACGCTCGGCGCCGTGGCATTCGAGCCGTTCGCCGGCCTTGGCTGGACCAGCGTGGACCTCGGCAGCTTCGCCGAGACCAATGCCCCCGTGGCGGGCCTTTCCTCCCAGGGCACGTCCTTCGACACCGCCTACACCACGCTGGGCCTGCGCCTTGCCAGCACTTTCGCCGCGGGCAACGGCATCGCCGTGACGCCCCACGCCTCCGCCGGCTGGCGGCATGCGTTCGGCGACGTGGTGCCCGAGGCCGCTGTGGCCTTCGTGAACACCGGCACCGTGTTCGGCGTGGAGGGCCTGCCCATCGCCGAAGACAGCCTGGTGGCGAGCCTCGGCATCGATCTCGCCTTCGCTACCGGCGTCACGCTGACCCTCGCCTATGACGGCATGGCCGGCGACGGCGCCAGCTACAATGCCGGCAAGGCCGCACTCGCGGTGAAGTTCTGAGCGGACGCCACGGCGCGCTCATCCTGAGGCGCCGTGGTTCGTCGCATTCCGGGGCGGCGCTCAGCCCGCCGCCGGTGCTTCCTGGAGCAATGACGCGAAGATGCTCGCCACCGCCAGGTCGGCGGTGGTGCCGGGATTGAGCCCGCGCGCCTTGAGCCGGCCATCGAAGGCGAGCAGCAGGTCGTGCCGTCTCTGGCCCTCGACGCCCTCCACCTCCGCCCGCACCGCCTCCGCTTCCGCCCGCACGGCCTGTGCCGTGGCGATGCCGAACTTGCGGGCGAGGTGGCTGTCGGGAAAGGTGGCGAGGAAGGCGAGATAGGCCGCCTCCACCCGCTCGCGCGCCAGCGGGCGGTCGCCGAGCGCCGGCACGCCCAGGCTGAAGATGTCCTCGAAGCCCGTCACATATTGCCGGGAAATGCTGTCGCGCCCGGCTGCCATGGCCATGGCAGCCTTGAGCGTGATGGTCGGTGACGCCCGCACATCCGCATCCGGCACGGCGCCCAGCCCGCCCGGATTGGCGGCGACGATGGCCCGGAAGGCCGCCTGCGCATCCGCCACGTCGAGGCTGTCCAGCACGGCGCGCAGCCGGGCCTGAAGATCGCCGGGACCCTGCTCCGCCGCAACGGCCAGCGGCACGCAGAGCAGGATGATGCCGAGATTGGTGTTGCAGCCCGCCGTCGCGAGCGAAGCCGCAACCGCCGCCTCGATGCGCGCACCCACGTTTAGGTCCACACGGGCGACCGCCGGCGCGGCGGCGGCGGCAGCGCGCTCGAACTGGGCCACCTCCATGCCGTGGCCGGCGGCGAAGATGTGCACGTTGCCCGGCTTCAGCGCCGAAAGCTCGGCGCGGCAGGCGGCCTCGAAGGCGCGGGCGATTCCGGTCGGCGACATGGGGCTCAGGCCGTTTGCGGCGGGCGCCGAACCCTCACGGCGCCAGGGTGGGTTCGGGCTCAAGCCCGAGTTCGCGCTTGAGGGCTCGGGTGAATTCCGCAAGGCGCGCCTCGGCGATCTCCACCGAGGGGCCGGTGGCGCGCACCGTGCACAGGGGCGAGCCCTTGGCCACGGCGGCACCCGCGGGCGGGCGATCGGCCACATGCTCGGGCCAGGCTTCCTGCGGCACCACCATGTCCCGGTCGGCATAGATGACGCCGGCGGCATGGGCTTCCGACGGCACGGGCAGGACGTCCGGCAGCCGGCCGCCGCAGGCCGCCAGATGCAGGCCCATCAGGGGCGGCAGCGGATCCACGTCGAAGATGTCGAGGGTGGCGCCAAGCCGCGGGTTCACCTCCACCAGGAACCAGCCATCTGCGGACACCATGAAGTCCACCGAGATGAGGCCCACCAGCCCGCAGGCCAGTGCCACGTTGAGCGCGCCCTGCTGCATCTGTGCGGCGAACGCCTCCGGCAGCACGATGGGGCCGGCGGCACCGCCGTAGCGGAACGGGTGCTCGGGATCCTCTGCCCGCCACTGGCGGGAGGCGCCGATGAGGCGCGCCGAACTGCCGTTGGCCAGCAGCAGCACCGAGAGGGACTGGCCCTCGACCTCCCGCTGGAGGAAGTAGCCGGGGGCGGGCGGGGAGACATCGCCGGCCGCGCGGCGATGGATGTGGGCCCCGCCGGCCCCGCCGATCTTCTTTTCCAGCACGTTCGCGCCGGCGAAGCCCTCGGCGGTGGGGGCCTCCAGCGTGATCGGCGGATGGGGGATGCCCAGATGGGCGCACAGCGCCGCGAGGGCGATGGGGTCCTTCAGCACGCGCACCGTCTGCGGGGCATTGCCGAGGATGGGGTTGCGCTCGGCGATGCGCGCCATGAGGGTGGGATCATGCTCCAGCCCGCCGCCGAGCACCACCGGCAGGCCCGCCGGTGCCAGCGAAAGCAGCGCCTGGACCAGGTCGTCGCCGTCGAAGGCGCAGCCGTTCTTCTTGTGCACGCGTACGCAGCGCGCCGAATGGGCGCAGGTGTCGAGATCGGCGAACAGGTCGAATGACAGCGCGGCGAAGCCCGCCCGGGCGGCACTGGCGGCCAGCGGCCGGGCGGAAAGGGCGATGAGGGCAAGATCCATAATTCCCAGCCTGTTCTTCCGCGACGCCGCCGGGCGCAGAGCGTCCGTTTGGCCCGCCCGAGCCGGAACCGATCAGGCTGCCCCGAGCCAACCGGCCGGTCCGTCCCTGCCGTTGCGGCAGAGCATGCACCATCCGATGCGCTTGCGGGGCAAGCCGATCGGCGGGGTGCTCGGGAGCGCCGCGCCGTCTTCCTTGTGTTTTTCGTTTTTGGCCCGCAGCAGAGGTTCCTAAAGAGCGACGAATTCGGCGCCCCGATTGTTACCCCGCACGCAATCAAAGAAGAGATTTGTGGACGATGCGAAGCGCTGGCGCAAGGTCTCGAGCAGCGCCTCGGCCTCAGCGGCGTCGCCGACGATGGCAAAACCCGTGGGTCCCCAGGAGCTTTGGCCGACGCCCGGCACGCCGTCCCCCTCCAGGACCGCGATGGCGGCGGCCACGTCGGCGCTGAGGAATCGGGCGCCGCCTTGGGCCGCGGCATAATGATCACCCAGCCCCCGCTGCCATTCGCCGATGACTGCGCCGAACGCCTTCGCATCGCCCTCGGCGAGGGCGGGCAGGGCCTTCAGCAGCACCAGGTGGCAGAAATGGGCGGCGCGTTCGGGCGGAAACGGCGGCAGCGTCGCCATGGCTTTCATCTCGGCGTCGCCCGAGAGGCCTTCGCGTGCCCGATCATAGACGAGAAGGATGCGCCAGGCCTCGGGCACGGGCAGGCGGGCGAGGAGGGGCGGGGGCGCACCCGGCCCCGCGGCGGCCGCGCCGTCGCCCGTTGTGGTCGTCATGGCCTTGCCGCCGTCGAGGATGGCCCCGCCGGTCTCGAACGCCTCCATGCCGATGGCGGAGCGCCGGCCACGTCCCAGCAGGGTCGCGACCTCGCGTGCCGACAGAGGATGGCCCGACAGGCGCGCCACCGCCACCCCCACCGCCAGCGCCAGCTGGGTGCCGGAGCCGAGCCCGTTATGGGCGGGCAGGGCGCTATCCACCGCCACCGTGAAGGCCTGCGTGACGCCGAGGGCTGCACGCACCGCATCCCGGGCGCGGGCGGCGCGGGCGGCGTCCGGCCCGCTTTCGGCATCCGCATCCGCGCGCTTGACGGTGACCTCCGTCGCCGGCCGATCGATGGCCATGCCGAGGCTGCCGAAGCGCCGCCCCACGGCGCCGCCGAGATCGAGGAAGCCGAGATGGAGCCGCGCGGGGGCGCGCACCGTGACCCCCGCCGCGTGCGCCAGGTCCAGGGGGGAAAGAGCCACGCGCCGCGCTCAGCCGGCCAACGCGGCTTTCAACCGCGCGGCGTGCTCGGCCAGCACATCGGGCTTCTCCATGGCGCTCGCCGGCGGCTTCATGGCTTCCCCGGCATGGCGGGGGATGATGTGCACATGGAGATGGAACACCACCTGCCCGCCGGCTTCCTCGTTGAACTGCTGCACGGTGACGCCATCCGCCGCGAAGACGGCCTTGGCGGCAATGGCCACCTTCTTGGCCACCTTCGCCACGTGGGCAAGGTCCTCGGGGTCGATGTCGAGGATATTGCGCGCCGGGCTCTTGGGAATGACGAGGGTGTGGCCCGGGCACCGGGGCATGATGTCGAGGAAGGCGAGGGCCTTGTCGTCCTCATAGACCGTGTGCGCCGGCAACTCGCCCCGCAGGATCCTGGCGAAGATGTTGCTGGGGTCGTAAGCCGGCGTTGCGGTCATGGGTTTCCTCCGTATCTCGGGGAGGAGATTGCAGGGCGGGGGCAGGGGGTCAAGGGGGCGTGGTGCCGCCGGCCGGGCCTTATTCCCCTAGCCGAAGCGGCCGGTCACATAGTCCTGGGTGCGCTTGTCCTGCGGGTGGGTGAACAGGTCGCCGGTGGGGCGGAATTCCACCAGTTCGCCCAGATACATGAAGCCGGTGAAATCGGACACGCGCGCCGCCTGCTGCAGATTGTGGGTGACGATGGCGATGGTGTAGCGCGCCTTGAGCTCCTCCATCGTCTCCTCGATTTTCGCCGTGGTGATGGGATCGAGCGCCGAACAGGGCTCGTCGAACAGGATCACCTCCGGATGCGGCGCGATGGTGCGGGCGATGCACAGGCGCTGCTGCTGGCCGCCCGAGAGGCTGAGCCCGCTCTGGGGGAGAATGTCCTTCACCTCTTCCCACAATGCGGCCTGGCGCAGGGCGTCCTCCACCCGTGCCTCCAATTCGGCGGGGGTCAGCTCTTCGTTGAGCCGCAGGCCGATGGCCACGTTGTCGTAGATGGACATGGGGAAGGGCGTGGGCTTCTGGAACACCATGCCGATGCGCGCCCGCAGCGGCACCGGGTCCATCGACCGGTCGAGGATGTTCACCCCGTCAAGGAAGACCTCGCCCTCCACCTTCTGGTCCGGGTAAAGATCGTACATCCGGTTGAACACGCGCAGCAGCGTGGACTTGCCGCAGCCGGACGGGCCGATGAGGGCCGTCACCCGGTGCTCCTGGAGGTTCAGGCTGACATCCCTCAGCGCCACGGTTTCGCCGTAGCGAAACGTCACATGCCGGGCCTCAAGCTTGATCTGCGGCGGGACCACCGAACTGCGCCCGCTCAGGGCGCGGGGAACCGCGCGCACGGCCTCCGCAGCGGCGGGCGCACCGGCGCCCGGCGCAAGGGCGGCAGGCTGATCGGTCGGCGTGTGGATCGACATGGCGAAGCATCCCCTCAGGATCGGTCCATGCCGCACCCTACCGGCGCGCACCGAGGATGTCGTTGCGCGAAGTCATATGCAGGCGGAGTTATATGAATGCGAAGTCACATGTGCGTGGAGCCACATGGGCACACAGTCACAGTAAAGTCACATAAGCGCGGATTTTCTGCCGCGCGCGCCCATGTTGCCGGCTAAGCGCTCTGCTCAGCTCTGACTCTGGCTCTGCGCCTGGGCCAATTTCTGTGGCGCCCGGCTGTCGAGGGCGCTCACCAGCTCCTCGACCTCAAGGCCGGTGCTGCGCAGCGGCGCGACGCCCATGGCATCGAGGGCCACGGCGAGGCGGACATAATGCTCCGTGCCGCACAGGTTTCGCCCCGCGTCGAAGGAGATCCAGCCGTACTTGGGGGCATAGGCCTCCGCCCAATGCCGCGCCGCGCCCACGCCTTTACTCGCGCCTTCACCTTTACTCGCGCCTTCACCTTTGCTCGGGCCTTCACCTTTGCTCGCGCCCTTGCCCTCCTCTGCGCCGTCTTCCGGGTCTTCGGGGGCGAGATAGCCGGAGATGTGCCGCGCCGGCAGGCCGAGATGCCGAGCGGCGGCGGTGAACAGATGGGCGATGCCGCCGGAACAGGCCTTGCCGGCCTCCAGCGCCGCATGGGCGCTCAGGGGGCCGCCCAGTGCCGGCCCCTCCTGCTCCTCCACCTTGTCGTGCAGGGCCACCATGAGGGCGTGGAGCTGGCCAAGGGGGTCGTCCTCGGTCGCCCTCACGCTTTCGGCGAAGGCCACCACCGCCGGCGTCGCCTCGGTGAGGTCGGTCTGGCGCAGGAACAGGGAGGGGGGGAAGCGCTCCACCGTGCCGTGCATGACGCCGGTGGTGTCCTGGGTTTCCACCTCGCCCTCCGCGACCACGCTCAGGTGGTCGGTGGGTCCATCCACCGAGAAGGTGTGGCAAAGATTGCCGAAGGCATCCTCCTGGGCGGCGAGCCGGCAGTCGGAGTTGAGGTCCAGCGTCCAGCGCAGGATGAACTGGCCCTCATGGGACCGGGGCGTGAGGCGCACGGTGACCGCCATGTTGCGGCTGCCGGGATCGAAACGCTGGGTGATCTCGTGGCGGATACGGATGCGCATGGACGTTCCTCGACGCAGGCAGGCCTTCGCGTGAGCGTTCCTGGGACAGGATCGACCGATCAGGCTGCGGCGCAGCTTGATCGGCAACCTTTTGGGGGTCGCACACGGCGGCCCCGTCCTCAGGTAAGATCCTGCCTCAGGTGAGATATTGCTCGGTGATTTCGGCGCCGAGCTTGTTGTTGTCCGAGATGAACTCGGAAATGAACTCGTGCAGGCCGTGCTGGAAGATGTCGTCGATGGTGCGGTTGGTGAGGCGCGCCTGCATGGAGCGGGCCAGGCGCTGGGACGGACCCTGCCGGCCGTAGGCGCTGGCGATGTCGTCGAGGTTGCGCGCCAATTGCTCGTAGCACGCGGCGAGCGAGCGCGGCATCTGCCGGTTCAGGATCAAAAGGTCCGCCACCAGCCAGGGCTTCACGCTGTCGCGATAGACCCAGTGGAAGGCGGTGAGCGCCGAGACTGAACGCAGGATGGAGGCCCACTGGAAATAGTCCAGCGGGCCGCCCACGTGCTCCTTCTCCGGCAGCAGCACGTGATATTTCACGTCGAGGATGCGCGCGGTGTTGTCGGCGCGCTCCAGCTGGGCGCCGGACCGCGCGAACCAGTAGGCATCGTTGCGCAGCATGGTGCGGAAGGTGGCGCCGTCGAAGCGCAGCGACGTCTCCTTCACGAAGGCCAGGAAACGGGAAAGCTCGTCGCGGGTGAGCGCCCGGTTGGGGAAGCTCTGCAGCTCGATCCAGGCCGAGTTGATCACGTCCCACATTTCCGAGGTCAGCGCCGTGCGCACCGAGCGCGCATTGGTGCGCGCCACCTCGAAGCAGTTGCGGATGGAGGAAGAGTTCTCCGGCGAGAAGGCGAGGAAGGACACCACGTCCTCCTCCTTGGCGTCCTCCAGCGGGCCATAGCGGGCGATGAATTCGTCCTCGCAGCCGGCGGTGAGCACCGCCGAGGCCCATTCGTTGGTGGAGCCGCCATAGGTGACGGGTGTGTAGGACAGGCGCTGGGAGACGTCGAGGATGCGCGCGAGGCAATCGGCGCGTTCCACGTAGCGGGTCAGCCAGTAGAGGTTGTCGGCGGTGCGCGAAAGCATGGGGAGCCCGTTGGGAAGGAGGCAAATCGAGGCGCGGGGACCCGCGCTCAGGCGTCCGGAAGGCGAAGGCCGCGGCGTGCCGCGGCCTTGAAGTGCTCAGGCGTCGAGAACCCAGGTGTCCTTGGTTCCGCCGCCCTGGCTGGAATTCACCACCAGCGAACCCTCCTTCATGGCGACGCGGGTGAGGCCGCCGGGCACGATGCGCACCTTGTCCGAGCCGGAGAGGATGAAGGGCCGCAGGTCCACGTGGCGGGGGGCGACGCCCTTTTCCACCATGGTGGGGCAGGTGGAGAGGGCAAGCGTCGGCTGGGCGATGAAGTTGGCCGGATCCGCCACCAGCTTGGCGCGGAACTTCTCGATCTGCGCCTTGTCGGAGGCCGGGCCCACCAGCATGCCGTAGCCGCCGGAACCGTGCACTTCCTTCACCACCAGCTCGGGCAGGTGCTCCAGCACGTACTTGAGGTGATCGGGCTCGCGGCAGCGCCAGGTGGGCACGTTCGGCAGGAGCGGTTCCTCGCCGAGATAGAAGCGGATGATGTCCGGCATGTAGGAATAGACCGCCTTGTCGTCGGCGACGCCGGTTCCCACCGCATTGGTGAGGGTGACGTTGCCGGCGTGATAGGCGCTCATCAGGCCGGGCACACCGAGCTGGCTGTCGCGCCGGAATACCAGGGGGTCGAGGAAATCGTCGTCGAGGCGGCGGTAGATCACGTCCACGCGCTTGGGCCCCTCGGTGGTGCGCATGTAGACCACCGCGTCCTTCACGAACAGGTCGCGCCCTTCCACCAGGTCCACGCCCAGCTTGTCGGCCAGGAACGAGTGCTCGTAATAGGCCGAATTGTAGATGCCGGGGGTGAGGATGGCCACGTTCGGCTCATGCCCGCCGTGGGGCGCTAGCGAGCGGAGGGTGGCCAGCAGGTCGTCGCCATATTTGTCGACCGGCGCCACCTTGTGCATGGAGAACAGCTCGGGGAACAGGCGGAGCATGATCTCCCGGTTCTCCAGCATGTAGGACACGCCGGAGGGGGTGCGGGCATTGTCCTCGAGCACGTAGAAGGTGTCGGGGTCGGTGCGCACGATGTCGATGCCGGCGATATGCACATAGAGGTCGTGCGGCACGCGCTGGCCGTTCATTTCCGGGCGAAACGCCGGATTCTGGTAGACCAGGTTCTCCGGCACCACCCCGGCCTTGAGCACCTCCCGCTTGGCATAGACGTCGGCAATGTACATGTTCAGCGCCTTGACGCGCTGTTCCAGGCCCTTGGCCAGGGTGCCCCATTCATCCTTGGTGATGATGCGCGGGACCATGTCGAACGGGATCAGGCGCTCCTGGGAATTCTGCTCGCCGTAGACGGCGAAGGTGATGCCGATTCGGCGGAAGATGAACTCCGCCTCCTTGCGACGGTGGTCCAGCACATCCTGGGGCACGCTGGCGAGCCAGCGCTGCAGGGTCTCGTAGGCCGGCCTGACCGAGCCGTCGGCACTGGACATTTCATCAAACGCATGCGGCATTGGAACCGTCACTCCGCGCCCTGGAAGCTGACTTCGAGCGTACAAACATCGTGCCAAAGAAGTGCTAAAGGGGGAAGGCTCGCGAAGAGCGACGCTTACGCTTTTTAGCTGGTTATTATTTGGGCAAATACGCCGGCCCTGCTGCCGGCAGCGGCAGAGGTGTTCCACATGGGCGAGGCAGACGGCGCGCAATCGGTCACGGCAGCTCTGGTGGTCATTGGCGACGAGGTCCTCTCGGGACGGACCAAGGACAAGAACATCGGCCATATTGCCGAACGATTGACCGACGTGGGCATCGACCTGCGCGAGGTGCGCATCGTGGCCGACGTGGAGGAGGACATCGTCGCGGCGATCAATGCGCTGCGCGGCCGCTTCACCTACGTCTTCACCACCGGCGGCATCGGGCCGACCCATGACGATATCACCGCCGATTCGGTGGCCAGGGCCTTCGGCGTCACCATCGACGTGGACCCCCGCGCCCGCGCCATGCTGCTGGAATACATCGCCGAGAAGGACCTCAACGAGGCGCGCCTGCGCATGGCGCGCATTCCCGCGGGGGCGAGCCTGGTGGTGAACGAGGTGTCCAAGGCCCCGGGTTTCCGCATCGGCAACGTCATTGTCATGGCCGGCGTGCCGCGCATCATGCAGGCGATGCTGGAAGCCGTGCTGCCCGAGCTGGAAAAGGGCCGGCCCATGCTGTCCCGCACCATCCTGGCTGAAGCCAAGGAAGGCGACATCGCCGCGCCCCTGCGCGCCATCGCCGAGCGGTTTCCAGCGGCGGTCATCGGCTCCTATCCCTTCCGCGACGAGGCGGACGGGCGCTTCAAGACCAACCTGGTGGTCCGCGCCCGCGACGCGGATCTGGTCGAGGCGGCGGGGGATGCCGTGGCCCGGATGGTGGACGAGGTCGCGCGGGGCTGACCGAGCGGCCTCGCTCCGGGTGCGGCGCCGGGCAAGGGGTATCGCCAGCGGGCACCATGGGCGCCGTTTGAAGATAGCCCGCTTGAAAATTCAAAAGGCCAAAACAGCAATCACTCCCGTCATGCCCGGCCATGACGGTGATGAACGGCCGGCGGGGGCTGCAAGTGCCCATCTGAGCGCGTTTTCAAGCGGGCTCTGAGAGAGGCTTACCGCCTGAAGCCGAAGCCCGGAATCAGAAGAGCCGGGGGAGGCCCCCCGGCTCATTCGTCATTGCACAGTCCGAGTATGGATCGGCTCAATAGGCGTCGTTGCGGAAGACTTCGATGAAGGTCTTCAGGATGATCTTGATGTCGAGCCAGATGGACCAGTTGTTGACGTACCAGAGGTCCATCTCGATCCGCCGTTCCATGAGCGAGATCTCGGAGGTCTCGCCGCGCAGGCCGTTGGCCTGGGCCCAGCCGGTGATGCCGGGCTTCACGTGGTGGCGGAAGGCGTAGCCGGCGATCAGCTTGGAATATTCGTCGTCGTGGGCCATGGCGTGGGGGCGCGGGCCGACGATGGACATGTGCCCGAACAGCACGTTCAGCACCTGCGGCAGCTCGTCGAGGCTGGTGGCGCGCAGGAAGCGGCCGACCCGGGTCACGCGCTTGTCGTTGCGCTGGGCCTGCGTCACCTTCGTGCCGTCCTCCATCACCGACATGGAGCGGAACTTGTAGATGGTGAACTCGCGTCCGCCGAAGCCGTTGCGGCGCTGGCGGAAGATCACCGGCCCCTTGCTGTCCGACTTGATGCAGATGGCGATGATGGCGAAGAGCGGCAGGAGCAGCGTGAGCGCGACGCCGGAGACCGCGATGTCGAGCACCCGCTTCTGCGCCAGTTCCACGCGCGAGAGGGGCGCGCGCTGCACCTCGATGGCCACCGATGAGCCGAAATCCACCCGCGGCGCGTCGAGCAGTTCGTGGACCGCCTCGTCGGGCAGGAGCTTCACCGGCACCGGCAGCGCCCGCAGCCGGGCCCGGACCGCGTCGAGGCGCTCCAGGTTGCTCCAGGGCATGGCAATGACGATTTCTTCGATCCGCTGCTGGCGGGCGAACTGGATGGCGCTCTTCAGCGTGTCGAGCTCTTCCGTGCTCAGCGCGCCGGTCGCCGCACCGGCCGGGACGCCGGCAAAGCTGAAGCGGCGCGTTTCCCGCAGGCCGAGGCGCTCCAGGATTTGCGTCGGGACAACCCGGTCGAGCTGGGACACATCGCCAATGAGGATGGAGGGCCGACCGCGCACGGCGCCGGTCTCGACCGTGCGGCGCACCCACACGCCCATGGCCCAATGGGACGCTGGCACCGCGACGAAGCCGAGCATCGCGAAGAGGCCGGTGGAAAGGCGCGAGGTGTCATCGCCCACCTTGAGGCAGAAGATCACCGTGGCCACGAAGAGGATGGTGAAGGTCCAGTTCACGAACGCGGCCCGGACCTGCTCCGTCGCCCGCGCCATCTGCCAGGGCTTGTAGAGCCCCCGCGACGTGGTGATGAGCACGAAGGTCACCGCAGCGAGGATGCCGATCCCCAGCGGCCGCGTGAAATCGAAGGTCGACAGGGCGTCCGTCGCGGCACGGCTCGTGGAGATGATGTCCACCAGCATGCTCAAGCCCAGCATGAGCACCGCATCGCACAAGATGAAGAGGGGCGGCATGGAGGCGTAATCGATGCCGGACCGCTGGATCCGCCCCTGACCTTCGCCGACGCGCTCAACCCGCATATTTTCCGTGGACATCGACATTTGGCCTTTGTTCCCTCGGATTAGAGTCGTGCCGAACAGCAAATGATATGGTCACAATAGCATCCCAAATGCTGCGATGCAAGCTAGTATAAAAATGCATACATACCGACTTCGCATGTAATAATTTCGTCAATATCCTATAATTGAACGCGTTATATCCGAACATAACGTCGCAGCTCTGGCCGGTATGTTGGGATTGGCGAAGAGTAGGCAAAGAACAATTTGATGAGCCTTCAAAGTCATTGTCCGAGTTTTGCAAATTGCGCCGCACCTATCCTTACTCATTTCGAGGTATCAAGGGGAGGTGCCCATGGGTTGGGCTATGCTGCATTGCGATAAAGGTTGCCTGCCGCATATCGCAGCACCGCAATTCGGCAGCAAAACCCCAAAGAATTTGCTGAAAGAGGTATTATGGAGCCCCAATCGCGCTTTAATCGTGCTGCGGTATGGGAAGGTAGGCGGCAAAACGTATGAAGACCCAGCATTTCGCGCATGGCCGGCGCGAGTCGTTATCCGGTGATGGTACCCATTGCCATGGCTTTCCATGTGACAGAACGGCGATTGGGTCCGCCGTTCGGGCTGGAGGGGGCCGAACAGAAATGCCGTGCCCGGCGGGGGCCTGACCGGACCCCTATCGACAACAGGGGCAGGAGACGTCTAGGTACGGGCCGATCAGGCCGCACCGCAAGCTGGCCCTGGCGCGATCCCTGTGCAGCACCGGTGGCGTCTTATGGATTCAGGCTACAAGATCCCGCTCCTGGACTCGCTCAAGTGGTCGTTCCAGTGGGCCGTCGCGGTGGTGCTGCGGCATCAGAAGACCGTTGCTGCCTATGCCGCCGCCGGCGTGGTGGTGGGACTGCTGGTCTCGGCCGGCGCGGGCGGGCTCCTGGCGCTGATCTACTGGCTGGCCAGCATCCCGCTCGCCCTGCTCACCCATGCGGAGGTTTTGCGCGGCCCCTCGGCCCTCGATGCCCAGACCCTGGGGCAGGGGCCGGGCCGGGTAATCGGCTATCTCATCGACACCATCCTCATCGGCCTTGTGGCCGGCCTGAGCGCGCTGGTGCCATTCCTCGCCATCGTGTTGCTGACCGGGCCGGCGTCGCAGGGCGGCATAATGCCCCTGGTGCTGGCCTTCATGCTCATCGTCATCGTTGTCGTGGTCGCATCCCGGCCGGCGCTGCGTCTGCCGTCGCGGGTCCTGGGCGATCCCATCTCCTGGTCGCAGGCCTGGCAGCTTGGCAAGGGCAACACAGTCGGGCTTGTCCTCGGCCCGTTTCTGGTCTGCACGCCGGTCATGATCATTGAGCTGATCGTTCAGGCGATTCTGCCCGATACGCTGATCAACGTGGTGACCATGGTGCTGCTGCCGGCGCAGGTCGTGCTCACCTGCGCCTTCCTGTCCGTTGCCTATGGCCAGCTCCGCCGCGCCAACCCGGAGCTTTGAGTTTCGCAGGCGCGCCGCGGACGGCAGTCCGCGCGGGACTAAAGTCGAAGCCCTGCGGCAGGCGCATGCCGCGCGCGTGCGGCACGCGCTATAGGGGTGAAGCTGTCTCGCTCGGATCTGCCCCCCATGAATGTCCCGGCCGGAATCGGCCTGCAACTCGCTGCCACCTTCTTCTTCGCAATCATGTCCGCGCTGGTGCGGATGGTGGCCGACGAGGTGCCCAGCGGCGAGATCGTCTTCGCCCGCAGCTTCGTCGGGCTGGTGCCCGTGGTGTTCTGGCTCGCCTGGAGCGGGCGGATGACCGGCGCCCTCGTCACCCGCCAGCCGCTCGGCCATGTGGTGCGGGGCCTGGTGGGCGTGAGCGCCATGTGGCTGAGCTTTGCCGCACTGGCCTTCATCCCGCTGGCGGAGGCGGTCGCCTTTTCCTATGCGACGCCCCTGGTGGCGGTGGTGCTGGCGGCGGTGCTGCTGGGTGAGCGGGTGCCGGCCTATCGCTGGCTGGTCCTCTGCGTGGGCATGGGTGGCATCGTGCTCATGCTGTGGCCGTCCTTTTCCCATGCCTCGGTGGGCTCGGGGCCGGGGCCGCTGATCGGGGCGGGCCTGGCGCTGGCCGGCGCGGTGGGGGCGGGCTTCGCCATCACCCAGGTGCGCCATCTCACCCGGACCGAGACCAGCGAGGCCATTGTCTTCTATTTCTCGCTGGTGGCCTCCGTGGCCGGCCTCGCCACCCTGCCGCTCGGCTGGGTGATGCCGGACGGCCGCGTGGCGCTCATCCTGGCCGGCATGGGGCTGGCGGGCGGCGTCGGGCAGATCTGCGTGACATCGGCCATCCGCCATGCCCCGGCATCGGTGGTGGCGCCGTTCAACTATGCCTTGCTGCTCTGGGCGACGGTGTTCGGCATCGTGCTGTTCGGGGAATGGCCGGCGCCCCTGGTCGTCGCGGGCGCCCTGGTGGTGGTGGCGGCGGGGCTGGCGCTGATCTGGCGCGAGCGCAGGCCGGCGCCCCGCCTCCCGCAATCCCGGCCGGAGCCGGCCGTCACGCCCGCCCCCGATGAAACGCCCGCGCAGGCGCCGGGCGCACGGGACGATGCCGCGTAGTTTGGCGGCCTAGTTTGGCGGCGTAGATTGGCTGCTTAGTTTGGCCGCATGATTTGGCGGCGTGATCCGCAGCCCGGCTGAGACGAGCGGGAGCGCGTCAGCGCTCCACGAACGCCTTTTCGATCACATAATGGCCGGGCGCCGACTGGCTGCCCTCGGCGAAGCCGCGCGCCTCCAGCAAATCCACCACGTCCTTCAGCATCTGCGGGCTGCCGCAGAGCATCATGCGGTCCTCCTCCGGGGAGATCACCGGCATGCCGATGTCGGTGAACAGCTTGCCCGAATTGATGAGGTCGGTGATGCGGCCCTGGTTGCGGAACGGCTCGCGGGTCACGGTCGGGTAGTAGATGAGCTTGCTGCGCACCTCCTCCCCGAGGAACTCGTGGTTCGGCAGGTCCTTGGTGAGGAATGCGTCGTAGGCGAGCTCGGCCACCGTGCGGGTGCCGTGGATCAGGATCACCTTCTCGAAGCGCTCATAGGCCTCCGGATCCTTCACCACGGAGAGGAAGGGAGCAAGGCCGGTGCCGGTGGAGATGAGGTAAAGCCGCTTGCCGGGCAACAGGCTGTCCTGCACCAGCGTGCCCGTGGGCTTGCGGCCCACCAGGATCTTGTCGCCCACCTTCAGGTGCTGGAGCCGGGAGGTGAGGGGGCCGTTCTGCACCTTGATGGAGAAGAACTGCAGGTCCGGCTCGTAGTTGGCGCTGGCCATGGAATAGGCGCGCAGCAGCGGCTTGCCGTCCACCTTGAGGCCGATCATGGTGAACTGGCCGTTGAGGAACCTGAGGCCCGGATCGCGGGTGCAGGTGAAGGAGAAGAGGGTGTCGGTCCAGTGGTGAACGCTGGTGACGGTCTCTTCGTTGAAATTGCTCATCTTCAAAATCCGGTCACGGCACGCCCCGAAGCGCGCCCGAAACGGCGACGGCCACATGAGGCTTTAGGGAGACGGGCCACCCTACAGGATGTGGCCACGCTTCAAAAGTGCGACGGCGTGTCCCCGCAGGGGCGGTCAGGCGAGCCCGTCGGCGAGGCGGGAGAGGTAGACGCCATAGCTCGACTTGGCGAGGGCCGCGGCCCGCTCCCTGAGCTGGGCCTCGTCGATGAACCCGGCCCGGAACGCCACTTCCTCGGGCGAGGAGATGCGCAGGCCCTGCCGCTTTTCGAGGATCTGCACGAACTGCGCCGCCTCCACGAGGGAATCGGGCGTGCCGGTGTCGAGCCAGGCGAAGCCCCGGCCCATCATGGAGACGCTGAGTTCGCCCAGCTCCAGATAGGCCTTGTTGACGTCGGTGATCTCGATCTCGCCGCGCGGGGAGGGCTTGAGGTTGGCGGCGATGTCGACCACGCGGTTGTCGTAGAAATAAAGCCCGGTCACCGCGAGGTTGGACTTCGGCACCGTCGGCTTCTCTTCCAGGGAGAGCACGCGGCCGGTCGCATCCATCTCCACCACGCCGTAGCGCTCGGGGTCCTGCACCGGATAGCCGAACACGGTGGCGCCGCGCTCGCGCTTGGCGGCGCCGGCCAGCAGTTCCGGCAGGCCGTGGCCGAAGAACAGGTTGTCGCCCAGCACCAGCGCCACCTTGTCGTCGCCCACGAAGTCGCGGCCGACGATGAAGGCATCCGCAAGGCCGCGCGGCTGGTCCTGCACCGCATAGGTGATGGTGAGGCCGAACTGGCTGCCATCCTTCAGCAACGCCTGGAACAGCAGGGAATCATGCGGGGTGGTGATGATCAGGATGTCCCGGATGCCCGCCATCATCAGCGTGCACAGGGGATAGTAGATCATCGGCTTGTCGTAGACCGGCAGCAGCTGCTTGGAGACGACGAGGGTGATGGGATGAAGCCGCGTGCCGGAACCTCCGGCGAGAATGATACCCTTCACGATGCCTCCACTGGGGCTTGCGTGGCCTTGGCTTGCGCCGATTGCGCTCCGGCCAGGAGCGTGCCCACCACCTCGATCACGCGCTGCTCCCAGGGGAGGGCGCGGACACCGAAGGTGCGTTCGAACAGGTCGCTGGCGAGTTCCGAATTCTTCGGTCGCCGCGCGGGCGTGGGATAGTCCGCCGTCGTGATGGGCGAGACCTCCGGCATCCGGCCGGTGTGCCCGGCCGCAGCTGCGACGATGGCGCGGGCGAAGCCGTGCCAGGTGGTCGCGCCGGTGCCGGCGAAATGATAGGTGCCCCAGCGGGCGTCACCGCGCGCGGCAGCGTCCGCCGCCGCCAGCACCGCCTCGGCGAGGTCGCGCGTGGCGGTGGGGCAGCCGCGCTGGTCGCTCACCACCTTCAGCAGGTCCCGCTCCGCCGCGAGCCGCAGCATGGTCTTCAGGAAATTGTTGCCGTGGGTGCCGTAGACCCAGGAGGTGCGCACGATGACGTGCCGCTCGCTCGCGGCGCGCACGGCGGCCTCGCCTGCGGCCTTGGTACGGCCGTAGACGCCCAGCGGCGCGATGGGGTCCGCCTCCACATAGGCGCCGGCCTTGGTGCCGTCGAACACATAGTCGGTGGAGACGTGGATAAGGGGCGTGCGATAGCGCGCGCAGCGCTCGGCGATCAGGCCGGGGGCGAAGGCGTTGATGCGGGCCGCCATCTCCGGCTCGGTCTCGGCCTTGTCCACGGCGGTATAGGCGGCCGCGTTGATGAGCGCGTCGGGCCGTGCCGCCTCGATGGCCCGGGCCACCGCCACCGGATCGGCGATATCGAGGGCATCGTGGCCGAGGCCGACGAGATCGATGCCGCGCTCGGCGGCCAGCGCCGTCACCTCGCGCCCGAGCTGGCCGCCGGCGCCGAACAGAAGGATGCGCGTCACGATGCAAGCCCCAGCTTGGAGGAAGTCGGCTTTTCCAGCCCGAGGCGCTGGCCCTGGTAGCGCTGGCGCAGGGGCTCCCACCACGCGCGGTTTTCCAGATACCAGCGGATGGTCTTCTCCAGCCCGCTTTCGAAGGTCTCGCGCGGGGACCAGCCCAGCTCGGCCTTCAGCTTGGAGAAGTCGATGGCGTAGCGCGCATCATGTCCCGGCCGGTCGGTGACGAAGCGGATCAGCTGCGCGCGCGGGCCGATGGCGGCATCGGGGACGATATCGTCGAGGATGGCGCAGATGGCGCGCACCACGTCGATGTTCCGCTGCTCGCTGGCGCCGCCCACATTGTAGCTTTCGCCCGGCCGGCCCTTGGTGGCGATGAGCACCAGGGCTTCGGCATGGTCCTCGACGAACAGCCAGTCCCGAACATTCTCGCCCTTGCCGTAGACCGGCAGATCGGCGCCTTCCAGCGCGTTGAGGGTGACGAGGGGGATGAGCTTTTCCGGGAAGTGGTAGGGCCCGTAATTGTTGGAGCAGTTCGACATCACCGCGGGCAGGCCGTAGGTGTGGAACCACGCCCGCACCAGATGGTCGGACGATGCCTTGGAGGCGGAATAGGGCGAGTTGGGCTGGTAGGGCGTATCCTCGCGGAACAGCCCTTCGGCGCCGAGGCTGCCGAACACCTCGTCGGTGGAAATGTGGTGGAAGCGGAACGCCGCCTGCGCCGGGCCGGCAAGGCCGCGCCAATAGCGCAGCGCCTCCTGCAGCATGGTGTAGGTGCCCACCACGTTGGTGGCGATGAAGTCGCCCGGCCCGTCGATGGAGCGGTCCACATGGGATTCGGCCGCCAGGTGCATCACCAGATCGGGCCGGAAGCCCTCCAGCGCCGTGCGCACCGCCGTACCGTCGCAAATGTCGGCCTGGACGAAGGCGTGGCGCGGATTGTCGGCCACCGGCGCGAGGGAGGCGAGGTTGCCCGCATAGGTGAGCTTGTCGAAGGTGAGGACGTGGTGGCCTTCACCGATGAGGTGGCGCACCACCGCCGAGCCGATGAAGCCGGCTCCTCCCGTCACCAGTACACGCATGCCGTTCCCTTCACCATTGCCTGCCGCTTCCCGGCCGCAGCTTCACCCGCCCGTATGGACGAATGGGCTTTGGAAATCCTTGAGGCGCGGCAAAATCCGGTCCTTGTCGGAGAGGATGGTCTCGCCCTCGAAGCCCCATTGGATGGCGAGGTCGGGATCGTTCCAGATGATCCCGCATTCGCTCGCCCGATCGTAAAGCGCGTCTACCTTATAGGCGACCCGCGTGTCCGGGACGAGGGTGCAAAAGCCGTGGGCGAACCCCTGGGGGATGAAAAGCTGTTCCCCGCCATCGGCGGTGAGGCGCGCCCCCGCCCAGTGCCCGTAGGTGGGCGAACCCTTCCGCACGTCCACCGCCACGTCGAAGATGGCGCCGCTCAGCACCCGGACCAATTTCGCCTGCGCGAAAGGGGGCGCCTGCATGTGCAGGCCGCGCACCGTGCCCGGCAGGGCCGACAGCGATTCGTTGTCCTGCACGAAAGCGGCGCAGACCCCGTTTGCCGCATAGAGCGGCTGGACGTAGGTCTCGCAGAAATAGCCGCGCGCATCGCCGAAGCGGCGTGGCGTCACGAGGATGACCTCTGGCAGGTCGAGCGCTTGAAAGGCCGTCATGGCGCGCTTCTAGGACTGCCGCGCGGCGAAGGCAACGCTGCGGCGCGGCAGAGTTTGGCAGGGGCGGCTTGCGGTACCGCATGGCGGTGGTCGGCGATCATGCCTTGCGGCACTTTGTCGGCCGGCATCGCCTGTCGCTGAACCGCCTTCGCGTTGAGACGGACGCCGGGCTAAAGAACACATTCTCTCTCCTTGAGTTTAGGGGGGCGATTCACCGATCGGATTGATTTAATCCGATCGGATCGCGCTCTAATGTGCCGACCATTGAGGTATGGGGTGATGGCGATGGCCCTTTTGGAAGCGCAGGCCCGTTGGGCGCGTGAGTGGCTGTTCGATGCGGCGTTGCCGCTGTGGTGGACCGTCGGGGCCGATCCGGCCGGCGGCTTTCACGAGAAGATCGCGCTCGATGGTTCGCCGGTGGCTGCGTCCCGCCGCCTGAGGGTTCAGGCCCGCCAAGCCTATGCCTATATGGAGGGCGGCAGGCTGGGATGGGACGGCCCCTGGCGGGAGGCCGCGCGGCACGGGCTCGATTTCCTGCTGGCCCATTACCGCCGGCCCGACGGCCTGTTCCGCACCCTGGTCGCGCCCGACGGCCGGCCCCTCGACGAAACGGCGGACCTCTACGACCAGGCCTTCGTCCTGTTTGCACTGGCCCAGGCCCACATCGCCGGTCTCGGCGGCGACGAACTCGTCGCGGCCGCGCGGGCGCTGGTGACGCAGCTTCAGGCCGAGCGCGGCCATCCCGCCGGTGGCTTCGAGGAGGCAAGCCCGCGCGTGCTGCCGCTGCGCTCCAACCCCCACATGCATCTGCTGGAAGCCAACCTCGCCTGGGTTGCGGCCGGCGTGGCGGAGCCCTTCGCGGACGTGGCGCGGGGCATCGTCGCCCTGGCCGCGACCCGCCTCATCGATCCCGGGACCGGCGCTATCGGCGAATATTATGATGGCGACTGGCGCTTCATGGCCGGCGAAGCAGGCGGCGTGCGTGAGCCCGGCCATCAGTTCGAATGGGCCTACCTGCTGGATCACGTCGGCCCGGTGCTGGGGCTGGACCATCGGGCGGAAAGCCGCCGCATGTACGGGTTCGGTGCGCGCTTCGGCATCGATCCCGTGCGCAACGCTGCGGTGTTTGCGCTCGATGCGGCGGGGCAGGTGAGTGACCCGAGGGCGCGGCTCTGGGCGCAGACGGAGCGCCTGCGCACGGCCCTCATCTTCGCCGGGGCCGAGACCGATGCTGCGGCCCGTGCGGCTTATGTGGCCGGGGCCGAGGAGGCGTTTGCTGCGCTCCAGGCGTATCTGGATGTGCCGGTGCGGGGCCTGTGGCGGGACCAGTGGCTGGCGGACGGCAGCTTCGTGGAGGAAGCGGCGCCCGCCTCCTCTTTCTACCACATCCTTTCCGCCGTGGCGGTGCTGCTGGAGGCGGGCAGGGCGGCCTGACGGGCAGGACGCGCGCCGCCGCAATCCTCCCGGCGCGCCCTCAGGCGCGCTGGTAGATGTCCTCGAAGCGGTGGATGTCGTCCTCGCCGAGATAGGAGCCGGTCTGCACCTCGATCAGCTCCAGCGGGATGCGGCCGGGATTGCCGAGCCGGTGCACGCTGCCGATGGGGATGTAGGTGGATTCGTTCTCGTGCACGGTGTAGCTGCGATCCGCCACCGTCACCTCGGCGGTGCCGCGCACCACCACCCAGTGCTCGGCGCGGTGATGGTGCTTCTGCAGGGACAGGACGCCGCCCGGCTCCACCACGATCTTCTTCACCTGGAAGCGATCGCCCTTGCACACGGTCTGGTAGGTGCCCCAGGGCCGGTGGATGGTGAGGTGCTCCTCCACTTCCTTGCGGTTGGAGTCCTTGAGCGCGGCGACCAGGGCCTTCACGTCCTGGCTGCGATTGGAAGGCATCACCAGCACCGCGTCCTCGGTGGCGATCACCGAGACGCCGTCGAGGCCGATGGCGGTCACCAGCGGGCCGTCGGAGCGCACGAACGAATTGCTGCTGTCGAGCAATTGCACCATGCCCACGGTGACATTGCCCCGCTCGTCCTGATTGCCGATCTCGTGCAGGGCGTCCCAGGAGCCCACGTCCGACCAGCCGAAGCTGCCGCGCACCACCGCGGCATGGCGGGTGCGCTCCAGCACCGCGAAATCAATGGACTTGGACGGCGACGACTTGAAGGCGACCGGATCGAGCCGCAGGAAGCCGAGGTCCGACTTGGCCTCGGCGACGGCCGCGCGGGCGGCCTCGGCAATGGCCGGCTCGAACATCTCCGCTTCCTTCAGCAGCAGGCCTGCCGGAAAGAGGAAATTGCCCGAGTTCCAGAGGTAGCCGGCCTCCACATAGCGCTCCGCCGTGGCGCGATCCGGCTTCTCCACGAAGGAGTCGACCTCAAAGGACCCGCGTTCGTCGATCTGGGCGCCGAGGCGGATATAGCCGTAGCTGGTGCGCGGCTCGGTGGGCTCGATGCCGAAGGTGACGATGCGGCCGAGGCGGGCAGCGTCGGCGCCAATCTCCACCGTCTTCACGAAGCCGGCGGGATCGAGCACCACATGGTCGGAGGCGAGCGCCAGCACCAGTGTTTCGGGGCCGTAGGTCTCGGCCACCCAGACCGCGGCGGCGATGAGGGCGGGCGCGCTGTCGCGCCGCGCCGGCTCCAGCATGACGGTGGCGTCGATGCCGATGGCGCGGGCCTGGCGCTGGGCGAAGAAGCGGAATTCCTCGTTGGCCACCACCACCGGATTGGCGAACACCGGGCCCGGCGCCGCGCGCAGCAGCGTGTCCTGGAACATGGTGTTCTCGGTGGCCAGCGGCAGGAACTGCTTCGGCAGGCTGTTGCGCGAGAGCGGCCACAGGCGCGTTCCCGAGCCTCCGGCCAGAATGACCGGGACGATCTTCCCGCCGGCCGACTTCGAGGATTCGGCGGACGAAGGGGTCGACGAAGTGGTCATGGCGCGAGCCTCAGCTGTGTTCTGGTCACGTTGCTACAAGCAACTGGCGTGGTCCACAAAGAAGTGGCCCAAGACCTTCACCGGGCGGAAGTAAAACCAACGCCCGGCCTGAAGCGGGATCCGCTCTGGCCGCAGCAGCCTGAGCGGAGAGCCCATTTCTAAGCCTGAGAGGGACCGCGAACGCCCGACCGGACTGCGAGGCAATCCGGTCGTAACGTCCTGAGGTGTCCGCGACCGCAGCGTCAGGCGTCGGCGAGGCCGCGCCCGACGCTGCTGTACTTGAAGCCGAGATCCGTCATCTCGGTCGGGCGATAGATATTGCGCAGGTCGACGACGACCGGCTCGGCCATCATCGACTGGATGCGCTTGAGATCGAGCGCGCGGAAGGCGTCCCACTCGGTGACGATGACCAGGGCATCGGCCCCGTCCGCCGCCTGATAGGGGCTGTCCACATAGGTCACGTCGGTCAGCACCAGCTTGGCCTGCTCGACGCCCTCGGGATCGTGCGCCTTGATGATGGCGCCGGCATCCTGGAGCGCGGTGATGATCGAGATGGACGGCGCATCGCGCATGTCGTCGGTGTTGGGCTTGAAGGTGAGGCCCAGCACGCCGATGGTCTTCCCGCGCACCGAGCCGCCCAGCGCGGCGATAACCTTGCGGGCCATGGCGCGCTTGCGCTGGTCATTCACCGAAACCACCGTCTCCACGATGCGGATGGGCGCATCATAGTCCTGGGCGGTCTTGATGAGGGCCAGCGTATCCTTGGGGAAGCAGGAGCCGCCGTAGCCGGGGCCGGCGTGCAGGAACTTGGAGCCGATGCGGTTGTCGAGGCCGATGCCGCGGGCCACGTCCTGCACGTTGCCGCCGACCTTCTCGCACAGGTCCGCGATCTCGTTGATGAAGGTGATCTTCGTGGCGAGGAAGGCATTCGCCGCGTATTTCGTCAGTTCCGCCGTGCGGCGGGAGGTAAACAGCAGCGGCGACTGGTTGAGGAAGAGCGGACGATACAGGTTCGTCATCACTTCCTTGGCGCGCTCGTCGTCGGTGCCGAGCACGATGCGGTCGGGCCGCTTGAAATCGATGATGGCGGCGCCTTCGCGCAGGAACTCGGGGTTGGAGACCACCGCGAATTCGGCGTCGGGCCGGGTCTCGCGGATGATGCGCTCCACCTCGTCACCGGTGCCCACCGGGACGGTGGATTTGGTCACGATCACCGTATAGCCGCTCATTGCGTTCGCGATGTCGCGGGCCGCCTGGTGCACGTAGGAGAGGTCGGCATGGCCGTCGCCACGGCGCGAGGGCGTCCCCACCGCGATGAACACGGCTTCGGCGTCGGCGACGCCTTCGGCGAGGCTGGTGGTGAAGAACAGCCGCTCGGCCTTCACGTTCGAGGCCACGAGATCGTCAAGGCCGGGCTCGAAGATCGGGATTTCACCCCGCTTCAGGGCGGCAATCTTGCCCTCGTGCGTATCGACGCACGTCACCGTGTGGCCGAAATCCGCAAAGCACGCGCCGGAGACCAAGCCCACATAGCCCGCCCCGATCATGGTTACACGCATGGCCCAGCCCTGTCTTGTGCAACTTTCGCCCTAAGGCTTCGGTCGCATGTTGCATCGCAACAGGGATTAGCCCCCTGTGGCCAAAATCTCAACGGCGTTTTGACTCTCAACGCCGCACGGAGCCGTGGAACCCGTCGCAGCGCCATGACCCATGCCGCTGCGACAAAAGCGCTTCCCCTGCGAAGTCAAAGCTTTAAGCCCGGTCGACCCGGTCCGCGGCACCAAGCCGGGTGCGGACGAAAGCCGCAGTGCCCCGGCCTTCGGGGTGGTCCTCGGCGGCTCGCCTCCGTCGCGACACGCAACAGCGCTCCGGACTGCGGCCCATGCCCGCGTGCTCGCCCGGTCGGATATTGCGCCGCACAAGGGGAAATGTCGACTAAAGCCGCAAAACTGTCGTGACCGGGGGGATATCTGTGAGGCTGCGGCACCCCAGAGGCTTGGTGTGGCGGCGTGTCAAATTGCGAAATTCCTTTGGGTCACCGTATTTTACCTGCCACGGCCGGGTTGACGCTGCGACGCAATATTATCGCATCGCAGGTGCACAAATTGCTGGAACGGGAGGAAAGATCGTCTATCATCGCGGCAATGCCTAGTCCGCACAATTGGGCGAATTTGCTGAGTTATTGAATCACGCGCTGTCAATCGCAGGGTTGTCCGTGCTTGGGGGACTACAAAGCCGATGCTGGATATCGACCGCTACGTGGAAAAGGACAGCACGTTCCGGAGTGAGTCGGGAGGGACGCAATTGCTCGATTTCGGTGCAATCCTAGCGATGCTTCGCCGGCAACTTTGGTTGATCATCGTGGTCACCATTGCGATCTTTACCCTCGCTGCTGGTTTTGCTTTCACATCGACAAAGCAGTACACCGCTGAGGCGACCCTTCTTCTCGATCTGAACAAGCCGCGTCAATTCGGAGAGCGCCGCCCGTTCTCTCAGGAGCCGACCATCGACAATCCGGCTGTGGACAGCCATGTCGAGATCCTGCGTTCGGACGCGGTGGCCCTGCGGGTCTTCAAGAAGCTCAATCTCGCCGATTCCGCCGATTTCACGCAGCCGACCAATATTATCGGGTCGACGATCCGGTTCCTGACGTCCTTCCTGCCCAAAGGCAAGGTGGAGAAGTCGCCGAACGCCGTATCGCAGGCGGTGCTCGATGCCTTCCAGAAGCGACTGACCGTTGCCCGGGTGGATCAGACCTTCGTGCTCTCCATCGCCTATCGCTCGTCGGATCCGGAGTTGGCGGCGAAGGTGGCCAATGCGGTTGCCGAGGCGTATCTCACCGAGCAACTGCAGGCCGGCTATGAATCCGTCAAGCGCGCCAGCACCTGGATGCAGGAGCGCATTGAGGATCTGCGCCGCGATACTGTTGCGTCTGACGCCAAGCTTCAGGCATTCCGCTCCGAGCACAACCTTGTCAATACGGGCCTTAACGGCCGTCCGCTCATGAATGAGCAGCAGCTCGGCGATCTGACCGCGGCGCTTTCGCTGTCCCTGACGCAGCGGGCCGAGGCGAAGGCCGCCTATGAGCGCATCAGTGCCATCGTCGCGTCCAAGGATGCGGGCGGTGCGGTGGTTGCCTCGTTGGCGGATCCGACGATCTCGGAGCTGCGGCAGAAATATAACGACGCGGCGCTGAAGGCTGCCGAGACGGAGCGGCGGTATGGTGCCGGCCATCAGGTGGTCCAGCGCAAGCAGGCCGAGATGGCGCAGATCAACGACGCAATCCTCAACGAGCTGCGTCGGATCGAGGGCGGGGCGAGGAGTTCCTTCGATATCGCCGATGCCCGGGTGAAGAGCATTCAGAAGGAGCTGGAGGGCCTCTCGGTCACGTCCGGCGAGATGGAGCAGGCACGGGTTGCGGCGCGCGAGCTGGAGCGCCAGGTGGAGTCCGATCGCACCACCTACCAGGGCTTCCTTGAGCGCTATAAGTCCATCATCCAGGAAGAGAGCTTCCCCATTTCGGCGGCACGCGTGCTGACGGTGGCCAGCGTCCCCGAGAATCCCAGCCATCCGAAAGTCCCGCTCATCCTGTTCCTGGGCCTGTTCGGCGGTCTGGGTCTGGGTCTCGGCTTTGCCACGTTGCGGGAATTGTTGAACCAGGAGACGTTCCACACGCCCAAGCAGGTGGAAGAGGCGCTGGGAATTCCCTGTCTCGGCATCCTGCCGACCATCGAGCCGTCGAAGTTCACAAGCTTTCCGGAGTTCGATCTGGTCAAGGCCAGCAATGGCTTGAAGTTCCCCGACCAGCTTGGCGCCTATCGCTATGCGGTGAATGAGCCCTTCGCCCACTTTACGGAATCCCTGCGCCACGTGCTGGTGTCGGCCAACCACTCTTGTGGCATGCAGCCGCGGATCGTCGTCGGCGTGGTCTCGTCCTCGCCGGGCGAGGGCAAGTCCTTCGTCGCTGCCAACTTCGCGCAGCTGGCGCGGCACTACAGCGAGCGCGTGCTTCTCATCGATGCCGACATTCGCAATCCGTCCCTGTCGCGGCTTATCGCTCCCGACTGCAAGGCCGGACTGCTCGATGTCGTCGCCGGGCAGGCGGATTTCGCGCGGGTCGTCTACACCGACACCCAGACCGGGCTTCATTTCCTGCCGGCGGTGGGCGAGGGCGGCAACATCCAGAGTGGCGGCCTGCTCGCATCCGAGGTGATGCGCCAGTTCCTCGTCAGCATGGAAGGCCGCTACGACTACGTCGTCATTGATCTTCCCCCGCTCGGGGCCGTTGTGGATGCGCGCGCCATGGCGCCGTTCATCAACACGTTCGTCTTCGTGGCGGAATGGGGAAAGACCAAGCGGAGCATGGCCATGGATTGTCTGCGTGCTGCGCCGCAGATTTACCAGAAGACTGTCGGAGCGGTGCTCAACAAGGCGGACATGTCCATTCTCAAGACCTATCACGGCATTGTTCAGGAAGCCTATTACGGCCGCTCGATGGACAATCGGAAGGGCACGCGGACCAAGGCCGATCTCGTCAGCTGATTGCGGACGGGCATGGCGTGCCGTTTCACAGGCAATCGTCGCTTGGCGGCGCAGTCTCGGTGCGCTTGGCCGCAGCGTCCGGGTTCGGTGCATTGCCGGATTGCGCCCGCGGCTTTCGATGGGTCTTTCATCCTCTCGGGCGTGAGCTCTGGACCCCTGTCACCGCCCGCGGGCGGTGGTTCGCGGACAGCTCCGGCCGGTCTTTTGTTGAGCCGTTTCCCATCGGGTCCGGCGTGCCGGAATTTGCCCGGTCGTCCCGCCTCGGCGACGCCGTCTCCGGCTCCGCGCCATGGCGCGGATCGGCCCTGTTGCGCGATCGGTGCGTTGGCGCTGCGGACGGGGATGGCCGGCGCCGGACAGCCTGCTGCGCCGAAACCGTCCGCTTCCGGCCGTCCAAACGGCTTTCAGGGGCCGACGCCGCGGGGTGGGCGGGCTCATCGCCGACCGCGGGGTCGTGCGCCGCGGCCCGCCGCCGCGGGCGTCCACGCTTTACGCTGCGTCTTTCTCAAGCCCTTTCCTAAGGGCAATGAAGGGGTTATGAGCGATGCCTGACAAGCCCGTCCTCGTGGTCGGGGGCGCCGGTTATATCGGTTCCCACACCTGTCTCGAGCTTTCAAGACGGGGTTTTCTTCCCATCGTCTATGACAATCTCTCGAACGGCCACGAAGAGTTTGTACGATGGGGACCGCTAGAGGTCGGCGACATTCGCGACCGCGCCCGGCTCGGTGAGGTTCTCGCCAAATACCGGCCTGAGACGGTTCTCCATTTCGCCGCGCTGATCGAGGTGGGCCAATCGGTTGCGGAGCCGATGGCGTTCTATGAAAACAATGTCATTGGGACGCTCACGCTGCTCTCGGCGCTGGCGGAGGCGGGGGTCGGGACCTTCGTCTTTTCGTCCACCTGCGCCACCTACGGTCTTCCGGTCGCTCTGCCCATGGATGAGCAGCACCCCCAGGCGCCCATCAATCCCTACGGGCGCACCAAGTGGATCGTCGAGCAGGCGCTGAAGGATCTCAGCGTTCATGCGGGATTGCGATCTGTCATCCTGCGCTATTTCAATGCTGCGGGGGCGGACGCGGAAGGCCGGATCGGCGAGTGGCACAAGCCGGAGACCCATGCCGTTCCTCTCGCCATCGAGGCGGCGCTGGGGCGAAGGGCCGGCTTCAAGGTCTTTGGCTCGGACTACGAGACCCGGGACGGGACCTGCCTGCGCGATTACATCCACGTGGAGGATCTGGCCGACGCCCACGTCCGGGCGGTGGAGTATCTGCTTCAGGGCGGAGCGTCGGACCAGTTCAATCTGGGCACTGGCACTGGCACCACCGTCAAGGAATTGCTCGGCGCCATCGAGGCGGTTTCAGGCCGCTCCTTCCCCGTCGAATATGTGGGGCGGCGCGACGGGGATTCCCCGGTTCTTGTCGCCAATAATGACAAGGCTCGCACGGTGCTGGGCTGGACACCGCGCAGGGATCTCGGCCGGATCATCCAGTCGGCCTGGCAATGGCACAGCCGCCTGAACGCCAGCGGCTGACGAGGGACCTTTTGCCGGAATGCGTCCGGCAAAAGGCTTCTACCGCTCAAGCCCACGCGGGCTCCCGCCGAAGGGCCATGAGCCAAGCGAGCCAAGCAAGCCAAGCAAGCCAAGCTCACGGCCCTTCGGCCGACACGATGTCAGGTCGAGAGTGGCGCCCGCGCGGCGGTCGGCAAGGGATCCGCGCCCGAAGGTCGCTCCGCTGGACGCCTCAGCCCCTTCTTCGCCGCGGCCACGGTGGCGAAGTCGATCTGGCGGAGGCTGGCGGCGATCCACACCAGCCAGAACAGCTGGAAGATGCCCGGATCGGTGAACTGCACCTCGGAGAACGAGCGCATCAAGAGATAGATGAGCAGGCTGAGGAACATGATGACGTCCCTCCGCTCCGTCACGATCAACAGCTTGAAGACCCGCCAGATTGCCAGGAGGGTCATCCCGAGGAACGGGATGAAGCCGGCCAGACCGAGCTGCAGGCAGATGTCCAGCCACGAATTGTGCGAATGGGCCGCGGTGTCCCTGATGTTTTTCCAGAGCATGTCGCGGACCGGGTTGTCGGTCATGTTCCAGAAGCCATACCCGTGTCCGAGGAACGGTTGGCGCTGGATCTCCGCCCACACACTCGCCCAGATTTGAGTGCGGCCGGTAAATGTCAGGTCTCTCCCAGTCAGCCCAACGATAAATTCAAGGTTGATCGATATCAGCAGCGCTGAAAAAACGACAAGCATCAAAAGCGTCAATAAGATGGGAATCCTGAACTCCCGCGGTGCTTTCCGAACCAGAGTAAAGACCACGGCGAGGATAAGTGAGAATACCATGCTGATGATGCCCGTGGCCGATTTGGCCATCAGGCACATGATCAAGGCTGTGGTGACGCTGCTCAATGCCAGCCAGAGGGGGATCACCTTCCAGCGCCACGCGAACAGGATGATCACCACGCCGTACGAATAGAGAAAGCCGGCGAAGTTCTTGTGGACGTGGGCGCCACGCCAGGCGGATTCATAGCCGTTTCCAAGGTTGCTGAGCCCGTAGGCCGGTGAAAACAGCGGCACAAGGATGGAAACGGGGCCGGAAATAAGGAGAGCCAGCGACATGAGCTGGACCATGCGGCGCGTGGAGTAATATTGCGCAAAAACCAGGCCGATCCCGATGGAGGGGATCAGGCGCAGAGCCCGCTGAAAGGAAAATTGCGGCTCGGGCGACCACAAAAACGAGAGAAAGGCTGTGGCCACGAACATGTACAGCAGGATATCGTGATTGAATGGCCGGGTTTCGATAATCTTGCGGTAGAACAACATGACCGCGGCGGTGATCAACAGCAGGGTGACCGGCGTGACGGGAAATGGCAGCCCCCCCACCGGGCTGCCGCCCTTGGTCCCCACCGCCAGATAGCTCTCGAGCGGGTAGAAAAGGCCGTACAGCGGAAACAGCAGCAGCAGCACCGCGATCACGTCAAATGGGCTCTGGATAATCCGTGTGTCGCTGGTGCGGGCTTCCGAGGTGACGTCCGCCGGCACCGGACCACGCCAGCCGTGATCGCGGTAAATGGTTGGCATTCCGGTGAACTCCTGTCTCGACGGCTGCAATGCAGCACGAGGACCCCTGCTGACGGGCGCTATTTTACACCACGCGCACGCTCCGGCCAAGCGGAGGCGGACCCGTATCTTCTTGGCGTCAGGCCCATTTTTGCTGTCCCACGGGAAGATGCAGAGTGCGGTCCCTGACGTGGCGCAGCTTCTGTTGCGATGCAGCATCCGCATGCGTTTGCGGCGCCGTCTGTCTTGGTCGGGGCGATGGTCGAGCAGTCCCCATGCACCTCATGCCGGATCAACCGGGCGTGACCGATTGCCGCGATCCATATGACAACACTCTGCGTGCCGGTCCGGACCGTGGCTATGATCTGCGGCGATGATCTCTGGCGATGATCTCTTGCCCCGCACGCCATGCGGCGGACCGCGCTTTCCGCCGCCATGGTGACGCTGTGTGTTTTTGGATCCGGTTTCAGATCGGCAGAACTACCCGCAAGACGATGATGCCGGCGCCGACACCGCCGGGCCGCCCCCAGGTGACCAACGATGTGCGATCCGGCAGGGTCCGATGCAACCTAGCCGATAGGTCCTGATGCGTCACAGGCCCCCCTGGGCTCATTGGCGAAGCGCATGCAGGTCTCCCGCGGCATCTCCCGCTGCCTTTCTCCACCGGACATGCGCTGTTTTGTCGCATATCTTCATTTCGGCTGCTGCGTCGCGGGATCAGCATACCTGCGCCGGCCGAAACGCAACGTCACTCGCCGCAAGCATGGATAGCATCTTCCTAATATCGCGATCAAATAGTCTTATTTCGCATATTGCAAGGTGTCGATGAACGCTATTGCACTGCACGAGGCCAAAATAAAAATCAATCATGGAGGTCAAGTGGCGCATGAAAATAGCGTGCCATGATCGGCCGAGAATTTGATATGAATCCGACAGCGAAAATTTCAAATAATCGAGACACTCACATTCTATTTTTGGTTGCTTGAATGCGCATATCGATTTGAAATATCGTAAATATGCGATCACAAGCAGTGACAGTGTAAGTATTAGATATCACTAACATATCATATATATGTAATAATTTCGTTATTTTTGACGACGTGATAAGTCGATACATATATTTCCAATTCTATTTTGATGTATAGTTAGATATTAAAAGTATCGCTTTGTGCGATGCGTTATATTAGTTTGTATATATTTAGTTGCTGTCGATCATCTCTAAAGTGAATCGAAAGTAGGCTAAAATGAGCACAACTGTCATCGTTAGCCCTGCAGATTGGTCTTCAAGCCTTACCGGATACTATTCCGTTGGGCTTGATGGGCAGGAATTCGCTTACCAGGGTGCGGGAAATCCTTATAGCATCAGCTCGGTTGGCGAGGATTCGATCCGTTTCGAACTGCGCGACGGCGACCAGCACAGCTGGGACGCCGCGAACGGCAAGACGACCGAGCGCGATGAACTGGCGATGCGCTCGACCATCCCCTACGGGACGCCGCTCGAAATCTCGTATGATTTCATGATTGAGCCCGGCGAGCCCAACACGGCCTATTTCATGGTCATCGGGCAGTTGCACCAGAATACGGTTGAGGGTGCTCCCTTCTGGAGCCCGCCTTTCGCCATCGAGATGATCGGCGAGAAGATGGCGGTCGTGATTTACACGACCGGTGCGGACGGGCAGCCCGTTCGCACTGTGCTTTATGAAGACACCATCGATATTACGCGGGGCGAGTATTACGACATCGACATCAAGGCGGTGTTCGATCCGACCGGCGAAAATGGCCGCCTCGTGGTGGTCCGTGATGGTGTGACCCTGGTCGATTACAGCGGCAAGCTCGGCTACGAGGGGTATGACAGCGTCTATTGGGCCGAGGGCATCTACCGCGCCGACAACGCCACCGAGACCGTTGCCGCGGTCTACGCGGACCTTGACATCACCACCGGCAACTCCGTGGCTTTCCCCGATTCGGCCGACTATATCGGCGCGCCTGTCTTCGAGCTCACGGCGCTTGGGGCTGTGGATGCCGACGGCAACCGCGTTGCCACCATTTCCGGTACGGCGAAGGTGGGCACGACGGTAACCCTCTACGAGGATGGCCAGGCCGTCGGCAGCGCGGTCGTCGATCAGGACGGCCACTTCACCGTAACCGCCAGCGTCGCCGGCAGCGGAACCCACGAGTTGTTCGCGATTGCCAGCAGCGAAGGGCGCGACGGCATCACCGGCGAGCCGTTGACGATTTTCGTCGGCACGGCCGCTGAACTCGTGGCGCAGTTTGATCAACTCGTCGCATCCGACCATCTCGGTGCCGTCGTGGTCACGGACACCAACACCCTCATTGTGACCGACGCCCAGTATTGGAGCATGCGCGGCTCCAGTGCCTTCAACGACGCGCTGCAAAATTCCGACATCACCTATTTCGTAAGCTATGTGGTCACAGGGCAGACCTATGACCGGATGGACATGACCTATGACAAGAACGGTAATGTTCTTGTTCAATCCCGATATGCCGGTGAGCAGCTGGTTTTCCGGGAGCTCACCGACGCCCAGACTGTCACGACCTCCGTCTGGGCTTCGGACGGCGCGCTGCAGACGACGGTGCGCGAGAGCGGCGTCATCGTGTCTCAGGTCAGTTTCAACGCCGCCGGCGTGAAGATCACCGAGGTCACCTACGACACGACGGGCACGAAGCTGGCGTCGAGCTATTTCGACGGGACGACGGGCGCGCTGACCCGCCAAATTGACTATTCTTCTGACGGCAGCCGGTTGGACACGATCTACGGCGTGACCGGCTCGAACTACACGACGCAGGTGCTGCATTATGATGCGGCGGGCACCCTCACCGCCCAGGAGCGCTACAATGCCAGCGGCGCCATCGTCCACGACGAGGACATCGTCGGCACCACCCGCACCCTGACCACCTGGAACACCGATCGCTCCAGCCAGACCT
>NZ_JBAFVS010000017.1:0-105597 GCF_043194565.1 Xanthobacter autotrophicus ATCC 700552 | reverse complement strand
CGCCGAGGCCAAGGCGAGGAGGATACCTGTTTGCATCATTCCGACAGTCTCACCGATACCAGCCGACTTGGCCTGGGGGCGTCAACGTGCGTGATGCCCCCAGGCGGGACCAGCCATTGTTTCACAGGATGGCCACGCATCCGATCGGAGGATGTGTTCGTGGTCATCACCGATGCACCCAAGGAGAACTGGTCCGTCGGCCGTGGCGTGCAGTTCGCCTGAGCACCGATTCTGCAGCGTCGCCGGCTATGGCCGCTTCATGGCATGTGCGCCGCGCTCCCTCGCCTGCAGGACCGGTAAAGCCGCCCGGCAGGCGAGGCCTGGCCACCACGGGGCTCTTCGTCGTTGTGACGGGAGCCCGACCGCAGGTGGCGCCTCCTCCGGTCACGGAGGGGGGTGTCCTGCTGTGCTCCAGGCCCCTCTAATGAGGGCGCGCCGTCACGGGCTCGTCCTTGTCGTGGCGGGCGAAGCGGTCGACCATGGTGGCGCTGGCCTCATTGAGGCCGTGGACGGTGACCTCGGCGCCGGACTTGCGCAGCTTCAGCACCGCCTTGTCGAGGGCGTCGACGGCGGTGATGTCCCAGAAATGGGCGTGGCTGACATCGATCACCACCGCGCGGGCGGGGGCATCGAAGTCGAAGCCGCGCAGGAACACCTCCGCCGAGGCGAAGAAGATCTGTCCCGTCACGGTGTAGGTCACGCTCCCTGACACCTCGTCTTCCCGCATTGTCACATGGACCAGGCGCGCCACTTTGCCGGCGAAGAACACCCCGGATAGCAGCACGCCGACCAAGACGCCGATGGCGAGGTTGTGCGTCGCCACCACGGTGATGACGGTGGCCAGCATTACCGCCGAGGAGGAGCGCGGGTTGCTGCGCAGGTCCAGGATCGAGCGCCAGGAGAAGGTGCCAATGGACACCATGATCATCACCGCCACCAGCGCCGCCATGGGGATGATGCGCACAAGGTCGTCCAGCACCAGGATGAGGAACAAAAGGAACGACCCCGCCACGAAGGTGGAGAGCCGCCCGCGCCCGCCGGAGGTCACGTTGATCACCGACTGGCCGATCATGGCGCATCCGCCCATGCCGCCGATGAGCGCCGAGGCGATGTTGCTGGTGCCCTGGCCGACGCATTCCTGGCTCTTGTTGCTCAGCGTGTCGGTCATGTCGTCCACGATCTGGGCGGTGAGCAGGGATTCCAGCAGGCCCACGGCGGCGAGCGTCAGCGAGTAGGGCAGGATGATCTGCAGCGTCTCCAGCGTCAGCGGCACCTGCGGCAGGGCGAAGACTGGCAGGCTGGAGGGCAGCTCGCCGAGGTCGCCGACCGTGCGCAGATCCATTCCGCTCCACCAGGCGAAGAGGGTGAGCGCGGCGATGGCCACCAGCGGTGACGGCACGGCTTTGGTCAGGCGCGGGAACAGGTAGATGATGGCGAGCCCCACCGCGATCATCGGATAGGTCTGGAGCGGCACGCCGATCAGCTCCGGCACCTGCGCCATGAAGATGAGGATGGCCAGCGCGTTGACGAAGCCGGTGATGACCGAGCGCGAGACGAAGCGCATCACCCGCCCGAGCTTCAGCAAACCGGCCGCGATCTGGATCAGCCCCATGAGGATGGTGGCGGCGAACAGATATTGCAGCCCGTGATCGCGCACGAGGCTCACCATCACCACCGCGGTGGCGGCGGTGGCCGCGGAGATCATGCCGGGCCGCCCGCCCACCACGGCGGAGACGCAGGCGATGGCGAAGGAGGCGAACAGCCCCACCTTGGGATCGACGCCGGCAATCACCGAGAAGCCGATGGCCTCCGGGATGAGGGCGAGGGCGACGACGATGCCGGCGAGCACGTCGGCGCGGATATGGGAGGTCCAGTCGCGGAGATAGCGGGAAGAACGGGTCATGGGATGAGGCTTCGCAATAAGTGAGCGTCCGCCGAAACGGCGGCGAGGATGCGCTGACTATGCGTGGTCCGGCGGATCGGCGGCCGGAAGAGCCACCCGGGCTTGCACCGGGTCCTGATGAATGGAGTTGATTTAGATCAAATCACGTTGCAGCGCAACATGGGCGCGGGCACCGCTGGCCCCGTGCGCCGGATCATTCAAGCGAACGAGGTCGTGGCGAGCGGAGGCGTGCGACTTCCCAGTCCGTTGCCAGCGCGTGACCTTCTTTCCCGATGTCGCAGGGCATGAGGCGGTCACCGACCCGTTCTGGCCGCTGAAACAACTTGGGGCGCCAAACTGGGCGCCCCCTTTCAATCACCCACTTGGGAAGCAAGTCAGGCGGCCGGTCCGGGGCGAGTTTTGGCCCAGCCTGGGGTCTCCACATAGAAGGGGTCGGCCAAGACGGCAGATTGGACCGCAGGGGAAAAGCCTTCCCCCTTACGCTTCCAGATGGCGACCCATGCTATTCCAATTAGCGGCCAATTGACTTCCAATCAGCCGACATCAATGCTTCCGATTGTCCGGGATTCGGGGATGGTATGTTCGAGCGGTTTGTAGAGCGGCGGGTGGAGGAAGCCCTTTCGGACACCCCCGGTGGTCCTGATCGTGGGCCCGCGACGGGCCGGCAAAACCACGCTTGTCCGAAAGATGGGGGAAGCCGGCCGGACGTATATCACGCTTGACGATCAGACGGTCCTCGAGGCCGCCCAATCCGATCCGGCCGGTTTCATCCGCGGCCTGGACCGGGCCATCATCGACGAGATCCAGCGCGTGCCCGACCTCCTGCTGGCGATCAAGAAGACCGTCGACGAGGATTATCGGCCGGGTCGCTTTCTGCTCACCGGCTCGGCAAATGTGCTGACCCTGCCGCGGATCGCCGACAGCCTGGCTGGGCGGATGGAGACCATCCAGATGCTGCCGCTGGCGCGGGCCGAGATCGAAGGCCGTACAGCGACCTTTCTGGAGCGCCTTTTCGAGGGGAAGCTACAGCGCCCGCGGGACGCCATCCTCGGCGATGATCTTGTCCGGCTCGTCTTGCTCGGAGGCTTCCCCGAAGCGATCAGCCGCGAAAGCGAGCGGCGACGTCAGGATTGGTTGCGGTCCTATCTCACCTCGATCCTCACGCGCGATCTGCGGGACATCGCCGACGTGGAGAAGCTAACCGAGCTTCCGAAATTCGTGCGGCTACTTGCCGAGCATTCCGGCCAACTGGTCAATTATTCGCAGTTCGGCGCCGGAATCAACGTCAGCCACAAGACGGGCCAGCGCTATGTGGGGCTGCTCGAACAGTTGTTTCTCGTCGCCACGGTGCAGCCCTGGTTCACCAATGCGCTGAAGCGGATCGTCAAGACGCCGAAGCTGCACTTCCTCGATTCCGGCCTGCTGGCGACCGTGCGCGGGCTCTCCTTCGACCGGGTGAAGGCGGATCGCGGGGCGTTCGGCGCGCTGCTGGAGAGCTTCGTGTTCTCGGAAGTGCTGAAACTGATGACGGCCTCGGACCTGCGGCTCACGCCGCATCATTTCCGGGACCGGGATATGCGCGAAGTGGACATCGTGCTGGAGCGCGATGACGGAATGATCGCAGGCATCGAGGTGAAGGCGAGCGCCACGGTCAAGGCCAGCGACTTCGCGGGCCTGCGGGCCTTGGCCGAAGCATGCGGGGACCGCTTCGCCTTCGGCGTCGTCCTCTATGACAGCACGGATGTCGTGCCGTTCGGCGACCGGCTGGCAGCGGCGCCTTTGTCCTCTCTTTGGGAAGAGGTCGGTTCGCGCGCGCCAGCCTAGCCGCGGTCATTGAAGGGCCTATCCGGCAGCGCGCCTATGCTCCTAGGGGCAAGCCGTCCTGCAGCGCATGCACCTTCTTCACATCTTCAGGATTGGACGGGTTCACCAGCGTGCGGATGGCGACCGCGGCGTAACGGGTGCCGATGTCCTTCTTGGTGAGTGTATACTTGCCCGGCTTGTAATGGACGCCAGGTATGGTCGAAGTTCTTCACCGCCCAGGGCGCCCAGAAGGCAAGCGTGGCCGCGCTCTCGGAAGCGGCCAACCCCAAGGGCGCGACGGTGACGGCGGACGTCGCCTTCGCCGGCAAGAGCACGGTCAAAGTGCGCTACGTGCTGGTCTATCGCGACGGCAAGCTCATCGACGAGATCTGGCAGGTCAATCCCGCCGCGGCATACTGAGCGACCAACATGGTGGGCTGCTCCACGGAGTGCGAGGGGGCAGTCCGCTCAGCGAGTGAAGGTTCGGGTGCCGCTGTTGCCGGCGGGACCCGTGCGCGTGACCGTGCAGGACTGGGTATTGCCGCTGCACGAGCGCGTGCGCGAAGCGGAGGCGCCGTAGGGGCCGGTGGCGCTGCGCGTGGACGTGCAGTCGCCGCCGGAGCAGGTGCGGCTCTGGCTGGCCGAGCCACCATAGATTCCGGTGGCCGAGCGGGCCGCGGTGCAACTGCCGTTGGCGCACTGGACCGAGCCGTTGTAGCTGTTCACACGCGCGGCCGGCGCTACCGGATAGACCGGACGAGGCGCGTAATAGGTCCAGCGGCCGTACCAGGGATAAGCCGCGTAGTAGGTGTCCCAATAGATCTTGTTGAAGGTCACGACGGTGAGGCCCACCGCCGGCGCCACGGCGGGGGTCAGCACCACCGGCGCGCCACGATAGACCACCTGGATGTAAGTTGCGGCGACCCAGCCGCGATAGGCGCCCATGGAGATATCGCACCAGGTATAGCCGGCAAGGCACCCATGGGTTGTCACCTGGACTCCGGCCGGCACCGTCGTCACCACCGGATAGGCAGTGGAGGGGCCGGCTCTCAGATTGACGTTCCCGGTCGCGACGGCGAGGGTCGCCGCGCCGGCGGCCGACGAGAGACAGAACACCGTGGCCAGAGCCAAAAACAGACGTTTCATCGCCTTTACCCTCCATTTCGCAGCTGGCCGGCGCACCCGTGCCCGCCGTTATCGCGAAGAGGCTAAGGCGGTGGTGTCGCCGCCGGCTGTCGCTGCCGTGACGATATGTTTCAATGTGTACCGGCAGCTCCCGGGGTGCCGTGCACGGCCACATCGCGGGTCCGCCCGTCGCTGAGTTCGATGGTGCGGTCGAACAGGTCGAGGGCGCGCTGGTCGTGGGTCACCACCGCGACCGCCGCCTGGCGGGTCCTGGCAATCTCACGGAACAGCTGCAGCACCTGACGCCCGCGCACGCTGTCGAGGGCGGCGGTGGGTTCGTCCGCCAACAGCAGGCTTGGCGCGTTGGCGAGCGCCCTCGCCACCGCCACCCGCTGCTGCTCGCCCCCCGACAGCCGGGAGGGGTGGTTGTCGAGCCGGTGGCCGAGGTCGAGGCTGGCGAGCAGCGCGCTCGCATAGGCCCGCGCCGCGCGCGGCGGCACATGGTCGATCTCCAGCGCCAGCGCCACGTTTTCCACCGCCGTGAGGAAGGGGATCAGGTTCGCCTTCTGGAAAATGAAGCCGATGTGGTTGCGGCGGAACGTGCGCAGCCGGTCGAGATCGGCTGCGGGGTGAGAGACGCGCCGCCCGTCGATGAGCACCTCGCCGGCGCTCGGCGGCTCAAGCAGGCCGGCGATGAGCAGCAGCGTGCTCTTGCCGGACCCGCTCGGACCGGAGATCCCCACCACCTCGCCGCGATGGATATCGAGCGAGACCCCGTCCAGGGCTCGCACCGTCGTGTCGCCGCTCCGGTAGAGCCGCTGCACATCGCGGATGGACAGCACCGGCGGAGGGTTCGCGGCAGCGCCACTCACGACCACCGGGCTCACGACGTGATCGCTCACGACAAGACCTCCTGGGCCCGCACCTTCAGCGCGCGGGAGATGCCGAGCAGGCTCGCGAACGCGCAGATGACCGCTACCGCGATCCCGAGCAGGGCCACATCTGCGGGCAGGATCAGCACCTTGCGTGGGAAGAAAGGGAAGACGAGCCGCGACAGCATGAGGCCGAACCCGAGCCCGCAGGCGCCGATGAGGAAGGCCTGCTGGGCAATCATGACAATAATAACCAAATTGTCCGCGCCGATCAGCTTCAGCATAGCGATCTCATGCAGATTTTCCATGGTGAGCATATAGATGATGAGGGACACGACGATGCCCGTCACCACAAGCAGCACGCCGGTGAAGGCCAGAATCTGCACCCTCAGGCGCCAGAGCCGCTGGTTGAGAAGCAGGTTTTCCTGCTCGGCCCGGCTCAACACGTTCACATCACCCCAGGAGGAGACCGCGCGGCGTACCATTTCAGGATCCACGGCGGGGTTGAGGGTCACCAGCACGGCGGCGATCTTGCTGTCCTGCGGCACCGAGCTGCGGCTGGCGGCGGCGGGACCGGCACCCGCGCGGGCCAGCAGCACCTCCTCGCTGGTGCGGCGCTGGGCGATGGCGACCGCATCGTTGACGGTGACGAACAACAGTCCGTCGCCGCCCGTGTCCACCATGCCGCGGGTGAGGCCGACGACGGTGTAGTCGTCCTGGCCGAGATGCACCTTCTCGCCGAGCCGAAGGCCGATACTCATGTCCGCGACCGCTTCGTAGTGGCCGGACGCGAGGAGGCGTCCGCCGACGATGGGGATCCAGCGGCCGGGGTCCTTGGGAAAATCGAGCCCCGTCACGGAGGCCCGCAGTTGCCGCCCGTGAAGGGAGAACTGCTGGCTGAACTGCACGAAGCGGCGCGCGCTCGCCACACCGGCGATCCCCTCCACCCGGCGATCCATGGTGGAGGAGATGGCGGAGCCTTCCGAGAACGGACCTTGCCGCCCGCCCTGCACCACCCACTGGTCGGCGCCGATGCGCTCGATGATGAGCAAAGCATCGGCGACGATGCCGCGATAAAGGCCGACCATGCCCATGGAGGACATCATCAGGAAGGCGACGCCCAGTGCGGTCAGAAGGAAGCGCAGCAGGTTGAAGCGGATGTCCTTGAAGGCGAGATTCATGGCCGCGCCCCCAATGGGTCGGCGACCTTCATGCCGGCGAACGCGCCCTCGGGCTGCGCCAGGATGACATCGCCCTCCTTCAGGCCGCCACGCACGTCCACGCGGGCCGCGCCGATGGGGCCGAGCTCCACCGGCTGCCACCAGGCCCGTGCATCGCGCATCACGAACACCCCCGGCGCGCGGTCCTTGAAGGCGATGGCGGCGAATGGCACCGACAGCACGTCGGGGGAGGTTTGCAAGGTGATAAGGGCGGTGCCGCGCTGGCCGATGGCCCAGTTGCGCGGCAACTGGCGGGGGGCGATGTCCACGGTGAATTCGCGGGTCTCGGTGTCCACCTCACGGCCGATGCGCCGGATCTCGCCGGGCGTTGCCGTATCGCCAGTGGCGGTAAACAGGAGCCTCGTCGGCTGGCCCTTGGTGACGCGGGCGATGGCGCTCTCGTCGAACCGGGCGGCAAGCACCACGCTCTCCGGATCCACGATGTCCACGATCACCGAGCCGGGCACCACCAGATCGCCCATGTCCATGCGCCGCGCCACCACCACACCATCGATGGGGGCACGAATGGTGGCCTTCTCCAATTGCGCTTCCGCCACCCGCACCGCCGCTTCGGCGGAGGCCTCCGTGGCCCGCGCCTGGCTCACGGCCGCCTCGGCCCGGGCCACCTCGGCCAAGGACTGTTCCATGCTGGTCTGGGCGTCTTCCAGGGTCGCGCGGCTGGTGGCGCCGCTGCGGATCAGCTCCTCCCGACGGCCGAGCACGGAATGGGCATTGTTCCGGGCGGCGTGCGCCTTGCGGAGCTCTGCCTCCGCGAGCGCTACAGCCTTGCGTGTGGCCTCATGGGAGGCGAGCCGGGACTCGCGTTCGGCCTTGAGGTCCGTCGATTGCAGCAATGCCACCATGTCGCCGGCGTGGATGGAGTCACCCACATCCACGGCAAGGGTGGTGATGACGCCCTGAATGCTGGCGCTGACGCTGGCCTTGCGAAGCGCGTCGAGGATGCCGGGGCCGCTCAGTACGCTCTCGAATGGGCCCGCCCGCACCACCTCGGCCTGCGTCGTGTGCGGCATGCCGTAGCGCCAGCCCGCGAGGGCAAAGGCGAGGACGGTGATGAGCGCGGCGATGCCAAGAACCTGGCGGCCTCGCCGGGGTCTGCGCGGGCTGGGGCGGGGCGGCAGATGCGGTGGCGTGAAGGTGCCGCCTGCCTCGGTTGCGTCGGGGAGCCGATTGACCTTCAAGAGACCCCCGGCTTTGGCCGGATCCCGAATACCTGCGCCTGTGGACACTACACGACATCTCCCCGAGCATAGACGGTGGGCGGAAGCCTGCCGGGCGGGGAGCCGTTGCATGAGACGACTCAGCCACCGCGGCGAAGCTCAACGTGGGGGGGATTTTTGTCCTGCGCGTGAGCCGTACGAACCAAGATGTGTTGCGGGGTGTCGATTTGTATCGTTTTGTACAGACAGGCGCACGCTATTGAGTATTGGCCATGGCTTTGCTAGCTATGCAGCCGTGATGGAACATAAAGTCCGCAGTATTCTTATCGTCGACGACGATCCGGACATTCGCCGGCTGGTCGGCGACTTCCTCACCCGCGAAGGTTTCCGGGTGGAGCTGGCGCAGGATGCGCGCGAGATGGCCGGCATTCTCAAGCGACATGAAGTCGATCTGATCATTCTGGATCTGATGCTGCCGGAGGAGGATGGCCTCAGCATCTGCCGGCGGCTGCGCGCCACCCTCACCGTGCCGATTCTCATGCTGACCGCCAAGGGCGACGAGACCGACCGGGTGGTGGGGTTGGAGCTCGGTGCCGACGATTATGTGGTGAAGCCCTTCGGCCCGCGGGAGTTGCTGGCGCGGGTGCGCGCCCTGTTGCGGCGCGCCAGCGTACAACAGGCGCAGGCGCCGATGCGGCGCTATGCCTTCGACCGCTTCCTGGCGGATCTCGATGCGCGCCAGTTGTTCGCCGAGGACGAGCAACTGGTGCCGCTCACCAGCGCCGAGTTCGATCTGCTCTCCTGCTTCGTGCTGCGTCCACGCCGGGTGCTCTCGCGCGATCAGATCCTCGATTGGGTGCACGGGCGCACCGCCGACCCGTTCGACCGTTCCGTGGACATCCTGGTGTCGCGGCTGCGCAAGAAGCTCGATGCGCTGAGCCCCGGCTGCAATCTCATCAGCACCGTGCGCAACGGCGGCTATCTCATGACGGCGCAGGTAAAGCAGGTGTCCTGATGGACGCCTCCTGACGGAGAAATGCCAATGGGCCTTGGCCTCACTGCGCGGGTTCTGTCCATCGCCGGCACCTTTCTGCTGGTGCTGTGGATCGGCTTCATCGTCGTCTTCTACCGGGTCAGCGGGCTCTCCCCCACCTCCAGCGGGCCGCCGCCGGAGCGCCTTGTCGCCATCGCCGACCTTCTCGCCTCCCTGCCTTCGCCGGCGCGCGCGGCGGCGCTGCCGGCCCTGCGCTCGCCGTTGCTGGAGGTGGACGTGGTGCCGGCGGCCGAAGTTCCAGCCGGCTCGGATGAGATGAGCGAGGGCGAGGAACTGGAGGCCTATCGTGCCGCTTTGGGAGACCGGCTGATCCGCATGCGGATCCGGCCCGGGGTGGAGCACCGCCCGCTGTCGCAGCTGCTCAACGACCGTGCCGCGCCACGGGCCTTCTACATCGCCCTCGATGGTCGTGAGGTGCTGGTGGCGGAGGCCCGCACGCCGTTCTTCGTCACCTTCTTCGGCCTGCCTGCCGGGGTCGGGGCGGGCCTGTTCGGCGCGGTCCTCGCCTGCGTGGTGCTGCTGCTGCTCCATCGCGAGATCCGCCCTCTGGCGCGGCTGGCGGCGGTGGCGGATCATATCGATCCCACCGGCGAGCCCGTGCCGCTGCCCCACCTCAGGGCCTCGACGCCGGAGGTGCGCACGCTGGTGAGCGCGTTCGAGCGGCTGCAGACGCGCATCCATGCCATGACGCGCTCGCGCCTCGCTCTCATCGGCGGCATCCAGCACGATGTGCGCAGCTTTGCCACGCGGCTCCGGCTGCGCATCGATCAATTGCCGGACCCGGTGGAGCGCGAGCGGGCAGAAGCCGACATCCGCGACATGATCGAGCTGCTCGACAACGCCTTGCTCACGGCGCGCGCCGGCGTCGGCGCGCTGGACGAGGAGATGCTGGACCTCGCCTTGCTGGTGCGCGCTGAGGCTGCGGACCTGAGGGCCGCCGGCCGGCCGGTGACGCTCGATACGGTGGCGGAGGGACCCGTGTGGGTGTTGGCGGACCGGCTGGCGCTGCGCCGGGTCATCGGCAACATCATCGACAATGCCATCAAATATGGCCAGCATGCCCGAGTGAGACTGACCGTGATCGGGGATCAGGTGCGTCTCGTGGTGCGCGACGACGGCCCCGGATTTCCGCCGCCGATGCGGGACGTGCTGATGGAGCCGTTCATGCGGGCCGAGCCCTCGCGAGCGCGGCGCACCGGCGGTGCCGGCCTGGGCCTTGCGGTGGCGCGCAGCCTGGTGGAAGCCCATGGCGGCACCATTGAGCTCGGCGAGGGGCCGGGCGGACAGGTGCTCATCATCCTGGCCCTGTTCCGCCCGGGCTGAGGCGGCCTATTGCGGCCGGAGCCTGGCGACGGTCGCCCGCGCCAACTCCTGCGCGCCCGCCTTGAGGCCGGCCCGCGCCGCATCCAGGGGATCGAGCGTGGCGCCGATGTCGAGGGCGTTGGGATACTGCTTCGTGACATAGGCCCACAGGATCCGTCCCGACCCGGGCTCGCGGAACTCCACGGCATAGATCACCATCCCGGAGAGGCGTCCCTCGCCGTCGGTTGCGGCGGTGAGGCCGCTCATGGCGAAGCCCACGGGGGTAAGGCGGCTCGCGGTGGCGAGCACCGGCACGCTGGCCTGGGCACCCGTCAGGGTGATGCTGAGCTCCACCGCGTCGGCTGCGGGCCCGGCGGCAAGGATGCCGTGGCCGGCGAGAGCCGCGCGGAATTCGTGTTCCGCCGTGGCGGCGAGTTGCGCGCGCTCGGCGGCAGTGAGCGTGCCGAACTGCTGATCGGCGCCGCTGTAGATCCGCACCGGCAGAAGGTGGATGGCGCGATAGCGGCTGAGAGCGCCGGCCATTTCATAGCGATAAGGCGTGCGCCGGCCCGTTCCCTGCGTGCTGGCGGCCAGATAGGGCGCGGAAGCAAGATCCTGGTAGTGATTGGGCGCCGGCGAATTGGCGCAGCCCGCCAGCGCCAGCGCCACGAGGCCAAGGGGGAGCGCGCGCAGTGGCGCCGGGATCAGGACGCGGGAGGAATGACCAGTCATGGAGCAGCCTGCCGGGATGCCGGGGAAGGTCGGCCCCAGGCCGCCACGAGGGCGGGGCCGCGGGTCGTTTTCGTGGCCTGCCGTATCCCGGGAATGTCCGGACGGTTTCAATTTGTAGCCCTGCGCTGCGCATCGACAGCGCAGGGCCGCAACAAATTCCTACAAACCTGAGAAGCCGCTGCAAATTCACCGCCGCAGGATGAGCCCACTCAATGTACGGAGCTCATCATGTCGGTCAGAATTCTCGCCGTGGCGCTGTTCGGCGCCACCATGGCCACCGCTGCGCCGCTGGCTGCCTCCGCACAGGAGGCAACGCTGGCGCGCGCGCCGGCACCGGCCACCGTCGCCCAGTCCGAAGTGGCCTGTGTGGAGGAGTACGTTTCGCCGCTGGCGGTGCTCGCCGATCGCCTGGAGATGGTCCGCCAAAGTTATACCGGCGTCCGGCTACGGCTGGTGCTGGCAGCGGCCCTGTCTGTCCAGGAGACGGCCATCGGTATCACGGCCGAGCAGCAGGAGGCCTGGCGCAGATACACCAACGCGCTGCTGGCTCTGGTGCCGGAGCGTGAGCGGGTGCTGGCCATCCTCGGCGCAGCCGAGGGCAAGGACGACCCCAGGGGGCCCGAGGCGTTCGGCCGGGCTGAGGCGGTCGCCGATATGCTCATCGCCTACGCCACCAAGGCCCAGGCCCTCAAGGCGGCGGTGGCGAACCTGCGCGGCAAGCTCTCGGCGCAGCAGTTGGAGGCGGCGCGCATTCCCAGGCTGCAGGTGGGCATCGCAGGCTCCGGCGCGTTTTGAGGCGTTTTCCTTTCCGGCTGGCCGGTGACTGCCCGGCGTGCTCGCCGGTTCCATGTCTTTTTGAAATCCAAGGAGATGATCAATGCGAACCGCTCTCGTTCTCGCCTTTGTCCTGGTAGTGGGTGCGGCCCAGGCGCAGCAAATGTCGCGTCAGCAGATGATGCAGCTGAAGTCGGCCTGCGAGGCAGATGCGCGACGCTTGTGCAGCGGTATTCAGCCCGGTGGCGGACGCCTGCTCGGCTGCCTGCAGCAGAATGCGGCAAATGTGTCCCAGCCATGCACCGAAGCGCTGATGGCTGCCAAGGGCGCGCATCCGCAGCAGTGAGCGGCATGGGCCGTGTTCACGACTCAAGCCTGGGTCATTTCATCGTTCGGAAGGCGGTGAAATGATCCCTTGGCCGCCATCCGCTTGCATCAATGACAGTCCGATCGTTGGCAGCACATTGCGTAACACCCCTCGTAATGGTCTGGCGGATTTTGGAGGTGGCGCTGTTCGAGCCGGCCGACCTGACTGGTGGATCTCGTTGACGACCGTCGTGAGCAGCATTTGAGCTTGGGCAATCCGCAGGTCGAAAGTGGTGAACGGGCACTATTCTATTCCGGTGACCATGCACAAGTCCGCGCTGAAGCCGGGAGAGGTGCTGGTTCGTGTTCAATCGGCGGGCGTCAATCCCCCAGATTGGTATCTGCGCGACGGGTGCAAGATGCTGCCGCTCGAGTTTCGGCCGCCGGAACTTGGACCACATTCTTCCGGCAAGCTGCGCAGGCATATCGGGGTCGGCGCGTGGCGATCATGGGGAGGTTCACCGAGTTCATGCGGCAAGATGTTGATTTTCAGCATGTTTATCCTCCTCATCGCCGGCTGCCTTTTGTAGAAACCGGGCCAATGCCGCTTTCCGGGAGCCGCGATCCAGCGCGTAGGCGGTCTGCTTGAACTCTATCCCGTCCAGCAGTCCCTGAATGTTAGCCGGAGATCGTATCGGCGGCCATGATCAGGGCGGTGTCGAGCGTGTGGATATAGTTGCTCGTGACCGATCCCTTCGCATGGCCGACCAGGGCGGCGATGGTGACCTCGGTGAAGCCGAGATCGTTCGCGACGCTGGCGAAGCTGTGGCGGAGAATGTGAGGGGTGACGTCGGCCAGGGGCGAGCCCGCGAAGATCTTCTTCCAATGATTGGGGAAACTCCCGAACGCATTCTCGCCGTCCCGGCCGGGGAAGACGTAATCTCCGAATGCCTCTTTCCGGCGCTTCTCCAGATATTCCACCACGGGCAGTCCAATGGGCCGGATGGAGCTTCCCTCCTTGCTGTCGATCAGGCGGAGGCAGCTCGAATCCGTATCGACTTCCGCCCATCGCAGCGTGACCATCTCCATGCGGCGGCATCCGGTGAGCGCGATCTGGCGGATGATCTCGACCGACATCCGGTAGCTCTCGTTCTCAGCCGCCGCCTTGAGCAGGTCGCCGAGGACGCGATATTCGGCTTCGCTCAGCCGCCGCGCACGGACGTTGTCCTTCGGCCGCCGCACACCATGTGCGGGGTTCGTTTCGATGATCCCGGCTTCGACCGCATAGGTGAGGATGCCGCCCAGCAGGCCGATTGTCCGTGTCGCCGTGCCGGCACCTCCTCTCACGATGGACTTGCCGCGCAGGTTCTTCGTCTTGATGGTGACACGCGTCTTCCCTGCCATGATTTCCTTCATGGCCTTCGTGATGTCCGCTCCCGCCTCTCGTCACGTCGAGCCGCTGTCCCTTCCATTCGCGACCACCTCTCCCTCCTGGGTGGGAGATATGAACCCGGAAACTGCGCGGGCGCCGATAAATTTCGCCGCCGTGCGAGGCCATCGGCGCCTGCTTTATCCCGGCAGCTGCAGGTCGCGTTCGCCGCCGGAGCTGGCAAGCACGCGGTCACGGGCGGGAATTACCCACCTTGGCCGACATGGCCTTGACCGCACGGTGCAGGAGCACGCGGATCGCTATGGGCGACAGGCCCGAGCGCAGAGAGACTTCGGCCACCGACTGCCCCTCGATTTTCACCGTGCGGACGATGTCGCGGGAGCGCTGGGGAAGGCCGTCCAGAAGCCGCTCCAGGTCGAGACGCGCGCTGGCGGGTGTTTCCTCGTCGGGCCCGGCGAGGTCCTCGATCTCTTCCACCGGGCTGGTCGCGGTCCGGCGCGCCGCCCTGAGATGATCGATGAGTTTGTAGCGGGCGATGGCGAAGAACCAGGCCGCAAACGGCCGCTGCGGATCATAGGTGGCGCGGCGTTCGTGGATGGCGATGAGCGTGTCCTGAACCAGATCTTCCACTGACGCATCCCGGCCGAGCCGGCGCGCGAAATAGCTGCGGAGTGTCGCCGCCACGGCCTTCAGGAGGGCGTGATAGGCTGCCTCGTCGCCCGCCTGGGCGGCGATCATCAGGGCGTCGAGTGGCGGGTTCGGCACCGACACGTCCATCTCCGCTCCAGATCCGCGCGTGCAACGAAGACCCCTGCAGCCTGTGGGCCACCGGAGACCGTCGCGCTTGGCCTAACGATCAAATGGCCCAATCTATTCTAGATCGGTCGCCCTAAAACACAAGCAGGTCACGGCCGATGAACGGTTCGGTCGGGCTTTACCACCGCAGCAGGCGCGGCCCCAGAAGCGCGCCGAGCACGCCCGTGAGGGCAATGCCCGCTCCGTACCACAAGGTGACGAAGGGTAGCGCCGTCTCATCGCAGGCGATCGCGTAGATGGCGGCCGAAAGCGCACCGGCCGTCACGCCCACGGCGGCGCCCGCGAGGCGCAGCCGTGTGGGGGCCATCTGGCGCATGGCATACATGCCGGCGGCCAGGATGGGCAGCGCCAGCAGCATGATGAGGGCCGTGCAGTGGTCCAGCGTGTGGCCGAGGAGGAGCGGCCGCATGGCATCCCGCGGCGCGGTGGCGAGCTGGATGCTCGCGAGCAGGGCCATGGTGCCTGCGACGGCGATCCCCATCGCATAGCCGCGACCGGCCGCGGCACCCGGCCGGCCCAGCCGGTCGACGGCCATCAGCCCGGCCACGGCGAGGCCGAACGGGAAGATGAGCTTGATCCAGAACGACGCGGTGGCGAGGGCCGAGGCCATGTCCGGGCGCAGGCCCAGCAGCGCCAGCATGGCCGCCGCGGACACCGCGCTTCCGAAAGCGAACGCCAGGGCGAGCGTGCGGCGCACGGATGGGACGGGTGTGGCCGAAAGATCCCCCGCGAGAGCGTCGATCAGTGCATCCGTTGAGATGCCCTTTTGCCCTCCAGCGAAGCGCACGCCGTCGCGCATCGTGAACCCGCCTTCCAGTTCAGAGCCGCGGCCGGGGAAGAGGACCCATCGATGAGCCCCGCAAGCCCCGCGCCAAAGCGACAATCATATCAAATCATCCATCCGGGGTGCGGCGAAAGCAAGGAGCGGCCTGGCGAGGTCCGCTGACAAGATCAGGAGCATTCCAGCTTCGCGGCGCGCATGCGGTGGCTGCGCACCTTGTGGCGGTTGCCGCAGGCGGACATGGAACACCAGCGCCGGGCCCCGTTGCGCGCCGTGTCGTAGAAGATGAGGCTACACTCCGGGTTGGCGCAGTGGCGCAGCCGGGCCGTCTCGTAATGGGCTGCGAAGTCCGCGAAGTCGGTGGCGATGGCCGCCAGTGGATCCATGTCGCCGGCCTCCTTCCGCTCCACCAGAACTTCACCGTCGCGCCATGAAATCCGCGGTGGCGCCGCGCCGGCGGCCAGATGCTGATTGACCAGATCCAGGTCTGAGGCGGCGGGGCGCGCACCGGTCTGCAAAGCGTCGAAGAGGCGCGACAGCGCGGCGCGCAACGCATGCACCGCCCCGAGGTCGACAACGGCTGCGCCTTTGCGTCCCACCCCCGCCTTGAGGCCGGCCGCGGCGAGCCAACTCGTCCACCCCTCGGGCGTCGCGAGAAAGTCGCCCAGGGCCACCGGCGCGGAGTTCGCGAAATCAATCCAGAGGCGGCTGCCCAGGAAGGGCATGCCATCGCGAAAATCGCTGTCCTGCTGTGTGGTCAAGGCCCGCGCCCTTTCTCGACGGGCGCCTTCGGGGGCGCCGTAACCGGGAAGATAGGTCGTCACAGGTTTGGCACAAGGTCGGAGTCAATCGCCATGAAACCTCTTAAAACTATTTGACAGGTTACAATGGGTGTGTAACTCCTTTCGCGGCATCAAGCCAGTTACGAAAGGCGCCCCATGTTGAATGCGTTTCTTCAGGCCGTCCGACCTGCCCCAGGATCTCAGCCGGTGGTCAAGGTGGCCTACCGCCGGGCGGCGATCAGCGGCCTCGACATTTTCTATCGGGATGCGGGACCGGCCGACGCGCCGGTGATCGTGCTGCTGCACGGCTTCCCGTCCTCCTCCCACATGTTCCGCGATCTCATTCCCGCCCTGGCCGACCGCTACCGCGTGATCGCGCCGGACTATCCCGGCTTCGGCTATTCCAGCGCCCCGGCGCCCGAGGATTTCGCTTACAGCTTCGACGCCCTCGCGGAGGTGGTGGAGAAGCTTCTCGCCGACCTCGGCGTGCACCGTTATGTGCTCTATATGCAGGACTTTGGCGGACCCGTGGGCTTCCGCATCGCCGCCCGCCATCCGGAGCGGGTCGTCGGCCTGATCGTGCAGAATGCGGTGGCGAACCTGGAAGGCTTCGCCGCCAGCGCGGCAGGCGCCTTCGGACCCTACTGGGCCGACCGCAATGGCGAGACGGAAAAGCCCGTCCGCGGCTTCCTCACCGCCGAGACCACGCGCTTCCAGTACGAACACGGCTCCTCGGCCCGCGCGGATCGCGTCAGCCCGGACGCCTGGCAGCATGACCAGTGGCTGCTGGACCGCCCCGGCAACGACCGGGTTCAGCTGGAGCTGCTGTATCGCTACCAGGACAATGTGGGCGCCTATCCGCAGTGGCAGGCCTATCTGCGCGCCCACCAGCCGAACATCCTCGTGACCTGGGGCGACAACGACCCCTTCTTCACCGCCGCCGGCCGCGACCTGTTCAAGGCGCTGGTGCCCACGACCGAGGTGCAGTCCTACGACGCCGGCCATTTCGCGCTGGAGACCCACGGGCCGGAGATCAGCGCTGCCATTCGCGCCTTCCTCGCCCGCGTGGCGCCGGCCGCCTGACGCCGTTCGCAAACGACCTCGCACACATCGCCTGCCGCCGCGCCTGTCGATCCCGGCGCGGCGGCCCCCTGCCTCTCGCGGAGTCTTCCGATGCCTTCCCTGTCCCGCACGCTGCTCGCCATCGGGGCGACGGCGCTCTGTCTCGGCCTGCCGCTCCCTGCCGCCCGATCCGCCCCGCCGGCTGGTGCGCCGGGAGCGTCGCAGGCCGTGCTCTCGCCCACGGTCCACTATCGGTCGAAGACCATCGACGGTGTCGACGTCTTCTATCGCGAGGCGGGACCTGTTGATGCGCCCGTGCTTCTGCTGCTGCACGGCTTTCCCTCGTCCTCGCACATGTTCCGCAACCTCATCCCGCTGCTGGCCGATCGCTACCGGGTGATCGCGCCCGACTATCCCGGCTTCGGCCACAGTGCCGTGCCGGATCGCGCCCGGTTTTCCTACGGGTTTGCCGCCTATGCCGGCCTCGTGGACCGGCTGATGGGCGAGCTCCACGCCGGCTCGTATGCCCTCTATGTGATGGACTACGGCGCACCTGTCGGCTACCGGCTGGCCCTCATGCATCCGGAGCGGGTGACCGCGCTTGTGGTGCAGAACGGTAACGCCTACGAGGCGGGCCTCAGCCCCTTCTGGACTCCGCTGAAGGCCTATTGGGCGGATGGTTCGCAGGCGAACCGCAATGCCCTGCGTGCGGGGCTGACGCGAGAGGCGACCCGCGCGCAATACGTCAACGGTGTCTCGGATGTTTCAATGATCGATCCCGATACCTGGTTGGTGGACCAGGCCCTGCTCGACCGGCCGGGGGTGGACGAGATCATGCTCGACCTGTTCAAGGATTATGCAAGTAATGTGGCGCTCTATCCCGCCTTCCACGCCTTCTTCCGCGACCGTCATCCGCCCACCCTCATCGTGTGGGGCGCCAACGACGAGATCTTTCCCGCCGCCGGGGCGCAGGCCTATATGAAAGACCTGCCCAAGGCCGAACTGCATCTGCTCGACAGCGGGCATTTCGCGCTGGAGGACAAGGGACCGGAAATCGCGGCGCTGATGCGTGATTTTCTCGCCCGCTCCCTGCCGATGAAGGGCGACCGGCCGGCGGCGCGCTGAGCCTCCCGAAATGAGCCGCCTGCACTGCGTGTGCGGGCGGCCTTGCGTTTGCCGGAGCGACCTCACCAGCGCAGCAGGCGCGGCCCCATGGCCCAGCCGAACACGGTGACGACGGCGATGCCGGTCGCGTACCACAGGCCCACATAGACCGGCGTGTCATTGAGGCAGTAGGCGGCATAGGCGAGGGCGCCGATGCCGCCCGCCAGGAGGCCCATAAGCGCCCCGCAATGGGGCAGCTCCGTGGGCACCGCCTCGCGCAGCACCAGGGTGAGCAGCGCCAGCGGGAGCACCGAGAGCAGCGGAATGGCCACCACGCACAGCCGCCATTCGCGGAACATGACCACTTCGTACCACTGAGATGGCGAAAGCGACGCGAGCTCAATGCCTGCCGCGAGCCAGACCAGCCCCAGGGGGAGCAGCACGAAAAGCAGCGCGCGCGACCGGGCGGTGCCTGCGCGCGCGGCCCGGCGCAGTCCGTAGAACGCGATGGCCACCACGGCGGCGAGAAAGCCGATCTTCAGGGCAAAGTCGGGCGTCCTGACCGCCTCCACCATGTCGGGGCGCAGGCCGAGGGTGAGCATGCACACCAGCGCCGTCGCCGCCAGCGATCCGAACACGGCAAGCGCCACGATGCGGTCCTGCCGGCGGGGATCCACGGCCTCGACGCGGGTCGAGAGGAAGTCGATGAGGTCGTCGGTATTCATGGGCGTGCCTCCGACAGCACGACGGCGAGCCGCTTCATGCCGCGATGTATTCCGATCTTCACCGCCGCATCGGACATGCCGATGCGCGCGGCCGCTTCCGCTATGCTGAGGCCCTCGATCTTCACGTATTCGATGGGAAGGCGGAAATGCCGCGGCAGTGTCGCCAGCGCCTTATGCAGCTCGCGTGATGTATCCGCGGCGGAGAACTCGTCGTGCTCGTCGGCGAGATCATCCACCTCCTCGATCTGGACATGGCGCAAGGCCCGCGCGTTGGCCCTGAGATAATCGATGAGCTTGTAGCGCGCGATACCATAGGTCCAGGCCAGCACCGGGGAGGAGCCGTCATAGGTGTGGCGCTTGGTGTGGAGGACGAGGAGCGTGTCCTGCACCAGGTCCTCGGCCTCGTCCATGCCCGCGCCGGAGCGGCGGAGCCGGTTGCGGAAATAGCTGCGCAGGCGGCCGGACACGTGCTGCAACAGGGCCCGGTGCGCGGTGGCGTCGCCGGACTGGCTCGCCTGCATCAGCGCCTCGAGATCAGGTTCAGGACTGGTCATGAAGTTCCCCCTCATGCGGATGTCTTCGCCCCGGGGACGTCGTGTGTTACCCCACGTCCCATCACGAAACTGCGAGCACGCCGGCCGGAAGCACCAGATAAGGGGGGAGACTTTCCCGCGGCTCGTTTTATTCCATGATGTCGGATCGAATGTCTCGCGCCACGGTCAAAAACAGTTGACCTCGTGAAAAGTCACCATCTGTAACCTGAAGGGTACGATTTGCGGAAACCTCCATGTCAACGTATTGAACATGGAGATTACATCATGCGTAAGTCGATCCTTTCCCTCGCGATCCTCGCCGGGGCCCTCTCTTTCACTGCCGTTGCCCGGGCTGACGACAGCGTGACGGAGGCCAACCGCGAGAGCATCCGGGTGGCGCGCGGCGTCACCGCCGACCACGATGGCGGTGCCCAGCACGTGCTCGGCTATGGCAACCAGGCGCATGCCGGCGGTTTTGCCGGCGCGCAGCCCGGTCCGGCCGGCGTCTCCGCCAACGACACCTTCCTGTTCGAGCTGGGCGATCGCGGCCTCGGCCAAAACTGACCGCAGCCCGGCCGCGGCGGCAGGTCCGACACGACGGGTCCGCCACGGCCGGGGCTTCCGTTCAGGGCCGAATCCACTCAGGTTGGCGAAACCTGAGTGGATTCGGCTTTTTTGTGGGCCTTGCGGGATGCTCGGCGTCTTACGGCGGCGTGCCGGGCTGGGTCTCCACCGCGACATAGATGCGCCAGCGGCCCTCTTCCTCCTGCGCCAGGCGAAAGAGCGGGCTTGCCGCGAAGGGATCGTTTCGCCACGCCCCGTCCTGCGCCGTCACCACCGCCGCCCCGCAGCCGAAGTTCTGGCGCATGTGCGCGAGGTCGGCGGGCGTTCCTCTTCCCTCGAAGACGCGGGCGAACAGGTCGGTCGCCTCTGCGCGTTGCTGCGGCGTCAGCGGCGCGAAGGCGAGGGCCATTTCGGGTCCCGCAAAGCAGGAGCGCCGCCGAGCCAGAAGAGCCCAGGACAGGTTGATGGGCCAGGGCGTCAGCTGTTCCAGCCGGCCCGGATTGCTGGCAATGCGCACGTCCGCCGCCACCTCGCGGCGCACGGCGGCCCACAGGGCGGGATCGCCTGCGAAGGTCCCGCCATCGATGCTCCGCACGCCCCGCAGGTTGCCGGCAGCGAGCGTGATGCTGTCCGGCAAGCCGGCGGCGATGAGCAGCGCCGCGGCGCCCATCGCGAGCCACCGCCTCCGGTGCAGGGCACCCGCGATCGCAGCGCCTGCGAACCCGGAAAGCACCAGCACCGCCGGCAGGACGGCGCGCCAGCCGAGGTCATTGTTCTCGCCGGCCGTGCTCACGAGAAATGCGCTGATGGCCAAGGCGCAGAGCGTCAAGGTGCCGAGGGCGGATGCGAGGCGGCGGGTTCCGGTCTCCCCACCCCTGCGCCGGCGGAGTGCCATGGCGAGGCCGGCGGCACCGGCGAAGGCGATGGCGGGAAACTCGATGGGCAGCAGGACGAGCCAATAGGCAGGGATATCGAGCATCATCCGCAGCCCAGCCGGAAACGCCGGGCCGAGCACGGCGAACGGCTCGATCCGGAGCGGCGGCCCACCGCCACGCAGCGCCGCGACCTGAAGCTGCGCGAGCAGGATCGGCGCCACCAGCGCGCCGGCGCCGAGGGCCGCGGTCGCCACCAGCGCCAGGAAGCGCCCGCGTCCCTCGCTGGGTCGGCGGGCGGCGAGGACCAGTACGGCGCCGCCGCCCGCAAGCGCGAAGGTGACGCCGCCGACCCACAGGGAGCTGTCGAACCCTGCCGCGACCAGGAGTGCGAGCACCGCCGTGGCTCCGGCGGAAGGCCGGGTGCGCACCTGCGCCAGCAGCCAGACGGCGAGCACCACGCTTGAGGCCGACGCCACATGGTGCGGGCTCCAGCTCGCCTGATACAGCACGCCCGCGAGCCCTGTCGCCGGCTCGATCACCTGATCGACACGGGTCGCGCCGAACAGGGACGCAAGGAGCGGCCTCAGCGAGCCGGAAGCCGCCGCCGCCAGAGCCAGAAGCGGCGCCGTTGCGGAGGGGCGGAACCGGAAGGCAATGCCGGCCACCAGCGCCAGCGCGGCGAAGGCCGAGAGAAAGGTGGCCGCCGCATCCGCCTCCCATCCCGTCGCGCCGGTGAGAATGACGAGCTGGGCTGCTCCAAAATGCCAGAGATAATAATAGGATATGACCCCAGGTGCGCCGCCGGCGCCGAACACCGGATTGGCCGGAGGCACCACCCCGTGGAGCGCGATCTCGTCGATGAGCGCGATCTTGGCGTGATCGTAGATGGGGGTCGCCAGGGCGATGGCGCCGTCCGCGCCGACCTTGGGCAGGACGGCGGCTGCGGGGATGCAGGCGAGCAGCGCGGCGACCGCCAGGGCGGGCAGGAGGAGACGTGCTGTGGCGTCTGTCGCGGCAAGCGCCTCCCGACCGTTGCGCAGGAGTGGCGCGCCGATGCAGACCAGCGCTGTGACCAGCAGAATGGCGCTTGGCGATAGCCCGGTGATCGGGGCAAGGGCCAGCATCGCCATGTTCTGCACGGCCCAGCCGAGCGCGGGTGCCAGCGCGATGGCTGGGGCTCGGTGGAGCATGAGGGCGCGAGCGACAAGCCAGCCGGGTCCGCCCCAGAGCAGGAGCCCGGCGAGGATCGAAAACAGGAGATGCGCGGTGGAGACCATCGCCGGTCAGTCCCGGTGTCCGACCGCGCCTGAAATGGCTGCGCCCGCGCTGCCGGCCTTCACAGGCCGGCGAACCAGTTGAAGCCCTGCTTCTCCCAGAAGCCCAGGGGATAGGTGTTGGTGACTTCGATGGCGCGGATCCATTTGGGATTCTTGTAGCCGAGTTTCACCGCGGTGCGCAGGCGCAGCGGGAAGCCGTAGGGATCGGTGATGGGCTCGCCGGCATATTTGGTGGCAAGGATGGTCTGGGGGTGGAGCGCCGAGGCCATGTCGATGCTCTCCATGTAGTTGTCGTTGCCGTAGAAGGCGATGTATTTCGCCGAAAGGTCGGCCCCGATGCGGGTCAGGAAATCCTTCAGGTTCGGCCCCGACCACTGGCCGATATAATCCCAGCCTTCCACGCAGATGTGGCGGATGATCTCTTCCTGCTCGGGTAGGGCGTAGATCTGGTCCAGCGTCCAGGGGCGCTTGTCCTTGATGAGGCCGGACAGCTCCAGCTTCCAGGTGGAGATGTCCACCGGCTTCACCTCGTCGATCTCGTAATAGGCGTTGAAGCGCGGCGGCTTCACCACGAGGTCGGGAGAAAAGGTGGGGGCAAGCTTGTGCGGGTTGAACAGGGCGGCCTGCACCCCGTCGTTGAAGTCCGAGACCGTCTTCAGCACGCTCTGCACTGCGCCGCGATTGGAGATGTCGCAGCCGGCGAGCAGCGAGAGGGCGCCGAGGCTGAAGGTGCCGCGCAGCACCTTGCGGCGGTTGATGGCCTCGATCAGCTTGCGGTTCTCGATGAGCAGGCTCTTGTCGGGCGTGGTGACCGAGGGACGCCGTGTGGCGAAGGGATTGCGGAATGCCATTTTCGCCTCCGGTCAATGGGGGGTGGTGGGCGCAGGTGCGCCCTCGGAATGGGTGTCTTCGGCGGGCACGGCCGGCCCGCCGGTGAGCATGGCGAGGATGGTGCGCGGCACGAGCAGCGCCAGCGCCACATGCACCACCATGAAGCCCACGATGGCCGCCATGCCCAGGAAATGCGCGAGCCGCGCCCCCTGGAAGCCACCGAACAGGCTGACAAGAAAGGAGAATTGCACCGGCTTCCAGATCGCGAGGCCCGAGACGACCTGCACGATGATGATCGCGATGACGCCCACATAAAGCACCTTCTGCACCGCATTGTAGTGCGTCAGGTCCGCATGCTTCAGGCGGAAGGTCAGCGCCGCGATCATCTCCGCCACCACCTCGCGCGGGCGGATGGGGAAGAGCAGCCGGGCAAAGCGACCGGTGGCGATCCCATAGGCGAGGTAGAACAGGCCGTTGAAGACCAGGATCCACATGCCGAAGAAATGCCATTGCAGGGCATGCTGAGCCCAGATGCCCAGCACGATCTCCTGCGGGAAGTGCAGGAAGCCGAAGATCACTTCGTCATTATAGATCTTCCAGCCGCTGCCGATCATGATGATCATGGCAACGGCATTGGTCCAGTGCATGATCCGGATTGGAATCGGGTGCATGCGCCTTGTGCGGTGTGTGACAGGGTTCATGGTGCGTCTCCGCAAGACATTTATGTAATCATTTTTACATTTTATGTATTTATATATTTCATTCATTTAGTTTTTGATGTATAGATTCGTGCAGATCATGTTTGTTGAAGGGATCGATGTCATGCGTGCAGCCCCCGTGCTCTATGCCCTGTTCCTCGTCTGCGCGACGCCCGTCGCCTCCGCCGTCGCGGGAGGGCCGCCGCACGCCAACACCCAGGCCGGGCCGGCCGACAATGACCTCACCCCCGCCGAGCGCATGGCCGCGCGCTTCCCCCAGAAGGTGCGCGTGGGCGACCTCGTCGGGCTTCCGCTGCTCGATTTCGACGATCGCACGCTGGGCTATGTGCGGGAGGTGGCGCGCACGCCCGAGGGCGGCATCGTGCTGGTGGTGCCTGTGGGCGGCTGGTTCGGCCATGGCGGCCGGCCGGTGGCGGTGCCCATCGAGACGGTGGCCATTCTCGGCCGCCAGATTGCCCTGCTCGATATTCCCCGCGCCGATCTGCCCCAGCGGGCTGGCTGGGCGGCGAAGGATGGCGCGCCCATATCCGGCGACGAGATCATCCGGATCGCCATTACCCGCAGGTGAAGCCGGAGCGGGGAGGGGGCGGCCCATCACCGCCCCTCCATGCTTTGGGCGATGCGGTTCACCGCATCCACCGTGCCCAATTCCTCCGTGCCCAGTTCCATCGTGTTCACGTCGCGCCGGTTCAGCGCCAGGTGGCGACCGAAGGCCAGCGCCGTGCGCTCCAGTGCCGCGCGCAGGCCCGTATCGGCGATGGTCTCGAACTCCGCCACATGGGCAAGCCCCAGGATGCGACGGTGAATCTCGATGCCGGCAAAGCCCAGCGCATCGCGCCACACGGTGTCGAGGTGCCGGGCGAGAGCCGTTTCGCTGCCCACGGCATCGCCCTGGTCCTCGAACAGGTCGCGCCCGCCGAGGATGCCGGTGCGCTCGGTGCGCCACAGGCGGGAAAATTCCGCCGCGAACACGCCCCAGCATGTCTCCGCCGTGGCAAGCAGCTGGTCCCCGGCCAGGGCCGCGGTGCGCGCGTCGGGGCGGTGAGCCTTGCGGGTGAAATAGGCCATCCACAAGTGCGCCAGCAGCACGCCCACATCGAACCCCATGGGGCCATAAAGCGCGAACTCGGCGTCGATGACGCGGGTGTCATCCGCCGTCGCCATCACCGAACCGGTGTGCAGATCGCCGTGCAGCAGGGTTTCGGCACAGGTGGCGAAGCGCGCCTTCATCTCCTGGGCGGCGATCTTCAGGGCACGGTCGGCGCGAACCGCCTGCACGGTCGCCTCAAGTCCCGGCGTGTGCCGGTTGAGGGGGGCATCCTTGAACGGGTCGCAGAAGACCAGCTCTTCGGTGATGCCGGCCAGTTCCACGTTTCCGGCAAACAGGGCAAGGTCGGCCTTGCGGGTGGCGGTGGGCATGGACCAGTCGGAGCCGCGGAACAGGGTGCGGGCGAGATAGAGGCCAAGGTGTTCGCCGAGAAGCGGTAATTCCTCGCCTTCCATGAGTGCCCGGCGCACCACCTTGTGGGGCGTCAGATGCTCCATCACGAGGAGCGACTGCGCGGGGTCGAACAGCTTCAGGTCGGGCACGCGGCCGGGATCGCGTGCGCCCAGCCTTTTCAGGGCCTCATGCTCGAAGAAGGCGCGGTCCAGCGACATGGGCCAGCTTTCGCCCACCACGCGGGCGTAGGGCAGCGCCTGTTTCACCACCAGCGAGCCTCTCTCGCTCTCCACGATGAAGACGAGGTTCAGGTTGCCGTCGCCCACCTCGCGCACCCGCCATCCCGTGGCAGGGCCGAGGGGGGCGAGGAGTTCCGCCCGCGCGCCGAGGCGCAGCGGCAGGCTCTCGCAATCGAGGGGGTGGTAGGAGGTGCGCTCGAGCATGGCGGTCTGGCTCCCTCTCTCAGCGGGCGGCGGGTAGGTCGGCGAGCGCCCCGGCGTCCCACGCCAAAGCGAATGCGGCGGCCAGCGCGATGGAGCGGCAGGCGCCGTTGTGGTCGCCCTTCTCGAAGTCGCCATCCACGCAACCGAGCTGGTTGGTGACATGGGCGAGGCACAGCACCGGCCGGCCTTGCGCGCGGGCGAAGGCGTAGAGGGCGGCCGCCTCCATCTCCACCGCCAGCAGCCCCTCGGCCTTGCGGCGGGCGATGGCGGCTTCGGTCTCGCGGAAGGGGGCGTCGGTGGTCCAGGTGGCGCCCGTCAGCACCGGGCCGTCGGCACGGGCGAAGGCTCGGCGGGCCATGGCGATGAGAGCAGGATCCGCCGCCGCGAAAGGCGAGGCCGGAAGGTAATGATAGCTCGTGCCCTCGTCGCGCAGCGCCCGGTCGATGAGGATGTGGTAGGAGGGCGGCGCATGGTCGGCGATCTGGCCGGCGGAGGCGACGGAAATCAGAAGCTCGCAGCCGCAGACGAAGGCCTGCTCGGCCACCAGCACGGAAAAGGACGAGCCGACCGCATAGCCGACGATGCCGAAGGCAAGGCCCTCTTCCTCCCACTCCCACATGTCGGTGTGGTAACAGGCCCAGACCGTGGAACGCCGCGCGGCGCGATGGGCGCGCACATAGTCCACCATGTCGCCGTCGGGATCGAGCAGGACGATGCGCGGCACCGGCCCCGCCGCCAGTCCCTTCTGCCGGCGCGCCTCGCGCATCATGTTTTCCGGCCGGAAAACGGACGGGGCGCGATGGTCGGCCCGCTCGATCAGCGGCAGAAAACTGGAGGTCAATGAGCCGGACGTCAATGAACCGGAGGGAAGCGGCGTGCGCACCGGGCGTTCGGTTTCGGCGGGATCGAGCAGGGGCTGTAGCAGCATGGAAGGGTCTCACATCTTGTTCGGCCGGAGCGTTTTCCGTGAGCCGGAGCGAACGGAAAACGCTCTAGGCGGGCCTGGACGATTGGGTCGCCACCCGCAGGAAGGTGGAGACGATGCGCGTGCCGGCGGTGAGCGTGGTGCCCAGGTTGCCGGCGACCTTGGACACGCCGCCCCGCCGTCGGCGATAGGCCACCGGGATCTCGACGATGCGCAGGCCGGCACGGGCCGCGCGCATCTGCATCTCGATGTTCCAGCCGTAGGTCAGCTCCCGCATGCCGAGACCCACGAGCGCATCGCGGCGGATGGCGCGGAAGGTGCACATGTCGGAATAGGCGACGCCGTAGAGCGCCTGCATGGCGCAGCCGGCGGCACGGCCCGCCGCCACCTGGTGCCATGCCATGCTGCCCGGCTCCCGCACGCCGCGGGTGCGCGAGGCGATGGCGAAGTCCGCCGTCCCGGCCTTCAGCGGGGCCAGCAACGCAGGCAGGAAGGCGGGGTCGTCGGCGCCATCGGCATCCATGAAGGCGATGATGTCGGCCGACCGGGCCTCGCACACGCCCTCCAGGCAAGCTCTGCCGAAGCCCCGGCCGGAGGCGAGCACGGTGGCGCCGCGGGCTATGGCGATCTCGCGGGTAGCGTCGCTCGAGCCGCCATCGGCGACGATGATCTCGTCCACCACGCCCGTGGGGATTTCCGCGAGGGTCGCGCCGATGGCCTCCGCCTCGTTCAGGGTCGGGATGACGAGGGCGATGCGCAGGGGATTTTCCGGGGCCATCACAGGCTCCACCTCAGGCCGCAATTGGCGCAGGCGGCGGGCGGTGTTTCTGACAAAAGCCCGTCGCGGAAGCCGCGATAGGCCTCGCCTTCCCAGATCTGCGACAGGCTCTGCCGCGTGGCGTCGCCGAGCGTGTAATTCTCGTAGCCGCGCTGGGAGAAGGGCGCGATGCAGCAGGGCAGGGCACGGCCATTGGCGGTGAAATACATCACCGTCCACGGACGCCGGCACATGGACCACGGGGATGGGGATCCGGGAGACGGGGATGCGGGCGAGCCGCTTTCCGCCCGCTTCAGGCTCAGGCCCGGCTCGGCGGCGGCGCCGGAGGCGGAGAAGACCATGCCCAGCGAGCGGGCGATCTCAGTCGCCTCGGCGATGTAGCGCGCTTCGTCGGAATTGATCTGCTCGTAGAGCGCCTGGTCCGGCCGGGCGAGGCCGATGGCCTCCTGCTCGAAGAAGACGAGGCGCTGGAGATAGACTTCCTTGACGCCCAGCTCGGCGGCCACCTTCACGAAGGCCGGCAGTTCGGAAATGGTTTCCTTCAGCCCGGTGAGCCAGGCGGACACGCGCGGGTTGACGTGGCCCTCGCGCTCCTGCAATTCGCGGAAGGCGCGCACGTTCTTGAGGATGCGATCGAAGTAGTTCTTGCCGCGAATGGCGCGGTAAGAGGCCGCATTGGCGGCATCCAGCGACACACGCAGCTCATCGAGGCCGGCGTCGATCATGGCGCGGCCGTTCTTCTCGTTCAGCACCGTGCCGTTGGTGTTGAACAGCACATAGGTGCCGCGATCCTTGAGATAACGGACCATCTTGTCGAGGTCAGGCACCAGCATGGGCTCGCCGATGCCGTGCAGCACGCAGCGCTCCAGGTCCGGAATCTGGTCCACGATGGAGGTGAACAGCTCCCAGCTCATGTCGGCGGGGGGCTCCAGCTCCTCATAGGTGCGCGGGCAGGTGGTGCATAAAAGGTTGCACCGGTTGGTGGTCTCCAGATAGAGGCACACCGGCTTCTTGACCGGAACGCTGGTGCGGTTCGTCTCCGCCCGCTCGAAATAGCGACGGGCATCGAGGGGGCCACCGGGTGTGATCACGTTCATGGGGCATTGTCCGTCAAAGGGATGGATCGTTCACGAGGCGCGGCGCTGCGGGAAATCGCCAGGCATCTCGGTGGGCAGGCCGAGGCGTTCGGCAAGGTCCTGGGAGGCGAGCAGGCGGCGCATCAGCCGTTCCGTATGGCGGGCAACGCCGCGCTGAAGGCCGGACGTGCCGAAAGGCACGGCCTGGATGACCTCGCCGTGCAGAAGTCGCAGCGCGGTGGCATCGTCCACGTCGTACCAGGCCGGCAGCAGGTGAACGTCGAGGCCGATCTCGGCGGCGCGCTCCAGCGTCTGCTGGCAGACGCGCTCGGTGCTCCAGTCGATGTCCTCGAACAGCCGCCAGCGTGGGGTCTTGAGGCCGAGCACGTAATAGCCACCGTCCGTGGAGGGGCCGAGCACCGCCCGCTCGCCCGGCTGCGCCAGCGCGTGGGCCAGTTCGACGAGGAGGGCAGGGGGCAAAGTGGGGCTGTCGGAATTGAGCACGGCCGCCGCCGGGTGCCCCAAGGCGAAGAGGTGGCCCATGGTGGCCCGCAGGCATGCGCCGAAGCCGGGCAGCGCCGCCTCGATGCGGCCGACGCCGGGCGGCAGAATGGCATCGAAGAAGTGGCCCGCGCCCGCCGGCCCGTAGGCCACATAGGGCGTCAGCCGTGCGAGCGCGCCGGCGGCGAGGATGTTGCCCACGATGTCCTGCACGAAGGCGGTGTTGAAGGCGGCGGCCTCGTGGGGCGAAAGCGGTGGGCAGAGCCGCGTCTTGGTGCGCCCCGCCGCCGAGGCCTTCGCCATGACGGCGATGGCGCAGGAGAAGATGCCGGACGTGGACACGCGAGAATTGGACGCGCCGGAACTGGAAATGCCGCCTGGTCCTTCAGTCATCGCAAGCCCCCGCTCTGGTGTGTCATTGGTTTGGAATTCGCTCGCCGCAGGCCGCGCGTTACAGGCATCACGAAGGAGTGAACGCGTATCCTTCAGCCATCGTGGTCGCCGGCCTTCCCGGCACTATCCGCGCGCGTCGAGCCGCGCGCGCAGACACGCGACCTCCGCCTCCAGCGCCGCGATGCGGTCGTCGCGCTCCTTCAGCGCGGCGGCGACGAGGGGTGCGTCGATCTTCTGCGGGATGTGCTGCGGGCAGTTGATGTCCCAGGCGCGCACGCGAAACAGCAGGGCGCGCTCCGGCAGGGCGCCGTAGTCTTCGGGCATCAGGCGGGCGACGAGATCCGGGTCGTTCTCCACCGCGTGAAGCTCTCCCCAGATCTTGATGCGGCGGCGATGGGCGTAATCCATGAGGAACAGGAAGGCCTTGCTGTTCTCGCTCAGGTTTCCCAGCGTCACATACTGGCGGTTGCCGCTGAAGTCGGCGAAGCCGAGGGTTTCCTCGTCCACCACTCGGATGAAGCCCTTCGGCCCCCCGCGATGCTGCACATAGGGCTGTCCTGTCGCGTTGGCTGTGGCGAGATAGGCGGAGTCCAGCTCGCCGAGAAAGGCGACGAGGTCAGGCGTGATGCGGGTGCGGAAGCCGCCGCGTGCTTCCACGCGAGCATACATGGCGCGCGAGCCGCGCTCAGCCTGCGCCGCCTTCACCGCGGGCGTGAAGGCGATGTCGCTGGCAGGCGCCGGATGGAGCGGGTCTGACGGATCGGGCATGGCAAATCCTCCAGAGGGAGGCCGGGACCGCTTGACGGTCCCGGCCGATGGGATGTCAGGCCGCGCGCGGGGCGCCGGAGCGCACCACCGGGAAGTCGATCTCGGTTTCCGCGACGTTGTTGAGATAGTTGGTGAAGATGTTCATGGCGACCTGCGCCACGATCTCCACGATATCGCCGTCGCCCAGCCCGGCCTGGTGGGCGTGGGCGAGGTCTCCATCGCTCACCTTGCCGCGGCTCGCGACCACCGCGCGGGCGAAGGAAAGCGCCGCCTCGGCCTTGCTGTCGGCGGCGCGGCCGGCGCGGGCCTGGCTGATGTCGGCGTCGCTGAGGCCGGCGCCCTTGCCGATGAGCGAATGGGCGGAGAGGCAATAGTCGCAGCCATTCACCTCGGCCACCGCGATGGCGAGGCTTTCACGGATCTTGGCCGGCAGCGCGCCGCCGCCGAGGGCGCCGGACAGGCCGATGAGGGCCTCGAGAGCGGCCGGGGACTGGGCCGCAACCTTGAACAGGTTGGGCGTGGAGCCGAACTTGGCTGCGACGGCGGCGAGAAGATCCTTCGCCTTGCCGGTGGCGGCGGCGGGGTCGAGGGCGGGAACGCGGCTCATGGGATTGATCCTTCCTTCGGCGTCCCTGCCCGTGGGGGCAGAGGCGGAGGGCGGGACGAAGCCGCTGCGGCCGCGTCGCCTCCGGCTCTTCATGGGGCGCCGTGGGAAAAAGCTAGGCCTTCCCGTCGTTGTGCAGAATGAGTAGAGTTTGAAAGCTATTCTTTCGAAAAGTGAAATCAAGGCATGGACCGCATCGACGCCATGACTGCCTTCGTCACGGCTCTCGACGAAGGCAGCCTGGCCCGCGCCGCGCGCCGGCTCGGCCGCTCGCCGGCGGCGATCACGCGGGCGGTGGCGCAGCTGGAGGAGCATCTCGGTACGCGCCTCCTCCACCGCACCACGCGCGCCCTGCACCTGACCCAGGCGGGCGAGCTGTATCTCGCGTCATGCCGAGCCATCCTCGCCGATCTCGCCGAGGCGGACCTGCTGGCCGCCGGCGAGCGCACCGATCCCAGGGGCATCCTTTCCGTGACCGCGCCGGTCATGTTCGGCCGCCTGCACGTGGCGCCGGTGATCGAGGATCTCCTGGAGGCATATCCGGCGCTGCAGGCGCGGCTGCTGCTGGTGGACCGGGTGGTCAATCTGGTCGACGAAGGCCATGACGCGGCGGTGCGCATCGGCCATCTGCCGGATTCAAGCCTTGTCGCCACGCGGGTCGGCGAAGTGCGGCGCGTGGTGTGCGCGAGCCCGGACTATCTCGCCGCCCGCGGCACTCCCACCGTGCCGGCGGACCTGTCGACGCATCGGGTCATCTCGTTCTCGCAGATCACCGAGAACGCGGTGTGGACCTTCGCGGCGGGGCCTTCGGGCGGTGCGCGCAAGCAGGTGAGCGTCACGGCCTGCTTTACCGTCAACAGCGCCGATGCTGCCATCGCGGCGGCGGCGCGCGGCCGAGGGGTCACCCGCGTGCTGTCCTATCAGGTAGAGGAGGCGGTGGCCGCCGGGCGCCTGCGCCTGGTGCTGGAGGATTTCGAGGGCGAGCCGCTGCCGGTGCATGTGGTCTATCCGGGCGCGCGCCTGCAGGCGGCGAAGCTGCGTGCCTTCGTGGATTTCGCGGTGCCCCGCCTGAGGGCGCGGCTCGCGGCCCTGCCGGTTTCTTCGGGGTTGGCTTGAATGGCGTGACGCTCAGCCGGGCCTGCCGAGGCGCTCGCGCAGGAACTTCGTCATGAGCCGCACCTTCTTCGGAGTGTAGCGGCGGCTGGCATAGATGAGCCAGGCAGCGGTGTCGAACGAGGTGGCGGCGATGTCGTGGTCGGGAAAGAGGTCGATGAGTCTGCCGGCCGCAAGGTCCGGCCCCACCAGCCAGTCCGGTAGCAGCGCCAGCCCCAGCCCGTCGCGGGCCGCGTGGCGGATGGCGAGGCCGCTCGATATGGCAATATCGCCGCGCACCGGTACCTCCTCCACCTGGCCGTCGCGGCGAAACAGCCAGCGCAGGCGGAAGTCCGGCAGGCCGAACACGATGGCGCAATGCTTCCCCACCTCCTGCGGCGAGCGCGGGGCGCCCTCCCGCGCGCAATAATCGGGGCTCGCCACCACCCGGTAGCGGGTGGCGAACAGCTTCACTCCGATCACGTCCGCCCGCATATCTGGCGCCAGCCTGAGCGCCATGTCGATGCGCTCGGCGGCAAGGTCGAGGTTCGTGTCGGTGAGGATGAGATCGAGCTTGAGGTGGGGAAAGCGCATGCGCATTTCCGGCAGCAGCGGCATCAGGCAGGCCTCCCCGAAAGCGACGGAGGCCGTCAGCCGGAGCGTGCCCACCGGCTCCTCGCGCGCGGATGCCACCTCGTCGCGGGCGCGATCGAGCTCGTCGAGGATGGGCTCCACACGAGCGAGATAGGCCAGCCCCGCCTCGGTCAGCGACATGGTGCGCGTGGTCCGGTGCATCAGCCGGGCATCAAGCTCCGCTTCCAGTGCCGCCACGGCACGGGAGACGGCGGAAGCGTCCATGTCGAGGTCGCGGGCCGCAGCGGCGAAGCTGCCCCGTCTCGCCACGTGGACGAAAATGCGCAGCTGGGTCGTGTCCATTCGTGCAGGTTATGCACGAATGTACTGTCGCAGCCACCATTTTTCACCGCCGTGAGCACGCGCCATCTTGCCTCTGCTTTTGGAGGTATCTTGGCATGAAGACTTTGCTTCGGATCGATTCCAGTGCGCGGATCGAGGGCTCGCGGTCGCGGCACCTTGGCGATGCGCTGGAGGCACGCTGGCGCGCGAGTACTCCCGGCGGCGCGGTGGTCCGGCGGGACCTCGCGGTCGATCCCGTTCCGCACATCGACGCCACCACCATTGCAGGCTTTTTCACTCCGGCGGACCAGATCACCGGCGAGATGCGGGCCGCCACCGGGCTCTCCGACCGCCTCATCGGGGAGGTGGAGACGGCGGATGCCTTGCTCATCACGGCGCCCATGTATAATTTCGGCCTGCCCTCGACGCTGAAGGCGTGGATCGACCATGTGGTGCGCATCCACCGCACCGTCGCTTATGACGGCGCCACCTTCCGGGGCCTCGTGACCGGTAAGGCGGCTTATGTGGCGCTCGCCTATGGCGCGGGGAGCTACGAGCCGGGCGGGGCTCTTGCCCCCTTCGACTATGCCAAGCCCTATATCACCCACGTGCTCGGCTTCATCGGCTTTCGCAACATCGAGGTGGTGGGCGTGGAAGTAACCAATGGCGAGGAAGGTGCAGCTGCGGCCGCACTCGATGCGGCGCTGAAAGCCATCGAGAGCCTGCCGTCCCTCGCTGCCTGAAAGTTTCCGGAGAAAAATCGCCGGGTGCGCGAATAAAACGGAAGGCTCCGTGGTCTTGGCTGGTGTGGGTCCGCCCACGCCAGCTGAAGCGGCCGCTCCCTCGGGGCGCCGCTCTCCCGCGCCGGACGTGTCCGGCCCACCCGGAGAGACCCATGACCAAATCCGACACCACCACACCCGCCCCCGACGCGGATGGCATCCACCGCCGCGGCTTCCTGGAATGCATGACCTGGGCCGGCACGGGCATCCTTTGGTCCCTGTCCGGTGGCCTGCCGAGCGGCCTCGGCCTTGGCTCCGCCTTGGCGGCGGAGCCGGCCAAGGCCTTCACCTTCCTCCAGATCAGCGACAGCCATGTGGGCTTCGACAAGCCGGCCAACCCGGACGCCCTCTCGACGTTGCGCGAGGCGGTGGCGCGCATCAAGACGCTGAAGGAGAAGCCGGCCTTCATGATCCACACCGGCGACATCAGCCACCTGTCGCGGGAGAAGGAATTCGACGACGCCGACCAGATCATCAAGGAAGCCGGACTTCCGGTCTTCTACGTGCCGGGCGAGCATGACCTTCTCGATGATGGGCAGGGCAAGGCCTATCTCGACCGTTACGGCAAGGGCTCGAAGGGCGCCGGCTGGTACAGCTATGACCATGACGGCGTCCACTTCATCGCCCTCGTGAACGTGGTGGAGCTGAAGGCCGGCGGCCTCGGCAATCTCGGCACCGAGCAGCTTGAATGGCTGGAGAGCGACGTGGCGGGCCTGCCGTCCTCCACCCCCATCGTGGTGTTCGCCCACATCCCGCTCTGGACCGTCTATCCCGAATGGGGATGGGGCACGTCGGACGGGCTGCAGGCGCTGGCCTATCTCAAGCGCTTCGGCTCGGTGACGGTGCTGAACGGCCACATCCACCAGGTGATGCAGAAGGTGGAGGGCAACGTGACCTTCCACACCGCCCGCTCCACCGCCTTCCCCCAGCCGGCGCCGGGGAGCGCGCCGTCGCCCGGCCCGCTGAAGCTGCCGGCGGGCGAACTGCGCAAGAATCTGGGCATCGCCACGGTGAACTTCGTCCGTGGCTCCCAGCCCCTCGCCATCATCGACCAGCCGCTCGAAGGCTGAGCGCGCCTTTGCCCCTTCCCATTTCCTGAAAGGAGTTTTCCGTGCGTCAGCCCTTCGCGCAGCTTCCCGCCTTGCGGTCCGGTCCCGCCGCTGCCCTCTTCGCGGCAACCCTCCTCGCGCTCGCCCTCGGCCTTGCGGCACGGCCGGCCGCAGCGGGTGGGGAGGTGACGGTCTCAATCGACAATTTCACCTTCACCCCCGCCGAGGTGACGGTAGCGCCCGGTACCACTGTGACCTGGGTGAACAGTGACGACATCCCGCACACGGTGGTCGACAAGAAACAGGCATTCCGGTCCAAGGCTCTCGATACGGAAGGCAAGTTCTCCTTCACCTTCAACACGGCCGGCGACTTCACCTATTTCTGTTCGCTGCATCCCCACATGACTGGCAAGGTGGTGGTGAAACCTGCGGGCTGATTTCAACGAATATGACTCGCAGCGGAACACGGGGTTCCGCTGCGATAGAGCTTGAGGAAGCGGGGCAGGTCGATGCTGGCAACAGGTCCGGGATACCCGCTGGGGTGTCCCGCCGGGGAGGCGGGAGGGGCGGGCGCGCTTTTCGTCCGGCGGCGCGGATGGTGGGCCGTGGTCCTCGGCCTCGCCGCCTTGGTGCCCGAAATCGCCCGCCCGCGCACCCCGCGGGTCTGGAGCAAGGCTTTTCTGTCTGGCCGCCATGAGCAGGCCGCTGCTGTTCCTGCCGCCGATCGCGGCCTGGATGCGGCCGGGGCGGCGCGGTTCGATGCGCTGATCCTGCCGCACCTCGATGCGGCCTATAATCTGGCGCGTTATCTGAGCCGGGATCCGGATGCGGCGCAGGACATCGTGCAGGACGCCTTCCTGCGCGCCTATCGCAGCTTCGCCGATTTCCGCGGGCTGAGCCCGCGGGCGTGGCTGCTCGCCATCGTGCGCAATTGCCATGCAACATGGCGTCTCAAGCGTCGGCGGTTGCCGCAGTCCGCCCCCCTGCCGCACGCCGAAGGGGAGACGCCGGACGATGCGGCCGCTCTTCTTGTTGACGGGGACACGCCCGAAAGCCTTCTCCTGCGCCGCACCGAAGCGGAAGCCGTGCGCGCGCTGCTGGAACATCTTCCCGAGCCGCTGCGCGAGGTGCTGGTGCTGCGCGAGCTGGACGAGCTGTCCTACCGCGAGATCGCGGAGATCGCGAAGGTGCCGGTGGGCACGGTGATGTCGCGCCTGTCCCGTGCGCGCCGGTTGTTCGCGGACCTCTGGTCGCGCGCCGCGCCAGACAGGGAGGCGGCCCCATGAGCACGCCCACCCCCGAAGCCGGGCCCTGCGCCGAATGGGAGGCGCTGCTGAACGGCTATCTCGACGGCGAACTGGACGCCGCCCATGTGATGGAGGTGGAGCGCCACCTTGCCGATTGCCCCGCATGCGCAGGCGCCCTCGAACGCATGACGCGGGTCCGGCAACTCATCACCCTGGACGACGTGCGCTGGCGCGCCCCGCTGGCCCTGCGCGACAGCGTGATGACCGCTCTCGCACGGGAGCGAAGCGCGGCGACGGCCCCGCCCTTGGAGCGGCCCGCCGGGATCACGGGGCTCATGGGCCGTCTACGCGCCATGCTGCCTTCCCTCCAGCGATGGAGCGCCATTCCCTCGCTGGCGGTGCTCGCGGCGGCGCTGCTGCTCGTGGTGCTGCCGCCGAGGGGCGGGCCATCGCTGGAGCAGGAACTGGTCGCCGGCCATGTCCGCTCCCTGCTGGCGGAGCATCTCACCGACGTGGCAAGCTCGAACCAGCACACGGTGAAGCCCTGGTTCGGCGGCAAGATCGATTTCTCGCCCCCGGTGGTGGATCTCGCGGCGCGTGGCTTTCCGCTGGCGGGGGGGCGGCTCGATTATATCGGCGGGCGGGTGGTGGCGGCCCTTGTCTATCGCCGCAATGGGCATGTCATCAACGTCTTCGTCTGGCCCGCCGGTTCCGACGCGCACCTGGCCAAGGCGTTCATGGCGCGCGCCCATGAGGGCTACACCCTTCTCAACTGGTCCGAGGCCGGCCTGACCTACTGGGCCATCTCCGACCTCAACACGGTGGAACTCGAGGAATTCCAGGAGGACTTCCTGGAGGCGCTGCCGAAATAGGGCTCAGCCGGCGACGGCGAGGCGCGACAGGTCGGCGAGCGAGGAGACCACGAAATCGGGCGCATGGCCAAGGGCTTCCTCCTGCGTCCGCAATGCCTTGTAGAGCGTCGCCGGCCGTAGCGCTCCGGCGGTGCGGGTCATGTCTGCGGCAATGTCTTGGGCGAGCGCAGCCTGGGGCACGCGCACAATACGGGCGACGCGGAAGCCGAAGCGCTTGGCACCGGCAATGTCGAAGCCGTTGGAGGAGACGAAGACCACCTCGTGCGGCTTCACCCCGAGCCGCTCCTCCACCAGCTCGTAGGCCCGCGGATCGGGCTTGAACGCGCGCTTTTCGTCCACGCTGATGGTGGTCTCGATGAGGTCGCGCAGGGCAGAGCCGCCCACCAGCGCATCGAGCATCTGGGGACTGCCATTGGACAGGATGGCGCGGCGCACGCCGGACAGGCCGCCAAGCGCCGCCACGGCGTCCGGATAGGGGGCGAGGCGATTGTAGGCCTCGGCGATATCGTCGAAGAGGGTGGCGGTGGGCGAGAGGCCGAGCACGCCGAGGGTGTAGGCCAGCGCCTCCCGCGTCACGGTCCAGAAGTCGCGGTAGTCGTCCATGAGCGAGCGCAGCCAGCTGTATTCCAGCTGCTTCATCCGCCAGATCTGGGTGATGATCTCGCCATGGCCGGGAAACGCCCGGTCGGTCACGTCGGCGACGGACTGCACGTCATAGAGCGTGCCGTAGGCGTCGAATATGAAAGCCTTGATCATGGGCGTCTCTCCCTTCGGATCGGTTTTGAAGGCAGGGCTGCGCTGAAACCGCGTCCGCGAAGGTCAGCGCGGCTCCAGTGCGGCGAGGGCGGGACGCAGCACACCTTCCAGCAACGCCCGCTCGGGCCGGATGCGGGACAGGACGCGGATGCCGAGCAGGATGCCGAGCAGCATGCGCGCGAGGTCCTCCGCCGATTGGCCGGCGGCGATGGTGCCATTCTCCTGGCCTGCCGCCACGCGACGGCGGAAGAAGCCCTCGATCTCGCCGAGGGTGCGGCTTGCCGCGGCCCGCAGCTCGGGATCGTGGGGGCCGAGCTCCACGGCGGCATTGACCAGCATGCAACCCTTCATGTCGGGATCGTTCAGCGAACGCTCCATCACCTCGTCGAAGAAGGCGCCGATGGCCGCGCGCGGGGCGATGGCGGGGTCTTCGAGGCGCCGGATGCGGTCGGCCACGCTCTCGTCCACATAGCGCTGAAGCGCGCGTTCATAGAGCGCGTGCTTGTCGCCGAAGGCATTGTAGAGGCTGGCGCCGGTCAGCCCCATGCAGGACGCAAGGTCGCGCACGGACGTGGCCTCATAGCCGTGCGTCCAGAAGCAGCGGATCGCCGCGTCCAGAACCTCGGTTTCGTCGAACGCCCTTGGCCGTGCCATGTCTCACGTGGTCTTTCGTTGGGGTATGCGGGCAAGGCTAGCCCCCGCCCGCCTCGTCGTCACCCGGCGCGGCGCGCGGTCTGGCCGAAGAGGATTTTCTTGCCTTCCTCGGTCACGGCCGGCCGGCTGGAATAGGGCTCGCCTTTGGCATAGGCGGCGATGGTCGCCGGCCGTGCCGCCACGGCCTCGAACCAGCGCCTGAGGTGGGGAAAGTCGGCGAGATCCTGCCGCTGGCGCTGGTGGGGCACGATCCACGGATAGATGGCCATGTCGGCGATGGAATAGTCCGGGCCAGCCACAAACGCGCCTCCGGCCTCGGCGTTCGCCGCCAGCCGGCGGTCGAGCACGCCGTAGAGCCGGTTCGTCTCCTTCACGTAGCGCTCGATGGCATAGGGGATTTTCTCCGGCGCATACTGGCTGAAATGGTGGTTCTGCCCGGCCATGGGGCCGAGCCCGCCCATCTGCCAGAACAGCCACTCCGTGACGCTCGTGCGGCCGCGCATGTCGGAGGGGATGAAGCGCCCGGTCTTCTCGGCGAGATAGAGCAGGATGGCGCCGGATTCGAACACCGAGATCGGCGCGCCCTTGTCGGCAGGGGCATGATCGACGATGGCCGGCATGCGATTGTTGGGCGCAATCGCAAGAAAATCCGGCTTGAACTGGTCTCCGGTGCTGATATCCACCGGGATGATCCGGTAATCGAGCCCCGCCTCTTCCAGAAAGAGCGTGATCTTATGGCCGTTCGGCGTCGGCCAATAATAAAGATCGATCATTTTCAGCCTCTTTGATGCGCTGAACGCTACGCGGAAACGGGCGCGCCGCGTAGAATTTGCAGGAGGGACCTTGCGGCCTCCGCTTCAGCGTGCATTCTATATCAGTCGATCTAAAATGCAAATCCGGTCCGGCCGCAAGGCCTGGACCGCCTGGCACAGGTGGCCCCGTGATCCGCTTCTACTTCCATCCCACGCCCAACCCCGCCAAAATCGCCCTGTTCCTGGAGGAGGCGGGCCTCCCCTACGAGCTGGTGCCCGTCGATACGGCGAAGGGCGAGCAGCACCTGCCGGCGTTCCGCGCCATCAATCCCAACGGCAAGGTGCCGGCCATCGTCGATACCGAGGGTCCCGGCGGCGGCGAGGCGCGGGTGTTCGATTCCACCGCCATCCTGCTCTATCTCGCCGAGAAGACCGGCCGGTTCCTCGGCGCGCCGCAGGACCGGCCGGAGCTTCTGTCCTGGCTGCTCTTCCTTGCCAGCGGGCTCGGGCCGTTCTCGGGGCAGGCGGTGCATTTCCAGCATGCGGCGCCGCAGGGCCTCGACTATGCCGTGAACCGCTACCGGCGGGAGGTGGAGCGGCACTACAAGGTGCTCGACGACCATCTTGCCGCGCGCCACTTCATGGTGGGCGAGACCTACACCATCGCCGACATGTCCGCCTGGGGCTGGCTCGATCGCGCCGCGCGGGTGCTGAAGGTGGAGAGCGATCCGCTGTCGGGCTTCCCCAACCTGAAGCGGTGGTTCGCGGAGATCGACGGCCGGGCAGCGGTGGGTCGCGCCCGCGCGGTGGGCAAGGACCACAGCTTCAAGGCGTCCGGCGACGAGGAAAGCCGCCGCGCCCTCTTCCCCTCCAACTATCCGCCCGCGGCCGCCGAGTGAGCCGGCCGGCGTTCGCCGCGCGGGCTGTTGCAGCTTGAGCGGCGACGCCGGCGGTTCGCCATGGGTCAAGCGAGTGCGGGACGCGTGCTCGGAGCCCCGGCACGTCCCGGTTTGCGGATCGGGCCAATTCGCATTTGCGAATGGGTCGCGTAGTGTTGCAAAATGAAGCATGCCCCCTTCCACGCCACAACCCGGCAGTTCATCTGACACACGCGCTCCGGCGCGGACCTTTCTTGGCAGAGACCGGCGCACGCTCCTGCTCTGGTGCTGGCAGGGGATGGGCGGGGCGCTGGCGGTCGCAGCCATGGAGATCGCGGCCTATTTCGGCGAAACGCCGCTGGCCCTCATTCCGTTCGCCACCTCCATCGTGCTGGTGCTGGGCATGCCGGAGGCGGAGGCGGCCCAGCCCCGCGCTCTGGTGGGAGGCCATCTGGTCTCGACGCTGGTAGGCCTCGCCATGCTCGCCGTCTTTGGGCGCTCGGAACCGGCCGCCGCGGCGGCGGTGGGGATCGCCATGGTCGCCATGCGGGCCAGCGGCACCATGCATCCACCGGCGGCCATCAATCCCATCATCGTGGTGATGGAGGCCATGAAGCCGGGCTTCCTGCTGGTCCCGGTGGGCCTCGGCGCCGTGCTTTTGTCGCTCTATGCGTTCGGCTGGCACAATCTGGCCCGGCGCGGAAGCTGGCCGTCCCGCTGGTGGTAGGCTTGGAGCGGTGGCCACAGTCGGGGGTTCCAGCCCTCGTCCGGGCGACCGCGCCCCGCCAAATATGTACGGCTGCTTTGAAAAGTTTGGGGGCAGATCAGGGCTATCTTATATTGAAGAGCGATCTTCTGTCATTTTGCCATTCGATACGGCAAAAGCCTGTAATTTAAAGCCCGCCCATGGCGAGATATTTGATCTCCAGATATTCCTTGATGTCGTGGCTCGATCCCTCGCGGCCGAGGCCGGACTGCTTGACGCCGCCGAAGGGCGCAACCGCCCTCCAGATGCGCGCGAGCGCCCGCTGCGAACAGGCGTCGATACCCGTCCGCGAGCCGCCCGCAAATCGATGGAGGGGCCGGGCGTGACGGGCGCCTCGACGTCCTGCGGCAGGCGCCGGTGCAACTCGTCATAGAAGCGCTCATCCGGCCAATCCTCGACCCGGTCGGCGAGGGGAGCCTGCGCTCGATCAGCCGGCGTCTTCCTTGGGAGAGGGGCGCAGCCGGCACCTTGTGCGGAATGGTGCGTTCGGGCACAGTCTTGGACAAATCGAACCGTGAGCGCGATCCGGGCGGCGTGCATGAACTTGCCCGGTGGATTGCCCCTTCAATAATTGCCCCTTCAACAAAAAGAGCACGCGATGGGCAGCACGGTCCCGGCCTATGCCCTCTATGGCGAGGGCAGCGACGGCTTTCCCGACGAACTGCATGTGGAGACCATCGTCGCCCGCAGTTCAATCCATGAATGGCGCATCCGCTCCCACCGCCACGGCGACCTCTACCAGTTCTTCTTCATTGCAAGTGGCGGCGGCGTCGCCTCCATCGACGGCGCGACCCATGTCTTGCGCCCCGGCTCGGCGGTGGTTCTGCCGCCCCTGGTGGTGCACAGCTTCGATTTCGAGGCGGGAACCGACGGCTATGTGGCGAGCGTTCCGCCCGCGGTCCTGGACCGGGCCTCGACCACCCACGGGCAATGGCGCAGCGCTTTGGCGCGCCCGGCGGTGATCGCAGCAGAACCGGAGGCGGCCTCACGACTGTCGCAGATGCTTGCGCTCGCCCACGCGGAGTTCGCCGATGCACGTGCCGGGCGGACCGAGGCGCTGACGGCCTTCGCCGGCCTCATCCTTGTCTGGTTCCGGCGCGCCATCGCGGCAGTGTCGCCCGACGGCGGGCCGGGCGGGGCATCGGTCCAGCGGCGCCTGTTCGAGCGTTTCCGGGCGCAGGTGGAGGAGGATTTTCGCCGTCACCCCTCCCTCGCCGACCGGGCCCGGCGGCTGGGGGTGAGCGCCCCCCATCTCAGCCGGGTGTGCCGGCAGATGGTGGGGCGCTCGGCGCTGGGCGTGGTGCAGGAGCGCTTGGTGCTGGAGGCGCGGCGCCACCTGCTCTACACCTCCATGACCGTCGCCGAGATCGCCTTCCTGCTGGGCTTCACCGATCCGGCCTATTTCACCCGCCTGTTCACCCGCCATGTGGGGCAGAACCCGAGCGCCTATCGCGATGCCTTCTCTGTCCCCTCGGATGCGGCAGCGCTGCAGCAATCGGGGACTGTTTCGCTGCGCCACAATCGGCGACCAAGCGAGGGGTGACCGACCGTGCCGAAGGCGCCGCATCATGGCGCCCCTGTCGCCGGAGGAACGGGCGCTCCTTGCCAAGCTCGTGGACGCCACCAACGAACTGAGCCTCACCCCCACCCAGCTCCCGCCGGCCCGATTTCGGGGAGCACCTCAGGTGCGGTTCGACCTTTCTCGTGGTTGCGATGGAATGCGAGGGGCGGCTCAGAACAGCTCGGGACGGATCTCGCTCAACAGATGCGGGGCGGCGCGCAGGGGCGAGAGCCAGCCGGGGATCTTCGGCAACTCGTAAGCGGCGAAATACCGGGCAGTCGCGACCTTGCCGTCCACGAACACTGCCGGCAGGTGCTCTCGCGCCGCCTCTGCGGCAAGCGCCTGGTCCAGCCAGAGCCAGCCGGCCACCAAATGGCCGAAGGCGGAGAGCACGGCGGTGGCATTGTCCAGGGCGCCGGTGCCCGCGGGATCGGCGACCAGGGTCTGCGCGACGTCCGCAACCGCCCCCCGCGCCATCTTCAGCACCTGCCCGGCCTCCGCGAGGGCTGCGGAGCCCGTGGCCCGGGTCAGCGTCCCGTCGATCCGCGACAGCAGCAGGGCGAAGGCCTCGCCCTTGTCGCGGATGAGCTTGCGGCCGACGAAGTCGATGGACTGGATGCCGGTCGTCCCCTCGTGGATGGGGTTGAGGCGGTTGTCGCGATAGAGCTGCTCCACGTCGAAGTCGCGGGTGTAGCCGTAGCCGCCGTGGATCTGGATGGCGATATCGCTGGCGGCGAGGCCCCATTCCGAGCTCCAGGTTTTTGCCACCGGCGTGAGGAGGTCGAGCAGTTGCCGCGCCTCGACGTCCCCTGCCGCCTCGGCGCGGTCGGCGAGATGGAAACAGTAGAGCACCAGCGCCAGGGATCCTTCCGCATAGGCCTTCTGCGCGAGCAGCATCCGTTTCACGTCGGCATGGGCGATGATGGGGATCGGGCGCATGTGTGGTGTCGCGCCGCGCGGACGGCCCTGGGCGCGGTCGCCGGCATAGGCGACGCTGAGGCGGTGGCTGCGATAGGCCAGCATGGCCGCCCCGAGCCCGACCTGGAGCCGTGCCTCGTTCATCATCATGAACATGATCGCGAGCCCCTGCCCGGGCGCGCCGACGAGGTAGCCCACCGCACCCGACACGCCGCCCGGCCGGTGGCGCTGGCCCTCGCCGAAATCGAGCAGGCAGTTGGCGGTGCCGCGATAGCCCATCTTGTGGTTCAGCCCCGCCACCACCACGTCGTTGGGCGCGCCGGCGAAGTCGCCCGGTGCGACGAGGATCTTCGGCACGGCGAACAGCGAGATGCCGGCGGCGCCGGGGACGACCTTTCCATCCGGACCGGGGATCTTCGCCAAGACCAGGTGGCAGATGTTCTCGGATGCGTCCTGGTCGCCCCCGGAGATCCACATCTTGTTGCCGGCGAGGCGATAGCGCGGGCCGAGACCATCTTCCCCGTCCGCCACCGCGCGGGTGGCGATATCGGCAAGGGAGGAACCCGCCTGCGGCTCGGAGAGGCACATGGTGCCGAAAAAACGCCCCTCGATCTCGGGCCGTGCGAGGGCGTCGATCAGCGCAGCGCTGCCGAAGGTGGTGATGAGCCGCGCATTTGCCACCGTCAGCATGGGATAGGCGGCGGTGGCGATGTTCGCTGCGAGGAAATGGGCGAAGGACGCGGCCGCCACGGTGAGCGGCAGTTGCATGCCCCCATGTTCACAGGCGAAGCTCTGTCCGAACAGGCCCGCCTCGGCATAGGCGGACAGTGCGGCGGTGATCTGAGGCAGGATATGGACGCCGCTCGCATCGAGCGTTGGCTCCGTCACGTCCGCCGTCTTGTAGTGGGGCAGGAAATGGCGCGCGGCGACAGTCTCGCTCAGATCGAGCAGCGCCGTCAGCGTCTCGCGGCTGAGGTCGGAAAAGCGCGGGACCTCGGCCAGCCGGTCTGCGCCCAGCCAGTCGAGCAGAAGGAAATCCAGGTCCGCGCGACGGATCAGAGATGTGGCAGTCATGGGTGGTCCCGTGTTTCGCTTGAGAACAGCGGCGCCCGCGCTCAGACCGCGGTCATGCCGCCGTCCACGGCGAGGATCTGGCCGGTGATATGGGCGCCAGCGTCGGAGGCGAAGAGCAGCGCCGCGCCCTTCAGGTCGCCCGCGCCGCCGAGCATGCCGCGCGGCGTCACGGCGAGCAGTTTCTCGCCGTGCCTGTCGAGGGTGCCGGCGGTCATCTTCGAGGGGAAGTAGCCCGGCGCGAGGGCGTTCACCGTGATGCCGCGCGCGCCCCATTCGGCGGCGAGCGCGCGCGTCAGGCTGATGACGCCACCCTTCGAGGCATTGTAGGCGACGGTGCCTTCCATGCCCGGCAGGTTGCCCGTCAGGCCGGCGATGGAAGCGATGTTGACGATGCGCCCGCACTCCTGCGGCAGCATCGCGCGCGCGGCCACCTCGCGGGTCAGATCGAACAGGCGGTTGAGGTTGAGGTCCATTACCTTGGCCCAGCCCTGCGGCGGATAGGCTTCGGCCGGAGCGCCCCAGGTGGCGCCCGCATTGTTCACGAGAATGTCGATCCGTCCCGTTACCGCGAGGGCCTCGGTCACGATGCCCGGGATCGATGCGGCGTCGGACAGATCCGCCGCGAGCGTGATCGCGGCGATGCCGAGCCCTTCCAGATGTTGCCTGGCCCGCGCCAGTTCGTCGGCCTTGCGCGCGGTGATGACCACAAGGGCGCCGAACTCGCCCAGCGCCTCCGCCATCTGCAGGCCGATGCCACGCGAGCCGCCCGTGACGATCGCCACGCGCCCGGAGAGGTCGAGGAGGCGATGCAGGTCGTTGGTCATGCGCCGTCTCCATTGAGGCGGGCGAAGCCGATGCCGGACCCGGCCGCTCGGAGCAGGAGGTCGGCGGGCTGCCAGGCCCAGCCCTGATAGGCACCGGCGAAGTCCTCGATGCGGGAGAGGACGCGCGGCAATCCCACGCGATCGGCATGGAACATTGGCCCGCCCCGGAAGCGCGGGAAGCCGTAGCCGTTCACCCACACCGTATCGATGTCGAGCGGGCGCGCCGCGATTTTGTCCTCAAGGATGCGCGCGCCCTCGTTCACCAGCGCATAGACGCAGCGCTCGACGATCTCTTCGTCGCCGATCGGCCGGCGGGTGATGCCGAGGCGCTTTGATTCCTCTGCCACCAGCGCGTCGATGGCCGGGTCCACGTCCGGCTTGCCGCCCTTGCCGTAGAGATAGTAGCCGGCCCCGGTCTTCTGCCCGAAGCGGCCCATCTCGCAGATGAGGTCGGGGATGCGCGAATAGGGCCGATCGGGCTGCTCCACGGCGCGGCGCTTGCGAATGCTCCAGCCGATGTCCTGGCCCGCGAGGTCCATGGTGCGCAGCGGGCCCATGGCCATGCCGAAGGCTTCCATGGCGGCGTCCACCTGCTGCGGCAGGGCGCCTTCCTCCAGCAGGAAATAGGCCTGACGCAGATATTCCTCGAACATGCGGTTGCCGATGAAGCCGTCGCACACGCCGGAGACCACGCCCACCTTGCGGATCTGCTTGGCGAAGGTCATGGCGCGCGCGAGCGTCAAGGGCGCGGTCTTTTCGCCACGCACTACCTCCAGCAGTCGCATGATGTTGGCGGGGCTGAAGAAGTGCATTCCGACCACGCACTGCGGCCGTTTCGTGAATGCGGCAATCCTGTCCACGTCCAGCGTCGAGGTGTTGGAGGCGAGGACGGCGTGTTCGTCGGCCAGCCGGTCAAGCGCCTCGAAAACCTGCTGCTTGACGACGATGTCCTCGAACACCGCCTCGATGACGACGTCGGCGCCGCGCACGGATGCGAGATCGAGCGAGAAGCCGATGAGCGCGCGCTGTGCCGCGCCCGCGGCCTCGCTCAGCCGTCCGCGCTCGACTGAGCGCGCGATCGCGCTCTCGACCGAGGAGCGGGAGCGTTCCAGCGCTGCGGCGTTGGCGTCGATGACGGTGACGGGGAGGCCGGCCTGAGCCACCGCGAGCGCGATGCCCGTTCCCATGGTGCCAGACCCGATGATGGCGACGGCCCGCACCGGGTCAACCTTCAGCGCCGGATCGAGGCCCGGCACCCGCGCCACCGCGCGCTCTGCGAGGAAGGCGTGCCGCAGGCCGCGCGCCGGCTCGCTGACCAGCAGGCGGTCGAAGAGGTCGTATTCGACCTCTAAGCCCCCATCGAAGCCTTGCGTGATGCCGGTCTCGATGGCGTTGAGCGCACCGCGCACCGCATCGCCCGGCGCGCCACGGGGAGCCTTGGCGCGCGCTTCTGCCATGGCGCTCGGCCCGCCCTCGTTGGAAATCTCCCGGTCCCGGCTCCTGCGGCGGCCCTCTCCGGCGACCGAACGGGCATAGGCAATGGCCTCGGCCTGCACGTCGTCTCCCGCGAGGGCGTCCAGCAGGCCGAGGCGGCGAGCCTGCGCGGCGTCGATGGCCGTGCCGCCGGAGATCAGCTGCACCGCCTGCGCTGCGCCGGTCAGGCGGGGGAGCCGCTGGGTCCCGCCCGCGCCGGGAATGAGACCCAGCGTCACTTCGGGCAGCCCCACCTTCGCGTCCGCCGTGGCGATGCGGTAGTCGGTCGCCAGCGCGAGCTCCAGGCCGCCACCGAGGGCGCCGCCCTGGATGGCGGAAACCACCGGCTTCTTCAGGCCATCGAGGACATGACCGAGCCGGCGCGCCGGAGCCGCGATCGCGGCAGGGTCCTTGTCGAACTCGGCGATATCCGCGCCCGCGCTGAACATCCGGCCTTCGGCCGCCAGCACGATGGCCTTGACCTGGGGATCGGCATCGAGCGCGTGCAATGCAGCCTCGATGGCTTGGGGAATGCCCGCGCGCGCCGAGATGGGATTGAGGGGCGGATTGGAGAAGACGATGATCCCGATCCCGTCCTCGATATGCGTCTTGACCGGCACGATGCTTCCCTCCGCTCGCCCTCCCGGCGTGGCCCGCGCAGCATGGGGCACATCGGACGAGGACTCCGGCTGACTGTTTGACGTCGGATCGTTCTGCGCAGATTATTATTGTGCGTTGGTGATGATGTAGTCAGAATACGTGTTACGAACTTCGGACTTCAGGAGCTTTCCCGTCGCCGTGTGCGGCAATTCATTTACAAATACAACGTCGTCCGGAATCCACCACCTGGACACCTTGCCGACGTACCAGTCGATGATCTCGCTCTTGTCCGCAGTTCGCCCGGGTTTCAGAACCACGAGCAGGAGGGGACGCTCGTCCCACTTGGCGTGGCGCGCGGCGATGACAACCGCCTCCTCCACCGCCGGATGCGCCACCGCGATGTTCTCGAGCGCAATGGAGCTGATCCACTCGCCGCCAGACTTGATCAGATCCTTGGTGCGGTCGACGATCTCGAAATAGCCGGAGGCATCCTGCGTGACCACGTCGCCGGTACGGAACCAGCCATCGGCCGTGAAGGCGTCCTGGCTCCGGCTCTTGAAATAGGCCGCCGCGATCCAGGGGCCGCGGATCAGCATCTCGCCGGTGGAGGCTCCGTCGGCACGCACTTCGGCGCCGGTGTCGTCCACCACCTTCATCTCCACGCCGAAAGTGGGACGCCCCTGGCGGCGCTGGGAGGCGAGCCATTCGGCAAGCGGCATGTCCTTGTTCTCAATCTTGCGCTGGTTGAACAGGCCGCAGGGGGTGGTCTCCGTCATGCCCCAGGCATGGTTGACGGTGATGGCGAACTCGTCGTGAAAGGCCGTGGCGATGTGGGGCGGGCAGGCGGCGCCGCCCACGGCTATCCTGAGCGGCTGGGGAATGGCCGGTCGGGTCGCGCGCAGGCGCTCAAGCACACCGAGCCAGACGGTGGGCACCGCGGCCGACCATGTCACTCCCGTTGTCGCGATCAGATCGACGAGGTCGGCGGCCTGCGGTCGCGGGCCGGGCAGGACGAGGCTTGCCCCGACCATGGGGGCGCTGTAGGGCAAGCCCCATCCGTTAACGTGGAACATGGGCACCACCGGCATGGCCACATCCACCGCGCGCAGGCCGAAGAAGTCCGGAAGATTGGTGGAATAGCCGTGCAGCATCACCGCGCGGTGCGAATAAAGGACCCCCTTCGGGTGCCCGGTGGTTCCGGAGGTGTAGCAGAGGCTGACCGCCTCATTCTCGTCGAAGCGCGGCCAGTCGATGGTGGTGGGCTCACCGGCGATGAGCGTTTCGTAGGAGAGGACTTCAAGGTGTGTCGTGAGGGCGGTTTGCGGCACGTCGCTGTCGGCGCCGAGCACCACCAGCGTGTTCACGCCCGAGCGTTTCAGCTCGGCCCCCAGCGGCTCCAGGACAGGCATCTCAAGTGGATCGACGAACAGCATCGTGTCTGACGCGTCGGCGACGATGTAAGCGATCTGCTCCCGGAAGAGGCGTGGATTGATGGTGTGGCAGATGGCGCCAACCCCGGCCACGCCGTAATAGAGTTCGAGGTGCCGGTGATCGTTCCAGGCAAGGGTGCCGATGCACGTGCCCACCCCAATGCCGCGTCGCCTCAACGCATGGGCCAGCTGCGCCACCCGGGCCTCGATCTCGGGGTAGGTGTACACCACGCGGCTGCCGTCCGCGCGTCGCGTGGTGACGGTGGCCTGGGTATGGTACTTGGACGCGAAGCGGAGGAGGTCCGACACGTTCAGGTCACGGCGCTGCATCAGGCCCTTCATTATTGTTCCTCCCTCGCGCCCCTGTTGTTCTTCGTCGAACGCGGCCGCCCTCTTGCGGAGCGTCTTCCGGTCAGTTGGGCTGCAAGCCCGGCCGCCCTCACATCCGCTCGAAGATGGCAGCGATGCCCTGGCCGCCGCCGATGCACATGGTCACCAGCGCGTAGCGCCCGCCGATGCGGTGCAACTCGTAGATGGCTTTCACGGTGATGATGGCTCCCGTCGCCCCCACGGGATGGCCGAGGGAGATGCCCGAGCCGTTGGGATTGACCTTCGCGGGATCGAGCCCGAGCTCCCGCGCCACGGCGCAGGCCTGGGCGGCGAAGGCCTCGTTGGATTCGATCACGTCGAGGTCCGCGACGGAAAGCCCGGTGCGTTCCAGCACCTTGCGCGTCGCCGGGATGGGGCCGATGCCCATCTCGTCGGGAGCGACGCCGGCATGGGCGTAACTCACCAGGCGCGCGAGGGGCTTCAGCCCCATCCTCTCGGCAAGCTCCGCCTCGGCCAGCACCACCGCGGCTGCAGCGTCGTTGATCCCGGATGCGTTGCCGGCGGTCACGGTGCCGTCCGCCTTGAATGCCGGCTTCATCCGGGACAGGACATCGAAGGTGCTATCGACGCGCACGTGCTCGTCCGTATCGAAGACCGTCGTGCCTTTGCGGGAGACGATCTCCACCGGCACGATCTGCTCGCGAAAATGCCCCTCGGCGATGGCATGGGCGGCGCGGCGATGGCTCTCCGCGGCAAGCGCGTCCTGGTCCTCCCGGCTCACCTTGAGGCGGGCGGCCACGTTCTCCGCGGTGATCCCCATGTGGATATCCAGGAACGGGTCGTGCAGGACGGCGAGCATGTAGTCCACCATGCGTCCATCGCCCATGCGCTGGCCCCAGCGCATGCCGGGGGAGATGTAGGGCGCCCGGCTCATGGATTCGGCGCCGCCGCCGATCGCGATGTCGGCATCGCCGATCGCGATCGTCTGCGCGGCCGAAATGATGGCCTGGAGGCCGGAACCGCAGAGCCGGTTGACGTTGAAGGCCGGCACCGTCTCGGGCAGGCCCGCATTGAGCGCGGCGACGCGGCTGAGATAGGCGTCCTTGGGCTCGGTCGGGATGACGTTGCCGAGGACGACGTGGCCGACCTTGCCCGGCGCGGCGCCGCTGCGCTCCAGCGCGGCCTTCACGGCGGTGGTCGCGAGCTGCGACAGGGGCACGTCCCTGAGGGCCCCGCCGAAGGTGCCTATGGCCGTGCGTGCGGCGCCGACGATCACGATGTCACGTGTCATTGCTGCCTTCCTTGGGTCGCGCCCGTCGCTCCCCGCAGAGGGGAGCAGGCGCCTGTGCAATCTCGACTGGACCAAGAGACGTCTTGTCTGCACCCGCCGCCGGGCCGCGGGTGATCGGCGGCGCCGCACAGGACGGTCCGTCGCGCCTGCCGGCCGAAAAAAGACGCCGGAGAGCGGAAGCCGGAGCCTGTCTCCAGCTTCCTTGCGTCGCGGTTCAGGCGTCGACGAGATGCTTGCGGATGAAAGCGGAAGCCGTGGCGCCGGCGCGGGACAGGTGGTCCTGCTGGGAGTAGAGGCTCATGTGCGAGACCTTGGGGATCACCGCCAGCTCCTTCCGCGCGGAGGGGACCGAATGGTAGGTGGCGATCTCCAGATCCCACAGGGTGATCTCGTCGCCCTCGGCGATGACGAACAGGATGGGCTTGTCGTAGATGCGCCGCGCGAACGGCCCCACATCGTAGTTCAAAAGCAGCTCGGTGCTCTCGATCGAGCTCCAGTGCTCGTGGTTCGGGGCCTCGCGGGCCTTGATGTCGTTGAACACCGAATGGATCGTGGGGAACGGCCAGGTCGACAGTTCCGTCGGCGGCGTGAGCGAGGACATGGGCATGCGGCCGTCATGCCCCTTCGCGCGGTCCCTGCGGTCCTCGAGCAGAAGGTCTTCAAGGTCGTTGAAGCGGATGGAACCGTGGGTCCGCCGCATGGTCTCGTAGCCGTTGACGACCGGAATGTTGGAGACCGCGAGCTTCACCCGGCTATCGATGGCGGCCACGGCGATGACGTGGCCGCCGGCATAGGAGATACCCCACACGCCGATGCGCCGGGGATCGATCTCGGGCAATGTCTCCACATAGGTGACGGCATTGCGGAAATCCTCGATCTGCTCCCATGGATCGATGTGCTGGCGGCGGGTTCCGCTGCTCTCGCCGAAGTTGCGATAGTCGAACATGAGCACGGCAGCGCCGGCCGCCACGATGCCCGTGGCATAGTGCGGCATGACGATTTCTTTCACATAGCACCATCCGCCCCCCATCACGACGATCGGCACCGGGCCGGTCGCGCCGTCCGGCATGATGAGGGTGCCACTGAGCGTATGATCGCCGCTCCTGAACTCGACTTTCTTCTGGCTCGCCATGTCCTGTTTCCTTGCCCGGGCCCTGGAACATTATTAGTCGGTCGTCCAATCAAATATCGGCCGAGAACGTGCCTGTCAACCGGTTGCCGCAACACGGCCGATGGGCAATCATGCGGACAGGCCAGTTGGGGCCGATGGCGAGGGATTAAGTGAAAAAGAAAGCCGCTCCGGATGCAGCCCCACCGACGCGCGAACGCATCTTGAGTGCAGCCGAGCATCTGTTCGCCACCCACGGCTATGATGCCACGTCCCTGCGCGACATCGCGATCAAGGCGGAGACGCGAATCGGCCTGGTCTCCTATCACTTCCAGAACAAGGAGATGCTCTACGAGACGCTCATCGAGCGCCGATCCTCGGAGGTCGGCCGGAGGCGCCTTAGTCTTCTGACCCAAGCACGGAAGTCATTCCTGCCGATGGCTATTCCGGCTGAGCGTATCATCCACGCCTATACATGGCCATTTCTGGACCTGGCCCACAGCGCCGGGCCGGAATGGAAGAGCTATACGAAAATCATATCGAGTGTTGCCAATTCACCGCGATGGACGGGGTTGATCAGCACGTATTACGATCCGGTGGCTACCGTTTTTCTCAATGAGTTCCGCCGCACGTTCCCGACCTGCCCCGAGCCCAGACTCGTGGCAGGCTTCACCTTCATGGTCAGCGTGATGCTCGGGATCGCAGCCGAGACGGGACGGGCAGAGCAACTGTCCGACGGGGCCATGCGGTCCACGGACATCGACCAAATCTTCGATGTGATGCTGCCCTTCCTCTCTGCCGGCTTCGAGCGCCTGGGTGGCGCGGACGACGGCAAGCAGGCCCGGCCCCCTTCGATCGCGTGACCCCGCACGGCTCGGCATATTTTCGTTGACATTCCCTTCGTCTCAAGTTTTGGTCGTTCGTCCAACTAACAGTTTGGCGGCCTGCCGACGGTCATCGTGCGCGATCACCAGCCGGCCGGCTTGAAAGCTGCCGAGCCGCGGCAGGCCAAAATAAGGGGATGGAAACATGCGCATCACGATCGCCGCCGCGACCGCCGTGTCGGGCCTCCTTCTTGCCGGCATCGCCGGACTAGGCCTGGCGCAGGAGCAACCTTTCAAGGTCAGGATCGGCGTCCTCACCGACCTGTCCGGCCCCTTCGCCGATTTCGCCGGCAAGGGCTCGGTGATCGCTACGCAGATGGCGGTGGAGGACTGCCTCAAGGCCGAGTGCAAGGGCATGCAGATCGACGTGATCGCCGCCGACCATCAGAACAAGGCCGATGTTGCCCTCGGCATCGCCCGCAAGTGGGTCGACACGGAAAATGTGGATGCGATCGGGGACGTGGTGAATGCGGCCGTGCAGCTGGCCGTCCAGTCGCTCGCGCGCGAGAAGAAGACGTTCGCGGTCCTGTTCCCAGGCGGCACCGCGCGGCTCACCAACGAGGATTGCTCCCCCGAAACGTCGGTTCAGTGGATGTGGGACACCTACAGCCAGGTCGCAGGCGCGATGAAGCCCCTGGCCAAGCCGGGCACCCGGTGGTTTTTCCTCGCGTCCGACTATGCCTTCGGCCATTCGCTGCAGAAGGACGGCGCCGAAATCATCAACGCGCAGGGGGCCACGATGGTCGGTGCTGTGCGGCATCCGTTTCAAACCAGCGACTTCTCTTCGTTTCTCCTGCAGGCGCGGGCTTCCAATGCAAACTACCTCGCGTTTGCCAACGCGGGTGCCGATGCGACCGCCTCGATCCGCCAGGCTTCCGAGTTCGGCTTGCAGGCCAGCGGCAAGAAGCCCGTGGCGCTGTTCCTGACGCTGCAGGACGTGAAGGCACTCGGTCTCGCGGCGGCCGCCGGCACGCAACTGACGGAGAGCTTCTACTGGAACTTCGATGACGGCACCCGGCGCTGGTCGGAGCGTTTCGCCGAAGCTGCCGGCGGAGGAAAAATGCCCTCCATCAGCCACGCGGGAGCGTATTCGGCCACCCGCCACTACTTGAAGGCCGTCGCGGCGTCGAAGTCCAAGCAGCCCAAGACTGTCACCGCCAGGATGCGCGAGATTCCCGTGCAAGACGACATCGTCCGCAACGCCACCCTGCGGGCGGACGGGCGCCTCGTCCACGACACCCTTCTGCTTCAGGTCAAGACGCCCCAGCAGTCGAAATCCGAATGGGACGTCTACAATGTGCTCGAGGTCATTCCCGGTGATCAGGCCTTCCGCCCGCTGTCGCAGAGTGCCTGCCCTGCCATCAGGAAGGCCGGATGAGCGGGGCAGGGCCTTCATCACCCCCGCCATTCAATAGAGTGCGCAGCTGATCAAGGAGCAGAAGTTCGAGTTCCGGAGCTGGCGTGTAATAGCAATGGCCCGTGAGTTTGACTCGCGGGCCATTGCTATTGGCCTGTTTTTCGAGAACTCGATGGTGGCGAGGTGCCCCGGGGGAGCCCAGCCGCCTCCCCATTCCCCTCACTTCGGTGCGGGTCGTCCCGGTCGCGGGCGTCGCTCGCGAGGTCAAGGCGTCCGCTGCGGCGAGGATGATCGCCTCTGCCGCAAAGGCGTTGGCGGCAAGCTGGCCCACGGCCTGGTGCAGGAAGGGATCGTCGGCGGGCTTGGGCACCGGCGCGTAATAAAAGCTGCGCTTGCGCCGCTGCACCAGAGCGATGGCATCTTCGAGCGCGCCGCGGGCGATGCCGGCCACCACGGTGGTGAGAAAGAGCTGTGCCTGAGTGTTGGAATAGGCGAGGCTATAGCCACGACCGGGGCTGTCGAACACCGCCTCGTCCGCCTCGACCCGCACGGTGTGGAAGCGCGTGGTGCCCGAGGCGGTGAGGCGCTGGCCGGCGCCGTCCCAGTCATCGAGGATCTCGATGCCCTCGCGCCGGGTGGGGATGATGACCGCGGCCACCCGCCCGTCGGCGAAGCCGCGCGCACCAGCACGGAATCGGCGAACAGGGTGCCGGTGCTGTAATATTTCACCCCGTTCAGGCGGAAGCCATCGCCGTCCACATCGAGCTTCGTGTCGGGGGCAAATCCGCCCGCGGGGTTGGAGCCGGCCTCGGTGGAGGCAAGGCCGAAAATCGCGCCCGCCGCCACCTCGGCCTGCCAGGCCCGGCTCTTTGCATCATAGGGCAGCCGCGCGTATTGCTCAGCGACCGTGAAATGGTTGCGGAAGATGTGCGCCACATTGGCGTCGGCCGCGGCGAGGTCCCGCGCCAGCTTGTAGGTCTGGCGGAAGGTCGCGCCCGCGCCGCCATCCGCCTGCGCGAGCCGGAGCGCGCCGAAGCCCGCCTCCTTCAGCAGTCCGATCGCCTCGAAAGGGAGCACGCGATCGCGCTCCCGCGCGCTGGAGCCGGCGCCGATCTGTTCGAACAGTGCGCGCCAGTCGGCAGGGTCGGCCGAGCGCCGGATGGCGGGCGTGCCGGCTGTCTCGGCGGGCAGGGGGATGACAGGCTTGTTCATGGCAATCCTCGGGATGTGGCGCGTGCGGCTCGGGCGGGTCAGTATTGGGCGAGATGATCGGCGACGATGATCTTCTCGGGCAGGATCTTGCGCGCCGCGAGCCAGTCCGCCGCCGTCTGCAGCTGTGGATGTCGTTGCTCGTCACCGAACCCTTCGCATGGCCGACCAGGGCGGCGATGGTGACCCCGGTGAAGCCGAGATCATTCGCGACGCTGGCGACGCTGTGGCGGAGAATGTGAGGGGTGACGTCGGCGAGGGACGAGCCCGCGATGATCTTCCTCCAGTGATGGGGAAGCTGCCGAACGCGTTCTCGCCGTCCCGGCCGACGTCATGGATTTCCTTGGCTTGCAGTCAATCTCGATGTCATCTCGGGCGTCTTTCTCAAGGCGGTCGTCTGCAGGGCTATCGCGCCCAAAAAATGCGCCCGCCGCCACGGAGCGGTTGACTTCCAAAAAATGTTATAGAGAATAACAAATATGGAAATGCGGGAGGAGGAAACCCATGGCCGAGGCGGCATCGGCGCCGGCAGCGAGCGCGTTCAACGGGGCGCAGCACCGCCATGCGGGTGGCCCCCTCGTGGTCACGCGGGACGGCGACATTCTCATCGTGGGTCTCGATCGGCAGGCCAAGCGCAATGCCATCAATGATTCCACCATCGAGGCGCTGGATGCGTGCTTCTCGTCCATTCCCGACGATGTGCGGGCGGTGGTGATCCACGGCATCGGCCCCAATTTCTCCGCCGGGCTCGATCTTTCGGAAATTTCCGAGCGGGACGTGACCGACGGGGTGTTCCACTCCCGCGCCTGGCACCGCTGCTTCGAGAAGATCGAGTTCGGCCGCGTGCCGGTGGTGGCGGTGCTCAAGGGCGCGGTCATCGGCGGCGGGCTGGAGCTTGCCTGCGCCGCCCACATCCGCGTCGCCGAGCCGTCCGCCTTCTATGCCCTGCCCGAGGGGCAGCGCGGCATCTTCGTGGGCGGCGGTGGATCGGTGCGGCTGCCCAAGCTCATCGGCGTCGCGCGCATGGCGGACATGATGCTGACCGGCCGCTCCTATTCGGCGGCGGAGGGCGTCGGTCTCGGTTTCTCGCAATATCTGGTGGGTGAGGACGAGGGCTTTGCCCATGCGCTCGACCTTGCCCGGCGCATTTGCGGCAACGCCCCGCTTACCAATTTCGCCGTCATCCAGGCCCTGCCGCGCATCGCCGACAGTGATCCGCGCGTGGGCTACCTGATGGAATCCCTTGTTTCCGCCGTCGCCCAGGGCGATCGCGAAGCCAAGACCCGCGTGCGCGCCTTCCTCGAGAAGCGCGCCGCCAAGGTGACCCGCCCGGACTGATCCGGACGGTCCAAGCATCACGCCGGATCAACCGGCAGGATGGCCCGCGCCGGAGAACTGGCGGGGCCGAGGAAACGACGAGGCGTCGCGCCATGGGGCGACGACAGCCTGCGGGAGGGAATGATGCACGCCATGATTCCGCCGAGCGCACCCCTGCGCCTGTTCGGCAAGCTCGACCCTGTGGTGGAGACGCGGCCGGACGGGGTCATCGTGGTCCGTTCGGCCAAGCCTCTGCCCCATTACGCCGCCTCGCTGGTGGACCGGCTGGAGCATTGGGCCAAGGTGACGCCCGAGCGGGTGTTCCTCGCCGAGCGCAGGGCCGGCGGCGGCTGGCGCGAGCTGACCTTTGGTGCCGCCTTCGAGCAGATCCTGCATATCGGTGCGGCACTGCTTGCCCGCGACCTGTCGGAGGACGAGCCGGTGCTCATCCTCTCCGGCAACGGCATCGACCACGCCCTCGTCTCCCTCGCCGGCATGGCGGTGGGCGTGCCCACCTGCCCCATGTCCACGGCCTATTCGCTGGTGTCGCAGGACCTCGGCAAGCTCAGCTATGCCCTCGACCTGCTCACCCCGCGCCTCGTCTTCGCGGCGGAGGGCAGGGCCTATGCCCGCGCGCTGAGGAAGGTGAAGGAGCGCGGCATCGAGATCGTCGTCTCCGACGACAGCGCGGAGGAACTGGGCGCTACCCCTTTCAGCAGCCTGGTGGAGCGCCCCATCTCATCGGCGGTGGTCTCCGCGCGCACCCAGGTGGGGCCGGATTCCATCGCCAAGTTCCTGCTCACCTCCGGGTCCACCGGCTATCCCAAGGCGGTCACCAACACCCACCGCATGATCTGCGCCAACCAGGCCATGCTGGCGGAGGCCATGGCCTTCCTGAAGGACGAACCACCGGTGCTGGTGGACTGGCTGCCCTGGGCCCACACCTTCGGCTCCAACCACAACTTCGGCATCGCCCTCTACAATGGCGGCACCCTCTACATCGATGCCGGCAAGCCCATGCCGAACGGCATCGAGGCGACGGTGCGCAATCTGCGGGAGATCGCGCCCACCATCTATTTCAACGTGCCGAAGGGGTTCGAGGCGCTGTTGCCCTATCTCCAGGCCGACGAGGCGCTGCGGCTGCATTTCTTCTCCCGGCTGAAGCTCATGTTCTATGCCGGGGCGGGGCTGTCGAAGCCGGTGTGGGACGCCTATCGCGACCTCTCCATCGACACGGTGGGCCATGCCATCACCATGACCACCTCCCTCGGCGCCACCGAAACCGCCCCCGGCGCGCTCATCGGCGTGCGCGAGGTGGACCGGCCGGGCATCGTCGGGGTGCCCCATCGCGGCGTCGAGCTGAAGCTCGTGCCCAATGCCGGCAAGCTGGAGGCGCGCCTGCGCGGCCCCAACATCATGCCCGGCTACTGGCGCCGCCCGGACCTCACCCAGAGCGCGTTCGACGCCGAGGGCTTCTATCTGCTCGGCGATGCGCTGCGGCTTGCCGAGCCGAACAATTTCGCCGCCGGCTTCGAGTTCGACGGGCGGGTCTCCGAGGACTTCAAGCTGGCCACCGGCACCTGGGTCAGCGTCGGGCCGTTGCGGGTGGACTTCATCGGCAAGCTCGATCCGCTGGTGAAGGATGCCGTGGTCACCGGCCACGACCGGGACGACATCGGCATGCTGGTGTTCCCGGAGGAGGACGCGGTCCGCGCCCTCGCCCCCCATCTGCCCGCCGATGCGCCGCTGGCCGAGGTGCTGGCCGATCCGGCGGTGCATGACGCCTTCCGCGCGCGGCTCGCCGAGATCGCCAAGGTCTCCACCGGGTCCTCCACCCGGGTGATGCGCCTCGCACTGCTCGCCGAGCCGCCCTCCATCGACCTCGGCGAGGCCACCGACAAGGGCTCGCTGAACCAGCGCGCCGTGCTCGCCAATCGCGCGAGCGAGGTGGAGGCCCTTTACGCCGCCGAGAGCGCGCCCAACGTGGTGAGGCTCTAGCGCCCAGCGGCCGGCTGCGGCGCCCGCCGCTCCCGGCCATGCCCCCGAACACCCCGACGATCTTGCGGGCGCGCGGCCTTGCCGGCGCCCGATGGTCCGACGCATGCCGCAAGAACACGCAGCAAGAAAGGTCCTTCCATGAGCACGGTTCCCGGCGCGGTCACGCTCAGCTTCGACGACGTCTTCCTCGTGGACGGCGCCCGCACGCCGTTCGTGGACTATAACGGCGCGTTGTCCCAGGTCTCGCCCACCGACCTCGGCATCAAGGCCGGGCGCGAGGCGTTGCGCCGGGCCGGCGTCGACCCGTCCGAGGTCGGGACGGTGGTGGCCGGCAACATGGCGCAGGCCAGCTTCGACGCCTATTTCCTGCCTCGCCATGTGGGCCTTTATTGCGGCGCGCGCACCGAGGTGCCGGCCCATCTCGTTCAGCGCATCTGTGGCACCGGGGTGGAGGTGATCGCCCAGGCCGCCGACGCCCTTTCCCAGAAGCGCGCCGAGGTGGGGCTGTGCGTCGGCACCGAATCCATGAGCCGCAATCCGGTGGCGGCCTACACCCATCGCGGCGGCTTTCGCATGGGGCAGGTGGAGTTCAAGGACTTCCTCTGGGAAAGCCTGCTCGACACCGACTGCGACACCACCATGGGCGGCACGGCGGAGAACCTTGCCCGGGATTTCCAGATCACCCGCGATGAGGTGGACGCCTTCGCCGCGCGCTCCTTCGAGCGGGCGCTCGCCGCCCGCGCCGCCGGCTTCTTCGACGGCGAGATCGTGGCCGTGACCGACGAGACCTTCGAGGCGGATGGCCTGAAGCCCCGCGCCATCAAGCTGAAGGCCAAGGGCGAGGTGGTGAAGGAGGATAGCCATGTGCGGCCCTCGCCCCTGGAGGTGCTGGCGAAGATCCGCCCGGCCTTCGGCGGGGTGCAGACCGGCGGCAATTCCTCCGCCGTGGTGGATGGAGCGGCAAGCGTGGTGCTCGCCTCCGGCGGCTGGCTGAAGGCGAAGGGCAGGGCGCCGCTCGCCCGTATCGTCGCCAGCGCCGCCGTGGGAGTGCCGCCCCACATCATGGGGATCGGCCCGGTGCCGGCCATCCGGGCGGTCTGCGCCAAGGCGGGCATCGCCGTCGCCGACGTGGACCGCATCGAGATCAACGAGGCGTTCGGCGCGCAGATCATGGCCTGTGCCCGCGAGCTCGACCTCGACGACGACCGGCTGAACGTGAACGGCGGCGCCATCGCCATCGGCCATCCCCTGGGCGCCACCGGCGTGCGGCTCGCCCTCACCGTGTCGCGCGAACTGAAGCGATCGGGCCTGCGCTACGGCATCGCCTCGGCCTGCATTGGCGGCGGGCAGGGCATCGCCATGCTGGTCGAAAACCCTGAAGCCGCCTGAGCGGACGCGGGAGCAACAGATGAAGCTTGAACAGACGGCCGCCATCGTCACCGGCGGCGGCTCCGGCCTCGGCCGCGCCACCGCGCAGGCGCTGGCGGCGCGTGGCGCCAGAGTGGCGGTGCTCGACCTCAATACCGACGCGGCGCGGGAGGTGGCCTCCGCCATCGGCGGCATCGCCGCGCCCTGCGACGTGGCCGACCCCGCCTCGGCGGACGCCGCGCTAGCCGTCGCTGCGGCCGCCCACGGGCCGGCGCGCATCCTCGTCAATTGCGCGGGGATCGGCAGCGCGAAGCGCGTGGTGGGCAAGGACGGCCCGCAGCCCCTGGCCGATTTCGAGAAGGTGGTGCGGGTCAATCTCCTCGGCACCTTCAACATGCTGCGCCTCGCGGCTGCCGCCATGGCAAGGCTGGACCCGCTGGAGGATGGCGAGCGCGGCGTCGTCGTCTCCACCGCATCGGTGGCGGCGTTCGAGGGGCAGGTGGGGCAGGCGGCCTATGCCGCCTCAAAGGCCGGGATCGTCGGGATGACGCTGCCCATCGCCCGCGAGCTCGCCGCCTTCGGCATCCGGGTGAACGTGATTGCCCCCGGCCTGTTCGCCACGCCGCTGCTGAAGACCCTTCCGGAGGAGGTGCAGCGGGCGCTGGGCGCCTCCATCCCGTTCCCCTCTCGCCTCGGCGAGGCAGTGGAGTTCGCCGCCCTCGCCGTGCACATGGCGGAGAACACGTTCCTCAACGGCGAGACCGTGCGCCTCGACGGCGCGCTGCGCCTGCCCCCCCGCTGAAGGAGGAAGCCATGCTGGTGAACCGCCGGACCGTGCGCATCGAATGGGGGGATTGCGATGCCGCCAACATCGTCTTCTACCCGCGCTACTTCGCCATGTTCGACGCCTCCACCCACGCTTTGTTCGAGAAGGCGGGCTGGCTGAAGCGTGACCTCATCCGGCAGTTCGACATCGTCGGCTATCCCATGGTGGATACGCGGGCGAAGTTCATGGTGCCGTCCACCTTCGGCGACGACATCGTCATCGAGACCACCGTCAGCGCCATCCGCACCTCCAGCTTCGACGTGCTGCACAAGGTGCTGAAGCCGGTGCCGGAGGGCGAGGTGCTCGCCATCGAGGGCTACGAGACCCGCGTCTGGGTCGGCCCGCATCCCGACGATCCCAAGCGGCTGAAGTCCCGCCCGATCCCGCAGGAGGTGATCCGGCGGCTCTCGGAAGGCTGAGCGGCAACCAATCCTTTGGCCGGAACACCACCGCAAAGCGGGGCGGCCGGGGCAAATCAAACAGGGGAGGAGACGAGAATGACCTATGCCTTTCGGCGTCCGCTCGTAGGCGCGGCGCTGCTTCTTGCCCTCGGCGGCACCGGTGTGCTGGCGGCGGACGATGTGGTGCGCATCGGCGCCTCCATTTCCACCACCGGGCAGGGCGCGGCCCTCGGCATCCCGGAGAAGAACACCCTCGATGTGGTGCCCAAAGAGATCGCCGGGCTGAAGCTGGAAATCATCCCGCTCGACGATACGGGCGACCCCACGGTCGCCACCACCAATGCCCGGCGCCTCGCCACCGAGGACAAGGTGGACGTGCTCATCGGATCGGCGGTGACGCCGGCCACCCTGGCCGTCGCCAACGTGGCGGCGGAAGTGCAGGTGCCGCATTTCGCGCTCAGCCCCATTCCCTTCCAGCCCGGCAAGGAGAAATGGAGCTTCTCCATGCCCCAGCCCGTGTCCCTGATGGCCAAGGGCATCTATGAGGACATGCTGAAGCGCAAGGTGAAGCGGGTGGCCCTCATCGGCTTTTCCGACAGCTGGGGCGACCTCTGGGTGAAGGAGTTCAAGGCCAACGGCGAGCCGCTCGGCCTTTCCATGGTGGCCGACGAGCGCTATGCCCGCGCCGACACCTCGGTGGCCGGGCAGACGCTGAAGCTCCTCGCCCAGAAGCCGGATGCGGTGCTGGTCGCCGCCTCCGGCACGGCCGCAGCCCTGCCGGTGATCGCGCTGCGCGAGCGCGGCTACAAGGGGCCCATCTACCAGACCCACGGGGCGGTGACGCGCGACTTCATCCGCATCGCCGGGAAGGCTGCGGAGGGGGTGATCTTCACTTCGGGGCCGGTGGTGGCCGCCGCCGAGCAGCCGGAGGCAAGCCCCACCAAGGCGCCCGGCATTGCTTACACGAAGGCCTATGAGGCCAAGTTCGGCGAAGGCACCGTCACCCAGTTCGGCGCCCATATGTACGATGTGTTCCAGCTGCTGGAGCGGGTGCTGCCGGTGGCGCTGAAGACCGCGCGGCCCGGCACGCCCGAATTCCGCACCGCCCTGCGCGATGCGCTGGAAAGCGAGAAGGAGCTGAAGGCGAGCCAGGGCGTCTACAATTACACCCCCACCAACCATTACGGCGTGGACGACCGCGCCCGCATCTTGATCACCGTCAAGGACGGCAGGTGGGTTCTGGTCGAGTGATGAGGGGTGCCGTGCTCTCTCAACGAGGCCCATGAAAAAGACGAGGTCCATGAAAAAGGGCTCCCGGAGGCGATCCGGGAGCCCTTTCCATTTGCTCCGGCCATTGCTCCGGCAGCGTCAGCCGACGCCGGCGAGGGCGCGGTAGTCGGCGGGATCGCGGCGGGTGGAGAGGACCTGCCCGGCAAGGCCCTCGGCCTCGGCGGCGATGTCTTCCGCATAGATGCGCGCGAGGCGGATCCAGTCGCCTTCCCTTGTCCCCGCCGCCGCGGCGCCGCGCGACAGCAGCGCCCCGCCCAGGGCGAGGCCGAACAGGCGCAGGTAGGTCTGCGCCACCAGCAGCTTTGCAGCCTCGCCGGTGGTGGGTGACAGCAGGTGGGCGGTGGCGGCTTCGAGCGCGGTGAGCGCCTCCGCCAGGATCGCCGCCGAGGGGCCGACGCGGTTCTCTGCCCGTGCCACGTCCGCCCGGCATTCGGCGATCAGGCGCGCCACCTCGGTCCCGCCCTCGCGGGGGATCTTGCGCATTACGAGGTCGATGGCCTGGATGGCGTTGGTGCCCTCATAGATGGGCGCGATGCGGATATCGCGCAGCAGCTGGGCAGCGCCGGTCTCCTCCACGAAGCCCATGCCGCCATGGACCTGGATGCCGAGGGAAGCAACTTCGCAGCCGATGTCGGTGCAGAACGCCTTGACCACCGGCGTGAGCAGGCTGGCGCGCGCATCCCCAGAGGCTCCGCCGTCAATGGCGGCGGCGGCCGCATAGGCGATGGCCCGGGCCGCGGTGGTCAGCGCCTTCATGCGGGCAAGGGTCTTCGCGAGGTCCGGATGGGCGGCGATGGGTGCCGCGCCGTCGAAGCCGGCCGCTCGTCCCTGCCGGCGCTCCAATGCATAGGTGGTGGCCTTCTGCGTTGCCTTCTCCGCCATGGCGACGCCCTGGAGGCCGGTGGCGAGGCGGGCCTTGTTCATCATGGTGAACATGCAGGCGAGGCCCTTGTTCTCCTCCCCCACCAGCCAGCCGATGGCGCCGCCGCCATCGCCGAACACCATGGTGCAGGTGGGCGAGCCGCGAATGCCGAGCTTGTGCTCGATGCCGGCGCAGCGCAGGTCGTTTTCCGCGCCCAGCGTCCCGTCCGCCGCCACGAAGTGCTGCGGCACCAGGAACAGGGAGATGCCCTTCACCCCGGCTGGGGCGTCGGGCAGGCGGGCCAGCACCAGGTGGATGATGTTCGCCGCGAGGTCGTGGGCGCCGAAGGTGATGAAGATCTTCGAGCCGGTGATGCGGTAGCGTCCCTCGCCGAGGGGTTCCGCGCGCGTGCGCAGGAGGCCGAGGTCCGAGCCCGCCTGCGGCTCGGTGAGGTTCATGGTGCCGGTCCATTCGCCCGAGACGAGCCTGGGCAGATACAGCGCCTTCAGCGCGTCCGAGGCATGGGCCTCGATGGCGTCCGCCGCGCCCTGCGACAGCACCGGTAGGGTGGAGAGCGCCATGCAGGACGAGGTGAACATCTCCATGGCGGCGGTGCCCACCGACACGGGAAGGCCGGAGCCGCCGTATGCCTCCGGCTGGGCCACGGCGTTCCAGCCGCCGGCGATCCAGTCCGCATAGGCCTCCCTGAAGCCGGGCGGGGTGGTGACGCGGCCGTCCTCCCATCGCGCGCCAATCAGGTCCGAGGTGCGGTCGAGGGGGGCGATGCGCTCGGCGCAGAAGCGGCCCGCCTCTTCCAGGATGGCGGTAAGCTCGTCGACCGGCACGGGCGGCGGGCTGCCGGGGGGCACCGCAACCTGGGCCAGGGTGAACAGGATCTCGTCGATCGGCGGACGATAGGTCATGGCGCCCTCGCGGGGGTGTCGGAAGGATCAGTGGAAGCCGAGATAGCTCTCGATCACCCGCTCATCGCGGGCGAGCACGGCGGCGGGTCCGGACAGGGTCACGGCGCCGAGCTCCATCACATGGGCAACGTCGGCGGCGGCGAGCGCCGCGCGCGCATTCTGCTCCACCAGCAGGATGGAGACGCCGGACGCGCGCAGGTCGGCGATGATGCGGAAGATGTCGGCGACGATGCGCGGGGCCAGCCCGAGGCTGGGCTCGTCGAGCATCAGCAGCTTCGGGCGGCCCATGAGGGCGCGGCCCATGGCCAGCATCTGCCGCTCGCCGCCGGACATGGTGCCGGCGAGCTGGCGCCGCCGCTCCTTGAGGCGGGGGAAGCGGTCATAGACCTCGGCGAGGGTGTCGCGGGCCACGGCGCGGGCCACGCGGAAGCCGCCCAACACCAGATTATCCTCCACGCTCATGGTGGAGAACAGCTCGCGCCGCTCGGGCACGAGGCTGAGGCCGAGGGCGACGCGTTCCTCCACGGCCAGTCGGCTGACGTCGCGACCGAGGAAGGTCATGCTGCCGGCAGCGAGCGGCAGCGCCCCCATGGTGGCGTTCAGCAGGGTGGACTTGCCGGCCCCGTTGGCGCCGATGACGGTAACGATCTCGCCCGCGCCGACGCGCAGGGAGGCGCCTTCCACCGCGCGCACCTTGCCATAGGCGATGGAGGCGCCCGCGATGTCGAGAAGCACCGTGGCTTCCACGGCGCCGGGGCGGATGCCGGGCTCGGCGCTCATGCCACACCTCCGAGATAGGCTTCGAGGACCTGGGGGTTGGTCTTGATGGCTGCGGGCGGGCCCTCGGCGATCTTGGTGCCGAAGTCGAGCACCACGATGTGGTCGGTCAGCCCCATCACGAAGCCCATGTCGTGCTCCACCAGCAGCACGCTCATGCCCTGGGCGCGCAGGCTGCGCAGCAGCGCGGCGAGCGCTTCCTTTTCCTTGTGGCGCAGGCCGGCGGCCGGCTCGTCGAGCAGCAGCAGCACCGGGTCGAGGGCCAGCGCCCGGGCGATCTCCACCACCCGCTGCTGGCCGAGGGCGAGGCTGCCGGCGGGCTTCATCATGTGCGCGGCGAGGCCCACGCGCTCGATCTGCCGGCGCGCCTCCGCCAGAAGGCGGGCCTCGTCGCGCCGGTCGAGGCGGAGCATGGAGGAGAGGACGCTGGCATGGCCGCGCAGGTGGGCGCCCAGCGCCACGTTTTCGAGCACGCTCATCTCGGGATTGAGCTTCACGTGCTGGAAGGTCCGGGCGATGCCGAGCCGCGCGATCTCCTGCGGCGGGGCGCCGGCGATGTCCATGCCCTCGAAGCGCACCGCGCCGGTGGTGAGGCGGGTGACGCCGGTGATGAGGTTGAAGGTGGTGCTCTTGCCGGCCCCGTTCGGGCCGATGAGGGCGACGATCTCACCGCGCCCCACGGCGAAGGACACGGCGTTCACGGCGGTGAGGCCGCCATATTTCTTCACCGCGCCGTCGAGCACCAGCAGCTTTTCCGCGGGTGCTGCGGAGGCGCCGCGCCGCGCCAGGGCCGGGGCGTCGGGGGGCACGGGCCGCCCGCGCGCCGGCCACAGGGCAGCGATGTGGGGCCACACGCCCTCCCGCGCCACCTGAAGCAGCCCCACCAGCAGGATGCCGAACACCACGGCCTCCAGCTGCACGCCATGGCCGAAGACCTGCGGCAGCACGCGCTGGAGCGCTTCCTTCAGCACGGTGACAAGGCCGGCGCCCACCACCGCGCCGAAGATCTGCCCGGCGCCGCCCAGCACCGCCATGAACAGGTATTCGATGCCGGCATTGATGCCGAACGGGGTCTGGGTGACGGTGCGCGTCACATGGGCGTAGAGCCAGCCGGAGAGGCCGGCAAGGAGCGCGGCATAGACGAACACCACGAGCTTCATGCGCGCGGCGTCGATGCCGAAGGATTCCCCCGCCAGCTGTCCGCGCCGCAGGGCCCGTATGGCGCGGCCCACGCGGCTGTCGAGCAGGTGCATGGTGAGGATCGCCGCGCCGATCACCAGGCCCCAGATGAGGTAATGCACCGTGCGCGGGTCGGTCAGGTCATGGCCGGCGATGGAGAAGGGCGGGATGCCGGAAATGCCGTCGTGGCGGCCGAGGATGTCGAGGGTGCCGAACAGGTAATAGAGGCTGATGCCCCAGGCCAGGGTGCCGAGCGGCAGGAAGTGTCCCGACAGGCGCACGGTGAGAAGGCCGAGCACCACCGCCGCGCTGCCCGCCACCAGCAGGGCCACCGGCAGGGTGGCCCAGGGCGACCAGCCGTAGGTGGTGGTGAGCACCGCCGTGGTGTAGGCGCCGAAACCGCAGAAGGCGGCCTGCCCGAACGAGGTCATGCCGCCCACGCCGGTGAGCAGGACGAGCCCGAGGGCGACCAGCGCGGCAAGGCCGATATTGCCGATCAGGGTGATGGCGAAGAGCGGCACGCCGGGAATGAGCGGCAGCGCCGCCATGATTGCCGCGAACACGGCGATGGCGATGCGGGGTTCGAGCGGCGGCAGCTTCAGCCGGCCGCGCGGGATGCTGCGTTGATTTTCGGCCTGCGGCCCGCCGGCGGCGGTCGGTGGCAACGCGGCTTCGGAGCGTGCGGTCATCGGCGCCTCGGAGCGGAGGGGTTGGGCATGGGTCGCGGCGGGAGGGGGCGTCACGGGCTCAGTCCTCCTCTTCCACATGGGGCTGGGTGAGGGAGCGCCACACCAGCACCGGGATGATCAGCATGAAGACGATGACCTCCTTCAGGTCCGAGGCGACGAAGGAGGAGAAGGCCTCGACGATGCCCACCGCGAGGGCGGCGACGGCGGTGAGCGGATAGCTCGCCAGCGCACCCACGATGGCGGCCACGAACCCCTTGAGGCCGATGAGGAAGCCGGTGTCGTAATAGATGGTGGTCACCGGCGCGATCAGGATGCCCGAGAGCGCGCCCACGAGCGCGGCGAGGCCGAAGGCGAGGGCGCCGGCGAAGGTGGTGCGGATGCCCACCAGCCGCGCGCCGAGGCGGTTGACCGCGGTGGCCTTCAGCGCCTTGCCCCACAAGGCCCGCTCGAAGAAGAACCAGAGCGCGCCGATGGCAAGCAGCGTGACCGCGTAGATGACGAGGCTCTGCCCGCTCACCAGCAGGGGGCCGAGTTCCAGCGTTAGCTCCGACAGGCTCGGCGCCCGCACCCCCTCGGCACCGAAGAAGACGAGCCCGAGCCCCACCAGGGCGAGATGCACGCCCACGGCGGTGATGAGCAGGGCCAGGATGGAGGCCGAGGCGATGGGCTGGAACGCCACCCGGTAGATGTAGGGGCCGAGCGGCGTGACGAGGGCGAGGGTGAGCAGGATGTGCACGCCGGGCCCGAAGCCCGCCCCGGCCACGCCATAGGTGACGGCAAGGAGGGCCGCCGGCAGGGCGAGGGTGAGGCCGGCGCTGCGGGTGAGTTTCCTCGCGTCGATCCCGGTGCTAAGCGATGCGGCGAGATCGAAGGCGAAGGCGAGCGCGCCGAAGGCCAGGGTGAGCCACACCGTGCCCGGCAGCCGGCCCGCCTCCAGAAGCGCATAGGTGAGTGCGCCGAAGGCGACCAGCTCGCCCTGGGGAATGAAGATGACGCGGGTGACCGCGAAGATGAGGACGATGGCGATGCCGAGCAAAGCGTAGACCGCTCCGTTCGTGATACCGTCCTGCAACAGGAAAAGCAGAATCGTGCCGTCCACGGATGCGTGTCTCCCCCTCCGGCCGGCTTCGTTCAGGGTGTTGGGCCTGAACGGTGAAACCGGCTCTGTCGTTATGAAAAGAGAACGTTTTGCCGATCATATTGCGGGGCAATTCGATCGGCGCGTGCTCTTGCGTCCTGCCGCACGGATGCGTTCGCCCGAAAGGGCGTCGGATCTGGCGGTGATTGTGCGGGACGCGGACGTCCCTCCCGGTAGGTTCTTGTTTAATTGATATGGATCATAACAATATTTGCATGGGTCGGCAAGACGGCCGAAACCTGCAAAATGGACAGGACGGCTTTGGCCGTCCGAGGGAAAATGACGGTCTTGGCCGTCGCCGCTTCCGCGACCGGAAGCGAAGAGCACGCGCCGATTGGATTGCATCGCAATCCGATCGGATAACGCGTTCTCTTTCTTGAATTTAGAGTGCGAAGGGCGAACGATGGGTGCTGAAGACGACCTGATACCGGTCCGCAAGACACAGGCCCGCAAGACGCCGGCCCAGAAGACACCGGCCCAGAAGGCACAGGCGCAGAAGACAACGTCCGCAAACGGAGCGCCGGCGCGGCGCGGGCGCAAGCCGGCGCGCGCGGTGGAGCCGGACGACGCGGACGAGGGGACCGATGCCTCCGACCTCGACCTCACGGGCCTCACGAGCGTCGTCGGCTACACCCTGCGGCGGGCGCAGATGGCGGTGTTCGAGGATTTCAGCGCCCGTTTCGCGCCCCTCGATCTGACGCCCGCGCAATATTCCGTGCTGCTGGTGATCAGCGACAATCCCGGCCGCAAGCAGTCGGAGATCGCGCGGGTGCTCGGCATCCAGCGCACCAATTTCGTCGTCATGCTCGACCAGCTGGAGAAGCGCGGGCTCGCCGAGCGCACGCGCTCGGCCACCGACGCGCGCTCCCACGCGATGTTCCTGACCAAGGCGGGAACCGCGCTCCTCAACAAGGCGCGCAAGCTCCAGTCGGCGCAGGAGGACGACTTTGCCCACCTCCTGGGTCCCGGCGGGCGCGACACGCTGGTGGCGCTGCTGCGGAAGGTGGCGCGGATCGACTGAACCCAATGGTCCGCGAGCGGCGGTCTTCAGGCGGTGGGTCCGGTCAGGGCTTCACCAGAGGGCAACCGCCCTCGCTCATGGGGCGGAACACCTCGGCCGCGGGCAGGGTGGCCAGGGGTTTGTAATAGTCCCACGGACCCTTGCTCTCCTCCGGCGCCTTCACCTCGTAGAGGGTGAGGTCGTAGAGCACCCGGCCGTCGGGGCGGATGGAGCCGGAATGGCCGAAATAGTCCACCGGCAATTGCCGCATCTGCGCATTGACCCGGGCCGCATCGTCGGTGCCGCTGGCGGCCACCGCCTTCAGGTAGTGGGTCACGGCCGCGTAGCCCGACGCCTGCTCCTTGGTGGGCATGCGGCCGGTCTTCTCGAAGAAGCGCCGGGCGAACGCGCGCGACGCGTCGTTCTGGTCCCAGTAGAAGCCGGTGGAGACCAGCAGCCCCTTTGCGAGCTTGAGGCCGAGGGCGTGGATATCCGAAATGAAGACGAGGAAGCCCGCGAGCTTCTGCCCGCTGTCCACGATGCCGAATTCCGCCGCCTGCTTGATGGCGTTGCCGGTGTCGCCGCCCACATTGGCGAGCCCGATCACCTGCGCCCTGGAGGCCTGCGCCTGCAGCAGGAAAGACGAGAAATCCGACGCGGCGAAGGGGTGGCGCACGCCGCCGAGCACCTTGCCGCCGCCGTCGCGGATGGCGGTGGAGGCGTCGCGTTCCATGGCATGGCCAAAGGCGTAGTCCGCCGTGAGGAAGAACCAGGTCTTGCCGCCGGCCCGGGTCACCGCGCGGGCGGTGCCGTTGGCGAGGGCATAGGTGTCGTCGGCCCAGTGGATGGAATAGGGCGAGCACGCCTTGCCCGTGAGGTCGGAGGTGGCGCCGCCGGCGATCAGGGCGGTCTTCTTCTTGTCCCGCGCGATCTCCTGCGCGGCGAGGGCGACGGAGCTGGTGGGCAGGCCCGTCACCGCATCGACGCCCTCCCGGTCGAACCACTGGCGCAGGATGGCGCCGGCCACGTCCGGCTTGTTCTGGTGGTCGGCGGAGACGATTTCGATCCTCTTGCCCGCGACCGTGCCGCCGAAGTCGTCGGCGGCCATCTGCACGGCAAGCACCGCGCCCTTGCCGCCGATGTCGGCAAACTGGCCGGACAGATCATTGAGCACGCCGATCCTGACCGCATCGTCGGAAATCTGCGCGCGGGCAGGCCCCGACGCGGCCATGACGGCGGCCATGACGGCGGCGATGGCGGCGGCGATGAGCGCAGCCGCTCCCGCGCTTCGGATGGATGTTCGGCGCATGGTGTCCTCCCTGGAGCACGCGCCGATCAGATGGCCTCGCGACCGGATCGTAACGCATTCTCTTTCTTGGAATTTGGAGACGAATACGCCACTGCGCGCGGCGGTCGTGATGGTCTCGTCAGATGTCGAAGAAAACGGTGTCGTTTTCGCCCTGCAGGCGGATGCCGGTCTGGAACGGCGCCGCCTTCAGATCGGCGAGCGGCATCAATTGCCCTCCCGCTTGCTCTCGAAAAGTGTCAGGCAGCGCCTGGTGCCGGCGAAATTCGGATCGAGCGGGGCGAGGTCGCCGTCGGTCTTGTGGCGGCAGCCACCGCCCGCATGGGCCTGCCACACCTCGATGAGGATGGCGTCGCCGGCGATCCAGCGGCCGGAGCGTTCTGGTGCGGACGGCAATTGACGTCTCCGTTTCTGGGGCAGTCGATCCGGAGGCGATCTGTGGGCGAAGCGGTGGGGTGCGATCGCGCAAGCTCGGCTCGCAGGGAGAGTTCCATACGAGCTTCGACATGGAAAATGACATTTTTGTATAGATACATACGATTTTTGATATGAAATTGAGGCATGATCGATGCCTGATGGCGGATCGACAAAAGCCCCGCGACGCGCGGTGCCCTTGACGGCCGGCCCCGTCGCGGTCGAGCTTGCGGGTCGCAATCTCCCGCATCGAGGCCATGATCCCATGAGCGTGTCCGTGTTCGCGCATCCGTTCCTCGGCGCCTTGCTGGGTGACGAGGAGGTGGCCGCCTGCTTCAGCGGCGAAGCGGACATCGCCGCCATGCTGCGCTTCGAGGCGGCCCTGGCGCAGGCCGAGGCGGAGGCGGGGGTCATCCCCGACGCGGCGGCCGAGGCCATCGTGGCCGCCGCCTCCCGCATGCGCATCGCCCCGTCGGATCTTGCGGGAGCTGTCGCCCGCGACGGCGTGGTGGTGCCGGAACTGGTACGTCTTCTGCGCGCCGCTGTCGGCGAGCCCCATGCCGGCTTCGCGCACAAGGGCTCCACCAGCCAGGACGTGATCGACACCAGCCTGTTCCTGCGCCTCAAGGCGGCGGCGGACATCCTCGATGCCCGGCTCGGCGCGCTCATGGGGGCCTTCGACCGCCTGGAGGCCGAGGCCGGCACGCACATGCTCTGTGGTCACACGCGCATGCAGCGCGCGCGACCCGTCTCGCTCGCCCACAAAGTCGCGGGCTGGCGCGATCCCCTCGCGCGGCATCGGGCGCGCCTGCCGGACGTGGCGATGAACCTGTTCCGGGTGCAGCTGGGTGGCGCCGTGGGCAATCGTGCCGAGCTGGGCGCGGCGGCGCAGGCGGTGGCCGATGGTCTTGCCGACCGGCTCGGCCTGCTGCGCGCGCCGCGTGCCACCCATGCCGAGCGCGACGGCGTCGTCGCCTTCGGCCACTGGTGCACGCTGGTCTGCGGAACCCTGGGCAAGTTCGGCGCCGACATCTGCCTGATGGCGCAGAACGAGGTGGGCGAGGTGACCATCGCCGGCGGTGGCGGCTCGTCCGCCATGCCGGAGAAGAATAATCCGGTGGCGGCGGAAATCCTCGTCACCCTGGCGCGGTTCGCCGCCGCCCAGCAGGGCGGGCTCGACCAGGCCCTGGTGCACGAGAACGAGCGCTCCGGCGCCGCCTGGACGCTGGAATGGATGATCCTGCCGCAACTGGTGGTGGCCGCCGGCGCCGCGACGCGCACGGCTCTCGCTCTGGTCGCGGCGCTCCGGCTCCCGGCGGCCGCCGATCAGAACGGCAGCCCCGCGTAATTCTCGGCGGCCGTGGTGCGAGTCAAGACGCGCGGAAAACGCAATCGCCCAGTATAGCCACCCTTATGTCAAGCAGCGCCTTCTCACGACTGCGCAGGATAGCTTCGATGCGAGCGGCGCTTTCGGTCAATTGGCGGATGCACGAATGGCACTGCTCCAAAGTCGCATCGGCAGATCGAAGCACCCAATCGCGGATCTGCTGTTCCAGCGTGGCATGGAGACGCGCATAATCCACCGCGACCGACGGGCGGTCGCCATCCAGATCGATCACAAGGTCCTCGAAATCGAGGTTCTCGCCGAGGGCGATCGCCGGGCAACGCCCAGCGGGATCGAGCCGATAGCCCGACAAATGCTCATCCGCCGCCACCTCGAATGCACGCCGCAGGACCTGCGACAGGCAGTGGCAGAGGGCGTTCATGTCGCGCCCGGCAGCGTGGTCCTCGATCATGCCGGCCAATAGTGGGACTGTCGTGCGCCAGACGTCGTCTGCAATCTGTTCGTGCTGCTCTTCCAACTGCTCCCGGGCGGTTTCGAGCGCCGCAGTGAACTCGGCCAGCATCGGGAGCACTTGATCGAGCAACCCGCCCAGCACGTTCTCCTCCAGATGGTGCAGCAGGACCTCAGCCGGCTTGCGCCGCCTGTAGGCGAGCGCGGGCTCCAACAGGGTCCGCAGGCCCGCATAGAGATGTTCCATGCCCGCCTCGACGATGCCCGCGGGCGTCGCCCCCTGCGCGCGGGCCATGTGGGTGGATATGGACACCGGCGCCATCAGCTGCGCCACGTCGACGCCCATGGCCGCCAGCTTGTGTTGGGCACGCGCGGCGACATCCGCTTCCTGCTGGGCGCGGGTCGCCGCCGACTTGTTCCGCAGGCGCTTCACCAGCGCGCCGTCGATCTCGTCTTCCTCATAGAAGTCACTGCGCGTCACCAGCGGCAGCAGCGGCTTGGCGCGGCGCAGCTCGCGGGCCAGTTCGTCCAGCTCCTGCACCTGTCCCGGGGCGGCGGAGCTGGTGAGCCACAGGACGCCGTCGGCGCTGTCGGTGAAGCTGCGGGTGAGCGCCGCATTCTCAGGCGTCGCGGAATGCAGCCCCGGCGTATCGAGCAGCACCAGCCTGTCCCCGAGGATCACGCCCTGAAGGCGGGCCGTCGTCTCCGTCGCGCCCTCCGCGAAGCCCTTCGGGATCTTCACCATGCGTCCGCGGTCGAGATGGAAATATGCGATCGCCCTGCCTTGCTCGGCAAAGCGATCGGCGATGAAGTTGCACAGCGCGCTCTTGCCCGCGTTGAACTTTCCGAACACCAGCAGGACGGCCTTGTCGTCCAGGCTGTGCGCCAGCGCGCGTGCGGGCTGAAGCGCCTCCCATTGCCGGGGCCAGGCCGACATGCAGGCCCTGAGCGCGGCATTGACGCCCTCGGCCTGCCGGGCGAGCGCGCTGCCCTCCCGCAAACCCGCGGAGCCGAGGACGGCGGCAGGCAAGGCGGCGCTCAGGCTGGCCAGCCATTCCTCCAGGCGCACGAGGACGATCTTGAGGCCCTCTTCCTCGCCGAACGCCGCCGCATCGATCTCAGCCATGAAGCGCAGCTCGTGCGAGGGCATTTCGTGCGAGGGCAACGCGTGCGGGGGCAACTCTCGGGACGGCTGCTGGTGGACATGCCGCTTGTGAACCGCGTCCGTCGTCATGGGCCGGGTTCCAGCACGGGTTCCAGCACTTGCAACGCCGCAAGGGCGCGCGCGGCGGCCTCCAGCGCCGATGACGCCTCCGCGATCCTGGCGCGCAACGCCGTTCTGCGCTTCGACAGCTCGAAGTAGTGTGCAAACGCCGCGTGCAGCCGGGCACGCCCGCGCGCCTCGCAGAACATGCGGTGCAGATCGGCGCGAAATTTCACCGAAACGCCCATGACCGCCACCATTACGGTGTTCAGGCTGCCGGTTGCCGTCTCCTGGTCCCTGGGAAGGCGCGCCACGCCCTGTCCGACCAGGAATCCGTCGATCTGGATGCAGGCCCGCGAATAGGCGACCTGGATGCGCGCGCGCTCCAGCTTCGCCGCCGTCACGGCGAATCTGTCGCGCGCGGTGTCAGGCACCATGGCGAGGTCCGGTCCGCCGGCACCGACGAGAGCGGCCATGTCCGCCGCAACCTTGCCGAGGACCCCCTCGAGCCCTTGATCGAAGCCGCGTCGCTGATTTTCCTCCTCCTGGCGCAGGGCTTCGAGCGCCTGCGCCCGGCCGCTCCGGAGCCCCTCCAGCTCGTCGCGGATCTCGCGCAGCAGCAGCGCGACCTCGTGGCTCCGCGCGGCGGGGACGCGGCCCAGCGCATCGGCGATCGCGCCTTCCAACTGCGGCATCCCGCTCCTTTGAATCAGCAGCGTCTTCGCCGTCTCGATCCCCTGGCGGTGGCGCGTGGCGGATACGACGTACAGGGCGGCGTCGGGGACCTGGCCGGCAATGGCGCCCACAACCTGGCCGAGATCGCCGTCATCGGCGAGCTGGTCGGCCTGCGAAATCACGATCAGGGTCTGGCGCAGCGTGCGAATCTCGTCGGCACGCAGTTGGTGAAGCAACGCCAGTTCCGCCGCGTCGAACTCCCCCTGCCTGGCAGCATGGACGAACAGGCGAATGTCTGCCTTCAGCCAGACGGCCACACGCGCGTGCCGGTCGTCCTCCTGACCCACGTCGGCATCCAACCCGGGCGCATCCAGCCAGCACACGCCTGCGTGGTGGCATTCGGCCAGCTCGACCGTCTCGCGCCGGTCGGCCACGGCGAAGGCATCCCGGCGCACCAGCTCGTTGAGCAGCCGGCTCTTGCCGTGGTTGTACTTGCCGATGACGCAGACCACCGGCGCGCCGTCATCGGCCAGCTCCCGCAAGCGGGCAAGGTCGAGCGCGCGGTGCGGCAGCGCGCGCTGCAGGTCGCGCAGCGCCGCCTCGTGGTCGCCGCAGCCCGTGGCTGACTCCTCGGCCAGCGAGGAAGTCGAGGAGTATCGCATCGAACGCCTGCGCCGATTGAAGATGGACGATGTGCCGGCCCTTCGCTCGCGGTCGGCGATGATTGCAGGTCGGGCGGCGCGCAGACCGGATCGTCATCGCCCGCGATGGCCGGCACCGGATTGGCACTCCCGCTGATCTGCGCGCACAGATCAGCGGGAGCGAGCGCTCAGGCGGCGGCGCGGGCGCGCTCGACGACCTGGTTGTCCTTGCCCGCGACCAGCGGGACAAGTTCGATGTTGAACTCGATATCGCGATAGGCGTCATCCTCGAAGCCGACGGCGCCGCCGCCAGTCCGTTCGACCACGTGCGGGATCAGGCCTTCACGGGTGGCGAAGGCGAAGTCGTCCCAGATCAGCGGGTCCCCCTCGATGTTGAACTGCGTCGTCAACTTGCGGAAACGGTCGGTCGTCACGAAGAAATGCACGTGCGCGGGCCGGTTGCCGTGGCGGTTGAGCTGGTTCAGCAGAGTCTGGGTCGCTCCCGACGGAGGGCAGCCATAGGAGGCCGGCATCCGTGTGAGCACTTCGTAGCGACCATCGGCGCCGGTCCGGATCGCGCCGCGCAGATTGAACGGGCTCTGCCGGCCGGTGGGGTCGAAATGGGAGTAGAAGCCCTTCGAATCCGAGTGCCAGACCTCCACGAGGGCGTCGGCGACCGGTGCCCCGTCGGGGCCGGTGACGGTGCCGTGTATGCGCAGCGCAGCGGCATCCGCATCAGGATTCTTGTCGATGCGCACCTTGCCCTCGGCGACCGGCGCACCGGCCACGTAGAGCGGCCCCTCGATGGTGCGCGGTGTGCCGCCGGAGATGCCCAGCTCCGCGTCCTCGGCATCGAGCCGCATGTCGATATAGTGCTCCAGCCCAAGGCCGGCCGCCAGCAGCGCGGCCTCGTTCTCCGAGCCGAGCTTGTTGAGGTAGTTGATGCCGACCCACACCTCATCCGGGGTGAGGTCGAAGTCCTCGATCGTCTTGAACAGGTCCGAGACGATGCGGTGAACCACCTGCTTCGCCCGCTCGTTGCCGCCAGCGGCGTCCAGATTGGCAATCACGCGCAGGAAATCCTGCACATCCTTACCGTCGAAAATCTTTACGCCCATCCTTGCGTCCTCCACTTCATATGATGGCGGTGGCCTTCAGCAAGCCCTTCACGCCGGTTGATTTTGCTCAGCGGTCGTCGTCACGGATCGACGAGGGGTGACGGCACAGGGGCGTCACCGATATGGTCATGTAGGGAAACAGCGGCAGGGCCACGATGATATCGTGCAGCTCGGCCTTATCCCTGACATCGAAAACAGGCGAGATATGCTGCGGCCCGCACCATCGCGCGCCGCAGCAGGCCGTGGCTGCCGTCAGGCCGCCGCCACTGCCGCGACCGTCGCGGAACGGCGCGCGTTGTTCACCGCGAACACCAGCATCGCCAGGGCGGACAGGGCAGCTGGAACCGCGAAGATCAGGAAGTTCTGCTGGAGGGGCAGCTCCTGGGCGAGCAGCACGCCGCCCAGCGTGGGGCCGACGATGGCGCCGATGCGACCGACCCCCGACGCCCAGCCGAGGCCGGTGGAGCGCACCGACAGATTGTAGAGCTGCGCCACGCTGGCGTAGAGCAGGATCTGCGTCCCGATCGTCGTCGCGCCGGCGATGAAGACCATCACGAACAGCAGTGCCGCCGGCAGGCCATAGCCGATGAGCGCGATGGAGACCGCGGCGACGGTAAAGAAGCCGATCACCACCCGGGGCAGGCCGAACTTGTCGCCGAGCCGGCCGCCGAGGATCGCTCCCAGCATGCCGCCGAAATTGAGCGAGAACAGGCTCAGAAGACTTGCCTTCTCGGCATAGCCGACTTCCTGCAGCACCTTCGGCAGCCAGGACGACAGCAGGTAGACCAGCAGCAGGCAGCAGAAGAAGGCAGCCCAGAGCATCAGCGTGCTCACCGCGCGCTGGTGGCGGAACAGCTCGGCCACGGAGGCCGAGGCGCCCTTGGTCTCGGTAAAGACCAGCCGGTCCGCGGCGCCGAGCGGGGACGTGGGCGCGATCTTGGCGTAGATGCGCCGCGCCTCTTCCTGCTTACCCTGCCGGATCAGGAAGCCGAGGGACTCCGGCAGCTTCCAAAGGACCAGCGGCAGCAAAAGCAGCGGAACGGCGGCGACGAAGAACATGGGCTTCCAGCCGAATTGCGGGATCAGCCCGATGCCGAGGCCGGCCGCCACCATGCCGCCCACGGAATAGCCGGAGAACATCACGGCCACCATGGTGCTGCGCAGGCGCTTGGGCGCGTATTCGTTCATCAGCGCCACAGCATTGGGCATCAGGCCACCGCAGCCGAGACCGGCGATGAAGCGGAAGATGGCGAACTGCGTCGGCGAATTGGCAAAGCCGGCGAGCAGCGTGGACACGGTGAACAGAAGGAAGCAGATGGCGATGCCCTTCTTGCGCCCGATCTTGTCGGCGAGCGGGCCGAACACGAGGGCGCCGAACATCATCCCGAACAGCGCCCACGCCTGGAGGGCGCCGGCCTGCGGCTTGTTCAGGCCCCAGTCCTTCATCAGCGCGGGCAGCACCGTGCCGGCGACGAAGACGTCATAGCCGTCGACCACCAGCAGCAGGCCGCAGAGCCCAGCCACCATCCACTGGAAACGCCCGAACGGCGTATTGTCTATGGCCTCGGTGATATCGATGTTTCGCATGGCTGTTCCTCCCCGGGTGCTTATGCACATTGCTTTCGTGACAATCTGTCCCCTGGATCCGCAGGTTCGCCCTCAGGCGATTGCCTTCAGCGGCGCGTTGGGGGTGAATTTCTCGTAGTGGAAGCAATTCGGCGTCACGCCTTTTTCATCGAAATACCGTCTGACGGCATCGACCATGGGCGGCGGGCCGCACAGATAAACGTCGGGACTGCCTTCGCGAAGCATGTCCTCCGGCATGTATTGGGTGACCCATCCCTTGCGCGGGTGAGAGGAGGCTTCGTCAGCAACAACCGTCGCGAAGCTGAAGTTTGCCAATCCCGCGCTGTAGGCTTCCAGGGTATCCACGAGCACGAGATCAAGGTCGCGCGTCACGCCGTAGATCAGGTGGATCTTCTGCTGCGTGCCGGCACGGGCGAGCACCTCCAGCATGGACAGGAACGGCGCGAGCCCCGTGCCCCCCGCGAGGAACAGGAGCGGCGCGTGGCCGTCGCGCAGATAGAAGCTGCCCAGAGGTCCGGTCAGGTTGAGCGTGTCGCCCGGCCGCGCGCGGGCGAGCCAGCCGCTCATCAGGCCGCCGGGAATCGTCTTGATCAGGAAGGTGATGCGCCGTTCGCCCGGAGCCGAGGAAAAGGAGTAGGCGCGGCTCAGACCGCTCCCGGGCACGTCGATATTGACGTATTGGCCCGGCAGGAAGACGGGGGCGGCGCCCTCCACGTCCAAGTGCAGGACAACCGCTGCATCGTTGTGCAGGGTCACCTGGGCGACCGTCGCGGCGAACGTCTGCTGCCCTGTCTTGCAGGCGACGGAGCTCACCGGAACAGAGATGACGCAATCGCTCGATGGCACCATCTGGCAGGTCAGCACGAGCCCCTGCGACGCCTCGTCGGGGGAAAGCGCGTCCTCGATATAATCGCTGCCGAGATCGTACGCGCCGCTCTCCGCCCTGCACTTGCATGTTCCGCACACCCCGTCGGAACAGTCCATGGGCAGGTTGATCTTGTTGCGGAAGGCGGCGTCGAGCAGCTTTTCCCCGGCCTTGCAGTCGATAAAGCGCGTGACGCCATCCTCGAAATTGAGCGCGATGGTGTGGCTGGACATGGAACCCTCCCCTGGCCGGGCGTACATCGATATCAGACGTGATAGATATCGATGACCTGGCGGATATAGTCGTTCTTCAGAACGATCTTCTTGCTTGAGATGACGATCTGCCCGTCGCTCTCGCGCAAGGTGGCAAACACCGTTCCGAAGAACTGGTCCGTGACCTTGTAACGATGGCTGAGGGTGTAGAAATTGTACCGGATGTCGCACGCGTCTCCGCGGGTCGCCAGCAACTCGACATTGGTCACGTTGTGGCTCGTGCGCGGTTCCGGTGTTGATGCGCCGGACCGCTCGGTCTTGATGCGGAAGATGCGGTCTTCCAGCCCGTCGCGATCGGGATAGTAGATCAGCGAGATCTGCGACTGCGGATCTTCGGTGAGCCTGTCGTCGTCGTCCCAGGCGGGCATCCAATAGGTGGCGTCCGGCGCGTAGCAGGTGAGCCACTCGTCCCACGCGCGGTCATCCAGCAGGCGCGCCTCGCGGTAGAGGAAGGCGCGTGCGGCTTCCAGGGAGATGCTCATGCCGCAACGCTCCTCGTCTGGGTGGAGAGCGCATTGCGCATCGCCCGCGCCCAGTATTCGTGCTGGCGCACGAACAGTCCCTCGTCCTCGCTGCGCTCGCCGGAGAGCAGCGGACGGATGCCCAGCCGCCGCGCGTTCTCGTCAGGACCGTCGATCCACAGGGGCGCGCCGCGCGACAGGTCGTTCCACGGCGCGGAGATGCCGGCATAGCCCGCCTGGCAGGCGCGGAATTCCTCGAGATCATCCGAGGTGCCCATGCCGGACACGTTGAAGAAATCCTCGTACTGGCGGATGCGCAGCGCGCGGTCGGCCGCGCTTTCGCCCTTCGGGGCGAAGCAGAAGATGCTGATCTCGGTCTTGTCCACGCTGATGGGGCGCGCGACCCGGATCTGCGTGCTGAACTGGTCCATGAGGAACACATTCGGATAAAGGCAGAGGTTGCGCGTCTGGTTGACGATCAGGTCAGCCTTTTCCTGCCCGACGCGGGCCGCGATCTCGTCGCGGTGGGCGTACACCGGACGGACCTCGGGGTTCATGCTGTTGGTCCACAGGAGGATGTGGCCGTTCTCGAAGCCGTAGACGCCGGCGACCGAACGGCTCCAGCCGTTGGCGTCGACCGCCTTGGTCCCTTCCACCTTGCGGCGGCCCATGGTGGCCGCGTAGTTCCAGTGCACGGAGCTGACGTGGTACCCGTCGCAGCCGTTCTCCATCTGCAGCTTCCAATTGCCATCATAGATGTACGACGAGTTGCCGCGCAGCACTTCGAGCCCGTTCGGCGCTTGGTCGACGATCTGGTCGATGATGACCCTGGTCTCGCCGAGATAATCCGCAAGCGAGGCCACGTTCTCGTTCAGGCTGCCGAACAGGAAGCCGCGGTAGTTCTCGAAGCGGGCCACCCGCTTCAGGTCATGGGAGCCGTTCTGCGCAAACTGGGGCGGATACTGGGTGGTCTTCTCGTCCTTCACCTTGAGCAGCTTGCCGGTGTTGGCGAAGGTCCAGCCGTGAAAGGGGCAGGTGAAGGAGCCCTTGTTGCCGTGCTTGCGCCGGCACAGCAGCGCACCGCGGTGCGCGCAGGCATTGATGACGGCATGGAGCGCGCCGGCCTTGTCCCGCGTCACCACAACCGGCTGGCGGCCGATAAAGGTGGTGTAATAATCATTGTTCTGGGGGATCTGGCTTTCATGCGCCAGGTAGACCCAGTTGTTCTCGAAGAGATGCGTCATCTCAAGCTCGAACAGGTCTTCATTGGTGAAGATGTCGCGGCGACAGCGGAAGACGCCTGCCTCCTTGTCGTCCTGCACCGCCGTGGCGAGCAGGCGATCGAGATCACGGGCTTTTTCGGCAACCACTGACATCGTGTCCTCCCTTGAGATGCTGCGCTTCGACCGGCGGGGGGCGGTGGTGGCCTGAATGTCAGGCCTTCCCGGATCGCCGCCGGCTGCGCTTGGGCTGTTCCTTGCGGGCGCTCTAGACCCTTGTATTAACGCGTTTTATTTACGCGAGCTGGTATCCACTTCGCTCGAATACGCTCTAGATGGCGATGCTGGTGGTCTTTCGGTGCCGGCCGCGCGTGAAGAACGCCACACGGTCCTCGTCGAGCGCGATGCCGAGCCCCGGCCCGGCGGGGACCGTCAGTTCGAAATCGCTGTAGTCCAGCGGAGCGGCGAGAATTTCCTCGGTCAGCAGCAAGGGGCCGAACAGTTCGGTGCCCCATTGCAGGTTGACGAAGGTCGAGAACAGATGTGCCGAGGCGATGGTGCCGACCGCGCCTTCCAGCATCGTGCCGCCATAAAGGCCGATGCCCGCGGCATCCGCGATCGCTGCGACGCGCTGGGCGCCGAACAGTCCGCCGCTCTGCTCGATCTTCACGGCGAATACGTCCGCGCCGGCGCATTTTGCGATCTCGAACGCGCTTTCCGGACCCTGCAGGGACTCGTCCGCCATCAGCGCCACCGGAAAGCGACGTACCAGCCGCGCCATGGCCGTGGCCGAGGCCACCGGCTGCTCTACAAGCTCGCATCCCGCATCGGCGAGCGCGGCCATGGCGTAGGCCGCCTCGGTCTCGCTCCAGGCCATGTTGACATCGACCCGCACCGCGCCGCGATCGCCCAGCGCGTGCTTGACGGCCGCGACATGGGCCACGTCGGCGCTCGGCGTCCGTGCGCCGATCTTCAGCTTGAAGATCCTGTGCCGCCGCAGCTCCAGCATCCTCTCCGCCTCGGCGATATCCTTGGCGGTGTCTCCCGAGGCAAGGGTCCAGGCCACCGGCAGGCGGGAGCGCAGGCGGCCGCCCAGGAGCGCGCTGACGGGCTGGCCGAGCCGCTTTCCGTGCGCATCCAGCAGCGCGGTTTCCACCGCGCATTTGGCGAAGCGGTTGTCCTTGACCATCTTGCCGATGCGCAGCAGCAGCGCGCGCACGGCGGTGGCATCCTGCCCCACCATGAGGGGAGCGAAATAGGTATCGATGGCAAGCTTCATGCCTTCGGGACTCTCGCCACCATAAGCGAGCCCACCGATCGTCGTCCCCTCGCCAATGCCGACCACGCCGTCGCTGCAGAAGACCCGCACCAGCATGAGGGTCTGCCCGTTCATGGTCGCCACCGACAGCTTGTGCGGCCGGATGGTGGGCAGGTCGATCAGCGCCGTTTCCACCCGCTCGATGACGGGGGGCAAGGGTGCGGCCGGCGGGATGGCATGTGGAAATGTCGCGTTCATGGCGCCATCTTGCTGCGGGCGAGAGGTGGACGTCCAAAACCTTTTGCGTTTCTAACTATACGTGTAGGGTATGATACGCGGAATAATTCAATAAAACTTAGCGTTCCCGCACTGCAGCATACCGAGAATGACGCCATTTTTCTTACGGGGCCGGAGCCGGCAGCATGGACCTTCGCCAACTTCGCTACTTCGTCGCGGTCGCGCGGGAGCGCAATTTCACCCGCGCGGCTGAGATGCTGCACATTGCCCAGCCGCCCTTGAGCCGGCAGATCCAGGCGCTGGAAGAGGAGCTGGGCGTCGCCCTTCTCATCCGCAACAGCCGGCCGATACGGCTGACCGAGGCGGGCCGCCTGTTCTACGAGCAGGCGCTGCAGGTCCTCGGCCGGGTCGAGCAGATGCGTGCGGCGACGCGGCGCGTGGGCCTGAACCAGAACAGTGTCCTGTCCATCGGGTTCGTCGCCTCGACCCTTTATGGCGGCCTGCCGTCGCTGGTCCGCAAGCTGCGCCAGCGCGCCCCGGACATCGAGATCCAGGTGCTGGAGATGATGTCGGTGCAGCAGATTCCGGCCCTCAAGGAAGGGCGCATCGACATCGGCTTCGGGCGCCTGCACCACAGCGATTCCGGCGTGGTCGGGATCGTGCTGCGCGAGGAGCGTCTGGCGGTCGCCATCCCCAAGGGCACGGAACTGGCGCAGGAGAGCGGCCCCCTTCCCGTCACCGCCCTGACGGGACACAGGCTCATTGTCTATCCGAAGGAGCCGCGCCCGGGATATGCCGACCATGTGCTCAACCTGCTGCATGGTCACGACGTGCGGCCGGCGGAGGTTCAGGAGGTGCGCGAGATCCAGACCGCCCTCGGGCTCGTCGCCGCGGAAACCGGCCTGTGCATCATCCCTTCCTCGGCGCGGCAGATGCGCGGCGATGTGCATTACCGGCTGATCGAGGGGGAGCGCGCCACCTCTCCGATCATCCTGTATCACCGGGTGGGGGACAATTCGCCCTACATCGATCTCGTGAAGGAACTCATCAAGGAGATGTATGCGGAGAACCCGCCCTGGCTCAGCGTCGAGCACAATCTGCCGACACGGCCCTCCTTTGCCGGGTAGTCATTGGCCGGTGCGCCGGTGCATGCTTTAACTTCAGGAAACGAGAGCGCGTTGTCCGATCAGCTTGCGATGCCATCTGATCGGCGCGTGCTCTAGCCCTGGTCTCCCCCGCCGGCCGGCAGGATGGTCCCGGTGATGTAGGAGGCATCGTCGGATGCGAGGAAGAGAATCGCGGAGGCAATCTCCCGCAGTTCGCCGTACCGCCTAAGATGCGTCGCGCGCAGCGTCTGGTCGGTCACCTGCTGCATCCACGCCTGGTCCTGCTCCAGGATCGGGTCGGTGCCCCGTGGAACGCGGCGCGGCGGCGCGCTCACGCCGCCCGGAGCGACCGCGTTCACGCGGATGCCGGTTCCCGCAAGCTCGAACGCGAGCGAGGCGGTGAGCGCGTTCACACCCCCTTTCGCGGCCGAATAGGGAATCCGGTTGATGCCCTTGGTGGCGATGGACGACACGTTGACGATCGCCCCGCCCCGGTCACGCAGCATGTAGGGCAAGGCGGTGCGGCAGCCCCAAAGGGTGGGAAACAGGGAGCGGCTGATCTCCGCCGCGATCTGGCGCTCGTCGAACTCCTGGAACGGCCGCATCCAGATGGCGCCGCCGACGTTGGTCACCAGCACGTCGAGTTTTCCGAAGACGGTGTCGGCCCGCGTCATCACGCGGTCATTCCCGGCGTAGGTCTCGAGATCCTCCACCATGGCGACGGCGCGACCTGCGCCATGGGTCGCCTCGATCTCGGCGGCGACCTCTTCGACGAGGGGCGAGCGATCGACCACGAGCACGCTGCCGCCCTCGGCCGCGGCATCGAGCGCAACCTGCTTGCCCACGCCCTGCGCGGCACCGGTAACGATGAGGCTCCTGCCCTCGAAGCGTCGAAAGCGGGCGTTCTGGTCTGACACGCGTTTCCCCTTTGGTGTAGCGAGGTGAGAGTGGGATCGGGCGCTTCCCGATGCCCGCGCCCGACCGGCGCGTGCTCTCACTCCACGGTAGCCGGTCCGCCTTGCCCTGGTCCCCCCGCGGCGTTGCGCGAGACGAGATAGGCCCGTTGATCCACCAGATATGGCTCCAGCCTGAAGCTATACGCTCCAGGGCGTATTCCCTAAGATCAACTCGGTATATTTCCATACTTATTGAGTATCTAAGACTCTCCGGAGCGCATGGATGCCGTGCGAGGGGGAACCATATTTTACCGTGGGTGGACGCGCGCTCGACTGGTCCAAGATCGCACGCACATTCATCGTGCCCTATTGGTTTTCACCCATGGCGCCGTCTCCCGCCTCCTGCGCTCTCCTGCCGCCTGCGCTTCGGGGATCAGCGGTGCGATCAGATCCCATTGTCCGTTAGTCGGCTCCGTGCCGTAACAGCGCCGCGCGGGCGGCTTTTTCCGGGGCACGGGGCGTCGGCTCGGCGCGTTGAGCGCAGCCCTCTCGGCAGCGGGCAAAGATCGGGGGCCGTTGGTATAAGGCCGGGAGCACGGCACCGGCTGCCGGCGCTCGCCTGTGCGCACGACGTTTGGCTCATGATGCCGGCGGCAGCGGTGGGCGCTTGCGGCTACGGGTCGCCGCCGCGGCGTGCGAAGCACCGGGTGGCGTGATGCCGGCGGCGAGCACGCCGAAACATTGCCTGAGATACAGAGCGCGGTCATTCATCTGCCAGGCCTCCGGCGCAGGATGCAGGATCGCGCCGAAGGCGATGTCGATGATCATCTTCGTGAGACCCTGCACGTCGGCGACCACGATCCGCCCGCGTGTCCTCTGGCGATCCAGCCACTCTGCGAGGTGAAAAAACGTGCGGTCGCGGCCATGCTCGTCGACGATTTGCTTCAGTTCGGGCACCTGGAGCGACTCGATCATCACCACGCGCATGAACGAGCGGCGGGCCGCGTCGCTCTTCTCGTCGATGTCCATGCGGAAGATCTTCATCAGGGCGTCCGCGACGGGAATGTCGTCGAGATCCTGCCGAAGATCGATCATCGCATCCCGATGCACGTCAGTGATCGCACGAAACAGCGCCAGCTTGCTGGGAAACAGCTGGTAGACGGTTTTCTTGGAGATGCCGCAGCGGACCGCCACCTCGCCCATGTTCATGCCGGCATAGCCCTGCGCGCCCAGGATGGCGTAGGCGGCCTGGACAATGCGCGTTGCAAGCTCCGCGTCCTGATGGACCTTCGGCCGGCCGCGCCCTCTCACCGCCTGGGGCGTGGCGGATTGCGTCTGCATCGTCGGCGAACACCCTGTCTGTCGGGACTGGTCCCGGTTGCCTATCGATGACTTGCGCATCCGGCCGGGGGGGCTGTCAAGCGTTGACAAGGGTGGTGTCTCTAATTAAGGAACCAGTAGGTTTCCTAAATACGAGGTGTCCGTGTTGCCCATCTCCCATGTGCACCCCCCGGCCCCTCAGCTTCCCCCGGCCGGGCCGTCCGCCGCCCGGCCGGGAAGCCCCGGCGTCGTTGTCCTCCTGCTCCTCGCGGGGGGCGTTCTTCTGGGGTGCGGCCAGCAGCAGGACCAGGGAGCCGGCGCGCCGGGGGCGGGCCGGAGCCGTCCGGAGGTGGGCGTCGTGACCGTTCATCCGCAGTCGGTGGCCATCACCGCCGAGATGCCGGGGCGCACCACCGCCTCCCTGGTCGCCGAGGTCCGTCCGCAGGTGGGCGGCCTCATCAAGGCACGCCTGTTCCAGGAAGGATCGGAGGTGAAAGCGGGCGAGGCGCTCTACACCATCGACCCGGCGAGCTACCAGGCGTCCTACGACAGCGCCGTGGCAAGCTTGCAGAAGGCGGAAGCGGCAGTGCCGAGCGCGCAGGCCAAGGTCGAGCGCTATCAGACGCTCATCAAGCAGAACGCGGTCAGCAAGCAGGATTATGACGACGCCGTCGCGTCCCTCGCCCAGGCGAAGGCGGATGTGGCTTCCGCCAAGGCCAGCGTCGCGACGGCGAAGATCAACCTCGACTACACTGTGATCACCGCCCCGATCTCCGGCCGCATCGACAAGTCGTCGCTCACGCCGGGTGCCCTCGTCACCGCGGGCCAGGACACGGTGCTCACCACCATCCGCACCCTCGATCCCATCAATGTGGACGTGACCCAGTCGAGCACCAACCTGCTCAACCTGCGCCAGGCCATCAAGGAGGGGCGGATCAAGATCTCCGGCGACAACGTCAAGGTGCGCCTCAAGCTGGAGAACGGCACCCTTTATCCGCATCCGGGCACCCTGGAATTTACGTCCTCCCATGTGGACACCACCACCGGCACCTATGGGGTGCGGGTGGAGTTTCCCAATCCGGATCGGCTGCTGCTGCCGGGCATGTATGTGCGCGCCCTCGTGGAAGAGGGCGTGGCGCCCGACAGCTTCCTGGTCCCCCAGCGTGGTGTGACGCGCAACACCAAGGGCGAGCAGGTCGCCTTCGTGGTGACCGCCGACGGCAAGGTGGAGCAGCGCGTGCTCACCGTGGGCCGCAGCGTCGGTAACAGCTGGCTCGTCGGGGACGGCATCGCGGACGGCAACCGCGTCGTCGTCGAGGGCAGCCAATTCGTCCGCACCGGCCAGGATGTGACCGCCGTCGAGGTGGTGGTGGACGACACCACCGGCGAGGTCCGCGACCGCCGCCAGCAGGGCGCGCGGCCCGACAGGGCGACGACCCACGCGGCGGCGCCCGGCGCACCGGCAACCAAGGCGGATTGAGGCACCATGTCCCGTTTCTTCATCGACCGGCCGGTCTTCGCCTGGGTGATCGCCATCCTCATCATGCTGGGCGGCCTCCTCGCCCTGCGCACGCTGCCTATCGCGCAATATCCGCAGATCGCGCCCACCACGGTACGCATCACCGGGAGCTATCCGGGCGCCGATGCCCAGACGGTGGAAAACTCGGTGACCAAGGTCATCGAGCAGGGCATGACCGGGATCGACAATCTCGACTACTTGACCTCCACCTCCACCTCCACCGGCGAGGTGACCATCACCCTCACCTTCACCAGCGCCGCCGACCCGGATGTGGCGCAGATGCAGGTGCAGAACAAGCTGCAGCTGGTCCAGTCGCAGCTGCCGAGCGTGGTGCAGACCAACGGCCTATCGGTGGACAAGGCCTCCGACAGCTTCCTGATGGTCATCGCCTTCGTGTCGAAGGACGGGCGCATGTCCTCCATCGACATCGCCGATTATGTGGATTCCTCCCTCAACGACACCTTGAAGCGGGTGGAGGGCGTGGGCTCCACCACCCTGTTCAGCTCGGCCTATGCCATGCGCATCTGGCTCGACCCGGACAAGCTCCACAAATACCAGCTCATGCCCGGCGACGTGGCCTCCGCCATCGAGGCGCAGAACACCCAGATTTCCGCCGGCCAGCTCGGCGGCCTGCCCCAGCGCAAGGGCCAGCAGCTCAACGCGTCTGTCACCGCGCGCAGCCGCCTGCAGACGCCGGAGCAATTCCGCAACATCATCCTGAAGAGCGCCACGGACGGCGCACTGGTGCGCATCAATGATGTCGCCACCGTCGAGCTCGGCGCGGAGACCTACACCACCTCCGCCACCTACAACGGCAAACCGGCGGCGGGCCTCGCCATCAAGCTCGCCACCGGCGCCAATGCCATCAACACCTCGCAAGCGGTGAAGGCGACGCTTGAGCGCCTGTCCTCCACCTTCCCGGAAGGCATCGAGGTCCACTATCCCTACGATACGACGCCGTTCGTGGTGCTCTCCATCGAGGAGGTGGTGCGCACCCTGTTCGAGGCCATCGCGCTGGTCTTCATCGTGATGTTCGTGTTCCTGCAGAACATCCGCGCCACCCTCATCCCCACCATCGCCGTGCCGGTGGTGCTGCTCGGCACCTTCGGCGTACTCGCCGCCTTCGGCTATTCGGTGAACACCCTCACCATGTTCGCCATGGTGCTCGCCATCGGCCTGCTCGTGGACGACGCCATCGTGGTGGTGGAAAACGTCGAGCGCGTGATGCAGGAGGAGGGCCTGCCGCCCAAAGAGGCGACACGCAAGTCCATGGGCGAAATCTCCGGCGCGCTGGTGGGCATCGCCACCGTGCTCTCCGCCGTGTTCATCCCCATGGCCTTTTTCGGCGGGTCAGTGGGGGTCATCTACCGCCAGTTCTCGGTCACCATCGTCGCCGCCATGGTGCTCTCCGTGCTGGTGGCGCTGATCCTCACGCCGGCCCTGTGCGCCACCATCCTTAAGGCGCCGAAGGGCAGTCACGGGGAAAAAGGCGGCGCCTTCGGCTGGTTCAACCGCATGTTCGATCGCGGGGCGGATGCGTATCGTCGCGGGGCCGGGGGCGTCATCGCGTGGCCCGCGCGCTTCATGGCGGTCTTCCTCGCCCTCATCGTTGCGGCCGGCTGGATGTATGTGCGCCTGCCATCCTCCTTCCTGCCGCAGGAGGACCAGGGCATGCTCATCACCTCGGTCCAGCTCCCCGTGGGCGCCACCGCCGACCGCACCCAGGAGGTGCTGGATGCGGTGACCCGCCACTATCTCGAAAAGGAGAAGGAGGCGGTCGAGGGCGTGTTCACGATTGCCGGCTTCAGCTTCTCCGGCCAGGGCCAGAACATGGGCATCGCCTTCCTGAGCCTCAAGCCGTTCGCGGAGCGGACCGCGGCCAACCTGTCGGCCCAGGCGGTGGCGGGACGGGCCACGGCCGCCTTCTCGAAATTCCGCGACGCCATGGTCTTCGCCCTCGCCCCGCCGGCGATCCAGGGCATGGGCAATTCCAACGGCTTCACCTTCTACCTGCAGGACATCAACGGTGCGGGCCACGACAAGCTCATGGCCGCCCGCAACCAGCTGCTTGCCGCGGCAGCGCAGGACAAGCGGCTGATGGCCACCCGTCCCAACGGCCAGGACGACGAGCCGCAGTTCGTCATCGACATCGACCAGGAGCGGGCCGGCGCGCTCGGGATCTCGGAATCCGACATCAACACCACCCTCTCCACCGCCTGGGGCTCGGACTATGTGAACGACTTCATCGACCGCGGCCGCGTGAAGCCGGTCTACCTCCAGTCCGCCGCCGGCTTCCGGATGCAGCCGGAGGACCTCGGCAAGTGGTACGTCCGAAACGGGGAGGGCGGCATGGTTCCCTTTTCCGCCTTCACCTCCAGCCGCTGGACCTACGGCTCGCCCCGCCTCGAACGCTACAACGGAAGCGCGGCGCTGGAGATCCAGGGCGAGGCGGCCCCCGGCGTTTCCTCCGGCGATGCCATGGATGCCATGGACGCCATCGTCGCGCAGCTGCCGGCCGGCTACAGCCATTCCTGGACCGGCATTTCCAGCCAGGAGCGGCTCTCCTCCAGCCAGGCGAGCGTGCTCTATGCGCTTTCGGCGCTGGTCGTGTTCCTGTGTCTCGCCGCGCTCTACGAGAGCTGGGCCATTCCCTTCTCGGTCATGCTCTGCGTGCCCATCGGCATCTTCGGCGCGCTGCTCGGTGCCCATCTCTTCGGGCAGTCCAACGACGTCTATTTCAAGGTCGGCCTGCTCACCACCATCGGGCTTTCGGCCAAGAACGCCATCCTCATCGTGGAGTTCGCCATCGAGCGGCAGGCCCGCGGCATCCCGCTGGTGGAGGCGACCCTCGACGCCGCCCGCCAGCGGCTGCGGCCGATCCTGATGACCTCGCTCGCCTTCATCCTGGGCGTCACGCCGCTGGCCATCGCCACCGGCGCCGGCTCGGGCGCGCAGAACGCCATCGGCATCGGCGTCATGGGCGGCATGATCGCCGCCACCGTGATCGGCATCTTCTTCGTCCCGCTGCTGTTCGTCCTGGTGCGGCGGCTCTTTGCGCGAACTGCCGCGGCAGGCGCCGGAGCCGATGCCCCCTCGGTGGGTCCGGCATCGTCCCCGGCGCCCTGATCCTCCCGCTTCCCGCAACCCTTCTCCGGCGGTGACAGAATGACCTGTGCCCAGCTTCCTCTTCAACCCTCATGCCGGCCGCGTCGCGGGACGCCGGCGCTGCCCCTCCTCGGGGCGGTTCTCCTCGCCTCTGTGCTCGGTGGCTGCGCGGTCGGTCCCGACTACGAGGCGCCGGTCCTGATGATGCCCGCCACATGGGGAGCGTCGAGCACCGTGGTCGCCACCGACGGCAAGGACGCAGCGGCCGCAAAGCCGCCCCAGCTCGGCCGCTGGTGGGAGCGCCTGAACGACAAGGCGCTGAACCGCCTCGTCGAAGAGGCGGTGGCCGGCAACCTTGACGTGGCGACGGCGAAGGCGCGCGTGCGGCAGGCGCGCGCCACCTACCGGCAGGCGGTGGGGGGGCTGTTTCCCACCGCCACCGGCTCGGGGAGCTATACCCGCGGCCAGGACGGCAGCAATGTGTCCAGCAGCGGCGACGTGACCGTGTCCGGCCCCTACGATTCCTACCAGTTCGGGCTCAACGCCAGCTGGGAGCTTGACCTGTTCGGCGCCAACCGGCGGGCGGCGGAAGCCGCAAAATACGGCCTTGATGCCTCCGAGGAGAGCCTGCGCAACACGCTCCTGACCCTCGTCGGTGATGTCGCGACCTATTACGCCGAAGCGCGTGGCTATCAGGCCCGGATCGATCTGGCGCAACGCACGGCGACCTCGCAGCGGGAGACGGCAGTCCTCACCCGGACCAAGCTTCAGGCCGGCTCCGCCTCGGCGGTGGATGTGGCCAATGCGGAGGGGCAGGCGGCCAGCACCGAGGCCAACATCCCGGCGCTCAGGTCCTCCTACCAGCAGGCGGTCAACCGGCTTTCCATCCTTCTGGGCGCGCCGCCTTCGACCCTGAACGCGTATATGCGCAAGTCCGCGCCCATCCCGGTGCCGCGCCTGCCCATTCCCAAGGGCGTGCCGGCAAACGTTCTCGTCAGCCGGCCGGACGTGCGCATGGCCGAGCGGCAGCTCGCCCAGTATACCGCGCAGGTCGGCGAGGCCCAGGCGGCGCTTTATCCGGATGTGAGTCTTGCCGGAAACATAGATACATCCGGCACCAAATTCGGCGACCTCGGCAAGTCGTCCTCCATTTCCTGGAGCTTTGGTCCGAGCGTTACCGTGCCTATCTTCAACGCGGGCCAGCTGCAGGCGGCGGTGGAATATGCCCAGGCCCAGCGGGACCAGTATTTCCTTGCCTACCGCTCAGCCGTGCTGACCGCTCTGGAGGACGTGGAGAATGCCATGGTCGCCCTCCAGCAAGGGCGCATCCAGAGCCGGAGCCTCGCGGCTTCGGCAAGTTCCTACCGGCAGGCGGCGAGCCTATCCCGCTCGCTCTATCAGGCGGGCGCCACCAGCTTCCTGGAGGTGCTCGACGCCGAGCGCTCGCTCTATACGGCGGAGGACAGCTACCTGGAAAGCCGCGTCTCCATCGCCACCCAATACGTGAACCTCAACAAGGCGCTCGGCGGCGGCTGGGACGGCGCGGTGGACAGCCGCACGCCCGAAATCACGGACGACATGGGTCCGCGCTTCGTCAAGGCGGATTGGGCAAAGCACTTTATGAAGCTGAATTGATGATGCGGAGTCGTACGTAAAGTAAAATATAAATATTATTGATTTCTGGCTGGATCTGTCAGCTGTCCGGGCCGAGCCGGTCGTCCATTCGCCGATGCCGACGCGCACGCCCATGGGGCTTTCTCCTGCCAGATCCTGCCGACCGTGTTGCCAACCTCCGCGCGGCTTCAGGGCAGCGGCAGGACGTGGGAATATTTCACCTGCTCCAGCGAAAATGAGCTTTCGATGGAGGCGATCCCCTCCAGCCGGGTCAGCTTCTGCTTCAGGAACCTCTCATAGGCATCGAGGTCCGCGGCCACCACCCGCAAGAGGTAGTCCCGCTGGCCGGTCATGAGATAGCATTCCAGCACCTCCGGCCAGGTGCGGATGGCGGCGGAAAAGGCATCCAGCGCCTCCTCCTTCTGCCGCTCCAGCTTGATGGAGACGAACACGCTCACCGGCAGGCCGGCCTTGCGCTGGTCCAGCACTGCCACATAGCGCGCGATGAGCCCTTCTTCTTCCAGCGCCCGCACGCGCCGCAGGCACGGCGAGGGGGAGAGGCCCACCGCGTCGGCAAGGTCGGCGATGCTCATGCGCCCGTCGCCCTGGAGGGCGGCGAGGATCTTCCGGTCGATGGCGTCGAGGCGCATGTTTCCGCTCCAGAAGTAGCCTATATTGGCAGATTATGCCTCAATCCTTCGTCTGTTAAGGCAGATTTGAGCGAAGCTGCCGGCCCATGCGCGCTAGACTGCGTCGCCGGCGCGCTGGCCCAATAGCGGGGCTCGAAGCGCGCCCTTCGAGGACCGCCCCCAAGGACCGCCCCAAGGAACTTGCCATGGACCGCCCCACGTCTCGCCAGACTTCCCCAACCGTCCGCTCCGCCCCCTTGCGTCCGCGCCCGGCGCCGCCGAGCGCAGACGACCTCGCCATCCTCGCGGAGCTGGAACGCAAGGTGCTGTGGCTGGCAAGCTGGATGATCCACAACGCCAATCATCTGCGCCCGAGCCCGGATGGGCTGAAGGTGGGCGGCCACCAGGCCTCCTCGGCCTCCCTCGCCGCCATCATGAGCGCGCTCTATTTCCATGTGCTGCGCCCGGAGGACCGGGTGGCGGTGAAGCCCCACGCCAGCCCCAACTTCCACGCCATCCAATATCTGTTGGGCCGCCAGACCCGCGCGCGGCTGGAGAATTTCCGCGGCTTCAAGGGGGCCCAGTCCTACCCCTCCCGCACCAAGGACGCGGACGACGTGGACTTCTCCACCGGCTCCGTGGGCCTCGGCGTGGCGCAGACCCTGTTTGCCAGCCTCGCGCAGGATTATGTGCACGCCCACGGCCTTGCCGGCGACCGTCCCAAGGGGCGCATGATCGCCCTGGTGGGCGATGCCGAGCTGGACGAGGGCAACGTCTTCGAGGCGCTGCTGGAAGGCTGGAAGCACGAGGTGCGCAACACCTGGTGGATCATCGACTACAACCGCCAGAGCCTCGACGGCGTGGTGCGCGAGGGCCTTTATGAGCGCTTCACCGGCATCTTCGAGGCCATGGGCTGGCAGGTGGTCGTGCTCAAATACGGCACCCTGCAGCAGGCCGCCTTCGCCGAGCCGGGCGGCGCCGCCCTGAAGGGCTGGATCGACACCTGCCCCAATGCCGACTATGCCGCGCTCACCTTCCAGGGTGGGGCGGCCAATGGGGGGGCGGCCTGGCGCAAGCGGCTGATGGACGACCTCGGCGACCAGGGCGAGGTGTCCGCCCTCATCGCCCGGCGCTCGGATGCCGAGCTGTCCGCCCTCATGACCAATCTGGGCGGCCACGACATCGCCGCCCTCATCAAAGCCTTCGACGCCATCGACCACGACCGGCCGGTGGCCTTCCTGTGCTACACGGTGAAGGGCTACGGCCTGCCGCTGGCCGGCCATAAGGACAACCAGGCCGGCCTTATGACCCCGACCCAGATGGAGGCCCTGCGCGCCGCAATGGGGGTGGGCGAGGGCCGCGAATGGGAGCCCTTCGAGGGGCTGAAGCGCCCGGCAGCCGAGTTGTCCGCCTTCCTCGATCGCGTGCCCTTCGCGCAGGGCGGCCCGCGCCGCTTCTCCGACCCGGCCCTCGCCGTGCCGGCTCTGGCGCCGCCGCCCAACCCGGTGATCTCCACCCAGGCCGGCTTCGGCCTCATGCTGCAGGATCTGGCCAAGGGCGAGAGCGCGCTCTCCGATCGCATCGTCACCACCTCGCCGGATGTGACCGTCTCCACCAATCTCGGGCCATGGGTGAACCGGCGCGGCCTGTTCGCCCACGCGGCGCTGGCGGACGTGTTCAAGCGCGAGCGCATCCCCTCCACCTTCGCCTGGGAGTTCTCGCCCAAGGGCCAGCACGTGGAGCTGGGTATCGCCGAGATGAACCTGTTTCTCACCCTCTCGGCCTTCGGCCTGTCCCATTCCCTGTTCGGCGCGCGGCTGGTGCCGGTGGGCACGCTGTATGATCCTTTCATCTGCCGCGGCCTCGATGCGCTGAACTATGCCTGCTATCAGGACGCCCGCTTCATCCTGGTGGCGACGCCCTCCGGCATCACGCTGGCAGCCGAGGGCGGGGCGCACCAGTCCATCTCGACGCCGCTGATCGGCATGGCACAGGACGGTCTCGCCGCCTTCGAGCCGGCCTTCGTGGACGAACTGGCGGTGCTGATGGAATTTGCCTTCGACTATGTGCAGCGCGACGGGGAGGGGACGGGCGACGAGCGCAACTGGCTGCGCGACGAGACCGGCGGTTCGATCTATTTCCGCCTCTCCACCCGTCCGCTGGAGCAGCCGAAGCGTCTGCTGACCGAGGCACAGAAGCGTGGCATGGTGGACGGCGCCTACTGGCTGCGGGAGCCCGGCCCCAATTGCGAGGTGGTGGTGGCGGTGCAGGGCGCCGTGACCCCTGAAGCCATAGCGGCGGTGGCCCTCATCGCCGAGGACCGGCGCGACGTGGGCCTGCTCGCCGTCACCTCCGCCGACCGCCTGAACGCCGGCTGGACGGCGGCCGCCCGCGCCCGCGAGCGCGGCTTTGCGGGCGCCACCAGCCATGTGGAGCGGCTGCTGGAGCCGCTGCCCCGCCATTGCGGCATCGTGAGCGTCATCGACGGCCATCCGGCGACGCTGGGCTGGCTGGGGGCGGTGGCGGGCCATCGGGTGCGGGCTCTGGGCGTGGAACATTTCGGCCAGACCGGGACGCTCTGCGACCTCTACGCGCAATATGGCCTCGACACCGCCGCCATCGTCGCCGCCGCCCAGGCCATTTCGCCCGGCCGGCCGCTTCGGCATCTCAAGGCGGTGTAAGCCCTGAAGAACAGTTCCCCGGCGATGATGTGGCACCCCTGCGTGCCACCGCCCCGCGCCCCCCCCCCCCCGTGCCCCCCCCATGCTGAAGGGCCGCGGTGGCTGTGCGCCGATCCGGCCCTGGACCTCCTTGTGGGGATATGGCCTGCGACGCATCGGACGGCTTGTCGTCGCGCTTCGGGTCCGCTAGAAGCGCAGAACCACACGCCCGGCGCCCCGATGCGCCGTGCCCTCGCGGAGAGGTGGCAGAGTGGTCGAATGCACCGCACTCGAAATGCGGCATACGGGCAACCGTATCGGGGGTTCGAATCCCCCCCTCTCCGCCAGAACTAATTGATTTTGCAATGTTTTTGGACTTTTTCCGTCTGCCGCGAATAGCGCGGGCGGTTCAAAGGCATGTGTCGAGGCTCGTCCTGCAGCTGCATGGAGAGACCGGATCGGTACCGGAACCGGCCCGCATCACCCGCCGATATCTCCCGAGGCCCCTTTGGTGGTACGGTTTGCTTTGCGATGCTCTCCATCACGCGTCGCGGACTCCCGGCCCCGGAACGAAAAGCCCCGCCGGATGGCGGGGCGCGAGTTGCTCGGGTTGCGGATAGTCGATGGAATCACCTGAAGCCGAGTTCGCGGTGCTGCTCCGACCAGTCCTTCGGCAGGCTGGCCAGCGACAATTTCAGGGCCGAGAGTTCGATGGGCTGGCGCCCGTCAAGGATCGCCGCGATGACCTCCGGCGCGAGGAACCCCAGGCGGACGACGCGGGTGAAATAGGATGGCGTGACGGAGCTTGCTGCGGCGAGGTCGGTGATGGAGGCGCCATCGCCCTGGAGGATCAGATCCCGGAATTTCTGGGCGCGGGCGATGAGCCGCAGCAGGCTGTGGTCGGGCTTGCGGTTCTGCTGGGCCTGCGGGGCATCGATGAGATGGCGCATCTCCATCCCCACCCGCTTCAGCGTCGCCGGCACGGCGAGGGTGAGGGTCTCACCATCGTCGTCCCGCTGGGAATCGGCTTCGCCACGGAGCATGGCAAGGATGGCTTCGCTGCGAAGGGTGATGGCCACCGCGTCAGAAGTCACGACGATCTCCTGCACCAGCCGCTGCAGATTGGCGATCTTCTCCGTCGGAGAAAGGCCGGGCCAGCGATGCGCAAGGTCGCCGGTCCGGGCAACGAGCCCGCGGCGCTCCTCCACATCCCGAGCGCGCGGCGCGACGATCGTGTCGATGGCTGATGCATCGGTGAAGAGTGCAGTGATGCGTCCTTCGACGATGGCTTCCAGGTCTGTCGCCGGGATGCGCCGCGCTGCGCTGCGGCGACGCTTCGGCCTATTGTCACCATCATCGCCCACACCCTTCCGTCCAGCGATCAGGTCGTGGCTGACATAGTAGCGGTAGCGCCGCCCCTTCTTGTTGGCGTGGCTCGGGGTGAGGGCGATCCCATCCTCATCGCGGACCAGCCCGGCCAGGAGGCTGGGGGCGGCGGCATCGGAGCGAACAGCCCGTTCCACCCGGTTCTCGGTAAGCACGGCCTGCACCTTCTCCCACAGCACCTCATCGACGATCGCTTCGTGCTGGCCGGGATAGATCATCTCCTTGTGGCTGATCTCGCCGCGGTAGAGCCGGTTCTGCAGCAGGTGATAGAGGGCACCCCGGCCCAGCTGACCGCCTCCGGTCACGTTGCCGGTGGCCGACACATGCCGTTTGGCGGTGATGCCGGCGGCGGCCAGTTCCTCCCCCAACTCCAGAACCGACCAAAGCTCGGCATAGCGCCCGAAGATGTGCCGGACCGTCTGCGCCTCAACCTCGACGATCTCCAGCTTGCGGTCGCGGACCTCGTAGCCGAGCGGTGGGCGTCCGCCCATCCACATGCCCTTGGCCTTGGAGGCGGCGATCTTGTCGCGGATGCGCTCGCCCGTGACCTCCCGTTCGAACTGGGCGAAGGACAGCAGCATGTTGAGGGTGAGCCGACCCATGGAGCTGGTGGTGTTGAAGGACTGGGTCACCGACACGAAGGAGACGCCGGCCCCATCGAACACCTCGACGATCTTGGCGAAGTCGCCGAGCGCGCGGGTGAGGCGGTCGACCTTGTAGACGACCACCGTGTCGATGAGCTTGGCCTCCACATCAGCGAGGAGCTGCCGCAGGGCCGGACGCTCCATGGTGCCGCCGGAGAAGCCGCCATCATCGTACATCCGTGGCAGGACGATCCAGCCTTCCGCCTTCTGGCTGGCGACATAGGCCTCGCAGGCCTCGCGCTGGGCGTCGAGGGAGTTGAAGCTCTGCTCTAGCCCCTCCTCGGAGGATTTGCGGGTGTAGATGGCGCAGCGGACCAAGGAGGGCTTGGTGGTCGGCGCTCGGACACCAGTTCGCGAATTCCTACGCATCGCCAGCGTCCTGCTCACCAGCCATGCGTGGCTTAGCTTTGTTGCGCCCTGCCGTCTTGCCGCCACCGGCAAGCCCGAAGAAGCGCGGCCCGGACCAGTGGACTCCAGTGATCTCCCCAGCAATGGCGGAGAGCGATGTCCAGCTCTTGCCGTTCCAAAGAAAGCCCGCCTCGGTGACGGTGACCTCGTGGGTGACGCCGCCCCATTCCCGCACCAGCCGGGCGCCCGGCTTCAGGCGGGGCGCCTTGGCCCGGCGGATGTCGCCGGTGGCGGCAAGCGCCTGGGCCAGATCCCGCAGCTCGGTGGAGATGGCCTTCTTCAGCCCGCCGAGGGCTTTCTCCTGAAGCTTCCAGGCGATGCCCAACTCCAGCAGATCGCGCCGGACGCGGTCCGGCGGGGCCGCGCGGAACTGGCGTCGCCACTCTCCGGCAAGGGCGTCACGGTCCAGGGTGCCGAGGGTTGCGAGGCGGGAAGGCAGCTCCGCGCGAAGGTCGACGTGAGCCGGAGGCGCCGAGGCGCCCCCGGTCGAATCCATGGAGAGGCCGTCATCAAGGAGGGTCATGGATCAGCCCTCCTTCGCTTCGAGCCGGTAGGCCTTGCGGCCATCAGTGCCAGTGACGAGGGCGATCGGGAAGCCGCGCTGGCGGAGGCGACTGAAGGCGGCGCGGATGGTGTGCGCCTGCCAGCCGGTCGCATCGGCGAGTTCGTCGATGCCGGCGCCGGCAGGGTTGCCGATCTGGCCGAGCAGGGTGCCCAGCTTGCCGGAGGGCGCCTTGGGCGTGGTCGGCGACGGAAGTGGTGCGGGCTCCGGCACGGTCCGCGACGGAGCAGCGGCCTTGGCCTTCATTTCGGCCTTCACCTCGGCCTTCACTTGGGGCTTGCGGGCGACGGCGACAACGGCCTTCGGCTCGATCCTGGGCTGGGCGGGAGTGGAGCGGGTACGGCGGGTCATGTTGGGTCCTCGGTGGGCGAGACGCGGCATGCGTCCGCTTGCACCACCCCGAGCCCCGGACCTCTCAGGTTCCAGGGCTCATCCGCGACCGGGCTCTCCGCCGCCGCAACACACTACTGCTTCCTTGCGCAGGGAAGTCCACTCGAAACCGAAGGAAAAGCGGGTTGTCTCCGCTTCGGGCGGCAGGGCGACGATGACCGCCAACGGGAAGGTTTGACCCATCGCTACCGTCGGGAAGGTCCGCTTTTGAGCACCGCACCGGAACCCAAATCTAACGCGAATCGTCCCGATAGCATCTGACCCAATGCGGGGCCCCAAGAGAACGGTTGTGTATTCCGTCGCCCCGATGACTTCCAGACGGATATTGGCTATTTCACCCTGGGGCAACGAAGCTTGGGCGCGGGCAGATGGACGACCTTCTGGATGCTTTTGTGGCGATGAAAGCATCCGATGCAATTCGGACCGCCACGTTCGAACGGATCAACCACTTTCTGGCGTCACCGAAGGACGTTCACGTCTACTCCGACCTTCGCCGCTTGTGCACCACAGTATCGGTCTCCTACCGAAACCGGTCGGTTCTTGAGCTGCTGCAGAATGCACATGACGCTCACGACATCGGAGAGCTGGGTGGCAGAATAAGGTTCTATCTGGCTGAGGAGGGCGACTTTGGAACGCTGTATGCGGCCAACGATGGTCGTGGATTCTCCCAGGACAACTTCACCGCTCTTTGTAGCCCGACCCGCACGACGAAAGCGGTGAACGAGGCAATCGGCAACAAGGGCGTGGGCTTCCTAAGCGTCTTTCAGATCTGCTCGCATCCAGAGGTCTATTCACGGACTCGCCCAACCGCTTCTGCCGACTTTGACGGGTTTTGCTTCGCCTTCGCGGATGCCGCGAAATTGGGCGCATTTCTTGAACTCGAGGGTCTCGGCGCGCGTACCCAGCATATTGCCGCCAGCATGCCGCAGCTCTATCTGGCGACGCCTCTCGATGAGCCGTCGGAAATCGTCCAGGCTTTAGGCCTCGAGGGCTACTCCACGGTGATGAGGTTACCGCTCAAGAATGCGGATGCGCGTCTTGCAGTTGAAGCTCAGCTCGGCGAGTTGGTCGCTGGCGAGCCGGACGTACAGCTGTTTCTCGACCGGATCGCCGAGCTGAAGATCGAGGTCGACGGCCAGACCCATATCCTTGGCCGGCATGTCGAGACGCTCGCCCACCAGGACAGGATACTGCTTCAACGCGTAACCTGCGGGTCTCGCAGCTACGTTGTCGCACGCCGGACACTGAGCGAGGCGGATGTGCGGACCGTCATAGACGAAGACGTTGCATCGGAGACTCTGCCCGAGAGCTGGGCTGACTGGCGGGGTGACGCGGTCGTGTCGCTCGCCGTGACGGCCGCCGGTGAGCCGCTGAAGGGCCGGCTCTATACGTTCCTTCCTATGGGCAGGGACGTCGAGGCTCCACTTTCGGGGCATCTAGACGCGCCGTTCTTCGCGACCATCGAGCGAAAGCACGTGGAGGAAGGCGGATCGCTGAATCCGTACCTTTTGGCGCAGTGCCGGGGGTTGGCCTTCGACGCCGCGGCACTAGCCAAAGCGGTGTTGCCGGACGAACAGGCCAGGCACGTTGTGGCTGACCTGCTCATGTGGACCGGGCCGGAGGCGGCGGCGATACGGCAGTCCTTGTTGGACGGCGAAGTCGCATTGATCCCTGCCGAATCCCGTCGTGGAACTCCGATGTGGTCGGACCTGAAATCCGTGCGCAACTGGGAGCACACGGGCTTCTTCACAGCGAAGCGCGCCGCAGCCGTCGCTACCTTTCCCCTAATTGACACCAGACTGGGTCTGACGAGGATCGCGGCCCTCAGGAGGTTCGTCGGCAATGCCACCAGTCTGGCGGTCACCGCCGATCAGAAGGCGGACGTCATCGTGGCCGTCGCGCAGGAGCTGTTCGGGAGAAAAAGCCCCATAGCCGAATGGGATCGTTTCTATGCGGCTCTCCCTGAACTCCTTCCTGGTAATGGTGCCCGCTTGCAGGGTCGTCCCATCCTCCTCACCGAGCGCATGGAGCTGGTCGCGGCAGAAGGGGCTGCTGCGACAGTGACCTCACGGACGCGCCGCCGGCTGTCGACCGTGTTCCTCCCAGCGTTGCGCGCCAACTCTGCACCACTCGACCTGCCGCTCGCGGTGCAGCGCAGGATGACGTACCTGCATGGGGAACTGGCTTGCGTCGGGGACGGTGCAAATCCGGGACGCAAGTTTCTCACCAGCTCTAATCTCGTTCGCGAGTATGACCGCCGTGAGGTCCTTCGGGTCATCGCGAGCGTAATAGCGGACCCCGGGCAGGCGAAGGATCCAGAGCAGGCTCGATGGGAGGCGCTTAACGCCATCCTGGCTATCTGCACCGCAGACGGCGGTGCGCTTGCTGATGCCACGGAGATTAATCTTCGCTTGCCGACCCATAGCGGTTGGCAGCGGGCGTCAGACACCTTCTTCGGCGGTTGGCCTGGAACACACTCCGACGAGCTCGACGAGCTGTTCGAAAGGGCTGGCCCCGTGTCCAGGGAGCTGCAGGCTCTCGGGGAGTTTCGGCTGAAGCCATATCCAGATTGGCACGTTCCTTCCGGCCGCCGCGACGCGTGGATCAAGTTCCTGACGCTGGCGGGTGTTCGCGACCATCTCCGGCCGCTTCCTGCACTGACCGGCCAACCCGTTCGACAGACCGGTAATTGGCTGGTCCAGACATTGTCAGGGCGCAACGTCGCTATTTCGGTTGAGCAGAAGAAGGCCTGGATCACCCAGCTCAATCAGCAGGGCACGCTGACAAATCCAAACACAGACTTCTCTGTCAGAGATGCCTCAAGGTTTCCAGGACAGGCCGATTATGCCGAGATAGCCAAGGTAGCGGCGGACGCTTACGCGGTGCAGATCGTCCGCATGCTCGAAGAGTCTCCGGGCATCGTGGCCATGACGGTCTTCAGGCCCAATCATTCACATGCCCCGAATGCGCGCCAATGGCCCTCGCCGGCCGCAGCGTTTCTCGTTTCCGAGCAATGGGTACCCGTTATCGGGGGAAACAGGGAGCTGCTGGGGCGCTCCTGGCTACCGGCGGCAAGCGAGACGCCTCCTGTGCAGGCTCCATTGGTCAGCCACCGAGCCAAAGCTGCGATTGAACGCTCTGACCGAGCCCGTGAGGCACTGATCGATCTGGGTTTGTCCGTCTTCGGACAGCCGGGCTCCGCGTGGCCGCTGATCACACAGGCAGGTCTATGGCTAACGTCTTCGTCGCAGCCGGGCGACAGGCTCTGGTCCCTTACACAGGACGCCTGGGCTCGGGCTAGTCTGGAACGGCCTCTGCCGGCAGGACTGCGCCTGCTTGCCAAGGCCGACGGGGATGTGATCGCTTTTGATCCTCGTACGGAGACCCGGACGATCTACATCGCCGACGCGGACGATCGCACCATGGTGGCTGCCCTTTCCCGCGCCGCCCCAGGCGTCATCATATTCGAGCCGCCATTGGCGAAAGCGCGGGAAGTTGCCAGTTACCTGAGCGCACAGCTCCCCGGTCGCCTGCGGCGCATGTCCGAGATGGAGTTGGTTTACAGGACGCCCGAGGAGCCGTTCGTCTACGACAATTCCGATCCGCTGATTGAAACAGAGATTTCGGGCGACTTACGCAGCTTCGCCTTGCTGACCGTCCGTTACAAATGCAGGTTCATCACTGCAAGTCCCGACCGGATCGTGGGCAAACTGTCAGCGCTGCGTATCCGCTGGGTAGACGAGCTCAAGCTCCAGTTCGGCAGTCACCAGCTCGAAGTGCCGGCGTTCCAGCATTCAGCAGTGCTGGTGTCGTCCGAGCAGGGCGACACGCTGCTTGCGCCGCGGTCAGCCAAGGGAACCGACCGGGAGTTGATGGTTCTGGCTTCCAGTCTGGGAGAGGCGATAGCGTCGAGGGCACTTGCAAGCGATGCCTTCTTCGCGGCCGCTTCTCGAATGGCGCAAACGGGACTCGGACTTACCAGTCAGGGCTTGGCTGATGCCCTGGGTCTGTCGCAAGACGATGTCCTCGCGTCCATGCAGGACACGCGGTCCGTCATCGCGGCGCTGGTCCACGTCGCAAAGCCTTTCATCGGCATGTGGTCGGAAGGCTCAACGCTCGAAGCGTTGGCCGATCAGCAGTGGAGTACCGAGGCGGAGATGGCCGCCGCACTGGACGAGTTGGAAGACAAGCCTCTCTCTGGCGAGCGACTGATCGAGGCCTGCCGGACTGGGTCGGTGGAAGCCGCCGCGCTCGAGCTCGACGTGGATCTGGCCGCGCTGAACGGCGTGCTGATTAAACTAGGCCCGCCGTATCAGGCAATCGATAGAACATCTCATCACAAGGAGGGCTTCGCCGCCCATCTAGTGCGCCAGCAGCGTCGGGTACGCGAGAGCTTGAGAGCGGCTTTCAGACCTCAATTCGAGACCGGAGATCTGTCTGGATATATAGCGGCAAGGAATTTGCCTCCGCCCACGGTTCCCCCGGGTGCCGGATCGAGCCTGCTTCGCAGTACGCCTGCGGAGTGGGCTTCTTGGATGACGGACTGGTTTCGCCGCCTGGGCGTCAACGAGCTGGACGTACTGCCTCCGAACAGCCAATCGCTCGACACGGTGCGCGATCAAAACCTGAAGTTGCTGAAGGCGGCGGCGCCCATGGCCCGCCTTATCCTGATCAAGAGGCTGGGAGCGGATGTCGAAGCCGTGCGCTTCTGGCGCGACCCCGACGGTTTGGAAGGTCGACTTGCGGGCTTGGCGAATGTCGGAGGATGGATAGATTTCGACCTTCTGGATGAGGCTGCCATGTTGGGCTGGCTGGCGCGATCTGCCCACTGGCCGGCGGGGTTGCCCCTATCTTTGACCCTGTCCGACCACGGCCTGACAGGGAACGACATCGAGGTTTTGAAGGCGGCCGAGCGCAAGGCCCGCGAACTGGTCCTGAACCCTCCTCGGATCCTGCAGTACTCCGGTGGCGACTTTGTCGTCGGGCAAACGAGCCTCGCGGCGGTGACACAGCAAATTAGCGACCTCGCCCAGAGCAATGCCGACTTGTTGGCATCGAGCACGAAGACCGCGCGCGGGATCGCGCCCGTACCGAGGCCTCCCGGAGGCGGCGGTGGTGGCGGATCCGGTGGGTATGGAAACTCTACCAGCCGCATGACCGACGATGAAAAGAAGGTCATTGGCTACTTCGGTGAGGCCATCGCGTTCGCTTGGCTGCAAGCGAAATTCGGGCGAAACCGGGTCGTCGACTACGCGTGCTGGAAGTCGGAGTATCGCTTCCACGCCTGTGGCGAAACCGGCGAAGATCGGCTGGGCTACGATTTCGAGATTCAAAGCGGAAGATCGACTTGGTTCTTCGAAGTCAAGTCGACATACATCGCTGATCCGGGCGACCTCGGCATGATCGAGCTGGGTTCGACCGAGATCGCTAAAGCCGAGGTGTGCCGAGCCGAAAACCGGTCCCACTATCGGATACTGCGTGTAACCGATGCCTTGAGGCCGGAACGAGCGACCTTGACCGTCCTGCCCAATCCTCGAAGCGATGAGGGTCTGAAGTTCTACACCGAGCAAAAAAGCGCCGGTGTTCGACTCCATTTTCGCACCTAGAACGCCCTTTTGAGAGGCTTGGTAGGAGAACCTCTTGCCGCGGCGAAACTATCGCTACCCATACGCCAAAATCGGACACCAGAGTCCGCAATTGGCGCACCTCAACAAGCTGAACCGCGCCGGGTTTGTCGGAGGCCATTTCGTTTGAGTCACGCTGCCATGGCTGGTTTGTCCAGCATGGCGTAGTAGGCAAAGCCGAACGACCGGGCTAGTGGCAAGGCTGAGGCGCAGTGATCGCGGCTACGCTATGCGCGACGGATCCCGGAAAAACAGTTCGCGCGGCTGGCTAAGCGACCTCGCTCCACGCGCGCTTGCGAGCTAAACATCAAGCTACATTCCTCACCCGAGGCGAAGGCGAATAGGCTTGAGCAGAAATTTCTCACCCCTCAACGGGGCCGACTTCGAAGATCTCGTCCGCGATCTGATCGGTGAAGAACTCGGCATCCGATTCGAGGCATTCTGCGCCGGGCCGGACGGTGGGATCGATGGACGGCATGCGCCGGGTGCAGCCAAAGCGCCGACCATTCTCCAGGCCAAGCACATGGAAGGCTCGAGCTTCGCCGCGCTTAAGGCCGCGATGCGAAAGGAGCGCGCATCGATTGATAAACTTTCGCCTTCGCGCTATGTGCTGGCGACCTCACGGTCGCTGACCCCTGCGAACAAGGCGTCGCTCGCCAGCGAAATCGGTCCGGCTCTTCTGTCGGAAAGTGACATACTCGGTCCGGACGATCTAGCGTCCCTGCTTCGCAAACATCCGACCATCGAGAACGCCCATATCAAGCTCTGGCTGTCCAGCGCCGCCATACTCGACCGGGTCGTACGATCCGCATCACACGCCTACGCCGCCATCACGAAGGAAGAGATCGAGGCGAAGGTGAAGGTCTATGTCCCAAACCCCAGCTTTGCTGAGGCATCCGAGAGACTAGAAAAGCACCATCTCCTCATCATCTCCGGACCGCCCGGGGTGGGCAAAACCACGCTCGGTGAAATGATCGCCTATGCCTATCTCGGACAGGATTGGGACCTTGTACCCATCCGTAGCCTTGAAGACGGCTTTGCGGCTATTATCGACGCCAAGAAACAGGTTTTTCTCTTCGACGACTTTCTGGGAAAGATCGCTCTCGACAAGCAGGCGCTCGCCTCGAAGGACTCCGACCTCACGCGCTTCATGAAACGGGTGCGCAAGTCGCCTAACGCCCGCTTCATTCTGACAACACGAGCCTACATTTTCGAAGACGCAAGGCGGCTGTCTGAGAACCTCGCCGACCACCGCCTCGACGTCACCAAATACGTCCTGGACGTAGGCGTCTATGCGCGGCGTGTCCGGGCGCGCATCCTCTACAACCATCTCGTAGTGGCGGGGACGCCAGTCGCGCATGTGCAGACACTCATTCACAGCGGGAAAATTCCCGAGATCGTCGACCACAGGAACTACAACCCGCGCATCATCGAATGGATGACCGACGCCATTCATATCCAGGATGTCGAGCCGGAAGACTATGCGAACGCCTTCCTGACCACGCTCAAGAATCCCTCGCGGTTGTGGGACAATGCGTTTCGAACCCATATCGATGAGAAGTGTCGCCACCTTCTTTTCGCGATGTTCTTCTGCTCCGAGTACGGCGTTGAGCGCGATACGCTCCGGCAAGCCTATGATCCACTCCACACGGCGCTATGCGCACGCTACGGCGTTGCACATGACCCAAAAGACTTTGAGGAAGCGATACGAACGCTGGAAGGCGGCTTTATTTCTATCAGCGGCAGGTCGATCAGCTACATCAATCCGTCCGTTCGCGACTATATGACGGAGTATCTGAATGACTACACCTTACTGGCAGTATTCGCCCGTGCCGCGCATAAAGCCAACTACGCAAAAGCGATCTGGAAGTTCGGGAGCAAAGACTGGTTCAATACTCCCGCCCGGCGAGATCTAGCGCTTGCATTTCAGTCCGTGGCTGAAACTTTTCCAGCCATCAGGATGTGGGCCCCGGATCCGGACAAGCCCAACTCACTCATCCTATCGGATATAGGGGTTATCGATCGGCTCAAGCTGCTCCTGGCCTGGTGGTCAGCCAGCGACGAAGTTCGGTTCGCGGTTCTCGCGGTTGAACTGGCAGCAAACCCTCCGGGCGGATTTAGCGCCTGGCGGGATGGGGCGGAGATAATCGAACTCCTCTATGAGCTGCCCGATCCCGACTATTTCGAACGTTTTCCTTTTGTCGAGGTAATGGTCGGACATTTAGAAGCCGGCGTCATTGACATACTCAACTGTTACATGGGAACGGACGATCTTCAGAAAATCTCCGATGCGATTGAGGAGCACCGACCAAACGTCTCTCCGGACATCATAGCGGCTATGGACCGGGCTATCGTCCGAGAGATCGAAGAAATATCTGATCGTGTTGCGGATTTGGATTCAGAATCCACACTGAACGATCACATGGACTATCTG
>NZ_JBAFVS010000016.1:0-107599 GCF_043194565.1 Xanthobacter autotrophicus ATCC 700552 | reverse complement strand
TGGCGGAGCATCATGCCCCGCGAGATGCGCAGACCCGTCTCACTTGCCGCCGAGCAGCGGGGCCAGTTCCTTGTCCCATTCGGCGATGCCGAGGGCGCCGGAAAGCTTCTTGCCGTTGATGAAGAAGGTGGGGGTCGCGTTCACGCCCAGCTCCTTGTTGGCGTAGAGGGCGCTTTCCTGCACCTTCTCGCCGAGAGTCTGGTCGGTGAGGCACTTTTCGAAATCGGCCTGGCTCATGCCCGCCTGCTTGGCCACGGCGAGCAGGCCCGCGGCCGGATCATTGCTGTAGGCCCAGGTCTTCTGCGTCTCGAACAGGGTCGAGACCATGGGGAAATACTTGTCGTCCGGCATGCAGCGGGCCAGCATGAAGGCGGCGGTGGCCACCGGCTCGAACGGGAATTCGCGGAAGATAAAGCGCACCTTGCCGGTGTCGATGTACTTCGTCTTCAACTCGGGGAAAGTGGTGGTGTGGAAGGTGGCGCAGTGGCTGCACGTGGCCGAGGCGTATTCCACCACCGTCACCGGCGCCGTGGCGCTGCCGATCGCCTTCTCCGGCAGGGGGCTCGCGGCGGGGGCCATGAGCTTGGCCTGCTCGACCGTCTGCGCGGCCGCCGGCTCGAACGGCACGGTGAGGCCCAGGCCAAGGCCGGCGGCGAGGGCGGCAAGTCCGGCTCCGGCCAGGAAACGGCGGCGATCGAGAATCATGGACATCTCCGAAAGGTCCGGCGTCGGACCCGGCGGTCCCGCGAGCGGGAGCCGAATGCGCCGCGTCGCCGAATCTGGTGAGCGCAAAGCACGGGTAAGGGCAGGGGCAGGGCGCCCCGACGAACAATCCATGGGGCTCTAACATGTCGCCCGTATGGCGGCAAACCTTGCGCCGATCACAGCTTCTTCAGTGCTGCCGCGCGCCGGCGGGAAGCCGCTCAGCCGCGCCCGCGTTCCCGCCGCACCAGCGCACCAAGGCGGGCGAGGGAGGCGGCGAGCTCCTCGTCCTCGAAGGTGCCGATCTCGCCGCGCACGGCGGCAATGGTGGACGGCTCGGGCTTGGGCGGCAGGGGCTGGCGGGCGTGGCGCTGCGGCACCGGCCCCTGGCGCAGGGCGAGGCGGCCCACGCAGCGCCAGCCGAAATAGGCATTGATGCGCTCCACCACCACGCCGGCGGCATATTGCAATTCGATGGCATAGGCGCCTTCCACCCGCACCACGAGGGTGGCGGCGGCGCCGTCCTCCTTGGGCCATTGCAGGCGCACGGGCATGCAGCGCGGGGCGAGGTCCGGCCCGACGATCTCGTCCCAGTGGGTCACCACCTCCACCACGGAGAAGCCCGCCTTGCCGCACAGGTCCGAGATGCTCGGTGCGACGAAGTCGGCGAGCGGCCGGGGGCCGGAACGGCGGCGGAGCATGCGGGGCGGGTTCGACACGGGCGGCTCGGGAATTCTCTGAGGGGGAAGAAGGCGCGGCGCCTCTTGTCCTGTGACGCCGACGCAGCCACCTTGGCCGCATGACATCCTCCCCCGCCGCAAGAGCCACGGCAAGAGCCGCAACAAGAGCCGCCGCAAGAGCGACTGCAAGAGCGACCGCAAGAGCGTCCGCGCGGGCATCGGCGGATGCCGCAGCAAATTCCGACGCAAATTCCGGCGCAAGTTCCAGCGCGCCCGCCGCCGCGACGCCCCCATCGGCCTCCGGCGGACCGGACCCCGCCGCGCTGCTCGCCTGGTACGACCGCCACCGCCGCCGCCTGCCCTGGCGGGCGGAGCCGGGGCGCCGTGCCGATCCCTACCATGTGTTCCTCTCCGAAATCATGCTGCAGCAGACCACGGTGAAGGCGGTGGGGCCGTATTTCGGCGCCTTCCTGGCCCGCTGGCCCAGCGTGTCGCATCTCGCCGCCGCTCCGCTGGAGGAGGTACTCTCCGCCTGGGCGGGGCTCGGCTATTACGCTCGCGCCCGCAATCTCCACGCCTGCGCCAGGGCGGTGGTGGCGCGCCATGGCGGGCGCTTCCCGGATGCCGAGGCGGCGCTGCTCGAACTTCCCGGCATCGGGCCCTATACGGCGGCGGCCATCGCTGCCATCGCCTTCGACCGGCCGGCGAGCCCGGTGGACGGCAATATCGAGCGCGTCATGTCCCGCCTCTATGCCATCGGCGAGCCTTTGCCGGCGGCGAAGCCCGCCATCAAGGCCCGCGCCGCCGCGCTGACGCCGGACCAGCGGCCGGGGGATTTCGCCCAGGCCATGATGGATCTCGGCGCCACCATCTGCACGCCGAAATCCCCCGCCTGTTCGCTCTGCCCGTGGATGGAGCCGTGCGTGGCGCGGGCCGAGGGCGATGCTGCCCGCTATCCGGTGAAGGCGCCCAAGGGCGACAAGCCGCGGCGCGCTGGCACGGCCTTCCTCGCCGTGCGGGCGGATGGGGCGGTGCTGCTGCGCACGCGGCCCGACAAGGGCCTGCTGGCGAAGATGACGGAGGTGCCCTCCACACCGTGGGACAGCCGGGCGGGGGCGAAGGTTCCGGCGCGGGCCGAGGATCACGCCCCCCTGCCGACGTGCTGGCGCGCCCTGCCGGGGGCGGTGGAGCACGTCTTCACCCATTTCGCGCTGACGCTGAAGGTGCTCCGGGCGGACCTGCCCGCCGCCACGCCGGCCCCGGAAGGCCATCGCTGGGTGCGGCCGGAGGGCTTCGGCCGGGAGGCGCTGCCCTCGCTCATGCGCAAGGTGCTGGCCCATGGGGGGATCGAGTAGGGAGGCGATGCTCCCCTCTCCCCCCGCGGGAGAGGGGCAGGGGATGAGGGGGACGAAGAGGCGTTCCCACCCCGCCTCGCCTACTCCGCCGCGATGCCCATCTCCGCCCGCAGGCGGGCACGCAGCATGTCGATGGGGTGGCGGCGGCCTTCCTCTTCCACGTGCCAGAAGGTCCAGCCGTTGCAGGCTTCCGCCCCCTGGGCCAGCGCGCCGACGCGGTGGATGGAGCCCACATTCTGCCCGCCGGCCAGGGCCAGGGTGCCGTCGGCCCGCACCACGGCGCGGAAGCGGCCCTTGGCGTCGGTGAGTTCGGCGCCGGGGGTCACCAGCCCGCGCTCCACCAGCACCGAGAAGGCGACGCGCGGGGCTTCCCGCGCGCTGGGCGGGGCAATCAGGGCGTCTTCCGGCAGCGGTTCAACCGCGTCGATGCGGGCGCGGGCGGCCTGCGCATAGGCTTCCTCGCGCTCGATGCCGATGAAGGAGCGGCGCAGCCGCCTCGCCACCGCGCCGGTGGTGCCGGAGCCGAAGAAGGGGTCCAGCACCACGTCGCCGGGCTTCGTCGCCGAGAGCAGGATGCGGGCGAGCAGGGCCTCGGGCTTCTGGGTGGGGTGGAGCTTCTTGCCCGCCCCGTCCTTCAGCCGCTCCTGGCCGGTGCACAGGGGGAACAGCCAGTCCGAGCGCATCTGCACGTCGTCGTTGCCGGCTTTCAGCGCCTCGTAATTGAACGTGTATTTGGCATCGGCGCTGCGGGCAGCCCAGATCAGGGTCTCGTGCGCATTGGTGAAGCGCCGGCCCCGGAAGTTGGGCATGGGGTTGGCCTTGCGCCACACGATGTCGTTGAGGATCCAGAAGCCCAGATCCTGCATCATGGCGCCGACGCGGAAGATGTTGTGATAGGAGCCGATGACGAACAGGGTGCCGTTGGGCTTCAGCGCCCGCCGCGCGGCCAGAAGCCAGGCGCGGGTAAAGGCATCATAGGTGGCGAAGCTGTCGAACCGGTCCCAGTCGTCGTCCACCGCATCGACGAGGCTCTCGTCGGGCCGCTTCAGCTCGCCGCCGAGCTGGAGATTGTAGGGCGGATCGGCGAACACCAGGTCCACGCTGCCGGCAGGCAGGCCGGCCATCATCTGGATGCTGTCGCCGAGAAGGATCTGGTCGAGGGGCAGGGGGGCTGATGGGGCGCCGGCCGCCTCCCGCGTCCGCTTCACCGGCGACGCGACGCGCACGGCCGCACCTGTCGCCGTTACGGCCCTTGGTTCCATGCCGGCCGCATTCGCGGCCCGTGGGGCCGAATCTGTCGCATTCGCGGCCCGTGGGGCCGCCAAGGGGGCAGGCTCGGCATACTCTGGACGAACGCCCGACTGGCGCGCCGTCCGCCCGGCTGCCCCCTTGGCCACACTACGCATGACGCAACCCTACGCAACGCTTACGAACAGGCAGGAGTGTGGCCGGCAGGGGTTAAGGCGGGGTGAAGGGGAAGGCGGGTTGCCGGCTCCCGTTCGCTGAGGGGTGCCCCCGCCGAAACCCGACAATCCCCCGTGGCGCCGATCTTGCTTGTATCAGGCCCATGTCCGCTTCCCGCCAAAGGGGGCGTCTTGCGTGTCCGGGGAAAGGCGCGGTCCCATGAGTGAGCTTTTCGCCGTATGTGCCACCTATGAGGTCGATGACGGCGACGCGCGCAGCTTCGTGCTGGCGCGGCTGGACGAGACCGGCGCCGTCAAAAGGTGGCCCATCCTCATCGCGCGCCAGTCCAAGAACTACTACGGCTACGAAAATGCCTGCCCCCACGAGGGTACGCGCCTGGACCTGGTGCCGGGGGAGTTTCTCGACCGGGAGGGCAACTTCCTGGCATGCGCCCGGCACGGGGCGAAGTTCGATTTCGACACCGGGCTTTGTTTCATCGGCCCCTGCCAGGGCAAGGCGCTGACGCCGATCAAGCTCGTCATCGACGATGGCGATGTGTGCCTGGTGGATGTCGAACTGGCTGAAGAAGACGGACTAGACATTGAGGACCCCAACGAGGTCCCCGAGGTCCTGATCACGGGCGATTGACGCGGGCCAAACGGCCCGCCGACCAGAGGTCGCGCCCGCAAGAGGCGCGGCAGACCACGACGGTGCGGTTCGCGCGGCAAGGATCTGCCGAAGCGGACGACAGCACTCAAGGCAAGCCCACCACGACCTCCACAAAGGACCATCCCTTATGACTGCCATTGCAGATACGCCGTTTGCCAAGCTCGAAACCGAGGGCCGGTTGCTGAAGCCCAGCCTGAACGCCGACACCCACGTGGCCGGCCGCTTCGGCTTTCGCGGCGAAATCTCCTATGACGATTCCGAGACCGTCCTGAAGGAGGTTTTTGCCGTCTCTGAAACCGGCCAGCCGGCCATCGGATTCCTGGCGGGCTCCATCGCCGAGTTCGAAACCCTGCCCAAGCTTGTCGAGACCTTCGGCGCGGCTTTCAATGCCGATGGCAAGTATCTCATCTATATTGCGGACCTGCCGCAGGGCAATCGCCTCGCCATCCAGTTCGGCGATGTGAAGATCTTCGCGATCTTCATCGATGGCACTTCGGTCTACAATGAGCTGATCGATACGTTCTACGTGGACAAGGTCAAGCTGAAGAAGTACGACACGGCCGCCAAGCTCGATGCGCTCGCCGACGTGGGCCTGAAGTATTCGTCGCCTTCGGACTACAAGGAAGTGTCCTACGAAGACGGATTGAAGATCAAGAACGGCTGAGCCCCGAACAGCCATTCGGCTAGAGCGTTTTCCGTTCGCATTGGCTCACGGTAATCGCTCTAGAATATTGTTTTGACGCATTTTCTTCACGCGAACCGGTATCCACTTCGCATCGAAAATGCTCGAATGCCCACACAGCCCGCCGGAGCACGTACCGACCACATCAAGCCGGATCGTCACGTGCTCCGGGGCTGGATCAGAGCGCTTTCCGTTCGCCTCGGATCACGGCTATCGCTCTTAATTTATTGCGTTGACGCGGTTTCTTCACGCGAACCGGTATCCACTTCGCTTGAAAACGCTTTAGCTCTTTCGAACCCCGTTCATCTGCCCCACCACATCCACCAGCTGGGGTACGTTCTTCTCGCCATTCCCCAGCCCCTCGGCGGTGGCGTAGAGGTTCTTCACCGTGGCGCTGATGAAGGCTGCCGCGCCGGTGTTGGTGGCGAGGTTGGTCACGTAGCGCATGTCCTTGTGGGCATTGGTGATGGTGAAGCGGTGGGCGTTCACGTTGCCGTCCAGCGCATAGCCCATGAAGGTGCGGTAGAAGCCGCAATCCATGCGCCCGCCGCGGATCACCGCGTCGAACACCTGCGGCGTCACCCCCGCCTTGGCGGCCAGCGCCAGCGCCTCCGCATAGATGGCGCCGTAGCCGAGCGACAGGAAATTGTTGAGCAGCTTCATGGTGTGCCCCGCCCCCGGCGCGCCCACCCGCACGATGCGGCTGGCATAGGCCGCCACCACCGGCTCGATCACCGCGAAGGCGGCATCCTGCGCGCCCACCATGGCCGAGAGGCTGCCTTCGTCCGCCTGCACCGGGGTGCCGCCGAGGGGCGAATCGCAGAAGAAGATGCCCCGCGCCTCCAGCTCCGCCGCCAGCGCCATGGTGAGGGTCGGCTCGGAGGTGGAGGTATCGATGATGTGGAGGCCGGCCTTTGCCGTGGCAAGGATGCCGTTGTCGCCGCGCAGCACGGCTTCCACCTGGGGTGCGCCGGTGACGCACAAGACGATGATATCGCTCACCTGCGCCAGCTCCGCCGCGGACTTCACCTCGGTGGCGCCACGGGCGACGAGGTCTTCCACCGGCGCCCGGTTGCGATGGCCCAGCACGGCGAGCGGAAAACCCTTGGCGAGGATGTTTTTCGCCATCCCATGCCCCATCAGGCCCACGCCGATGAAGCCCACCCGCGCCCCGGTCGTATCCCCGGTCGTATCCTCGGTCATGTCTTTCGTCCCTATCCCAATTCCCATTGGTCGTTGCCGTTTAATCGTTTAACATGAACGAAAGGACGGCGCGAGACGCGACAGATCCGGTTATAGGGAAGGCCCATGGATGACAATATCCCCGCTCAGGCCCCAGCCGGTCAGATGCATGTGCCCATCGGCAAGGTAACGCTCCAGGGCCTTGCCCGCGAGCTTGGATTGTCCACGGCCACCATCTCGCTCGCCTTGCGCGACAGCCCCATGGTGGCGGAGGCGACGCGGCTGAAGGTGCAGGAGGTGGCCCGCGCCCGCGGCTATGTGGCCAATCGCGGCGCCGCGGCCCTGCGCACGGCCCGCACCAACATCGTGGCGCTGGGCCTGCACGACATCGTCAATCCCTCCTTCACCGAGCTGCTCGCGGCGGTGGAGGATGCGTTGACCGCCGCCGGCAAGACGGTGCTGCTCGGCGTCAGCCAGGAGGACGTGGCGCGCCAGACCCGCACCCTGGGGACCCTTGCCGAATACCGCCCAGACGCCTTCCTGGTCTCGCCCGCCGCCCACTCCACGGTGGCGGACCTGAAGGCGCTCGCCTCCACCGGCATCGCCGTGGTGCAGGTGACGCGGGAGATCGAAGGCTCGGGCTTCGATTTCGCCGGCTCGGACGATGTGGTGGGCGTGGCGCTCGGCGTCGCCCATCTGGTGGCACTGGGCCACCGGCGCATCGGCATGCTGGGCGGCTTCGGCGCCATTTCTACCGGCCGCAAGCGCCTTGCCGGATACAAGGCCGGCCTTGCCGCCGCCGGCATCCCCTTCGATCCCACCCTGGTCATGGAAGGGCCGGGCCTGCGGGAAGAAGGCCGCCGCCAGCTGGCGCGCCTGCTGGCGCTGGAGGAGCCGCCCACCGCCGCCGTGAGCTTCAACGATCTTTCGGCCTTCGGCGCCCTCATGGAACTGCAGGCGGCGGGGCTCACCGTGGGCCGGGACTTCTCGCTGGTGGGCTATGACGACATCGGGGAGGCCAGGGTCTGGCATCCGGGGCTCACCACGGTGCACACCTTCATCCCCGAATATGGCCGCGCCGCCGCCGACCTCGCCCTGAAGCGCATCGCCGATCCGTCGCGCCCCGTGGAGCGGGTGGAGATGGCGCCCAAGCTGGTGGTGCGCGCCACCACCGCCCCGCCCGTGCCGGTGAAGCGCCGGCCTCTATGATCCTTCCGGTTGTCGAGGCGGACGATCCGCGCATCGCGGCGTTCCGGGATGTGCGCGAGCGCGACCTCGTGGGCCGGCAGGGCTCGTTCATGGCGGAAGGGGAGGTGGTGCTGCGCCTCCTCGTGTCGCATCTCCCGGTCTCGCATCTCCCTGCCTCGCGCCTCGGCACGGCGGATGGCCATGGCCTGCGCGCGCTGCTGCTCTCCGAAGCGCAGGCGATGCGCCTCGCCGATGTCATCGCGGCTTTGCCGGAAGACGTGCCGGTCTATGTGGCGGGGCAGAAGGTGATGGACCAGGTGGTGGGCTTTCCCATCCATCGCGGCATCCTCGCCTTGGGGGCAGCGCGGCCGCTGCCGGAGCCGGGAGCGTTGCTGGACCGGCTGGGGGAACGGGCGCTGGTGGTGGTGGCCCTCGGCCTCACCAACCATGACAATATGGGCGGCATCTTCCGCAATGCGGCGGCCTTTGGCGCCGATGCGGTGCTGATCGATGCCGCCTCCTGCGATCCGCTCTACCGCAAGGCCATCCGCGTGTCGGTGGGGGCAAGCCTGGTGGTGCCGTTCGCGCGGGTGGCGGATGGAGCCAGCGCGGTGGACCTGCTGAAGGCGCGCGGATTCGAGGTGGTGGCGCTGTCGCCCGCCGGGCGCGAGCCCTTGTCCCGGCTCGTGCGTCCGCCGCGCGTGGCGGCCCTGTTCGGCACCGAGGGGCCGGGCCTGCCGGCGGCCGTGATGGCCATGACGCGCACCGTGGCCATTCCCATGGCTGAGGGCTTCGACAGCCTGAACGTGGCCACCACCAGCGGCATCGTCCTGCATCATCTATCGGGGGTGTGAGGCTCGCGTCCCGGCCGACTGCAACGGAGCGTCAGCGCAGTGGAAGGAGAGCCGGGACCCAGCGCGCGAGTCCGCCGAAGGCGGCTTTATCTGAAACCGTCCCGAAGGATTTGCCTGCTGCGCAGGAGTCTTGCGCTGGGCCCCGGCTCGGCGCTCAGGCTACGCCTTCACTTGGCCGGGGCACGGGACGCCTCACTCCTCGGTGGTGCTCTCCCAGGTGGCGTGGCGCACGCCGGGCAAAGCGGCGAGGCGGTCGGTGACCGCGTCCAGCTCGGCCGGCTCCACGGCCGTGCTCATGAGCTTGGCCACCAGCAGGGAGGTGTCGTCGGTGGCGGGGGCCTCGTCCACGTCGCTCACCGGATATTTCGCCTGTTCCAGCATCTCGATGAGCTTGTCCCGCAGGTCGGGGATGGCGCCGGTCTCCACCGTCAGGCGCACCTCGTAGCTCACTTCCGAGTGGCGTTCGTCCAGCGGAATGCGGTCGATGAAGTTGGCCACCGGGCGCAGCAGGGTGTTGCCGGCGATGACGATGAAGGTGAGCAGCATGGCCTCCGCCAGCATGTCCGCCCCGGTGAAGCAGCCCACCGCCGCCGAGCACCACAGCGTCGCCGCCGTGTTGAGGCCGCGCACGTTGAGGCCTTCCTTCATGATGACGCCGGCGCCGAGGAAGCCGACGCCGGTGACCACATTGGCCACCACGCGCATGGCCTCGTCGGAGCCGGCGATGCGGGCGGCGAGGTCCACGAAGGCGGCGGCGCCCACCGCCACCAGCACGTTGGTGCGCAGGCCGGCGGTGCGCTGGCGATATTGGCGTTCCGCGCCGATCAGCGTGCCGAGCACGAAGGCGGCGGCAAGGCTTATGACGGAATCAAGGAACGACCAGAACTCGAAGGTTTTCAGGAAGCTCAAGCGGGTCCCCGTGCTGCGCAGGTTCCGGAAAGGCTTCTTCCTCGCGTCCCGGCGGCGGCCGAGCAAGGGAAAAAGCGGGCCGGAGACGTTTTCACAGTCTCGCGCGCCGGATTGTCGCGGCGCGCTGGAACTGCTACAAACCGGCCATGCATCATGCCTGTGCGCCTTTTTCGATCCTGAGCCGGGTGGCCTTCTGCGCCGCCGGGCCGTTCGCGCGCACGACCATGGAGTTCGCGGCGGTGCCGGATCATGTCCGCCTGCCGGGCCGCTTCTTCGGCCGCTTCACCACGGCGGCCTCGGCCCAGCTTCGCGGCTGACGCGCCTTTAGGTCTCGTCGTCGAGACAGCTCGCATTCCAGATACCGGCCCGGCCGCCCATCGCGCGCGCCGGCCTCTCCTCAGGACAGGACGCAAGACGCAGCCATGACCGCACCGGCGAACACCGCACCCGCGAACACCGCACCCGCGAACGGCCCCCGCACCCTCTACGACAAGATCTTCGACGACCATGTGGTGGCGCGGCAGGAGGACGGCACCTGCCTCCTCTACATCGACCGCCATTTGGTCCACGAGGTGACCAGCCCCCAGGCCTTCGAGGGCCTGCGCATGACCGGCCGCACCGTGCGCGCGCCGCACAAGACGCTGGCGGTGGTGGACCACAACGTTCCCACCACCGACCGCACCCTGCCCAACCCGGACCCGGAGAGCGTGGCGCAGATCGCCGCGCTGGCGGAGAACACGCGGGAGTTCGGCGTCGAATATTATGACGGCTTCGACAAGCGCCAGGGCGTGGTCCATGTGGTGGGCCCCGAGCAGGGCTTCACCCTGCCCGGCACCACTATCGTCTGCGGCGACAGCCACACCTCCACCCACGGCGCGTTCGGCGCGCTCGCCCATGGCATCGGCACGTCGGAGGTGGAGCATGTGCTCGCCACCCAGACGCTGATCCAGAAGAAGGCGAAGAACATGCGCGTCACCGTCTCCGGGCCGCTGCCCGAGGGCGTTGGCGCCAAGGACGTGGTGCTCGCCATCATCGGCAGCATCGGAACCGCCGGCGGCACCGGCTACGTCATCGAATATGCGGGCGACGCCATCACCTCCCTCTCCATGGAAGGGCGGATGACCGTGTGCAACATGTCCATCGAGGGTGGCGCCCGCGCCGGCCTCGTGGCCCCCGACGAGAAGGCCTTCGCCTACCTCAAGGACCGCCCCAAGTCGCCCAAGGGTGCCGACTGGGACGCCGCCCTGCGCTTCTGGCAGACCCTGCGCACCGATGAGGGCGCCCATTTCGACGCCGAGATCCAGCTCGACGGCGCCAATCTGCCGCCCATCGTCTCCTGGGGCACCAGCCCCGAGGACGTGATCTCGGTGGAGGGCCTCGTGCCCGATCCGGCCCTCATCGCCGACGAGGGCAAGCGCGCCGCCAAGGTCCGTGCACTGGCCTATATGGGCCTCTCCGCGGGCACGAAGATCACCGACATCACGCTCGACCGCGTTTTCATCGGCTCATGCACCAACGGCCGCATTGAGGATCTGCGGCAGGCCGCCGCCATCGTCGCCGGCCACACGGTGAATGCGAACGTCAACGCCATGGTGGTGCCGGGCTCCGGCCTCGTGAAGGAGCAGGCGGAGGCGGAAGGTCTCGACAAGATCTTCCTTGCCGCCGGCTTCGAGTGGCGCGAGCCGGGCTGCTCCATGTGCCTCGCCATGAACGCCGACCGCCTCGCCCCCGAGGAGCGCTGCGCCTCCACCTCGAACCGCAATTTCGAGGGCCGGCAGGGCTTCAAGGGCCGCACCCACCTGGTGTCGCCCGCCATGGCGGCGGCCGCGGCCATCGCCGGCCGCTTCGTGGACGTGCGCCACTGGCCCAAGGCGGCGTGAAGGTTTCGTTTGGCGCGTCTCGTGTCCCGGCCGACTGCAACGCAGCGAAGCGCAGTGGAAGGAGAGCCGGGACGTAAGCGCAAGGACTCCTGCGCAGCAGGCGACTAACCGCTCCGGCAGAGGGGCAGGAAGCGCCTGCGCCGCCCCCTCACCCCCAACCCCTCTCCCGCGAGGGGAGAGGGGAGCAACGCCCCTCACCCCACCCAGTCGAGGCCGATGTCGAGGATGGGGGCGCTGTGGGTCAGCCAGCCCACGGAGATGAGGTCCACGCCCGCCGCCGCGATGGCCGGCGCGGTCTGAAGGTTCACCCGCCCCGACGCCTCGGTGAGCATGCGCCCGCCCACCATGCGCACCGCCTCGGCCAGGGTCTGCGGCGTCATATTGTCGAGCAGCACCGCGTCGGCGCCGATGGTGAGCAGTTCTTCCAGCTGGGCGAGGGTGTCTACCTCCACCTCCACCTTGACCATGTGGCCGGCGCGGGCACGCACCCGGCTCACCGCTTCGCGCACCGAGCCGGCGATGGCCACGTGGTTGTCCTTGATGAGCACCGCGTCATCCAGCCCAAAGCGGTGGTTGGAGCCGCCGCCGGCCCGCACCGCGTATTTCTCCAGCGAACGCAGGCCCGGCGTGGTCTTGCGGGTGCAGACGATCTGCGCCTTGTGCCCGGCGATGGCTTCAACCAGCCCCGCCGTGGCGGTGGCGATGCCGGAGAGGCGGCAGGCGAGGTTCAGCCCGGTGCGCTCGCCGGTGAGCAGCGCGCGGGACGAGCCTTCCACCTCCGCCAGCACCGTGCCCGGTTCCACCGCCGTGCCATCCGTGACGCGCGGGGTGAAGCGCACCGCGCCGTCCAGCAGGCGGAAGGCGAGGCGGGCGCAATCGAGCCCCGCCACCACGCCCTGTTGCCGCGCGGCGAGCACGAGGCGGCTCTCATGGCCGGGGGGCACCACTGCGTCGGTGGTGATGTCGCCGGCCCGGCCGAGATCCTCCAGCAGCGCGGCGCGCACGATGGGCTCCACCATCAGCTCCGGGAGCGGGTCGAGAGGCATGGGACGATCCGTCAGCTGGATGAGGCGAGGGCGAGGACCGGCGCGGCATGGCGGCGGGCCTCGGCAAGGGTGCGCTCAAGGGTGGTGCGGGAGCGCCGGGCCACGGCGGCGGGAGCAGGGAAATCGGTGCGGGCATGGGCGCCCCGGCTTTCCTCCCGGGCCAGCGCTGAGACCGCCATCATGAGCCCCACCCGGGCGGGGGCGCAGGCCGGCCCCGTGCCGTCCGCCAGCGGCAGCAGGCGGGCGACGGCGGTGGCAAGGCCCGCCGCGTCGCGGGTGACGCCGAGATGGCGCGAGACGATGGGACGGACGGCGCACGGGTCCGGCGTCGCCGGCAGGTGAGCCGCCATAAGCCGGGCCGGGGCGCGGGCCGGCGTTCCGGCCACGCTCAGGGCGGCCGCGCGGCCGCAGACCACCGCCTCCAGCAGGGAATTGCTGGCGAGCCGGTTGGCGCCGTGGAGGCCGGTGGCTGCCACCTCGCCCGCCGCCCACAGGCCGGGAACGGAGCTGCGGCCCTCGGCATCCACCGCGATGCCGCCCATGTGGTAGTGCGCCGCCGGGCGGATGGGCACGAGGTCGGTGGCCGGATCGATCCCCGCCGCGCGGCATCCGGCGGCGACGGAGGGAAAGCGCGTGGCAAAGCGCGCGCCGAGGCTGGCGCGGGCATCGAGGAACACCTCGCGCCCCGCCACCAGTTCCCGCCACACGGCGCGGGCCACCACGTCGCGCGGGGCCAGCTCCGCGCCCGGCACGGCTTCCAGCACGCGGCGGCCGGCGCGGTCGACGATGAGGGCGCCTTCGCCGCGCACCGCCTCGCTGATGAGGGAGAGCGGCCGGGCGGAGGTGGCCAGCGCGGTGGGGTGGAACTGCACGAATTCGAGGTCCGCCAGCTCCGCCCCGGCCTCGGCGGCGAGCGCGAGGCCCATGCCGAAGGACGAGGCGGGATTGGTGGTGTGCTCGAACAGGGCGCCCACGCCCCCCGTGGCCAGGATCAGGCGACGGGTGCGCAGCACGGCGCCGCCGTTAAGCCCGGCAACGAGCAGGCCGGCCACCGCGCCGTCCTCCATGAGGATGCGCCGGGCTTCGGCCTCCACCACGGTGATGGAAGGGCAGGCGCGGGCGGCACGGGTGAGGGCTTCCACCAGCGCGCGGCCGGTGGCGTCGCCATCCGCATGGACGATGCGGCGCCGGCTGTGGGCGGCCTCCAGCCCGAGGGCGAGGCTGCCGTCGGCGGCCCGGTCGAAGGCGACGCCGAGGCGTTCCAGCTCCGCCACGGCGGCGGGTCCATCGGCGAGGATGCGGCGGGCGACCTCGGGATCGCACAGGCCGTCGCCGGCCATCAGCGTGTCGGCGAGGTGGAGGTCGGCATCGTCGTCCGTGCCGACGCTGGCGGCCATGCCGCCCTGGGCCAGCGGGCTGGAGCCATCCGCCCCCAGCGGTGCGCGGGTGACCAGCACCACCGGCTCGGGCGCGAGGAAGAGCGCGGCGGCAAGCCCCGCGATGCCGCCGCCGACGATGACGGGGCGGCCCTCCAGCCGCTCGAAGCCGGTCACAGCGCCAGCATCCGCTCCACCGAGGCGCGGGCGCGGTCCGCCACGTCCGCCGCGATGGTCACTTCGTGCACATTGCCTTCCAGCGCCGCGCGGATGTTGGAAAGGGTGATCTTCTTCATGTGCGGGCAGAGGTTGCAGGGCCGCACGAAGTCGATGTCCGGATAATGCACGGCGACATTGTCGCTCATGGAGCATTCGGTGAGCAGCACCACGCGCGGCGGGCGCTTCTGCCCCACATAATCGCTCATGGCGGCGGTGGAGCCGGCGAAGTCCGCTTCCGCCACCACCTCCGGCGGGCATTCCGGGTGCACCAGCACGGTGACGCCGGGATTGGCCAGGCGCAATTCGCGCACGTCCTGCGCGGTGAAGCGCTCGTGCACCTCGCACTGGCCGGCCCAGGAGATGATCTCGATGCCGGTCTCGGCGGCCACGTTCTTGGCCAGATACTGGTCCGGCAGCATGATCATCTTCGGCACGCCGAAGCTTTTCACGATGCGCGCCGCATTGCCCGAGGTGCAGCACACGTCCACCTCCGCCTTCACGGCGGCGGAGGTGTTCACATAGGCGATGACGGGCAGGCCGGGATAGGCCTGCCGCATGAGGCGCACATCCTCCGCCGTGATGGAATCGGCCAGCGAGCAGCCGGCGCCGGTATCGGGGATCAGCACGGTCTTGCCGGGATTCAGCAGCTTGGCTGTCTCGGCCATGAAATAGACGCCGGCGAGCACGATCACGTCCGCTTCCACCCGCATGGCTTCGCGGGCCAACGCCAGGCTGTCGCCCACGATGTCGGCGACGCAGTGGAAGATTTCCGGCGTCTGGTAATTGTGCGCCAGGATCACCGCGTTGCGCTCGCGCTTCAGGCGCAGGATGGCTTCGACATCCTGCGCGAAGAAGGCCCAGTCGGCGGGCGGCACCACGCGCCGGATGCGCTCATAGAGCGGCGCGGTGCGGGCGAAGGCCTCCGAAAGCGCGGTCTCGGACAGGCGGGGTTCGACGGGGGCAGGCTGGGCGAGTGCGACCATTGTCTATACTCAGTTTGAGCATATGTCTGGCATATGCTTATACTGAGCATAAGCACTGTCAAGTGGGCGCGAGGGGCAATTTCGTCCCGGCCAGTGCCCGCTCCTCCACCACAGCGTGGCGGAAGCGGAAGAGTTTTGCTGGCCTGCCAAGGCTTTCGGAGGTGGTGCCGCCGGTTTCCTCCACCAGCTCCTGTTGTTCCATGAGCCGGCGAAAATTCTGCTTGTGCAGGGTGCGTCCGGCGATGGCTTCCACGCAGCGTTGCAGTTGCAGCAGGGTGAAGGTGGGCGGCATCAGTTCGAACACCACCGGGCGATACTTGATCTTGGCCCGCAGCCGCGCGATCCCGGTGGCGAGGATGCGCCGGTGGTCGGCGATCATGGGGCGCCCGGCGCCGCTTTCCTCGCCGTGGCTTTCGTCATTTTTGCCCGCCTCGCTCCGGCAATCCCGGCGCAGGCGCTCGGCCACGATGCGGGCCTCGTACAGCATCTCGTAGCGCTGGAGGGTCAGTTCCTCGTTCCACCGGCCCCCGTCGAGGGCGAAGGTGGCCGCCGCCCGCAGGCGCCGCTCGCTCCGCATGCCGACGGTGGGCGCGTCCTCCGCCCAGGCGGAAAGGGCGGGGGAAAGCACCCTGGCAATCACCGGCGGCGGGCCGGCGCGGTGGTCCTCCCACGGGAAATATTCATACCAGCTGTGCCAGCCGGCCTCGGCCGCATCGTGCTCCCGGGTGAGGCCCAGATAGGAGATGGAGATGGTGCGCGGCGCGGTATCCGCGTCGGCGCGGTCCTTGTCGGCGAAGGTGTAGAGCTGCTCCACATAGCCGAGCGGATGGTGGGTCTGCTGCTCCACCCAATCGCGCAGGCCCTGCTGGAGCGAGCGGTGGGCCAGCTCGAACGGCCCGGAGGGCAGGGCGCTGCCCTTTGTCACCGTCATCACCCGCGGCTCGCCGGCGGTCACCGCCGCGAGCACGGCGATGAGATCCACGACAACGGATCGGCTGGCGCGCTGGGAACCCGGCATGGTGCTCACGGCAGGAGGATGGCTCGGGGAGATGGCGAGGCCATCCGCTGCGCCCCCGATAGCACGCCGACCGCGCGGGACGGAAGCGCGGCAAAAAGGTGGGGGAGGGCAGGGAGGGTGAGCCTTTGCGTCCCGGCTCGAAGCTGTTTGGCCCGATGCCTATTGTCTTGAAGCCCCAACATGGGGACCGGGCACAGATGCGAACCCTCTCCCGCTTGCGGGGGAGGGCAGGGAGGGGGCAAGCCCTCTCCATCTGAAACCCTATGATGGGATGAGGCCCTGCAGACCTGCCCCCACCCCAGCCCTCCCCCGCAAGCGTGAGAGGGGGCACAGCGGCTGTGGTTCCTCAAAGCGCTTTGCCGATCGCGGCGGCGCGGCGGGCGGTCTGCGCCGCAGGCTCCGTCCGACAGGCTTCGTGCGATCAGCCCGGCACGAGACCGGCGCCGCTCACAGCCAGGGCTGCTCGGCGCCCTTGGCGGTCTCGTAGGTGGCGATGGCGGGGGCCTTCTCCAGGGTCAGGCCGATGTCGTCCAGCCCCTCGATGAGGCAGCGCTTGCGGAACGGGTCGATCTCGAACTTCACCACGCCGCCGTCCGGCCCGCGGATTTCCTGCGCCGCCAGATCGACGGTGAGGGTGGCGTTGGCGCCGCGGTCGGCGTCGTCGAACAGCTTGTCCAGGTCGTCCTTGGAGACGACCACGGGCAGGATGCCGTTCTTGAAGCAGTTGTTGTAGAAGATGTCGGCGAACGAGGTGGAGATCACGCAGCGGATGCCGAAGTCGAGCAGCGCCCAGGGCGCATGCTCACGCGACGAGCCGCAGCCGAAATTGTCGCCGGCCACCAGGATCTTGGCGTTCTTGTAGGCGCTTTGGTTGAGCACGAAATCGGGATTGTCCGAGCCGTCGTCCTTGTACCGCATCTCCGAGAACAGGCCGGTGCCCAGGCCCGTGCGCTTGATGGTCTTGAGGTACTGCTTGGGGATGATCATGTCGGTATCGACATTGACCAGCTTGAGCGGGGCGGCGACACCCTCCAGGACGGTGAACTTCTCCATGGGACCTACAGCCTCGGCTTGTCTTATAGGCTTCCTGCCTGAAGCCCCTCCATAACAGGCGCATCCGCCCTTGCCCAGCCAGGAAGACCGGCGCACGCCTTCGCGCGCCGGCCTGGGGCTGCCCGCCGGTCAGGGCGCGGCGCGTTCCGGCAGCATGCGCTTCAGCACGTCGTCCTTGAGCACATAGTGGTGGGCCACGGCGGCCGCCGCGTGCAGGACGGCGAGGATGACGAGGCTGTTGGCCAGCCATTCGTGCACTTCGATCACCTCGCGCGCGAGGTCCCGGTTCACCGCGATGGGCGAGGGGATGGTGAAGAGCGAGAAGAAGCTCACCTCGTTGCCGCGCAGGAAGGAGAGATAGATGCCCACCAGCGGGGTCGCGATCAGCAGCAGGTAGAGCAGCCCGTGCACGATGTGCGAGGCGATGGCCACCGGCCGGCTGATCTGCGTGGAGGCTGGCGGGTTGGGGCCGAAGATCCGCACCGGAATGCGCACCGCCACCAGCGCGATGATCAGCAGGCCGACGGAGATGTGGGTCCACCAGATGAGGCCCCGCTCCGGCGTTCCGCGCGCGAAGAAGCCCTCCAAATAGGTGATGCCGAAGGCGACGATGATGCTCAGAACGGTGAGCCAGTGGATGGCGCGCAACGGCGCCCCATAGCGCGAGAGCTTGGGATCGACGGCCACATGAGTCTCCTTGTTTTGAGCTATTCTAAAAAGTGCCGGCCTGCGGGTCCAGCCCAAAGGTGCGGCTGGCCCTGCGGTCAATTGGCCCGGTCCTCGATGGCTTCCATGTCGTCGTCGGAGAGGCCGAAGTGATGGCCGATCTCATGCACCAGCACGTGGGTGACCACGTCGCCGAGGGTTTCCTCGTTCTCGGCCCAGTAGTCGAGGATGGGGCGGCGGTAGAGGAACACCATGTTGGGCATTTGCCCGGTGTGGGCCACCGCATCCGCCTGGGCGCGGCCGACGCCCTGGAACAGGCCGAGCAGGTCGAACGGCGTCTCGGCGCCCATCTCGTCCAGCACCTCGTCGGTGGGAAAATCCTCGATGCGGATGACGAGGCCCGTGCACAGCGCGCGGAACGAGTCCGGCAAGCGGGCGAAGGCGTCGCGCGCCAGCTCCTCGAACGCGGCGATGCCGGGCGCCTCAAGATCGCGCCAGATACTCTGCGTCCCGTTCGCCCCCGCTCTGTTCTGCGACATGCCTGTACCTCCTTCGGCGGAACCCTTCCTGCTGCGATGCAACATCATGCGGGGCAAAGGTCAATCGCCCTGACCCTCCCCGGGGGTCAATCGTCACGCAGCCGTGACTTTCCTGAACACTTTCTGAACGGGAGCATCAAAGGGGGTTCAGACAGACTTGGTTAAGGAACTCTTAATCGACCTGCATCGTTAACCCTGTAGACGACGAATTTGGAGAGTGGCCATGGTTCGGAAGCTTGCTGTCACCGGCGCTCTGGTGACCATCCTTGGAATTGCTGCCTTTTTTGCCCCTCACGAGGCCAATGCTGCCACGCTCGGCATGCTCGGCGGCGTGATGTTCTGATATCTTGGTTCGACGGCGAGCCTTTTGCGCGCCGTTTGATCACGTGATTGTGATGGAAATGGAGAGCGTTGAAAGTTGCCCGTTTCCCATGTGCAACAGGTGAGTTGGCGCCTTCGCAACTGCGAAATGAGCCGCCAGATCTTTCGCCACGCTCCATGAGGGCGCCGCGGGAGCGTCTGTGCGCGCCTCGCTTCAGCCCCCCAATCGACGCTGCTGTTCAACCCATGGCGGCGCGAATGAGTTCCTCTTCCGCCTCCGCGAGCAGCGCGTCGCTCGCCTCGCCCCCCACGCTCTCCTGGCCGATCTCCAGCAGCACCGGCACCGCCAGCGGCGATACCCGGTCCAGCGGCATGTGCACGATGGCCCCCCTGATGCGCGCCAGCATCTCGCCCAGTCGCTTCACGTCGAGCAGGCCGGTGGCGGCGTCCGCCCGCGCGGCGCGCAGCAGCAGGTGGGTGGGCTCGTGCCGGCGCAGCACGTCATAGATGAGGTCGGTGGAGACGGTGACCTGCCGCGAGGTCTTCTCCTTGCCGGGAAACCGCCGCTCGATCAGCCCGGCGATCACCGCGCAGTGGCGGAACGTCCGCTTCATGAGGGCGCTTTCCGCCAGCCACGCCTCCAGATCGTCGCCCAGCATGTCCTCGTCGAACAGCTCCGCCAGCGCGAGCCGGCCTTGCGCGATGGCGGCGCCCATGTCCCCCGCCGCATAGACCGCGAGGGCGTAATCATTGGCGACGAAGCCCAGCGGCTTCAGCCGCGCCCGCTCCAGCCGCCGGGTCAGCAGCATGCCCAGCGTCTGGTGGGCGAGGCGGCCCTCGAAGGGGTAGGTGACGAGATAGTAGCGCCCGCCCTGTACGAAGCTTTCCACCAGAAGGTCGTCGCGGCCCGGCAGGCGCGAGCGCAGGCGCTGCAGCTCCAGCCAGTCGCGCACCTGCCCCGGCAGCGCGGCCCAGCGCTCGGGAGCGGCGAGCAGCGCCCGCACCCCCGCCGCGAGGAAGGTGGAAAGGGGGAACTTGCCCCCCGCATAGGCCGGCACCTTGGGCTCGGTGGCGGTGGTACGCGAGACATAGACCTCGTCCTCCACCAGGGTCTCGTAGCGCAGGATCTCGCCGGCGAAGACGAAGGTGTCGCCGGGCACCATGGTCTCCACGAAGTATTCCTCCACCTCGCCCAGCATCCGCCCGCCGAAGCGCACCCGCCCGGTGACGCCGGTCTTGGCCGCGCCCCGCGCCGAGACGAGACGCACCTTGAGCATGGTGGATTCCACGATGGTGCCCACATTGAGCCGGTAGGCCTGCGCGATCATGGGGTTGGCCACCCGCCACAGGCCGTCCTTCGTCGGGCGGATCTTGGCGTAGCGCTCATAGGCGTTCAGCGCGTAGCCGCCGGTGGCGACGAAATCGAGGGCGGCGTCGAAATCGGCGCGGGGCAGGGTCCGGTAGGGCGCGGCCGAGCGCACCTCGTGGAAGAGCGCATCGGCGGCAAACGGCGCGGCGCAGGCCATGCCGAGGATATGCTGGGCCAGCACATCCAGCGCGCCGAGGCGCTCGGGCGGGGTATCCTGCGCGCCGATCGCCACCGCCTCCAGCGCCGCCCGGCATTCCAGCACCTCGAACCTATTGGCCGGCACCAGCACCGCGCGGGAGGGCTCGTCGAGCCGGTGGTTGGCGCGGCCGATGCGCTGCAAGAGCCGCGAGGAGCCCTTGGGCGCGCCCACGTTGATCACGAGGTCCACGTCGCCCCAGTCGATGCCGAGGTCGAGGGAGGAGGTGGCCACCACCGCCTTCAACCGCCCGGCGGCCATGGCCGCCTCCACCTTGCGCCGCTGCTCCACCGCCAGCGAGCCGTGGTGGAGGGCGATGGGCAGATTGTCGTCGTTGATGCGCCACAGTTCCTGGAAGATGAATTCCGCCTGCCGCCGGGTGTTGACGAACACGAGGCTGAGCCGGTTGGCCTTCAGCAGCGCATAGATATCGCGCACCGCATGGAGCGCCATGTGGCTCGCCCACGGCATGGGCACGTCGGTCTCCAGCATGCGCACGTCGGGCGCGACGCCGCCCTGCGCCACCACGAGGTCGGCGAGGGGGGCGGGGCCGGGGGTGCTTTCATCCTGCGGCACCAGATAGCGGCGCAGGTCGTCGGGCTCGGCCACGGTGGCGGAGAGGCCGACGCATTGCAGCCCCGGCGCGATGGCCTTGAGCCGCGCCAGGGCCAGCGCCAGCAGGTCGCCGCGCTTGGAGGTGACGAGGGCGTGCAACTCGTCCAGCACCACGCGTTTCAGGCCGCTGAACAGGTGCTCGGCGTCCTTCGAGGCGAGCAGCAGGGAGATCTGCTCGGGGGTCGTCAGGAGAATGTCCGGCGGGTCGCGCCGCTGCCGCTGGCGGCGGGAGGACGGGGTGTCGCCGGTGCGGGTCTCCACGCGGATGGGCAGCCCCATCTCGCTGATGGGCGTCTCCAGATTGCGCGCGATGTCCACCGCCAGCGCCTTCAGCGGGGAGATATAGAGCGTGTGCAGGGGCGAGGCCGGCTGCGCCGCCTGCCAGCGGGCGAAGGGCAGGGGAGTGGCGGGCGGGGGCGCGGAGGCCGGAGCCTCCACCCGCTCGCCGGCGCTTGTCGCGCGCGCGGCAGCCCCCTCCCTGCCCTCCCCCGCCTGAACTCGGCTGTTGCCGAGTTCAGTTCCCAAGAGCCGAGGCCGGATGTTTCCGGCCTCGGGCGGGAGAGGGCTCTCGGCTGTTATGTCGGCGCGAGCCTTTTGCCCCTTGTCGACATTTCGCGCCGCCGTGCTCCCTCTCCCGCTCGCGGGGGAGGGCTGGGGTGGGGGCACGGAGCCCGGAGGGGGCACGGAGCCCGGAGGGGCAGCAGCCCCGTCCTTCGCCCCGCCCGCTGCGCCCCACGCCGGGCGCCCGCCGCTCAGTTCAATCAGCGTGGGCAGGAAGCCGGCGAGGGTCTTGCCGGCGCCGGTGGGGGCGATCAGCAGCACCGAGCGCCCGGCCTGCGCGGCGGCGACGAGATCGAGCTGGTGCGCCCGCGCCGTCCAGCCCCGCGCGCGGAACCAGCGGCGGAACACCTCCGGCAGCACGTCGTCTGCGACGTGGGACGGGGCCGCGCCGGATTTGGGCGCGTCGGGTCGGGGGCGGATTCGTGGGGAGCGCGGCACCCGCTCAAGATAGGCATGCCGGGCCGGTTGCGCGATGGCGGAGCAGCTCGGAACCGGCATCGGCGATGCCGTGTTTTGGCGAATGGTGGTATTATAATGACGTTGTATCAGGAGGCTCTCGCCTTATAGTGCGGCCGCTTTCGGCGGGGGCGTTGGATCAGGGGCGGAGAAATGAGCATGGATGACGGTTCGCGTTGCAGGTGAATGTGCGCCGGGTGGGGAGCGCGGGGCTGTGCGGATGGCGAACGGCCTGTTCGTCACCACGCAATACACGGACCGGATCAGGGCGCATTTCGAGCGGGTGCGGCGGCAGACCGAAGGGCTGGTGGACTGGCTTCTGGTGCACAATCCGGGCAATCACGTTGTCCCGGTGGAGCCGAGCCTCGATCCGCCGCCGGCTGCGGTGCTTCCCGAGCGCCTGCGCCAGCTGGACGAGAATGGCGGCCTTGTTCCCGGCTATGTGGACGTGCTCACCCTGGCAGCCGCCTGGCCGCTGCCCCATGACCATACCTGGGTCATGGAATTCGACGTGGATTACACCGGCGACTGGCGCGCGCTGTTCGAGCGCTTTGCCGGCAATGACGCCGATCTGCTGACCACCACGCTTTTGCCCCTCGCCGACGACCCGGACTGGTATTTCATGGATACGGCCCTGGCCCCGCCCCGTGTGGACCCGGCCTGCCGCATGCGCTCGTTCAACCCGCTGATGCGCATGTCGCGGCGTTTCATGGAGGCCTATGCGGCCGAAGTGCGTGATCCCGGCTGGCAGGGCCATTTCGAGTATCTCTTGCCCACTGTCGCCCGCCATCTCGGCCTCAGGATCGAGGACATGGGCGGAGAGGGGCCGTTCTGTCCCCCCGAGCGGCGCGGAACGCTCTATTCCAATACGCCGCTGGATCCCTTTCTGGTGCCGGGAACCTTCGTGTACCGGCCCTGGCGGCCGGACTATTTCGCCGAGCGACCGCAGGACTTTCCGCAGGGCGACTGGCTGATCCACCCGGTCAAGCCTGACACGCCGCCGCCGCCCGAGCCGCCACCTCCGCCGCCGCCACCTCCGCCGCGGCGGTCGCTGCTGCGGCGCCTGTGGCGCTGGGTCCGTGGCAAGGGGATGGGCTCTTAATCGCTCGTCAACCGTCCCGGACGCATGGTGCGGCAGTTGTTCCGCACCGGAGTTGCCGTCCCATGATGTCGCGCGCCGACCGCACCGTCTTGAGCGAATGGTGGTGGACGGTGGACCGCGCCCTGCTGGCGGCCCTCTGCGGCCTGATGGTGATCGGCATCATCATGTGCCTTGCCGCGAGCCCTGCGGTGGCCGCGCGCCTCGGCATCGCGGACCCGTTTCACTTCGTCAACCGGCAGGTGCTGTTCCTGGTGCCCGCCGCGGCGGTGATGATCGCCACCTCCTTCCTGTCGCCGCGCGCGCTCAGGCGCATCTGCATTGTGGCGTTCGCCATCTTCTTCGTGCTGCTCATGGCCACCCTGGTGGTGGGGCCGGAGGTGAAGGGCGCGCGGCGCTGGCTCACCATTGCCGGCGTCACCGTGCAGCCGTCCGAATTCATCAAGCCGGCCTTCGTCATCCTTGCCGCCTGGCTGTTCGCCGAGAGCACCAAACGGCCGGAAATGCCTGCCACGCTCCTCGCCTTCGGACTGCTCGGCAGCGTCCTCGGCCTGCTGGTGAAGCAGCCGGACTTCGGCCAGAGCCTGCTGATCTCGCTGGTGTGGGCCTCGCTGTTCTTCCTCGCGGGGCTGCGCTGGATCTGGATGGTGGGGCTGGTGGGCGTGGGCGCGGGGGGCGGCTTCATCGCCTACATGACCGTGTCCCACGTGCAGAAGCGTATCAATCGCTTCCTCAATCCCGATTCCGGCGATACCTACCAGATCGACGCCGCGCTCAACTCGTTCCGCAACGGCGGCTGGTTCGGCCAGGGGCCGGGCGAGGGCACCATGAAGCGCATGCTGCCGGACGGGCACACCGACTTCGTCTTCGCCGTGGCCGGGGAGGAATTCGGCATCATCCTGTGCCTCATCATCCTCGCCCTGTTCGCCTTCATCATCCTGCGGTCGCTGTCGCGGGCCTCGAAGGAGAGCGATCCCTTCACCCGCTTCGCCATCACCGGCCTTGCGCTGCTGTTTGGGCTGCAGGCGGCCATCAACATGGCGGTGAACGTGCACATCGCCCCCGCCAAGGGCATGACGCTGCCCTTCATCTCCTATGGCGGCTCATCGCTCATCTCCATCGCCTTCGGCATGGGCATGCTGCTGGCCCTCTCGCGAAAAAGACCCGGCGCGGCGGCGCTGGCGGCGCTGACCGAGAAGCCGACGGTGGAACCCGTCGCCCGTCCGGTCGCGCCACCCGCCGGCGCCGTGCCGGACCCGGCCTGAAGCCCGCGCGGCGTCTGAGCGAAGCGGATCGCGGGATGCGCGAGCATCCTTGCGATCCGGCAAGGAAGCCCGCGCGGCGTCTGAGCGATGGGGAAACGCGGGATGCGCGAGTATCCCGCCCTCCCTTCCCCGGAACGGCCGCATTGGCGGGGCAGCAAGCCCAATCTGGCCGGTCCTGTCGGCTTTTCGAGGTGCGGGGCCGATCGGATCGGCCATGCGAGGGTGATGTGACGCAGATTGTTCTTCTCGCCGCCGGCGGTACCGGCGGCCATCTGTTTCCGGCGGAAGCGCTCGCCGCGGCGCTCGGCCGGCGTGGGTTCGACGTGGACCTCGCCACCGATGCCCGCGCCGCCCGCTATGCCGGACATTTCCCGGCGCGGGAACTGCATGTGCTGCCCGCCGATACGGTGCGCGGCCGCTCCCCGGTGGCGCTGGCCCGCACCGGATTCGCCCTCGCCTCGGGCCTCGTCTCCTCCCTCACGCTGCTCAGGCGGGTGAAGCCGGTGGCCGTGGTGGGCTTCGGCGGCTATCCCACCGTGCCGCCCCTGCTCGCGGCCTCTTTCATGGGCGTGCCGAGCCTGATCCACGAGGCGAACGGCGTCATGGGCCGGGCCAACCGCATGCTGGCGCGGCGCGTCACCGCCATCGCCACCGGCTTTCCCGGCATCGTCGCGGGTGATCCGGCCCTCGCCCCCAAGGCGGTGTGGACCGGCAATCCCCTGCGCCCGTCCGCCATCGCCGCCGCGGCGACGCCCTATGATCCGCCGGTGGCCGGGGGCGAACTGCGCCTCCTCGTGTTCGGCGGCAGCCAGGGCGCGCGGGTGATGTCAGACGTGGTGCCGGAGGCCATCGAGCGGCTCGACGCCGACCTGCGATCCCGCCTCGTCCTCACCCAGCAGGCGCGGGAGGAGGATCTGGAGCGGGTGAAGGCCACTTACGCCCGGCTCGGCGTGCGGGCGCTGGTGGCGCCCTTCTTCGACGATTTGCCGGCGCGCATGGCTGCGGCCCATCTGGTGGTGGCGCGCTCCGGCGCCGGGACGGTGGCGGAGCTGGCCGCCATCGGCCGGCCCGCCATATTGGTGCCCTTGCCCCACGCCCTCGACCAGGACCAGGCGGCCAACGCCCGTTCGCTGGGGGATGTGGGTGCGGCGCTGGTGCTGCGGCAGGTGGAATTCGATCCCGACCGGCTGGCGCTGGAACTCCACAGCTTTGCCAGCGAACCTCGATCATTGACGCAGATGGCGGATAAGGCCAGAAGCCAGGGCGTGCTCGACGCAGCGGAACGACTGGGCGATCTCGTCCGGCATCTGGCGGCAGAAGGCGCGGTCGCAACCTTTCAGGGGAAACGGGCATGAAGTTGCCGTCCGGCCTTGGCTCCATCCATTTCGTCGGCATCGGCGGCATCGGCATGAGCGGCATCGCCGAGGTGCTGCACAATCTCGGCTACGAGGTGCAGGGCTCGGACGTGGCCGACAGCGCCAACGTGAAGCGCCTGCGCGACCTCGGCATCAAGGTGATGATCGGCCACGCGGCGGCCAACGTGGATGACGCGGACGTGGTGGTGGTCTCCTCCGCCATCAAGCGCGACAATCCCGAACTGGTGGCCGCCCGCGCCAAGCGCCTGCCGGTGGTGCGCCGCGCCGAGATGCTGGCCGAGCTGATGCGGCTGAAGAGCTGCGTCGCCATCGCCGGCACCCATGGCAAGACCACCACCACCTCGCTGGTGGCGACCCTGCTCGACGCCGGTAATTTCGACCCCACCGTCATCAATGGCGGCATCATCAACGCCTACGGCACCAATGCCCGCCGGGGCGATGGCAACTGGATGGTGGTGGAGGCGGACGAGAGCGACGGCACCTTCCTGAAGCTGCCCACGGAAGTCGCCATCGTCACCAATGTGGACCCCGAGCACCTCGACCATTTCAAGACCTTCGACAAGGTGCAGGACGCCTTCAAGGCCTTCGTGGAGAACGTGCCCTTCTACGGCTTCGCGGTGATGTGCATCGACCACCCGGTGGTGCAGGCCCTGGTGGGGCGCATCGAAGACCGGCGCGTCATCACCTATGGCGAGAACCCGCAGGCGGACGTGCGTCTGGTGGACGTGGACCTGAAGGGCGGCATCACCCGCTTCGGCGTGGTCTTCCGCAACCGGGCGGGCGAGACCGTGCACGAAATCTCCGGCCTCAAGCTGCCCATGCCCGGCAAGCACAATGCGCTGAATGCCACCGCCGCCATCGCGGTGGCCCATGAGCTGAAGGTGCCGGACGACAAGATCATCGAGGCCATCGGCAGCTTCGGCGGGGTGAAGCGGCGCTTCACCCGCACCGGGGAGTGGAACGGCGTCACCGTGTTCGACGATTACGGCCACCACCCGGTGGAGATCGCCGCCGTGCTGAAGGCGGCGCGGGCGGCGAGCGAGGGGCAGGTGATCGCCGTGGTGCAGCCGCACCGCTATTCGCGCCTCGCCTCCCTGTTCGACGAATTCTGCACCTGCTTCAACGATGCCGACCATGTGGTGGTGGCCCCGGTCTATGCCGCCGGCGAGGCCCCCATCGAAGGCGCGGACCGGGAGCATCTGGTGCAGGGCCTCATCGCCCACGGCCACCGCTCGGTGACGGCGCTGGACGGACCGGAGAAGCTGGCCGAAGTGGTGGGCGCGCTGGCGAAGCCGGGCGACTACGTGATCTGCCTCGGTGCCGGCTCCATCAGTTCATGGGCCTATGCCCTGCCGGGGGACCTTGGAGCGCTCAAGCCGGCGGCGTGAGGGGGCGGTTTCGGGGAGGACGTGTCGGCGCGCGCGTGAGCCATGCGGATCTCACCACCGTCATCCCCCGGCTTGACCGGGGGATGACGCTGTCTTCGGGGGATGACGCTGTCCTAAGAGACCAGCCTTACTTCTTCGCGCCGGCCTCGATCACGTCATCGATGGTGCGCAGGCCGGTGCGGGGGGCGTTGACCAGAACCGCCATGTTGCCGGGGGCATGCTGGTTCTTCCACATCTTGGTGTGCGCCTCGGGGATGCGGTCCCAGGGGAATACTTCCGACATGCAGGGGTCCACGCGCCGGTCGATGATGAACTGGTTGGCGGCGGAGGCCTGCTTGAGGTGGGCGAAGTGCGAGCCCTGGATGCGCTTCTGGCGCATCCACACATAGCGGGCGTCGAAGGTGATGTTGAAGCCGGTGGTGCCGGCGCAGAACACGATCATGCCGCCGCGCTTGCCCACCAAAGTGGAGACCGGGAAGGTCTGTTCGCCGGGATGCTCGAACACGATGTCCACGTCGCGCTTGCCGGTGATGTCCCAGATGGCCTTGCCGAACTTGCGCGCTTCCTTGGTCCACTCGGTGTATTCGGGCGAATTGACCTTGGGCAGCTGGCCCCAGCACTTGAAGTCCTTGCGGTTGATCACGCCCTTGGCGCCGAGGCCGAGGACATAATCGCGCTTGGTCTCGTCGGAGATGACGCCGATCACATGGGCGCCGGAGGCGGCGGCGAGCTGCACGCCGAACACGCCGAGGCCGCCAGAGGCGCCCCACACCAGCACGTAGTCGCCCGGCTTCACCGTGTGCGGCGGGTGGCCGAACAGCATGCGGTAGGCGGTGGCCATGGTGAGGGTGTAGCAGGCGCTCTCTTCCCAGGTCAGGTGCTTGGGGCGCGGCATCAGCTGGCGCGCCTGCACCCGGCAGAACTGGGCGAAGGAGCCGTCCGGCGTCTCATAGCCCCAGATGCGCTGGGACGGCGAGAACATGGGGTCGCCGCCGTTGCACTCCTCGTCGTCGCCGTCGTCCTGGTTACAGTGGACGACCACCTCGTCGCCCACTTTCCAGCGCTTCACCTTGGCGCCCACCGCCCAGACGACGCCGGACGCGTCGGAACCGGCAATGTGGTACGGCAGCTTGTGCACGTCGAACACGGAGATGGGTTCGCCGAGGCCGGCCCAGATGCCGTTGTAGTTCACGCCCGCGGCCATGACGTAGACCAGCACGTCGTTCTCGCCCAGCTCCCAGGTGGGGACCACTTCCAGCTGGAACGACTCTTCCGGCGGCCCGTGGCGCTCGCGACGGATGGCCCAGGCATACATCTGCGCCGGCACGTGGCCGAGGGGCGGAACCTCGCCCAGCTCATAAAGGTCCTTCACCGGTCCCTCGTTCGCGTTGGCGGCTGCCGTCTGGGCCATGGCTATCGTCCTCTCCGTGCGTGTGCGGACCGTTCGGTCACGTCTTTGGGGGCTTCTTGCATTGCAGCGTAGCAGAGAAAAATTCCAAAGCGATACCCCCCTTTGGACCATCGGGGGGACATGTTTCCGCGTTCTGCGAACCACAAGGCCACGCTCGCGTTGTCATTCCCGCGGCGCGCCGGGAGCGCTAGGCTGGCGTCGTCGCGGGACGGGCCGGCCGCCGGGGCGGACAGGCCGGGGAGGCGACAACGAAAGGGGACGGGAAATGCAGGTCTTGTGGATGATCATCGTCGGCGTCATCGCCGGCTTCCTGGCGGGGCAGATTTTCCAGGGCTACGGCTTCGGCCTTCTGGGCAACATCGCGGTCGGCATCGTCGGCGCGCTCATCGGCGGCTTCCTGTTCGGCGGCGTGTTCGTTGTGGGTGGCGTCATCGGCCAGATCATCTCGGCCACCATCGGCGCGGTGATTCTGCTGTTCATCATCTCGCTGGTGAAAAGGTAGAGGCGCGATCCCGCACCTCACGATGCCTTGCCGATGCCTTGCCGCGATGCCCTGTTGTGCCCGGGGCGTCGCGGTCGCCCTCCCGATCCGCGACTAGAGCCCGCGGACCCGCGTGCCCGCCGGAGGGGATCACCCATACCCCCCCAAATTTCCCATCGACGCCGCGGGCATTGCGACGCACAATTGCGTCAAATCCAGAACGACCGATGGGGGAAGCAGGAATGGTGGTGCGCGACAAACCCTGGCTCTTCCGCACCTATGCGGGCCACTCGACTGCCACGGAGTCCAACAAGCTCTACCGTTCCAACCTCGCCAAGGGCCAGACCGGCCTGTCGGTCGCCTTCGACCTGCCCACCCAGACCGGCTACGACAGCGACCATCCGCTCGCGCGCGGCGAGGTGGGCAAGGTGGGCGTGCCCATCTCCCATCTCGGCGACATGCGCACCCTGTTCGACGGCATCCCGCTCGCCGAGATGAACACGTCCATGACCATCAACGCCTGCGCGGCGTGGCTGCTCTCGCTTTACATCGCCACCGCCGACGAGCAGGGCGCGGACCGCACCAAGCTGCAGGGCACCACCCAGAACGACATCATCAAGGAATATCTGTCGCGCGGCACCTATGTGTTCCCGCCGGCGCCGTCCATGCGGCTGACCAAGGACACCATCATCTTCACCACCGAGTACCTGCCCCGGTGGAACCCCATGAACGTGTGCTCCTACCACCTGCAGGAGGCCGGGGCGACGCCGGTGCAGGAGCTGGCCTTCGCGCTCGCCAACGCCATCGCCATCCTCGACACGGTGAAGAAGTCCGGCGAGGCGGAAGGCAAGGTCTTCGGCGAGGTGGTGGGGCGCATCTCCTTCTTCGTGAACGCCGGCATGCGGTTCATCACCGAGATGTGCAAGATGCGCGCGTTCGTGGATCTGTGGGACGAGATCTGCGTCAACCGCTACGGCATCACCGACGCCAAGCAGAAGCTGTTCCGCTACGGCGTGCAGGTCAATTCCCTCGGCCTCACCGAGCAGCAGCCGGAGAACAACGTCTACCGCATCCTTCTGGAGATGCTGGCCGTCACCCTCTCCAAGGGCGCCCGCGCCCGCGCCGTGCAGCTGCCCGCCTGGAACGAGGCGCTGGGCCTGCCGCGCTCGTTCGACCAGCAATGGTCGCTGCGCATGCAGCAGGTGCTGGCCTATGAGACCGACCTGCTCGACTACGGCGACATCTTCGACGGTTCCACCGAGATCGCAAGGAAGGTGGAACAGCTGAAGGAGGAAGCCCGCGCGGAGCTCGCCCAGATCGACGCCATGGGCGGGGCGGTGGCGGCCATCGAGAATTCCTACATGAAGCAGCAGCTGGTGGAATCCAACACCCGCCGGCTGGAGGCCATCGAGCGCGGCGAGCAGGTGGTGGTGGGCGTCAACCGCTGGACCGAGACCGAGCCCTCGCCCCTGACCACCGGGGAGGGCGCCATCCTCACCGTGCCCGAGGGCGTGGAGGCGGAGCAGATCGCGCGCCTGCAGGCCTGGCGCGAGGCGCGCGACAACAAGGCGGCGGCGGCGGCGCTGGCGGCGCTGAAGAGCGCGGCGCAGGAGGGACGCAACATCATGGAGCCCTCCATCGTCTGCGCCAAGGCCGGCATCACCACCGGCGAATGGGGCACCTGCCTGCGCGAGGTGTTCGGCGAATACCGCGCCCCCACCGGCGTCGGCCGCGCCGCCCGCGTGGACACGCAGGGGCTGGACGAGGTGCGCAAGGGCGTGGACGCGGTGTCCGAGAAGATCGGCCGGCGCATCAAGTTCCTGGTGGGCAAGCCGGGCCTCGACGGCCATTCCAACGGCGCCGAGCAGATCGCCGTGCGCGCCCGCGACTGCGGCATGGAAGTGGTCTACGAGGGCATCCGCCTGACCCCGGCCGAGATCGTGAACGCCGCGCTGGAGGAGAGCGTGCACGTCATCGGCCTGTCCATCCTTTCCGGCTCCCATGTGCCGCTGGTGCGCGACGTGATGGAGCGGCTGCGGGCCGAGGGGCTTTCCGACATCCCGGTGGTGGTGGGCGGCATCATCCCGCCGGAGGACGAGGTGCAGTTGAAGGGCTTCGGCGTGACCGCGGTCTACACCCCGAAGAATTTCGAGCTGAACCGCATCATGGCCGACATCGTCGCCATCGTGGACCGGCAGGCCCAGAAGGCGGCCTGAGGCGCGGCGTCGCGCTCTTTCTCCGGGGTGCGGGGCGGGCCGCCTGCCCCCTCCCCAACCCTCCCCCGCAAGCGGGAGAGGGGGCGCGGCGCGAACGGGTGCGTGTTTTCTCAAGGATCGCAACGTTCTCCTGCCACGATCCGGCCGCAGGCACATGCTCCGGCGCCGCACACTCCTTGCATCAGTGCAATGGCAAAAGAGTGTGGGTGTCGTCATATTTGGAGCAACGCAGGCGGTGGACCCCGTGAGGGACATCGCTGCCTGCCCGGAGCTTCAGCATGACCAACGCCCTCTTCCTGTCCCCTGAAACCGCGCCCCACGACCTTGCCCTCGGCGCCGTGGCGCTGACGAGCCGCGATCCCGAGCGCCTTGTCCCCTTCTATCGCGACGGGGTGGGCCTTGATGTGCTCTCCACCGGCGAGACCATTGTGCTCGGCGCCGGCGGCCGCCCGCTGGTGGAGATCACCCGCCGGCCGGATGCGGCCCGCGCCGCCGTGCGCGCGCCCGGCCTGTTCCACATGGCCATCCGCGTGCCCGACCGCGCGAGCCTCGCCGCGCGGTTGCTCGCCCTGCACCACATGGGCCTGCGGATGGGTGCGTCCGACCACCTGGTGAGCGAGGCGCTCTATGTGGACGACCCGGACGGCAACGGCATCGAGATCTACCGCGACCGTCCCGCCGAGGAATGGCCGCGCACCCCGGACGGCGCCATCGCCATGGCGACGCTGCCCCTCGACCTCGCCGCGCTGGCCCGTGAGGCACCGCCGGCCGCGCACCCCGCGCCTGCGGGCACGGAGATGGGGCGTGTGCCCGCGCCTGCGGGCACGGATATGGGACACGTGCACCTCAAGGTTTCCGACCTGGAGGCGGCGCGGCGCTTCTGGGTGGATACGGTGGGCCTCACCATCATGGCGCGCTATCCCGGCGCCCTGTTTGTGAGCGCCGACGGCTATCACCACCATCTGGGCCTGAACACCTGGCAATCCTCGGGCGCGCCCGCGCCGGCGGCCGGCACGGCGGGTCTCGACCATTTCACCGTGCGGCTTCCGCTGGCCGCCGTCGAAGCCCTCGGTCAGCGCCTCGCGGCGGCGGGCGTTGAATTCACGGCGCTTGAAGGGGGCGGTCTGACGGTCCGCGACCCCTCCGGCAACACGGCCCAGTTCCGCCCGGCCTGAGGGCCGGGCAAGCGCGGGCGCGATCCATCACGCAGGCTGATGGGTGGGTTCGCTAAAATCGATTTCCCTCACGCGTCGGATGACGCTACAGCGGTCGCCTGCTGGAGCACGCTCCGCCCGAGCTGGCTCCAGGCCCGCGCCGAAGGCGTGGATCGCATCACGCGGGAGGAAAGATGTCGGCAAGGTCCTCGCGCCCGTCCGGATTCGCCCTTTACGACGCGCCCTACCTGCTGCTCACCGTCACGGCGCTGCTGTGGGCCATCAACATGGTGATCGGCCGCTTCGTCGCCGGCCATGTGCCGCCGGTGACGCTGGCCTTCGTGCGCTGGACCGGGGCGACGCTGATCCTTTTGCCCTTCGCCCTCGGGCAGCTGCGGCGCGACCTGCCGCTCATCCGCCGTCATTTCTGGCTGCTGGTGCTGCTCGCGGCCACCGGCATCGCCTGCTACAACGCCATGAGCTATTACGGCCTGCAATATACACAGGCCCTCAATGGCCTTCTCGTGCAGTCCACTGCGCCGCTGCTGGTGGCCCTGTGGACCTTCTTCATCTTCCGCGAGCGGCTGAGTCTTGGCCAGATGGCCGGCATCGTCACCTCGCTGGTGGGTGTGCTGGTGATCATCAGCCACGGTAGCCTCGATACCTTCCTGCATCTCAAGCCCAACGTCGGCGACGTGTGGATCATCTTCGCCCTGTTCATCTATGCCTTCTATGCCGCCATGCTGCGCAAGCGGCCGGCGCTGGGGCCGCTCTCCTTCCTCGTGGTGATCATGGCGCTGGGCTCGGTGCTGCTGGTGCCGTTCGCACTGTGGGAAGCGGCGCTGGGGCACACCCTGCGGTTTGACCGGATGACGCTGACGGTGCTGGCCTATGTGATGGTCGGCCCGTCCATCGTCGCCTATCTGTTCTTCAACCGGGGGGTGGAACTGGTGGGAGCCAACGCCGCTGCGCCGTTCCTGCATCTCATGCCGGTGTTCGGCACGGCGCTGGCCATCGTCTTTTTGGGCGAGACCATGGCCTGGTACCATGTGGCGGGCTATGCGCTGGTCATCGCCGGCATCGCGCTGGCGACCCTGTCGGCCCGCGCCAGGGTCCGGCCGCCCGCCTGAACGGCTGGGCCGTCACGCCTGCGTGAAACCGTTAAGATTTATATTAAGAGGTTACATCCTCTCTGCTAGGAGCGGTCCTGCCGGACGAGCCGGCAGGAGGTGAAGAGCATGAGCAAGGGGATTTCGACCACGGGTGTTGGCGCGCGCGTGCGCGGCGGGCTGCTGGCGCTGCTGCTGGCGGGTGGGATCATGGCGGCCGCGCCGGCGGTGGCGCAAGTCCGCGGGTCCGGCTGGGAGCTGCCGCTGACGCTCGCCAACGAGGCCGCGCTGGAGGCGGTGCGCGCCTGCGCCGAGAAGGGCTGGCCGGTCTCCGTGGCGGTGGTGGATGTGTCCGGGGAGATCCGTGTGCTGGTGAAGGGCGACCATTCCACCACCCACACCCGCACCTCCAGTTTCCGCAAAGCCTATACGGTGGCGACGCTGGGGCCGGTGTTCGGCTTCGACACCCTCTCGGCCTTCGTGGAGAAGACTCGTGGCGGGCCCAACACCCAGGCGCTCGCCTCCCTGCCGGATATCCTGCTTCTGGCCGGCGGCGTCGGCGTGAAGGCGAAGGGGGAGATCGTGGCCGCCATCGGCGTCGGCGGCGCACCGGGCGGGGAGAAGGACGAGGCCTGCGCCGCCGCTGGCCTTGCCAGGATCGCCGACCGTCTGCCGCATTGAAGCACGACCTGTCCCGCCTTCGACCGGCGCCGATCGCGTCACGCGGGAACGAAAACGGCCGCCCAGGGGGCGGCCGTTGCGGGTTGTTCAGAACGCGAGTGCCTCAGAACGCGAGGGATTTGGCGGCCTTCACCTGCGGCAGCGCCTGCACCTTGGCGAGCACGTCGGCCGGCACGGTGCCGTCCACCGCCACCAAAGCGATGGCGTCGCCGCCCAGGTGGTCGCGGCCGAGGGCGAAGGTGGCGATGTTCAGGCCCGCATCGCCCAGCAGGCCGGCGAAGCGGCCGATGAAGCCGGGCTTGTCTTCGTTGGTGATGTAGATCATGGAGGGGGCGAACTCGGCGTCCACCATGATGCCCTTGATGTTCACGATGCGCGGGCGGCCGTCCGCGAACACGGTGCCGGATATCGAGCGCTCGAGCGTGTCGGTCACCACGGTGAGGGTGATGAGGCTGTCGTAGTCGCCGGTGGCGGCGCGGGTGGTCTCCTCGATGACGATGCCGCGCTCCCTGGCGACGGTGGGGGCGGACACCACGTTGATTTCCGACAGCACCGGGCGCAGCAGGCCGGCCACGGCGGCGGCGGTCAGCGCCTTCACCTTCAGCTCCGCCACCGCGCCCTCATAGACGATGCGCACGGTCTTGATGTCGGTGTCGGTGAGCTGGCCGGCGAACGAGCCGAGCTTTTCCGCCAGCTCCACATAGGGCTTCAGCTTGGGGGCTTCCTCGGCGGTGATGGAGGTAAAGTTCACCGCGTTGGTGATGGCGCCGGTGAGCAGGTAGTCGCTCATCTGCTCGGCCACCTGCAGGGCCACATTCTCCTGAGCCTCGGTTGTGGCGGCGCCCAGGTGGGGCGTGCACACCACGTTGGGGTGGCCGAACAGGGGATTGGTCTCAGCCGGCTCCACCGCGAACACGTCGAAGGCGGCGCCGGCCACCTGCTTCGCATCGAGGGCGTCGCGCAGGGCGGCTTCGTCCACGAGGCCGCCGCGGGCGCAGTTGATGATGCGCACGCCCTTCTTGCATCTGGCAATATTCTCGGCCGAGAGGATGTTCTTGGTCCTCTCGGTGAGCGGGGTGTGCAGGGTGATGAAGTCGGCGCGGGCGAGCAGGTCGTCCAGCTCCACCTTCTCCACGCCGAGGTCCAGCGCCCGCTCCACCGAGAGGAAGGGATCGAAGGCGATCACCTTCATCTTCAGGCCCACGCCGCGCTCTGCGACGATGGAGCCGATGTTGCCGCAGCCGATGATGCCCAGCGTCTTGGCGGTGACCTCGACGCCCATGAAGCGGTTCTTCTCCCACTTGCCGGCCTGAGTGGAGGCATCCGCCGCCGGGATCTCGCGGGCCAGCGCGAACATCATGGCGATGGCATGCTCGGCGGTGGTGATGGAATTGCCGAACGGCGTGTTCATCACGATCACGCCCTTGGCGGTGGCCGCCGGCAAATCCACGTTGTCGACGCCGATGCCGGCGCGGCCGATGACCTTGAGGCGGTTCGCCTGTGCCAGGATCTTCGGGGTGACCTTGGTGGCCGAGCGGATGGCGAGGCCGTCATAGTCGCCGATGATGGCGGCGAGCTTGTCCTTGTCCTTGCCGAGGTCGGGCTGGAAATCCACCTCGATGCCGCGATCCTTGAAGATCTGCACGGCGGCGGGCGACAGCTTGTCGGAGATGAGTACGCGGGGTGCCATGGAAGGGGCTCCGGAAAAGGGGGGTGTCCGGCCGGGCATGCGCGCGCGTTCCGCGCTTCACCGGCGTGAACCCTCTCCCGCTTGCGGGGGAGGAGAGAATGGGGGGTGAGCCGCTGCCGCAGCTCTTGCCGCTGCAAGCCCTCTCCCGCTTGCGGGGGAGGGTTGGGAGGGGGCAGGTCCCGGAGATGGGTCGGGTGCCTCTCCCCTCTCCCCTCGCGGGAGAGGGGCCGGAGGTGAGGGGGCTTCGGGCAAGGCGGTTCGGGGGGCGGGCACGGGCACGTGCGGTGGGGCTTTTACCCCTCACCCTAACCCTCTCCCGCAAGGGGAGAGGGGACCGACCGCTTCGAACCCGAGACCGCTCACGCGGCCCGAGTCACCCTGCCGACCTCACGCCGCCCGACCTCACCCCACCAGACCTCACGCCGCTTTCGGCAGCGCGGACTTGGCCTCGGTGAAGGCCCAGTCGAGCCAGTGGGTCAGGGCTTCCACGTCGGCCCGTTCCACGGTGGCGCCGCACCAGATGCGCAGGCCGGGAGGGGCGTCGCGATAGGCGCCGATGTCGTAGGCGATGCCGCCCTTCTCAAGGCCGGAGGCGATGGCCTTGGCGAAGGCCGCCTGCGCGTCGGCGGGCAGCGACGTCACGTCCTGATCCACCACCTTCAGGCATACGGACGTGTTGGAGCGCGTCACCGGGTCGCTCGCCAGGAAGTCCACCCACGGCGTGCGATGCACCCACTGGGCGATGGCCTCGAAGTTGCGGTTGGAGCGCTCCTGCAGGGCGCTAAGCCCGCCCACATTCTTCGCCCACTTGAGCGCGTCGAGATAGTCTTCCACGCACAGCATGGAGGGCGTGTTGATGGTTTCGCCCTCGAAGATGCCTTCGATGAGCTTGCCGCCCTTGGTCATGCGGAAGATCTTGGGCAGCGGCCAGGCCGGCTTGTAGGTTTCAAGCCGCTCCACCGCGCGGGGGGAGAGGATGAGGATGCCGTGCGCGCCCTCGCCGCCGAGCACCTTCTGCCAGGAGAAGGTGACCACGTCGAGCTTGGCGAAATCCAGCTTCTGCGCGAACGCCGCCGAGGTGGCATCGCAGATGGTGAGGCCGGCGCGGTCGGCCGGGATCCAGTCCGCGTCCGGCACCATGACGCCGGAGGTGGTGCCGTTCCAGGTGAAGACCACGTCGTGGGAGAAATCCACCTGCGTGAGGTCCGGCAGCGCGCCATAGGGGGCGGTCAGCGCGCGGGCGTCGGCGAGCTTGAGCTGCTTGACCACATCGGTCACCCAGCCTTCGCCGAAGCTTTCCCAGGCCAGCATGTCCACCGGGCGGGCGCCCAGCATGGACCACAGCACCATCTCCACGGCGCCGGTATCGGAAGCGGGAACGATGCCGATGCGGTAGTCAGCCGGGACTTCCAGCACGTCGCGGGTGAGGTCGATGGCCTCTTTGAGCTTGGCCTTGCCCACCTTGGCGCGGTGCGACCGGCCCAGCGGCGCGTCCGAGAGGCCTTCCAGCGTCCAGCCGGGACGCTTGGCACAGGGGCCGGACGAAAAGTTCGGGTTCTCCGGACGGGTGGCCGGAGCAGGATTCGTCGTCATGTGGTCCATCCTTACAGATGGGCGCCTCCCGTTGGGGGGAGGTGTCCCGCGGATGGGGTTACGCCCGAGGGGGCGGGGGCGTCAAGGGCACGACGTGGTGGGGTGAAGCGCCCCAGCGCACCTCACGCTATGCGTTTTTGGATGTGATGGTGAAATTGTAATTGAATTTTGATACTGATAAGCCTTTCTGGATGAGTGACGCCTCTCGTGAAAACAACGACGCCCTGATCGGCCATGGGTGGCTGCGCGCGCATTTCGGGTTGCGCGTTCCGCCGCCTTTCACCGAGAGCTACGCCGTGGCTGGCGCCCGGCGCAGGGACGTATCAGACCGCCGTGTCGTCGAATTCTACCCCCGCTCCTATGCGACGGGCGACGATCCGGTGGCAAACCTGCGCTTCGCCTTGCGCTACGAGCCTCTCGATCTGCGCATCCTCGTCGGCGCCCTTGCGGCGATGCGGCCTGAAACCATCGAGAACTGGGTTCGCGCGGAGCCTACGGGCGCCTATGCCCGGCGGGCCTGGTTCTTCTACGAATACTTTCTCGGCCGGCGGCTCGATCTGCCCGACGTGACCACGGGCAACTACGTCTTCGCGCTCGACGAGGAGAAGCACATCACCGGCGCGCGGCGGAACTCGCAGCGGCACCGCGTGGCCGACAATCTGCTCGGGACGCCGGCATTCTGTCCCACGGTACGCCGGACCTCGCGCCTGCTGGAGCGGATGGCCCTCCATGTGGACGCGGAAGCGCGCGCCCTGGTGGAGAGCTACGACCCTGCTTTGCTCGCCCGCGCGGTTACCTATCTCTACACCAAGGAGACGCGCTCCTCCTTCGCCATTGAGGGCGAGAGCCCAAGTCCCCAGCGCGCAGAGCGTTTCATTGCAGCGCTGCGAAAGGCTGCGAGCTTCGATACTGGAAGCAAGGCGGCCATCGTGGACTTGCAGAACGCCATCGTCGACCCGAGGTATGCGGCCCGCGACTGGCGCGACTTCCAGAACTTCGTCGGCTCGACCACCGTGGATTTCCGGGAGGATGTCCACTTCATCTGCCCTCGTCCGCAGGACGTGCCCGCGCTCATGGAGGGCTGGATGGATCTGGCGCGGCGCCTCATGGCGGGGGGCGTGGATCCGGTCGTGGCGGCCGCCGTCACGGCGTTTGCCTTCGTCTTCATTCATCCGTTCGAGGACGGCAACGGGCGCATCCATCGCTTCATGATCCACCATGTGCTGAGCCGGACGGGCTTCAGCCCGGGCAGCGTGATCTTCCCGGTATCCGCGGCGATCATCCGGGACCAGCGGGGCTATGACGAGGTGCTGGAGAGCTTCTCGCAGCCCCTGCTTGCCCTGACCGAGTGGGCATGGACGGCGGAACGGGAGATCGTCGTTCAGAATGACACGGCGCCTCTCTTCCGCTTCTTCGATGCAACAGCAGTCGTCGAATACCTCTATGATCGGGTCGTCGACACGGTCCAGATCGACCTCAAGGAAGAACTCGGCTTCCTCGCAGTCTTCGACCGCGCGTTCGAACGGGTTCGCGACATTGTCGACATGCCGGACCGTCGCGCATCCCTTCTGATCCGCCTCATGCTCCAGAACGGCGGCCGGTTGTCGCTGGCCAAGCGGTCTCAGTTCAAGGAACTGACGGACGAGGAGATCGCCGCCATGGAGATCGCCGTGCAGAAGGCGAAGGCTGGCGAGCCTGACGACTGAGGGACGGCGTGTTCCGTGCAGGATTGATTAGGCTCCTTCAAAATCACTTATCGTTCCGCCTTGGCGACCGAGTTTGATTATAAAAGACCCCCGCCGAGGGTTTCAACCCGCCGCTTCCACCCGCCCCGCCTTCACCCGCACCCCCACGAAGGCGGCGATGAAGACCGCCGTCATCAGCAGCACGATGGTGGGCGCCGGTGCGGAATCGAGGAAGAAGGAGAGGTAGACGCCGCAGAGCGCGCAGCCCACCGCCACCGCCACCGCCACCACCAGCATGAAGCCGAAGCGGCGGGTGATGAGGAAGGCGATGGCCCCCGGCGCGATCAGAAGCGACACGGCGAGGATGATGCCCACCGCTTTCAGCGCCGCGACGATGGTCAGCGACAGCATCACCAGAAGCCCGTAATGCAGCAGGCCCACGCGCAGGCCCACCGCGCGCGCCTGCGCCGGATCGAAGGCGTTCAGCAGCAGGTCGCGCCATTTGGCCAAAAGCGCCAAAGTCACGAGGCCGCAGATGATGGCGCTCTCGGCGATATCGCCCCAGGTCACGCCCAGCATGTCGCCGAACAGGATGTGGTCGAGGTGCACGTCCGACTGGATCTTGGTGTAGAGCACCAGCCCCAGCCCGAACATGCCGGAGAAGACCACGCCCATCACCGTGTCTTCCTTGATGCGGCTGTTGGCCTTCAAATATCCGGTGCCGAGCGCGCACACCATGCCGGCCACGAAGGCGCCGAAGGCCAAAGGCAGGCCGGCCATATAGGCCAGCACCACGCCGGGCAGCACGGCGTGGGAGACGGCGTCGCCCATCAGCGACCAGCCCTTCAGCACCAGGAAGCAGGAGAGCAGCGCCATGGGCACCGCCACCAGCGCCGAGATGGCCAGCGCGCTCAGCATGAAATCGAACTGGAACGGCGCGAGAAGGGTGTCCATCACGCCCCGTCCTCCCTCAAGGCCAGCGCCGCCTGCCGCCGCGCCGCCAGCAGCCCGTGCTTGGGGGCGAAGACGAAGGCGGTGAGGAAGATGAGGGTCTGCAGCACCACGATGATGCCCCCCGTCGCCCCGTCCACGAAATAGGAGAGATAGGCGCCGGTAAAGCTCGTGCCCGCGCCGATGATCACCGACAGGGTGATGAGGCGCGGGAAGCGGTCGGTGAGGAGATAGGCGGTGGCCCCCGGCGTCACCACCATGGCGATGACGAGGAAGGCCCCCACCGTCTGCAGCGCCGCCACCGTGCAGGCGGACAGCAATGTGAAGAACATGATCTTCAGGAAGGTGGGGTTGAGGCCGATGGAACGGGCGTGGCTCTCGTCGAAGAAGGTCACCATCAGGTCCTTCCAGAACACAAGAAGAAGCGCCAGCGAGACGAAGCCGATGAGCGCCAGTTGCAATGTGTCTTCCGGCGAGATGGCGAGGATGTTGCCGAGCACGATGGTCTGCACGTTCACTGACGTGGGGGAGAGCGAGACCATGAACAGGCCGAGGCCGAAGAAGGATGTGAAGATGAGGCCGATGACGGCATCTTCCTTCAGCTTGGTGCGCTCCTGCAAAAACAGCATGGCCCCGGCCGCCAGCGCGCCGGAGAAGAAGGCGCCGAGCGAGAACGGCAGGCCCAGCATGTAGGCCCCGGCCACCCCCGGCACGATGGCATGGGACAGGGCATCGCCGATGAGCGACCAGCCCTTGAGCATGAGGAAGGCGGACAGGAACGCGCACACCGCCCCCACCAGCGCGCTCACCCACATGGCGTTGACCATGTAGGAATAGCCGAAGGGCTCAAGCAGCAGGGCCATCATCACCCGATCCCCTCGGAGGAACCGGCGGTGCCGCTGGCGGCGGGGCGGTCCTTGTAGAGCACGAGGGGGCGCTCGTCGTCGGTCAGCACGCCCAGCGTGCCGGTGGCGGTGGAGTGGCTCTCGTCCAGCACGAAATGGCGCAGCACGCCGCCGAAGGCCTTCTCCAGGTTCACCTGGGTGAAGATCTCCGAGGTGAGGCCATAGGCCAGCACCGTGCCCTTGATGAGCACCGTGCGATCGCAGAATTCCGGCACAGAGCCCAGATTGTGGGTGGAGACCAGCATCACCCGCCCCTCGTCGCGCAGGGCCTTGAGCAGGGCGATGATGGCGTCCTCGGTCTTCACGTCCACGCCGGTGAAGGGCTCGTCGAGCAGGATCACGCGGGCGTCCTGCGCCAGCGCGCGGGCCAGGAACACGCGCTTCCTCTGCCCGCCGGAAAGCTCGCCGATCTGGCGATGGCGGAATTCCAGCATGTTGACGCGGCCGAGCGCCGCCGTCACCGCCTCATGGTCGGCGCGGCGGGGCATGCGCAGGAAGTTCATGTGGCCGTAGCGGCCCATCATCACCACGTCTTCCACCAGCACGGGGAAGCTCCAGTCCACCTCCTCGGACTGGGGCACATAGGCCACCACGTTGCACTTCAGCGCCGCGCGCACGCTCATGCCGAGGATGGTGACGGACCCCTTCGCCGCCGACAGGAAGCCCATGATGGTCTTGAACAGGGTGGACTTGCCCGAGCCGTTCACCCCCACCAGCGCGGTGATGGTGCCGGTGGGAATCTCAAAGCTCGCGTCGCGCAGGGCGGTATGGCCGTTGCGATAGGTGACGGTGACATGCTCGACGCTGAGGCCGGCGCCGGCCGCGTCCACGTGCGACAGGGCCGGATCGAGGGGGGCATTCATCGGGGCGCACCTTCGGTGAGGCCGGCCGCGATGGTGGTGGAGGTGACGCGCAGCAGGTCGAGATAGGTGGGCACCGGGCCCGCGGCATCGCTGAGCGAATCCACATAGAGCACGCCGCCGTAGCGGGCGCCGGTTTCCCGCGCCACCTGCTTGGCCGGCTCGGCCGAGATGGTGCTCTCGGAGAAGATGGCGGGGATCTTGTCCGCCCGCATGCGGTCCACCACGCGGCGCACCTGCTGGGGCGTGCCCTGCTGGTCGGCGTTGATGGGCCACAGGTAGAGCGGCTTCAGGCCGAAATCCCGCGCCAGATAGCTGAAGGCGCCCTCGCTGGTGACCAGCCAGCGCTGGTCCGGCGGCACCTTCTCCAGAGCGGCGCGGATGGGGGCGATGGTGGCGGTGATCTTGGCCTTGTAGGCCTCGGCGTTCGCCTTGTAGGTGGCGGCGTTGGCCGGATCGTATTTCACCAGCGCGTCGCGGATATTGTCCACATAGATGAGGGCGGCGGCGGGCGACATCCAGGCATGGGGATTGGGCTTGCCGGAATAGGGGCCTTCGGTGATGCCCATGGGCTCGACGCCGTCGGAGATCACCACGCTCGGCACGTTCTTCAGCCGCGAGAAGAACTTCTCGAACCACAGTTCGAGGTTCAGGCCGTTCCACAGGATGAGGTTGGCGCCCTGGGCCTTGATGAGGTCGCCGGGGGTGGGCTGGTAATTGTGGATCTCGGCGCCGGGCTTGGTGATGCTATCCACCTGCGCGGCGTCGCCCGCCACGGTCTTCGCCATGTCGGCGATGATGGTGAAGGTGGTGACCACCTTCAGCTTGCCCGCGGCCTGCGCGGGTCCGGCGGATGGCAGTACCGCCAGAGCGGCCACCAGGGTGGCGAGAAGCACGACGCCGGCCGCCGAAAAGATGCGGCCGAGGGCAAGATCCAGGCAATGGGTCGAAAGACCGGCCGTCCAACAATCCGGGCAGCGCATGAAGCCGCGCTCCAATTCAATCATCGCAACAATTTGCGATCCGTTTGCAAAAATAGGCCGACGAAACTGCAATTGCAACTTATTCGCATTTAAGTCGGCCTAGCCCTTTTTGTTCTGCTCCGCTGCGGCGGTCTCCGCAAGGGCAGCGACGGCCGCAGCGGAGGATTCAGGCTCCGAAAAGGGCGGCTGCGTTGCCGCAGGGCCAACGATTCCAGCCGGCACCATGGCTGGGGCCGACGCCGGGGCGGGCGCGGGGGATTTCGCGCGTGCGGTCTCGGCCGATGGGGAGGGCACGGCCGGGGGCGTCACTGCGCTCACCTCAACCTTGGCGGCGGGCACGTCGGGGGAGGTCGCCTCGGCCTCGGACCCGGTGGTGGTGGTTCCCGCGGCCTGGACCGCGGCAGCGAGGTCCGCGTCGCTGCGGTCCAGCACATGGGCGAGCATGCCCCGCGCCACCTCGCGCTCGCCCATGATGATGAAGTCGGCGCCGCCCTGGCGCAGGTGCTCCACCTCCGCGTCGGAATGGGCGCGGGCGACGATCTCGATGCCGGGATTGATCTGCCGGGCCTTGCGCAGCACGCCGCTGGCCTCGAAGCCGTCGGGAATGGCGAGGATGAGCCGCTTGGCCCCCGCCACGTTGGCGGCGGTGATGGCGGCGGGGGAGGCGGCGTTGGCGTCCACCACCTCGATGTCGCTGCGCCGCAGCTCGTCCACCCGGTCTTCCTGGTCCTCGATGACGAGGAAGCCAAGGCCGGCGGCCTTCAGCCCATCCGCCACCAGACGGCCGACACGGCCGTAGCCCACCAGCACCGTGTGGGCCTGCTGGGAGGTGACCGGCAGGGCGGGCGCGGGCGGCGGCGCCTTCTCCGCCGCCGGGGCCGGAGCCTCGGCCGCCACCGCCTTCGCCACCGCCTTGGCCCGGTAGCGGTCCAGCGCCAGGAAGAAGAACGGGTTGATGAGAATGGAGATGATCGCTGCCGCGAGGATGAGGTCGCGCCCTTCCTCCGGCAGCAGCTGGAGGTCCACGCCCAGCGCCACCAGGATGAAGGAGAACTCGCCGATCTGCGCCAGCGAGGCGGAGATGGTGAGCGCCGTGACATTGCCGTAGCCGAACGCCCGCACCAGCAGGAAGGCGGCCAGCGACTTGCCGAACAGCACGATCAGCACGGTGATCAGCAGCGGCCCCGGGCTCTTGATGACGATGGACGGGTCCACCAGCATGCCCACGGAGACGAAGAACAGCACGGCGAAGGCGTCGCGCAGGGGCAGCGTCTCTTCCGCCGCGCGGTGGGAGAGGGGGGATTCGCTCAGCACCATGCCGGCGAAGAAGGCGCCGAGCGCGAACGACACCCCGAACAGCTTGGCCGAGCCGAAGGCGACGCCCAGCGCGATGGCCAGCACCGCCAGCCGGAACAGCTCCCGCGAGCCGATATGGGCCACCCAATGCATGATGCCGGGAATGACGCGCCGGCCCACCACCAGCATCAGCACCACGAAGCCCGCCACCTTGGCGAGGGTGATGGCGAGCGTCACCCACACGTCTTCCCCGCCCAGCCAAGCGGCGGTGGAGGTGGTCACCACCCGCCCGCCCAGGGCGCCCGAGAGCGCGGGCAAAAGCACCAGCGCCAGCACCATGGCGAGGTCTTCCACGATGAGCCAGCCCACCGCGATGCGGCCCTGCTCGCTCTCCACCATGCGCCGTTCCTGCAGCGCCCGCAGCAGCACCACGGTGCTCGCCACCGCCAGGGCGAGGCCGAACACGATGCCGGCGCCGAGCCCCCAGCCCAGCCCATAGGCCAGGCCGATGCCCATGAGGGTGGCGACGCCGATCTGCAGCACCGCGCCGGGAATGGCGATGGCCTTCACCGACAACAGGTCGCTGAGGGAGAAATGCAGGCCGACGCCGAACATCAGCAGGATGACGCCGATCTCGGCCAGTTCCAGCGCCATGCCCTGGTCGGCGACGAAGCCGGGGGTGAAGGGCCCCACCATGACGCCGGCGAGCAGATAGCCCACCAGCGGCGACAGTTTGAACCGCTGGGCGATGGCGCCGAAGACGAAGGCGAGGACGAAGGCCCCGACGAGTGTCGCAATGAGCGGCGTTTCGTGGGGCAAGGATCGTCCTCCGTGGGGCAATAGGGCTTTGGCACAAGGGGCGCCTCGCGCCGGATGCGCGCGGGTGCCCGGATTTGGGATGAGGGCAGTTCAGGCGAATGCCCCTGCCAGTCGCAGTAGTATTCCGCATGAACGCGGCACTGTCATGGCGCAGATGCCGGCAGGGCAGTTTTTTCCGTTTCCGGGGGCGGGGGATTGGTGCCCCATTCCCGCTCGCGGGGGAGCACAGGGTGCCGCCCGCGTACGTGCGCATTCACATTCCCGCGATGTCGTTCACCGGAAACATGTGGCGCAAAGGCCACCCCGCAGCGCAGCATTGATGGTAAATCGCTGCCCATGAGGTCTTGCGGCCGCGTCATCCGCTGCGCTTTCAGGCGAAGCCGGTGATGGGGCGTTAACCTTAACGCCACCTGTGCACGGTTCAATGTCGCAGACATGGGGCGAAACCCGCGCCCCGGTCCGCGCGTTGATGCGTGCAGATATTCGTTTCGTTCCGAGTGGAAAGACCATGGCCCTGAAGTCCCCCACGGCAGATCATTCCTCGACGCCTGAACGCCTGACCCGTCGCCTGTTCGTGCTTGGAGCGCCGCTGGCGCTCGCCGCCTGCGTGACCAATCCGCCCCCCGCGCCGCTCAGCCGGTCGGCCATGATGTATGGCCCGGTGGAGGGCGAGCCCTTCCCGGTGGACGAGGTCGACCTCTCCGAGGTGGATCCCCGCTTCCTGCGCCAGGAGGTGCCGGCCCCCGCGGGCTTTGCCCCCGGCACCATCCTCGTCGATGTCAACGAGCGCTTCCTTTATCTGGTCGGGCGGGACGGCAAGGCCATCCGCTACGGCGTGGGCGTGGGCAAGGAGGGCTATTCCTTCCGCGGCTGGGCCACCATCAAGCGCAAGGAAAAATGGCCCCACTGGACCCCGACCGCCAACATGGTCCGGCTCCAGCCGGCCCGCTATGGACCCTATGCGGCCGGCCTGCCCGGCGGCGAGACCAACCCGCTCGGCCCGCGCGCGCTCTATCTCTATGACGGCGACCGCGACACCCTGTTCCGCATCCACGGCACCATCGAGCCGTGGAGCATCGGCCAGCAGGTGTCCTCCGGCTGCATCCGCCTTTTGAACCAGGACATCATCGACCTCTACGAGCGCGTGCCGCTGGGCACCCGGGTCTATGTGAGGGGCTGAGCGGGCGGCTCGCCTTTAGCCGCTCGCGTCCCGGCCGACTGGACCGCAGCGTGAGCGCAGGGGAAGGAGAGCCGGGACCCAGCGCAGGGAGTCGCCGAAGGCGGCCTGATCTGAAACCGTCCTGGGGATTGTCTGCTTCGCAGGACTCTTGCGCTGGACCCCGGATCGGCGCTCAGGCTTCGCCTTCGCTTGTCCGGGGAACGGCTGGTCTCCCCAAACTTGCCGTTCCGTCCCCCGTCCTCTAAGACGCCCCGACCTTTTCTAGAGATACCGGGACGGGCTCCCACACCCCATGGCCAAAGAATTCAAGCCGAAGGCGCGGCTCCCCCGCGGCCTCGTCGATCGCACCGGCGCGGAGCTGTCCGCCACCCGCGCCATGCTGGAGAAGATCCGCGCCGTCTACGAGCTGTACGGCTTCGAGGCGCTGGAGACCCCGGCCCTCGAATATACCGACGCCCTCGGCAAGTTCCTGCCGGACCTCGACCGCCCCAACGAGGGCGTGTTCTCCCTCAAGGACGACGACGAGCAGTGGCTGTCCCTGCGCTATGACCTGACCGCGCCGCTGGCCCGCTACGTGGCCGAGCATTTCGAGCAGCTGCCCAAGCCCTACCGCTCGTACCGGGCCGGCACCGTTTTCCGCAACGAAAAGCCCGGCCCCGGCCGCTTCCGCCAGTTCATGCAGTTCGACGCCGACACGGTGGGCGCCCCTTCGGTCGCCGCCGACGCGGAGATCTGCATGATGGCCGCCGACACCCTGGAGGCGGTGGGCGTGCCCCGCGGCGCCTATGTGGTGCGGGTGAACAACCGCAAAGTGCTCGACGGGGTGATGGAGGCCATCGGCCTCGGCGGGGATGAAAACTTCGGCCGCCGCCTCACCGTGCTGCGGGCCATCGACAAGTTCGACAAGTTCGGCGTTGAAGGTGTCGAACTTCTGCTCGGCCCCGGCCGGCGCGACGAGAGTGGCGACTTCACCAAGGGTGCGGGGCTGGACCCGCGCCAGAGCGCGGTTGTGCTCGCCATGCTCACCGGCGAGGGCCTGCGCGCCACCGACGTGGGAGTTGAAGTCGAACTCGGCGGTGATGTGGAGCTCGCGGCGGCCTTGGCGTCCAATTCCGCCTTCCTTGAGGGCATGGCCGAGCTGCGCGACATCGCCGCGCTGGTCACCGCCGCTGGCTATGAGGACCGGGTGAAGATCGACCCGTCCGTGGTGCGCGGCCTCGAATATTATACCGGCCCCGTCTACGAGGCCGAGTTGACGTTTGAAATCAAGGATGAAGAGGGTCGCCCGGTGCGCTTCGGCTCGGTCGCCGGCGGCGGGCGCTATGACGGGCTGGTGGCCCGCTTCCGCGGCGAGAAGGTGCCCGCGACCGGCTTCTCCATCGGCGTCTCCCGGCTCTTGGCGGCGCTGGCCTTCCTGGGAAAAATGGATGCAGCGCCGGAGGTTGGCCCGGTCGTGGTGCTGGTGATGGACAAGGAGCCGCACCGCATCGCCGACTATATGAAAATGGTGGCGGACCTGCGCGCCAACGGCATCCGGGCCGAGATGTATCTGGGCGGCGGCGGCATGAAACCGCAGATGAAATATGCCGACCGGCGCGGCGCGCCCGCGGTCATCATCCAGGGATCAAACGAGAAATCGGCAGGCGAGGTGCAGATCAAGGACCTCGTGGAGGGCGCGAAGATCGCCGCCTCCATCGCCGACAATGCGGACTATCGCGCCGCCCGCCCGGCCCAGTTCGCGGTGAAGGAGGAAGACCTCGTCTCCGCCATCCGCGACGTGCTGGAGCGCCGCGCCGCCCCTTCGCTGGGGCTCGCGGACTGAATTTTCCGGGCCGGGAGTCGCAGGAAACCCCCTCGCGACTTCAATGACTTGAGTGAAAGGGCCGGGGGGCCTCCTCCCCGGCCCTTTCCATTTTCACAGAAAGGCGAGCCGCCGGTCCCGGCGGCGATCCTGCACCGGCTGGTAAGCCATGCGGGCATGCACGGTGCAATAGGGCGTGCCCGGATTGCTCTTGCCGCCGCAGAAATGGAAGCTCTCCGTGCCCGGCTCGCCGAGGGGCCAGCGGCAGGTGGACTCGGTGAGGTTCATGATGGTGCAACGCTGTGCCATGGGCACCACGTTGTCGACCGCCTTGGGGGCGGGCGCCGGAGCCTCTTCCGGCATCTCCTCCGGCTCCGCCGCGAGCGCGGTGTTGCCGATGGTGGCAGGGCGGTGCGGACGGGCCAGATCTCCTGCCCCGGTGCCCGGCCGCTCGGGCCGGTCCGTCTTGCTGCGCGGGCGGGCCGGCGCCGGGGTCGGCGACTTGGCACGGCCGGACAGGCCCAGCCGGTGCACCTTGCCGATCACCGCATTGCGGGTGACCTCGCCCAATTCAGTTGCAATCTGGCTCGCGGAGAGGCCTTCGCTCCAGAGCTTCTTCAAGAGTTCGACGCGCTCGTCAGTCCAGCTCATCGCTCTTCTCCATTTGCCGCATTTGAAAGCCACCGGCACCGGCATCCGCCGGCGTCGCGTGGGTCGGTCCGGAGCCCGTGCTGGACCCCTGGACGACGGCCGGCGAGAATGCGTCGGCCGAAAACGAGGGCGCCGGACATACGCGGGGCGCCTGGAGCCCGTCCGGTCAGATCGCAACCCGATCGGAAAACGGCCTCTTTTCATCACGTTGGAGACGGATCGATCGATCAGGTCAATGCGACCTGAACGGTCCGGCCCCAGTCCAGCCCGCCGCCTGGCGGTGCCGGGAGGCGCGTGAAGCCGGACTCCTTCCACGGTTCCCCACGCTTCCGCGTGCGGATCCGGCCCGGCTCTGCAAGGTCCTGGAAATGCGTCCCTGGCGTCCCTCACGCACGACATCTCGTGGCTGACGAGAAAGAACCTACAATATGGCTGGTGCGCACAACAGAGTCGGTGATGGCGTCAAGGCCGTTTTCCCCAGCTCCTTAAGGCTTCGTTAAGGCCATGGGTTCCACGGCGCTCTGACACCGGGCAAACGGGTGCCGGAAAAACGGGCGTGAGGCTTGGGAACCGGCTGCGGCAGCGCATGAGTTGACCTCGCGCGCATGATCATTAGAATCCGGTCCGTCGGGCCGCCCCCCGCGAGGGCGGCCTTTTTTGTTTGCGATGCGCCGGTTGTCGCGTTTTGTTCGTCAACCGGTGCCACCTCAAGGGGAATGAACCCTTTTTGGGAGGAATGAAGTGATCACCGCCGTTCTGCCGACCTATGCGCGCATCGACCTCGAATTCGAACGGGGGGAGGGCTGCTGGCTCGTCACGACGGACGGGCGACGCTTTCTCGATTTCACCGCCGGCATCGCGGTGAACGTGCTGGGCCATGCCCATCCCTATCTCGCCGACGCGCTTTCCGAGCAGGCGAAGAAGCTCTGGCACACCTCGAACCTGTTCCGCATCCCCGGCGGCGAGAAGCTTGCCGAGCGCCTGAAGGCCGTGACCTTCGCGGACACCATGTTCTTCACCAATTCGGGTGCGGAAGCCATCGAGTGCGCCATCAAGATGGCCCGCAAATACCAGTTCGCCAGCGGCCATCCGGAAAAGAACCGCATCATCACCTTCGAGGGCGCGTTCCACGGCCGCACGCTGGCGACCATCGCCGCCGGCGGCAACGCCAAGTATCTCGAAGGCTTCGAGCCGGCCATGCCGGGCTTTGATCAGGTCCCGTTCGGCGACCTTGAAGCCGCCCGCGCCGCCGTGACGCCTGAGACCGCCGCCATCCTGGTGGAGCCGGTGCAGGGCGAGGGTGGCGTGCGCGTTCCCCCGTCGACCTTCCTCAAGGGCCTGCGCGCCCTGTGCGACGAGAAGGGCCTGCTGCTGGTGCTCGACGAGGTGCAGTGCGGCGTCGGGCGCACCGGCAAGCTGTTCGCCCACGAATGGGTCGGCGTCACCCCGGACATCATGGCCGTGGCCAAGGGCATCGGCGGCGGCTTCCCCATGGGCGCCTGCCTCGCGACGGAAGAGGCCGCCAAGGGCATGACGCTTGGCACCCACGGTTCCACCTATGGCGGCAACCCCCTCGCCATGGCGGTGGGCAATGCCGTGCTCGACCTCGTGCTCGCCGACGGCTTCCTCGACCATGTGAACGCCATGTCGACGCGCCTCGTGCAGCGCCTCGCCGAGGTGAGGGACCGGCACCCGTCCATCATCGCCGAGGTGCGCGGGCAGGGCCTGCTGCTGGGCCTGCGCTGCGCCGTGCCGGCCGCCGATCTGGTGGTCGCCCTGCGCGAAGAAGGCATGCTCGCGCCCGGCGCCAGCGACAATGTGGTGCGGCTGTTGCCCCCGCTCATCGTGAGCGAGGAGGAGGTGGGCATCGCCGTGGAGAAGATCGAAGCTGCCTGCCGGCGTATCGAGGACCGCCTCGTGGCCGCTCCGGTGCAGGGAGCGGCGGAATGAGGGGGAACGGCGTGCGCCATTTTCTAGACCTGTCCGAGATCCCGGCCGAGGAATTGCGCCGGGTTCTCGATTTTTCGAAGGATCTCAAGGCCCGGCGCAAGGCCGGCGAGGTGGATCGGCCGCTTGCGGGCAAGACGCTCGCCATGGTGTTCGACAAGCCGTCCACCCGCACCCGCGTGTCCTTCGACCTCGCCATGCGGCAGCTCGGCGGCGATACCATCATGCTCACCGGCCAGGAGATGCAGCTGGGCCGCGGCGAGACCATCGCCGACACCGCCCGCGTGCTGTCGCGCTTCGTGGACGCCATCATGATCCGCATCCTGGACCATGACGACCTGACCGAACTGGCGAAGCACGCCACCGTGCCGGTCATCAACGGGCTGACGCGCATCTCCCATCCCTGCCAGGTGATGGCGGACGTGCTGACCTTCGAGGAGCACAAGGGCAACATCCAGGGTCGCTCCGTGGCCTGGACGGGTGACGCCAACAATGTGCTCGCCTCCTGGGTCCATGCCGCCCAGCGCTTCGACTTCTCGCTCAGGGTCGCCACCCCGAAGGAGCTGTCGCCGCGCCAGGCGCTGAAGGACTTCGTCAAGCGCACCAAGGCGAAGGTGAAGTTCGTGCGCGATCCCGAGGAGGCGGTGGCGGGCGTGGACTGCGTCGTCACCGACACCTGGGTCTCCATGGGCGACAAGGAGGCGGAGCGCCGCCACAATCTGCTGAAGCCCTATCAGGTGAACAGCGCCCTCATGGCGCGCGCCCACAAGGACGCCATCTTCATGCACTGCCTGCCCGCCCACCGCGGCGAGGAGGTGACCAACGAGGTGATGGACGGCCCGCAGTCGGTGGTGTTCGACGAGGCGGAGAACCGCCTGCATGCCCAGAAGGGCATCCTCGCCTGGTGCTTCCACGCGGCGGGCGACTAGCGCACGCCGATCGCAAGCGCGATCTTGGGGGCGAAGATCCGGGACGATGGCGGCCTGCGCCGGTCTGACGGACCGATCCGGCGGCCATCTTCCGCCGGCGGGGTCGGGTGCCTATATGCCGGCTCAACCCTTCCGGGTGGGATGGCATCTGGCCGGGGCAGCGGCTGCCCGGATTCGCGGCTATGGTCAGCGACTGCGGTCAGCGGCCACGATCGTCCTGCCCGGCCCATCGTTTCGAGGAGTCCCCATGAGCGGCGAGCGGTCCGGCGGCGAACAATCCCGCGGCGAGAGACACGGCAGCACCCGCCGGGCCGAGGCGGCGCAGGACGACATCGTCACCGCCTTCCAGGTGGATGCGCTGGACCTGCGCGGGCGCACCGTGCGCCTCGGCGCGACGCTGGATGCGGTGCTGGCGCACCATGATTATCCCGCGGCGGTGAAGCGCGTGGTGGGCGAGGCGGTGACGCTGGCCGTGCTGCTGGGATCGTCCCTCAAGTTCGAGGGCCGCTTCATCCTGCAGACCCAGACCGACGGGCCGGTGGACATGGTGGTGGCGGACTTCCTCACCCCCGACAAGATCCGCGCCTATGCGCGCTTCGACAAGGAGGCGCTGGCCGAGGCCGAGCGGCGCAACGAGACCTCGCCCGCCGCCCTCATCGGCCGCGGCCACCTCGCCATGACCATCGACCAGGGCCTTTCCGCCAACCGCTACCAGGGTGTGGTGGCGCTGGACGGCTCGGGGCTGGAGGAAGCGGCGCACGAATATTTCCAGCAGTCCGAGCAGATCCCCACCCGCGTGCGCCTCGCCGTGGGCGAGGAAATGAAGGCGGGGGGCGCGGCCTCGTCCTGGCGGGCAGGTGGGCTTCTGGCCCAGTTCCTGCCGCAGGACGCCTCCCGCTCCCGCATGTCCGACCTTGCGCCGGGAGATGCGCCGGAGGGCACCACGCCCCACGCCGTGGACGAGGACGACGCCTGGGTGGAAGCGCGTTCCCTCGTCGCCACACTGGAGGACGTGGAACTGATCGACCGCGACCTCTCCAGCGAGCGGCTGCTGTTCCGCCTGTTCCACGAGCGCGGGGTGCGGGTGTTCGATCCCGCGCCCATGGCGGCCCATTGCTCCTGCTCGCGCGAGCGGGTATCCGGCGTGCTCGCCTCCTTCTCCGGCGAGGAGCGGCGCGACATGATCCAGGACGACGGGCATATCGCCGTCACCTGCGAATTCTGCGGCCGCGTCTACAAATACAGTGCCGAGGAAGTGGTCGGCGGGCACACGGACGGCTGATGCGCCTTGCCGCGAAGTGCCCCTCTGCCGCAGGGGAGGGGCGTCATCCCCCGGACGAGCCGGGGGATGAGAGGACCAGCGGGTCGCCCTATCCGCGCCGCCGCTCCATATAGGCGCGCCAGCCGCCGAGCGCGGTGATCTCCTCGGCGCGCTCCACCGCATGGGCCTCGCACAGGAAGCCGGGCACTTCGCTGCCGTCCTCCAGCCGCACCTTGCCGATGCCGAGCGGCGCCGGGATGCGGGAGACGAAGCGGCCGAAGGCGGCAGGGTCCAGCGCCCAGACCTCCACCTCCAGCCCTGGCCCGGCAAAGCCCGGGGCGCGCACCACGCCGGGCTTCAGGGGCGTGGTGTCCGGCAGCACGAACAGCCGGTAGTCCGGCGCGGTGCGGCAGCTTTTCACCAGCACGCCGCCGGCCTCCGTAAGCTCCGGATTGAGCGGCATGCCGGAGAGATGCGCACCCACCACGGCGATGGGCACGGCCTCCCGTGGGCTGGTTTCGGACGGGCGATGTCCGCTGAGCGGCAGATCGGTCGTCATGAGCTTTCCTCCGGGCTTTTCTCTCGGCGTTCGTCACAGGGCTTCGAGCACGCAGACCACATCGCCGGAGCGCACGGTGCGGCCGGGAACGGCGCGGATCTCCCGCACCCGCCCGGCGGCATGGGCGGTGATGGAGATTTCCATCTTCATGGATTCGATGATGGCGATGGTTTCGCCTGCGGCGACCACCGTCTCCTCCGCCACCAGCACCTTCCAGACATTGCCGGGCACGCTGGCGGAGACGCCGAAGCAGCCGGCCGGCATCTCGCCTTCGCTGAAGGGGCCGGCGCCGTCCTCCACCACGAAGCTGTCGAGCCCTTCCGCCTTCCAGCGGGCGCGCTCGGCCTCGAAGGCCGCCTGCTGGCGGGCCTTGCCGGCGGTGATCTCGCCGGCATTGGCGGCGAGGGTCGCGGCATAGTCGGCGTAGGAGAAGCGGCCGTCCTCGATGCGCACCGGATAGGCGCCGTGGGGGAAGGCCTCGCGCGCCTCCATCAGCTCCTGGTGGCTCACGGGGAAGAAGCGGATCTCGTCGAAGAAGCGCAGCAGCCACGGGGTGCCGGGCTCGAACACCTTCGTGGAGCGCCACGTGTTCCACATCTGGATGGTGCGGCCGAACAGCTGGTAGCCGCCCGGTCCCTCCATGCCATAGATGCACATATAGGCACCGCCGATGCCCACCGCGTTTTCCGGCGTCCAGGTGCGGGCCGGATTGTACTTGGTGGTGACCAGGCGGTGGCGCGGATCGATGGGGGTGGCCACCGGCGCGCCGAGATAGACATCGCCGAGGCCCAGTACCTGGTAGCTCGCCCCGAAGATGATGTCCTTCACCGCCTGCTCGTCCGCCAAGCCGTTGATGCGGCGGATGAACTCGATGTTGGACGGGCACCACGGCGCGTTCGGCCGCACCAGCTCCTGATACTTGCGCATGGCAAGTTCCGCCTGCGGGTCGTTCCAGGAGAGGGGCAGGTGGACGACGCGGCTCGGCACCACCACGTCCTCGGCGCGGGGCAGGCCGCTCTCGATCTCGGCGAGGGCGTCCAGCAGCTTGGCGCGTGGCATCGCCCCGCCATCGTAGTGGATCTGGAGCGAGCGGATGCCGGGGGTGAGGTCGATGATCCCCGGCAGGCGCGCCGCCTCCACTGCCTGTGCCATCAGGTGGGCGCGCAGGCGCAGCGCGATGTCGAGGTGCATGTCGCCGAACTCGACAAGGAGATTGTCGTCCCCCTGCCGGCGGTAGACCACGCTCACCGGGCCGTCCTCCCTCCGGGCGAGGATGGGCGAGCCGGCGTTTTGTCCCGACTTTGAAGTTAGCACGAGCGGCGCCCCCTCTCCCGCCCGAAGCCGGATGTTTCCGGCTTCGGCACTCTCGATCCCAACTCCGCTGACGCGGAGTGGGGGCGGGGGAGGGCTGGGGAGGTGGCCGGTTTCCGTTGGCCCGGCGGCGGGGCGAGTGGCGCCGTCCTCCCCCTCCCAACCCTCCCCCGCAAGCGGGAGAGGGCTTTGCGCAGCGAAGGCCGGTCCGGCGATGGGGTCTTCCGGCCGGGGCAGGGCGAAGAAGCGCACGGTGTCGCCGGGCTTCAGCTGCCCCATCTTCCACTGCTCGTCGCGGGCGATCACCGCCGGGCAGACGAAACCGCCCAGCGAAGGGCCGTCCGGGCCGAGGATGATGGGCATGTCGCCGGTGAAGTCGATGGCGCCGATGGCATAGGCATTGTCGTGGATGTTGGAGGGGTGGAGCCCCGCCTCCCCCCCATCGGTGCGCGCCCAGCGCGGCGTCGGCCCCATGAGGCGCACGCCGGTGCGGGCGCTGTTGAAATGCACCTCGTAGGTCGCCGAGAACAGATCCGCGATGTCGTCGTCCTGGAAGAAGTCCGGCGCGCCATGGGGGCCATAGACCACGCCGATGCTCCACGCCCGCGTCAGCGGCGCGGGGGTGCCGGCGACATGGTCCGGAACCTGTGGGCGTGCGGACTTGGGGGCGAGGTGGAGGGTGTCGCCGCCCTTCAGCGTGCCGGTGGCATGGCCGCCGAACGCGCCCAAAGCGAAAGTGGCGCGCGAGCCCAGCACCACGGGGGCCTGGAACGCGCCGTTCACCGCCAGATAGGCCCGCTGCCCCGGCCCCGAAATGGCGCCGATGGCCAGCACCTGCCCGGCCTTCACCGCGAAGGCGGCATCATGCGGGGCGGGGGTGCCGTCGAGGGTGGCGGGCATCAGCGCGCCGGAGAGGGCCACCACCGCATCGTCATGGAAGCGCAGGGTCGGCCCGTTCACGGTCAGTTCCAGTGCGCATTGGGTCTCGGCATTGCCCACCAAAGCATTGGCGCGACGGAAGGAATAGTCGTCCATGGGGCCGGAGGGCGGCACGCCCACATGCCACAGGTGGAGCCGCCCCGGCAGTTCCTGAAGGCTGGACTGCGCTCCGGGGACAAGCACCTCCACGCTTTCGGGGCGGAAGGCGAAATCCTTCAGCGCCGTGGTCGCCACCTTGGCCGAGGCGAGCAATTCGGACGCCGCGATGGCGCGCAGATACTGAAGGTTGGTCTCGATGCCGCAGATGGAGGTTGCCGCCAGTGCGGCATTGAGCGCCGCGATGGCGGCGGGGCGGTCTTCCCCGGTCACGATCACCTTGGCGAGCATGGGATCGTAATAGGGCGTCACCTCGGTGCCGGTCTCGATCCAGCCGTCGATGCGCGCATTTGCGGGAAACTTCACCTCGGTGAGAAGGCCCGCCGAGGGCTGGAAATTGGCGTGAGGGATCTCCGCATAGACGCGCACCTCCATGGCCGCGCCCTTCGGCACCAGCGGGCCGGCGGCGGCGATGGGATCTTCCCCGGCGGCCTGCCGGATCATCCATTCCACGAGGTCGATGCCGAACACCGCCTCGGTGACGGGATGTTCCACCTGCAGGCGGGTGTTCACCTCCAGAAAGTAGAATTCCTGCCGGGCCGGGTCGTAGATGAACTCCACCGTGCCGGCGCTCTCATAGGCCACGCTCTCACCCAGCTTCACGGCGGCGGCGTGCAGGCGCGCGCGCACGGCGTCGGAGAGGAGGGGGGCGGGGGTCTCCTCCACCACCTTCTGGTTCCGCCGCTGGAGCGAGCAGTCGCGCTCGCCGAGCGCCACCACACGGCCCTTGCCGTCGCCGAAGATCTGCACTTCCACATGGCGCGCCGCGGCCACGAAGCGCTCCAGATACACCCGCGCATCGCCGAAGGAGGCGCGGGCGGTGCGCTGGACGCGCTCGAAGGTGTCGGCCAGCTCCTGCGGCGTGTGGCACAGCTGCATGCCGATGCCGCCGCCGCCGGCGGTGGACTTCAGCATCACCGGATAGGTGATGGCCTGCGCCGCCTCAAGCGCGTCCTCGGCGCTGTCGAGCAGGTCCGTGCCCGGCAGCAGCGGCACGCCGGAGGCTTTCGCCAGCGCGCGGGCCGTATGCTTCAGTCCGAAATCCTTCAAATGCTCGGGTTTGGGGCCGATGAAGCGGATGCCTTCATCGGCGAGCCGCTGGGCGAAGGCCACGTTCTCCGACAGGAAGCCGTAGCCCGGATGCACCGCCTGCGCGCCCGTCGCCTTGCAGGCGGCGATCACGGCATCCACGTTCAAATAGCTCTCGGCGGCCGGGGCCGGGCCGAGGCGCACCGCCTCGTCCGCTTCCAGCACGCCGCGGGTGAAGCGGTCGGCGTCCGAATACACGGCCACCGAGGCGATATTCATGGCGCGGAGCGTGCGGATGACCCGCCGCGCGATCTCGCCGCGATTGGCGATGAGGACTTTCGTGAACATGGTTCAACCCTCCTCGCCGGCGAAGACGAGGACCTGGATCGGCGTCGGGTTGAAGCCGTTGCAGGGATTGTTGATCTGCGGGCAGTTGGAGATGACGAGAAGCACATCCATCTCCGCCAACAGCTCCACATAGTCGCCGGGGCCGGAGATGCCGTCCACGATGGCCAGTTCCCCCGAGGGCTCCACCGGCACGTTCATGAAGAAGTTGATGTTGGGCACCACGTCGCGCTTCGACATGCCGTGCTTCATCACCTCGATGACGAAATTCTCCCGGCAGGCGTGCAGATACTTCACCTGGTGGCCGAAGCGCACCGTATTCGCCTCGCACGAGCAGGCCCCCGCCGAGGTGTCGTGCCGGCCGCAGGTGTCGGCGGTCACGGTGAGCATGAGGTTACCCTCGGACGAAATCAGCTTCGTGCCCGTGGATACATAGGCCGAGCCCTGCACCCGCAGCGTATCCTGCGAGGAATAGCGCTCGGAGAAATCGTCGGCGCGGTAGAACAGGGTATCCACCGCCTGCTGGCCTTCCAGATCCACGATGCGCACGCTCTCGCCCTTCTTCACCACGCAGGAGAAGGGGGCGTTGGCCGGCACGACGTAATCGGCGATGGCCGCGGAAGCATCCCGCACGGGGGTTGCGAAAAACGTGCTCATGTCAGCCTCCCCTCAGCGCGCATTGTTCTCGAAGCCGCGGACGGCCTCGATAGTGGCGGTGCGGCACAGATCGTCCGCGGCCGGCGCGGGCGCGCGGAAGCGGACGGCCTCCACGGCAGGCGGGGCGTAGTGCACCGCCGAATCCAGGGGGTGGGGGCAGTTGGACAGGGCGACCATGAGGTCCATCTCGGCGCGCAGGTCCACGAAATCGCCGGCCTGCCGCTTGTCCTCGATCCAGTGGAAGGTGCCGTCGGCGTCCGTGCGCACGGGGGCGAAGAAGGTCAGGGCCGGGGGGATATCGCGCTTGTCGTAGCCGAGCTTGCCAGCGGCGAGGATGAAGTTGTCGCGGGTGTTGCGCAGCACCTTCTCGCCATAGCGGGCGCGGTTGGAGGTGGCGGTGGAGCCGCCCACCAGCGCGTCATGGAAGCCGGTGGTGTCCTCGATGAGGGAGAGCATCACCCGCCCCATGTCGGAGAACAGCACGCGGCCCTTGCCCAGCGCCGCGGTCCACTGGACCTTCACCGTGTCGGCATAGTTCAGCCGTTCGGTCTTGTCCGCCGCCGCCCAGGCGATCATGGAGACCGCCGCCGGGCCGTGGGCCAGATGGATGCGCAGCGCCTCGCCGGCTTGCAGCGGCGTCGACCAGTACCAGCCGCCGGGAATGGTCTCGGCATGGATCAGGGCGCCTTCGGGGATGGGCGCGCCATCGCGGGGCGTCGGGCCGGGCAGGGCCTTGGGCGCGTGCTGCTGGCCGGCGGCCTTCAGTTCGGCATAGCGGCGCTTGTTCTCTTCGATGAAGAGGCGGGTATCCTCGGTGACGGTCATGGCGTGTCTCCTCAAGCCGTCTGGAGTGCCGGGTCGTCCCGGCCGGGTCCCGAGGGGATGGCCGGGTCGTCCCGGCCTGGGGTGGGTGATGGCTTTTGAGGCTTGCCGGCGATGCGGGTCGGCCAGACCTCGATGTCCTTGGCGATGGTGGCGCCGTAGCGGGCCTTTTCCTCGGGCCGGTTGCGGCGGCGCTCGAAGGCGATGATGCGGGTGGCCAGCGTGAAGGCTTCCTTCAGGTCGTGGGTCACCATCACCACGGTCATCTCGCACTCGTTCCACAGCTTCAGCATGAGCTGGTGGATGTCGGCCCGGATGCCGGGGTCGAGCGCGCCGAACGGCTCGTCCAGCAGCAGGATCTTCGGCCTGCGCATGATGGCCTGCGCCAGTGCCAGGCGCTGCTGCATGCCGCCGGACAGGGCGGCGGGATATTTGTCCTCCGCGCCCTTCAGTCCCACTTCCGCGATGAGGGCGCGGGCCTCCTCCTCCACCTGACGGCGGCGGGCGCCGAACAGGCGGCCGATGAAGGGGGCTTCCTCCATCTCGGCGGCGAGCACCACGTTGCCCAGCACGGTGAGGTGCGGGAACACGGAATAGCGCTGGAACACCACGCCCCGGTCGGCTCCCGGCTCGCGGGCGATGGGCTTGCCGTCGATCAGCACCTCGCCGCGCGTCACGGTCTCTTCGGAGAGCAGGATGCGCAGGAAGGTGGTCTTGCCGCAGCCCGAGGGGCCGACGAGGGCGATGAAGGAGCGCGGGGTGAAATCGAGGGAGATGTCCTCCAGCACGATCTGGTCGCCATATTCCTTCCACAGGTGGCGCACGGCGATTGTCGTCATGTCGCGGCTCCGAACCAGGGGAAGAAGAAGCGGCGGGCGCGCACCAGCGCGAAATCCATGGCCACGGCAAGGAGGGTGATCCAGGCCACGTAGGGCAGGATCACATCCATGGCGAGATAGCGCCGCACCAGGAAGATCCGGTAGCCAAGGCCACTGTCCGAGGCGATGGCCTCCGCCGCGATCAGGAACAGGAAAGCCGGCCCCAGCGACAGGCGCAGCCCGTCCATCAGGCGCGGCAGGATCTGCGGCAGCACCACCCGCAGGGCCATCTGCCAGGTGGAGGCGCCCAGGGTCTGCGCCTTGATCATCTGTTCGCGCGGCAGTTCCTCCACCCGCATGGCGAGGTCGCGCACCAGATAGGGCGTGATGCCGATGGTGATGAGCGCGATCTTGGAGGCTTCCCCCAGCCCCATCACGATGAACAGGATGGGCAAAAGCGCCAGCGGCGGCACCATGGACACCATGGCCACGAACGGCGCGAGGAAGGACCGCACCATGGGCAGCATGCCCACGAGCACGCCGATGAGAAGCGCGATGGCGGTGGAAATGGCGAGCGCCGAAAACAGGCGTTCAAGGCTCGCCAGCGTGTCCGACCACAACAAATAATTGCCGGTGCGCGCATCCGCCGTGAAGGCCACCTTGCCGATGGCTTCGCCCAGGGAGGCGAGGCTCGGCAGCAGCTTGTCGTCGGGATTTGCGGACAGGCGCTCGGCCGAGCCCAGCACATAGGCAAGCACGACAAGGGCAAAGGGCAGGATGGCGAGGAACAGCGCCGTTCCCCGATCCGGCCTGATGTTGACGAGGCGCATCAGCGCTGCTCCGAAAATTGGGTTGGGTGGCAGCCCGTCAGGGCCGCAGGGGCTCCCTCTCCCGCTTGCGGGGGAGGGCAGGGGAGGGGGCGACGCCGTGAGGTAAGCGCCGCTGCGTGTATTGCCCGGCACCGTGGGAGGCGGAGCCATCCGCCCCCTCCCAACCCTCCCCCGCAAGCGGGAGAGGGCTTCGGACGGAGAGACCCTCAGAGCTTGCCGTCGGCGGCGAGGGCCATCCAGGTATCGACGAAGCGGAACTTCACGTTCTTGGCGTCGCCCAGCACCTTGCCGTCGGCCAGCGCGATGCCCACGGCGTCGGCGGACTTGGCGTTGGAGCCGAGCAGGTTCTTCTCGAACAGGAAGGTGCGCACCCGGTCCATGGTGGTGCCCACGGCGGGGGAGCGCACGAAGGCCACCGCGTCCGAGGCCTTGGCGAAGAGCTTGGTGGCGGCAAGCTGGCTGTCGAAGCCGGCGAGGTCGGAGCCGGAGGCCTTGCCCATGGCGGCCCGCGCCGCCTTGCCGGCCTCGGTGTCGGCGGTGAAGAGGGCCGTGGTCTCGTACCAGATGCCGGCGAGGGCCTTGCCGAAGTCCGGGTTATCCTTGAGCGTGTCGGAGTTGGCCACCATGAGGTCCATGATCTCGCCGGGGATCTTGGATGAATCGAACACGTTGTGGGCGGCCTTGTCGGCGAGGACCTCGGAGACCAGCGGGTTCCAGGTGACGACTGCCGTCACGTCCTTGGTCTTGAAGGCGGCGACCATGTCGGCGTCGGAGGTGTTCACCACCTTCACGTCGCGCTCCTTCAGCTTGATGCTCTCAAGCGCGCGGGCCAGCAGATAGTGGGAGACGGAGAACTCCACCAGGTTCACCTTCTGGCCCTTGATGGCCGAAAGCTCCTTCTTGCCCTTCAGGATGACGGCGTCGTTGCCGTTGGAGAAGTCGCCGACGATGACGGCGGTGGTGTCCACGCCGCCGGCGGCGGGCACGGAAAGGGCATCCATGTTGGTGACGGTGAGGGCGTCGAAGGCGCCGGCCGTGTACTGGTTGATGCTCTCCACATAGTCGTTGAACTGCACCACATCGATCTTGATGCCGTATTTGTCGGCCCACTTCTTCACGATGCCGGCGTCGTTGGCGTAGCCCCACGGCATCCAGCCCACATAGATGGACCAGGCGACCTTGAAGTCTTTCTTGGGCGCGGCGGCGGCCGGCTGGGCGGCGAACACAAGGCCCACCACGGCGGCGGCGCCGAGGGCGCGGGCGGCGAAGGATTTCAGGCGCTGAGCTGAGAACGAGAACGCAGTGTGCATGTAATTCCCCTTCGTTTCGAACGATTGGGAACTGGCGGAAACCCAAGTGCCGCCAATTCCTTGGCCACTGAGGTCTCCCGGGCTTTTATCCCGCCGTGCACCCGCCCCGGATGTCTCCCGGAGCAGTGGTAGCTCTCGGACCAGCACATCCCGCAGGATGCCGGAACCCTAGCCACCAACTCATCCTGCTATCAAGCAACGGACGTGCCAGATTTTGGCTTTAATAAAATCAACACTTTATGGACTTCGCCGGTCGACCCTGTGCGTCGGAGTCGTGCAGCGATGGCATAAATTTTATGCAGAAGTGTCATTCGATGTGCGTATTGCATACATCGGTGTGTCCTGCGCCGCCCGCCCGCCATCCCGTCTGCATCCCTCGCCATACGGTTGCGCCTGAGGTATTCGGCGCAGGTCCGCTTTCGGGGAAGGATGCAGCATGACGTTTCCGGTCGGTCTCGCCGCGGCGATCTTGGCTTTCGCCGCCCTCTATGTCGCGGACACCCTGATCGTGCCGGTGGCCTTCGCCGTATTTGTCATCGCCGTGGTCTATCCCCTCCAGGCCCTGCTGGAGAAACGCCTGCCCAAGCTGCTGGCCGTATTGGCAACCCTCGTCATCACGCTGGCGGTGGTGGCCGGGGTGTCGTCCGTGGTGGTGTGGGGCTTCAGCCATGTGGCGACCTGGGTGTTCCAGAACACCGCCCGCTTCCAGGCGCTCTATGGCCAGGCAGCCACCTGGCTGGAGGGGCACGGCTTCGTGCTCGCGGGGCTGTGGGCCGAGCATTTCGACGTGCGCTGGCTGCTGCGGGTGTTCCAGGACCTGTCCGGCCGCCTGCAGGGGCTGGCGAGTTTCCTCGTCTTCACCTTCGTCTATGTGCTGCTGGGGCTTTTGGAAGTGGATGCCATCAAGAGCCAGGTGCTGCGCCTCGGCCGCTCCGGGCGCGCGCCGCACCTGCCGGCGGCCCTCGCGGATACGGCGGCCAAGCTGCAGAAATACATGGCGGTGCGCACCCTCATGAGCATCGCCACCGGCGCGGTGGTGTGGGTGTTCACGCTCACCGCAGGGCTGGAACTGGCGCTGGCCTGGGGCGCCATCGCCTTCGCCATGAACTACATCCCCTTCATCGGCCCGTTCGTGGCGACGCTGCTGCCGGCCCTGTTCGCCCTCGCCCAGTTCGAATCCTGGGAGATGGCGCTATTCGTCTTTGCCTGCCTGAACGTGATCCAGTTCCTCTCCGGCTCCTATCTGGAGCCGCGTCTGGCCGGCAAGGCGCTGGCGGTGTCGCCGTTCCTGGTGCTGTTCTCCGTGTTCTTCTGGGCCTTCCTGTGGGGCATTGCCGGCGCCTTCATCGGCGTCCCGATCCTGATCGCCGTCCTCACCATCTGCGCCCACCACCCCTCGTCCCGCTACGTGGCGGAACTGCTCTCCGGCCAGACGGTCCCGGAAGAGGTGTGACCCCAAGCCCGCGCGGCGTCTGAGCGTAGGCCGCAAGGAAGCCCGCGCGGCGCCTGAGCGTAGGCCGCAAAGGAGTCCGCGCGGCGCCTGAGCGCAGGCCGCAAACATTCACCGCGCGGGGGGCAGGCCCGCGGCCACCCGCTCGGCGAGATAGGGGAAGAAGGGGTTGGAGGACATGCGCACCAGCATGTCCACATTCACCACCAGCGACCCGAATTCCCCCCGCGCGGCGATGTCGCCGAGCCGAATGCCGAAGCTGTCGGCCAGGTCCGGCTCCAGCCCGTAGAGCCCGTCGGAGAGCGGGAACGGGATCGCCACATGGGACAGGGAATAGACGTCCTCCGGATAGGTGACCGAGAGCGCGCTCCGGGTTTCCTCGGTGGCGTTAGCCAGGGTCTCGCGCACCTCCATGGCCTCGGTCGTGGTCGAGGCGTTGGCGATCACGGCGGTGCGGAACCGGCGCGGCGCCGGCGGCAGCAGGCGGGAGAGGGCGGTGCCGGCATTGACCGTCAAAAGCTCCTCGAACTGTCCGCCGCGGTTGATGTCGAACAGCACCAGCTCGCTGCCATTGTCGTCGAGGCGGGCATGCAACTCGTCGATCACCGCGCGGGTGCTCACCGTGTGGTCCAGCACCGACTGGAAGGTGAGCACCGGGGCAAGGCCCGAAAGCCGCCCGGAGCGTGAATGGCGCGTGATGTTCGCTTGCAGCGCCTGGGTCAAAAGGAAGGATTCGCGGGCGGCATGCACCGGGAATGAATTGTACTTGAAGGGGTTGAACTCGGGGATCAGGCTCAGCCAAGCCGCCTTGGCGAAGGCGGGGAAGATGGCCGGCAGGCCGGCGAGGCCGGCAAAGCGCGCGAACTCCGTCACGCCCACCATGGGCGACATCAGCACGATGCGGGACGGCGCCACCAGCGCGGGATCATCCAGCGCATCCAGCGCATGCATGAGCGCCAGCGCCCCGCCATTGGAATAGCCGACGATGTGCACCGGCTTGTCCGGCCCCACGCGGCGGCGCGCCTCGCGCATGGCAAGGCGGGTGGCGGCGATCCAGTCCTCGTAATCGGTCCGGGTGAGGGCGCCGGGAACGGTGCCGTGGCCCGGCAGGCGCAGCACGATGGCGATGAAGCCGTGATCGGCATAGAGCTTGGCCAGATGCCGGTGGCTGTAGGGCGAATCGGTGAGGCCGTGCAGGAACACCGCCGCCCCCTCCGGCGCCCCTTCCGGCGCGCCGTTCGGTTCCAGCACATAGGTGCGGTTGAAATCCTGGGCGAAGCGGCCGGGATGGATGGGGCTGGCATCAAAGTAGCGATTGAAGCGCACCCGCTCGGCAGTGTCGAGCTTCTGCGTCACCTCGGTGCGCACGGCGGCGAACGCCTTGTCCTCGGCCTGGAGGTATTGGGCAAGGTCGGCCGTCGCCAGTTCGCTGCGGCTGAGTTCCGGCGGCACGAAGGTATGCCAAGGCTCCAGCGGCGGGCCGCGCTGGCTGTCCACCGCCCGCACCACGAAGATGGTGAGGAGGACGGCAGCCACCAGCAGGGCGAACAGCTTCACCGCGCGCTTGGAGCCCCGCCACAGCGGGCCGAAAATCCTCATGGTGCCGTCATCCCTTATGCCGCACGCCCCGGCGCAGGGAACCTATAGGTCGCCCGGGTGCCATGGCAAAGGCGAAGCATGGCGTTTCGCCCGTCCCGGCGAGCGGTTGCAGGGCTGAGCCGCGCCTTTGCCCCTTGAAGGGCAGGGCCGTGATGGCTATCTCCGCTCCATGCCAGAAAGGCGGTATCGCCATGGAAAATCTGAAGCTCATCGCCCTCGACGACGAGGATCTCGCCATTTTCTCCGCCCATCTTCAGGATGCGGTGGTGAAGACGGTGGACATGGGGTTCCTGCCGCGGTTGCAGCGCTTCGCCATGGTGCTCAACCGGTTCGATTGGGACCAGCAGGTCTGCGCCAACGAGACCGTGCGCCGGCGCACCGGCCTGCATTTCGAGCGGGTGCGCGACGTGAAGTGCCGCAACATGGAGGAGGGGCGCCGCACCGGCGTGCTCAACCTCCTCGCCGTCACTTTCATCCCCGGGGAGACGCCCTCGGGCTTCGTGCTTCTCACCTTCTCGGGCGGCGCGGAAGTGCGGCTTGAGGTGGAATGCATCGAGGCCGGCATGCGGGACCTCGGGCCGGCCTGGGGGTGCACCCACGCACCCAGGCATCCGGTGCCCGAAGAACTGCCGGAAACCAAGGGCACCGCCGCTTGAGCGATGCCGCAGAGGCGCCGGCGCCACACGCCGCCGGCGCGGCACGGTGACCGCGGGGCTTCCCTCGCGGGCGAACCTGCTCTAGCAAGGCGGCATGCCGATCCGCCTCATCACCGAACAACCCGACTTTCCTGAGCGTTTCACCACCTTCCTCGGCTCTAAGCGCGAGGCCTCGGTGGACGTGCAGGAGCAAGTGGCCACCATCATCGCCGACGTGCGCGCGCGGGGCGATGATGCCCTGATTGATCTGTCGCGCACCTTCGACCGGGTGGACCTCGAAAAGCTGGGCCTGCGCGTGAGCGACGCGGAGCTGGACGCGGCCCTTGCTTCCATCCCGGACGAGACCCGCGAAGCCCTTGTCTTTGCCAAGGCGCGCATCGAATCGCACCATGCCCGGCAGAAGCCGACCGACGAAACCTATCGCGATGAGGCCGGTGTGGTGCTGGGCCACCGCTGGACCAGCGTGGACGCGGTGGGGCTCTATGTCCCCGGCGGTACGGCGGCCTATCCCTCGTCGGTGCTCATGAATGCGGTGCCGGCACAGGTCGCGGGCGTTCCGCGCATCGTCATGGTGGTGCCGGCGCCGGATGGCGAGATCGCGCCGCTGGTGCTGGCGGCGGCGCGCCTTGCCGGCGTCCACGAGGTCTATCGCGTGGGCGGAGCCCAGGCGGTGGCGGCCCTCGCCTATGGCACCAGGACCATCCAGCCGGTGGACAAGATCGTCGGCCCCGGCAACGCCTATGTGGCGGCGGCCAAGCGGCAGGTGTTCGGCAAGGTGGGCATCGACATGGTGGCCGGCCCCTCCGAGGTGCTGATCCTCGCCGACGGGGATGCCAGCGCCGACTGGATCGCCGCGGACCTCCTCGCCCAGGCCGAGCACGACACCGCCGCCCAGTCCATCCTCATCACCGATTCGCCCGAACTGGCGGACCAGGTGGAGAAGGCGGTGGAGGGCATGCTGGCGACCCTGCCGCGCGTCGCCATCGCCTCGGCCTCGTGGCGCGACCATGGCGCCATCATCCTGGTGCCGGATCTTGCCTCGGCCATCCCGCTGGTGGATCGCATCGCGCCCGAGCACCTGGAGATCCACGCCGCGAATGCGGACGACCTCGCAGCCAAGGTGCGGCATGCGGGGGCAATCTTCGTCGGGGCCTTCACGCCGGAGGCCATCGGCGACTATGTGGGCGGCACCAACCATGTGCTTCCCACCGCCCGCTCGGCGCGCTTTTCCTCGGGCCTGTCCGTGCTCGACTTCATGAAGCGCACCTCGATCCTGAAGCTCGACGCCGGCGCTTTGGCGCAACTCGGGCCGGCTGCCGTGCGCCTTGCGGCGGTGGAGCGGCTCGACGCGCACGGGCGATCGGTCTCCATCCGCACCAACAGATGATCGGAAGGACGAGGCGATGAGCGACACGCCGGATGCCCGCCCCTCAGCCCGCCTCACCGCGGTGACGCTCGACGACGCCTCCATCGGCCATTCCAGCGCGGACATCGACCACGAGCGCGCCACCGCCATCTGGGACCTCATCGAGGACAACACCTTCGCCCCGTGCAACGATCCGGGGGAGGGGCCCTACACGTTGCACATCTCGCTCGTGGAGAGCCGGCTGGTGCTGGACATCAAGCGGGAGAGCGGCGAGCAGGTGGTGCAGCACCACCTCTCCCTTGCCCCGTTCCGCAAGGTGGTGAAGGATTATTTCCTCGTCTGCGAGAGCTATTACAACGCCATCCGCTCCGCCTCGCCGAGCCAGATCGAGGCCATCGACATGGGCCGGCGCGGGCTCCACAACGAGGGCTCGACGCTGCTGCGCGAGCGCCTGGATGGCAAGGTGGAGCTGGATTTCGACAGCGCCCGGCGCCTGTTCACGCTCATCTGCGCCCTGCACTGGAAAGGCTGAGCGACCATGGAGCCGGATGCGGCACCCAGGCGCTCGGCGCGGCCGCAATCGGTTCTCTTCATATGCGGGCAGAACGTGGTGCGTTCGGTGATGGCGCAGGCGCTGGCCAAGCATCTGTTCGGCAAGTCCATCTATGTGGCTTCGGCCGGCGTGATCGCGGGCGAGGCCGATCCCTTCGTGACCGCGGTGCTGGACGAAATCGGCCTCGACGTGAAGAAGCATCGGCCGCAGAGCGTGGAAGACCTTGAGGAATACGAGGGCCTCAGCTTCGATCTCGCCATCACCCTCTCGCCGGACGCCCACCACCGCGCGCTGGAATTGACCCGCACCAACGCTTTGGGCGTGGAATACTGGCCCACCTCCGACCCTTCGCGGGAGGCGGGCAATCGCGAGCAGCGCCTCGATGCCTACCGCACCGTGCGCGACGAGCTGGAGCAGCGCATCCGCGCCCGGTTCCGCCAGCCCTGACACCAGCCCGCGCGGCGCCTGAGCGAAGATATCCCGGATGCGCAGCATCCTCAGGATTGTAAAAGATACGCCCGCCGCCGGACGTGGGGAAGCGGCGGCGGGCGCGCTGTCGCGGGGGAGCTACACCACCAGCGACAGAGCCATGATGAGGCCGAGGGCGACCACCGACAGGATCGTCTCCATGGCGGTCCAGGTCTTGAAGGTCTCTTCCACCGTCATGTTGAAATACTGCTTCACCAGCCAGAAGCCGGCGTCGTTGACGTGGGAGAGCACCACCGATCCGGCGCCGGTGGCCAGCACCAGCAGCTCGCGGTTGACACCGGGGGTGAGCGCGAGGACCGGGGCGACGATGCCTGCGCCGGTGATGGTCGCCACCGTGGCGGAGCCCGTGGCCACCCGGATCACCGCCGCCACCAGCCAGGCGAGCAGGATGGGGTTGACGTGGGCCTGCACCGCCATGTGGCCGATGACATCGCCCACCCCGCTCGCCACCAGCATCTGCTTGAAGCCGCCGCCGGCACCGACGATGAGGATGATGCCCGCCACCGGCAGGAGGCTGTCGTTGAGATGCTTGCCGATGACCTCGCGGGAGAAGCCGCGGGCGCTGCCGAAGGTGTAGAGCGACAGCAGCAGCGCGGCGAGCAGGGCGGTGATGGGGTGGCCGATGAGGTCCAGCCATGCCCGGATCGGGTTGCCTGCGGCGAACGCGACATCGGCGAAGGCCTTCAGCAACATCAGCACCACCGGCAGCAGGATGGTGGCGAGGGTGACGCCGAAGCCAGGCAGGGTGTGCGTGCGCGTATCCTGCACGAACTGGGCGACCAGTTCCGGCGACGCGTGGCCCGGAATGCGCCGGGAGATGAACGAGCCGAACATGGGGCCGGCGATGGCGGCGGCGGGAAGGCCGACGATGAGGCCGTAGAAGATGGTCTTGCCGATGTCGGCGCCGAACACCCCCACCGCCAGCAGCGGGCCGGGATGGGGCGGCACCAGGCCGTGCACGGCCGAGAGGCCCGCCAGCAGCGAGATGCCCACCTTCACCAGCGACACGCCGGTGCGGCTCGCCACCACGAAGACGAGGGGGATGAGCAGCACGAAGCCGATCTCGAAGAACAGCGGAATGCCCACCAGGAAGGCGGCGAGCATGATGGCCCAATGCACCCGCTGCTTGCCGAAGGCATCGATGAGGGTCTGGGCGATCTGGTCCGCGCCGCCCGATTCGGCCATGAGCTTGCCCAGCATGGTGCCGAGGCCCAGCACGATGCCGACGAAGCCGAGCACGCCGCCGAAGCCGTCCTGGAAGGACTTCATGATGAGGTCCACCGGCATGCCGGAACTGAGGCCCAGGAAGCCCGCGGCCAGGATCAGGGCCACGAAGGGATGGACCTTGAAGCGGGTGATGAGGACGATGAGGCCGATGATGGTCACCGCCGCGTCGACCAGTAGAAATGTGTCCTTGCTCATGCCCAGCATGGGTTCCTCGCAATGGTCTTCAAGATCAGTGGAAAAATGCCGCCCGCAGGTCCGGTCACCCCGCCGGCATGGCCGGAAGGCGAGAACGCGCCGATGACACCGGGTGAGATAGCGCTATCTTTGAAGTCCGAGACATGGCGTGCGCCAGCAATCCCGGACTTGGGCGGATGGAGGGGGAAGGGAGTTAGACAGTCTGACGAAGAGTGGGGCCTGAGCCTTGCCGCGCGTCCGTGGCCGGCGCCGCCGAGTCGCGCCACCATGCGACCACCTGGGCGGCCATCTCGGACAGGGGGAGCGTGGCGTCGAGGGTGAGGGTCAAGGCCTCGGCCGAGGGGCGCTCTAGCGCCGCGAACTGGCTGTCGATCAGGCTGGCCGGCATGAAATGACCGGGCCGCTCGGCCACCCGGCGGGCGGCCATCTCGCGGGTCAGGTCAAGGAAGACGAAGCCGAGGCCAGGGACCGCCGCCCGCAGGGCGTCGCGATATTTCAGCTTCAGCGCCGAGCAGGTGAGAACGGGCGTCGCGCCCGCGCCGATGGTCCGCCCCATCTCGTCGCCAAGGCGCGCCAGCCATCCGGCGCGGTCGTCGTCGTCGAGGGGAACGCCGGCCGACATCTTGGCGATGTTGCTTGCGGGATGGAAGCTGTCGCCTTCGATCAGGCGCGCGCCGGCCAACTCGGCCACGGCCGCGCCGACGCTGCTCTTGCCACAGCCCGAAACACCCATGACCACCAGGGCTGCAATCGTATCGCCCATCTCAGTCTCCCCCCGTGCCTTCTGGGCGTGTCGCGCGACCGCTTGGAGATAGCGCTATCTTTGCCGGCCCCAAACAGACCAGCCATGCGCCGACGGGCTATTGACCTCAAATCGGGCATGTCCCTAACTCTCAAAAGGAATCGCGCTTCCGTTACTGTGGAGCGCGCAATTTTCTTGCTTGATGCCGTCAAGATAGCGTTATCTTATGCCGCTGTCGGCGGCGGCTATCAAGCGGAAAAACGCGTCCATGTCCCAACGGTCTTCGAGTGGATCGTCCGGTGGCTCCTCCCGCGGGTCGCGCGCCAGCGGCCGTCCCACCCTTGCGGAGCTGGCCCGGATCGCCGGCGTCTCGCCGATCACCGCCTCGCGGGCGCTGCGCGGCGTTGCGAGTGTGGATCCCGATCTGGCAAAGCGGGTGCGGGAGGCCGCGGCGGCGCTGAACTACGTGGCTAATCCCGCCGCACGCACCCTCGCCTCCGCCCACAGCGATGCGGTGGCGGTGCTCATTCCCTCCCTCTCCAACCTGCTCTTCATCGACACGCTGGAGGCAATCCACGACGTGCTCATGCCGCGGGGCCTGGAGGTGCTGATCGGCAATTTCCACTATTCGCCGGAGGAGGAGGAAAAGCTTGTCCGCAACTATCTCGCCTACCAGCCCCGCGGCATCCTGCTGACCGGCCTGGAGCAGACGCCGGCCACGCGCAGCCTGCTGAAGGCGAGCGGCATCCCCGTTGTCTACATGATGGAGCTGAGCCGGGAGGCGGGGCTTCACAGCGTCGGCTTCTCGCAGGAGGAGTCCGGCGCGGCGGTGGCGCGTCACCTGCTGGCGCGGGGCAGGCGCCATCTTGCCTATGTGGCCGCCCAGCTCGATCCGCGCGCCCTCGAACGCGGGCTCGGCTTCCAGCGGGTGCTGGCGTCGGAACGGGAGGTGCGGCCCCCGGTGTGGCTCTCGGTGCCTGAACCCTCATCGGTCGTCCTCGGCGGCGAATTGTTCGTGCGCCTGCTGGAGGCCTATCCCGACATCGACGGCATCTTCTTTTGCAACGACGACCTCGCGCAGGGTGCCATCTTCGAGGCGACGCGACGGCAGATCCCCATTCCCGGCCGGGTCGCCGTGGTCGGCTTCAACGACCTGCCGCTGTCGGCCCACATGGCCCCGCGCCTCACCTCCATCCGCACCCCGCGAGCCAGGGTGGGCGAGGCGGCAGCGCGCCGGCTCGTGGATCTCATGGAGGGGGAGTGCCGTGCCGAGCCGGCCATCGATCTGGGCTTTGAACTGGTGGAGCGCGAGAGCAGCTGAGGCAGGCTTTGCTGGCGCCGGCAGGCTGATAGCAAAAGCGGCAAAAGAAAAGGCGGCCTGTTTAGGCCGCCTTTTCCGACTGGGATTACCGCCCGCTCAATTGTCGAGGAACGACCGCAGCTTGCGCGAGCGCGAGGGGTGCTTGAGCTTGCGCAGCGCCTTCGCCTCGATCTGGCGAATACGCTCGCGGGTCACCGAGAACTGCTGGCCCACTTCTTCCAGCGTGTGGTCGGTGTTCATGCCGATGCCGAAGCGCATGCGCAGGACGCGTTCCTCGCGCGGGGTCAACGACGCGAGCACACGCGTCGTGGTTTCGCGAAGATTGCTCTGGATCGCCGCGTCGATGGGCAGGATGGCGTTCTTGTCCTCGATGAAGTCGCCGAGGTGCGAATCCTCCTCGTCGCCGATGGGCGTTTCGAGGGAGATGGGCTCCTTGGCGATCTTCAGCACCTTGCGCACCTTCTCAAGGGGCATGCCGAGCTTCTCGGCCAGCTCCTCAGGGGTGGGTTCGCGGCCGATCTCGTGCAGCATCTGCCGGCTCGTGCGCACGATCTTGTTGATGGTCTCGATCATGTGCACGGGGATGCGGATGGTCCGCGCCTGGTCGGCGATGGACCTTGTGATGGCCTGCCGGATCCACCAGGTGGCATAGGTGGAGAACTTGTAGCCGCGCCGGTACTCGAACTTGTCCACCGCCTTCATCAGGCCGATGTTGCCCTCCTGGATCAGGTCCAGGAACTGCAGGCCGCGGTTGGTGTACTTCTTGGCGATGGAGATGACGAGGCGCAGGTTGGCCTCCACCATTTCCTTCTTGGCCTGGCGGGCTTCCTTCTCGCCCTTCTGCACCATCTGCACGATCTTGCGGAACTCGGCGATCTCCAGCCCGGTCTCCGTGGCCAGCGCGTGGATGTCGCCGCGGATCTCGTGGATGGTATCCTTCTCGTGGCCGACGAAGCCCTTCCAGCCCTTGGTGCCGAGCTTGGACACGCGCAGCACCCACTTGGGGTCCAGCTCCGCGCCCATGTAGTTCTTCAGGAAGTCGTCGCGGGTCACGCCATAGCTGTCGGCGAGGCGCAGCAGGCGCCCCTCCAGCCCGACGAGACGCTTGTTGATCTCGTAGAGCTGCTCCACCAGGGCGTCGATGCGGGCCTGGTTGAGGGACAGGCTCTTCACGTCGCCGACGAGGTCTTCCTTCAGCTTCTTCGCCTTGCGCTCCTGCGCCGGCGAGAGCGTCTCGTTCTTCAGCTTGGATTCGACGTTCTGGTCCTGAAGGCGCCGCAGCTTGGTGTAGGAGGAGGCGATGCGGTCGAAGGTTTCCAGCACCTTCGGCTTGATCTCCGCTTCCATGGCGGCGAGCGACATGGAATTTTCCATGTCGTCGTCGTCGCCCTCGGGACCGGGCGCGTCGCCCAAAAGCCCGTCTTCCCCCGCTTCGGGGGCCAGGGCGGCCTCCTCGCCCAGGGCTGCGGGCGGGTTCTTGCCCTCGGGGCCGGCGTAGGTGGCCTCCAGGTCGATGATGTCGCGCAGCAGCACGCGGCCTTCGGTGAGCTCGTCGCGCCAGATGATGATGGCCTGGAACGTCAGCGGGCTCTCGCACAGGCCGGCGATCATGGCCTCGCGGCCGGCCTCGATGCGCTTGGCGATGGCGATTTCGCCCTCGCGGGAGAGCAGCTCCACCGAGCCCATTTCGCGCAGGTACATGCGCACCGGATCGTCGGTGCGCTCGGCCGGCTCGGACTTGGTCTCGGAGCGCGCGACGGCGCGCGGGGCGGGCTCGGTGAGTTCGCCGCCCTCGGCCTCCTCGGGCTCCTCGGCCGCCTCGGTTTCCTCAGTGCCCTCCTCGGCCTCGGCTTCCTCGGCCTCGATGACGTTGATGCCCATGTCGTTGAGCATGGCGAGGGTGTCCTCGATCTGCTCGGAGGTGACTTCCTCGGAAGGCATCACCTCGTTGAGCTGCTCGTAGGTCACATAGCCCCGACGCTTGGCATTCTTGATCATCTTCCGGACGGCGGCGTCGGAGAGGTCGAGCAACGGCCCGTCGGGCGCGTCGGTCTCCTTCTCGGGAGCCTCGGTCGCTTCGGAAGACTGCTTCGCCATGGACTTCTCCTGCGGATCCTGCTGACTGCCAACAGCAGAACGGCGGCGCGGCGCTTCGGCCGTGCCACCTTTTGCCTTTGCGCCCGGGAGCGGCTTTTTTGACGCCATCCCGTTAAACCAGCCTGAACGCACTTCCAACCCCTATGGTTGATGCGTTAGGCTCCCTTTCATTCCAATTCGCTCACCGGCATGGCCACCATGGGGGCCGACGACCGGATGGCGAGAAAGAGTGCCGTAAACCACCTTTGTACCCCACCGGTTCCCGGAAAACCCGTTCCAGGACCACGGCCGGTTCAAAGGGAGCGCACGGCACTCCGGCCGGATGACGCACCAAAGCCTTCCACCAGTGCCTCGGTCCCGTCCAGCGCCGAAAGGCGCTCGCGGACGTCCCGAAGCCAGGCAAAATTGGCTTCACTGGGGTCCTCCCCCAGGGTGCGCTCGGCCTCCTTTAGCTCTCTAGATAGCGCGTGGGCCTTGCGATGCAAGGCCGTGCGCTGATGCCACCAGAGCCGGACATCGCTCTGGGCGGTATCGGGATATGCCGGCCAGTCGTGCCGGGGGTTGGCGAATGCCTTCACCCGGCGCGTCAGGGCGTCGATGTCCGCCTGCCCCAGGCGCTCCGCCAGGGACTCGGCATCGGCACCTTCGAGGTGGGCGTCGATCAGGATGCGGCGCAGGCGATCCGCCTCCGGGTTGGCCAGCGGCAGGCTTGCCACGTCCTCATCCGCCTCGTCCAGCAGGAAAGTGTGATTTATGAGGCAGAACAGCAATAACGCCTCGTTGCGGGGCAGGGCGGCCATGGGGCCGCGCACCAGCGCGCTGCGGGCGATCTCGGTGCCGCGCGGCACCAGCGGCGGGGGCAAGGGCGCGCCGCGGCGGCCGCCGGATGGCTGCCAGCCGTCCTTCCAGCCCTCGCGCCGGGCCCTGGCCGGCGCGCGATCCTGCGGGGAGACGAGGGCGTTGAAGCGGCCGAGCAATTCCTGTCGGTAGTGCTTGCGCACCGTCTCGTCGGCGATGGCGGAGACCACCTCGCCGAGGCGCGCCTCGAGGCCCGCGCGGCGCTCCGGCGTGTCCAGAGTGGCGCTCTCGCTCTCGCGCGCCCACAGTTCCGCCACCAATGGCCGCGCCTGGGCCAGCACGCCCTCCATGGCCTCGCGGCCGGAGCGGCGGATGAGGTCGTCGGGGTCCTGGCCGTCCGGCAGGGTGGCGAAGGCGAGGCTGCGGCCCGCCTTCAGGTGCGGCAAGGCGAGGTCGATGGCGCGATGGGCGGCGCGCCGTCCGGCCTTGTCGCCGTCGAACAGCAGCAGCGGCTCTTCCGACATGCGCCAGAGCAATTGCAATTGCTCCTCGGTCAGCGCCGTGCCCAGCGGCGCCACGGTGGCGTCGAAGCCGGCCTCGGCCATGGCGATCACATCCACATAGCCTTCCACCGCGATCACCCGCGCGCCCGACTGGGCGGCGGTGCGGGCGGCGGCCCCGTTATAAAGCAGCGATCCCTTGTGGAAGAGCGGCGTCTCGGGCGAATTGAGGTATTTTGCCGGGACGTCCTTCTCCAGCGCCCGCCCGCCGAAGCCGACGATGCGGCCCTTGAGATCGGTGATGGGGAACATGACCCGGTCGCGGAAGCGGTCATAGGGCACGGGGATGTCGTCGCCGGCGATCAGCAGGCCGGCTTCCACCATGTCGTCCACCGGCACGCCGGCCTTGCCCAGCGCCTCCTTCAGGCGGAAGCGCTCACCGGCGGCATAGCCGAGGCCGAATCGCTTCTGGGTGGCGGCGCCCAGTTCCCGGTCGGCCAGGTAGCCGCGGGCCTTGGCGCCGAGGCGCGATTGCAGCGTCTCCTCGAAATGCCGGGCGGCCAGCGCCATGACCTCGAACAGGGTGTGCCGGCGCCGCTCCTTGGCGGCGGCTTCCGGGGTCTCCTGCGGCAGGGGGAGGCCGGCCATGGCGGCAAGCCGCTCCACCGCCTCGCCGAAGGGCAGGCCCTCCGTCTCCATCAGGAAGTCGAACACGTCGCCGTGCTTGCCGGACGAGAAGCAGTGGTAGAAGCCCTTCTGGTCGTTGACGAAGAAGGACGGCGTCTTCTCGGCATTGAAGGGGGAGAGGCCGGCGAACTCGCGCCCCTGCTTCTTCAGCTTGACGCGGCGTCCCACCACCTCCGACACGGGAAGGCGGGCACGGATCTCGTCGAGGAAGGCGGGCGAAAAGCGCATATGGCCTGATCGGTGCCTCGTCTGTTGGGTCGTCTTCGAGGTGTCGTCTTCGTGGTTTCGTAGGCGTGGTCTGGCGGCTATGGCGCGCAGGGCCGCCGAGGCCCATCGCGGGCGCTGCAGGACACGGCCTGTAACAGTGGGAGGAGGACCCTCGCTTGTAAAGCGCTGCGTGTTCGGCGGGCTGAACAAGACTGCAACCGGACAGGCAAATCCTCGTTATCCACATCACGGGATGACGTGGCGGAGCGGCACGTTCCGCTGCCGATCCCGATGGACCCCGGGGCGACCCGCCGCTAGAGCATTTCCCCGTTTCACTGAATCGTGGAAATGCTCTAGGTCATTGAGTTTACGCATTTTCTTTACGCGAACCGGTATCCACTTCGCTCGAAAATGCTCTTGAGCATGTTCGGCAATCACCGGTTCGCCGAACATGCTCTAGACCTTTGTTTCATCGCAATTGCGGACGCAAAACCGCTTCGCACTTTTGCTGAAATTGCTCTAGCTTGACCGGTGCACGGTGGCGTTGCACGGGGCTCGGGCGCAATGGACGCACTGATCGATTTCCTGAACACGGTCTTCTGGGGCTACATCCTCATCTACGGCCTGCTGGCGGTGGGCGTGTATTTCACCTTCCGCCTGCGCCTCATCCAGATCCTGCATTTTCCGGAGATGCTGCGCTCCGTGCTGCGGTCGGATGTCACCGACAAATCCGGGATCACGCCGTTTCAGGCCCTGTGCACCTCGCTCGCCTCGCGGGTGGGCACCGGCAACATCGCCGGCGTCGCCGTGGCGCTCACCCTCGGCGGGCCCGGCGCCATCTTCTGGATGTGGGTGGTGGCGGCCCTCGGCATGGCCACCGCCTTCGCCGAAAGCACTCTCGCCCAGCTCTATAAGGTGAAGGACGACGAAGGGCGCTATCGCGGCGGGCCGGCCTTCTACATCGCGCGGGGGCTGAAGGCGCCGTGGGCCGGCGGGGTATTCTCGGTCTGCCTCATCCTCTCCTTCGGCCTGGTCTTCAACGCCGTGCAGGCCAATTCCATCGCCGATGCCATGCACGGTGCCTTCGAAATCCCCAAGCTTTGGACCGGGCTGGCCGTCGCCGCGCTGTCGGGCGTCATCATCTTCGGCGGCATCTCCGCCATCGCGCGCACCGCTGAGCTGGTGGTGCCATTCATGGCGCTGGCCTATGTGGCTCTCGCGCTCTATGCGCTGGTCACCCATCTTGGCGCGGTGCCGGCCATGCTCGGCCATATCGTCGGCAGCGCCTTCGGTCTCGAGCCGGCGGCGGGCGGTGTCTCGGGAGCGGTGGCCGCGGCCATGCTCAACGGGGTGAAGCGCGGCCTGTTCTCCAACGAGGCCGGCATGGGCAGTGCGCCCAACATCGCCGCCGTGGCGACGCCCGATCCGCACCACCCCGTGAGCCAGGGCTTCGTGCAGTCGCTGGGCGTGTTCATCGACACCATCGTGATCTGCACCGCCACCGCGCTGCTCATCCTGCTGTCGGGCGTGGAACTGGGGACGCTCACCGGCACGCAGCTCACCCAGGCGGCGCTGGAGGCGCATGTGGGCGGGCTGGGACGCTATTTTGTCGCCATCGCCATCTTCTTCTTCGCCTTCACCTCCATCATCGGCAACTACTCCTATGCGGAGAATGCGCTGGTGTTCCTCGGCCACGGCCATGTGTCCGGGGTGGTGATCCTGCGCATCGGCGTGCTCGCCATGGTGGTGTGGGGCGCGATCCAGAGCGTCGCCACCGTGTTCAACGCGGCCGACGCTTCCATGGGGCTCATGGCCTCCATCAACCTCGTGGCCATCGTGCTGCTGTCGGGCACGGTGGTGCGGCTGGCGCAGGACTATCTCGCCAAGCGCAAGGCCGGCGTGGAGCCGGTCTTCATCGCCGCGGACATGCCGGACCTGCCGCCGGGCGTGGACGGCGAGATCTGGAAGCGCCGGGGCTGACCGGGTTTGCCTTCCATGAAGGGAGGCGGTAGCCGGCGGGCATACCCGCCGGCGAACGGCCTCAGCCGGCGGCGGTGAGGGCTTCCTTCACCCAGCCAGAGGCCTTGCCGAAGTCGATGGCGCCGGCGTGGCGCTCCTTCAGCACCGCCATGGTGCGGCCCATGTCCTTGATGCCCTTGGCCTCGATTTCCGCGATCACCGCCGTGATGGCGGCGCGGGTGTCCGCTTCCGAGAGCTGCTGCGGCAGGAAGGCCTGGATATAGGTGATTTCCTCGCGCTCCTGCTCGGCGAGCTCGGGGCGGGCGTTCTCCTCGTAGATCTTGGCGCTTTCCTCGCGCTGCTTGACCATCTTGGCCAGCAGGGCGCGCAGCTCGTCGTCGGTGAGGGGGTCCTTGCCGTGGCCGCGCTGCTCGATGTCGCGGTCCTTGAGCGCGGCGTTGATCAGCCGGAGCGTGCCGGTGCGGCGCTTGTCCTGCGCCTTCAGCGACTCTTTAAGGGCCGTGTTGATGTCGTCACGAAGCACGGAACGTCGTCCTTGATTGGGAGAATGGTTTGTAAGGGGGGAAACGCGGAAGCTCTGGCGGTTTAAGCTCTGGCGGTTTCGGGGCGCCGGGTGGAGCAACGGGGCTGGAATGACCCGGTTGTACGCTTTCGGCTCCATCCAAACGCCGGCCTGCGGAGGCTTGGTCCTCCCCGGTCCCTCGACGGTCTGGCGCCGCCTCTCCGGTGCCGCGCCGCACAAATTCGCGCGGGACGCTGGAAACCCGACGCGCGAGGCTCTATCTAGGCGATCCATGACCAACGAACAAGACCACGCCCCGACCGCTCCGGCCGAAGGCCGGGATGCGCGCCCCTCCGCCGAAGGCTGGAGCGAGCCCAAGCCCACCGCCGTCCTCGTCCTCGCGGATGGCACGGTCCTCGAAGGCTTCGGTATCGGCGCCCAAGCCTGCCTTGCCGGCGAAGTGTGTTTCAACACCGCCATCACCGGCTATGAGGAGATCCTCACCGATCCCTCCTATGCAGGCCAGATCATCACTTTCACGTTCCCGCACATCGGCAATGTGGGGACCAATGAGGAAGACATCGAGACGGTGTCCATGGCCGCCGCGTCGGGCGTGCGCGGCGTGGTGCTGCGCACCGCCATCACCGAGCCTTCCAACTACCGGGCGACCCGCCACCTGAATGAATGGCTGACGGCGCGCGGCATTCCCGGCATCACCGGTATCGATACCCGCGCGCTCACCGCCCTCATCCGCGAGGCGGGCATGCCCAACGCGGTCATCGCCCATGCCGCCGACGGCGTGTTCGACATGGCGGCGCTGAAGGCGCAGGCGCAGGCCTGGCCCGGGCTCATCGGCATGGACCTCGTGCCCGGCGTCACCTCCGCCCAGCGCTTCGGCTGGGACGAGACCACCTGGGAATGGGAAAAGGGCTACGGCCACCAGGCCGCGCCGCGCCACCATGTGGTGGCGGTGGACTATGGCGTGAAACGCAACATCCTGCGCCTGCTCGCCCGCGCCGGCTGCAAGGTGACGGTGGTTCCGGCCACCGCCTCGGCCGACGACATCCTGGCCCTGGAGCCGGACGGCGTGTTCCTCTCCAACGGCCCCGGCGATCCCGCGGCCACGGGGGAATATGCGGTGCCGGTGATCCGCAAGATCATCGAGACCGGCGTGCCCACCTTCGGCATCTGCCTCGGCCACCAGATGATCGGCCTCGCGGTGGGCGGACGCACGGTGAAGATGCATCAAGGCCACCACGGCGCGAACCATCCGGTCAAGGACCTCACCACCGGCAAGGTGGAGATCACCTCCATGAACCACGGCTTCGCGGTGGATCGCGAGACCCTGCCAAAGAATGTGGTGGAGACCCATGTCTCCCTGTTCGACGGGTCGAATGCCGGCATCGCTTTGGCCGACCGGCCGGTGTTCTCGGTGCAGTATCACCCCGAGGCGAGCCCCGGCCCGCAGGACAGTCACTATCTCTTCGACCGCTTCGTCGAGATGATTGGCAAGCACAAGGCGGCCTGAGGGGCCTTCCCTGGACATGTAAAAAGGCCGGCGCATGCGCCGGCCGTTTTATTTGCGTGCGTGGCCGCCGCTCAGTCCAGGAAGTTGCCGTGGTCGGAGACGTGGCGGGCAAGGCCCATGGTGTGCTCGCGCACCAGGCGCTCGGCGAGATCCGGGTCGCGCTTCTCGATGGCTTCCACGATCTTCGTGTGGTCCACGATGGAGCGCTGGGCGCGGTGGTCCTGGCCGATGGTCACCTTGCGCACCCCGCGCATGTGGGGAAACAGGTTTTCCGTGGTCTCGGCGATGAGCTGGCATCCGGACATGCGGATGATGAGCTTGTGGAAGGCAAGGTTCGCCTCGGAATATTCCGAGACATACTCTTCCGGATCGCGGTTGGCGAAGGCGCGCACATTCTCGCGCAGCAGGCGGATCTCCGCCTCGCTGGCCCGCTCGCAGGCGAGTCGCGCGGCCATGCTTTCCAGAGCCGCCCAGACGGTGATCATCTCGATCACCTCCCGCTTGGTCTTGCGCACCACGAAGATGCCGCGGCGGGGCACGGAGCGCACGAAGCCCTCCTGCTCCAGCAAGGTCATGGCCTCGCGAATCGGCGTGCGCGAGACGCCGAGCCGTTCGGAGAGCTGGCGTTCCTCAAGGCGGATTTCCTCGGGGTGGCTGTAGATGTCCATCTCCATGATGGCCGTCTTCAGCGCCTTGTACGCCTTCATGCGGAAGCTCGATTCGGTCTCGATCGGCTTCACATTGATATCCTGGTACGTCATCGCACCCTTTTGCCCCTGGCTGATTCAGGTTCGCCGGACCGGCGCCGCGCGATTCCCGCCTTTGCCCACCATATACATCATATCGAATGGCAGCATGATTGCTGGTGGTAAGCAATGCCGCACCTGCTGCGTAGTTGCATTGCGGTGCAGCAAAGATATGGGCCGGTTCCTGCCGCGTTGCGCGTTGACAGAATGTATTTTGAATACCAGCATCTCTCCGAGAAGACGGGGCGGCCTATTTGGCCCAAGCCCCGCCCATGACGGCGAACACAGGGCCGGGTCCGATCAGGTCGAACCGACCTGGTCGGTGAATCCGTTTCTGAATGTGTCATCGACGATGCGCCATCCCAGCCGCTTGCCTTGCAGGCGTCGGCGCGCGCTCGAGCCAGGGGAGAACGCCTATGAAGACCGTGGACGATATGCTGCGGGCCAAGCGCGACACCCGCATCATTACCTTGCGGATGCATGAAACTGTGGCTGACGCCGTATTGGTGATGAAGCGGGAGAACATCTCCTCCGTCATCGTCAAGGATGTCTGTCGTACCGAGGGCAACACCGTGGTCGGAGTCTTTTCCGAGCGCGATGTCACCCGCGCAGTGCTGGAGCACGGCGCCAATACGCCCAAGATGGTCCTCGCCAGCCTGCTGAAGCGGGAGGTGGTCAGCTGCACTCTGGCCGACAGCATCGAAACCGTGCTGCGGCTGATGGTGGAGCATCAGGTGCGTCACCTGCCGGTGATCGAGGATCACAGCCTCGTCGGTGTCATCAGCGCCACCGATCTCATGCGCCACTACCTCAAGGAAGAGGAAGCGGCCCTTCGCGAGCCGGTCAGCGCCGGCATGGAAGCAGGTCTCGCCGCTCTTAGGTGATGTCCTTGCGCAAAGGGATTGCGGGGACCGAACGACGGTGCTACATTTTGTATCTGGCATACGTAATTCAGTACACAAGAGTACCGCGGACCACGCCCTCAGGGTCCAGTCCCCGCCGGCCAAAGCTGGCAAACCCGCACAAGACACGCCGGCAACGCCGGTAATCGAGAAGATGGCGCGCCGGCGCAAGCCGGCAACCCAGCGAATAGCAAGCCGGCGCAGACCGGCGGCTCCGCAATCAGGGCAGGGAAATCCGGGAGTGGATGCATGGGCAAGGCGCTCGACGGCGTGCGCGTCCTGGACATGACGCACGTGCAGTCCGGCCCATCCGCGACGCAACTTCTTGCGTGGCTGGGGGCAGAGGTCATCAAGGTTGAGATGCCGCGGCGCGGGGACATCACCCGTTCGCAGCTGCGAGACAAGTCCAATGTGGACAGCCTTTACTTCACGATGCTGAACGCCAACAAGCGGAGCGTCACCATCAACATCAAGACGCCGCAGGGCCAGGAGGCCATGGGTCGCCTGATCGACGCCTGCGACGTGCTGGTGGAGAATTTCGGCCCCGGTGTGCTGGATCGGCAGGGCTTCGGCTACGAGGCCGTCCGCGCCCGCAATCCCCGGCTCATCTATGCCTCCATCCGCGGCTTTGCCGAAGGCGCCGGTGTGGATGCCAAGGCCTATGAGACCATTGCCCAGGCCATGGGCGGCGCCATGAGCACCACCGGCTGGCGCTCCGGCCCGCCCACCGCTTCCAGTGCCCAGATCGGCGATACCGGCACAGGCATCCATTGCGTGACCGGCATCCTTGCGGCGCTCTACCAGCGCACCATCAGCGGTGAAGGCCAGAAGGTGGACGTGGCCATGCAGGATTGCGTGGTGAACCTTCTGCGCGTGAAATTGCGCGACCAGCAGCGCCTTGGCGCCGGGCCGCTCACCGAATATCCCGGCGCGCCGGAGGGGGAATGCGTGCCGCGGGCGGGCAATTGCTCCGGCGGCGGCCAGCCGGGTGCCGCCCTGCGCTGCGCTCCGGGGGGCGAGAACGACTATTGCTACGTCATCATCCAGCCCCAGGGCTGGGCGCCGCTGATGCGGCTGGTGGGTCGCAAGGACCTCATCGAAGACGTGAAGTTCGCCTCGCACGAGGCGCGGGCCCAAAGGCTCGACCAATGCTTCGAAATCATCGAGCGCTGGACCGCGAAGCGCACCAAGTTCGAAGTCATGGCCGCCCTGAAGGCCATCGACGTGCCGTGCGGCCCGGTGCTGTCCACCAAGGACATCCTGGAGGATCGCGCACTCTATGACCGCGGGTTCCTGGTGGAGGTGCCGCATCCCGAGCGCGGCACCTATGTCACCGTTGGATCCCCCATCCATTTGTCCGCAAGCCATGTCCCCGTCGAGCGCGCGCCGCTCCTGGGCGAGCATACGGACGAGGTGCTGGCCACGCTCGGCTACACCCACGAAGAGATCGCCGGCATGCGTGCCGCCGGTGCAGTCTGACGGGATAAAAACACCCGTTTGAACATCCGCCGCTCCATGAGGGACAAAAAGAGGGTGGGGCGGTTACCAGCATCAAAAAGAACAAAGAGTCTCAAGGGGTAGGAAAATGGTTGAAGCAGCAGTAAAGGCGCCTGCGACCAATCGCTGGCTGCAACTCATCGCCGGTATCGTCTGTATGGTGGCGGCGGCAAACATCCAGTATTCCTGGACGTTGTTCGTTCCGGAAATCGTCTCCACCCGCGGCTGGACGCGCGCCTCCGTGCAGGTGGCCTTCACCGTGTTCGTCGTGGTGCAGACCTGGCTGACGCCCATCGAGGGCTATTTCATCGACAAATACGGCCCGCGGGTCATGGTGCTGGTCGGCGGCGTGTTCACCGGCCTGTCGTGGGTGCTTAATTCCTATGCCGAATCCCTCACCGCGCTCTATGTGGCGGCGGCTGTCGGCGGCATCGGTGTCGGCTGCGTCTACGCCACCTGCGTGAACGCCGCGCTGAAGTGGTTCCCGGATCGCCGCGGCCTGGCCGTGGGCCTCACCGCTGCCGGCTACGGCTCGGGCACCGTGCTCACCATCCTGCCCATCGCCGCCATGATCAAGACGAGCGGCTATCAGGAAACCTTCTTCACCTTCGGCCTGATCCAGGGCGCGGTGATCCTGCTCGCCGCCGGCTTCCTGCGGGCGCCGTCCAAGACCGAGGTGGTGTATTCGTCCATCGTGGCCCAGAGCCGGCGCGACTACACCCTGGGTGAGGCGCTCCGGACCCCGGTGTTCTACATCATGCTCGTCTTGTTCGTCCTGACGGTGTCGGGCGGCCTCATGGCCGTGGCGCAGCTGGGCGTGATCGCCGAAGACCTCGGCGTGAAGCACATCAACGTCAACCTCTACTTCTTCGCCATGGCGGCGCTGCCTTTCGCCCTGATGCTGGATCGCATCCTGAACGGCTTCTCGCGTCCCTTCTTCGGCTGGATCTCGGACCATATCGGCCGTGAGAAGACCATGTTCTTCGCCTTCGCCATGGAAGGCATCGGCATCGTCGCGCTGGGCACGTTCGGCCACAATCCGTGGGCGTTCATCATCCTGTCGGGCGTGGTCTTCCTAGCCTGGGGTGAAGTCTACTCCCTGTTCTCGGCGACTGCCGCGGATACCTTCGGCTCCAAGCACATCGGCAAGATCTACGGCATGCTCTACACGGCCAAGGGCTTCGCCGCCCTGCTGGTGCCGCTCGCCAACATCCTGATGGAGGCGACGGGCACCTGGACCACCGTGCTCTATACGGTGGCTGCCATGGATCTGACCGCGGCGTTCGGGGCGCTCTTCGTCCTGCGGCCCATGCTGGCGCGCCACCACCGGCTCAATGCCGAGGCGGCGGCAGCTGAGTCCGCCGCCCGCGAAGTTCCGGCCTGACGGGTGAGACCCGACCGGGACGGCTACCCGCCCCGGTCGGACCAGCCAGGCCTGTTTCAAGAGACAAAGTAATTTCCGGTTGGCCTGCGGTGCCGGCTGACCGGGTTTCAGATCGGAAAGCCCAAGCCAAGGGTGCGCGGATAATCAGATCCGGATCCGGACGATCCGCGCACCTCAGGGCTTCGCCCCACCTGTGCCGAGCGCAGGAGTGGGGCGACCGAAGCGGTCCCTCCGCCGCCCCAGTGGCGGCCCCTCAAGCCCCGGCCTTGTGCCGGGGCTTTTTTTGTCTGTGCGCTGCTCTACCTCCGACACGGGATGCGTTGCCAGATCCCAGTGCGCGGCGCACCGGGCGGCGCGTGCTCTGGCATGTCAGCTGAGGCATTTGTTGTGATGCTGAAAGTCGATCACTGTCATAGCGGGTTATAAATCCGCGTTATGTGCATCTACGCTGGGCATATGTGATCAATAGCGAAGAGGAGGTCTTTGATCTAATCTTGGCCATGCCGGGCAAGATCGGCTCTTCTCATCCCGATTATCCCTGAAAGCGCCGGTAGGTATCGGTTACATAGCCGTTAGACGCATTATGTATACCGTATTTTTGATACACCTTCCCCCGTGGTACGCGAGCGGGCTCCGTCAAGAAAGCCCGCGACAAGAATGGCGACCGTCACGGGCCGTTCATCGCTCTCGATGATCCCCAGTGAGAAAGGGAAGGAAATGTCGCAGAATCTCTCGACGCCCGTGCGCGGGCCGTTGGGCGGAAGGTGGATGCAGCTCGCCATCGGCGTCGTCTGCATGTCCATGATCGCCAACCTCCAGTACGGCTGGACCCTGTTCGTCGAACCGATGAACGAGAAACACCAGTGGGGCCGCGCCGCCATCCAGGTGGCCTTCACCATCTTCGTCGTGTTCGAGACGTGGCTGGTCCCGGTGGAAGGCTGGTTCGTGGATAAGTTCGGACCGCGGCCGGTCGTGTTTCTCGGCGGCATCCTGTGCGCCCTGTCCTGGGCGCTCAACTCGGTCGCCTCCAGCCTTGCGATGCTCTACGTCTCGGCGGCCCTCGGCGGCGCCGGCGCCGGCGCGGTCTACGGCACCGCCGTGGGTGCGGCGCTGAAGTGGTTTCCCGATCGCCGCGGCCTTGCCGCGGGCATCACCGCCGCCGGCTTCGGCGCCGGGTCGGCCCTGACCATCGTGCCCATCGCGGCCATGATCAAGGCGCAGGGCTACGAGCACACCTTCCTGTTCTTCGGCCTGATCCAGGGGGCCGTGGTGCTGGTGGCGTCGCTCTTCCTGATGAGCCCGAAGCCGGGGCAGGTTCCCAGCGTCGCCACCACCTCCACCACCCAGAGCCGTCGCAGCTATGGTCCGGGCGAGATGCTGAAGGCCCCGGTGTTCTGGGTCATGTATCTGATGTTCGTGCTGGTGGCGGCGGGCGGCCTGATGGCCACGGCCCAGCTCGGCTCCATCGCCAAGGACTTCAAGATCGCCGACGTGCCGGTCTCGATCATGGGCCTCACCTTGCCTGCCCTGACCTTCGCCTTGTCCATCGACCGGGTGCTGAACGGCGTCACCCGCCCGTTCTTCGGCTGGGTGTCGGACAATATCGGGCGCGAGAACACCATGTTCATCGCCTTCTCGCTGGAAGCGGTGGGCGTGCTGGCTCTGGCCCAGTTCGGCGCAGACCCGATCGCGTTCGTGATTCTCACCGGCCTCGTCTTCTTCGCTTGGGGTGAGATCTACTCACTGTTCCCGGCGACGTGCGGCGATACCTTCGGCTCGCGCTATGCCACCACCAACGCGGGCCTGCTCTACACCGCGAAGGGCACCGCCTCGCTGGTGGTGCCATTGGCCTCGGTCGCGGTTGCAAAACTCGGCAACTGGGACCTGGTGTTCATGCTGACGGCGGGCGTCAATGCCGTCGCCGCGCTCATGGCGCTCTTCGTCCTGAAGCCCCTGCGGGCCCGTTTCGTGTTGGGGGCGGCGGCGAAGGAGAACGTCGAGGTCGCCAGCGCCAAGGTCGTCAGCTGAAGATTGTCCGATGGGAGGGGGCGGGGAAACCCGGCCCCACCACGGGCTTCACTTTGGCCCTCCTACCCCGGGCCTAACTTGAGGGAGCGGCTTGCCGCTCCCTTCTTTTGTCCGCACGTGCGTGAGGCGGCAGAGGGCTCCGCGTCCAGGGCTCCGCGTCCCCAGCGCGGGGCCTTCACACCGTCGGCTTCGGTCTTGGGCCGATGCCGAGCGGGCGAGGCCTAAATACCGCGCGGGCTCGAGCAATGGCCCATGAGCCAAGCTCAAGGACCGTTGGCATCAGTTGTGGCGGGGGGCGACGGCCACCTCGACGGCGCCGTTCGCTGCGGTGCGCACGGAGGCAAAGCGCGGCTCGGACGGCTGCAGCAGGACGTCTTCCACCGGAATGCCCATGCCGCCAGTAACCGTCATGTAAGGCTTCTGTGCGCTCAAGCCGGTAACCGCGAGCGAAAGTACAATGCCGAAAAGGCCGAAGGCCGTCAGTTCAAGCACGTTCATCATCTTGTCTCCGGGCACCTCAAGTGCCACCCCGAACGTGCCCACATGTGCGGTGCACCATCGGGATCGACCTCTTCATAACGCAGGCCGAGGCCGATTTGGTATACATAATACGCAGGGGGACCCCCGCATTGCTGCATAGCAGCATCGCCCATGCGTCGTCGGACGAGAAGAACAAGATACCGACCGAAAGGTCGGGGCTCAGCGCCCGATGATCGCCTGGAGATGGCCGATCAGGCCGGATGTGGAGGCGGACGCGCTGGCCGGCAGCGCCCCGCCGGTCACCGCCGGCAGCAACTGGGTGGCGAGTTCCTTGCCCAGTTCCACGCCCCACTGGTCGAAGGCGTTGATGCCCCACACCGCCGCTTCCACGAACACCCGGTGCTCGTAGAGGGCGATGATGCGCCCGAGGGTGAATGGATCGAGGGTGGCATAAGCGATGGTCACCGACGGCCGGTCGCCGGGGAAGACGCGATGGGGCGCGATCTCCGCCACCTTGTCCCCGGCCATGCCCTTGGCCTGAAGCTGGGCCGTCGCCTCATCCAGCGAGCGCCCGCGCATGAGCGCCTCCGACTGGGCAAGGCAGTTGGCCACCAGCAGGTCCTGATGATCCTTCAATGCCGGCTCGTGGCTTTGCGCCCCGATCAGGAATTCCACCGGCACGATATCCGTGCCCTGGTGCAGCAACTGGAAGAACGCATGCTGCGCATTGGTGCCGGGCTCGCCCCACACGACGGGGCCGGTGGGCCGGGCGACGGGCTGCCCGTTCCGCGTCACGCCCTTGCCGTTGCTCTCCATGTCGAGCTGCTGGAGATAGGCCGGCAGACGGGCGAGGCGCTGGTCGTAGGGGATGATGGCGCGGCTCGGGAAGCCGCAGGCGTTGCGATGCCACAGCCCGATGAGGCCGAGCAGCACCGGCAGGTTCTGGTCGAGGGGGGCGGAGCAGAAGTGCTCGTCCATGGCCGCCGCGCCGGCGAGGAATTCGCGGAATCGGTCCGGGCCGATGGCCAGCATCAGCGGCAGGCCGATGGCCGACCACACCGAATAGCGACCGCCCACCCAGTCCCAGAAGCCGAAGATGCGATCGGCCGGGATGCCGAAGGCCCCCACCTTGTCGAGGGCGGTGGAGACGGCGGCGAAATGGGCGCCCACCGCGTCCTCGCCCAGCGCATTCACGATGAAGGCGCGCGCGGTGGCGGCATTGGTCATGGTCTCCACCGTGGTGAAGGTCTTGGAGGCCACGATGAACAGGGTGGTGGCGGGGTCGAGCCGCTTCAGCACGTCGGTGATGTGGGCGCTGTCCACGTTCGAGACGAAGTGGCAGCGCGGCCCGTCGTGGTAGGGCGCGAGGGCCAGCGTCACCATGGCCGGCCCGAGGTCCGAGCCGCCGATGCCGATGTTCACCACGTCGGTGATGACGCCGCCCCTCGCCCCGGCGATGCGGCCCTCGCGCACGCCCGCGGCGAACGCGCCAAGGCGCGCCAGCGTGTCCACCACGCCGGGCTTCACGTCGATGCCGTCCACCTGGATGGTCTCGCTCGCCTGGTCGCGCAAGGCGGTGTGCAGCACCGCGCGATCCTCGGTGAGGTTGATGTGGTCGCCGGCAAACATGGCGTCGCGCTGCGCCTCCACCCCCCCGGCGCGGGCGAGGTCGAAGAGCTGCTTGAGGATGTCATCGCAGATGGCGGTCTTGGAGAAGTCGATGAGCAAGTCGCCATAGGCGACGGAAAAGCGCTCGAACCGGTCCGGCGTCGCGAACAGGTCGAGGATGCGTCCCTCGCGGGAGGTCCAAGCGGTGGCGAGGGCCTTGAAGGCAGCGTCGGTCGCAAGGGCGTTGGACGGGACGTTGGACGTCATGGGCGCGAAATCTCCGTCAGGCCAGGTCGGCGAAGTGGATGCAGGTTCGCATGAAGAACGTGCGACAAGGGTGAACTAAACCCTCCGACCTCATGGGCGAGGGTGGCGTTTCTCAACCCCGGAAAGGCATTGCCTGCCTTCGGGGCGCGGGCGTCAGGGGCACCAGAGCACGTCGAGCGGCGTACGGGCGTTGCCCAGCACGGCCCGGATGGGCCATTGCGCCACGTCGCCGCCGGCCGCCGCCTGCTCCAGCACCGCGCGCTTGGTGGCGCCCTCGATGTGCAACAGCAGCAGGTCGGCCGCGACGAGGGGCGGCAGGGTGAAGGTGATGCGCGGCTCGCCGGCCCCTTCGGCCCGCACCGCGATAAGGCGCGCCGTGCCGGCCGGATCGGTGGCGGCGGCGAGCGCCTGGGCGCCGGGGAAGAAGGAGGCGGTGTGCCCGTCATCCCCCATGCCCAGGACCACGGCGGCGAACGGGGCGGGCAGGGCGGCGGCGGCGGCCTCGGCGTCCGCAAGGCCGTCTTCCGGCGTCGGCGCGCCGGTGAAGAGCGGCACGAACCGGGCGGCAGCGGCCGGGCCTTTCAGCAGATGGCGCCGCACCAGGGCCGCGTTGGAGCGGTCCGATGTCTCGGGCACCCAGCGCTCGTCCACCAGGGTGACGCAGATGCGGCTCCAGTCCAGCGGGGCGCCGGACAGGGTCTCGAGAAAGCGCGTCGGCGTGCGGCCACCGGAGACGGCAAGGCTCGCCGACCCGTCGCGGGCGATGCGGGCACGCAGCGCCTCCGCCACATGCGCCGCCAAAGCGCGGGCGAGGGCGGCGGGATCATCATAGGCGGCGAGGGCGAAGGGGAGGGCGGGCGGTGTCATGGCAGGCTCTGAATTGGGGGCCTCAGGCATCATCGGTCCAGGTCCGTCCGTCCCGCTCGATGAGGGCGATGGCGGCGGAGGGACCCCAGGTGCCGGCGGTGTAGGGTTTCGGCGGCTCGCGGGAGGTTCGCCAGGCATCAAGGATGGGGTCGATCCAGTGCCAGGCCGCCTCCACCTCGTCGCGGCGCATGAACAGGGTCTGGTTGCCGCGCACCACGTCCATGATGAGGCGTTCATAGGCGTCGGCGTTGCGCACCCCGAACACGCTGGCAAAGCTCATGTCGAGGGGCACATGCTGCAGCCGCATGCCGCCGGGGCCGGGGTCCTTGATCATCAGCCAGAGCCTCACACCCTCGTCGGGCTGGAGGCGCATGACCAGGCGGTTGGGCATGATGGGACCCGCCTCTCCATCGAACACCGAATGGGGGATGGGCCGGAACGCCACCACGATCTCGGACACCCGCGAGGCCAGCCGCTTGCCGGTGCGCAGGTAGAACGGCACGCCGGACCAGCGCCAGTTGCCGATCTCCGCCTTCAGCGCCACGAAGGTCTCGGTCTGCGAGGTCGAAGAGCCCAGCTCTTCCAGATAGCCCGGCACCGCCCCGCCCGCCGAGGCGCCGGCGCGATATTGGCCGCGCACGGTGAGCAGCGCGGCATTGCTCTCGTCGATAGGCCGCAGGGCCTTGAGCACTTTCAGCTTCTCGTCGCGCACCGCATCCGCGTCCAGCGACACCGGTGGCTCCATGGCGACCAGGCAGAGCAATTGGAGGATGTGGTTCTGCACCATGTCGCGCAGGGCGCCGGCCGTGTCGTAGTAACCGGCGCGGCCGGCGGTGCCGATGCTCTCGGCGACGGTGATCTGCACGTGGTCGACATGGGCATTGTTCCACACCGGCTCGAACAGGGCGTTGGCGAAGCGCAGCGCCATCAAGTTCTGCACCGTCTCCTTGCCCAGATAATGATCGATGCGGAACACCGCTTCCTCGCGGAAGACCTTGCCGACGGCGGCGTTCACCTTCAGCGCCGAGGCGAGGTCCTTGCCCACCGGCTTTTCCACCACCACGCGGGTGGTGTCGGTGACGATGCCGTGGGCGCCGATGCGCGCGCAGATGGGGTCGAACAGGTCCGGCCCCACGGCGAGGTAGAGCACCCGGACATGCTCGCGCCCCTCCTCCAGCAGGCGGGCGAGGTCTGCCCAACCCGCGTCGGATTGGGCATCCACGGCCACATAATCGAGCCGGTTCAGGAAACGCGCGAGGCGGGCGGGGCGGGCCTCCTCGATGCCGTCGGACGTTTCCACCGCGTCTCGGGCGAAGTCCTGGAAGGCCGCCCGCTCCATGGGGCGCCGGGATACGCCGATGATGCGCGCCTCGTCGGGCATCTGGCCGGCGAGATCGCGCTCGAACAGGGCCGGGAGCAGCTTGCGCCGCGCCAGATCGCCGGTGGCGCCGAACACGATGATGTCGAAGGGTTCGACCGCGACCACACGCGCAAACATGAGCCTCTCCCCCTGACCGCGGCGCCAACCACGCTCGCGTCCCCGCCGCCCCGCCGCGGAATGGCTACTCTAGAGCGCGACCGGATCAGATTGAATCACTCTGATCGGATCGGGCTCAAAAACTTGGAAAGAGAACGTGCCAGACCGGCTGGCGCGCTCCACAGGATGCGCGAGGGTCATGAAAGCGGGGTGGGGCGGGCAAGGGGGGCGGGCAAGGGGGCGGGGCGTCTGCAGGCGTCAGCACCGTCTTGGCACGGCGCGATCATCGTTCCGCTCGGGGATCACGGGCTGGTCCGGACATCACCTAAGCGCAATCCGCGCGTGGCCGCACGCGCGGTTGAAACGGCTCAAACGTGTGAAACGGCACAAAACCTGGAGGCACCTGCGCCGTGCTGGTTCAGCGTCGGCCGGCGCTCCGCCGGATCAGCGGGTCGGGCGCGGCTTGGAGGGGATGAGGCCCTCGCGCTGGGCGCGCTTGCGGGCAAGCTTGCGGGCGCGGCGGATGGCCTCGGCCTCCTCGCGGGCGCGCTTCTCGGACGGCTTCTCGTAGTGGCCACGCAGCTTCATCTCGCGGAAGATCCCCTCGCGCTGCATCTTCTTCTTGAGCGCCTTGAGGGCTTGATCAACATTGTTGTCGCGGACGAGAACTTGCACGTGTTTACCTCTTCGAGCTGTTGCGCCGAGCCCAGCAAGCCGTGATCTGGCCAACCATGATCTGAACACCCGGACCGGGGAAGCCCGAGCCTTTCGCTCGACTTCAGCTCATCCGGAAGGCTGCTCTCTTATCAGAAGCCCTGAACCTTGTCCACATGCCATATGCGCTGGAAAAGCGAGGCGGGGCCTTGTGTCGGCTCATCTTCGCTGCGGCCGGTCGAAGCGGTCTACCGGGTCCGGGAAGACGCGATCACCGGGCGGTGGCGAAGGCGGAATCGGTGGATGGCTCCAGCCCAGGCAGCACGATGGCCCGGGCGGCCTGCTTCTGTGCCTCGCGGCAAAGGGCGTCCAGCTCCGTCCGGATCTCGGAATCGGCGAAGCAGTTGGCCGCCTCCCGGATGCCCTGCATGAACCGCAGCTCGATCTGGATCAGACGCCAGCTGCCATAGCGGCCCGTCCGGGCCATGTGCCGCGCCAGCTCGCGCAGCCACTCCTTGAAGCGATCCTGGGCCACCTGCATTCCCCGAACCAATATGGTATTATAGTAATGAATCCGAGTTGGGCAGATATGCCCGATGGCGAGCCCCTCGTCGCCATGGCGATTCGCCTCAGGTTTCGAATGGTCAAGCTTGAAGCGGTATAGTGGTGCTGTGTGATGACAGGACTGCGACAGGTGGCGCGCTGGTCTCCGCCTCGCTCGAAAAAAGCTCTCGAGAACGCGTTGTCCGATCGGATCGCGATGCAATCTGATCGGACAAGGCGTGCTCTAGCAATCGCCGTCGGGAATGTTGGTGCAGGCTTCCGGATCGCGGCGCACCCGCACCACGTGGCCCATCTTGCGGCCGGCGCGGGCCTCGTCCTTGCCATAGAGGTGGACGTGGGCGCCGGGCTCGGCGAGCAGGGCCTGCCAGTCATGCACGTCGGCGCCGATGAGGTTGGTCATCTCAACCCGGCCGATGCGCGCGACCTCACCCAGCGGCCAGCCGGCGATGGCGCGCACATGCTGCTCGAACTGGGAGGTCACGGCGCCGTCCTGGGTCCAGTGCCCGCTATTGTGCACGCGCGGGGCGATCTCGTTGACGATCACCCGTTCCGGTCCGCCGCAGCCGACCACGAACAGCTCCACCGCGAACACGCCCTCATAATCGAGGGCATCGCCGATGGCGCGGGCGATGGAGCGGGCCTGCCGCGCTGCGCCGGCCGACAGGGTGGCGGGCACGGTGGAGGAGTGCAGGATGTGCTCGCGGTGCACGTTCTCGGTCACGTCGAAGGCGCAGAAGGCGCCATCCGCCCGCCGCGCCGCCACCACCGAGACCTCGCGCTCGAAGGCGACGAAGCCTTCCAGGATCGCGCTCTGCCGGCCCAGCGCGTGCCAGGCCGCGGTGAGGTCCTCATCCGGGCGGATCATCACCTGGCCCTTGCCGTCATAGCCGAAGCGGCGGGTCTTCAGCACCGCCGGAAGGCCAAGGGCCGCTACCCCCGCCTCAAGGCTGGCGAGATCGTCCACCGCGGCGAACGGGGCGGTCTCGATGCCGAGGTCGCGCACGAAGCTCTTTTCCGCCAGCCGGTCCTGGGTGATGGCGAGTGCCTTCGCCCCCGGCTTCAGGGGCACCCGGGCGGCGAGGAACTCGGCGGTGGCGAGCGGCACGTTCTCGAATTCGTAGGTCACCACGTCCACGCCCGCCGCGAAGCGCTCCAGCGCCGCGAAATCGTCATAGGGCGCGCAGATGTGGCGCTCGCTCACATGGAAGGCGGGGCTGTCCTTGTCGGGGCACAGGATGTGCGTCTTCAGGCCGAGCTCCGCCGCCGCGAGCGCGATCATGCGACCGAGCTGGCCGCCGCCGAGGATGCCGATGACGCTGCCGGGTTTCAGCATGGCTCAGGCCGGCCGTTCCGCCACCGCCCCGGTGCGCGCCGCGCGCCAGGCTTCGAGGCGCGCGGACAGGGCCGGGTCCGAAAGCGCCAGCACCGAGGCGGCGAGCAGCGCCGCATTGGTCGCGCCGGCGACGCCGATGGCGAGCGTTCCCACCGGCACGCCCGCCGGCATCTGGACGATGGAATAGAGACTGTCGAGGCCGGACAGGGCTTTGGACTGCACCGGCACGCCGAAGACGGGGAGCGTGGTGAGCGCTGCCACCATGCCGGGCAGGTGGGCCGCGCCGCCTGCTCCGGCGATGATCACCTTGAAGCCGTCCGCCTTCGCGCTGCGGGCGAAGGCGTACATGCGCTCGGGCGTCCGATGGGCGGAGACGATGCGGCTGTCGTGCGGGATCTTCAGCGCTTCCAGCGTCTCGGCCGCGTGGCGCATGGTCTCCCAATCGGACTGGCTGCCCATGATGACGGCAACATCAGCCGTGCTCATCCCACAAGATCCCTTAAAACGGAAAGCGCGGCTTTATAGGATCGCTGCAGCCGGGGCAAGGGTTGCGGCCAACTCTCCTGTCTGCATCGGGGCGCCGGGCCTCACCGCCAGCGGCGGTGGAGCCACAGCCACTGGTCGGGATATTCGCGCACCCAGCCCTCGATCACGCCGGTGACGGTCTGCATGGCGCCCACCACGTCGATCTTGCCTTCGGCATCGCGGGGCAGGGCGATCTCTTGCGTGATCTCCACGCGGAAGCGCGCGCCGGGCAGGCGGATGACGCGCATGCCGTGCACCGGGCAATCGAACTGCCGGGCGAGGCGCGCCAGCGTCGGGTTGGTGGCGCAGGGCCGGCCGAAAAAAGTCACCTGCGGCCCGCCGGTCCAATACTGGTCGACCAGCATGCCCAGGTGCTGCCCCTCGGCCAGCATGCGCGCCATCTGGCGGCCGGCGTCGCGGCCGGCGCGGATGAGGCCCGGCATGGTGCCGGAGCGCATCTCCTCGATCAGCGCGGCCGCCTTTTTATTGTTGGGTGCGCGATAGAGCACGCCGCCGGGCACATCGAACTTGGCGCCGGCGATGGCGCACATTTCCCAGTTGCCGGTATGGGCGGTGAAGAACAGGGCCGGGCGTCCGTCGCCGCGCAGGCGCTGGAAGATCTCGGCGCCCACCACTTCCACGCGGCCTTCACCGGGCCGGGTGGGGTCGTAGTCCCACAGGCGGTCCTGCTGGGCGAATTCGGCGGTGAGGCGGCCCATGTTGGCCCAGACCCCGCGCACGAGGGCGCTGATCTCGTCCTTGCTCTTCTCCGGATAGGCGGCCGTGAGGTTGCGCCGCGCCACCTTGCTGACCGCGAAGAAGGGGCCGAACGTGCGCGCCCAGAAGGCCATGCCTCCGGCGGAAAGCCACAGCGGCCACAGGCGCAGCCACCAGATGGAGAAGCGCACATAGCCGCCCACCAGCGCCTCCACCACCGGCTGCAGCGCAAGGCGCAGCCGGAACAGCAGGCGGCGGACGGAATGGGGGAGGCGGGTCACGGCCGGGCGCCGCGCCAACCCTTAGAACTTCACCACGATCTTGCCGAAGACCTTGCGGCTTTCCAGCCGCTCCAGGCCGTCGTTGAAGTTTTCCAGCGGCACCACGGTGTCGATCACCGGCTTGATGCCGCGGCCCATCTTCGCAAGGCCTTCCGACACGTTGCGGATGGTGGCACCGAACGAGCCGAAAATCTTGTACTGGCGCTGGAACAGCTGCATCAAATTCATCTGCACGCTGACGCCGGAGGTGGAGCCGCAGGTGACAAGCCGCGCGCCGGGTTTCATGGACAGGAGCGAGGCGTTCCAGGTGTCGGCGCCCACATGCTCGAACACCACGTCCACGCCCACCTTCTTGGTGATCTTGCGGACCTCGTGCTCGAAGCGGTCCTTGCGATAATTGATGACATGGTCGGCGCCCAACGCCAGAGCCTTCGCCATCTTCTCGTCGTCGCCGACCGTGGTGATGACGGTGGCGCCCACGTCCTTGGCCAGGCGAATGGCGGCGGAGCCGATGCCCGAGCCGCCGGCATGCACCAGCACGGTCTCGCCGGTCTCCAGCTGCGCATTGTCGAACAGCATGTGCTCGACGGTGGAGAAGGTGATGCCGGCGCAGGCCGCGTCCTCGAAGGAGACGCCCTGGGGCGCCGGGATCACCAGCCGCTCGGGCATGTTGACCACGTCGCGGGCGAATCCGTCGATGTGGAAGCCCAGCACGCCGCCCACGTTCTGGCAAAGATTATCGCGGCCCTTCAGGCAGTTGACGCAGTGGCCGCAGGTCATGGCGCCGTACATGGCCACCGTCTGGCCCACCTTCAGGCCGCGCACGTCCGCGCCCAGCGCCACGATCTCGCCGGCGGCCTCCGCACCCACCACGAGGGGCATCTTGCGCTTGGCGAACGCCATGCCGCGCCAGCCCCACACGTCGATATGGTTGAGCGCCAGCGCCTTGACGCGGATCTGCACCTCGCCGGCGCCGGGGGCGTCGGGTTCGGGCAGGTCGACGAGTTCGAGGCTGCGGTCGGAGACGAGCTGGAGGCCACGCATTCTTTTTAATCTCGGAAGTTGGGTCAGCGGTGGGCGGCGAGCGAGGCGGAGAGCCCGCCATCCACCGGCAATATGGCGCCGGTCATATAGCCCGCGCCGGGGGAGAAGAGGAAGGCCACCACCTGCGCCACGTCATCGGGCGTCGCGAAGCGGCCGGCGGGGATCTGCGCCTCCATCTTGGCGCGATAGTCGGCGAATTTTTCCAGCATGGCGGTGTCGATGAAGCCGGGGGCCACATAATTCACCGTCACCCCGCGCCGGGCGGTCTCGATGGCGAGGCCGCGCACATGGGCGAGCAGCGCCGCCTTGGAGGCGGCATAGGCGGCATTGCCCTGGTTGGCCTGGAGCGCTGCCACCGAGCCGATGGCGACGATACGCCCCGCCTTCGCCCGCGTCATGGGCCGCACCACCGCGCGGGCAAGGCGCACGAAGGCGAAATGGTTCACCTGCATCACCGCCTCGGCCTTGTCCTGGTCGATCATGGCGGCGAGGGTGTCGTAGGAGGCGCCGGCATTGTGGCACAGGCCGTAGAGCGTCTCCCCCGCCTCCAGCTCCTCGGCGAACGTCTCCACCGCGGCGCGGTCGGCAAGGTCCAGGGCGCGGGCGGAAAGGATGGCATCCGGGTGCGCGACGCGGATCTCGTCCACCAGCGCCTGCGCCTCGGCAACGGCCGAACGGTAGGTGAAGGTGACGGGATATCCCGCCGCCACCAGCGCGCGCACGATGGCGGCGCCAAGGCCGCGCCCGCCGCCGGTGACGAGGATGGGCTTGCTGGAGGCCATCACTGCACTGTTCCCTCTCCCGCTTGCGGGGGAGGGCTAGGGAGGGGGCAGAGCAGTATGTCTCGCCCAAAACGCGAAAGGCTGGCGCAGGCGGAGAGACGTGCCCCCACCCCAGCCCTCCCCCGCAAGCGGGAGAGGGAGCGACCGGTGCGTTGCACCCTCACGCCGGCTCCCCCGCCAGCACCAGGCAGACATTCTGTCCGCCGAAGCCGAAGGAGTTGGAGATCACCCGCCGGACCGTGGCGTCGCGCGCCACGTTGGGCACCACGTCGAGGGGAATGGCCGGGTCCGGGATGTTGTAGTTGATGGTCGGCGGGATGCGCCCATTGGCGATGGTGAGCAGCGAGACCGCCGCCTCGATGGCGCCCGCCGCCGTCAGCGTGTGGCCGATCATGGATTTGTTGGACGAGATGGGGGTCTGCGCCAGCTTCTCGTCGCCGAACACCGCCTTCATGCCCACATATTCCATGCGGTCGTTTTCCGGCGTCGAGGTGCCGTGGGCGTTGATGTAGTCCACGTCGTCAGGGGTCACGCCCGCGTCGGCGAAGGCATTGGTCATGCAGCCGATGATGGGGCGGCCGTCGGGGCTGGAGCGGGTGCGGTGGAAATTGTCCGCCATCTCGCCGCAGCCTTCCAGCACGCCGAGGATCTTCGCCCCGCGCGCCACCGCATGCTCATAGCTCTCCAGCACCAGGGCAGCGGCGCCCTCGGCCATGACGAAGCCGTCGCGATTCTTGGCGAAGGGGCGGGCGGCGCCCTCCGGATTGTCGTTGGCGGTGGTCAGCGCCGAGAGCAGGGAGAAGCGGATGAGTGCTTCCGGGTGCACCGAGCCGTCGGTGCCGAGGGAGAGCGCCACATCGGTCTCGCCGCGGCGGATGGCCTCCACGCCCAGCTGGATGGCGGTTGCCCCCGACGCACAGGCGGTGGACAGCGAGATGGGCTGGCCGCGGGTACCGAAGCGGTCGGCGAGCCGATCCGCCACCGAGCCGAACAGGAAGCGCTCGTGCCAGGGGCGGAACTTGCCGGAGGCCGCCGCGCCGAGCAGGTCGTGATAGACGATGGGGTAGTGACCCACCGCATCGGCCAATTGCCGCCGCTCGGGCCATTCCAGTTCCACGGGAGGCACGGCAGCAAACAGCGGGCCGGGAAAATCCCCCTCCGAGCCGATGCCGGATTCGGCGATGGCCTCTTCCGCCGCCAGCGTCGCCAGCTTTTCCGATAGGTTCGGGGCGGCGACGCGGCCGTCGAACAGGAAGTCCACCGTGCCGGCGATGGTGGTGCGCATGCCCTCGATGGGGAAGCGCGTGATGGTGTGAATGCCCGATTCGCCGGCGGTGAGGCGGCGCCAGTTGTCTTCCTTGCCCTGGCCCAGGGAGGTGACGATGCCGATGCCCGTCACCACCACGATGGGGCGGCCGAACTTGTCCAGATGCGCCTGCGTCATGTTCGCGGCTCCTTTAAGTGAAGCGCGCCCGCCCCAGGCGCCGTCCATGGTGTCCCCCGGCCCCGCGCAAATCGCTGCTGCGCGGGCGTCCGTGCCGGCGGGTCGGAAAAATAAGCTGAAGGTTGCGGAAAGGACAATGCGCGGGTGCCTCGTCCTGTACTTCCGGTCCTTCGCCCCTCGTCCTGAGCGCGCCGCTTTTGTTGCCATCATGCGGACTGGGTCCGCCGGGCAGGCGATGAGTGAGGGGGCACGAACCGCTCCCGGGCGCCGCAAAACGCTCAGGGCAAATGGCGGTCCGCTGAAGCTTCACGCCTTCTCCACCAGCCCCGCGCCTTCGCCGCGCCAGTGTCCCACCTGCGTCACCACGATACGCTCGGCGGCGTCGCCCGCCTGCTCCAGCGGATCGCCGGCGAGGGGCGGAAACAGCGCGCCCTTCGACAGGGACAGGGCGGCCAGCGCCAGGCCGGCGATGAACTGGGCCTCGAAGCCGTGGCCCATGCGGTTTGCCACCGCGCGCACCGGCAGGCCGGAGGCGGCCAGCGCCGCGCGCTCGGCCTCGGTGGCATCATGGGCGCCGGTGGCGCCGGAGATGACAGCGGTGCCGGCCGGCGTTCCAGCGGTGGCCAACAGCGCCTTCACCTTTTCGGCGACGGCGCCTTCTACCGCGCGCTTCGCCCGTTCCGACCACACGCCGGACAGCTTGGCGATGGGCTTGGCCCCCCGCGCCGCGGCGTGCTCCGGCGATTCCAGAACCAGGAATGCGCCCATGGAGCCGGAGGCGATGCCCGACGCGGCGAAGACCGGCTTGAGGTCGCCTTTCAGGCAGAAATTGTCGAGGTCGTTGAGGAGCAGCGTGTCCTCGCGCTCGGCATTGTAGGCGCCACCCACCAGGGCGATCTTGCTCTGCCCGGCGGCGATGCGGGAATAGGCGACGCGGGTCGCGTCCACCCCCGCGCTCTCCTCGCCCATGAAGGTGCGGGAGGAGCCGGTGACGCCGTGAACGATGGAAATGTTGCCGGCCAGCAGGTTGGACAACTGAGCCAGCGACAGGGTCGGCCGCAGGTCCGACAGAAGGCGCTCGTTGAGCAGCCGGCCGGGATCGTTGGACGTGGACAGCTCGTTCAGGATCGACGCATCCACGGCAAAATCGCGCTCGCCGCCGCCGGCCGCGACGATCATGTCGGTCTCGGACAGGATCTCGGTATTCTTGGCGATCCCCGCCGACTCGAGGGCAAGGCCGGCCGCATAGGTGCCGATGCGCTGCCACGGCTCCATCTGCCGCTGGTCGCCCTTCTTGGGGATCTGGGTGTCGAAGTTCACCTTGACGAGCGGGTGAACCACGTAGGGCGCGTAGGTGGTGGTATCGGTCGCCGGCGAGGCGCCGGAGGCGAGCGCTTCCCAATGGGCATCCAGCCCCTCCCCGAGGGAGGAGACGAGGCCGACGCCGGTAATCCACACGTCGCGGTGGATCCGGCGCCGGCCAGCGTTCGCGTCAGGCATCGGTATAGTCCGCAAGGGGGAATGAGACGTGCTCGGCCACCTTCATCACCACGGGCTTCATCTTGCCTTCCGGCCAGGGGAGCACGCGGAAGGTGAGCTCGGCGGAGCAGATGGGCTTGCCTTCGAGCGTGGCCTGGGTCTTCGCCACGACGAAGCCCGAGCCCTCGTGGAGGATTTCGGAGTAGAGGTCGAGATTCTGCCCCGGCAGCACGAAGGTGCGCAGCTTCGCTTCCTTGACGGTGGCGAGGAAGGGCATCTTGTTGAAGCGGTTGCGCGCAAGCACCAGCCAGCCGGTGGTCTGGGCCATGGCCTCGATGAGCAGCACGCCGGGCATGATGGGATAGCCGGGAAAGTGCCCCTCGAAGATGGAGCTCTCTTCCGGCACCAGGCCCTGGCAGTGGATCTTCTGGAGCGACGGGTCGATGGCGACGACCCGGTCGATCATCTTGAAGACTTCAGGACGCATCTAGGCGCCTCACGCGGCCTTCGCAGCGACCAACTCGTCGATGCGGGCGCACAGGTTCTTGAGCACGAAATACTGCTCGGTGGTGGCCTTGCCGTCGTTGACTTCCTGGGTCCACTGCTCCAGCGGCAGCTTGATGCCGAACGCCTTGTCGATGGCGAAGGCGATGTCCAGGAAGTCGAGGCTGTCGATGCCCAGATCGTCGATGGCGTGGCTGTCCGGCGTGATGGTGTCCCGCGGAATATCGCAGGTTTCCGCGATGATACTGGCCACCGTGTCGAACGTCGAAGACATGGACTGACGCCTCTCGTGTGCTCGGCCGCTCTGCTCGCCGCCGGCCCGCGCATCACGCCCTTGGGCATTCTGCAAGGTCTGCGTTCGGGGCCGAGGGCTGGCCGCATGGCCCCTTCGGAAGAAGTTGTCGGCCCCTATAGCGAAGGCTGCAAGAGGTTTCAATGGCCGACGCCGAACGGCCCGCGCGAAGGGTTCCTCCGCGGCGGCGCCGTGCGATCGGCCGTCCTTCGCATGCTTGGCCGCGGGAGGCAAGAGCAGGAGGCAAGAGCGGGTGCGGGAGACGGGCGGGCAGGAGCCGCGACGGGCGCGGGTGCCGCGCCCCACGCCCCACGCGCCCGTCCGAGCATGAGGAAGAGCATGAGGAAGAGCATGAGGCCACGCTCCCGCCCCGGCGCATGGCGCCAAAGATGCTGCGCGGGGGGCAAGGGGCGGGGTGGCGGACGCTGCCGCCACCGCGGTCGGGGGCTGATTCGTCGGGGCTGATTCGCTTGACGGTGCAATCGGCTGCAGCCGCCCTCAGATTGGGCCGGAGAAGCTATTGCACTGCTGCATGGAGCCGCCCTTCAGGCCGCGGGTAAACCAGTTGACCCGCTGCTGCGAAGAGCCGTGGGTGAAGCTGTCGGGTACCGCATAGCCTTGGGACTGCTTCTGCAGCCGGTCGTCGCCGATGGCGCTGGCGGCGTTCAGCGCCTCTTCCACGTCGCCCTGCTCCAGAATGCGGAAGCGGGCATTGGCGTGGTAGGCCCACACCCCCGCGAGGCAATCCGCCATCAGCTCGACGCGGACGGACAGGTTGTTCGCCTCCGCCTTCGACGTGGCGCGGGCTTGGGCCTGCTGCACCTTGGGCAGGATGCCGATGAGGTTTTCCACATGGTGGCCCACCTCGTGGGCGATGACATAGGCGGCGGCGAAGTCGCCCGGCGCCTTGAAGCGGGTCTTCATCTCCTGGAAGAAGGAGAGGTCGAGATAGACCTTCTGGTCGAGCGGGCAATAGAACGGCCCCATGGCCGACTGCGCGCCGCCGCAGGCCGAGCGTGTGGCGCCGGAGAACAGCACCAGCTTGGGCTCCTGATAGGTCTTGCCTTCGGCGCGGAACAGCTCGGTCCACACGTCCTCGGTCTGGGCGAGCACGGCGGCGGCGAAACGGCCGAGTTCATCCTTGGGCGCGCCCTGCGGGGTGGTGCTCGGCGCCGCCTGCTGCTGCGGGGCACTGCCGCCGCCCAAGCCGTTTATGGCCTCCAGCCCGCCGATGAGCACGGCCGGATTGATGCCCAGCGCCCAGCCGACAATGCCGACGATGATGATGGTGCCGATGCCGAGGCCGCCCCGGCCGCCGGGCATCTGGAAGCCCCCGCCGCCCCCGCCTCGCCGGTCTTCCACATTATCGCTGGAGCGGAAATCGTCCCAACGCATCGCGCGCCTCCCGCACAGGATTCCCGGCCTTGGCCAGATCACGCTCAGGTCACGTCCACACCGCCGAGGGGCGCCTTGGACGCGTTCCTGAATATGGGTTTACAGTGTGACGGCAGCAATGCCCAGCCCGTCCCGGGGTTCCATGCTATCAAGACGCGCGGGCCACGCTTCGAACCAAGGCGGCCAGCTCATTGCCAGCTCACCGTCAGATCAGGGTTTCGCTTTCCCCATGGCGTCGCGCCCGAAAACCCCACCTCAGGCCATCGATCCCGGTTCTGCGCCAAGGCCGCGTGGACGGCCGCCGAAGGCTAAGGCCGTCACGGCCGGCTGGGTGGGGCTCGACTTCTCCCGCGAGCAGGCGCTGTACGCCAGGGGGATCGCCCCGGTGGCCGGTGCCGACGAGGTGGGCCGCGGCCCGCTCGCCGGCCCCGTGGTGGCGGCGGCCGTGGTGCTGGATCCGGCACGGGTGCCGCAGGGGCTCGATGATTCGAAGCGGCTGACGCGGGCGAAGCGCGAGGCGCTCTACCTGGAGATCTGCGCCACCGCCGAGGTCGCCATTTCCCTCGCCCCGCCGGCGCGCATCGATCGCGACAACATCCGCCAGGCGACGCTCTGGGCGCTCGCGAACGCGGTGCGGGGCCTGCCGTGCCGGCCGGCGTTCCTTCTGGTGGACGGCAATGATCCGCCTGACGTGGCCTGCGAGGTCGAGGCAATCGTGGGGGGCGACGGCCTCATCGCCTCCATCGCGGCGGCGTCCATCGTTGCGAAGGTGGTCCGCGACCGGCTGATGGCGGGCCTCGGCGCGGCCTTTCCCGCCTACGGGTTCGAGCGCCACATGGGCTATGGCACACGGGAGCACGGCACGGCGCTGAAGGCCCACGGCCCCTGCCTGCACCACCGCCGGTCGTTTGCCCCGGTGCGCGAGCAGCAGCTCGCCCTGTTTCCGGTGGCTGGGGAACTGGAAGAGGCGGACTGAGGACGGCGCAACCGCCCTCAGTCCAAGCCCTCAGTGATACCCCTCGCCCTCGCGCACCTTGCCGCGGAAGATCCAGTACACGAACGCCATGTAGCCCAGCACCACCGGCAGCAGGAAGATGACGCCGAACAGCATCAGGATCTGGCTCGGCGCGGCGGCGGCGGTCTGCCACACGGTGAGGCTCGGCGGCACCAGATAGGGAAAGGTGGAGATGGCAAGGCCGAGAAAGCCGAGCACGAACAGCCCCACCGTGCCGAAGAAGGGCAGCATTTCCCGTCCCGACTTCAGCCAGTGCAGCACGGCCAGGGCGACAAACACGGTGACGATGGGCACCGGTGCGAGGAAGAAGATGTTGGGCCGGGAAAACCAGCGGGTGGCGATGCGCTCGAACGCGATCGGGGTCCACAGGCTCACCAAGGCCATCATGGCCATCACGGCCAGCAGCAGGGGGATGGCGTGGGCGCGGGCCCGCTCCGCCACCACCCCGTCGGTCTTGATGAGCAGCCAGGTGGCGCCGAGCAGCGCATAGCCCAGTACCACGCCGATGCCGCACAAGGCGGCGAACGGCGTCGCCCAGTCCAGCGGGCCGCCGGCAAAGGCACCGTTCTTCACCGTGATGCCCTGCAGCAGCCCGCCCAGGATCACCCCCTGAGAGAAGGCCGCCACCAGCGATCCGCCGGCGAAGGCGGCATTCCACCAGCGCCGGCTGCCCATGGCCACCCAGCGGAACTCGAAGGCGACGCCGCGGAACACGAGGGCGAGCAGCATGATGATGACGGGCAGGTAGAGCGCCGGCATAACCACCGCATAGGCCTTGGGGAAGGCGACCCACAGGCCGCCGCCGCCGAGGATGAGCCAGGTCTCGTTGCCGTCCCAGAACGGCGCCACCGTATTCATCATGGTGTCGCGCTCGCGCTCCTCCTTCGCGAACGGAAAGAGGATGCCGATGCCGAGGTCGAAGCCGTCGAGCACCACATACATGATGACCGCGACGCCGATGATGACGCCCCAGATGACGGGGAGATACCATTCCATGGCTTGGATCCTCTCACGCGTCGGTTGAAGGGATGAGCGTATTCCGGCGTCGGGCTCAGGTGCCCGGCGTCATCTGGCCTTCGCCTTGGGCGGCGGCCAGCGGCGAAGGCCGCTCCGTGCTGGGCGGCTCGATCAGCGTGCCGCCGGGACCGCGCGTGATGAGGCGGTTCATGAAATAGATGCCGGCGGCGAAGATGATGCCGTAGACGATCAGGAACAGCACCAGCGTCACCGCTATGGTCCAGCCGGCAAGGGGCGACATGGCATCCTCGGTGCGCAACAGTCCGTCCACCACCCAGGGCTGGCGGCCCTGCTCGGTGACGACCCAGCCCGACAGGATGGCGATGAAGCCCAGCGGCCACGCCCAGGAGCACAGGCGCAGGTACCAGCGGGTGATGGTTTCCTCATCCCGGTAGATCAGCCATGCGCCGATCCAGCCCAGAAGGATCATCACCACGCCCACGCCCACCATGGCGCGGAAGCCGAAGAACGGGCCGAGCACCGGCGGGCGGTCCTGCGGGGCGAAGTCCTTCAGCCCCGGGAACAGGCCGTCCAGGCTGTGGGTGATCATCAGCGAGGCGCCGCGCGGGATGGAGATTTCGTAGAGATTCTTCTCCGCCTTCTCGTCGGGCCAGGCGAACAGCACGAGAGGGGCCGGCTCCTTGCTGTCCCAGTGGGCCTCGATGGCGGCGATCTTGGCCGGCTGGTAATGGGCTGTGTTGAGGCCGTGGCTGTCGCCGACGAAGGCCTGGATCGGCCCGACGATGGCCAGCATGCCGATGCCCATCACCATCATCACCCGGGATTCCTCGGGGAACTTGCCCGCCAGCAGGTAGCGCGCGCCCACCGAAAGCACCACGAGGGAGGTGGTGAGGTAGGCCGCCAGCAGCATGTGCGGCAGGCGCCAGTGGAAGCTCGGGTTAAAGATGATCTCCAGCCAGTCCAGCGGATAGGCGAGGCCATCGCGCAGCTCGAAGCCGGCGGGGGTCTGCATCCAGCTGTTGGCGGCGAGGATCCAGAAGGCCGACATGAAGGTGCCGAACGCCACCACGCAGCACGACAGCACATGCAGCCACGGCGGCACCCGGTTCCAGCCGAACAGCATGATGCCGAGGAAGGTGGCCTCCAGGAAGAAGGCGGTGAGCACCTCGAAGCCGATGAGCGGCGCCACCACCGAGCCGACGAACTCGGCGTAGCGGCTCCAGTTGGTGCCGAACTGGTAGGACAGCACGATGCCGGACACCACGCCCATGGCGAAGGACACGGCGAAGATCTTGGTCCAGAACCGTGCGAGGCGGTGGTACACGTCGCGTCCGGTCTTCAGCCAGATCAGTTCCAGCGTGGCGATGAAGGCGGACAGCCCGATGGTGAAGGCGGGGAAGATGATGTGGAAGGATACCGTGAAAGCGAACTGAATGCGTGCGAGGGTCACCGGATCGAAATCCATCGGGTCCGCTCCTTGTCGTCCGCTCGGGAGCTCTGCTGGCGTCGTCCGCTCGGGTCCACCGGGATGCGGCAGGGACAGGACCCTTGCCACGGGCTGGATACCGCTTGCGGACAGCGCTCAGGCTGGCCTTCCGTCTCCCCCGCCAGCGTGCGCGCCGGCAGGCGAAACATTTCCCAGAAAACGCGGGGACAATAGCTGCGTACCGGCCACACGTCGATACGCAAGTGGGCCCGTGCACCGCGTGGTTGATGCCGCGTTGCCGCAGGGCCGGGGATATTGAACCGGTGCCGGCGGTGTCGGCCGCCGCTGAGACCCGGCCTCCGGGCGGGTCCCTGCGGGGGTGCGCGATTCATGATGTTCGCCACCATCGGCACCCGATTCCCCGGAGAGCTCTCGGCGAAGGACCGGACTTCGGCATGAGGTTCGGTTTGGTGGTGCTATAATACGTTTACCGGGCGGGGCGTTCCACTCCGATCAGGTGGCGGGCGCGGGGCGGAACGTCCCCCTTGTGGAACTTCAGCACGCCCGCCTGCACGTCGGCATCGGCATGGGAGACACGGCGATGCTGGCGCAGGTGCTCGGCCCAGGACTCCACCATGAACCACTCCACCATCAGCGACGGGTCGGCGGCATCCTCGGTGACGCCCCAATTATAGGCGCCGTCGCGCCGCCGGGCGGCGGAGAGCCGGTACAGGGCTTCGAGGAAGGCCGGGCGGTCCTCCGGTGCGATGCGATACTCGATGAGGATGAGCACCGGCCCGCGGTCATTCTCCACGGGGGTGGCGAGCAGGGGCTCGGGCCAGTGCATGGCGGGGGTAAGGTCCGCCTCGCCCGCCGGCAGCTTCACCCGGTGGAGGATGAGCCCGGCCACGGCAAGGCCGGCGCCCGACACCACGAGCGTCGCCGCCAGCCCGATCTCCTGCGCCACCAGGCCCCAGGTGATGCTGCCGCAGGCCATGGCGCCGTTGAAGGCGGTGAGATAGACCGCCAGCGCCCGTCCGCGCACCCAATTGGGCAGGATGGACTGGGCGGTGGCGTTGAGGGTGGTGAGGGCGATGATCCACGCCCCGCCCATGGCCAGCAGCACCACCAGAGCAAGCCAGCGCGGCGGCGCGAAGGCAAGGCTCGCGGTGGCGGCGGCGGTGACGAAGGCTGAGCCCAGCACCAGGGCGTCGGCGGTGGCGAAGGCCCGCAGGCGCGGCAGCAGCAGGGCGCCGGCAATGGCGCCGGCCCCCACCGCGCCCAGCAGCACGCCGTAATAGGCGGCGTCCCCCTTCAGCAGCCCCCGCGCCACTAGCGGCAGCAGCGCCCACACCGCGCTGGCGAAGAAGAAGAAAAAGACCGCGCGCAGCAGCACCACATGCAGCTCGCGGCTGGCGCGGGCATAGCGCAGGCCGGCGCGGAAGGCGCCGGTGAAGTGCTCGGACAAGTCGTCCTGCGCGCCCGCATCCCGCCGCCACCACCACAGGGCGGCGATGACGAGCCCATAGCTCGCCACGTCCGCGCCATAGGTCACCGCCGCGCCGAAGGAGGCCAGCAGCAGGCCGCCCACCGCCGGGCCGATGGAGCGGGCGATGTTGATGCCCAGCGAGTTCAGCGCCACCGCGCTCTTCAGTTCGGGACGCGGCACCAATTCGGGCACGATGGATTGCCAGGTGGGCGCCATCAGCGCCGCGCCCACGCCGCCGAGGAAGGTGAGGGCCACCAGCGAGGTCACGGTCATCAGGCCGCTCATGGACAGCGCCATGAGCGCCACGCTCACCGCCCCGAGGCCGAGCTGGATGCCGATGAGGAAGCGGCGGCGATCGAGGATATCGGACAGCACCCCGGCGGGAATGGCGAGCAGGAACACCGGCAGCATGGCGGCAGCCTGCACCATGCCCACCGCCGCCGGGGAGGCGGACAGGTCGGTGACGAGCCAGGCGCTGGCCACGTCGCGCATGAAGCTGCCGGTGTTGCCCAGCACCGTGGCGCCCCACAGCACGGCGAACACCGGCCGCCGCAACGGCGCGAAGGCGCCGCCGGCCGCGGGAGGCGGGGCGGCAGGCGCGGCTGGAGGCGAGGCGGAGGATGGCGCGCCGTGGGTCGTGTCGCTCACAGGTCCCTCCCGTGCAGGCTGGTCCCGGTGGAGGCGCCGGGGGTGAGATCATGCCACGGGGCCGTTTCCGCGCGGATGCCCTCGACGTCGCGGGCCTTGGTGAGGCCCCCCTGGACATACGCCCCGCACAGGGCCAGCAGCGCGAGAAAGCGCACCGGCGGCGGCGATATCAGGCGCCGGGCGAGGGCGGCGAGGAGGGCGTTGCTTGCGCGTTCAGCCATAGGGGCGTGGTTCCTTCTGACCATCGTCGCCCTCCGGCTTGACCGGAGGGCCCATCTCTCCGCGTCCCCGGCCGAGTGGCCGGGTCCGGTGGGAACCCTCTCCCGCCCGAACTCGGCTGTTGCCGAGTTCGGTTCTCCAAGAGCCGAAGCCGGAAGCATCCAGCTTCGGTGCGGGGGAGGGCAGGGGGCTGCGGCCTCTCCACCCGGCAAAGATGGTTGCGGAAA
>NZ_JBAFVS010000015.1:0-117927 GCF_043194565.1 Xanthobacter autotrophicus ATCC 700552 | reverse complement strand
TGGGGGCAGGCCGGTGCCAAGAAATACCGATGGTACCGATGAAAACCGCCTGTTGCCCCCTCCCCACCCCTCCCCCGCAAGCGGGAGAGGGAGTTGCCCGGCGCGCGCCTTTCCGCGCTGCCGGCCTGGGTGCTATATGAATCGTTCTAAACTGCGTGTCCGCCCAACCGCGCCGCGCGCACACCCCACAACGTCCGGGATGCCATGCCCTTCTCCTCGCCACGCCCTGCGGATCTGTCGCCGCCGCGGGTCGGCCTGTTCTGCACCTGCCTCGTGGACATGATCCGCCCCTCGGTGGGGTTCGCGGCGGCAAAGCTGCTGGAGGATGCGGGCTGCGAGGTGGACGTGCCGCCGCAGACCTGCTGCGGCCAGCCCGCCTTCAATTCCGGCGACCGGGCCACCGCCCGCGCACTGGCCGAGCAGGTGATCGCGGCGTTCGAGAATTTCGATTATGTGGTCGCCCCGTCCGGCTCCTGCGCCGGCATGATCAAGGCCCATTATCCCGAGCTGTTCTCTGGCGAGCCGGACTGGACCTCGCGGGTGGACCGATTCTGCGCCAAGGTCCACGAGCTGGTGTCGTTCCTGGTGGACGTGCGCGGCGTGACGCGGGTGGATGCCGCCTATGACGGCACCGTCACCTATCACGACAGCTGCTCCGGCCTGCGCGAGCTGGGGGTGAAGGCGCAGCCGCGCGCGCTGCTCGCCTCGGTGGAGGGGCTGACCCTGTCCGAGATGGCGGATGCCGATACCTGCTGCGGCTTCGGTGGCACCTTCTGCGCGAAGTATCCCGATGTTTCCAATGCCATCGTGGAGAAGAAGGCGGCCAATATCGTCGCCTCGGGGGCGGACACGCTTCTGGCGGGGGATCTCGGCTGCCTCATGAACATGGCCGGCAAGCTCCAGCGCCAGGGTCGCCCCGTGGTGGCGCGCCATGTGGCCGAGGTGCTCGCCGGCATGGGCAACGCCCCCGCCCTCGGCGAGCCCGCTCCGGAGACGAAGCCATGAGCGTCGAGATCACCTCGCCCCGCTTCAAGGACAATGCGAAGCGCGCCCTCGCCGACCTGCCGCTGCAGGCGGCGCTGTCCAAGGTCGGTCCCGGCTTCATCGGCAAGCGGGCGGCGGCGGCGGACAAGCTGCCCGAGTTCGACGCCCTGCGCGACAGCGCGCGGGACATCAAGGACCACACGCTCGCCCACCTCGACCTCTATCTGGAGGGCTTCGAGGAGAAGGTGACGGCGGCCGGCGGCCACGTCCATTTCGCCGTGGACGCGGCCGAGGCGCGGGACATCGTCACGAAGATCTGCCGCGACCTTGGCGCGCGGACCGTGACCAAGGGCAAGAGCATGATCTCGGAAGAGATCGGCCTCAACGACCACCTCTCCGCCGCCGGCATCGAGCCGGTGGAGACGGATCTCGGCGAATATCTCATCCAGATCCGCGGCGAGGCGCCGTCTCATATCATCGCCCCCGCCATCCACCTGAACAAGGACCAGGTGGAAGCGGACTTCCGCCGCGTCCACGCCCATCTTTCGCCCGAGCGCGACCTGTCCGAGCCCACCGCGCTGCTGGCCGAGGCGCGGGGCGAGCTGCGCCAGAAGTTCCTGGTGGCGGACGTGGGCATCACCGGCGCCAACTTCCTGGTGGCGGAAACCGGCACCTCCATCATCGTCACCAACGAGGGCAACGGCGACCTCACCCAGACCCTGCCCAAGGCGCACATCGTGCTGGCCTCGCTGGAAAAGCTGGTGCCGACCCTGGAGGACGTGAGCCAGCTTTTGCGCGTGCTCGCCCGCTCGGCCACCGGGCAGGAGATGAGCGTCTACACCACCTTCTCCACCGGCCCCCGCCGCCCCGGCGACCCGGACGGGCCGGGGGAGTATCACGTGGTGATCCTCGACAACGGCCGTTCCGGCATGCTCGGCGGCCCGCTGAAGGAAATGCTGCGCTGCATCCGCTGCGGCGCCTGCATGAACCATTGCCCGGTCTATCACGCGGTGGGCGGGCATGCGTATGGCTGGGTCTATTCCGGTCCCATGGGTTCGGTGCTGACGCCGGCGCTCATCGGCATCGAGAAGGGCGCCAACCTGCCTAACGCCTCCACCTTCTGCGGCCGGTGCGAGGAGGTGTGCCCGGTGCGCATCCCCCTGCCCAAGCTCATGCGGCATTGGCGGGAAAAGGAATTCGAGCGGCACCTCACCCCCGCGCCCCAGCGCTATGGGCTCAAGGTGTGGGGCTTCTTCGCCCGGCGCGGCTGGCTGTACCGGCCGGCGACGGGCCTCGCCATGACGCTGCTGTCCGTTCTCGGCCGGAAGAAGGGGCGCTTCGCCGCCCTGCCGCTCGCCGGCGGCTGGACCGGCCACCGCGATTTCCCGGCGCCGGAGGGCGGCACCTTCCAGGCCCAGTGGCGCGCTCGGCGGGCCGCGCGCAACAGCAGGCCCGCCAACAGGGACGCACGCCCATGACCTCTTCCCGCGACACCGTCTTCGCCTCGGTCCGGCGGGCGCTGGGCGTCACCTCGCAGGAGGCGCCGCGCCGGCAGGAGGTGGACGGGCGGCTTGCCGGCCATCCGCGCGGCCTCGTGCCCGCCCGGGCCCAGCTGCCGGCGGCGGCGCGGCTCGCCTTGTTCAAGGACATGGTGGTGGCCGCCGCGGCGAGCATCGATCATCTTCCAAGCGCGGATGACGTGCCCGGCGCGGTCGCTGCCTACCTGCGCGGACGCAACCTGCCGCCCACCATCCTGCGCGGCGGCGATGCCCGGCTGGCGACCTTGCCGTGGTGGCGTGAGCCCTACCTTGATGTGTGGATCGGTGCCTCCGACGGGCGCCAACTGGCCGGCCTGTCCCATGCGTTCGCAGGCGTGGCGGAATCCGGCACGCTGGTGATGCTCTCGGGCCCGGATAATCCCAGCACCCTGAACCTGCTGCCCGACCACCATCTGGTGGTGGTGGATGCGGCCGATGTGGCTGGCGACTACGAGAGCGTGTGGACGCGCCTGCGCGAGCGGTTCGGGCCGGGGGTGATGCCGCGCACGGTGAACTGGATTACCGGGCCGTCGCGCTCCGCCGACATCGAACAGACGCTGCTCCTGGGCGCCCACGGTCCGCGCAGCCTGCATGTGCTGCTGGTGGGCGACGCCTGATATCAACGATTGGAAACGTGCGGGGGCGGGCTCAGCCCGTCAGCCCGCGCACCCACATGCCCACGGCGACGCCGATGGGAACGCAGACCAGAACGGCCGTTGCGATGGTGAAGTGCCCGCCGAAGACGAGGCCCATTACCGCGCCGGAGATGGCCGACAAGGCGGCCACGATCAGCACGCTGCCGGGCGGGCGCGAATCGGGCGCCTCCGGTCCCGGCCGCCGCGCCTGATGCGCGCGCTTGAACTCCGTGTCCGACCTCAGATTCGCGAGGACCTGCAGGTCTGGAGGAAAGCCGCGGCCGTCACGCTGGACGATTGAGTCCGTCAGATGTGCGTTCACGCTCGTGCCCTCACCAAAAGGCATTCTTAGTCGAAGCTTAACTTTATACAACCTATGTGCGCATTCGGTAGTGTTAGAATACCTGAACTACAAATTTACCTCAGGTCAGCCGCCGCCGCGGCCTGATGCAGGCGCGCCACGGGGTGGTGAAAAATGCAGCCCTCTCCCAAGGTTGTGCGCCGGGTAACCGATCCGCAGTTGCCCAGCCCGTATTTTGGCGGCAGAACTCGGTTCCTATCAAGGACGGTGCTCACCATGAAGTCTGGCTTGCGCTTCGCCAAGGCGCTGCTCGCAGCGCTCATCGTAATCTGTGCCGCCCAGCCTGCGCTGGCCCAGCAGAACCGTGGTCACGTCTATTTGCTGCGCGGCCTCGCCAATGTCTTTTCGCTGGGCATGGACGATCTGGCCGCCAAGATGAATGGGCGCGGGATCATCGCCACGGTGCACGAATACGGCCAGTGGCCGCAACTCGCCGATGCGGCCGCCGCCGAGAGCCGGGCCACGGGCAATTCGCCCATCGTCATCATCGGCCACTCGCTGGGTGCCGATGCCGCTATCGAGATGGCCGAGCGCCTGACTGCCCTCGGCGTGCCGCCCAAGCTGGTGGTGACCTTCGATCCGGTGGGCGTCACCCAGGTGGGCCGGTCGCTGGGCTATTTCGTGAATTATTACCAGTCCACCAATGGCTACGGTAAGCGCCTCACCGCCGGTCCCGGCTTCCGCGGCAACATCGTGAACCGCAATCTCGACGCCGTCGGCTCCATCGATCATTTCAACATCGAAAAGGCGCCGCGGCTGCACGAGGAAGTCATCAGCCAGGTGCGGTCCATCACCAACAAGCCGAAGCCGAAACCCAAGCCTGCGGCGCCGGTGGCACCTGCCGCCGAGCCGTCCGTGCCCGGAACCCAGGCCGCCGCCAAGCCCGGCGCACCGGGCTGAGCGCGCCGGTCCGCCTGTTTGGAGGACGCGGCTTCAAAGGACGCCTTCAAGGGTCGTATCGGGCAAGGGTCGTATCGGGAACAGCCAAACGCCGGCCGGCACCTCGCCGCGCCGGCGTTGTTCTTGAGAGACCGGGTTACACGCCCCGGGTTACACGCCCCGGATTACACGCCCAGGGCGCGCAGGCCGGCTGCCGTTGCCATGGCGGCGACCACGGCCAGAAGATCGCTGCGTGTGAGCTTCGCGGCGAGGAAGGCGGCGCCAAGGCCCGCCAGCATGGCGGCATCGCCATGGACCGCGCCGGGCGCCAGCAGTGCCACCAGCACCGCCCCCGGCAGGCAGTCTAGCACCCGCCGCACCCGCGGCGTCACCGGGATGAGGCGCATCAGGAAGAAGCCCGCCGACCGGTTGAAGGCGGTGGCGAGCGCCATCACGCAGATGGCGGCGAGGGTCTGCGGATCAACGGTCATCGTCGGTGAATCCACCCGCGAGCGCGCCGGCCAAGGCGCCGATGACAATGAACCACCAGCCCGCCAGCACGAATGAAACCGCGATCGAGACCGCCGCCGCCACACCCCAGCCCACCGCCTCGCGCCGACCCTTCCAGTTGGGCAGCAGCATGGCGACGAAGAAGGCCGGCACCACCAGATCGATGCCCACCGCCTTGGGATCGGGAATGCCGCCGCCGATGGCGTGCCCGGCGGCGGTGGACACCACCCACAGGGTCCAGGTGACGAGCCCCGCTCCGACAAAATAGCCGGCGTCGTTGCCGCCTTCCTGATGGTAGCGCATGGCGGCGGCCCAGTTGTTGTCCGCCATCAGCAGCAGGGAGGGATAGATCTTCCAGGCCGGCATGGACCACAGCCAGGGCCGCATGGCCGCGCCCATGAGCACGTGGCGCATGTTGACGGCCATGGTGAGCAGGCCGAGGGCGATGAGGGTGGCCGGGGTCCAGTACTCGCGCCAGCCTTCGAGCGCCACCATCTGGGCAAGGCCGGCAAAGACGAGGCCGCTGGAAAGGACGGACTCCAGCATGGAGAAGCCCTTCTGCACCGAGGCGGCGCCGAACGCCATGCCGAAGGCGGCGAGCCCCGGCATCAGCGGAATGGTCTCGCGCGCGCCGTGCAGCATGCCGTGCAGGGTGAGGGGAACGGGGGGCGGCTTGGTCATGGGCAGCGGGGCAGGGCAGGGGGCGGTCAGGGGGGCGGGAGCATCAACACCGGAACGGCGGGATTGAATCGTTATGGCCGCACCCCGGCGGCAGGCCAACCCGTTTTCCCCCGGGAGCCCAGCCGCTTGCCATGCGTAAGATGCATGGCTGTTGCACGATCCGGGCATGAGCCATTGCGTGCGTTCGGTGGGAATGGAGCAAGCACCAGCCGGCCTGTAAGCCGGGTTCTGTACGGCGGGCTTGCGCCCGCGTGGCGACCATTCCTCTGGGACGCCGGTTGCCCGGCGCCTCTAGCAGTCAACCCGGACGGCGCCCCGCAGACAGGGGTGGTTTCCCGTGCCGTCCCTATTCGACTTTGCTCCCGGTGGGGTTTGCCGTGCCGCTTCCGTTGCCGGTCGCGCGGTGGGCTCTTACCCCACCGTTTCACCCTGGCCCGCGCGGACCCGAAGGCCCTTCGCGGGTGGTTTGTTTTCTGTGGCACTTTCCCTAGGGTTACCCCCGCCGGACGTTATCCGGCACCGCGTCTGAGTGGAGCCCGGACTTTCCTCGATGCGGACGCAAGGTCCCACACCGCGGCCGCCCGGCCGGCTGGTGGGCGAGCAATGGGCGCTGGGAGCGGACGCGTCAAGGGGCGGGGTCCTTACCCCACCAGCTCGAACCATTCGTCCTCGGTGATCACCTGAACCCCCAGCGCCTGCGCCTTCTCCAGCTTGGAGCCGGCGCCGGGGCCGGCCACCACCAGGTCGGTCTTGGCCGAGACCGAGCCCGCCACCTTGGCGCCGAGGCGCTCCGCCATGGCTTTCGCCTCGTCGCGGGTCATCTTCTCCAGCGATCCGGTGAACACCACGGTCTTGCCGGAGACCGGGCTGGCCGCCGCCACCTGTTCCATGGGCTCGGGCGTCACCTCCTTCAGCAGGGCGGCCACCACCTCGCGGTTGCGGGGCTCGCCGAAGAATTCGATGACAGCCTCCGCCACCACGTCGCCGATGCCGTCGATGCCCAGCATGTCCTGCCAGGCGTCGTTGCCCTTGGGGTGGTCCTCGCCGGGGATAACCGCCGCCAGAGCGCCGGCCTCCAGGGCCTCCACGGTGCCGTAGTGGCGCATGAGCCGCTTGGCGTTGGTCTCGCCCACATGGCGGATGCCGAGGGCGAAGACGAAGCGGTCCACCGCCACCGTGCGCCGGTCCGCGATGGCGGCGAACAGATTGGTGGCGGAGGTCTTGCCCCAGCCCTCGCGGTTTTCCAGCCGCTGCAGCGAACGGGCGTTGCGCGCCTCCAGCGTGAAGATGTCGGCGGGGGAGGCGATCAGCCCCCACTCGTAGAAGGCGCGCACCTGCTTCTCGCCCAGCCCCTCGATGTCGAAGGCGTTGCGCGACACAAAGTGGCGCAGCCGCTCCACCATCTGTGCCGGGCAGATGAGGCCGCCGGTGCAGCGGCGCACCGCATCCATCTTGCCGCTTTTGGTGTCCACCTCGCGCACGGCGTGGGAGCCGCAGGCGGGGCACACATGGGGAAATTCATAAGGCGTCGATCCGGCGGGCCGCTTGTCCGCGATCACCCGCACCACCTGGGGGATCACGTCGCCGGCGCGCTGCACCACCACCGTGTCGCCGATGCGCACGTCCTTGCGGGCGATCTCGTCCTCGTTGTGGAGCGTGGCGGAGGAGACCACCACGCCGCCCACCGTCACCGGCGTGAGTTTCGCCACCGGGGTGAGGGCGCCGGTGCGGCCCACCTGGATCTCGATCTCCTCCAGCACGGTGGTGGCCTGCTCGGCCGGGAACTTGTGGGCGATGGCCCAGCGCGGCGAGCGCGAGACGAAGCCGAGGCGGCGCTGCAGCTCCAGGCTGTTCACCTTGTAGACGACGCCGTCGATGTCGTAGCCGAGCAGCGCGCGCTGCGCCTCGATGGAGCGATAGTGGGCAATCAGCCCGGCCGCGTCCCTGGCCACCACCATGAGCGGGTTGGTGGTGAAGCCCCAGCGGGCGAATGCCTCCACCACGCCGTATTGGGTCTCGGCGGGCAGGGAGGAGGCCTCGCCCCAGGCATAGGCGAAGAATTTCAGCGGCCGCGACGCGGTGATGGACGGGTCGAGCTGGCGCAGGGAGCCGGCAGCCGCGTTGCGCGGATTGGCGAACACCTTGTCCTCCGCCGCAGCCTGCCGCGCGTTGAGCGCCTCGAAATCGGCGCCCGCCATATAGACCTCGCCGCGCACGTCGATGGTGTCCGGCACGTCCGCGCCCGAGAGGCGTTCGGGAATGTCGGCGATGGTGCGCACGTTCGGCGTCACGTCCTCGCCATGGCTGCCGTCGCCCCGGGTGGCGGCCACGGTGAGGCGCCCATTCTGGTAGTGCAGGGAGCAGGAGAGCCCGTCGATCTTGGGCTCGCAGGTGAAGGCCACCTCGTCCTCGGGTCCGAGGTTGAGGAAGCGCTTCACCCGCGCCACGAATTCCTCCACCTCCGCGTCCGAGAAGCAGTTGGAGAGCGACAGCATGGGCACCTTGTGGGTGACCTTGCCGAATTTTTCCGACGGCGCCGCGCCCACCTTCTCCGACAGGCTGTCCTCGCCCCTGAGGCCGGGAAAACGCTCCTCGATGGCCTCATAGCGGCGCCGCAGGGCGTCGTAGTCCGCGTCCGAGACGACCGGGGCGTCCTCGCGATAATAGGCGGCGTCGTGGCTTGAGATTTCATCCGCCAGGGCCTTGTGCTCGCGCGCGGCCTCGGCCGGGGAGAGGTCGTCGACCGGGATGGCGCGGAAGGGGGCGGCGGTCGATGCGGGCGCGGTCGATGTGGGCGCGGTCATGGTGTCCCCAACGGGCGCGATCCATCGGATCGGTCGCGCTCCCCTCTCTGGTGCCCCTTTTTGACAAAGTGCATCGCGGTGGGCAACTCGCCGGCCACCTCGCCGGTGGATGCACGCGGGAAAGACCGGGCTGTATCAATGTCGCTATCTTGTAAGATGTCCAAGCTAGAGCATCAGAACAAGATTCGACGGGGGGCAGAATGGTCAGGGCTTCAGGATTTTCCCGCAGGATCGCCGCGCTGGCGGCCGCCACGTTCCTGTGCGCCGGGGCGCCGGCCATGGCGCAGCTGGCCACCTACCCGGTGGCCGATGCGGCCAGCGACGCCGACCTCGTGGCGCGCGGCGAATATCTCGCCAAGGCGGCGGACTGCATGCCCTGCCACACCGGCGACAAGGCCAAGCCCTTCGCCGGTGGCCTGGGGCTGAATACCCCGTTCGGCGTGATCTATTCGCCCAACATCACGTCGGATCGCTCCACCGGCATCGGCCTGTGGACCTATGAGCAGTTCGTGAATGCGGTGCGCAACGGCATCCGCAAGGACGGCGCCTATCTTTATCCGGCCATGCCGTTCGATGCCTATACGGAAATCAGCGACGACGACATGAAGGCCCTGTGGGCCTATGTGCGGCGCATTCCGCCCATTCCCAACACCCCGCCGGCCAACGGGCTCGCATTCCCCTTCAATGTTCGCCTCGGCATGCTGGCGTGGCGCGAGCTGTTCTTCGACGACAGCCGCTTCACCCCCACCGCCGGCAAGAGCGAGGCGTGGAACCGCGGCGCCTATCTGGTGAATGCGCTCGGCCATTGCGGCGATTGCCACACCCCGCGCAACATCATGGGCGCCACCAAGGGCAAGGCGCATTTCCTCGGCGCCGACGTGGACGGCTTCTGGGCGCCGGACATCGCCACCGATGCGCTGAAGAAGAGTAGCTGGACCGCCGACACCCTTTCCACCTTCCTCAAGACCGGCTCGGCGCCGGCCAAGACCTCCGTGTTCGGCCCCATGGCCGAGGTGGTGCACGAGTCCCTCGGCTTCCTCACCGATGCCGATCGCGCCGCCATCGTCACCTATCTGTTCGATTCGCCCCGCCCTGCGGACGTGCCGGCCCCGCAGGCGGCCTCGCCGCTGTCGGCCGTCGTCTACGCCCGCGCCTCGGCGCTGTACGTGGACAATTGCGCCGTCTGCCACATGGACAAGGGCGCCGGCCGCGGCGACACGGTGCCGGCGCTGGCCGGCAATCCGGCGGTGGTGGCGGCCGAGCCCTACAATATCATCATGGCCGTGCTCGGCGGCCTGCCCACGGGCGGCACCTATGGCGCCATGCCCTCCTTCGCCGGCCGGCTGGACGACCAGCAGGTCGCCGACCTCGCCAATTATGTGCGCACCTCCTGGGGCAATTCCGCCGCGCCGAACGTGACCGCTTCCATGGTCGCCTCCTGGCGCGCCACCGCCCATGTGCCGGACTATGGCACGCAGGCGGCGGACGCCTTCACCTGTCCGGACGTGGGCGGCGCCCCCGGCTCGGACGGGCCGGACCCGAAGGCGGTGGCGGCGCTTTCCGCCATGATGGCGGGCGGCCAGCGGTCCATTCCCATGATGGTGGATGCCTACAAGGCCGCCTCCGGCAGCTCCGGCAGCGGCACGGTGGTGGACGCGCTCACCGCCGCCTATTGCCCGGTGGTGGCCAAGGGCGCCGCGCCGACCTGGCAGAAATATGCGGAACTGCGCCGCTTCACCTTGCAGGCGGCGCTGGAAGTGTCGCGGCGGACCGTCAGCGGACCGGTGGACAGCCAGACCATCGCCTGGGCGCTGCCGGTGGGTCCCGGCCTCGTGCTGAAGGAGCCGAAGAGCCTGGTGGGCAAGCTCGCCTGCCCGGCGGATGACGGCAAGGCGGTGCCGGCGGACCTGTCCGCCGCCGCCACGAAGGCGCTCGGCACGCCCAAGCCGCCCATGGCGGGGGATGCCATCTCCACCCTGGCCACCACCCTCTACCAGCAGAACCCGAAGGCGCACCCCGCCGACGTGGCCAATGCGCTGATCGTGGCTTATTGCCGGGTGGTGGCGGCCCAGCCCAACGCCTCGGTGGCGGACCAGAACGAGCTGCTGAACGGCTTCGCCGGCCAGGCGGTGCAGGCCCTGCAGCTGTTGCCGCCGCGCAAGATCGTGGTGGAGGTTCCGGCCAAGGCGGCGGCTGCTCCTGCGGTTCCTGCGGCCCCAGCGTCTGCCGCGCCCGCCCAGAAGAAGTAGGACCGCGCGCCGCGGCTTTGGTTCAAGGCCCCGGTGCCGAGGTTCTTGGCGCAAGGTCCTCGCCGCAAGGCCTGGGGCGCAAGGTTTTGGGGCGCAAGGTTCCGTTAACGATGTTTCACATGAAACGGCCGTCCCGGAGGCTCCGGGACGGCCGTTTGCGTTTCGTTTTTTCGGTTCAATGGGGCGCCGCGCGAACCGCCCGCGCGGGCCGATCACCCATCAGTCGTGCTTGATGTCCTGGAGGCCGTCGTGGACCTGGAACACCACGTTGCCCTCGCGCCACGCGAAAGGCGCGGCGGCGTTCTGCACCTGGATTTCGCTCTGGGGGATCAGCTTGTCGCAGAGCATCACCAGGATGGCCTCGATGGGCGCGCTGGTGTCGTTCTCTTCGGTCATGCGGTCGATGGAGATTTCCGCCCCCTCCACGCCGTCTTCCTCAATATGCACGATGAAAATTTCTTCGTGCCCATGAACGCCGTGGGCCGTGACGCGGAATGTCTCGCCCTGATACTCGAATTCCCGAACCATTGTCATTCTCACTGTTGTTTCAAGCAAATGGAACGCAAACGCTACGAATGGGCAGGGCGATCCCCCCCGGAAAGCGGCGGAATTTAGAGGAATGATTATGGATTGGTCAAGCGGAGATGGTGGGCGGCAAAAATGCTAAAAAATTAGTCAGTCAGGTTGGCCTATCGCGCGATAGGCCTATCGGCCCTTATCCTGAACCTGCCCCACCAGTTCCTCGGCCTTGGGCAGGATGCCGGCAACGATGCGCCTGACCCCTTCCGCATTGGGGTGAAGCCCGTCCGGCTGGACCAGGGTGCGCTCGCCCGCCACGCCGTCGAGGAAGAAGGGATAGAGCAGCACCCCTTCCGCCGCCGCCAGCTCGGGGAAGATGGCGTCAAATGTCTCCTGATAGGGCCTGCCCAGATTGGGTGCAGCCCGCATGCCGGCCAGCAGCACGGTGATGCCGCGCGTCTTCAGGCGCCGGACGATCTCGCTCAGCGCGGTGCGCGTGGCGGCGGGGTTGAGGCCGCGCAGCATGTCGTTGGCGCCCAGCTCCACGATCACCGCGTCAGTGCCCTCGCCGATGGACCAGTCGAGACGGGCCAGGCCCTGGGAGGCGGTCTCGCCGGAGACGCCGGCATTCTCCACGCTCACGTCGAGGCCCTTTGCCTTCAGCGCCGCTTCCAGCCGGGCGGGGAAGGCGGCGCTGGCGGGCAGGCCGTAGCCTGCGGTGAGGCTGTCGCCGAACGCGACGATGCGCACGGTGCGCGCCTGCGCCGGCATCGCGGAAACCCCTGACGCGAACGTGAACAGGGCGAGCGCGGCCATCAGCCCCGCCAGTGCCTTAAATGCCGTCTCCCATAGGGGAGCGCGCCGGTGTCCGGCGGCGATCGTCGCAAATCCCTTTTTTCGAGCCACGGCATTTTCAAGCATGGATGATGTGTCCTCTCCGCGTTCCACCATTGCGCTGTCGCATGTGGATCTCTCCCTGGGAACCGGGGCGGCCCGTGTCCATGTCCTGAAGGACATCTCTGTCGAGATCGGGGCGGGGCAGGCCGTGGGCCTCGTGGGTCCCTCGGGCTCCGGCAAATCCACCCTGCTTATGGTGATGGCCGGCCTTGAGCGCGCGGACAAGGGCCGCGTCACCGTGGCCGGCACCGATATCACCCACCTCGGCGAGGATGCGCTGGCGCGGTTCCGCGGCCGGCACATCGGCATCGTGTTCCAGTCCTTCCACCTCATCCCCACCATGACGGCGCTGGAAAACGTCGCCGTGCCGCTGGAACTCATGGGCCGCGCCGACGCGTTCGCCCGCGCCGCACAGGAGCTGGAGGCGGTGGGGCTTTCCGCCCGCGCCGGGCATTATCCGGGGCAGCTCTCCGGCGGCGAGCAGCAGCGCGTGGCGCTCGCTCGCGCTCTGGCCCCCGAGCCGCCGATCCTGGTCGCCGACGAACCTACCGGAAATCTCGACGAGGCCACCGGCCGGCAGATCATGGACCTTATCTTTTCCGTCCACCGGGCGCGCGGCACGACGCTGGTGCTCGTCACCCACGACACCGCTTTGGCGCGGCGCTGCCAACGGGTGCTCTCCCTGCATTCCGGCGTGGTGAAGGACGATAGCGCGATCACGTCCCGCGCCGGCGCGGAGGCGCTGTGATGGCGGCGTTGGTCGCCGCCGCGCCCCGGCTGCCCCGGTCCCTGCGCTTCGCCCTGCGGGAATTGCGCGGGGCGCGGCGGGGCTTCGGCGTGTTCCTCGGCTGCCTGGTGCTGGGCGTCATGGCCATTGCCGGCATCGGCTCCTTTGCCGGGGCGCTCACCCAGGGGCTGGAGCGGGAGGGCCGCGCCATCCTCGGCGGCGACGCCGCCTTCACCCTGGTGCAGCGGGAGGCGAGCGCCGACGAGCGGGCCGCGCTCGAACACGGCGGCAGGCTCGGCACCACCGCTTTGCTGCGGGTGATGGCCCGCACCGCCGCCGGCGACGCCGCGCTGGCCGAGGTGAAGGCGGTGGACGGCCTTTATCCCCTCGTGGGGCAGGTGGCGCTCAGCCCGCCCGCCCCGCTCGCCGACGTGCTCGGCGAAAGGGGCGGCCTCTATGGCGCGGCGGCCGATCCGGTGCTGCTGGGCCGGCTTGGCCTGAAGGTGGGCGACCGCCTGTTGCTGGGCGACGCCATGGTGGAGGTCCGCGCCGTGCTGGACAGCGAGCCGGACCGGCTGTCATCCGGCGTCGGCCTCGGCGCGCGCCTTCTGGTCTCGCAGGCGGTGCTGCCGCAGACCCGGCTGATCCAGCCCGGAAGCCTGGTGCGCTGGAGCTATCGCGTGGCGCTGGCCGATCCCGCGCCGGCCGCACTCAGCGCCTTCATGGACGGGACGCGGGAGCGCTTCGGCGCGGCCGGCTTCGAGATGCGCACCCGCGACGGCGCCACCCCGCAGCTTGCCCGCAACGTGCGGCGCATCAGCCAGTTCCTGGCGCTGGTGGCGCTCACCGCGCTCATGGTGGGCGGGGTGGGGGTCGCCAATGCGGTGTCGAGCCATCTGTCGGCCAAGCGGGAGGTGATCGCCACCCTGAAGGCGGTGGGGGCGACGCGGCGCGACATCTTCCTTACCTATGCCGCCGAGATCGGCCTGATCGCGGCGCTGGGCATCGGCATCGGGCTGATGCTGGGGGCCGCCTTGCCGTTCGTGGCGAGCGCGGCCATCGGCGCGCTGGTGCCGTTTCCGCTGGAGCCGCGCATCGATCCGGCGGCGCTGGCGCTGGCTGCGCTCTATGGCGTGCTGGTGTCGGTCCTGTTCTCTTTGCTGCCGCTGGCGCGGGCGCAGCAGGCGCGGGTCTCCGCCTTGTTCCGCGACGGCATCGGCGAGCCGGCGGTGAAGGTCGGCCTTGGTACGTTTCTCGCGGTGGCGGGGGTGGGCGCGGCGCTGGTGGCGCTGGCACTGGCGACTTCGGAGGATCGGCGGGCAGCGGCGGTCTTCCTCGGTGCGGCGGCGCTGGTGTTCCTGCTGCTGCGGGGCGTGGCCGCCGGCCTGATGGCGCTGGCGCGCCGGGCGCCGCGGCCGCGCGACGCCATGGTGCGCCTTGCGCTTGCCAACGTGCACCGGCCGGGGGCGCTCACCGCCTCGGTGGTGCTGTCCCTGGGTCTCGGCCTGTCGCTCATGGTGGGCATCGCTTTGGTGGATGCGAGCCTGAGTCGGGAACTGGCCGGCCCGATGCGGCAGGCGGCGCCGAGCTTCTTCTTCGTGGATGTGCCCAGCGGCGAGGAGGCGGACTTCCGCGCCTTCCTGGCGGCGAGCGCCCCCGGCACCGAGGTGAAGGCGGTGCCCATGCTGCGCGGGCGCATCACCAGGGTGAAGGATACGCCCGCCGAGGAGGTGAAGCCGCGCGCCGACGCCGCCTGGGTGCTGCAGAGCGATCGCGGCATCTCCAGCGCCGCCGAGGTGCCGGAGGGCTCGCGGGTGGTGGCGGGCCAATGGTGGACCGGTGACGAGACCGAGCCCCTCGTCTCCTTCGACGCCGAGCTGGCCAAGGGCCTCGGCCTCGCGCTGGGCGATCATGTGACCGTGAATGTGCTCGGCCGCCCCATCACCGCCCGCATCGCCAATTTGCGCGAGGTGAAGTGGGAGCGGCTCGGCATCAATTTCGTCATGGTGTTCTCGCCGGCCACCTTCGCCGGGGCGCCGCACACGGTGCTGGCCACCCTCACCTTTCCCGATGGCGGGGACACGGCGCGGGAGGTGGCGTTGCTGAAGGCGGTGGCGGGGCGCTTTCCGGCCATCACCACGGTGCGGGTGAAGGAGACGCTGGAGGAGGCCCAGCGCATGCTGGACAACCTGTCGCTGGGCATCCGCGCGGCGAGCCTCGTCACCCTCATCACCTCGGTGCTGGTGCTGGCCGGCGCGCTGGCGGCGGGCCGCGAGGGCCGCATCTATGACGCGGTGATCCTGAAGACGCTGGGGGCGACGCGGGGCCGGCTCATGTTCGCCTATGGTCTCGAATATGCCGGGCTCGGGCTTGCCACCGCGCTGGTGGCCGTGGCGGCGGGAAGCCTTGCCGCCTATGGGGTGGTGACGCAGGTGATGGATATCGGCTTCAGCTTCTCCCTGCCGGCTGCCGCCGGGGCGGTCATCGGCGCGCTGGTGGTCACCGTGGGGGTCGGGCTGGCCGGGACCCTGCGGGCGCTTTCGGTCCCCCCGGCGCGGGTGCTGCGGCATCTGTGAAACCCGTCGGCCGCGGGCGAACCGGGGCCGCAGGTCTCAGCCGTCGCAAGCGTTGCCCCCCTTGGTGCGACGCTTGCGACGGACCATGCGCCTTGATCGCGCGCCGCCGCCGTGCCAGCACGGACAAAACACATCAGGGAGCGGCGCGATGGGCAATGGGCGCACGGGAGGCGAGGCGGACCTCGTCATCGGCGAAGGGCGGGCGCTTCACGCTCATCCCCTGCGCGCGCAGGTCTTGCGCGAGCTGCATGCGCGTCCGTTCGCCCCGGCGCAGGCGCCCCGGCGCATGCTGCATGCCGCCTTCCTGCTGGATCCGACCACGGCCCAGGCCGATCGCGCGGCGCTGGCGGCCTTGTGCCATGCGCGCGGGCTTCCCGCGCCGGCCTCGGGCGCCAAGTATCACCACGTCTCGTTCGGCGGCGCCGAGCTGAGGTGGGAGAGCCACGCCGAATTCTGCACCTACACCTGGGACCTTCCCTCCAGCGGCATCCAGCCCGGCGGCCTGCCGTTCCAGCCGCCGGCGGCGACCCTCGCCAGCCCCTTCGGCGAGGTGCCGCAGCCCGGCCCGCTGCTGGTGGCGGTGGACCTCCACCTCGTGCCCGACACTGCCGAGGATTTCTTCCTCGACCAGGTGTTCGACCGATCGAGCCTGGCCCGTGCCGACGTGAACGACGGCTTCGCCGAGATCGCCACCGATTTCATGGCCGACCCTTCGGGCTTCGTGCGCATCCTGGTGCGCAACCGGGGCCTCGGGGCGGACGCGGCCGGCGCGCTGGTGCAGCGGCTGCTGGAGATCGAGACCTACCGCACCCTTGCCCTGCTCGGCCTGCCGGAGGCGCAGCGCCTGTCGCCGGAGGTGGCGCGCATCGAGGCGCGTCTCGCCACGGCGGCAACCGCCATGACCTCCGCCAAGGGCCTGGTGGACAACAATAACCTCCTGAACCAGCTGGTGGCGCTGGCGGCCGAGCTGGAGGCGGGGGCGGCCGGCGCCTTGTTCCGGTTCGGTGCGAGTCGCGCCTATATGGAGATCGTGCGGCTGCGCCTTGCCACCATCCGCGAGGTGTCGGTGACGGGCTTTCCCACCTGGCAGCAATTCCTCGATCGCCGGATGCAGCCGGCCATGCGCACCTGCTTTGCGGTGGAGGAGCGGCAGGACAAGATCGCCGGCAAGCTCTCCAATGCCGCCGATCTGCTGCGCACCCGCGTGGACGTGGAGCTGGAGCAGCAGAACCGCGACCTGCTCACCTCCATGAACGAGCGCACCCGCCTGCAGCTGCGGATGCAGCGCACGGTGGAAGGCCTCTCGGTGGCGGCCATCTCCTATTATGTGGTCAGCCTGTTCCACCACCTGGCCGAGGGCATCCACGAAAGCGGGATCGACGTGCGAACCTTCGGCGTCCATCTGGACGTGGGCCTCGCGACGGCGCTGGCGGTGCCTGTGGCGGTGCTCGGCGTGTGGTCGGTGGTGCGGCGAATCCGCCGGTCCCATGGCGGCAGCGACTGAGGGCCGGCGGCCTTGCCGACCGGGCGCCGTGCAGGCTTGGCCATGGACGCATGAACCGCATTGATCCGGTCCTGCGGGATCTTTCGCCCACCGCGGACCTTCGGTCACCTTGCGTCCGTGCGCATCCTGCCGGACCCTTTCTCACCTCACCGGGGACGGGCCGTGCCCGCGCCGGCGCCAAACGTGCTCACGCGGAGCCCTCCATGCAGCCGATCCAGATCGCCGTCGTCCCCGTCACGCCGTTCGAGCAGAACTGTTCGCTGGTGTGGTGCACCGCGACCATGAAGGGCGTGGTGATCGATCCCGGCGGCGATCTTGACAAGATTCGCTCGGCCATCGCCGAGACCGGGATCACGGTGGAGAAGATCCTTTTGACCCACGGCCATGTGGACCACGCCGCCGGCGCCGCCGAGCTGGCCGAGATCCTCGGCGTGAAGGTGGAGGGGCCGGGCGCGGCCGACCAGTTCATCATGGACGACATCCCCGCCGCGGCCGCCAGATACGGCATCCCCAACGCCCGCGCGGTGACGCCCGACCGCTATCTCAGCGAGGGCGAAACGGTGAGCGTGGGCGATCTCACCCTCGATATCCTGCACGTGCCGGGGCACACGCCGGGCCATCTGGTCTTCGTGCACAAGCCGGTCGGCATCGCCATCGTGGGCGACACCCTGTTCCGGGGCTCGGTGGGCCGTACCGACTTTCCCTATGGCGATCCGGACCTGCTGATCGCGGGCATCGTCGGCAAGCTGCTGCCTCTGGGCGACACCGTGGTCTGCCTGCCCGGTCATGGCCCTGTCACCAGCATCGGCGACGAAAAGGCCCACAACCCGTTTCTGCCGCGCTGATTTTTTGCCCCGCTGATCTTCGGCCCGTGACGCGCAAGGAGGCGCTGCCACCGTGACCGCCCCGCGTTATGCCCTTTATCTCGCCCCGCCCGCCGAGAGCGCCCTGTGGCGCTTCGGCTCGTGCGTGCTCGGCTATGATGCGCAGACCGGCGCCGAGCCGGCCTTTCCGGACCTCCCCGGCTTCGATGCCGAGGCCTGGCATGCGGCCACCGCCGAGCCGCGGCGCTACGGCTTCCACGGCACCCTGAAGGCGCCCTTCCGCCTCGCGGAGGGGAAGACGGAACCGGACCTCGTCGCGGCCGCGACCGCCTGCGCCGCCGGCCACCATCCGTTCGAGATGCCACCTTTGGAGGTGCGCGCCATCGGCCCCTTCGTGGCCCTGGTGCCGGCGGTGCCGGCACCCAAGCTCGAGGACCTCGCCTCCTCCTGTGTCCTGGAGCTTGAGGGGATGAGGGCACAGCTTTCGTCGGCCGACATGGCGCGGCGCAAGCCGGATCGCCTGTCGGCGCGGCAGGTGGGTTATCTCGAAACCTACGGCTATCCTTACGTACTGGACGAGTTCCGCTTCCACATGACCCTGACCGGCCCGTTGCCGGAGGGGGAGCGCGGCCACGCCATGAACGCGCTGGCCGACGCCTACCATGCCAGCGGGGCGGAGGTGCCGGTAACGCTCGCAGATATCGCCCTCTATGTGCAGGAGACGCCGATGGCGCGCTTTCGCCTGATGCAGCGCCTGCCATTCGGGGGTGGCCGGTGAAGGTGCTGGGGGAGACCCCCCTCATCGATCCCACCGCCCAGGTGAAGGCCTCCACCCTCGGCCGCTATACCGAGGTGGGCGCCCGCACCAAGCTGCTCGAAGTGGAGATGGGCGACTATTCCTATGTGGTGAACGATGCCGACATCGCCTATGCGCGCATCGGCAAGTTCTGCTCCATCGCCGCCATGACGCGGCTCAATCCGGGCAACCATCCCACCTGGCGGGCGTCGCAGGCGCATTTCACCTATCGCGCCTCCACCTACTTTCCCGGCGAAGAGGACGAGGCGGAGTTCTTCCAGTGGCGCCGCGACCAGAAGCTGACCCTCGGCCATGACGTGTGGATCGGCCATGCCGCCGTGGTGCTCGCCGGGCGCAGCGTGGGTACCGGCGCGGTGGTGGCGGCGGGGGCGGTGGTGAGCAAGGACGTGCCGGCCTATGCCATCGTCGCCGGCGTGCCCGCGCGGGTGGTGAAGCTGCGCTTTCCGGCGGACATCGCCGCGCGCCTTGAGGCGCTGAGCTGGTGGGACTGGAGCCACGAGCAGCTTCGGGTCGCCCTGCCGGACTTCCGCACCCTCTCCATCGCGGCGTTCCTGGAAAAGTACGAAGGCTGAACGCGCCGAGCTTGCGCGCCGACCTTGGGCACCGTGCGTAACCATAGACGGTGATGGGCGGGCGGCTCGGTTGTCTCGCGGGGGCGCAGGGCCTAACTGTTTTGGCGTCTTAGCTTCAGGCGCGATCCCCGGATTTGGTCACGGGGCCGCGCCAAGGGCTCTAACCTTCTTCAGGCCGGTAGGGGTCCGCGCATGCCTGTTTCCATCCGCGCCACGACAGCCGCCGCACGCGGCATCGCTGCCGGCCTCGCCGCGCTGGCGCTTGTCCCGGTGGGCCTTGTGGCTGGCCTCGGCGCGCAGGCGCAGGAACTGACCCGGCTCTATGCGCCCAAGCCGCCGGCCGGCTCGGCCTATGTGCGCGTGATCGACCTTTCCCGCAGCGGCGCGCCCATCGCCCTTGGATCAGGTCCGGCGGTGCCGGTGGGGCAGGGCGACACGGCCACCATCTACCGCGTGGTGAAGGGCGGGGCGCGGCTTTCCGTCAGCATCGACGGCCGGCCCGTGGCGGGCGAACTGGTGCCGGCGGCCGACGCCTTCTCCACCGTGGTGGTGCCTGCGGGCGGCCCGGCGGTGGTCATCGCCGATTCCACCGAGGGCCGCAACGACCTGAAAGCCCAGCTGCGCTTCTACAATCTCGTGCCCGACTGCGACGGCGCCGTGACGGTGGCCGATGGCGGTCCCACCGTGTTCGAGGCGGTGGCGCCCAATGCCACCCGCCAACGCGCCATCAATCCCATCGCGGCGATCCTTGCGGCGACATGCGGTGCGGCGGCCTCCGGCCCGCTGACCCTGCCGTCGCTGAAGGCCGGGGACCATTACAGCCTGTTCCTGCTGCCGGGCGCCTCCGGCCCGGTGCTCACCGGCCAGCGCGACGAGACGGAGCCCTATCGCGGCGCCGGCAACTAGAGCGTCTTCCGCTCGCCCTGGCTCGCGGCAATCGCTCTAGAACTTTGTGTTAACGCGTTTTCTTCACGCGAACCGGTATCCACTTCGCTTGAAAACGCTCTGACCGGCCAGCAGGAACGCAAGCGCCCATGGTCTTCGCCTCCGACAGCTTCCTGTTCCTGTTCCTGCCGGTGTTCCTCATCGTCTACGCTCTGACGCCGGGGGCGGCGCGGAACCTTGCCATCCTCGCTTTCTCCTGGCTGTTCTATGCCTGGTGGCGGGCGGACTTCCTGCCGCTCATCGTCTCCATCGCCGTGTGGTCGTGGGCCACGGGCCTGTGGATCGCCCGCGCGGACGGCGCCGCGCGGCGGCGGGCGCTGGTGGTGGGGGTCACATGGCCGCTGGCGTCCCTCGTCTGGTTCAAATACGCCAACCTCTTCGTCCATTCGGCCGGCGCGCTGGGCGCCTCGGTGTGGGGCTGGCAGGATGTGCTTTTGCCCATCGGCCTCAGCTTCTTCGTGTTCGGCGCCATCTCCTATTCCACCGACGTGTTCCGGGGCACGGTCGCGGCCGAGCCCTCGTTCGTGAACTACGCCACCTACCAGTCCATGTTCGGCCACCTCGTGGCCGGTCCCGTGGTGCGCTACGAATGGGTGGCGCAGCGGCTGAAGGCGCGCACCTTCCACCGCGCCGAGTTCATGTTCGGCGTGGAGCGCTTCATGCTCGGCTTCGCCCAGAAGGTGCTCATCGCCGATACGCTGGCCCCCCTGGTGGATGCGGGCTACGCGCTCGCCGAGCCGACCACGGCGGACGTGGTGCTGGCGGTGGCCGGCTATACGCTCCAGCTCTATTTCGACTTTTCCGGCTACAGCGCCATGGCCATCGGCCTCGGGCTGATGGTGGGGCTGAAGTTCCCCGAGAATTTCGACAATCCGTATCTTGCCACCTCGCTCGCCGATTTCTGGCGGCGCTGGCACATCTCGCTCTCCACCTGGCTGCGCGACTATCTCTACATTCCGCTGGGCGGCAACCGGGGCGCCACCGGCCGCGTCTCCCTGAACCTGCTCATCACCATGGGCCTCGGCGGCCTGTGGCACGGGGCGAGCTGGACCTTCCTCATCTGGGGCCTGTGGCACGGCTTCGGCCTGATGGTGGGGCGGGTGTGGAAGGCCGCGCGCCTGCCCGGCACCGGGGCGTCGCTCGGGCACCTGCTCACGCTGGCCTTCGTCATGGTCGGCTGGGCGCTGTTCCGCGCTGCGAGCTGGGACGAGGCCGGGCGCATCTTCTCCGGCCTCGCGGGTGCCCACGGGCTTGCGCTTTCGCCCGCCATGGGGGCGGCGATCCGGCCGCTGGAGGGGGTGACCCTCGCCCTCGGCATCGGCCTCATCTATCTGCCGAAGCTCATGCGCATCGACCCTTCCGCGCCCAATCCGGGCCATGCGCTACGGGCGTGGACGGCGCTGCCGCTGTTCCTGTTCGCGCTGTTCGTGCTGCAGGGGCGGATTGTCGTGCCCTTCCTCTATTTCCAGTTCTGACGCGCCATGACGACCCTCGCCCGCACCCTTGCCACCCTGGCCTTCCTGGCGCTGATGCTCGCCGGGCTCGGCTTCGTCGCGGCCCGGCTCTCGGGCCTGGAGAGCCGCGAGGCGCTCGGCGCTGTCGCCGGTCCCGCGGATATCCTGGAAGGCCGCTTCAGCGCCGCGCTGGACAAGCAGGTGGTTGCCGCCCTCCCCAAGCTGACGGCGCTTGACGACATGGCCTCGGGCCTTGCCTACCGCCTTCTCGGCGATGCCGGGCCGCTGGTGCGTGCCGGGTGCCCGGGCTGGCTGTTCTATGCCGACGAGATCGTCGAGCCGCGCGAGCGGGAGGCCCCTGTTGCACAGCGCATCCGGCTCGCCGCGAAGATCCGCGATCATCTCGCCGCGCGAAACATCGCCCTCGTGGTGCTGCCGGTGCCCGACAAGGCCCAGCTGGCGGCGGACAAGCTCTGCGGCCTGCCGGTGGCGGGTCTCGCGGCCCGGCGTTCCGCCGCGTGGTGGGAGGGGAGCCGCGCGCTGGGCCTCGACCAGGTGGAGATCGCGCCCGGCTGGCCCGCTGCGGACGGTTTCATGCGCACGGACACCCACTGGAGTCCTTTGGGTGCGCGGCGGGCGGCGGCGCGCGTGGCCGAGCATGTGGCACGCAAGATCGGAACGGGGACCCAGAAGGTGACGCTGAAGGAGAGCCCGCCGCATCCGCGTGTGGGCGATCTCATGCGCCTGGCCGGGCTGGAGCGATCCTGGCCCTGGTCCGGCCCGGAGCCCGATCTCGTGCCGGACGTGTCCGCCACCATCGCCCGCAGCGGCGGCCTGCTCGACGACGTGCCCGCCCCCGCGGTGGTGCTGGCGGGCTCCTCCTTCTCGCGCAATTCCGGATTTCTGGACTATCTCCAGGCGGCCTCAGGCTACGAGGTGGCGCAGAAGAGCGCCGACGGCAGCGGCTTTGCCGGCCAGCTCCTGGAGTTTCTGATGGATGAGCCCGAAAGTCTCGCGCAGACGCGGCTCATCGTGTGGGAGTTTCCGATGCGCGCCCTCACCCGCCCGCTGACGGAGACCGAACGCCGCTTTCTGGGAGACCCGCCATGACGCGTCACGCCTTCACCCGCCGCCGGCTGCTCGCCGGAGCAGCCCTTGCCGGTGCAGCCTTTGCCTCGGCGCTTGCCGTCGCGGGCGCGGCGGCTCCGGCCATGGCCCAGACGGCGGCCGGCGGCACCCCCATCCTCATCGGCAAGGACGGCTGGCTGTTTCCCGGCTGGGAGAGCCTCACGGTGCTGGACCGGGCCGGCATCACCGCCAATGTGGGGCTGATCAGGGACGCCAGGGCGGCGCTCGCGGCGCGGGGCGTCACCCTCGTCACCCTGGTGGTGCCGCTGAAGGCCAGCTTCTACAAGGCGCGCCTGCCGGATGGCACCAGCCTGTCGGCGGAGGTGGCGGGCCAGTACGACTTCATCCTCGATGAACTGAAGAAGACCGGCATCGACACGCTGGACCTGCGCCCGGCGCTCAAATCGGTGGAGACCGGCCGGCAGACCAGCTTCTACCGGGCCGACTACCATTGGACCGCCTGGTCGGCGGAGGCGGCGGCGGACGCGGTGGCCGCGCTCATCAAGGGCAAGGTCGCCAAGCTCGCGGGCACGCCGGGCGGCGACAAGCTGGGCGAATGGGTCACCCAGCGCCATCTGGGCGACCTTGCCGAGCGCTTCCTCCCCCCCGACCAGCAGAAGCAGGTGGGGCCGGACCTCTACACCGTGCGCACCCCGCCCGCCACCAAGGCCTCCCTGCTCGACGGCGGGCCGGCGCCGGTCCACGTGGTGGGCAACAGCTTCGTGCAGCCCTATCTCGGCTTCCCGCAGAAGCTCTCCAACGTGCTCGACCGGCCGGTGTCCCTCACCTGGAACCCCGGCAATGTGGGGCCGTGGGTCACCTTCCTCCAGTCCGTGGGCGCGCCGGACTTCGCCAAGGCGCCGCCGCAGGTGATGGTGTGGCAGTTCAACGAGGGGCCGTTCCACAGCGGCCCGCAGGCCGCCGACCAGTGGGATGCGCCCTCCCTCATGAGCGCCGAGACCTGGCGGGAGCGGATGCGCGCGGCAATCGGGAAGTAAACGGCAAGTTAAGAGCAGGAGCGCACCGCGCCGCCTCCTTCACGCAAATGACGCATTTCTTGAGGGCGAATGCGGGGCTGCACGGTTGATATGGTAAACAAAGTATTTACGGAAGTATTTCATTCACCCTGCCTCTTAAGGTTAACCCCGGTTTAAATAATCCCTGAGACGGTGGCGCCATGACCACCGCGATTCCTCTCCGCACGGCCCTCCTTTCGCAGTCGCTTCGGGCGCCACGGCGCCTCAGGCGCACCGCCCTCGGCGTGATGCTGGCCGCCGTGCTGGCGGCAGTGTCGCTTGCCGGGGCCATGCCGGCGCGCGCCGAGCCGCCGGAGCTGACCGGCGCGGCCTGGGCCGCGGCCGACCGGGCCTATACCGCCCAGCGCGACAAGAAATATTCGGAGACGGTTGCCTATGCCCGCGAGGCGCTGAAGCTGCGGCCCGACGTGCCGCGCCTGTGGCTGCTGCTGATGGACGCGCTGGAGGCCCAGGGCCAGACCGCCGAGGCGGTGGCCGCCGGCAACCAGGCCATCGCCGCCGGCATCGCGGACCAGACGCTGGTGGCGCGGGTGCGGGCGCAGAGCAAGGTCCTGGCGCAGGCGCCCTCGCTCGCCGCCAACAAGGCGCTGGAGGCCTCCAATCCGAAGGCGGCCGTGGAGGCGGCGAAGAAGGCCATCGCACTGGTGCCGGACGATCTCAGCTACCGCGTGCTGCTGGTCTACGCCCTCATCGCCGACGGGCAGATCGAGGCGGCGGAGACAGCGGCCGGCGCGGCGGTGGAGGTGGATCCGCAATCCTTCCTGCCCCGCACCTTGCGCGGCTATCTGCGCGAACGGCTCGGCCGCATCGCCGACGCCGAGCAGGATTTCGACACGGCCCTCAAGGACGAGGTGTTGAGCGGGGCCAATGCGCGCGACGTGCGCCTGGTGATGGCCGATGCCGCCATCGCCGCCGGCCACCCCCAGCGCGCCATCAGGCTGCTGGAGCCCGTGCAGCCGCAGGACGCGGCGGTGGTGGCGCGGCTGCGCGTGGCCCGGGCCCAGGAGAAGAACCCGAAGCTGGTGCCCGACAAGGCGTTCCAGAACCTGCCCGTGCCCTACCAGAAGTGCGTGGACACGCCTTACGGACCCTCATGCAGCCTGGTGCCCGCCACCACGCCCCCCGGCGGCGGGGTCTCCGACACGCCCGGCTACGATGCCGCGCTCGAAGCCTTCAACGCCTATCGCGACGGCAACGACGCCCTCGCCGAGACGCGCATCCGCGAGGCGTTGAAGGACAATCCCGGCAACCCAACCTGGCGTCGCCTGCTGGTGGACACGCTGGAGCGCGCCAAGAAGTTCAAGGATCTGGATGTCGCCATCCGCGACGCCATCGCCCAGGGCGACACCGACCCCACCCTGCTGGCCCTGCGCGCCGCCAACGAGAAGCGCCTCGCCGAGCCTCTGGCGGAACAGGCCATCAAGGAGATCGCGCGCGGCAAGGCGCAGGCCGCCGTCGCCTTGGCCCGGCAGGCGGTGGACCGGGCGCCGGACGCCCTGGTGTTCCGCATCGTGCTCATCAATGCGCTGATGGCGGCGGGGCAGGTGAAGGAGGCCGAGGCCGTCGCCGCCGGCGCGGTCGCCGATAATCCCAGCGAGCCCTTGCCCCATGTCCTGCGCGGCTATCTCCTGCAGAAGCTTGGCCAGCGCGACGAGGCGGTCAAGGAGTTTGACACGACCCTCGCCAGCCAGGTGCTGACAGACCTTGAAGACCTGAACTTCCGCCTCATCGCCGCCAATGCGGCGCTCGCCGCCGGGCAGGCGGCCGACGCGCTGAAGCTGCTCGAGCCGCTGGATGCGGGCAAAAACAAGGAAATCGTGCCCCTGCACAAGCAGGCCGAGGCGCTGATGAAGGCGTCGGGCGGTCCGCGCCCGGCCCTGGTCCAGCCCGTGGTGCTGTGCCAGCCCACGTCCTACGGGGTCATCTGCTCGGTTTTCGCCGGCCAGTCCATGCAGATGGCCGGCGCGGGCCTCAACCCGGCCGCGCCGGGCTATGCCGCCGCCAGCGCCGCCTATGCGGCCTTCGCCAAACGCGACTACGCAACCGCCATCGCCGAGGCGCGCCGGGCGGTAGATGCCGAGCCGGGCAACACGACCTATCAGGTGCTGCTGCTCAATGCCCTCACCTCGGCGGGTCGCTACCGGGAGGCCGAGGCGGTGGCGAACCGCCTCCTCGCCGGCAACCCGCGCGATGCGACGCTGCTGGTGCAGCGGGCCAACCTGCGCATGCGGGCGCGGGACTTCTCCGGCGCCATCCAGGATTTCCGCGCCGCCCTCGCCTCCGGCCGCCTGCCGGCCGATCAGGTGCGGCAGGTGCGCCTCGGCCTTGCCGACGCCGGCCTTTCGGCCAAGCAGCCGGCCGTCGCCCTCGACGCCCTCGCGCCCTACCGGGGCGAGGGGAGCTACGAGGTGCAGGCGCGGGTCGGCTTCGCCACGCTGGCCCTCGACGACAAGGAAGCGGCGCTCCAGGCCTTCACCCTTGCCGCCGCCAGCGCGCGCAGCGGGCAGGAGCGCATGGCCATGCTGACGGCGCGCATCGGCGTCCTGTCCCAGCTCGGGCGCAAGGAGGAGGCACGCCAGCTGTTCCTCTCCGCCTACAATTCGGGTGCCTTGCGGGGCATGAAGGCGGTGGACCTCGCGGTGCTGGCGAGCCAGGCAGGCGAGGATGACCTTGCCTACGAATACTTCTCCGAGGCGAACAGCCGCTGGCAGCTGCGCGGCACCAACCTGATCAATGCCGCCTATGCGGCGCGGCACACCTATCACAACGCCGAGGCGGTGGATTACTTCAAGTCCGCCATCGATGAGGCGCGAGAGGGCAAGCTTCAGCTTGATCCGCAATATCTGTTCGGCCTTCGCCGCGAGGTGGCGGAGTTGACGCGGACCTGGGGCGCCTATGCCTCGGTGAGCTACGGCGCGGTGGGCGTCGCCCCCGGCTCCTATCTGGCTCCGCCCTCGCCGGGTGCCAACCACACCATCGGCGCGGGCGGCGAGATCTACTGGCGCCCGCCGGGCATCGGCTATCGCGACGGCGCCATCTTCGAATTGTTCGTCCGCGGCTTCGGCACGCTCTACAGCGATGCCGGCGGCCCCACCGGCTTCGACACCATCCAGGGCGGCGCCGGCGCGCGGTGGAAGCCGTTCAAGAGCGAGAACCTGGTGTTCGAGGCGTCCTATTTGTTCCCGGTGGGCCAGTATGCCCGCGACGACGTGCTGCTGCGCGCCGCCTATTCCAAGAGCGAGGGCACGGATCTTCGGGTAGACGTGGACAATTGGCGGGCATGGCAGGTCTATGCCGACTACAATTACTTCCTCATGGAACCGCAGACGGTGGCCACCTTCGAGGCGCGCTACGGCCATGCGTGGCGGCTTGACGCCATCTCCGACCGGCTGGTGCTGTGGCCCTATCTCGCCATCGGCGGCGGCTACGATACCGGCTATGCCACGCCCTTCGCCCTCGGCGCGGGTCCGGGCGCGACCCTGCGCTACTGGTTCAACGAGGACGAATATGCCGCGCCCCGGTCCTATCTCGACCTGACACTGCAATATCGCTTCAAGCTGGCGGGGGACGAGCGCGCCGAGGGCATCTTCGCCGGGGCATTCCTGTCCTATTGAGCGGGTGCGACAAAGGGGCGTCAACCGGGGGGGCCGCCGCCGCGGCTGCCCCTTGCGCCACATCAAGGCGCGGCAAGGGCCGGCGCCCCATGGTTGCGGCCATGACCCAAGCTGCTTTCGGCCCCGCCCCCAAGCTTGATGCGCCGACCCTCCTTGCCCGCTACGGGCAGCCGGTGCCGCGCTATACGAGCTACCCCACCGCGCCCCATTTCTCCCCCGCCGTCGATGCCGCGACCTATGCCTCATGGCTGGCCGCCGTGCCGGGGGATGCCCGCGTGTCGGCCTATGTGCACGTGCCGTTCTGCGCCGAGCTGTGCCTCTATTGCGGCTGCCAGACGGCGGTGGCCCGCAGCCGCACGCCGGTGAAGGCCTATGCCGAGCGGCTGGTGGAGGAGATCGGCCTTGTGGCCCGCCACCTGCCGGGCCGCCTCAAGCTGTCGCACCTGCATTTCGGCGGTGGCACCCCCACCATGCTGGCGGACGAGGACTTCGCCGCCATCCTGGGCGCTCTGCGCGCCACCTTCGATTTCGCCCCCGACGCCGAGATCGCCATCGAGATCGATCCCCGCGTGATGGACGCGGACAAGGTGGCGACGCTGGCCCGCGAGGGCTTCAACCGCGCCAGCCTCGGCGTGCAGGATTTCGATCCCGCCGTGCAGCAGGCCATCGGCCGCCACCAGTCGTGCGCGCAGACGCAGGCGGTGGCGGATGCCCTGCGCGCCGCCGGCATCTCCGCCCTCAACCTCGACCTTATGTACGGATTGCCGCACCAGGACGAGGCCTCCGTCCGCCGCACGGTGGAGGCGGCCCTCGGCCTCGACCCGGACCGCATCGCCGTGTTCGGCTATGCCCATGTGCCGTGGATGAAGAAGCACCAGGCGCTGATCCCGGAAGATGCGCTGCCCGGCGCCGGTGAGCGCCTGGCGCAGGTGGAACTGGTGGCGGATGTGCTCGCCGCCCATGGCTATGTGCCGGTGGGGCTCGACCATTTCGCCCGCGCCTCGGATGCCATGGCGGAGCGGGCGGCGGCGGGGACGCTGAAGCGCAACTTCCAGGGCTACACCACCGACGACGCCCCGGTGCTCATCGGCTTCGGCGCCTCGGCCATCGGCGCGCTGCCGCAGGGCTATGTGCAGAACCTGCCTGCGACGCCGGCGTGGCACAAGGCGGTGGAGGCCGGCATGCTGCCCGTCGCGCGCGGCATCGCCCTGTCCGACGAGGACCTTTTGCGCCGCCATGTCATCGAGCGGCTCATGTGCGACCTGTCCGTCGATCTCGATGCGGCCTGCGCGCAGTATGGCTTTCCGCGCGGCTTCTTCGCCGACGAGATCCACGCCCTGGAGCCGCTGGTCGCCGACGGCCTCGCCTGGCGCCACGGTGCGGTGGTGGAGGTTCCGGAAGCGGCGCGCCCTTTCACCCGCGTGGTCTGCGCGGTGTTCGACACGCGCCTGATGGCAAACCGCGCCGCGGCCCCCGAGCAGAAGCGCCACGCCGCGGCGGTCTGAAGGGACAGTCATGAGCGGGCCGCGCGGCGGGCCGCCTTGTTCCACACCCCCAAAAAGAAAAGGCACGCGCCCGAAAGCACGTGCCTAAGGAGGTGCGCCGCTTGGAGTGCGGCACGCCGGGGGAAAACCGATCAGGAATTGAGGCGCCGCAGCGCCGCTCCGTCGCGCAGCACCACGCGGCGGGACGAGGGGAGGGAGATGGCCGAAATCTCTTCGAGATGGGTCAGGGTCCGCGACACCGTCTCGATGGTGAGGCCGAGGAAGTCGGCGATGTCCTGCCGCGACATGGGCAGCGTCACCTCAAGGCCGTTCGTGCCCTGGCCGGAGCCGGCCCGCGCCGCCATGTCGAGCAGGAAAGTGGCGACCCGCTCCTGTGCCGTCTTGCGCCCGAGCACCAGCAGATGGGACTGCGCCCGGCCGAGCTCGGAGGCGGTGAGCGCCCACAGGGCGTGGCCCAGCTCGGCATCGTCGGCGGCGCGGGAGAACAGGATGGAGCGCTTGATGCGAACCACCTTGCATTCGCTCACGGCCTCGGCGGAGAACCGGTGCCGGGGCTCCATCTCCCAGCCGAACACGTCGCCGGCGAGGCAGAAGGTCTCGATCTGGCGCCGGCCGTCGCCGAGCAGCTTGCAGATGCGCACGGCACCCGACAGGACGATGTAGAGATGGTCGGCGGCCTGATCTTCACCGAAGATCTCGCCGTTGCGGGCATAAGAAGCCACGATGCCAAGGCGGGCCACCACATCAATGGGGGAGCGGCTCTCGGCCTCGTCGCCCCAGCGCGGAGCGGTCATGGGATGAGCGTAAGCCTTCTGGGCGATCGCTGCAGCGGGGCTCGGCATCGGTTTACCCTTCCATCACGTTGGATAAAGGGATAACCGGCATTGACGCATCGCAAAATTCGGATCGAACACTTAAGTCGGTGCCCTTAGGTAGTTTCACGGAGGCTAAAATGGTCTCCAGGGAGGGTGTTGCAAGCGGGATGGACAGCGTGGTGAGCGATACGGCCGCAAGGCGCCCGATGGGGCGCGCCGCATGGTCCGACGCCCTGGTGGGCGGTGCGGTGGCGCTCTTCATCCTCGGGCTCGGCCTGATGGCCGGCTTTCCGCCGTTCCGGGCGGAGGGGCTGATGCTCCAGCTTGCCGGCGTGATGCTGGTGAGCGGGCGGGGGCTCATGGCCGGCGGCAGCGCCCTGGCGGTGGCCATCGCGGGCGGGGGAGCGCTTGCTCTCGCCACCGGCGGCAGAAACCTCGGGGGCGCCTTCGATCCGGCGACGCTGGCCCTGTTCATCGCCGTGGGGCTCGGCATCGCCGTGCTCGGCGAGCGGCTGCGCCGCACCAGGCTGGATGCCGCCGCCCGCAACCGCGACCTGCTCGCCCGCGAGGCCCACCTCTCCTCCATTCTCGACACCGTGCCGGACGCCATGGTGGTGATCGACGAGCGCGGCATCATGCGCTCCTTCTCCAGCGCGGCGGAGCGCCTGTTCGGCTATACGGCGGCCGAGGCGGTGGGGCAGAATGTCTCGATCCTCATGCCTACGCCCCACCGGGAGGCGCACGACGGCTATCTGGTGCGCTACCTCACCACCGGGGAGCGGCGCATCATCGGCGTCGGCCGGGTGGTGGTGGGCGAGCGCAAGGACGGCTCCACCTTCCCCATGGAGCTGGCGGTGGGCGAGATGCGCTCCACCTCCGAGCGCTTCTTCACCGGCTTCATCCGCGACCTGACTGAACGTCAGGAGACCGAGGCGCGCCTGCAGGAGCTGCAGGCGGAGCTGGTGCACATCTCCCGCCTCACCGCCATGGGCGAGATGGCCTCTACCCTCGCCCACGAGCTGAACCAGCCGCTCTCGGCCATCGCCAATTACATCAAGGGCTCGCGCCGCCTCCTGGACGCCGGCACCGTCAAGGTGGAGATGCTGCAGGGCGCGCTGGAGAAGGCCGGGGAGCAGGCCCTGCGCGCCGGCCAGATCATCCGGCGGCTGCGGGATTTCGTCTCCCGCGGGGAGAGCGAGCGACGGGTGGAGAGCCTGTCCAAGCTGGTGGAGGAGGCGAGCGCCCTCGCCCTCGTCGGCGCCAAGGAACATGGTATCCAGGTGCGCTTCCACTATGATCCCAAGTGCGACCTCGTGCTTGCCGACAAGGTGCAGGTCCAGCAGGTATTGCTGAACTTGATGCGCAACGCCCTGGAGGCAATGATGGAGGCGCCGCGGCGCCAGCTTCTGGTGAAGACCGAGGCGGCGGAGGACGACATGGTGATGATCAGCGTCTCGGATACCGGCCACGGCATCTCGGCCGATTTCGCGCCGCAATTGTTTACGCCCTTCGTCACCACCAAGCAGCACGGCATGGGGGTGGGGCTGTCCATCTCCCGCACCATCATCGAGGGCCACGGCGGCCGCATCTGGGCCGAGCCCAACCCGCAGGGCGGCGCGGTGTTCCGCTTCACCCTGCGGGCCGTGGGCGAGGAGGCGGCGCTTCATGACTGACCCACGGATGGCCGCTGTGATCCACGTCATCGATGACGACGAGGCCGTGCGCGAATCGCTGGCCTTCCTGCTCGCCACGGCCGGCCACACGGTGCAGACGCACGCCTCGGCCCGGCATTTCCTGGACGCGGGCATGCCGGCGGCGGACCCGTCCATGAGCTGCATCATCACCGATGTGCGCATGCCGGACATGACCGGCATCGACCTGCTCCAGCATCTGCAGGAGAAGGGGTCCAGCGTGCCGGTGATCGTGGTCACCGGCCATGGCGACGTGCCCCTGGCGGTGGAGGCCATGAAGCTCGGCGCCGCCGATTTCCTGGAGAAGCCGTTCGACGACGTGGCCATCCTCGACACGGTGAAGTCGGCGCTGGCGCGGCGGGAGAAGGCGTATCAGCACGACGCCCTGCGCGATCAGGTGGCGGAGCGCATCGCCGCCCTGTCCCAGCGCGAGCGCCAGGTGCTGGAATGCCTGGTGGCCGGCCAGGCCAACAAGACCATCGCCTACGAGCTGGGCATCAGCCCCCGCACGGTGGAAGTCTACCGCGCCAACGTGATGACCAAGATGAAGGCGCAGAGCCTGTCCGAGCTGGTGCGCATGGCGCTTCTGGCCGGCCTCTCGCCCAAGGCGGCGCTGGGATAGGAGCACCTGCGCGCCCGGCGCTTGATCTAGCGCAACGCCGGAGGCTTCCTCCCAAAGTATACTGGAAACTAACTGACCATGCGCGCCCATCGGCCGCGTGGACCCCTGAGGTGGACCCACGAGCCGGTCGTGGGGAGGGTCTGGAAAATGATCGTGTCCAACGAGACGCCCGGCTTCGTCGTCCACGTGGTGGACGACGATCCCGCCGTCTGCAACTCGCTGAAGTTCGCGCTTGAAGTGGATGGCTTCAACGTGCGGACCTATGCGCGCTCGGAAGATGTGCTCGCCGCCGAGTTTTCCCGCGGCGGCTGCATGATCGTGGACTACAATCTGCCCGGTCTCAACGGCCTCGACCTGCTGCGCGAGCTGGATCGGCGCCACGTGCACCTTCCGGCCTTCCTCATCACCAGCAATCCCGCCCTGCACGTGCGCCACCGCGCCACCGCGCAGGGCGTCGCCATCATCGAGAAACCCCTCCTCGGCAACCAGCTCAGCGAGGCCGTCCGCGACAGTTTCGCGCGCTCGGGCCTGTGCTGACCTCGCCCTCCCCCGTTCCGCCTGCCTTATTCCGGAGCCGGATCCGATCCGGTTGAGCTGACCTGATCGGTGAATCCGGCTTCAAACTCAGAAAAGAGCGCGGTTTTGCCGATCATATTGCATTGCGGTATGATCCGGCGTGCTCTTACGGTGTTCCCGTGCGTTAACCTGGCGCGGCCGGTCGCACCTTGAGGGCCGCACCTTGAGGACTACCGGGCACCAGCAGCGAGGCCGTTCATGACCACGCGCAATCTCGACGCCTTGTTCCACCCTCGCTCCATCGTCCTCGTGGGCGCCAGCAACAAACCGGGCAGCATCGGCGCGGTCATCGCGCGCAACCTGTTCGAGGCCGGCTTCGAGGGGCCGATTCTCACCGTGAATCCCAAGGAGCGCGCCATTCGCTCCTCGCTCAACTACGCCTCGGTGGCGGACCTGCCCATTCCGGTGGACCTCGCCGTGGTGGCCGCCCCGCCGGACAGCGTGCCCGCCACCATCGCCCAGCTGGGCGAGAAGGGCTGCCGTGCCGCCGTGGTCCTGCGCGCCGGCTACGGTCCGGGCGAGCAGATCGAGACCCCCGAGCAGCGCCAGGCCATGCTGGACGCGGCGCGGCCCTATCTGCTGCGCGTGCTGGGGCCGAACGGGCTCGGCTTCATCTCCACCCGGCCGCACATCAATGCGAGCATTGCCCACCTGATGCCGGCCAAGGGCGATGTCGCCTTCGTCAGCCAGTCCGGGGCGATGACCTCGGCGGTGCTGGACTGGGCCCACACCCGCGGCTTCGGCTTCTCCCACGTCGTCTCGCTGGGCGAGAGCGCGGACGTGGATTTCGGCGACATGCTCGACTATCTCGCCCTCGACAACACCACCCGCGCCATCCTGCTCTATGTCGAGCACGTGAAGGATGCGCGCAAGTTCATGTCGGCCGGGCGCATCGCCGCCCGCTCCAAGCCGGTCATCGTCATCAAGGCCGGGCGCGGCGCGGCCGGCGCCCGGGCGGCGCAGTCCCATACCGGCGTGCTCGCCGGCAGCGACCTCGTCTATGACGCGGCCTTCCGCCGTGCCGGCATGCTCCGCGTGCACGAGCTGCGCGAGCTGTTCGAGGCGGTGTCCACCCTTGCCGCCGGCATCAAGCTCACCGGCGACCGGCTGGCCATTCTCACCAATGGCGGCGGCGCGGGCGTGGTGGCGGTGGATGCGGTGGAAGGCATTCCCGGCCGCCTCGGCATCCTGAAGCCGGAGACGGTGGAGGCGCTCGACAAGATCATTCCCGTTCCGTGGGCGCAGGCCAACCCGGTGGACATCGTGGATGATGCCGACGGCGCCCGCTACGGCGCCGCGCTGAAGGCGCTGCTGGCCGACAAGGGGTCGGACGCGGTGCTGGTGCTCAATTGCCCCTCGTCGGTGGCCGACAGCAGCCAGGCCGCCGACGCGGTGATCACGGTGCTGGAGACGCGGATGCGCGCCCCCGTGCTCACCTGCTGGCTCGGCGAGACCGCCGCGGCCGGCGTGCGCCGGCGCTTCGCCGCACGCCGGATTCCCACCTATGAGACCCCGGACGAGGCGGTGCGCGCCTTCGGCCACCTGGTCTCCTACCAGCGCAACCAGACCCAGCTCATGGAAACGCCGCCGGCGCGGACCTTCGAGGACCCCGACCGGGCCAAGGCGCGCGCCCTGGTGGAGAAGGTGCTGGGCGAGGGCCGCAGCGCCCTCTCCGAAGTGGAGGCGAAGGCGGTGCTCTCCGCCTACGACATCCCGGTGGTGGAGACGCGGGTGGCGGCGAGCCCCGAGGATGCCGGCCGGTGCGCCGCCGAGATCGGCTGGCCGGTGGTGGTCAAGGTCCTGTCCCACGACCTCACCCACAAGTCCGACGTGGGCGGCGTCCGGCTCGACCTGCGCAGCCCGGCGGCGGTGGAGGATGCCTGCCGCGCCATCATCGCCTCGGTGGCCGAGAAGCGGCCGGAGGCGCACATCGCCGGCTTCACCGTGCAGGCCATGGTGCGCCGCCCCAACGCCCAGGAGCTGATCGCTGGCATCGCCTACGACAAGACCTTCGGCCCGGTGGTGCTGTTCGGCCAGGGCGGCACGGCGGTGGAGGTGATCGGCGACCGTGCGGTGGCCTTGCCGCCCCTCAACGGGGTGCTGGCCCGCGAGATGATCGAGCGCACGCGCGTGGCCCGGCTGCTCGCCGGCTATCGCGACCATCCGCCGGCGGACATGAGCGCGGTGGCCGGAACCCTGGTGAAGCTTGCCGAGCTGCTCGCCGACCTGCCGCAGATCGCCGAGCTCGATATCAACCCGCTGCTCGCCGACGAGAACGGCGTCATCGCCCTCGACGCCCGCATCGTGGTGCACGAGACGCGGGTGGAGGGCACCGGACGCTTCGCCATCAAGCCCTATCCCTCCAGCGAGGTCTGCGAACTGTCGCTGACCGACGGATCCAAGGTGGCGCTGCGGCCGATCCGGCCCGAGGACGAGCCGTCCCTGGTGGATCTCGTCCACCGGTCCGACCCGCAGGACGTGCGCATGCGCTTTCTGGGATCGGTGAAGGATTTCCCCCACCTCATGGCGGCCCGCCTGTCCCAGATCGACTACGACCGGGAAATGGCGTTCGTGGCCATCGAGCCGAACGGCGACACCTGCGGCGTCGTGCGCATCATCGCCGACCCCGACAATGAGGCGGCGGAATACGCCATCATGGTGCGCTCGGACCTCAAGGGCAAAGGCCTCGGCTTTCAGTTGATGACCGAGATCCTCGCCCATGCGCGCAAGCGCGGCCTGAACATTGTGTTCGGCGACGTGCTCCGGGAGAACGGACCCATGCTGCACCTGGCCGAGGACCTTGGGTTCAAGGTCACCGCCAGCGACGATCCCACGGTGATGCGGGTGGTCCTCGACCTGCGCGCCCAGGCCGCCGCCGCCGCCGCCAGTGCGGGTGCCGGCGTCTAGTGGTTCGACCGCGACAGATGGAACCCATCCGTCGCGGCAGGTCGAACCACAACCCTTTGATCCACTGGGGCACGCGCCGATCAGCTTGCATCGCCGACCGTGACGGGGCAGGGCTTGCTTGACGGGGCGGCGGTGGGCGGCGATATCGCTCTTGCCACCCGGCCGGGCGGGGATCACCATGCCTGGCGCAGAGGGGGAGCGTTCCCGATCCGACAGCGGGGGCGGGCGGGGGGACAGGTGGATGCGCCGACCGTCGAAAGGGCGGCCCCTCGGGGGCGTCCCGTCGTCGTCGGCCATCGCAATGATCGGCATCGGGTGACTTGTGAGCAACGCCGACGACGAAGCGAGTGGACCCTGGAAATCGGAATATCTTGCCCTGCATGACCCGGTGACCAGCCTGCCCAATCGCCTCTTGATGACCGAGTTCCTCGCCGGTGCGCTCAGCTCGCCGCAGGACGCGAGGCGCGTGCTTGCCGTTTTCTGCCTCGACCTCGACAATTTCAGCCATTTCAACGCGTTGTTCGGCCCTGTGGCGGGGGAGCTCATAGTCGCCGAGACCGCGCGACGCATCCGCCGCTGCGTCCGGGACCACGACCTGGTGGCGCGGGTGGACGCCGAGACGTTTGTGGTGGTCGCCACCGGCGTGGGGGATGCGAAGGCGGTGGACGGCCTGGCCCGGCGACTCCAGTCGGCGCTGAACGCGCCGGTCGGCTTGCCGTCCGGCGCGGCGGCCTATCCGCAGGCCAACATGGGCATTGCCCTCGCCCCGCTCGATGGGGAGGATGCGGAGGGCCTCGTGCGCTGCGCCGAGCTGGCGCTGGCGCAGGCCAAGGCCGACGGTCCGGGCAGCTGTTCCTATTTCGCCGACGACATGAACGACGAGATGAGCGGCCGGCGGACGCTGGAAAGCGACCTCAGGCGGGCCATCGTGTCCGACGAGTTCGTGCTGCTGTTCCAGCCGCGCTGCGACGCGCGGACGCTCAAGCTGCTCGGGGTGGAGGCCCTCATCCGCTGGGACCATCCCCAGCTGGGGATGCTCGCCCCCGACGCGTTCGTCCCCCTCGCGGAAAAGAGCGGCCTTGTCATTCCCATCGGCGAATGGGTGCTGCGCAAGGCGTGCGACACCATCTCCCGCCTGCCGGAGCTGAATGTCTCCGTCAATGTGTCGGTGGTGCAGTTCCGCAATGACGCGCTGGTCGACACGGTGGATTCGGTGCTCAAAGCCACCCGTGTGGCGCCCCAGCGGCTGGAACTCGAAATCACCGAGAGCGTGCTGATCGAGAACGCCGAGAAGGCCCTCGAGGTGCTGGCGGGCCTGAAGAAGCTGGGCGTTCGTCTGTCCATGGACGATTTCGGCACCGGCTATTCGTCGCTGGGCTACCTGCGGACCTTTCCGTTCGATGCCCTGAAGATTGACCGGCGCTTCGTTGGCGACCTCGATGCGTCCAAGGACGCGCTGGCCATCGTCCAGGCGATCCTCGGCCTTGGTCGCGCCCTCGGATTGCAGGTGGTGGCGGAGGGGGTGGAGACGGAGAGCCAGCTCGCCATTCTCAGGGCCGATACCTGCGACGAGGTGCAGGGTTTCTACCTCGGCCGGCCCATGACGGAAGAGGCGCTGCTCGCCTTTATCGCCGACCGCCGTCTGGCGAGCTGAGCGCCCGCCTGGCCTTTCCTGCAATTCACGGCGGCCCCGGGCGGGCGGAAATCACGTCAGCCGGAATCACGTCAACCAGGGGGCTGGGCGGTCGAGGGCGATGAGGTCCGCCACCTCCAGGCGCGGCCGCACCACCGCCGCCGCCGCGCCGCGCACCAGCACTTCGGGCACCAGCGGACGGGTGTTGTAGGTGCCCGCCTGCACCGCGCCGTAGGCTCCGGCGGTCATCACCGCCAGCAGGTCGCCGGCCTTCAGGTGCGGCAGCGGGCGGTCGAGGGCAAGGAAATCGCCGGTCTCGCATACCGGACCCACCACGTCGGCCACCACCAGCGGCGCGTCGGCGGCGGGCTCGATGACGGGAATGATGTCGTGATGCGCCTCGTAGAGGGTGGGGCGGATCAGGTCATTCATGGCGGCGTCCACCACCACGAAGGTCTTGCCCTCGCCTTCCTTTACGTAAATCACCTGGGTGACAAGGATGCCGGCATTGGCCACCAGCATGCGGCCCATCTCGAACACGAGGGGCAGCTTCAGGTCGCCGAGGGCGCGGCCCACCACCTCGGCATAGGCGCTGGGCGGGGGCGGCACCGGATCGGAGGCCGCATAGGGCACGCCGAGCCCGCCGCCGAGATCCATGTGGCGGAGCCTGTGGCCTGCCGCCAAGAGGTCGCGCGCCAGTTCCGCCAGCAGCGTCACCGCATTGTCGAAGGGCGCCATGTCGGTGATCTGGCTGCCGATGTGCATGTCCACGCCGGTGATGGCGAGGCCCGGCAGACGGGCGGCATAGTCGTAGACCTCGCGGGCCCGCGAGATGGGAATGCCGAACTTGGTGGCGGACTTGCCGGTGGAGATCTTCTTGTGGGTCTTCGCGTCCACGTCCGGATTGACCCGGATGGAGACCGGGGCGCTCACCCCCATGGCGGTCGCCACCTCGGAGAGGGCGGCAAGCTCGGGCTCGCTCTCCACGTTGAAGCACAGAATACCGCCATCCAGCGCCGCCGCCATTTCCTCACGGGTCTTGCCGACGCCGGAGAAGACGATGCGCCCAGCCGGCACGCCGGCCGCGCGGGCGCGGGCCAGTTCGCCGGCGGAGACGATGTCCGCCCCCGCGCCCAGCCGGGCGAGGGTGGCGATGACCGACTGGTTGGAATTGGCCTTCAGGGCGTAGCACAGCAGCACGTCGCGGCCGCTGAACGCCTCCATGAACACCTGATAGTGGCGTTCCAGCGTGGCGCTGGAATAGCAATAGAAGGGGGTGCGCACCTCGCCGGCGAGGGCGGAGATGTCCACGTCCTCGGCGAAGAGACGGCCGGTGCGGTAGTCGAAATGGTGCATGGATAAGGGGCGGTCCGTGCGCGCTGTCGTTCGGGCCGGGACGGTCGGGGGTCGTCCCTCCGCCGGGCGCGAGGCTTACCTGTGCGAGCCCGCCCTCAGAGCAGGCCGTCGAGGAAGAAGGGCTGGTCGGGTTTCTTGACGTCCTTCAGCAACGGCGATTCCCCGGTGGTGGCGCCGGGCGCCGCCGTCTTTTTCTGCCACTCCGCGTGGGGCGTGGCGCTCTCCAGGATCTCGCCGTCCGAGGTCGGGGCGACATAGGCGCCGGCCGAGGCCGGCTTGGCCGAGGCCGTCTGCTGAACCGCCGGCCTTGCCGCCGCAGGCGCGGTCGACGGCGTAGCTGAGGGCGTTACATGGGCGCCGGGCGGCGGCTCAAGCGGTCCCTTCACGCCACACGCCGCGAGGGCGAGGGTGCCGCAGAGGGCGAGGGGGACGAAAAGAGGGCGCATGGCGGATTGGGCCGTTCCAGAAAAGGTGGCCGCCACTATAGCCCGCGCCGCGCCAAAGGCGAGCCCCCGCCTCCCGCGCTGCAGGATGGGGGATGGCACGGGGGGCGACAGGGCGCCGGAGCGGCGCGTCACGCCGGGGCCCCGAGCTTCTTCAGCCAGCGCTTGGCCTGTGCCCGCACCCGCGTGGGCGCGGTGCCGCCATAGCTCACCCGGCTGCGCACGGAACGCACCACGGAGAGCACCGAGAACACATCCTGGGTGATCCGTGGGTCCTCCCCCTGCATGTCCGCAAGGGACAGCTTGTGCAGCGCAATGCCGCGGTCGGAGGCGAGCCCCACGATGCGCCCGGTGATGTGGTGGGCCTCCCGGAACGGGATGTTGAGGGCGCGCACCAGCCAGTCGGCAAGGTCGGTGGCGGTGGAATAGCCCTGGCCCGCCGCCTTCTCCATGCGCTTCTCGTCGGGGATGATGTCGCGCACCATGCCGGCGGAGGCCGCCACCACCAGGGACAGGGCGGAAAAGGCGTCGAAGGCGCCTTCCTTGTCCTCCTGCATGTCCTTGGCATAGGCCAAAGGCAGGCCCTTCATCACCACCAGGATGCCGGTGAGCGCGCCGATGATGCGCCCGGCCTTGGCCCGCACCAGCTCGGCAGCGTCCGGATTGCGCTTCTGCGGCATGATGGAGGAGCCGGTGGTGAACTTGTCCGAGAGCTTCACCAGGGCGAAGGACGGCGAGGTCCAGATCACCACCTCCTCGGCGAAGCGGGAGAGATGCACCGCGCAGATGGAGGCGGCGGCCAGCGTCTCCATCACGAAGTCGCGGTCGGAGACGGCGTCCAGCGAATTGGCGGTGGGCCGGTCGAAGCCGAGGGCCTTGGCGGTGGCCTCCCGGTCGATGGGGAAGGAGGTGCCGGCGAGCGCCGCCGAACCCAACGGGCACTCGTTCAGCCGCTTCCTCGCATCGGCGAAGCGGCTGCGGTCGCGCGCCACCATTTCCACATAGGCCATCAGATGGTGGCCGAAGGTCACCGGCTGGGCGGTCTGCAGGTGGGTGAAGCCGGGCATGACGGTGGCGGCGTGGGCCAGCGCCTTCTCGGCCAGGGCCCGCTGCAGGTCGGCGAGCTGGGCGTCGAGGGCGTCCAAGGTGTCGCGCACATAGAGGCGGAAGTCGGTGGCCACCTGGTCGTTGCGCGAGCGGGCGGTGTGGAGGCGGCCGGCGGAGGCTCCGATCAGCTCGGCGAGGCGGCTCTCCACGTTCATGTGGATGTCCTCCAGCTCGCGCCGGAAGGTGAAAGTGCCGGCCTCGATCTCTGACAGGATCGTGTCTAGACCCTCCGCGATCTTGTCGGCATCTTGCGCCGCCACGATCCCCTGGGCCGCCAGCATCTTCGCATGGGCCTTGGAGCCGGCGATGTCCTGCGCATAAAGACGCTGGTCGAAGCCGATGGAGGCGTTGATCTCCTCCATGATGGCGTCGGGGGCGGAGGTAAAGCGCCCACCCCACATCTTGTTGCTCATGACGGATCCCCTCGTGATGACCGAAGCCGACCAGCCCCGCGCGACCGAAACCGACGAGACGGCGACCGGGCCGGATGCGACGCCTCCCAAGGGGGCGCGCGGCTCCGGCGTGCGGACCGTCGCGTTCGTCGCGCTGGCGACGCTGGCGGGCGCCGTTGCCGGCGCGCTCGCCCTATACGGGATGAACCGCCTTCCCGGCAATGCACAGGCACCTGAGGTCGCGCCTCAGGTCACCTCCGCGCCGGCCGCGGAGCCGGCTTCGTTCAAGGTGGCGGATGCGGCCTGCCAGGGCACGGTGGACCGCGCCCGCGCGCTGGCGCCGCTGGTCAAGGGCGGCCTTGCGGCCTTCGCCGTCGCCACCGAGCCGCGCCGCCTGCCGCCCCTCGCCTTCACCGACGGCAACGGCAAGGCGGTGACGCTGGCCGATTTCAGGGGCCGGGTGGTGCTGCTCAATCTTTGGGCGACCTGGTGCGTGCCCTGCCGCAAGGAAATGCCGGACCTCGACCGGCTCCAGGCCACGCTCGGGGGACCGGACTTCGAGGTGGTGGCGGTCAATCTCGACACCCGCGATCCGGAGAAGCCCCGCGCCTTCCTCAACGAGATCGGGGTGAAGAGCCTCGCCTTCTATGCCGATCCGGCGACGAAGACTTTCCAGGCCCTGCGCGGTGTCGGCCGGGGGTTCGGCCTGCCCACGACGCTCATCGTGGACCGCGACGGATGCGAGATGGGCTTCCTCGCGGGACCTGCCGAATGGGGTGGCGCCGAGGCCGAGGCCCTGGTGCGCGCGGCGCTCGCACCCGGCGAGGTCCCGGCGCCGCTGCGCTGAGGGGAGCGGGGGCCGCAGCACCGCGGCGGCCGCAAAATTCGCATTTTGCGAAAAAAGGATTTTGGGCTTAAGTGTCGCTCAACCTCTCCTGTTCACAATGGGTGACCAGGGAAGGCGGAGTGGGAAGGCGTTGTGGGGCTCGCGGTCGCCGCATGTCCCTAAGCGGGCCCGACGGATCCGCATCCAACGGTAAATTGCGTTCCACGTTCCGTCAGTGCTAAAAACTTGACCTTGACAATAATGGTTCGTGCAACGCCCAAAAGCGAATCGCCGGGGACGCGCCTTGAGAATTCTGTCGATCTTCGGCACGCGCCCGGAGGCCATCAAGATGGCGCCGCTGGTTCGCACCCTTGCGGGGGCGCCGGAGATTGCATCCGTGGTCTGCGTCACCGGCCAGCACCGCGAGATGCTGGATCCGGTGCTGCGGCTGTTCGACATCCGTCCCGATTTCGACCTGGGCCTCATGGCCCACAACCAAGGTCTCACCGGCCTTGCCGCCGGCGCGCTCACCGGCCTTGACCGTGTGCTGGCGGAGGTTCAGCCCGATCGCGTGCTGGTGCATGGCGACACCACCACCGCCATGGCGGCGGCACTGGCCGCCTTCCATCGCCGCATCCCGGTGGGTCATGTGGAAGCGGGCCTGCGCACCTATGATCTCGCCCAGCCCTTCCCGGAGGAGATGAACCGCCGGGTGGTGGATCTGGTCGCCGACCTTTTGTTCGCGCCCACCGCCGGTGCCGGGGCCAACCTTGCCGCCGAGCGGCTCGCCGGCCGGGTGGTGGTCACCGGCAACACGGTGATCGATGCCCTCCAGGCGACCCAGGCGCGGATCGATGGCGACCCGGACCTCGCCGCCGCCCTCGACCGGGCGTTGCCGGACCTTGATCCCCGCAAGCGCATCCTGCTGGTCACCGGCCATCGCCGGGAGAATTTCGGCGACGGCTTCCGCTCCATCTGCGCGGCGCTGGCGGAGATCGCCGGCCGGTCCGACGTGGAGATCGTCTATCCGGTGCACCTCAACCCCAATGTGCGCGGCCCGGTGACGCAGGATCTGGCCGGACGGGCCAACATCCATCTGGTGCCGCCCCTCGACTACCTGCCGTTCCAGCGGCTGATGCAGCGCGCCCACCTCGTGCTCACCGATTCCGGTGGCGTGCAGGAGGAGGCTCCCGCGCTGGGCAAGCCGGTTTTGGTCATGCGCGAGGTGACCGAGCGGCCGGAGGCGGTGGAAGCGGGCACGGTGGAGCTGGTGGGCACCTCCCGCGCCGCCATCGTCGCGGCCGTGACTCGGCTGCTCGACGATGCGGACGCCTATGCCGCCTACAGCGGCCGCATCAATCCCTATGGCGACGGGCAGGCCTGTCGCCGCATCCTCGACTGCCTCTGCGGCCGGCCGGTGGACCAATTCGCGCCGCCGTCCATTGCCCCCGCCTTCCCCTCCCCCGCCTTTCCCGCCCCCGCCTTTCCCGCTGCTGCGCCCGCGCCCCCGCGTCCGGCCGGCCTTGCCGCCATGCTCGTGAGAGACTGACATGACACACCATCCCGCTTTCGCGCCGGCTCTCCCGCCCGCCGTCCTCCCGGCACGCGGCCGCGCCTTGGCTGCCGGAGCATCCGCACGGCCCCTGGCCGCCCGGCTTGCGGCGCTGCTGCCGGCCGGCCTTCTGGCTGGCCTGTTCGCCGCCGCCCCGGCGCTGGCGCAGACGGCGGACCCGATCGTCTCGGCCATCCAGGAACGGGCGGCGGATGCCAAAGTGACGCGCTCCTACACCCTGTCCGATCTCGGCATCGACGGCCCGGTGGTCCTTCAGGGCATGGATGCGCGCCGCGACCTCTACCTGCCGGTGCCGGCCGGCGTACCGCTGAGCGATGCAACCATCGCCCTCGACGGGGAGTATCTGCGCGGGGATGGCGGGCGCACCACCCTGGTGCTCTCGGTGGATGGCACTCCGGTCTATTCCCGCCGGTTGGAAGGCGACAGCGGTAGCGCATCCGCGACCATCGCGGTGGACGGCAAGCCGCGTCCCACCGGCTTCGTGCGCCTGGGCACCGCCTGGTCGTCGGTGATCGGCGAATATCTGTGCGCGGACGAGCGTGGCATCGGCAATGTGCTGAAGATCAGCCCGAAAAGCCGCTTCACCTATTCTTACGAGGCAGGCGCGGTGCGCGACCTTGCCACCGCCTGGAGCGGCATGCCCGGCTCGGGCAGCCTGCTGGTGGCGGGCGGGACCCTCACCAAGGACACCTACGACACCGCCTGGCGGCTGGGCCTTGCCCTGGAAGCCGCCGGCAAGCGGCTGGTGGTGAAGACCTTGCCCGCCATCGGCGACGAGGTGGACCTCTCCGGCCTCGACGTGCCGGCTTCCCTGCGCGCGGTGGCGCCGTTTTCGAACTTCGTGGGGACCGGCACCTATCGCATCAAGGACGCGGCCGACGTGGGCGCCCTCCTGGTGCTGCCCGGCTCGCCGCTGGGCGCCGACGTGGCGGTGGCGGACGCAGGCTTGCTGACCTCGGTGAAAAGCGCGCTCGATGCCCTCGGCGCCCGCCTCGGCCCGGCCTCGGTCGCCTTCACTGAGTGGCGCGCCAAGGCGGCGAGCCTCGGTGCGGCCACGGTGGCGGCGGACGAGGTGAGCCTGCAATCCCTCGCCGGGCGGCCGGTGATCGCGGTGGGCGGCGCGGCCGGCGGCAAGGCGACGGCGCTGTTCGACAGCTTCTGGCGCACCACGCTGGCCTCCGGCGCGGTGACCATCCGCGCGGTGGATGCGGCGCCGCAGAAGCCCTCCACCGTCGCCCTCGCCAGCCTCGGCCCGGCCGAGGGCAATCTCGACGTGCTGGCCCGCGGCGACTTCGTGGTCAGCTTCGATCTGGCCGCCGCCACCGGCGGTCATTCCCTGCCGAGCCGGCTCAACCTCGACGTGGCCGCCGCCCCCGGCGCCTCCACCTCCGAGCCGGTGGTGGCGGTCTTCCTCAACGACGTGCTGCTGGCCGCCAAGCGGCTGGACGCCACTGGCCATCCCGAGCATCTCACCGCCGCCGTGCCGCCCTATGCGCTGGCCGCCCGCAACGTGCTGCGCGTGACCTTCCAGCGCCAGCCGGTGAGCGACCGCTGCCGCGAGACGCCGCAGGCGTTCCCGGTCTCGGTGCTGCCCACCAGCCATTTCGAGCTGGGCGGCGCGGCCCCCGGCGGCGATTTCCTCGGCGTGATCGCGGCCATGGCCTCCGGCGGTCGCCTCGTGGTGCCCGACACCTATCTCGCCAGCGCCAGGGCGAGCCTGCCCCGCGTGGTGCGGGCGGCGGCTGCCGCCGGCGTCCCGGCCCGCTCCAGCAGCTTCGAGGTGGCGGGGCCCGGCGCCTCCTTCCGCGCCGCCGGGGCCTTCCTCGCCCTCGACGTGCCGGTGCAGGGCATCACGCCCAAGGCCCGGGTGGAAGGCGACCGCCTTATGGTCGGCACCGACGACAAGGCGCGCCTGCTCGACATCTCCGGCCTGAAGAACGTGGCGCTGGTGCAGGCGGTGCGCGCGGACGAGGCCCGCGGCATCGTCTGGCAGAGCATCGGCCCGGTGGCCATGACGCCGGAAAAGCCGGTGGGCCTCTCCCGCGGCGACGTGGCTCTCGTAGGCGTGGACGGCACCCTCACCGAACTGTCCGCCTCGGGCGCCGCGCCGGGCACGGTGCGGGTGGCCGACACCGACGGGCCCGCCGGCACCCTCCAGCGCCTGTGGCAGAATTCGTCGGACTGGGGCCTGCCGCTGGGCATCGGCGCCGCCGCCCTGTTCTTCCTGCTGCTGATCCGCGCCTCCTACGTGCGCCGCCGCGGCAACTGACGCAGGAAAGATCACCGCCATGTCGCTCGACGCACTGCCCCTCTATTGGCCGTTCCTGTTGGCCGATTACATCCGCGTGGTGGAATACGCCGCGGCGGTGGTGGCGGTGATCATCCTGATCTCCTCCCTCGACGACCTGTTCGTCGATGCCTGGTACTGGGGGCGGCGGATCTACCGCCGCTTCGTCATCGAACCGTTCATCCGCCCGCTCACTCCCGCTGCCCTCTACCAGCGGGACGAGCAGCCGCTCGCCATCATGATTCCCGCCTGGCTGGAATCCGGCGTGATCGCGGCCATGATCGAGAACATGGTGAGCGTGCTCGATTACCGGCGCTACGTGATCTTCGTGGGCACCTACCCCAACGATCCCGACACCATCGCCGAGGTGGAGCGCATGCGCCGGCGCTACAAGCAGCTGGTGCGGGTGGAGGTGAAGAACCCCGGCCCCACCAACAAGGCGGACTGCCTCAACGCCATCGTGCGCGCCATCTTCCAGCACGAGGAGCGGACGGGCACCGAGTTCGCCGGCCTGGTCCTGCACGACGCCGAGGACGTGCTGCACCCCCTCGAACTGCGCTTCTTCAACTATCTGCTGCCGCGCAAGGACCTGATCCAGATCCCGGTCTTGTCGCTGGAGCGCCACTGGTCCGAGCTGGTGGCCGGCATCTACATGGACGAGTTCGCCGAATGGCACGCCAAGGACCTGGTGGTGCGCGAGAGCATCGCCGGCTCCGTGCCCTCCGCCGGGGTGGGCACCTGCTTCTCGCGCAAGGCCATGCTGTATCTTCTCGCCGACGGGGATGGCGAGGTCTTCAACACCGGCAGCCTCACCGAGGATTACGACATCAGCGCCCGCCTCGCCGAGGCGCGCATGCAGTCCATCATCGCCCGCCTGCCGGTGGACTACCGGGTGAAGCGCGAAACCCTCTTCGGCTTCGGGCGCGAGATCGAGCGCGTCATCCGCATGCCCCTGTGCGTGCGCGAGTTTTTCCCCGACACCTTCCGCACCTCCTACCGGCAGAAGGCGCGCTGGGGGCTGGGCATCGCCTTCCAGGGCTGGGGCACCATGGGCTGGCGCGGCAGCCTTGCGACCAAATATTTCCTGTTCCGCGACCGCAAGGGCATCGTCACCTCCATCGTGGCGGTGCTGGCCTATGTGGTGGCGGCGCACTTCCTCATCTTCCTCGCCGCCGAGAAGCTCGGCTGGCTGCCGGCCCGCTATCCCTCCATCTTCGCCACCGAGGCGTGGCTGCTGGCGGTGCTCACCGCGAATGCGCTCGCCTTCGCGCTGCGGCTGGTGCAGCGCTTCTATTTCGTCGCCCGGGTCTATGGCTGGGAACAGGGGCTGATGTCCGTGCCGCGGGTGGTGATGGGCAATTTCGTCAATTTCGCCGCCACCGTGCGGGCGTGGCGGCTGTTCCTCGCCAACATCCTGTTCGGCCGCCGCATCGTCTGGGACAAGACCGCGCACGATTTCCCCGACCAGGCGGAACTGGGCCAGCAGCGCCAGCGGCTCGGCGAGCTGCTGCTCACCTGGCAGGCAGTGCTGCCGGAGCAGGTGGACGCCGCGCTTGCGACGCAGGACGAGCACCAGCAGCCCCTCGGCCGCATCCTTGTCTCCCGCGGCTGGCTCGACGAGGAGACGCTGGCGGAGGCCATCGCCTTCCAGTCCGGCCTGCCGCGCACCCATGTGACCGAGCAGATGGTGCGCCAGTTCCACGATCTTCTGCCCCTCGACTTGATGGTGCGGCGGCGCCTGCTGCCTGTCGGGCGCGACGAGACCGGACATCTGGTGGTGGCGGTCTCGTCCCCCCTCGGCGAGAAGGCCCGGGAGGAGGTGCGCGCCGCGGTGGGTGGCCTGCCGGCCCAGCGCGTCGCCCGCGAAAGCGAGATCAATGGCGGCCTGCGCCTCTTGCGCGGCGTCACCCCCGGCATCGAGGGCCACCGCGCGCCGCCGCTGCTGGGCGAGCTGCTGCTGGAAAAGGGCCTGATGCAGCGCGAGGCGTTCGAGGCGGCCATGGAGCAATACCACCCCGATGTGGACGGGCGGATCGGCGAATATCTCGTGCGCTGCGGCATCGTGACGGAAGAGGCCATTCAGGCCACCGTGCGCGAGCAGGAGCGCCGGCTCGCCGTCGCCGCCCTGTGAGCTGGCGGATCAGGCCCTTTCATCTGCCGGTCGGGGCCAGCCTCTCATGGGGCAACCCATGACCGGGGTGAGCCGCCGCGCGGCACTTGCCATCGGCGCCACGGCAGCGGTCGGGGCCGGCCTCATGGGGCTGGATCTGGCCCTGCGGCGGTTCGGCCGCGCGCCGCGCCTGATGGACGGCATCGTCTGGCAGGTCCATGGCGGCGTGCTCGATCCGCGCGGCGACTGGAATGAACTCGGCGCCCGCAGCCTGCTGGTGCAATGGCTGGTGGCCGACGGCACCGCCTTCGTGCCGCTGCCGGGCCTTGGCCTGCCGCTGATCGCGGACGCACCCAACTGGACCCGCATCGCCCGCGAGCCGTGGGCGCAGGCCATCATCGCCGGCCTCGCCGGCCGCTTCAGCGAGCCCAAGGCGCGGGCCGACGTGCTGGCGCTCGGCGCGCTGTCGGCGCGGATTGCGCGGCACAGCCTGCCGTTCACGCCCGCGGGCTTTTATTTCCCGGTGGAGGCGGACCCGACCTGGACCGGGGTTGGCCAGATGGCGGCGGCGCTCGCCGATATCCCCCGGCCGCTGTGGGTGAGCGCCTACGACAATTCCAACGTGGGCGCCAAGGCCTTCGCCGATTGGGTCGAGGGCTGGCTGCCGTCCGACGTGGGGCTGTTCTTCCAGGACGGGGTGGGCGTCCATACCCGCAGTCCGGAGGCGGCACGCGCCTATGCGCAGGTGCTGTCGCAGCGGCTGGGCCAGGAGCGCTTCAAGCTGATCGCCGAGGCCTTCCGCCCGGCCGGCGGCGACCTCTTGCGCGCCGCCACGGCCGCCGAGTTGCTGCCCCAGCTTCGGGCGTATGACGGCTTCGAGGTCTTCGTGTTCGACGGCCCGCATTATGTGGACCGCCTTCTGGTGGAAAAGCTGCTGGCGGGGTAGGGGCGGGCGCTGCTGTCCCGGCCGCCGGGCCTCGCGCCCCCTCTCCCCTTGCGGGAGAGGGCCGGGGTGGTGGGTGTGCTCGGTCCTGAGCAGACGGGCGTTTTCGGGTGGCACCGCCCCCTCACCGCCAACCCCTCTCCCGCGAGGGGAGAGGGGAGGACGGCAGCTCGAGGCGTTTTCGTAGAGGCCCCGCAAGCGGGAGAGGGCTTTCCCGCCGATCCTCAGTGGCGGAAGTGGCGCACGCCGGTGAACACCATGGCGAGGCCCGCCGCGTCCGCCGCCGCGATCACCTCGTTGTCGCGCATGGAGCCGCCGGGCTGGATCACCGCCGTGGCGCCCGCCTCCACCGCCGCCAAAAGGCCGTCGGCGAAGGGGAAGAAGGCGTCGGAGGCCACCACCGAGCCCTTGGTGAGCGGCTCCTTGAGGCCCAGGGCCTCGGCCGCGTCCAGCGCCTTGCGGGCGGCGATGCGGGCCGAATCCACCCGGCTCATCTGGCCGGCGCCGATGCCCACGGTGGCGAGGTCCCTGGCATAGATGATGGTGTTGGACTTCACGTGCTTGGCCACGCGGAAGGCGAAGCGCAGGTCGGTCAGCTCCCGTTCGGTGGGCGCGCGCTTGGTGACCACCTTCAGGTCCAGGTCGTCGGCGCTGGCATTGTCGCGGCCCTGCACCAGAAGGCCGCCGGCCACAGTCTTCACCGTGAGGCCGGGCGCGCGCGGGTCGGGCAGGGCGCCGGTGAGCAGCAGGCGCAGGTTCTTCTTGGCCGCCACCACGGCGATGGCCTCTTCCGTGGCGTCGGGGGCCACGATCACCTCGGTGAAGATCTCCACCATGGCGCGGGCGGAATCCGCATCCAGTGTGCGGTTGACCGCGATGATGCCGCCGAAGGCCGACACCGGATCGCAGGCCAGCGCCTTGGCATAGGCCTCGGCGAGGGAGGCGCCTTCCGCCACGCCGCAGGGGTTGGCGTGCTTCACGATCACCACCGCCGCGGTGCGGGCGGGGTGGAACTCGGCCACCGCCTCGAAGGCGGCGTCGGTGTCGTTGATGTTGTTGTAGGACAACTGCTTGCCCTGCACCTGCCGCGCCGTGGCGACGCCGGGGCGGATCTCGTCGGAGGCATAGAAGGCGGCAGACTGGTGCGGGTTCTCGCCGTAGCGCAGCGCCTCGATGAGCTTGCCGCCGAAGGCGCGGAAGGTGGGGGTCTCTTCCTTCAGCTCGCGGGCGAACCAGTTGGAGATGGCCGCGTCATAGGCGGCGGTGCGGGCATAGGCCTTCTGGGCCAGCTTGCGGCGCAGGGGCAGGGTGGTGCCGCCATGCGCGGCGATCTCATTGAGCACCGCCTCGTAGTCGGCGGCTTCCACCACCACCGCCACGTCGCCATGGTTCTTGGCCGCGCCGCGGATGAGGGCCGGGCCGCCGATGTCGATATTCTCGATGGTCTCGTCGAAATCCGCCTTGCGGGCGACGGTGGCCTCGAACGGATAGAGGTTCACCACCACGAGGTCGATGGGGGCGATGGCGTGCTCGGCCAGCGACGCCTGGTGGCCGGCGTCGGCGCGGATGGCGAGGATGCCGCCGTGCACCTTGGGGTGCAGGGTCTTCACCCGTCCGTCCATCATCTCGGGGAAGCCGGTGAGGTCGGAGACGTCCTTCACCGGCAGGCCGGCCTCGGCGATGGCCTTGGCGGTGCCGCCGGTGGAGACCAGCTCCACCCCGTGGGCAACAAGGGCCGTCGCGAATGGCACGAGACCCGTCTTGTCCGACACCGAGAGGAGGGCGCGGGTCACGGGACGGATATCGGCGGTCATTTAACGGCTCCGGCTGAAAGAATGCCGCTCGCCTATCACCATTGGGCGCGCATCGCCAGCCGGCAGGCCCCCGGTGGGGGCATGAGGGGTATGGAGGGGCGGCATGGGGGGCATGCCCGTTTGCCCCGCCATCAGGTCTGGAAGCGCCTTCGGCGGACTTGTGCACTGGGTCCCGGCTCGGCGCTCCGGCTGCGCCGTCGCTGGTCCGGGAAACGGCGGCGTGGCCCTCAGGCGATCTTCAGCGCCTGTTCGGGCAGCATGGAGCCGGTCTCCCGCGCCTTCACGTGCCAGGAGAGGGCTTCCTCGATGATGTGCGGGGTGTGGCCGCCGCGGGCGCACCCCCGTGCGAAATAGTCGTCCAGCGCGTCGCGGTAGAGCGGGTGGACGCAATTGTCGATGATGACGCGGGCCCGCTCGCGGGGCGCCAGCTCGCGCAAATCGGCGAGGCCCTGCTCGGTGATGAGGATGTCCACGTCGTGCTCGGTGTGGTCCACATGGCTCACCATGGGCACGATGGAGGACAGCGCGCCGCCCTTGGCGATGGATTTGGTGACGAACACCGAGAGATAGGCGTTGCGGGCGAAATCCCCCGAGCCGCCGATGCCGTTCATCATGTGGGTGCCGCCCACATGGGTGGAGTTCACATTGCCGAAAATGTCGAATTCCAGCGCCGTGTTGATGCCGATGATGCCGAGCCGGCGGATGATCTCCGGGTGGTTGGAGATTTCCTGCGGGCGCAGGATGAGCCGCGACTTGTAGTCGGTGATGCGCGGCATCACCTGGTCATGCTTGGTCTTGGACAGGGTGATGGACGAGCCCGAGGCGAAGTTCAGCTTGCCGGCGTCGAACAGGTCGAAGGTGGAATCCTGCAGCACCTCCGAATACATGGTGAGGTCGGAAAACGGGCTGTCGATGAAGCCGTGCATCACCGCATTGGCGATGGTGCCGATGCCGGCCTGGAGCGGCTGCAGGCGGTTGGTGAGCCGGCCGATCTTCACCTCGTGCTTCAGGAAGTCCATGAGGTGGGAGGCAATCGCCGCCGTCTCCGCGTCCGGGGGCAGGACGGTGGAGGCGCTGTCCAGCTTCCGGGTGATGACGATGGCCGCGATCTTCTCGGCCGGGATCGGGATGAAGGGCAGGCCCACCCGGCTCTCCGGCGCCACCACCGGGATCGGCTCGCGGAACGGGCGGCGGGTAGGGATGTAGATGTCGTGCAGCCCTTCCAGCTCCGCCGGCTGGGTCAGGTTGATCTCGACGATCACCTTCTTGGCGAGGATGGCGAAGGTGGCCGAATTGCCCACCGAGGTGGTGGGAATGATGCCGCCCTGCGCGGTGATGCCCACCGCCTCGATCACCGCCACGTCGATGGGGCCGAGCTGGTTGGTGCGCAGGTGCTCCACCGTCTCCGACAGGTGCTGGTCGACGAACATGACCTCGCCGGCATTGATGGCCTTGCGCAAGGCGGGGTCGGACTGGAACGGGATGCGGCGGGAGAGCAGGTGGGCTTCCGCCATCTGCTTGTCGAGGTCGTTGCCCAGCGAGGCGCCGGTGATCAGCGTGATCTTCAGCGGCGTGCCGGCGGCATGGGCTTCCTTCGCCCGGGCGGCCAGCGCCATGGGCACCGCCTTGGCCTCTCCCGCGCGGGTGAACCCGCTCATGCCCACGATCATCCCGTCCTGGATGTGGGCGGCCGCCTCCTCGGCGGAGACGATCCTGTCGGCGAGGGAAGAAAGGCGGATACGCGCGTGAGGCATGGCGAGACCGTCCGTGTCATGAGCCCATCCCATCGCGCATAGCGAGAGGGGGGCTGCGGCCGGAATTCGACTTAAGAGAAAATCCCGATCAGGCCAGGATACCCACCGGCAGGCCGAAGGCATCGGTTTCCGGCGGGTCCGGAAAGCGCAAGGCCTTGCCAGCGGCTACTCTTTTGGCGGTGACGGCGCAGGCCGCGGCATCGATCAGGGCGTCCAGCCCTGCGCCGAGCGCACGGGCGGTCTGCGCGTTCAGCAGGCCGGTCGGCACGCCCGATGCGGCCAACAGCCTAAGCCGAAGGTCGAGGCCCGGCGCATGGGGGCCGGCTCTTCACCTTCTTGGGCTGGTGGAGGGCGGCTTGACCCATGGCCCATGAGCAAGGCTCACGGGCCATGGGTATCAATCCTCTCCCGCCTTCGCCTTGGGCAGGGGGATGGTGGAGGCCTGGGGGATCGGCGCCGTGTAATATTTGCGCTTCACCGAGCCGGTCTCGGGGTTGCTGGACGGCCCATAGGACATGGGCACGCCTTGCGGGCCCACCTGCCAGCCGGGGGGCGTCCCCTGGGGCGCCGGGGGCTGCTGCGCGGCGGGATAAGGCGGCTGCGCCGGCCCGCGACCCGAAGACACCGAGGCGGGCGGCAGGGACGACGGCGGCAGGGATGAAGGCGGCGGCGGCAGCGGGGACGAGGTGATGGCCGGCCTTTGCATCACCGCGGTCGGCGGTGGCAGGGGCGGCGGCTCCTCCACCGGAGCGGGTGCCGGGCGCGGCGCGAAGATGTTGGACAGGAAGGAGGGCGGGGTTTCCCGTGCGGGAGGCGGCGGCGGGGCGGCCTGCGGCTGGGGTGTATAGCCCGCCGGGGTGTAGGGCGGGGCCTCCGCCGGGCCGGCGGCCGGCGCGAAGTCCGGTTGCGGCGTCCCCGGTTGCGGGGCTTTGGCGATGAGCGGCGCCGGCATGGGCCGGGGCGCCGGCTTGCAGATGGTGCGGCCCTTCGCGTGGCGCATCAGGTCCACATGAATGTGGTCGTAGTGGAAGACGTTGGAACCCGGCGCCAGCACGGTGGTGAAGCGCTCGCAGGCTCCCGCCTGCACCTGGAGCAGGAAGCCGCGCTCCTCCTGGGTGCCCTTCCAGCCGTTCTTCACGGTGATCCACCGCCCGTCGGCGATGCGGAAGGCGCCCACGTCCAGGGCATTGCCGAAAGCGTGCTCGGAAATCTTGGCGCCAGCCTGCCCGTTCATGCCACGGCAGGAATAGGCCGACATCTGGCTGATGGCGACCACCGGCTGGCCGAACCAGGCCAGTGCGGCGGGCTGCACCACGTCCTGCACCCACATATCCACCTGGTGGATGACCGGGCAGGCGAGCTTGCCCGCCGGTTCCAGCACCACATTGCCCTCGGCGAGGGCGGTGACGCGGAAGGGATGCTCCATGCCGCACATGCCCGGCCCGTCGATGGCCGGGACGGGCTCCATGAAGGCGGAGGCGACCACGCCCTTCTGGGCGATGCATTGCTCCTCGGCTTCCACGCGCCAGGGATCGCGCGTTTCGAGCCCGAAACGGCAGCCGGTGAGCGCGCCTGCGAGGAGCAGCGCAGGGAGAAGGAACCACAAGGAGACGCGTGACATGCGCCGCACCTTGCCGAGGGCGGCGTTGCGAACGGGTTAAAGGGGGCTGCGGCACGCGGAAAAGCCCAGTGGAAAATGGCCTCCCCGAGGGTCAGGCCTGGAGCACGCGCCGCTACGACTGGATGACCTCGTGCAGCGGACTGCCGTCGACGGGCTCCAATCCCTTCAGGCTGTGGTTGTAGAGGTGCAACCCGAGCGTGCGGGGCGTGACCATGTCGGCGATCCGCAGGCCGGCCTGGGCGAGCAGGGACGTCTGCTGGTGATGCAGCGGATAGAAGATGTCGATCGGCTGAGCCATCTTCATCAAGTGGTGCTTCTGGATCATGTAGGTCACCAGCTGAGGGCCGAAGGTCCCCCAGGGCTGATCAGCCACATGACGAGGAAAGCCCATCGCCTTGCGCAGGCGCCACACGCGCCGGTCGCTTCTGCGCACCCACGGCGGAATGAAATAGTCATCTTCCGTTGCGGAAACAAGATCCTGCAAGAGCTTGCTGTCGGGCGGCATGGCCAGGACCGCATTATTCACCTGCCCGTTCTGTTCAAGGCCGAACAAGTAGGGTTCGTCGGGAAAGGGCTGAAGGCAAAAGACGTCGCAATCGACATAAATCCCCATGCCCGCCTTCAGCAGGCGGTAGCGATAGCGGTTCGCGCCAAGAGCCGGACTCCCGGTGGGCCTGTGTCGGATAAGCTCTTGTTGCGTCATGAGGGCCGCGGCGTCGAACAGCGTCACACCGTCCGGCGTATCCACGGGCCGGCCATAGCTGTGCAGCACCACATCGTGCCCATGCCGGACGAAGGATCTGATGCAGGCGGCGTGAATGGGCCCGAGACGGTCGCCCATCCAGAAAAAATTGATCCTTGGTGCCATCTTCCCCTGGCGGACTGTGACCATTCACCTTGCGATGACGTAGCAAACGCCGGGAGGCGGCAAAAGTCTCTACAGTTGCAATTCACACATATGCATTCCCCCGTTGCGCGGCTGGCTGGCATCCTTTCGGGCCGGCCAGCGCCAACGGACAATGCCCGGCTCAGCGTTCGGCGCCGTCCGGCCCGGGCTCGCCGGCCTCGACTTCGTCCTTGCCGTTTTGAACAGGCTCGGATTCGTCTTCGCCGCGGCCTTCGAATGCCGCCTGAAGCTGCTCGGCGAGCTTCTGCAGGTCGTCCGGCATGTCTTCCTGCGTGTAGTCATCAAACAGCTGGCGAAGCTCACGGCCCAAAAGGTCCTGCCGTGCGGAGATATCGCGACGGTGAGGCGTTCGCATGCCGCTGGCCTCTTTCTGGTGCTGCGTCGTCATGGGGGTATCGAGGGGGCCTTCGGGGCGTGCCGTTCGCATGGCGGTTCTTCTAAACAGACGCGGGCGGTTTCCACATCTGACATCCGCCCGCGTGCGTTGCAACATGACACTTGATTCGATTTGGTCGCAAGATCCGGCCCGCGCTGCCGCGGGCGGGAAGCGATGCTCCCCTCATTCGCGATAGAGACGCGAGGGCCGCACCTTGCCATCCGGCGTTCGATCACCTTCGCCGTCGCTGCCGGCCAGGTCGAGGTCGATATCACGCCGACGATCGGGACCCGCCAGGGCGGCTTCGGCCTCGCGCAGCAGGCGACGCTCCTCGTCCGGCGCCCGGGGCCGACGTGGATAATCCCTGCGGCTTTCGCCGGGGCGGAACTCCGCGCGGTCGTAGCCGTGGGGCGCCGTGCTGGCCGGCCCGCTGCCGGACGTCGGCACGTTTCGCGGTTCGCTCATGCCGCTCCTCCACTCCTGTGTCTCAGCCTGACCAGAAACGCACCATTGCGCCTTTGGTTCCAGCAGGTCGCGGCTTCACTTTCGCGCCACGGCCGGAACCCACGGCACAGCTCTGCCGTTGGATGGACAAGGGATGGATGAGCGTGGAGCACGAAGACACGGGAACATCCGGAAGGATTTTCGGCCATGGTCGTGCGCTGGCCATTCATCGTTTCATCTCGTCAGGCATGGAGGTCTGAAATGCTGAGCTGGGCGGTTACCTTCCTTATCGTCGCGCTGATCGCGGCGGTTCTTGGCTTCGGCGGTATTGCCGGAACGGCCATCGAGATTGCGAAGATCATCTTCTTCGTCGCGATCGTGCTGTTCCTGATTTCCGCAGTGATGGGCCTGATGCGCCGGGGACGGGCGCCCTAGTGGATCAACCGAAACGGACGGTACCCATCCGTTTCGAAAAGTTGATCCACCAGGTCAAAGGGTTGTGGTTCGACCTACCGCGACAGATGGGTTCCATCTGTCGCGGTCGAACCACGAGAGCGCGATCCGAGCAAATTGAACCAATTTGCTCGGTGAATCGCCCTCTGAACTTAAGGAAAGAGAACGCATTATCCGATCAGATTGCGATGCAATCTGATCGGCGCGTGCCCTGACGCCGGCGTCAGCCGCCGTAGCGATGGCCGTTGAAAAGGATGGGCGGGTCCGCTGGTGCGGGCCCGCCCGAAGTTGCTTGGAGTGCCCTCTTTATGCGGCCTTAAGGTAAATGCCGCGTTGATCCGCTGCGTTTGTCCGCTACGGCTTTCACGCTGGCGGTCCGGCCGAAGGTCAAAAAAAGGGGCGCCGCGCGGCGCCCCTTGATCGTGCGTCGGATATTCGCCTCAGGGGCACTGCACCCGGTAGCGGTTGCCGTAGGCATCACGCGCCCAGCAGGCCCGGGGGGTGGTCTCGGCACCGATGATGGCGCCGGTGCCGGCGCCGATCAGGCCGCCCACCAGGGCGCCCGTGCCGGTGCCCGTCGCAGCGGCGCCGATGAGCGCGCCGGTGCCGCCGCCGATCACCGCGCCGCCCACGGCCCGGTCCTGCCGCGAATACTCGCTGCAGCCCGCCAGCCCCAGCGCCAGCGCGCACACCATGAGAGCCGCTTTCATCATGTTCTCCCTTGCCTGTTCCCGGCATCAGGCCGGGTCTTGGTCCAAATCACTTTATCACTCACGACGCCGCTCGACGGTGGCCCTTCGGAGCGAAGGATGCCGGGCGGCGTCGGCCTCTCGACGTCAGGGCATATAGCACGCAGCCCACGCCGGCGCCCACTGCCACGGCAGCGGCGATAACCGCCATCGAGGGCGGCGGAGCAGGCAGGTGCCGCCGCACGTCCGGCAGGTTCAGATGGGGCAGGTTCATGTGGGGCAGGTGCACCTTGGGCAAATCTGCGGCCCGCTCGGAAATCCAGTCCTGGGCGTCCGACGCCATCCGCTCCAGGCTGCCCGGCTTGGACAACAGGGAGGATTTGGGCCACAGGGACGACTGGAGATCATCCAGTTCGTCCTTGAGCGCCGCAATCCGGCGGCTGACCCGGTCAGCGGTAGACTCATTGTGCCATCCGAGCATCGACCATTCTCCCTGGAGCAGGCGCCTACCGGATCGCGCCGCGATCTGGCGGGGCGACGCGTGCCCCTGACTTAAGTTCAGAGCCTTTGATCGAACGCCCTGCGAGGCTTCCGGTTCCGTTGGTCCGCACCTGTTTGCGCAGGCATGGCGGCATTGCGTCAAACATGCGGGGGAACCATGGCGAGGCCGTGAGCGTTGATATGACTGTAATGGGATAAGGAGATGGTTCGTGCCGAGCGCGCTGTACCCGTTCGCGACCACTGGCCAAGTCACTGGGCAAGCCACTGGGCAAGTCACTGGCGAAGCGCCTGACGCGCACCGGCCGGAAGTGCCTTTTCCGGCGGTTTGCGCACAGGTGCGTGCCGACACGCACGCCTTCTTCCTCGACGTGGACGGCAGCCTGATCGACCTCGCCGACCACCCCGACGCGGTGCAGATTCCCGAGCATCTCCCTCAGGTTCTGGCCGCGCTGGCGGATCGGGCGGACGGGGCGCTGGCCCTGGTGAGCGGGCGTACCATCCAATCCCTCGACTTGCTGCTGCATCCGTTCGGCTTCGCCGCGGCGGGCAGCCACGGGGCGCAGATGCGGCTTGTCCCTGACGGCAAGATCCTGTCCGCGCCGCCGCTCGATATGGCGCTCGCCCGCGAGGTGAAAGCGGTGGCGGACGGCTTCGACGGCGTGTTCGCCGAGGACAAGGGCACCGCCATCGCCGTTCACTACCGTGCCGCGCCCGCTGCCGCGCCGTCCCTCAAGCGCGCGCTTCTGGACAGCATCGGGGCGCGGCTGGATGTGCGCCTGATGCCTGGCCACTGCGTGTTCGAGATCAAGCCCTCGCGCCTCGACAAGGGCACGGCGGTGGCGGACTTCATGGGCCGTCCCCCGTTTGCCGGGCGCATTCCCCTCTTCATCGGCGACGATTTCACTGACGAGGCCGGCTTTAGCGCCGTGGCCGCGCGCGGCGGGCTCGCGCTCGCGGTCGGCGCGCCGCGGCCGGGCACCCATGGGGTGCTTGCCGATCCCCGGTCGGTTCGCGCTTTCCTCACCCACCTCGCGGCGGTGCCGCGGCAACGACGGAGGTGACCCTCGTGTCTCGCATCGTGGTCGTATCCAATCGTGTGGCTGTCCCCCAGCGGTCTGGGGTGTCGGCCGGCGGACTGGCCGTGGCGGTGAATGCCGCCCTCAAGGACAGGGGCGGGATCTGGTTCGGCTGGAGCGGGCGCATCTGCCCGGAACCATCCGAAATCCCGGAAGTCACCCGCAAGGCCGGCATCACCTATGCGGTGGTCGACCTGAAGGCCGACGACCACCAGGAATACTACAACGGCTTTGCCAACCGGGTGCTGTGGCCGGTCCTGCACTACCGGGTGGATCTCTCCGAATTCTTCCGCTCCGACCTGTCGGGCTACATCCGCGTCAACCGCATGTTCGCGGATCATCTGGAGAAGATCATCCGTCCCGACGACATCCTGTGGATCCACGACTACCACATGATGCCGCTCGCCAAATACCTGCGCGAGCGTGGCCACAGGAACCGCATCGGCTTCTTCCTGCACATTCCCATGCCGCCGGCGGATATCGTGCAGGCCCTGCCGCAGCACGGCGAGACGGTGGGCGCACTGGCCTATTACGATCTCGTGGGCTTCCAGACCGAGGGCGACCGGGACAATTTCGCCCATTACCTGGAAACCCGCGGCGGCCAGATCACGCCGGACGGCATCGGCGTCGACATCGGCGGGCGGCGGGTGAAGCTCGGCACTTTTCCGGTGGGCATCGAGACCGCGGCCTTCGCGCGGCGGGCGCGGCATGCGAGCCGCGCCGCCTTCGTCAAATCGTTCCGCGACAGCCTCGCGGGAAAGAAGCTCATCATCGGCGTGGACCGGCTGGATTATTCCAAGGGCATCCCCAACCGGCTCGATGCCTACGAGCACTTCCTGAAGACCCGGCCGGACTGGCACGAGCGGGTCACCTTCGTGCAGATCACGCCCAAGAGCCGCACCGATGTGCCGGAATATCAGGAGATGGACCGCTACGTCTCCCACAAGGCGGGGCAGATCAACGGCGCCTATTCCGATGTGTCCTGGACGCCGCTGCGCTATGTGAACCGCACCTATTCGCGCTCGGCGCTGGCGGGCTTCTACCGGGCCGCCCACGTGGCCATGGTGACGCCGCTGCGCGACGGCATGAACCTTGTCGCCAAGGAATATGTGGCGGCGCAGGACCCCGCCGATCCGGGCGTGCTCATCCTGTCCCAGTTCGCCGGGGCGGCGGCCGAGATGGGCACGGGCGCGCTCATCGTGAACCCGCACGATACGGAAAGCATGGCCAACGCCTTGCGCCGGGCACTGGAGATGCCGCTGGCCGAACGGCGCGAGCGCTACACGCGGATGATGCAGGTGCTGGAGGCGCGCGACATCGACCGCTGGGCGGCGGACTATCTTGCCGCGCTGGCGCCGGAGGCCGCGCCGGCGGAACGGCGCGGGGTGAGCCTGCCGCGGGCCGCCATCCGCAGCGTGGTGCGCCTGCCGGGCGCCTGGCGCTCCGACCTGCTGCCGCGGGGGGTGTGAACCGAGCGCTCTCGCTCGGTTGCCGCGCCGGCTCCTTGCCGCTATAGCAACGCGAGCGGCCGGAACTGCCGCGGAGGCGCCTTCGCCTCCGGCAAGCCGTCGTGCGGGCGTGGCGGAACTGGTAGACGCAGCGGACTCAAAATCCGCCGTCCTTACGGATATGTCGGTTCGAGTCCGACCGCCCGCACCATTTGCCCTTGGCAACCTGCCAAGGTTGGGGTCGTGGGTTCGAATCCCATCGCCCGTTCCAGTTTCTCGAGTGAAAATCAGATGCTTAACAAGCGCCCTCCGCGGCGTTTTCTGCTTACCGGCCAAGGCTTAGCCAATCCGGTAAGCACACGGTAAGCACCTTAGGCACAGTCGTGGCGCCCCCCAGCGTAGGGGATCGCCTGCTTGAAACAGGCGAACGAGAGCTCGGACAGGGCGGGTGTGATGGCTCGGCGTCAGAAACCCAATCCCTTGCGGCGCCAGCTCTACGTCGTGCTGTTTGGGCGGATCGCCGCCACGGGATTGCGCGTCTCGGAGGCCCTTGCGCTCAAGCTCGACGATCCGTCCTTCACTGCCCCGGTCTACGCCTCCCTGGTCCAGGGCGACAAGGGCGAGCACAAGCTCATCTGGTCGCGATGATCGGCCAAGGGCGCTCCGCATACAATAATCCTTCATTCGGATCGCGGTCGGCCCGGTATGTGAGCATCCGCCACACCGAGCGCCTGGCCGAGGCCGGCACCGAGCCCTCCGTCGGCGGTGCGGGCGATTCTTGGGGTCGCCCCGGCATGACCGGTGCTGCGGCAGAGAACGGGCGCGCCCTGACGTCGGCCCGTTGAAGTCACTTATATTGGTAGGATTGTCATGCAATAAGGCTGGCACCAGGAGGAAACGCCGTGCTCGACAAGACCGCCCTCGTCACCGGATCCACAGGCGGCCTCGGCCTTGCCATCGCCGAGCGCCTCGTACGCGAAGGCTGCCAGGTCATGCTGCACGGGCTGGAGCCCGCCGAGGCCATGGCGGAGACTCTCGCGCAGCTGAACGGCATCGGGTCCGGCGCGGCGGCCTATCATGGGGCGGACATCGCCGACGCCACGGGTGTCGCGGCTCTCGTGGCGGCCGCGGAGGCTGCATTCGGCGGGGTGGACATCCTGGTGAACAATGCGGTGGTCCGGCATTTCGCGCCGGTGGAGAGCTATGACGTGGACCGCTGGGACGAGGCGCTGGCCGTGAACCTCTCGGCGCCGTTCCACGCCATCCGTGCGGTGCTACCCGGTATGCGGGCGCGCGGCTACGGGCGCATCATCAACCTGGGCTCGGTCTACAGCCTGTTCGCCAGCCCGAGCCGCATCGATTATGTGACCACCAAGACCGGCCTCATGGGCATGACACGGGTGGTGGCGCTGGAGGTGGCCGGCACCGAGATTTCCTGCAATCTCATCTGCCCCGGCGCGTTGCCTACCCCCACCATGTCCGCCCGCATCGAGGCGCTGGCCAAGGCGGAAGGCCTCTCCATCGAGGAGGCGACAAGGCGCTTCCTGTCCGCCAAGCAGCCGGGCGGGCGCTTCATCGCGCCGGAGGCGGTGTGTGGCCTCATCGCCTTCCTGGCGATGCCGGAGGCGCGCGACATCAATGGCGCGGCCTTGCCGGTGGATGCCGGCTGGAGCATCTGCTGAGGCGCGCCCACGCGAAGCACTGCTGTGCGGAATTATTGTCGTACAATCAGTTTACATTCCTCGATCGGAGTGACACACTCCGGCGCATCCGGAATAAACGCGGCGCCGCGAATGCTGCCGCGACAGGGAGCCCAGGATGGCGGTTCGCGTTGACGAGACGGAAAATGGCGTCGTTCTGCTGACGCTGGTGGGCACGGGCGAGAAGAACAATCTCGACACCGAGGCACTTCTGGACCTGGCCGACACGGCCCGCGCCCTCGCCACCCGCCCCGGCATGCGGGCGCTGGTGGTGGCGGGGCAGGGCGATGTGTTCTGCGGTGGCCGCATCGGCAAGAAGGGGCTTTCCCGCGCCTCGGACGTAGCCGAGGACCTGAACGCCATCCTGAAGGTCAACAGTGCCTTCGCCGCGCTTCCGGTCCCCACCGTGCTGGCGGTGGAGGGCGAGGCCTTCGGCTGGGGCTTCGGCATGTCGGCGCAGGCGGACTATGTGGTCGCCGCTGAGGATGCGCGCTTCGCCCTGCCGGAGATGTCCCACGGCATGCCGCCGCTGATCGTGCTCTCCTATCTGTTCCGCTTCGTCTCCTACAAGCGCGGGTTCGAGCTGTCGCTCACCAGCCGGGAGATTTCCGCGGCGGATGCCGAGCGCTACGGCATCGTCACGCAGGTGGTGCCCCATGGCGCGGCGCTTGCCGCGGCGCTCGAAGTGGCCGCCTTCATCGCCGCGCAGGATCCCATGCCCATCGTGCTGCTGCGCAAGTTCGGGCGCGAGGCGGCGGAGCTCTCCAATCCGCAGCTCAGCGAATATGCGGTCTCGCTCATGAGCGTCCTGCTCGCCGAGCGGGCGCAGAAGCCCCACGGCTAGGACGCCTGCCATGCCCATCCTTCCCGGACCGACCAAGGAGCGTGGCCCATGCGGGTGCTGGTGACAGGCGGTTCCGGCTTCCTCGGCAGCCACCTGGCGGTGGCCCTGCAGGCGGCCGGGCACGTGCCGGTGAGCTTCGACCTGGCGCCGCCCGGCGCCGAGGCGCGCGCCGTCCTCGGCGATGCCGAGGTGATCCATGCCCCGGGGCAGATCACCGATCTTGCCCGGATCATGGATGTGTGCCGCGCCGAAGGCATCGAGGCCCTTGTGCACAGCGCTGGCATCGTCGGGCTGGAGACATCGCTGGTCCAGCCGGCGGCCACCTACCAGACCAATGTGATGGGCATGGTGAACGTGTGCGAGGCGGCGCGGCAGCTCGCCATGGCGCGCCTCGTCTACCTGTCCAGCAATGCCGCCTACCACGCGGGCGACGGCACGCCGCTGAAGGAGGCCGACCCGGTCTTCTCCATCTCCGGTGGCAATCCCGCCGGCCACTACGGCACCACCAAGATGGCCTGCGAGGCCATCGGCCTTGCCTACGCCTCCTTCCACGGGCTGGACGTGCTCGCGCTGCGCATCACCGCCGTCTACGGCTTCGGCATGCGCACGCCCATGTTCATCAAGCCCATGGTGGAAGGGGCGGTGCTCGGACGTCCCGTGCGCTTCGCCACGGGCGGGCCCATGAAGCGCGACTACACCTATGTGCCGGACTGCGCGGCCGCGGTGGTGCGCAGCCTTGCCTGTCCGGCGCCGCCGACAGGGGCGCAGCGGGTGTTCAACGTGGCCGCCGGGCAGGCCCGGTCCGCCACAGAGGTGGCCGGCATCGTGCGCCGGTTGCTGCCGGGCGCCGACATCGAGATCGGCGACGGCCTGTCCCCGCTGGAGGAGGTGAACGCCCGCATGCGCGCCTCCCTCGACATTTCGGCGGCGCGGCAGATGCTCGGCTGGGCGCCCGCCTTTCCGCTGGAAGACGGTATCCACGATTATGCGGAGCGCTTCCGCGCCTTCCAGTCCGGTGGCGGGGCTCTCCCGCGCGGGGGAGTGATGTCATGAGCGGAGCGGATGCCCTTCCCACCTACGAGGTCTATGCCATCCGCTACGCGACGCGGGACGGGCGGCGGGCCGAGAATTTCATCGGCGGCGATCCCCACGATGCCCCCATGCCGCTGGACTATTATGTCTGGGCCATCGTCGGGCAGGAGCGCAGCTTCGTGGTGGATACCGGCTTCACCGCCGAGACCGCGCAGCGCCGCCAGCGCGATTTCCTGCGCTGCCCGGTGGAGGCGCTCAAGCTCGTGGGGCTCGATGCGGCGACGGTGACGGACGTGATCCTCACCCACCTGCACTATGACCATGTGGGCAATTTCGACCGCTTCCCCCATGCCACCTTCCACCTGCAGGAAGCGGAGATGCATTATGCGGTGGGGCGCTACATGCGCTACCGCCGCCTGCGCCACTCCTATGAGGTGGAGGATGTGGTGGGCATGGTGCGGGCGAACTATGCCGGCCGCGTCCGCTTCTACGAGGGCGGGGCGGAGCTGGCGCCGGGCGTGACCCTGCATCCCGCGCCGGGGCATTCGGCCGGGCTGCAGTTCGTGCGGGTGAACACCCGCCGCGGCTTCGTGGTGCTGGCCTCGGACGTCACCCATTTCTACGAGAACATGGACACCGAGCGGCCCTATGTGACCGCCTTCCACATCGGCTGCATGCTTGAGGGGTTCGACAAGCTGCGCGCCGCCGCGCCCACGCCGGACCATATCGTGCCCGGCCACGATCCGCTGGTGATGCAGCGCTACCGCCCGCCGCGCCCGGAGCTCGAAGGCATCGTGGTGCGTCTCGACGTGCCGCCCGCCATCTGATTTCGTCCGCCATAGACCCAGATTCAGTCAAGGACAGCCAGCAATGACCACGCCAGCCAGCCTCTCGGCCATGCATCAGGCGGCATCGCTCAAGAAGCAGGTCATCGAGGCCCTGCGCAGCGCGGTCCTTGAAGGCCGGTTCCAGCCCGGGGACCGGCTGGTGGAGCGCGAAGTGTGCGAGATGTTCCAGGTCAGCCGCACCCTGCTCCGTGAGGCGCTGAGCCAGCTCGCGGCGGAGGGCATCGTGCAGATCATCCCGCATCGCGGGCCGATCGTCGCCGTCTACAGCGCCCAGGATGCCCGTGCCATCTACGAACTGCGGGCGACGCTGGAGGAGATGGCGGGCCGTTGCTTCACCGAGCGCGCCACGGCCGCCGAGCGCAAGGCGCTGGAGACCGCCTTCTCCGCCTTCAAGAAGGCCTGCCGCGGCAAGCCGGGCAACGATCTTCTGGTGATGAAGACCGCCTTTTATGCGGCGCTCACCGCCGGCGCGCACAACCCGGTGCTGGAGGACATGCTGCGCATGATCCACTGGCGCGTCACCATGCTGCGGGCCCACACGCTCTCCCGCCCCGGCCGGCTGGCCAGGAGCCTCGAAGAGATCGGCGAGATCATGGAGGCCATCGCCCGCCGCGATCCCGAAGCGGCCGGGCTGGCCTGCCGCCGGCATGTGACGAATGCCGCCGCCATCGCCAGCGAGATCCTCACCCAAAAGGAGGCGGAGCTGGACCAGCCCGCCCCCAAGACCCGCCCCGGCGTGCCGCGTATCGTTCGCGTCTGAGCCCACACGATGAAGCTGCCCCGGAGGAGCACGCCATGACCGCACTTTCGCAAGCGCCGGAGGCTGCGGCGACGACCGCGCCGCGCACCCTCAACCGCATCCGCAGCGGGCGCCCGGGCGCGCCGCTGGTGGTGCTGGTGCATGCGGTGGGGCTCGACCTGACCTATTGGGACCGGCAGGTCCCTGCCCTCGCCGACGGCTTCGACGTGGTGGCCTATGACCTTGCCGGCCACGGCGCCTCGTCCCCTCCCGACCTGCCGCTCACCTTCGATGCGGCAGCCGGCGACCTTGCCCGCGTGATCGAGGAGGCCCAGGCCGGCCCGGCCTGCGTGGTGGGGCTCTCCGTGGGCGGCATGATCGCCCAGACCCTGGCCCTCGCCCGGCCGGACCTGGTGCGGGCCCTGTGCCTTCTCGACACGGTGAGCACCTTCGCCGAGGCGGGCCGCGCCGCGGTGCGCGGCCGTGGCGCCGCGGTGCGGCAAGGGGGCATGGAGGCGATCCTGAAGCCGACGCTGGAGCGCTGGTTCACCCCCGCCTTCGCCGCCCGCCGCCCGGACGTGCTCGACCGGGTGACGAAGACCCTGCTTGCCGCAGATGCGCCGGTGCACGCGGCCATGTGGGACATGATCGCCACTTTGGACGTGGCGCTGCGCCTCGGCGAGATCGACAGGCCGACGCTGGTGATGGTGGGCGCGCTCGACCCGACGACGCCGCCCGCCGCCTCGCAGGTGATCGCGAAGGGCATCGCCGGCGCGCGGCTGGAGATCATTCCCGACGCCTCGCACATGGCGCCCATCGAAGCCCCCGAGGTGGTGAATGCCCACCTTCTCTCCTTCCTCGGCACGGTCTGAGACAGCCCGGCGCCCGTGCGCCTCGAACAGGAGGGGACCATGGCCATCGGTTTCATCGGCCTCGGCGCCATGGGCGCGCCGCTCGCGACCCGGCTCCTGGAGGCGGGGCACCCTTTGGTGATCCACACGCGACGGCGGGAGGCAGCGGCCCCCTTCGAGGCGCTGGGCGCCACCTGGGCGGCGACGCCCCGGGCGCTGGCAGCCGAGGCCCGCACCGTCTTCACCATGCTGCCGGGACCGGCGGAGGTGGAAGAGGTGGTGTTCGGCGCCGGCGGGCTCTCGGAGGGCTTCGCCCCCGGCTCCACCCTCATCGACATGACCACCAGCGCCCCGAGCGCGGTGCGCAGCATCGGCGCCTCGCTTGCAACGGCGGGCGTGGACCTTCTGGACGCGCCGGTGAGCGGCGGCCCCAAGGGCGCGCGCACCCGCCGCCTCGCCATCTGGGTGAGCGGGCCGGACGATGCCTTCGCGGCGTCGCGCCCGCTGCTCGATATCCTGGGGGACCAGGTGATGCACCTCGGCGCGCTGGGCGCGGCCACCACCGCCAAGCTGGTGCACAATTGCGCCAACTACGGCATCCAGATGGTGCTGGCGGAAGTCTTCTCCATCGGCGTCAAGGCGGGGGTGGATCCGGCCACCTTGTTCGCGGCGATCCGGCAAGGCTCCCTCGGTCGGCAGAATGTGGTGGACCGCCTCGCCGACCAGTTCCTGCCGGGGGCGTTCGACGTGCCGTCCTTCGCCCTCGACCTCGCCTTCAAGGACGTATCGCTGGCGGCCGATCTCGCCCGCGAGAACGGCGTGCCCGCCCGCTTCACCCAGATGACCCTCGCCGACATGACGGAAGCCCGCAACCGGGGATGGGGGCAGCGGGACTCACGGGTCGCCATGCTCGTGCAGGAACAGCGCGCCGGGGTCGACATCAGGGTCGCCCGCGCGGTGCTGGATGGTATTCTAAGTAACGACAAGTAGTATATTATTTCTCTTCCGGGCAGGGCGAGGACGCGCGTGTGGAAGCGGTTGACATCGTCGCGAGTTCACATATTGTCGTACAATAATATGAAAACCAAGAGCCGCCCTGCCAGGCGGTCCCCCAAGCGACCAGACCAACAGAGTCGCACCAACGGAGGAATTGATGTCCCTTGTCTCACGCATGCTCACCGCGGGCCTCTTCGGCCTCGTGTGCCTGTCCCAGGCGCAGGCCGCGCCTCTGGAGAAGCCGAAGATCTCCATCGCCGTGGGCGGCTCCATCAGCCAAATGAACAAGATCGCCTATTTCGTGGCGCTCAATAAGAAATACTTTGAGGCGGAAGGTCTCACCGTCGAGTCCACCGCGTTCAACTCGGGCACCGCCGCGCTTCAGGCGGTTGTCGCTGGCGGGGCAGACATCGGCGAGGGCGCCTTCGAGCACATGCTTCGCCTGCAGGCGAAGGGGCAGGACCTCACCTGCATCACCGTGTTCGGCCGCTATCCCGGCAACGTCCTCGCGGTGCGCGCCACCAAGGCCGGCAGCATCAAGGACGTCGCGGATCTGAAGGGCAAGAAGATCGGCATCTCCGCCCCCGGCGCCTCCACCCATAATTTCGTCGCCCAGCTGCTGCAGCGCGCGGGGGTGAACTGGAAGGACGCGAGCTACATCTCCATCGGCACCGGTGCGAGCGCGGTCGCCGCCATTCGCACCGGCACCGAGCTTGACGCCATCGTCAATCTTGATCCCGCCATCACCTCCCTGACCGATGGCAAGGAGGTGGTGGTGCTGGTGGACAGCCGGAACGCGGAAGGTTCCAAGATCGCCTTTGGCGGGCCCTATCTCGCCGACTGTCTCTATGCCCGAACCGACTTCATCAAGGCCAATCCGAATACGTCGCAGGCCGTCGCCAATGCCTTGGTGCGCGCCATGCAGTGGCTGAAGACCGCCAGCATCGACGACATCATCGCCTCTATTCCCGCCGATTACTACAAGGGCGACGAGGCACTCTACCGCAAGTCCCTGGCGCAGAACCTCTCCGCCTTCCAGTGGGACGGCATCGTCACGCCGCAGGCGGCGGAGAACGTGCTCGCGACCATCACGGTGATGGACCCTTCCCTGAAATCGGCCGGGCTCGACATTCCCCGCACCTATGACAACGGGCTGGTCGAGCGCGCGCTCCAGAAGTACGGCACCGCGAAGAAGCCCTGACCGCAGCGGCGCCGCACCGATCGGCCGTCGCTTGCGACGGCCGATCCCGCTTCGCCCGGCATGAGCAAACCGGAGACCTCCCATGACCCCCTCTGCGACCCAAGGCGGACCACCCGGCGCATTTCCGGCCGCCATCCAGGCGGCGGGCTTAGGCGCCGCCCCCCTCGCCGGACCGGCGCCGGCCCTCCTGTTCGACCATGTGACCATCCGCTTCGGCGCCTATACGGCGGTGAACGATGCCAGCCTGTATGTGGGCGACGGGGAGTTCGTCTCCATCGTCGGCCCCACGGGCTGCGGCAAGTCCACCTTGCTGAATGTCGCCGCCGGCCTGCTGGAGCCCACCGAGGGCGACATCTGCGTCTACGGCCGCTCGCTGGAGGGCATCAACAAGGATGCCGGCTACCTGTTCCAGGCCGATGCGCTGATGCCCTGGCGCACGGCGCTGAGCAATGTCGTCACCGGCCTCGAATATGGCGGCGTCGCCCGTGCGGAGGCCGAGCGGCTCGGAACCGAATGGCTCGCGCGCGTCGGCCTCACCGGCCACGGGGAACGCTTCCCGCACGAGCTGTCCGGCGGCATGCGCAAGCGCGTGGCGCTGGCCCAGACGCTGATCCGCGATCCGAAGATCGTGCTCATGGACGAGCCGTTCAGCGCCCTCGACGTGCAGACGCGGGTGCTGATGGAGAACGAGCTGCTCCAGCTGTGGACCACCTATCGCAAGTCGGTGCTTTTCATCACCCATGATCTGGAGGAGGCGATCTCGCTCTCCGACCGGGTGATCATCCTGTCCGCCGGCCCGTCCACGCGGCCCCTCGCGGAATTCAAGATCGACCTGCCGCGCCCGCGCGACGTGGCCGAGATCCGCATGACGCCGCGCTTCGTCGAACTCTATCACCTCATCTGGGACGCCATGAAAGAAGAGGTCCTGAAAGCCTATGAGCGAAATCAGCGCAAACTTGCGGACTGACGCAATGATCGGCGAAACCCGCCCCCAATCCGGCCTCAAGCCCCGCCCGCAGCGGCGCCCCCGCCGCCGGGCCATGCCCGGCCCGCTCGTCATGACGGCGCTCCAGGCGGCGTTGTTTGCCGCCCTGATCGTCGCCTGGTACGGCCTCGTGCGCAGCAAGGTCCTGCCGGCCTTCTTCTTCGGCGATCCGGTGCTGGTGTTCCACCAGATCGTCACCTGGTTCGTCACCGGCGAGATCTTCGTCCATCTGGCCACCACCCTCATCGAGACGCTGCTGGCCTTCCTGCTCGGCGTGCTCTCGGGCATCGCCGTGGGCCTGTGGCTCGGCCTCTCGCCCATCACTGCGGCGCTGTTCGATCCCTATATCAAGGCGCTGAACGCGATGCCGCGGGTCATCCTCGGCCCCATCTTCATCGTCTGGTTCGGCCTCGGCGTGAGCTCCAAGGTGGCGCTGGGCGTCACGCTGGTGTTCTTCGTGGTGTTCTTCAATGTCTTCCAGGGCGTGCGGGAGGTGAACCCGATCATCCTCGCCAATGCGAAGATGCTGGGGGCGAACCGCAGGCAGTTGCTCACCACGGTCTACATCCCCTCGGCCCTGAGCTGGGTGTTCTCCAGCCTCCACATGTCCGTAGGCATGGCCTTCGTGGGTGCGGTGGTGGGCGAATATCTCGGCTCCGCCCGCGGCGTCGGCTACCTGATCCTGCAGGCGGAGGCGACGTTCGATGTCAATGCCGTATTCGCGGGCATCATCGTGCTCACCGTCTTCGCCCTGGTGCTCGATCTCGCTGTGACGATGATTGAGAAGCGGCTCATCGTCGGCCGGCCGAAGTAAAGCAGGCCGCATTTCTTCCCGAAACATTTCAAGGACACGATCATGACCAGTCAGACCGAGCCGCAGAGCCTGCTCGAACAGGGAATGGAAATCCGCAAGGCGGTGCTGGGCGCCGCCCATGTGGAGCGCTCCATGGCCAATGTGGACGAGTTCGCCCGCCCGCTGCAGGAGCTCGTTACAGAATATTGCTGGGGCGCCATCTGGGGCCGGCCAGGGCTGGAGCGCAAGACGCGCAGTCTGCTCAACATCGTCATGCTCTCGGCGCTGAACCGCCCCCACGAGCTGAAGCTGCATGTGCGCGGCGCGCTGACCAACGGCGTCACCCGGGACGAGATCCGTGAGGTGGTGCTCCAGATGGCCATCTATTGCGGCGTGCCGGTGGCGCTGGAGACCTCCCGCATCGCCCAGGAGGTGTTCAAGGAGGTGGACGTGGCGGCAGCCACGGGCGCCTGAGCCAACAGCTCTGCCAGCCGGGTGGTGCGGGGCCGCCCTCGAGCCTTTGAGCGTATCTGCGTGCGGGCGGCCAGGTTGCGGTCCATAGTTGGACAGCAACCTGGCCGCGGGCGAGCAGTGCGATCCGCACATCGCGCTCAAAGGCCAGGACCTCGCCGGCCCTCGGTACACTGCGTTCACGGCTGGGCCGGTCCGTGCTAGCGTTATCCGTGCACAATTTCGAAATTGGAGCGTGAGCGTTTCATTGCGATCAGGTTGCCGCACCCTCATCCTCGCACTGCTGCTTGCCGCGCTGGCATGGCACGCTCCCGCCCGCGCGGCGGATGCCGCCTTCACACAGTTCCTCGCCTCGCTCTGGCCGCAGGCGCAGGCGGCCGGCGTCTCGCGCGAGACGTTCGAGCGGGAGACGCGGGGCCTTGAGCCGGATTACAAGCTGCCGGATCTCGTCCTGTCGGGACGGCCTGCGACCGGTGCGTCCGCGCAGGCGGAGTTCGTGCAGGTGCCGGCCAACTATGTGAAAGAATCCACCATCGCGCGGCTCGCCGCCGAGGGCCAGCGGCTGATGCAGAAGCATCGGGCTGCGCTCGACCACATCGAAAGCCGGTTCGGCGTGCCGGCACCGATGGTGCTCGCGCTGTGGGGCCGCGAGACCGATTACGGCCGCTACACCTCCCCCCATGACACGCTGCGCGTGGTGGCGACCCAGGCCTATGTGGGCCGCCGCAAGGAGCAGTATCGCGACGAGTTCATCTTCGCGCTGAAGATCCTTGATGACGGGGTGGTAACGCGCAAGGACTTTCGTTCGTCGTGGGCCGGCGCCACCGGCCTGACCCAGTTCCTGCCGTCCGAATACTATAAGCACGGCGTTGATCTCGACGGCGATGGCCGCGTTGATATCTGGCATTCGGTGCCGGATGCGCTGGCCTCCGCCGCCAAGCAGCTCGCCGACAAGGGCTGGCAGCCCGGCGTGCGCTGGGCCTACGAGGTCCGCGCACCGGCGAATGCCGACTGCACCCTCGGCGTGCCCGAAGTGCAAAGGCCGATCGGCGAATGGCAGCGCGCCGGCTTTGCGCCGGTGCAAAGGCTCTCAGCCGCCGAGCAGGCGCAGCCGGCATCGCTGCTGCAGCCCGAAGGCAATTATGGCCCGTCCTTCCTCACCACGAAGAATTACTTCGTGATCAAGCAGTACAATTTCTCTGACCTCTATGTGCTGTTCGTCGGCCATCTCTCCGACCGCATGGTGAACCCGCAGCGCTTTGCGACACCATGGACCGCCTCGACGCAGCTGCGCACGAAATCGGTGGAGGCGATGCAGAAGCATCTGGCGGGCCTCGGCCTCTACACCGACAAGATCGACGGCAAGGCGGGCATGCTGACCCGCGCGGCGCTCGGGGCCTACCAGAAATCAGCCGGACTGAAGGTGGATTGCTGGCCGAGCGAGGCGGTGCTCCAATCCACGGGCGCGGCGAGATAGGGGCCGGCCGTCGCCCATCCGTCGGGAGTAATACGAATGGCCCGTGTGCCAAGCCCGCGCGGCGCTTGAGCGTCACCCACTCGGCATCGGTCGAAGACAAAAGGCCGATGGTATGAGGCGCCCGGCGCGTCCCCGTTGCCGTCGGCCAGGCTCCAGCAGGATCGCGTTCGCTTGAGGTGGGATCAGGTCGGCTCGGCGCCGTTGGCGGCGAGCACCGCCCCGGCGAGGTAGAGCGAGCCGGAGATCAGCACCCGCGGCGGCGGCACCTGCGAGGTGCGGGTGATGCTGTCGAGGGCGCTGCCCACGTCGCGGGCGACCCGCGCCGACATGCCGAGGCCCATGGCGGCGGCAGCCACGTCCTCGGGCTTGAGGCCGGCATGCTCGCCGGGCACGGGCACGGCGATGGCCTCCCGCACCAGGCCTGCGAACGGGGCGAGGAAGCCGGTGACGTCCTTGGTGCCCAGCATGCCGAGGATGAGCACGAGGGGGCGCGAATAGCGCTCCTCCAGCTCGCACAAGGCGTGGGCGAGGGCGGCGCCGCCGGCGGCATTGTGCCCGCCGTCGAGCCACACCTCCACGCCGGCCGGCGCCCGCGCCACCAGCGGGCCCGAGGGCAGGCGCTGGAGCCGCGCCGGCCAGTCGGCCTGGAGGATGCCGGCCTCATGGGCCGCCGGCAGCTTCACCGCGCGCAGCGCGGCCACCGCAAGGCCGGCATTGTCGATCTGGTGCGGCCCCACCAGGCGCGGGCGCGGCAGGTCGAGCAGGCCGTCCTCGTCGGCATAGACGAGCCGGCCGGCTTCCTCGCTGACGTTCCACTGCTGGCCGCGCACGAACAGGGGGGCGAGCTTCTTCGCCGCCGCCCGCTCGATGACGGCGAGGGCCTCCGGCACCTGTGAGCCCACCACCACGGGCCGGCGCGGCTTGATGATGCCCGCCTTCTCGCCGGCGATGGCCTCCACCGAGGTGCCGAGGTAATCCACATGATCGATGGAGACGGGGGTGATCACGCTCGCCAGCGGCTCGGCCACCAGATTGGTGGCGTCGAGCCGGCCGCCGAGGCCCACCTCCAGCAGCAGCACGTCGGCCGGATGCTCGGCGAACAGCAGGAATGCCGCCGCCGTGGTGATCTCGAACAGGGTGATGGGATGGCCGCCATTGGCGGTCTCGGTCCGGTCGAGGGCCTCGGCGAGGGCCGCGTCGGACACCAGCACGCCGCCCCCAGGCGCGCCGAGGCGGATGCGCTCGTTGAAGTGCACCAGATGGGGCGAGGTATAGACGTGTACCCGCTGGCCCGCCGCCTCCAGCATGGCGCGCATGAAGGCGATGGTGGAGCCCTTGCCGTTGGTGCCGGCCACATGGATCGTGGATGGAACCCGCCGCTCCGGATTGCCGAGGGCATCCAGCAGCCGCCCCATCCGCGCGAGGGACAGATCTATTTTCTTGGGATGGAGCGCGGCGAGGCGCGAGAGGATCTCGCCGGTGGCGCGGGCGGGCACGGGACGGGGGATGGGGCGGGGCAAGGGACGGGGCTGGGCCATGTTCATTCTCGCGCGGGCGCGCTGCAGCAAAGTGCTGGCGCCCGCTGACGCGTCCTTGTCAGGCCGCTTCGGGGCGGGGCAGGCGACCCTTGGGCGGCAGGGCCGGCGCCTTCATGAGCATGCGGCACAGGCGGCCCAGCGTGTCGCGCATCTGGTGGCGATGCACCACCATGTCGAGCATGCCGTGCTCGTGCAGGTATTCGGCGCGCTGGAAGCCGTCCGGCAGCTTCTCGCGGATGGTCTGCTCGATCACCCGCGGGCCGGCGAAGCCGATGAGGGCGCCCGGCTCGGCGATCTGGATGTCGCCCAGCATGGCGTAGGAGGCGGTGACCCCGCCGGTGGTGGGGTTGGTGAGCACCACGATATAGGGCTTCTTGGTCTCGCGCAGTTCCTGGATGGCGGCGGTGGTGCGCGGCATCTGCATGAGGGACAGGATGCCCTCCTGCATGCGCGCGCCGCCTGAGGCCGCGAACATGATGAAGGGCGTGCCCTTCTCGGCGGCGGTCTGGAGCCCCTTCACCACCGCCTCGCCGGCGGCCATGCCGAGCGAGCCGCCCATGAAGCCGAAATCCTGCACGGCGATGGTCACCGGCAGCTCGGTGAGCATGCCGGTCGCCACCTTCACGGCATCCTGGTAGCCGGTCTTGGTGCGGGCATCCTTGAGGCGGTCGATGTAGCGGCGTTCGTCGCGGAACTTCAGCGGGTCGGTGGCCACCTCCGGCAGCGCCACTTCTTCATAGGCGCCGTCGTCGAAGGTGTTCTTCAGCCGCTTCACCGCATCCATGCGCATATGGTAGCCGGATGCGGGGATGACGTAGAGGTTAGCCTCCAGGTCCTTGTGGAACACCATCTGCCCGGTTTCGGGGCACTTCACCCAGAGATTCTCGGGAACCTCGCGGCGCGCCAGGAAATCACGGATCTTCGGGCGGACGACGTTGGAAATCCAGTTCACGGGCGATCTCCGGAAGGCGGGCGGACAGCCGCGCTGCGGCGCACACCAATATGCTCCCATGTAATGGCAAGCGCGACGCGGCGAAAGTGCGGCAGGACGAAGCCGGGCCGCACATTCGTCCATCAAGGTGCCTCCTTGCCAAGTGCCTTCTTGCCAAGGGCCTCCTTGCCAGGCGCCTCCTTGCCAGGTGCCTCCATCGCCCCTCTTCGGGGGCGCCGGCACTTCAGCGCTTGATGGCGCGCACCGCCTCGGCCAATTCGCTCACCAGCGCCTCGACGCCGGCCAGCGTGTTGGCGGTTGCGTTGCCCTCCTGGTCGAGGGTGCGGCGCACCACCTCCACGAGGGCGGAACCCACCACCACCGCATCGGCGCCGGCGGCGATGGCCTTGGCCTGCTCCGGCGTCCGCACGCCGAAGCCCACCGCCACCGGCAGGTCGGTGTGGGTCTTGATGCGGGCGACGGCGGCGGCCACCAGGTCCGCGTCCGGTGTCGCCGCGCCGGTGATGCCGGTGATGGAGACGTAATAGACGAAGCCCGCCGTATGCTCGAGCACCGTCGGCAGGCGCTTGTCGTCGGTGGTGGGGGTGGCGAGGCGGATGAAGTCGAGCCCCGCCGCGAGCGCCGGCAGGCACAGTTCGTCGTCTTCCTCCGGCGGCAGATCCACCACGATGAGGCCGTCCACCCCCGCCGCCTTGGCGTCGGCAAGGAAGCGTTCCACGCCATAGACGTAGATGGGATTGAAATAGCCCATGAGCACCACCGGCGTGGTGGTGTCCTCGGTGCGGAAGACGCGGACCATCTCGATGGTCTTGGCCAGGGTCTGCCCGCCCTTGAGCGCGCGCAGGCCCGCCGCCTGGATGGCCGGGCCGTCGGCCATGGGATCGGTGAAGGGCACGCCCAGCTCGATCACATCCGCCCCCGCGCCGGGCAGCGCCTTGAGGATGGCAAGCGAGGTCTCCCCGTCCGGATCGCCGGCCGTGACGAAGGTGACGAGGCCGGGGCGGCCTTCCTCTTTCAGCGCGGCGAAACGGGTGGAGATGCGGGTGGTCGCCTGCGTGGTCATGGGCCTGCCTGGATGGAAAGAACGGACGGGGCGCGGGAGAGAGGCCCCTGGGAACGCGCACCTTATACCCGTGGCCCATGAGCTTGGCTCTTCCATGAGCCTGGCTCTTGGGACACGGCTCAAGCCCGCGCGGCGCTTGAGCGTACCCAATTGAGTACCCACTTGGGTACCCAATTGGTCCCCCTCGGCATCGGTCGACGACCGAGGCCGAGGGTCTTATTTGTGGCCGGTGATGGTGCAGGTGGCGCGGTTTGCCGACGTGCCGCCGAGCAGGCGCACTTGGTCGCTTCCCGTCACCCCGGGCACGATGGAGAACAGGGTGGTGGACGACTTGCCCAGCGCGCGGTTGCCGGCGAAGAATTCGCAGGCGACGTAGGCCTCCGAGATAGGCGCGGTGGTGCCGTTCTTCACCGAGACCGAGATGAAGGCCCCCGCCGGGTCGGTGATGACCTTGCCGGTGGTGAGCTGGAGCGCGGCGGTTTGGGCCAGGGCCGGAGCGGCCAGGCCGGTAACGCCGGCCCCCACGCAGGCGGCAATACTGAAGGCAAGAACGGCGGAAAAAGGCTTCATGGCTACGCCCCCAGGCTGGTGCCGAGAATGTCCGCCACCTGGGGCACGTCCTTGTCCCCGCGGCCGGAGAGGTTGACCACCATCAGGTGTTCCTTGGGAAGCTTGGGCGCGAGCTCGACCACCTTGGCGATGGCATGGGCGGTCTCCAGCGCCGGAATGATGCCTTCGAGCCGGGTGAGCAGCTGGAAGGCGTCGATCGCCTCCTGATCGGTGCAGGACAGGTAGGTGGCCCGGCCCACGTCGTTGAGCCAGGAATGCTCCGGCCCGATGCCCGGATAATCGAGGCCGGCCGAGATGGAATGGGCCTCCTGGATCTGGCCGTCGTCGTCCATGAGCAGGTAGGTGCGGTTGCCGTGCAGCACCCCCGGCCGTCCGCCGGCGATGGAGGCGGCATGCTCATGGGTGTCGAGGCCGCGGCCCGCCGCCTCCACCCCGAAGATCTCCACGGTGGGATCGTCGAGGAAGGGATGGAACAGGCCCATGGCGTTGGAGCCGCCGCCCACGCAGGCGACCAGGCTGTCCGGCAGGCGGCCTTCCATCTCCTGCATCTGCGCGCGGGTCTCGCGGCCGATGATGGACTGGAAATCGCGCACCATGGCCGGGTAGGGGTGCGGCCCCGCCACCGTGCCGATGCAGTAGAAAGTGTCGTGCACGTTGGTGACCCAGTCGCGCAGCGCCTCGTTCATGGCGTCCTTCAGGGTGCGCGAGCCGGACTGCACGGGCACCACCTCGGCGCCCAGCATCTTCATGCGGAACACGTTGGGGGCTTGGCGCTCCACGTCCACCGCGCCCATGTAGACCACGCACTTCAGCCCGAAGCGCGCGCACAGGGTGGCGGTGGCGACGCCATGCTGGCCGGCGCCGGTCTCGGCGATGATCCGCTCCTTGCCCATGCGGCGGGCGAGCAGGATCTGGCCGAGCACATTGTTCACCTTGTGGGAGCCGGTGTGGTTCAGCTCCTCGCGCTTCAGGTAAATCTTGGCGCCGCCGTCGCCGCCGGCGGCCGCGGAAACCCCGCGCAGGTGCTCGGTGAGGCGTTCGGCATAATAGAGCGGCGAGGGGCGGCCCACATAATGGGTGAGGTAGCCGGCCATCTCCGCGTGATAGGCGGGGTCCGCCTTCGCCGCCTCGTAGGCCTGCTCCAGCTCCAGGATCAGCGGCATCAGGGTCTCGGCGACGAAGCGCCCGCCATGGATGCCGAAGTGACCCCGGAAATCGGGGCCGGTGCGATAGGAATTGAGAGCGGTCACGACGCACGCACTTTCGATGAGAGATCTTCAGGCCCCCGTGCCGGTTCCGCGCGGGTCGGCTTGGCTTGGGGCGGTTGGTCGGGCACGCCGGCTTCGGCGCGGCGGACGGCGGCGACGAAGGCGCGGATCTTGTCCGGTGATTTCACCCCCGGCGCATCTTCCACGCCAGACGATACGTCCACCCCGTCCATCCGGACCTCGGCAAGGGCCTGCGACACATTGTCGGCAGTGAGGCCACCGGAAAGCATGAGCGGGCGCCCGACGTCAAGGCCGGCGACGAGGCGCCAGTCGAACGGGCGTCCGTTGCCGCCGGGCAGGAGCGCGCCGGGATCGGGCTTGGCGTCGAACAGGATCATGTCGGCCACCTCGGCGAACGCAGGCAGCATGGCGAGATCCTCCCGCCGGCCCACCGGAAGGGCCTTCATGACCGGAAGGCCGAAGCGCGCGCGGATGGCGGCGATGCGCTCCGGCGTCTCCTGGCCATGCAACTGGAGGAGATCGGGGGAGAAGGCGGCCACCACCTGCGCCAGCAGGGTGTCGTCCGGGTCCACCAGCAGCGCCACCTTGCGCGCCCGACCCTCGACCCGCGCCGTGAGGCCGGGCGCCTCGGCGAGGGAGAGGTGGCGCGGGCTCTTGGGAAAATGGACGAAGCCCACCAGATCGGCGCCCGCCGCGAGCGCCGCGTCCAGCGCGTCCGCGGTCCTGATGCCGCAGATCTTCACGTCGAGGCGCCTTAGGTCGCTTGCCATCGTCTCAGCCTTGCGCGCGCCGCCTGAAGTCCTGGCCCGGATTCTGGCCCGGATCCCGGCTCGGGCGCATGGTGATCACGTCTCCACGTGGGTGAACTGGCCGGCCTTGCGGAAGCGCCAGAGATAGGTGGGCAGCACCGTCGCGAGGGCGGTGGGGGTGATGTCGAGGCCGGCGAAGGTGCGCCCTTCGGCCTTGGCGGCGTCCGAGACCACATTGTCCGTGCGCAGCATGGCCACCTGGTCGGTGGTGAGCGGCGCGCCCGGCGCCCATTGGGTGAGTCGCGCCATCAGGTTGGCGACGCCGAACGGCAGGTCCACCAGCAGGCGCTTGTGGCAGACCTCGTGCAGCATCAGTTCCATCAGCTCGCGGAAGGTGCGCACCTCCGGCCCCCCCAGCTCGTAGGTGGTGCCGGCCTTGGCCTTGCCGTCCACCGCCTTGAGGATGGCGGCGGCCACGTCGCCCACGAACACGGGCTGGAAGCGGGTCACCCCGCCGCCGATCAGCGGCAGCACCGGGGAGAGGCGCGCCATGGCGGCGAAGCGGTTGAAGAAGTCGTCCTCCGGCCCGAACAGCAGGGAGGGACGGAAAATGATGGCGTCGGCCGCCGCGGCCCGCACGGCGGCCTCGCCCTCGGCCTTGCTGCGGCCGTAGCCGGAGGGGGAGTTGGCATCGGCGCCGATGGCGGAGACGTGCACCAGCGGCGCGTCTTCCCGGGCCGCGGCCTGGGCGATGGCGCGGGCCCCGAAGGCATGGACCGCATCGAAGCTCTGGCGGCCCGACTGGGCGAGCACGCCGACAAGGTTCACCACCGCCTCGGCGCCATCCACCGCGCGGGCGACGCTCTCGGGATAGCGCACGTTGGCCTGGCTGACCTGGATCTGGCCGACGAAGCCGAGGGGCTGGAGGAAGCCCGCCAGCTCCGGCCGCCGCACCGCCACGCGCACGCGATAGCCGCGCATGGCGAGCGCCCGCACCACATGCCGCCCGAGGAAGCCCGAGCCGCCGAACACGGTCACAAGGCTGTCGCTTACAGGACGATCGGTCACCGTCACATCGCTCATGCCGAACCCCCGCTCGCCGGCCTCGCGCCGGCCCCTGTGGTGTTGGATCTGCCGGGACGCTTCCGCGGCGCCAGCACGCCCCTATATAGTGTGCGACGAGCACATACGCGATGCGGGACCCCTCCGTAAAGGCGCTCCGATGCCACCCTCCCGCTGCGGTGCGCGCACGGGAGAGTTGACGCGGGCGCGCTGCGACACTATAAGCCCGGCACTTCGCTGGCGGTCATGCCGCCGGCTTGTTCACCCATTCATGCGCGACGCGGAGGGGCCATAGGGGCCGCGAAGCCGGGCGCGAACCAGCAAGGATGGCCGATGGCCAATACGCCTTCCGCCAAGAAAGCGGTGCGCAAGATCGAGCGCCGCACCGAAGTGAACCGGTCTCGCCGCTCCCGCGTGCGCACCTTCCTGCGCAAGCTCGAGGATGCGCTCACGGCCGGCGATGCCACCGCCGCCACCCAGGCGTTCAAGGCAGCCGAGCCCGAGATCATGCGCGCCGTCACCAAGGGCGTGCTGCACAAGAACACGGCTTCCCGCAAGGTTTCGCGCCTTGCGGCCCGTGTGAAGCAGCTCGGCGCTTGAGTTAGATCAATCAAGGTTGCTGTCTTAATGTAAAGGCCCGGCACTGCCGGGCCTTTTTGCTTGGCGCAATCAGAAAGCGACCGGTAGCGGGCTCTTCACCTTGAGGCGGCGATAAGTCCGATTCTCTGCGACCGTCAAGTCCTGCGTTCCGACCGGTTGTGGAAGGGACTTGGAGCCACCTGCGGACCGATCAGAAAAACAACATCCGGGTGAAAGACTTAACGGCTAAAGGCCGGAAGAGGCCAAACCGGACCCATTTCAGGGGTAAGAAAACACCTCGTTGCGCGGCGATATTTCGCGTCCGGCTTCGGCCGCCGCCGCCCGGAATCTCACTGTCGCGACAGAGGTTTGCCGGCTGATATCGAGGGTGGGTGCGGGTTGGCGGGGCTCCGGCTTGTGCCCGCTATCCCATGGGGGAGGGGAAAGGCGTTGCACCCCCCAAAGGGGCTGTGTATGTTCAATCTCACTCCGGGAGCGACACTGGGGTTCACCGACAGAATGAAGTTTTCGCGGCTCTTCGTGCATGAGGAGGGGATGGCTGTGCCTGTATTCGTTCACCGCCCTCCCTTTGGTTGCTGTGCCGCGAATGCGTTTAGCCTTTGTCCTGTTGAGCCATGCTGAGAGCGATTGTCTGATCCCAGCTCTGAGCACGTTTTAGAACAAGCAAAAATCTGATTAATTCCAACGGCTGCCGATGACTTCGTCGGCGGAAATGGGGCGGCTATGACTTCTGGCACACAAGCGGCAGCGGATGCGGCGGCACATCAAGCTCACCTTCCGGCCTCTTTGCGTTGCGTTCCGATTGTCGGGAGTCCTGGCCTTGAACTCGTCTGTGCCTCGCCCCCTTCTTGCGGTAAGGATCGCGCATGAATTTGCGCTGATGCCGTGACGGCGTCCTCGGGACGCACCTGAAAACACCGCTCTCATTTTGCAAAAGTGCGCGCAGCCCGAAAGGGCGCGGACGGCTTTTGCGTCACCAACCAGGGAACCGCGTTCAACGCGGTCGGAGCTCCATGCTCAAACCTCATGCTCCGGACGCGCGTCGTGCCGGATCGACTACGTTTCAGCCAGTCCTTGCGGAGACCGCCGGAATGGAATGCGCGCCGACCGCGCCGACCCCCTGGGAGCGCGTCCGTCAGCGCCTGCGTGAAGAGATCGGCGAGGAAAAGTTCACCAGTTGGTTCGCCCGCATGGACCTCGACGCGCTGACCGCCGACGTGATTCAGCTCTCCGTGCCCACGCGCTTCCTCAAGTCGTGGATCCAGGAAAATTATCTGCCCCGCATCGCGGACATCTGGGCCGAGGAAAGCGGCGCCAAGCGGCGCGTGGATCTCGCCGTGCGCAATGCCTTTGCCCGTCCGGTGGCGCTGAAGGCGACCACGGTGCGCGAAGTGGTGACCGAGCGCACCGATGCGCGCTCCCCTGAGTCCCGTCCGCAGTCTACCCGGCCCGCCGATTCCCGATCCGCCGATGTCCGTGGCCCGGATGGACGCGGCCCGGATGGACGTGGTGCCGAGCAGCGCGGCTTCGAGTCCCGGGCCGCGTCGTCCGCCCTGTCCGACGCGGCGGCGGGGGACGTGGCCTCCGGCTCGCCGCTGGATGCGCGCCTCACCTTCGAGAGCTTCGTGGTGGGCAAGTCCAATTCCCTGGCCTTCGCCGCCGCCAAGCAGGTGGCCGACAGCGCCAGCGGTTCGGCCCCGGTGTTCAATCCGCTCTATCTCCATGCGGCGGTGGGCCTGGGCAAGACGCACCTGTTGCAGGCCATCGCCCGGGCCGGTGCGGTGGGCGGCCGGCGCACCACCTACCTCACCGCCGAGCGCTTCATGTACGGCTTCGTCGCCGCGCTGAAGACCCATTCGGCCATCGCCTTCAAGGATGCCCTGCGCACCATCGACACGCTGGTCATCGACGACCTGCAGTTCCTGAAGGGCAACAATCTGCAGCAGGAATTCTGCCATACCCTCAACGCCCTGCTCGACGGCGGGCGGCAGGTGGTGGTGGCGGCGGACTGCCTGCCCGGCGAGCTTGAACACCTCGACGAGCGGGTGCGCTCGCGCCTCGCCGGCGGGCTGGTGGTGGAACTGGCCGCGCTGGAGGAGGACCTGCGCCTCGAAATCCTGAAGACGCGCTACCAGACCCTGACCGAGCAGCACCCGGGCTTCGCCGTGCCGGCGCCGGTGCTGGAGTTCCTGGCCCGCAGCGTCGGCCAGAGCGGGCGCGACCTCGACGGCGCGTTGAACAAGCTGCTGGCCTTCAATCAGCTCACCGGCGAGCCGGTGACGCTGGAGATGGCGGAAAACGCGGTCAAGGACCTCATCCGCCCCACCGATCCCAAGCGGGTGCGGGTGGACGATATCCTGCGCGTGGTGGCCAAGCATTATAACGTGTCGCGCGCCGACCTGCTGTCCCAGCGCCGCACCGCCACCGTGGTGAAGCCGCGCCAGATCGCCATGTATCTGGCCAAGACCCTCACCTTGCGCTCGCTGCCGGAAATCGGCAGGCGATTCGGCGGTCGCGACCACACCACCGTGCTGCATGCGGTGCGCAAGATCGACGGCCTCGTCAACGCCGACCGGGCGCTGGCCGAGGAAATCGAGGTGCTGAAGCGCCTCGCCCTGGAAGCCTGAGCGGGTCGTCCTCGACCCATCGGGCCCGTGGCGCCCCACCTTGACCACCGAATCCGGCGCCTTGCGGCGCCGTTTTCCGTTCATAGCCCCGGCGGGCGCGGACGCACGGAAGCAGTTTTCAAGGCCGTTTCACCGGCGCAGCGTGCGGGCCGCAGTGGATCGCGGGGGTGCGCGCGGCGCCATACGGTAAAAATAAGCCAGCCGCCCTTGCCTTGGCGCGCCTTGGACGGCAATGTCTGCGGCCCGGCGCCCGTCCTCCCGGCGGGTGCCAGCGCGACGCTCCTTGCGTTCCGCGCAATCGCCACTTGGCGCACGATCCACCTTGCCCGTGACAGCGGGGAAGGGCGGAGCGGGCGTCGTCCCCGAACGACGAGGCGGACCCACCGGCGGGACGTTAGGCGCCCGTGGCAGGCCGGCTCCAGAGCGAAGAGTGAACGGGCCAGGACCATGAAGGTCACCGTCGAGCGCGCCGAGCTTCTCAAATCGCTCAGCCACGTCCACCGCGTCGTCGAGCGGCGCAACACCATTCCGATTCTCGCCAACGTGCTGATCAAGGCCGGCAAGGACGGGCTGGAGCTGAAAGCCACCGACCTCGACCTGGAGGTGGTGGAGAGCGTTCCCGCCGAAACCGGCCAGGCGGGGGCCACCACCGTGCCCGCCCATGTGCTCTACGACATCGTGCGCAAATTGCCCGAGGGCGCGCAGGTGCAGCTGGAGGCCGGCGGCGAGCGCGGCACCCTCACCGTCAAGGCGTCCCGCGCCCGGTTCTCGCTCCAGACCCTGCCCGAGGCCGATTTCCCGGACCTCGCGGCGGGTGAGTTTTCCCATACCTTCAAGGTGAAGGGCGCGGACTTCCGGCGCCTGGTGGACAAGACCCAGTTCGCCATCTCCACCGAGGAGACGCGCTATTACCTGAACGGCATCTATCTCCACGTCACCGAGGGCGCTGGCGGCAAGTCCATGCTGCGGGCGGTCGCCACCGACGGCCACCGCCTCGCCCAGGCCGAGCTGGAGGCGCCGGCGGGCGCGGCTGGCCTGCCCGGCGTCATCGTGCCGCGCAAGACCGTGGCCGAGATCCAGAAGCTGCTGGAGGACAAGGAGGCGGAGGCCACCATCTCGCTCTCCACCACCAAGATCAGGGTGCAGGTGGGGGCCATCGTGCTCACCTCCAAGCTCATCGACGGCACCTTCCCGGACTATGGGCGGGTGATTCCCCAGGGCAACGACAAGACCCTGATCGTGGACAAGGACGAATTCGCGGCCGCGGTGGATCGCGTCTCCACCGTGTCCAGCGAGCGCGGACGGGCGGTGAAGCTGTCGCTGGCCGAGGGCAAGATGACGCTCTCCGTCACCAATCCCGATTCGGGCAGCGCCACCGAGGAGCTGGAGGTGGACTACACCGCCGAGCCCCTCGATATCGGCTTCAATTCCCGCTACCTGCTGGACATCACCTCGCAGCTGGAAGGCGACACGGCCGAGCTGAAGCTGGCCGATCCCGGCTCGCCGACGCTGGTGCGCGATTCCACCCGGACGGATGCGCTCTACGTGCTCATGCCCATGCGGGTGTGAGGACGGCGGGTGTGAGGCGCCGGGTGTGAGACCGCCGGCCGACGCCAAGCTGTACTGCGCTCCTGCGGAACCGGCCGCATGCGACGGAAGACCGGCCGAAAGGTTCATGCCCCACGCCGCCATCCGCAAGCTCACCCTCACCGCCTTCCGGTCCTATCCGTCGGCGCAGATGAGGGTTCAGGACGGACCGGTGGTGCTCACCGGGCCGAACGGGGCGGGCAAGACCAATATTCTGGAGGCGCTGTCCTTCCTCTCCCCCGGCCGGGGGCTGCGGCGCGCCCAGCTCGGCGATGTGGGGCATCTGGCGCCGGGTGCCGCCGGCGAGGCGCCGTGGGCGGTCTCGGTTCTCGTGGACGGCGCCTTGGGCGAGGTCCGGCTCGGCACCGGCCATGATCCGGCGCAGGAAGGCGGGGTGCGGCGCTGCCGCATCGACGGCGAGCCGGTGCCGTCCGCGAATGCGTTCCTCGACCATCTGAAAGTACTCTGGCTCACGCCGGAGATGGACGGCCTCTTCCTCGGCCCCCCCGGCGACCGGCGGCGCTATCTCGACCGCCTGGTGCTGGCGGTGGATGGCGCCCACGGCACCCGGGTCAACGGCCTGGAGCGGGCGTTGCGCTCGCGCAACCGGCTGCTGGAGGAGAACGGCTCGGCGCGCTTCCTCGATGCGGTGGAGCATGAGGTGGCGGAACTGGCGGTGGCGGTGGCGGCGGCGCGGCTGGAAACGGTGGCGCGCCTTGCCGCCGAGATCGCCGCCCACCGCGACGACGCCTCCCTTTTCCCCTTCGCCGAACTGGCCCTGGACGGGGCGGTGGAGCGGCTGATCGCCCATTATCCGGCGCTGGAGGTGGAGGACCGCTACCGCGCCCTCTTGCGCGACAATCGCCCGCGCGACCGGGCGGCGGGCCGCACCCTGGAGGGGCCGCACCTCACCGACCTGTCGGTGAGCCATGGCGAGAAGCAATTGCCTGCCGCGCGCTGCTCCACCGGCGAGCAGAAATCCCTGCTCATCGGCCTCACCCTGTCCCATGCGCGGCTGGTGGCCTCCATGCAGGGCTTCTCGCCTATCCTGCTGCTGGACGACGTGGTGGCCTATCTCGACGCCGCGCGCCGCACCGGCCTGTTCGATGCGCTGGCCCGCCTGGGCGCGCAGGCGTGGATGACGGGCGCCGACCCCACCGCCTTCGCAACGCTGGACAGCGCCGAGCGTTTCGAGGTGGCACCGGGCAGTGTCGCGCGGGCCTGAGGGCGATACGGGGTCGCGTGAGGGACGCTCGGCTCACTCCGCGTCGAGCGAGGCGAGCTTGCGCTTGCCGGACGGGACCTTGGCCTGTTCGTCCAGCCAGTCGGCCATGACGAGGCCCCAGGCGATGTCCCGCTGGATGGCGCCCTGCGCCCGTTCGGGATCGCGCGCCTTGAGCGCCGCCAGCACGTCGGAATGGGGGTGGGCCTCGGCGGCGATCTGGCGCGCGGGCAGGGTGGCGTGGAACACGCTGAGCAGCGGCCCCATCAGCGTCCACATATTCTCCACGATGGTTTCGAGCAGCGGCAGATCCGCGATCTCGATCAGTGAGAAATGGAAGTCGCGGTTCTTCAGGCTCGCCTTCTTCGGATTCGCGGCGGCGGCCTCGATGAACTCGTTCTGGATCAGCTCCAGCCGGCGGATCTGCTTGTCGGTGATGCGCTGTGCCGCGCGGGCGGCGGCGGCGCCCTCCAGCTCCATGCGGATGAGCTGGATTTCCTTCAGCCGCGCACTGTCCAACAGCGGCACATGGATGGCGGTGGCGGCCTTCATCTCCAGCGCCTGCTCGCTCACGAGGCGGAAGATGGCCTCACGCACCGGAGTGATGGAGGTGCCGAGATCGGCCGCCAACGCGGAGATGCGCAGCCGCTCGCCGGGCTCGAACTGCCCGTCGATCAGCGCCCGGCGGATGCGGCCGTAGACGCGGGCCGAAAGATTTTCCGTCTCGATCTGCCGCAACTCGGCCATGGCATCCAACGCTTCCGAAAGGATCTCGTCCCATCATATATCATGGGGCCATGGCCGATGCGGCGCCGTGCGGCGCGCTCCCCGGAATTGCGTGCCGTTCGGTCTGCGGCAGGCCCTTTTCAGGGGGATGATCCCGCCGTAAAACGCCAGCATGACCCTCCGTCCCGCCACCTCCGACGACATTCCCGCCATCGCCGCCATCTATGACGACGCCGTGCGCACCGGCACCGCCTCGTTCGAGCTGACGGCGCCCGGCGTCGCCGAGATGACGCGCCGCCACGCGGCCCTGGTGGAGGCCGGCTTTCCCTATCTGGTCATGGAAGAGGGCGGGGTGGTGCTGGGCTATGCCTATGCCAGCGCCTTCCGCCCGCGGATCGCCTATCGCCACACGGTGGAAAATTCCATCTATGTGGCGCCGGCGGCGCAGGGGCGCGGGATCGGCCGCGCGCTGCTGGAAGCGCTGATCGCGGCATGCGCGGCGGCCGGCTTCCGCCAGATGGTGGCGGTGATCGGCGACAGCGCCAACGAAGGCTCCATCGGCCTGCACCGCGCCTGCGGCTTCGCCGACATCGGCATCCTGCCGGCCACCGGCCTGAAGTTCGGCCGGTGGATCGACACGGTGCTCATGCAGCGCCCCCTCGGGCGAGGCGCCGATGGCGTGCCCGAGGAGGCGGACCTCAGCTTCAGCGGGTAATCAGCGTGCCGGCGCCGTGGTCGGTGAGCAGCTCCAGCAGCACCGCGTGCGGCACTTTGCCGTCGAGGATGACGACGCCTTCGACGCCCTTCTCCAGGGCGTAGATGCAGGTTTCCACCTTGGGGATCATGCCGCCGGAAATGGTGCCGTCGGCAATCAGCTCCCGCACCTGCGCGATGGTGAGCCTGGGCAGCAGCTGCTTGTTCTTGTCCAGCACGCCGGGCACGTCGGTGAGCAGCAGGAAGCGCTTGGCTCCGAGCGCCCCGGCGATGGCGCCGGCGAAGGTGTCGGCGTTCACATTATAGGTGCCGCCGTCCACCGCCGCCGCCACCGGGGCGAGCACCGGGATCAGCTCGCGGCCGAGGATCTGGTCGAGCACGGTGGTGTCCACCGTGTCCGGCTCGCCCACGAAGCCGAGGTCCACGGGCGTCTCGCCGTCGACCATCACCCGGTTGGCCTTGCGGGCGCGGACCATGTTGCCGTCCTTGCCGCACAGGCCGATGGCCTTGCCGCCGGCCTCGTTGATGAAGCCCACGATCTGCTTGTTGATGGAGCCGGCGAGCACCATCTCCACGATCTCCACCGTGGCCTTGTCGGTGATGCGCAGGCCGGCCGCGAACTCGGACTTGATGCCGAGCTTGGCCAGCATGGCGCCGATCTGCGGGCCGCCGCCGTGCACCACCACCGGGTTCACGCCCGACTGCTCCAGGAGCACGATGTCCTGCGCGAAGGTGCGCGCGCCCTCCTCGCCGCTGATGGCGTGGCCGCCATACTTCACCACGACGATGGCGTCGTCGTAGCGCTGCATGTGGGGCAGCGCCTTGGCCAGAACCTCGGCCTGCAGCTGGGCTTCCGACACGGGTGTGGAAAGGGGCTCGTTCATGACGGGCTCGCTCATGATCCCTGGAGCCGGATCCGATCAGGTTGAACCCACATGATCGGTGAATCCGTCGCCAAATTTGAGAAAGAGAACGCGTGACCCGATCCGCTTGCCAAGCAGGCTGATCGGCGCGTGCCCTGGAGCCGGCTGCATGCCGGGGCGGCGCCGTTCTAGCCGTTTCCCCGACGCCGTGAAAGGGCATGGCCGGAGGGCGGCGAGGGGTCCACACTTTCGGCTTCATTCCGCTGCGACAGTCTTTCGCTGCTCGCGGAAAGGTGATCAGAAGCGGCCACCGGCCCACCACATTCGGCAGGTCAACAGCCCCCGTCGAACCGCAACTCTCCGATCCACGAGCGCGCGCGCCGATCAGCCTGCAGGGCGGGCTGACCGGACAAGGCGTTCCTGTCCCGGATGGAGAGGGCCGGCTTCAGGACGCTGCTGCCTCCCCCTCCAGCCAATTCGCCAGAGATCGCACGGCCCAGATGACCACCCCTTCGTCAGCTTTCCCAACGGCGCCTTCGTCTCCCGCGCACGGCCACGCCGCGCCGCCGGAGCGTCGGCCGCATGATTTGCGTGGCCGCTGGATCGCGCTGCTGTTCGTCGCCTGTTTCGCACTGGTGGCGGTGCCGATCCTGACGCATCCCCTGCCGCCCCTGTCGGACTATGTGAACCATCTCGCGCGCATGCATGTCATCGCCGAGCTGCCCCACAACCCCGACATCGCGCGCTTCTACTATCTCGAGTGGTCCATCCTGCCGAACATGATGATGGACCTGATCGTGCCGGTGATCGACCGCGTCACCGACATCTATACCGCCGGCGAGATCTACACGCTCCTGTGCTTCGTCCTCATCGCAGGCGGGACGCTGACGCTCAACCGGGCGTTGTTCGGCATGTGGTCGGCGCTGCCGCTGGTGGCTTTCCCGCTGCTTTACAACGCCATCTTCCTCATCGGCGTGATGAATTACTACTTCGGCATCGGGCTGGCGCTGTTTGCGCTCGCGGCCTGGGTGTTCCTGCGCGACAAGCCGTGGCCGTGGCGCTTCATCGTCTCCACCGCGTTCGTGGTGGCGCTGTTCTTCTGCCACCTGTTCGCGGCGGGGGTCTATGGCGTCGGTCTCCTGGCCTACGAGATCGACCGCCTGCGCCAGGGCCGCGGCCCGCTCGGCCCGCGGCTTGTCGCCTTCGTGGCCGCCGGCCTGCCCTTCCTGCCCATGGTCCCGCTCTTGATCGCCAGCCCCACCTGGGGCCTCAGCAGCGAGAACATCTGGGAGCCGCAGGGCAAGATCGACGGCCTCGAAATGGTCGTGAACGTCTATTTCGACTATGTGGCATTCCTGTTGACCGCCGTGGTGGTGGCCGCCGCCGTCTGGGCGGCCCGGCATCGCCTGCTCCAGGTCCATTCGCTGCTGCTGCCGCTGCTTCTGGTGGCCGGAGCGGTCTATCTCGCCATGCCGCGCGTGGTGTTCGCGAGCTATATGGCGGACCAGCGCCTGCCGGTGGCCATCGCCTTCATGGTGCTCGCCGCCCTGCGCGCGGACCTGCGCCATCGCCTGGCCCGGCGCGGCTTCGCCGTGGTGCTCATCCTGCTGCTGGCGGTGCGCGTCGGCGAAGTGCAGGTGGTGTGGAACCGCCTGTCCCAGTGGACGGTGGCGTTCCGCCAGTCGGTGGAGCAGATCAGGCCCGGCTCGCGCATTCTGGTGGCCTATGCCGATATCAACGGCGGCAACGACCCGCGCGATCTGGGGCTGGTCCACGCCGCCTGCCTCGCCATGATCGAGAAGTCGTCGCTGGTCACCACCGCCTTCGCGGTGAAGGGCAAGCAGATCCTGCGCGTGCATGAGCCCTACCGCAGCCACGTGGACACGGAGGACGGCTCCCCGCCCCAGATCGAGCAGCTGCTCGTGACCGAGGAAGAGTCGAGCACCGACGGCCCGCGCTACTGGGACCTGTGGCCGCAGCACTTCGACTATGTCTATGTGCTGTTCACCGAGCGCGGCGCGGCCAATCCGGACAGCGATCGGCTGAAGCTGGTGTTCGAGGGCGAGCGCTTCCAGCTCTACAAGGTCATCCCGCCCGGCCCTCCGCCGTCCTGAACCTCGGGGGCGTGCTGTCACCGCCGCGCCGTCAACGGGCCGTCACGGTTCGGTGCAAGGCATGCCGCTTTCCGCTACAGAGCCCCCATGGAAACCGTCTACACCAACGCCCGCCTGATCCTCGACGACGAGGTGATCGACGGCACCCTCACCATCCGCGACGGCGTCATCGTCGCTGTGGATGCGGGCCGCGCCCATGCGCCGAGCGCCATCGACTGCGCCGGCGACTTCATCGCCGCCGGCATCGTGGATCTGCACACGGACGCGCTGGAAGGCCATTTCGTGCCGCGGCCCAAGGTGTTCTGGCCGGATGCGCGGGCCGCTGCGCTGGCCCATGACGGGCAGACGGTGGCGAGCGGCATCACCACCGTGTTCGACGCCATCTGCGCCGGCGGCTTCGACCAGGCCAAGGCGGAGCGGCGGGACCTGTTCGAGCTGATGCTCGATGCGGTGGAGGACGGCGCCGGCCTGTTCCGGGCGCACCATCTCGTCCACCTGCGCTGCGAGATGACCGACCCCGACCTGCTGTCGCTGGTGGAGCCGGCGCTGGCGCGGTCCACCCTCGCCTTCGCCTCCCTCATGGACCACACGCCGGGTGCCCGGCAGTGGCGCAACGTGGACGTGCTGCGCGGCTTCCTCCTCGGCATCGGCAAGGAGGCGGGCGAGGCCGAGCGCGAGATCGCCGAGCGCACCGCGCGCGGCCGCTCCAACGTGGAGCACAATTTCGCGCCGCTGGCGCAGATGCTGGCGGCCACCGGCCTGGTGCGCGCCAGCCACGACGACACCACGGACGATCACGTGCGCCTCGCCCGGGAGGCCGGCTGCACGGTGAGCGAGTTCCCCACCACCCGCGAGGCCGCCGTCGCGGCCCGCGCGGCGGGGCTTGCCACCATCGGCGGCGCGCCCAATGTGGTGCGCGGCGGCTCCCATTCCGGCGGCATCGCCATGGGCGCTCTGGCGGGGGAGGGGCTGGTGGATGCCCTGGCCTCCGACTACGTGCCGGCGAGCCTGCTCCAGGCCGCGGTGCGGCTCCATCTCGCCGATGGCCTGCCGCTGCCGAACGCCATGGCCCTCGTCACCCGCAACCCGGCTCAGATGGCCGGGCTTGCCGATCGTGGCCGGCTCGCCGCGGGGCTGCGGGCCGACCTCCTGCGCTTCCGCATGGTGGACACGACGCCGGTGGTGCGGCAGGTGATGGTGGACGGCGAGCGGGTGTTCTGAACCGCTCCGGCGGGCCTCAGAACACGGGCGGGACGATGCCCACCGTGAAGCCGGCGAGCTTGAGCGCGCCCGCCTCGAAGCCCAGCGCGAAGGTGGTCCCCTTGCGCCCTTCCACCGGGCCCTGCTTGCCGACCATGGCGAGGGCGCTGACGATGGGCGATACCTCGCGCGGGATCACGCCGGCCCGGTCGAGCCCCTTCACCAGATCGTTGAGGCCGGCAAAGCCCAGGTCGAGCTTGCCGTTGAGCCGCCCCTGCGGATCGAGGGAAACGGCGCCGCTGGAGGCGACGGCGAGCTTGGGCGAGGTCACCGCGAAGCGCTCGAGCGTCGCCGTGCCGCCGGCCGCCGCCCAGGCCCTGAGGCGCTGGGCGACCGGCATGGGGCGCAGGTCCGCCGAGGCGGAGACGGTGCCCTGCAGCGTCATGTCCACCGGCCCGGTGACCCCCAGCGCATTGAGCAAAGCGCTCTCCCCGCCGAGCATGCCCGAGGCATAGTCCACCCCGTCGGGCTTGCCGTCGGCGCCGGGGGCGAGGCGGGCATGGAATTCGAACAGGCGGGCGGTGGCGAGGGGCGACGGTGGCGCCCCGGCCGCTCCCGGCTGCTCGATGCGCATGTCGTGAGCCTGCAGGGAGAAGCGCTGCGGCCGCCCGGAGAGGTCGCCGATGCCGCTCATCTGCAGCAGCGACCAGTTGGCCCCATAGGCGGTGCCGGTGTTGAGGTCCTCGACCCGCGCCGGGCCGGCGAACTCGGCGACGATGTGGCTCGGTGACCACACCTGCGCCACCGCATGCGCCGAGACGGCGGTGAAGCGCATGGCGTCGCCGCCGCGCGTCTCCAGCGTCGGGGACTGGCAGCGCAGCTCGAAGCGGAACGGAAAACCGGCGAGGGTCCGGTCGGCGCAGCCCCAGATGCGGCCGAGCTGGGCTTCCCGGCCGATCCAGGCATCAACCTCGCGCTGGGCGCGGTTCGCCGCATAGAACCACAGGCCGCTCCAGATCACCGCGAGCACCACGATGAGCGTGACCGGAACGATGACGAGCCACGGCTTGCGGCTGGGGGGAAGGGCGTCGGTGGCGGTCATGAACGTCCCTGGGAAGTGGCGGCCGTCGGAGCCGCCGTGCGGGCCACGCCGCGCGAACAGCCCGACGTGTGGGCAGTAGCGGTTGCCGCGCGCGAGCGGCGGCCGGTTTCGCCCAAGGGCAGACCAGGCGCATGCTTGCGGCGGCAGGTGCCGGCTGTTAGGCGACGGTCTGGCGTTTCTGTCAACGTCCGAGCGCTTCGTGCGGGGCACCGGCGGGCCTGGGTGACGGAACCTGTTGAACACACGGCTGGAGCGTCGGGCGCATCCATGGTGGACGGGCAGGGGGCGGGCAAGCAGGGGGCGGGCAAGGGCGGCGTACCGGCGGGCGGGTTGCCCCATCGGGGCGATGTCTGGGTGTTCGCCTACGGCTCGCTCATGTGGAACCCCGGCTTTGCCTTTGCCGAGCGGTGCGAGGCGCGGCTCACCGGCGCGCACCGCACATTGTGTGTCTATTCATTCCACCATCGCGGCACGCCGGAACAGCCGGGCCTGGTGCTTGGCCTGGATCTGGGGGGCTCCTGCCGGGGCATCGCCTATCGCGTCGCCGCGGCGGACTGGCCGCAGACCCACGCCTATCTCACCGAGCGGGAGCAGATTTCCGGCGTCTATCGGGAGGTGACGCGCCGCATCAGCCTGCTGGACGGGTCCGGTCGCGAGGCGCCGGCCGTGGCCTATCTGGTGAACCGCGCCCATCCCCAATATGCCCGCGGCCTGACGCTGCAGGACCAGCTTCACCTGGTGCGGCGCTCGCACGGCAAGTCGGGGCCGAACACGGATTATGTGGTCGCCACGGTGAAGGCGCTGGAGGGCCTGGGCATCCGCGATGCGGCGCTCGCCTTCATCGTCCACCATCTGGCGGGCGGCCATGGCGCGCCGGCGGACCTTCCGGCGGCGGACGAGGACACGCTGCCCTGAGGGGTGGATGTCCGCTTCAGGCTACCGATCCGACGTCGTTCTGGGCTTGACCAACGGCAAACGAGCGAGATCGCCTTTCCACCGCCCTCAGGCGGCGTGGCGGCGGTCGTTGCGGCAGCGGGGTAGGGCGACGGACCGGGAGGGCGCAACGGCAGTGCCGCGGTCCATGAGGCGGCGGAGCGTGGACGTCTCGTCCTCGCCGAAGACATGGATGTGGATTTCATCCCCGCGGGTGCGCAGCGCGGCGGTCCGCGCGGCCTCGCCGGCGGGGCCGGCCCACATGGCGATGGCGCCTGCCGGCGTGCGCCTTGTGACCACCGCCAGGGCGTCGGGATAATCGGGCGCGGCGTCGGCAGGGTACACGGAAAACACATGACGCACGCCGCTCTCGTCGCGCCAGAAGCGGTAGCGCGAGCCAAGGCCGTGCTTCAAACCGTTGAGGTTGCCGGCGTCCACGAGGGGGACGAGGAGCGAATCAGTTGCGTTCATGAGAACGAAACTAGAACGATATCGGGTCCGCGATCAAGAGTTTTCCACAGGCGGTGGAAAACGGGGATCAGGCTGTGGTTCCGGCGGCCGGCGAACGTCGGCGGGGGCTGCCGTACCCAGGTCCTTCAGCCCTTCCAGCAGGAGGCGATCGCTGGCCGTTTCGATGTCGTGTTCGAGGCGCGCCATGAAGGCGGCGCGGCTGAGGCCGGGGGGGATCGGCTCCAGCACCTCCACCAGGATGGTGCCCGGCCGCAGGAGGAAGGCCCGGCGCGGCCAGCAGAGCCCGGAATTGAGGGCGACGGGCAGGCACGGCACTTTCAGGGTGGAATAAAGGTAGGCGACGCCGAACTTGTAGTCCGGCGGCGCGCCGGGGGGGCGCCTTGTGCCCTCCGGGAAGATCAGGATCTGCCGGCCCTCGGCCATGTCCGCCTGCGCCCGGCGCGTCATGGTCTTGAGCGCGGCCGAGCCGCCCTTGCGGTCGATGGGGATCATGCGCAGCTTCGCGGCGATCCATCCGAAGACGGGAATGCGCATCAGTTCCTGCTTCAGGATGAAGGCGGGGTCGCGGAACAGCGGCAAAAGCGCGAACGTCTCCCACGCCGACTGGTGCTTGGCGGCGATCAGCAGCGGCCCTTCGGGGATGTGCTCCAGCCCGCGAAACTCCGCCCGGATGCCCGTCAGCACCCGCAGCAGCACGCGGTTGGTGGCGACCCACAACAACGCGCCGCACTTCCAGATCAGCCGGCGCGGCAAAATCGGGATCAGGGGCATCAGGACGATGAGATAGAGGGTCGTCATCCCGTAGAACGCGACCTGGAAGAGCAGCGAGCGGAAGGCCGTGAGGACGCCGGTCACGAGGGTCTCCAGTCGCTTGGGTCCGTTTCACCTGAGCCAGCAGCCCGTCGGGCGACATTTGTCGGGCGACGGATCTTGCAGGGCGCGGCCACCTGATCGGCGAATCCGCGTCCAAACTCAAGGGGAGAGCGACGCAATCAGGGCGAAAGCCGCGCCTCCGCAGGCCGCAGGGCGGCCCCGGCAGTGGGAATGGGCCTGGGGTCCTCCCCGAGGGCGGCCGGGGCAGACAGGACGGGAGGCGCGGGGCGCGGGACCGCGCCGGCGCCGGCCACCGCCTGGGCCGGACGGATCTTCACCGCGGCCATGATGAATTTGAGGTACTCTTTCACCAGAAGCTTCAGGGTTCCGGTGTCGCTCCACCAGCTTTCCGGCTGGGTGCGGGTGGTGACCACGGGGTAGGACACCAGCTCCACGTCCGGCAGCGCCCGGCCCAGTTCCATCATGGCGCGGGGCATGTGCCAGGAGGAGGTGACCACCACCAGCGAGCGGAACCGCTTCTCGCGCGCCCATTCCGCCGCCTCCAGCGCATTGCCACGGGTGTTGAGCGCCCGGTGGCCGAGATCGATGCAGCAACCCAACAGATGCTCGCCATCGGGCAGGGCGCGGCGCATTTCGTCGGTGGTGGTGGCGGGATTGACCCCGGTGATCAGGAGACGGCGGCCGCGTCCGTCCGCCAGCAGGCCCACCGCATCCACGATCCGCGACGGTCCACCGGTGAGCACCACGATGGCGTCGGCCGATTTCACCGCCGCCGGCTCACGGGCGGCGATGCGCGCGGTGAAGGCCAGGAATCCCGCCGCACCGGCCACGCCCGCTAGGCCCGTCAGCAGCACCAGGGCGACGACGAGCCGGCGCAGGAGGTTGCGCGGGCGGGCCGGGGTCTGCTCCCGCGGTTCCGTCTTTCCCGTCACGGATGCCTTCCGCCGCACCGTTCTGCGCTCGGTGTTGGACATGGTCATGAAACCGAGCATGCCCGTGGAATGCGGCGGAGGCGAGGAAGATCGCAACGGATCGGACGCTCCCGCTCCCGCCGGCCGGATTTCATGTGATCGTCCTCAATGTCCGGTAAACGGTGACGCGGGAGGTGAGGGCGGTTGCCAGTGCCACCACCGCCACCGCCACCGCGATGCCGAGGAAGCCCCACAGGCCGGGATTGAGCCAGCTCACCACGGTCGGCAGCTCCGGATCGCCGCCGATGCCGAGCCGTGGCAGGGCGGCGATGGCGCCGAACACCGCCGCCGCGCCGAGGCCGCCGATGAGCCCGCCCTGGGTGCCGATCTTCAGGAAATGGCGCTGGAACTGGGCGGCGATGAAGCCGTCCCGGGCGCCGACGAAATGCAGCACTTCCACCACCGCCCGGTTGGTGGCCACGGCCGCCCGGGTGGCGAACACCACCGAGAGCACGGTGGCGAGCCCCACCAGCACCAGCATCACCACGCCGATGAGCATCACCGCATCGGTCACCGCGACGAGGCGCCGCGACCAGCCGCGATGATCGTCGAGGGAGGCGGTGGGGATCTTGTCGGTCAGCGTGCGCTTCAGCCGGGAGAGGTCGGCGGTGCCGGCGCCGTCGAGGCGCAGCACCACCACCCGGGGCACCGGCAGGTCGTTGAGGTCGAGGCCGGAGCCCAGCCACGGCTCCAGCAGGCGGGCGGTCTCCTCGCCGGTGAGGATGTGGGCGTCGGCGATGCCGGGGGTCTTGCGCGCGATGTCGGCGGCGGCCTGCACCTGGGCGTCGGTGGTGGCCTTGTCGCCGGCGCGGATCTGGATGGTGACTTCCCGCGTCACGTCCGAGCGCCATTGGCTCGCCGTGCCGCGCACCGCGACCGCCGTGCCGATGGTGATGGCGGCGAGGAAGGTCATGATGGCCACCACCGCCACCAGCGCTCGCCCGGCAATGGTCGAGGAGGGCACGATGGAGGTCGGCGGGCGGGCCTTTTCCGGCCGCGGCTTGGTGGGGATTGCCTTCGCGGGGCTTGTCGGGGCGGCCCGCGCGGGATCGCCCGGCCCGGCGGCGGCCGGCGGCTTGCCGGCGGGGGGGACGTCATTCGTAGACATAGAGGCGCCCGTCGGCGATCACGAGGCGGCGGGCGTCGTACTGGTCCATGAGCGCGATGTCATGGGTGGCCAGCAGCACCGAGGTGCCGGATTTGTTGAGTTCGATGAACAGGCGCAGCAGCCGGCGGGCGAGGGTCGGGTCCACATTGCCGGTGGGCTCGTCGGCGAGCAGGAATTCCGGCCGGCCGATGAGGGCGCGGGCGATGGCGGCGCGCTGCTTCTCGCCCCCCGAGAGGATCGGCGGCAGCACATGCATGCGGTCGCCAAGGCCGACCCAGCCCAGAAGCTCGGTCACCTCGGCGCGGTAGCTCGCCTCCTCCTTGCCGAGCACCCGCAGGGGCAGCGAGACATTCTCATAGGTGGTGAGGTGGTCGAGCAGGCGGAAATCCTGGAACACGATGCCGATGCGCCGGCGCAGCACCGCCACCTCGTCCGGGTCGAGGGAGGAGACATCCCGACCGAACAAGGTGATGAGCCCGCGCGTGGGCTTCAGCGACAGGAACAGCAGGCGCATGAGGGTGGTCTTCCCGGCGCCGGAGGGGCCGGTGAGAAACTGGAACGAATTGGGCTGGATGCCGAAGGAGACGTCCTTCAGCACCTCTTGTCCCATCCCGTATCTCAGGCCGACATTCTCGAACCGGACCAACGCCCCTTCCTTCCCGCGAATCGCCTGCGACGTGTGCGCTCCCAACATAAACGAAGCGCGCCGTCCCGCCACCGGCGGGGTAGTCCGGTCCCAAGGCGGGTTGATGCGATATCATCAAATGATACTCTTCGCGGGAAGGAGAACCCGCATGCCGTCGAGCTACACGCTGGGCAGCCATCTGGAAGGACTGGTCCGGCGCTTGGTCGAAAGCGGCCGCTACGCCTCCGCCAGCGAAGTGGTGCGCGACGGGCTCCGCCTGCTGGAGCAGCGCGAAGCGCTCCATGCGGCCAAGCTGGAGGCGCTGAGGGCCGACATCACGGCGGGTCTCGCGGCGGGCCCGTCTGCCCCGCTCGACATGGACGAGATCAAGGCGGAGGCGCGCAAGCGGCGGGCGGCAAGTGGGGGGTGAGGTTACCCGCTCACCGCTGGCGGGGCTCGATCTGGTCGAGATCTGGACATTCATCGCCGCCGACAGCGAGCGCGCGGCCGACCGCATGCTCGACCGCATCGGCGAGGCGGCCGGAATTCTGGCGGTCAACCCTGCGGCCGGTCGCGCCCGGCCGGAGCTTGGCGACGGCATCCGCAGCTTTCCGGTCGGCGCCTATGTGATTTTCTATCGCATGGCTGTGGAGGGAATCGACATCGTTCGGGTTCTGGCCGGCTACCGCGACATCGGGCATGGCGATTTCGAGGGCGGCCCGACCTGAGGCATACGCCCGCGACGGCCTGCGCCGATGCGCCCGCCCATCGTCCGGGTGGACGCCCCGCCCCATAAGGCCCATGCTCGCGCATCTTGCGACGAGGAACCATGACCCTGCCCAACGTCACCGTTCTCTACGACGAGAACCGCATCGCCGCCCGCAACCATTCCCTCGCGGTGGAGATTGCCGCCACCCATCCGGAGCGCCTGCTGGCCGTCGCGGTGCTGAAGGGCTCCTTCATGTTCGCCGCCGACCTGCTGCGCGCGCTGCACGGCTCGGGCCTCGAGCCCGAGGTGGAATTCATGCACCTGTCCTCCTACCGCGAGGCCACCATCTCCTCCGGGCAGGTGGAGATCCTGCGGGACGTGCAGAGCGACGTGCGCGACCGCGACGTGCTGCTCATCGACGACATCCTCGAATCGGGCCGCACCCTGGCCTTCGCCAAGGACCTGCTGATGGCCCGCGGGGCGCGGCGGGTGCTGGTGTGCGTGCTGCTGGAGAAGCCCGGCAAGCGCGCCGTGAACATCGATCCGGATTTCGTCGGCTTCACCTGCCCGGACCTGTTCGTGGTGGGCTATGGCATGGACGTGGCCCATGCCTTCCGCCAGCTGCCCTTCATCGGGCACATCCAGGGGCTGGGTTAAGCCCGCGCGGCGCTTGAGCGGTGGGAGCCGCCCCTCACCCGCCCTTCATGCGCGCGGCGATGCGCTGGCCGATTTCGTAGGCCCGCTGCTCCAGCAGCACCGGCATCTCGCACACATAGGTGAGGGAACGCGCCCGCTCGTCGAAGATGCGGGCGTCCCAGGTCAGCTGCTCGTCCAGGGTCTTGGTCTCGGCGCTGTCGGCGGGGACGTTGGTCATGACAGCGGTGGCCTTGGCCTGGCTGAGCTTCTCGCCCTCCTCGCGGATGCGGTCGGCGAGGCGCTGCTGGCCGCGGGCATAGCGCTCGATGCCGTGCATGACGCGGCTGCGCTCGGTGTTGATGATCTCGTAGGCGCCGGCCATCACCCGCAGCAGCCTTGTGTTGGCCTCGGCCCCCGCCTCCCGCGCGAACAACTCCAGCACCACGTCCACCTCGTCCATGGGGGTGCGACGGGAGGCGATCCGCTGGGCGACGGCCGAGGCCTCCTGGTCGTCGGTCCACTTGCCGGCGGTGGCGGGGTCCGGCCCGTTCCACACCTGGGCCAGGTCGATCTCCGGCGCCTTGCGCTGGATGCAGGGCCAGTCGGGATCGGCTTTGGGCTGGGCCAGCGCCGGAAGGGACGCGGCCAGAAGGACGCCGGCGGCGACGAGGGCGAGCGAAACGGAACGCATCACGCGGCTTCTCCTTTGGGACCGCCACGCCGCCCCATGATGCCGCGTCCGGGATCGTAGGCGACGACGGCGAAGGCAAAGAAAACGATGGTGGTGCCCAGCACGACGGCGAAGGAGACCGGCTCGAACACGCCGTAGAGCGCGTTGCGCACCAGCTCCACCGCATGGGTGAAGGGATTCAGCAGGCAGACCAGGTAGAGCGTCTCGCTCGCATCTCGCACCCGCCACAGGGGGTAGAGGGCGGAGGAGGCGAAGAACATGGGGAAGATGACGAAGTTCATCACGCTGGCGAAATTCTCCAGCTGCCGGATCGCCGAGGAGATGACCAGCCCGATGGAGCCCAGCATCAGCCCGGTGAGAATGAAGGCCGGCAGCGCCGCCAGATAGCCCATGGGCGGCATCTCCACCTCCCACAGCCGGGCGATGGCAAGGAACACATAGACCTGCGCCAGCGACACCACCACGCCCGCCACCAGCTTCGACAGCAGCAGGTACCAGCGCGGGAACGGGCTGGTGAGCAGCACCCGCATGGAGCCCACCTCGCGGTCGTAGACCATGGAGAGGGAGGATTGCATGCCGTTGAACAGCTGGATCATCACCGCAAGGCCCGGCGTCACATAGACCTCGTACAGCACATAGGTCTCGTAGGGCGGGATGATGGACACGCCCAGCACGCTGCGGAAGCCGGCGGCGAAGATGAAGAGCCACACCAGCGGCCGCACCAAAGCGGAGAGGAAGCGCTCCTTCTGCTGCACGAAGCGCAGCAGTTCGCGGTTCACGATGCCGGCAAGGCACACCCCATAGCCGGCGAGGCCGAGCGGGCGGACGATGGGATGGACGACCTTGCGGGGCGGCAGCGCGGCGTCGGTCATGCTGCATCCTCCGCGCGGGCCGCTGTCATGGCGCGGAAGGCGGCTTCCAGCGCCGCGGTGGCCCCCTCGGGAGCCGGCGCCTCTTCCCTGAGCCGGGCGGGGGCGAGATGGCTGCCGGCCACCTCGCCCGCCGTGCCGTGGGCGATGATGCGGCCCTTGTCGAGCACGTAGATGTCGTCCTGCGGATGCACCTCGTCGAAGATGTGGGTGGCCCACAGCACCGCGAGGCCTTCCTCGTCCACCAGCTGGCGCACGATGTCCACGATGGCGGCGCGCGAGGCGAGGTCGAGGCCCACGGTGGCCTCGTCCAGCAGCAGCAGGCGCGGGCGATGGATGAGGGCGCGGGCGATCTCCACCCGCCGCGCCTGCCCGCCGGAGAGGGTGCGCACCTTCTCGTTGAGCCGGTCGGCGAGGCCCACCAGATGCAGCAGCGCCGAGATGCGCGCCTTCAGCGGCCGGCCGGCGAGGCCGTGCAGGGCGCCGTGGTAGGCAAGGTTCTGGTGGACGGTGAGGTCGAGGTCCAGGGTGCGGCTCTGGAACACCACCCCCAGCTCCGCCAGCGCTGCGGACGGGCTGGAGGCGAGGTCGCGGCCGAAGATGCGCACGGCGCCGTCGCGGGTGGTGTAGAGCCGCGTCGCCAGCGAGAACAGGGTGGTCTTGCCCGCGCCGTTGGGCCCGAGCAGCGCCACGAAGCGCCCGGCGGGCACGGTCAGGGACACGTCGTCCAGCGCCCGCCGCATCGCGCGCCCGGTGCCGAACGCGTAGCTGACCGCGCGGATATCGAGCGCCGGTGCGTCCTGATCGTTCATGTCGCCTCGTTTTTCGTTCCCCGGCCGAGGGGAGCGCAAAGCGGAAGGAGAGCCGGGGCCCAGCGCAAAAATCCGCCGCAGGCGCTTCGTCTGCTGCGCAGCAGTCCTGCGCTGGATCCCGACTCTCCTTCCACTACGCTTTCGCTCCGTTTCAGTCGGCCGGGATACGCGGAAGACTGCGTGGAAGACTGCCACCTATTGGGGCGAGACCACAACGCCCCACGGGGCACCGCCCACCTTGATGGACTTCACCACCTTCAGCTCCGGCACGTCGATGACGGAGACGTCGTTGGAATTGCCGTTGGTGGTGAACAGCAGCTTCTCGTCCGGGGTGAAGGCGAGCTGCCACACCCGCTGGCCCACGAGGAGATATTTCTCCACCTCGAAGGTCTCGGCATTCACCACCGCCACGCGGTTGGCGGGGCCGAGCGCCACGAAGGCGCGCTTGCCGTCCCTGGTGATGCGGATGCCCACCGGCTGGATCGATTCCTTCGACACGCCGGGGATCTTGAAGTCGATCTTCCTGATGATCTGGCGGGTCTGCGGATCGATCACCGAGACCGTGCCGCCGACTTCCGCGGACACCCACAGGCGCTTGCCGTCGGCGGAGAATTCGGCGAAGCGCGGGCGGGCGTCCACCAGCACGTTGCCGACGATCTTGTTGGTCCTGGTGTCGATGAAATGGGCCATGTTGGTGGTTTCGGAGGTGGCCACCAGCGTGCCGCCGTCCGGGCTCACCGCCATGCCTTCCGGCTCGGTGCCCACCGGCACCTGGGCGATGACCTTGTTGGCCTCCACGTCGAGGACGGTGACCTGGTTGTCGTCCTCGTTGGCGATGTAGAGCGGGTTGCCGGTGGGATGCAGCGCGAACAGCTCCGGATCGGGGCCGGACTTCAGCTTGCGCAGGATCTTCAGGCTGGCGGGATCGATCACCTGCACCGCGTGGTCGTCGCTGGCACAGAGATAGACCGCCTTGCCGTCCGGGCTCATGGTGATGCCGCGGGGGCGCCGGCCCACCTTCACCGTCTGCTTCACCTCCAGCGTGGTGGAATCGATGACGCTGATGGAATTGCCCTTCTCGTTGGACACATAGACCGTATAGGCCGACGCGGCATCGGCGGCGCACAGGGCGGCGGCACCGGCGAGAAGCGCGGCCAGAAGCGTGGGACGGCGCGGCGCGGGGCGTGTGGCGGACTGGCGGGTCATGGAAACGGGTCCTCCCGGACGGGGGCGCTTGGCGCGCTGTGTCATTTCAGGCGGCATCATTTCAGGCGGCATTTCGATTCACCCTGGTCGGTGCCGAGGGTGTCGAGGGGGGTGCGCTGGTGCAGGAAACCCTCTTCCGGCGCCACCGAGACGATGCCGAGGGGCTGCGCGATCAGCAGCGGCTGGCGCAATTGCTGGTCCCACGGCCGGATGCTCACCGGCACGCCCTTGAAGGCCGCGAGGCTGAACTCCGGGGAGCGCAGGAAGGCGGCGAGGGTGGCCGGGTCGGCGCTCCTGGTGCGGGTGGCGGCCTCGCCGATCATGCGCGCGGCGACCCACGCCTGGTAGTCCGCCGGCCGCATGGTGCGGGAGGCGGAGCGCAGGAAGCGGCTCTGCAATTGCGCCGAGCCCCAGGCATCCTGCGCCGGATGCCAGGTGGAGGCGGTGAGGCCCTGCGTGCCCACCACGAGGCGCGGCTCGAAGGTGCGGAAGGGGATGTAATTGCCGAAATCGTTCGCCTCGTCCGCCACCACGATCACATCCGCGTCAACACCGCGGCTGAAGACGAGGGCGTCGGAGCGGGTGATGCTGTCGGAGCGCTCGCGCCCCAGCGGGCCGAAGGTCCAGGGCTTGTCGGCGACGATCTTCAGCCCGAACTTCTTCGCCGAGCGGCGCAGCGCCTCGGCATAGAGCAGGTCGCCCGGCTGCGGGCCGGTGACGAGGAACAGCTTCGACCAGCGCTTGCTGGCAAGGAACTGGGCCAGGGCGTCGGTGAGCATGGCGCGGCTCGGTGCCACATGGAACACGTCGGCCCGGCAGTCCTGCGCGCGCAGCGCATCGTCGGGCGCGCCCACGTTGAAGACGACGGCGCCCTTGTCCTTCGTTGCATCGTCCTTCGCTGCATTGCCCTTCGCCGCATCGGCCACCTTGAGCAGCTCGGGGCCGGGCAGGTTCACCAAGAGGAGGCGCGTGCCGTTCGCCATCAGGGCGCGGGCGGCCTCCGCCGGGTCCTCGTCCTCGGCCAAAGTGGTGGTCTCAAGCACGAAGCTCTGGCCGGTGAAGAGGCCGGTGGTGGAATTGTCCTTCATCGCCAGCTCGGCACCGGCCACGGCCTCGTCTTCCGGAACCGCCAGAAGATCGTAGAGCGGGGGCGGCGGAACCGCGCGGGTGATGAGGCCGATGCGGATCTCCAGCGGCTTCGCCTCGGCAGCAGCCGTGGCGGGCGCTGTGGCATCCCCCGTGGCGGGCTGCTGCGCCTGCGCGGGTCCCGGACACATCTGTGCCGCCGCGAGCAGGGCGGCCGCAAGCAGCAGGCGAAACCCGCGCGTCAGCCATGGGGCCAAGATCAGCATGGGGCCAAGATCAGCATGGTGGCAAAATGGTCATGATGGCAAAGTCGTCATGGGGCCAGAGTCAACGGGGGCCCGGGTCAACGTGGCGCTGAGCCGGCATGGGTTCAACAGGGGCCGGGGCGGTCGACGTCCGAACGCGCGAAGATCTAGACAGCATCATTCGCAGGGCGCAACCGAATAGATCTAAGAAAACAATAAGATGTTCCCGGCTTGCCACGCGCCGCCCGGCTGTGACACCCTCAGGCCGAAAAGGTTGGCGCCATGTGGTGTGCTTGCGACGTTCATCAGCCCGCCCGGCGTATCGGTGCGGGCCTTGCCATAGTGTTGGTCCTCGCCGGGACCCTGGCCGGGACCTTCGCCTGGGTGCTGGCCTGCGGGCCGGCGGCGGCGGCCGGCGTGCCCACCGCCGTGTTCGGCTTTGAATTCTTCGACGACACCCTCGATACCCGCGCCGAGATGCAGGCCGAGCAGGCGGCGCGCCTCAAGCTGGTGAATGCGGAACTGGCCCGGCTCGTCGCCGAATCCGGCGAGATGGCGCCGGTGGACCTTGAGGGCGAGGCCGCGCGCATCGCCGAGCTTGCGCCCTTCTACAAGTGCAACGGCTGCGAGGCGGAGATTGCAGGCGCCGCCGGCGCCCGGCTCGAAGTCCTGGGCATGGTGCGCAAGGTGTCCAATCTCATTCTCACGCTCACGCTCCGCGTGAAGGAGGTGGGCGGGGCGGAAAAGCTGGTGCGCGGCGGGCAGGTGGACATCCGCGGCAACACCGATGAATCCTGGCTGCGCGGGGTGCGTTACCTGATGAAGAACCGCATCCTGGCGCCGGGACAGCCGCCCCTCGACGCCAAATAGGGCCGCCCCGCGGGAGCGCCTTTGTAGAAGACTGCGGCCCGGCAAACGGGCCGGATCATCGGAGGAACCTGTTTCATGAAGCTGTTGCTTGCCGCCGCCGCGGCGCTTTCGATTGCGCTCCTGCCCGTCGCGGCCGACGCGCACGGGCCCACCCGTAAGAAGGTGACGGAAACCGTCGAGATCAACGCCCCCGCCGAGAAGGTGTGGGCCGCCATCGGCAATTTCCAGGACATGAGCTGGCACCCGGCCGTGACCGCCAACGTCGGCCAGGGCGGCAATGCCATCGACGCCACCCGCAAGCTCACGCTGAAGGGCGGCGGCACCATCGACGAGGTGCTCTACAAGTTTGAGCCCGCCGAGAAGAGCTATTCCTACCGCATCACGGAAGTGGACGTGAAAGTCCTGCCCGTGACCAATTACTCCTCCACCCTCACGGTCACGCCCATCGACGCCACCCATTCCAAGGTGGAGTGGCGCGGCGCCTTCTATCGTGGCTACCCCAACAATGATCCGCCCCCGGAACTGAGCGACGAGGCCGCCATCGCCGCGGTGACCGGCGTTTATCGCGGCGGCCTCGACGCGCTGAAGGCCAAGCTGGAAAAGGGCTCCTGATGGGGCTGAAGGCGAGGGGGGCTGCGGCCGCCCTCGCGCTTTTGGTGGGTGCGGCTTCAGGAGGTGCGGCCGGCGCGGAAGAAGCCTTCGTCACCAACCAGCCGGCCAATGAGGTGGCGGTGGTGGATCTCGGCGGGACGGACGGGGCGCCTCCGCGTCTCGTCGCCCGCATCGCGGTGCCCGGCCAGCCGGCCGGCGTGGCGGTGAGTGCGGACGGCCGGCGCGCCTTCGTCACCAGTCCCGAGGGCAAGGCCCTCAGCGTCATCGATACCGCGGCGCGAAAAGTCATCGCCCGCATTCCCCTCACCGGCGGCCCCCTGGGAGTCGCCGTGGCCCCGTCCGGGAGCCCGGTCTATGTGGCCGACTGGTATGGCGCGCGCCTGCTGGTGGTGGATCCCGATGCCCCCGACGCCATCCGCACGGCGCCGGCCGGCGCCTCCCCCTCCGGCCTCGCGGTGACGCCCGATGGCGCCGTCGTGCTGTCGGCCGACCGGGACGACGACACCGTCTCGGTCATCGACGCCGCACGGCTGGAGCGGGTGGCGGTGATCCCCGTGGGCAAGCGGCCGTTCGGCATCACCCTCTCGGCGGACGGCAAGCGCGCCTATACCGCCAATGTGGGCTCGGACGACGTGAGCATTATCGATATCGCCGCCCGCGCGGTGGTGGGCACGGTGAAGGTGGGATCGCGGCCCTACGCGGTGGCGTTGACCGGGCGCCTTGCCTTCGTCACCAACCAGTATGCGGGCACGGTGAGCGTATTCGACGTGGACACGCTGGAGCCGCGCGCCCTCATCCCCGTGGGCGAATATCCCGAAGGCATCGCCGCCAGTGCCGATGGCCGGCACGTCCATGTGGCCAACTGGTTCGACAACACCCTCTCCACCATCGATGCGCGGACGCTGAAGGTGGTCGCGACGGTGACTGTGGGGGAGGGCCCCCGCGCGTTCGGCGCCTTCATCCGGCGCGACCCGACGCCCTGAACGCCTGCTGGGACATTCAAAAGGGCCTGTCCCCAATGCCCTCCGTCATGCCCGGGCTTGTCCCGGGCATCCACGCCGAGCCGCCTGTGCCGGCGCGGGAGGACTGCAAGTGCCCATCCGTGCGAATTTTCAAACGGGGTTGATCTGAGCCCAAAAAGAAACGACCGGCGGGAGTGCCGCCGGTCGCTTCAGACTTACCTGTTGAAAAATAGGGCGGCCAACCGCTGAAGCAGACCCTTCGGCATCGCCGGAAGGTCGCCGCTCTGCCCAGGGTGGTTTCCGCTCTAGGCCGCGGCGAAGGGGTGCTTCACCAGATCGCGCTGCTCGGTCGCTTCCTTGGCAGAGGGGAACCCCGCCACGGCGCGCTCGATGGAGAGCTTGGTCGCCTCGTAGTTGTACTGCTGGATCTTGGCGTCGTCCGCCGCTTCCCAGTGGATGAACACGCCGACGCAGATGTACAGGTCGTCGGCCTCTTCCATGGGAATGGTGCCTTCGGCCACCGCGTCCTGCACCGCCTTGGCGACGCCGCGCTGCGCGGGACCGAACATCTGCACCGCCTGCCGTGCATCCTTGATGGTCACCTTGTTGAACAACAGGGTGTTGGGCTTGCAGGCCATGTTCGGGGCGAGCACCGCGAGAAGCGAGGTGAAGCCGTCCTTGTTGTTGGTCAGGCTGTTGCAGAACGCCGTCTCGGCGGCGCTGCCGCGCGGGCCGATGATGAGATCGATGTGAGCCACCTCGTTGCCGTCGCCGACAAGCGCTTCACCGATCAGAACCTTGCTAATCTTAGCCACCTTATGCCCTCCCTTGTAGATCGACTAGGGATGACCGCCCCGAAGGCATTCCGGGAAGCGGTCATATGCCGCCTACCCTTGTTGTCAGCGCCCGGCAGGAGTGCCGAACCGGTTCACCAGATAGCGGGCGGGACACTAGCCGAGCCCGCCTTCGCCAGCAAGCCAGCCGCAATGCGAAACCATGCGGCACTGCAGCGTGGCCCTCTTTGCCCCGGACACGCGCATCCCGCTGATTTTGCGTGCAGTCACGATCGGTTAGAAGACGTTATTGGGACCTTCTCCGGCTTCATGGCAAGATCGGCGGGACAAGATGCGTGCCCTGAGCGTGGCTTGACGCCGCAGCGGAGGTATTGGTGAGGCGCCGCGCCAGAAGAGCCCGCCCCTGTGATCGGTCGGCCATCACGATCCGCCTTTGGCATCATATTTGCTTTGAATTGAAAGCTGAGAAGTTCATAAGAGACGCCGCGAAAGACCACGATAATACCGCGGGCCAAGGGGAACTGCCGGTGCGAGGCAGGGGAAACGGAAACGGAAGGACGGCAGACCCAGCACAGCCAAAAGGGAAAGTCACCGTCATGTTCGTCGTGCTCTATGCTTGCCTGATCACCGCGCCGGCCACCTGCCGGGAAGAACGGATCAACGTGTCCGTCGAGGCGGCTGCGCCCACCGCCTGCATGATGTCGTCCCAGTTCACCATTGCCCAGTGGAGCGAAGAGCACCCCCAATGGCAGGTGGGCCGCTGGAAGTGCGTGCCGGCGAACCGCCTCGCCCGCGACATCTGACCTCCGGGCCGGAGCCGGCGTCCCCGCGGGGCCTGCATCCGGAAAGACTGCCGCCAAATCTGGACGGCCGACCTCCCCTTGCGTCGGCCCCGCCGCCTTCCCATCCTCTAGGTCGAGGCGCGGCTGCCGCGTCGGGAGGCGTCAGATGAATCACCTGAAGACGGCGATCCTGCTTGCCGGCCTGACTGCCCTGTTCATGGCGGTGGGCTTCGCCATCGGCGGGCGGGGCGGCATGATGATCGCGTTCGTGGTGGCGGCAGGCATGAACCTGTTCAGCTACTGGAACTCCGACAAGATGGTGCTGCGCATGTACGGCGCCCGGGAGGTGGACGAGACCACCGCGCCGGACTTCGTCCGCATGGTGCGCGAGCTGGCGCGCCGCGCCGACCTGCCCATGCCGCGCGTGTTCATCATGGACAACCCGCAGCCCAATGCCTTCGCCACCGGCCGTAACCCGCAGAATGCCGCAGTGGCGGCCACCACCGGCCTGCTCCAGTCCCTCAGCCCGGATGAGGTGGCGGGGGTGATGGCGCACGAATTGGCGCATATCAAACACTACGACACCCTCACCATGACCATGACCGCCACCATTGCCGGCGCCATCTCCATGCTGGCGAACTTCGGCATGCTGTTCGGCGGCGGCAACCGGGAAAACAACAATCCCTTCGGCTTCATCGGCACCATCCTCATGGTGATCCTGGCTCCGCTGGCCGCCATGCTGGTGCAGATGGCCATCTCCCGCTCGCGGGAATATGAGGCCGACCGGGGCGGCGCGGAGATCCTGGGCCAGCCCATGGTGCTGGCCTCGGCGCTGGGGAAGATTTCCGGCGCGGCCCATCATGTGCCCAACTATGAGGCAGAGGCGAACCCGGCAACCGCCCACATGTTCATCATCAATCCCCTGTCGGGGGCGCGGATGGACAATCTCTTCTCCACCCATCCGGCGGTGGAGAACCGCATCGCCGCCCTGCGCGCCCTGTCCCAGCAGATGGGCGGCGGCGGTTTCGCGCCCGGCCCGGCACCTGCGGCCCGGCCGTCCGGCGGCGATCCCTGGAGTGGCGATCCCCGGGGCGGCGATCCCCGGGGCGGCGATCCAAGGGGCGGCCAGCGGCGCGGTCCCTGGGGCTGACCGGCGGCCCTTGATCTTCTCCCATCCGGCAGGATCCTCACGCGGCGTGAAACCGGTTGTTTCCGGCTCCGGCTGCCGCTCAAAGCAGCGGAAGCCCCGCATTTCCTGTCGATGCCGGGCGCGCGTGCGCTGACAGGGCGCGGACCGCCCGATACCGTGCGCCCATGAACCGAGACCGCAGCCCAGACAGCGCCCCCACCGCCGCGCCGGATCTTCCGCAGGATACGCCCGAGCCCGCCACGCCTGAGCCCTCCGCCCGCGTGCGGGCGGAGGAGGCGCGCGTCACCCCCATGATTGCGCAGTATCTGGAGATCAAGGCGGCGAACCCGGACAGCCTGTTGTTCTACCGCATGGGGGATTTCTACGAGCTGTTCTTCGCCGACTCGGAAGTCGCCTCGCAGGCGCTTGGCATCGTGCTCACCAAGCGCGGCAAGCATCTGGGGGAAGACATTCCCATGTGCGGCGTGCCCATCGACCGCGCCGAGGAGTATCTGCACAAGCTCATTGCTCTCGGCTTCCGCGTGTCGGTCTGCGAGCAGGTTGAGGACCCCGCCGAGGCGAAGAAACGGGGGCCGAAATCGGTGGTGCGGCGGGCCGTGACGCGCCTCGTCACCCCCGGCACCCTCACCGAGGACGCGCTGCTGGATGCCCGGCGCGAGAACGTGCTGGCGGCGCTGGCCCGTGTGCGCGCCGGCTCGGGGCCGCAGGATTTCGCCTACGCCCTTGCCTATACCGATATGTCCACCGGCAGCTTCCGGGTCGCCGCCACCACGCGCGACGACCTCTCCGGCGACCTCGCCCGCCTCGATCCGGCGGAGATCCTGGTCTCCGACGCGCTGCTGGACGACGCCGAGCTGCGCGCCCTGCTGCGGGATTTCCCGGCGGTGACGCCGCTGCCGCGCCAGTCCTTCGACGGGGCGGGGGCGGAAAAGCGCCTCGCCGATTTCTTCGGCGTCGCGGCGCTGGACGCCTTCGGCACCTTCGCCCGCGCCGAACTGATCGCGGCGGCGGCCATCGTGTCTTACGTGGAGCGCACCCAGCTCGGTGTCAGGCCGCTGCTCTCCCGCCCGGCGAAGGAGGCGGAGGGCGGCATCATGGCCATCGATGCCGGCACGCGGGCCAATCTGGAGCTGGTGCGCACCACCTCCGGCGAACGGCGCGGCTCGCTGCTTGCCGCCGTGGACCGCACGGTGACGGCGGCCGGCGCGCGTCTCGTCGCCCGCCGCATCGCCGAGCCCCTCACCGACCTTGCCGCCATCCGCGCCCGGCACGATGGCGTGGCTTGTCTGGTGGAAGACGGTGAATTGCGGCGCGAGCTGCGGGCGCGACTCTCGCGGGCGCCGGACATGGCCCGCGCCGTCACCCGTCTCGCCCTCCAGCGCGGCGGCCCGCGCGACCTGGCCGCCGTGCGCGATGCGCTGGACGGCGCGCTCGCCATCGCCGCTTTGTTCGCCGCCGCGCCGCCGGCGGACCTCGCCCGCTCGGTGGCGGCACTGGGACGGGTGCCCCACGCTCTGGTGCTGGACCTCGCCTCGGCTCTGGCCGACAGCCTGCCGCCCCACCGCCGCGACGGCGGCTTCATCCGCGAGGGCTGCGACGCCGAGCTGGACTTAACCCGGGCGCTGCGCGACGAGAGCCGGCGCGTGGTGGCGGCGCTGGAGCGGCGCTATGTGGAGGAGACGGGCGTGCGCGCCCTGAAGATCCGGCACAATGCGGTGCTCGGCTATTTCGTCGAGGTCTCCGCCCAGAACGCCGACCGCCTGCGCGAGGCGCCCCACGGCGCCATCTTCGTCCACCGCCAGACCATGGCGGGAGCGGTGCGCTTTTCCTCCCTTGAGCTGGGGGATCTGGAAAGCCGCATCGCCAGCGCCGGCGAGCGGGCCCTGGGGCTGGAGCAGGCCATCTTCGACCGGCTCGCTTCCGCCGTGGTGGCCGCGACCGAGACCATCCGCGCCGCCGCCGAGGCCCTGGCGGAACTCGACGTGGCGGCGGGCTTCGCCGAGCTGGCGGCGGTGGAAAACCATGTGCGCCCGCACATGGAGCAAGGCGTCGCCTTCGCCATCGCCGGCGGGCGCCATCCGGTGGTGGAGCAGGCCCTCGCGAAAGAGGGCGGGCCGTTCGTGCCCAACGATTGCGACCTCTCCCCGCCGGAGGGGTTCGAGGACGGGCGCATCGTGCTGGTCACCGGGCCGAACATGGCGGGCAAGTCCACCTTCCTGCGCCAGAATGCGCTCATCTGCGTGCTGGCGCAGGCCGGCGCCTTCGTGCCGGCGCGATCCGCGCGCATCGGCGTGGTGGACCGCCTGTTCTCCCGCGTGGGGGCGGCGGACGACCTCGCCCGCGGGCGCTCCACCTTCATGGTGGAGATGGTGGAGACCGCCGCCATCCTGAATCAGGCCACCGCCCGCTCCCTGGTCATTCTCGATGAGATCGGGCGCGGCACCGCCACCTTCGACGGCATGTCCATCGCCTGGGCCAGCCTTGAGCACCTGCACGAGGTGAACCGCTGCCGGGCGCTGTTCGCCACCCATTTCCACGAATTGACCGCGCTGTCCCAGCGCTGCAAGCGGCTCTCCAACGCCACGGTGAAGGTCACCGAATGGCATGGCGACGTGATCTTCCTGCACGAGGTGGTGCCGGGGGCGGCGGATCGCTCCTACGGCATCCAGGTGGCCAAGCTCGCCGGCCTGCCGGAGGCGGTGATCATCCGCGCCCGGGCGGTGCTGGCGGAGCTGGAGGCGGCCGAGCGCGCCTCTCCCGCCCAGAAGCTCATCGACGACCTGCCCCTGTTCGCGGCGCGCCCCAGGCCCGCGGCTGCCGCCGCATCGGTGGACCCGAAGGCCGAGGCGGCGCTGGCCGCTCTTGATGGCCTCGACCCCGACAGCCTGACCCCGCGCGAGGCGCTGGATGCGCTCTATCGGTTGAAGGGCCTCAGGCGAGAGGGGTGAGTGTGGCTGCCGGGGCGGGGCAGGGGCTTGCTGGAGGGAGCCCGGCTGGGGGCGTTCCGGCATCGGCTGGCCCCCTCCCCAACCCTCTCCCGCCCGAACTCGGCAACAGCCGAGTTCAGGCGAGCCGGATGTTTCCGGCTTCGGCACCGAGACTTGCCGCTGCGACTTGCCGCTGCGATTTGCCGCCGCCGCGCCCATCGGACCAGGCGTGCCCGTCAGCCGCCGTTCTGGGTCGCCGGCTGGGCCGGCGGGCGCTGGAGCAGTTCGCCCCAGGCGGAGAAGGCGTCGTTGAAGGCCTGCTCGCCGGCCGGACCCTTCTCGAACGCCAGCACCGCCTTCTTGTTGTTGGTGTAGGTGATGAGCGCGTCCAGCCACGGATAGGCCTGCAGCAGCGTCACGTTGCGCTGGCGATCCGCCGGCTTCTCGGAGAGGCCCACCAGGAACAGGGTCGGGTTCACCCGCACCGCGAGGCCGGCGAGCGGGGTGCCGAGGGCCTGCTGGTTCGGCTTCATGCGCACCGCGTCCACATTGGAGACGCCGCCAAAGGGGAAGTCGTCGGGCAGGCGGAAGCCGATCTCGATGGTGTGGGAGGCCGGCAGGGTCTGGTCCGTGTTGCGGCGCAGCACGAAGCTCATGTTGATCTTGCGCTCGGGGATGACCACGTCGCCGCGCAGGCCGATGTCGGGGGGCAGGCCGGGGCCGGCGTTCACCGTCTCGGTCTTCCAGACCACCGTGCCCACGAACTCCTGCGGCTGGGCGCCGCCGGGGGTCTCCTCCAGCAGCACGGCGCGGGCAGGTCCGCTGCCGGTCCGCGGCGGGGCGGCCGGCGCGCGCCGGGCGGCGTCGCCGGAGGAACGCACCACTCGGTCGGAGATCTTGGGCTGGTCGCTGGAGCTCGACGCTGCCGGCGCGGTGGCGCGTGGCTCGCCGGAGCCGCCCAGGAACATGTCGCGGTTGATCACCGCAAAGGCGATGCCGCCCAGCACCAGGAGGGCGAGCAGCAGCCAGAGGGCGAACTTCTTCCAGGAGGGTCCACCCTCCCCATGGGCGGAGTGGCGGGCGCCGTTGGCGGCGGCGGCCCGGCTGCGCACCTCGCCGCGACCGCGCACCGGCGGGCGGCTGTCGGCCTCGGCGTCGTCGCTCTCCTCGTCCTCGCTGCGCTGGCGGGGCGGCAGGCGGCGTTCGGCGCGGCCGTTGGGTTCCAGCGTGCGCGCGCGCGGCTCGGACGGAGCGGCGAGCGGTGGTGCGCGCAGGGGCTCCTTGGCCGCGGCCGGGGCGGCCGGCGCAGGCGGCTCCTCCTCCGCATCGTCCGGCTCGTCGATCTGGCTTTGGGCCTGATTGCCGGCCTCGGGCGCGGCTTCGGCCTCGTTCGCCTCATCAAGGACGTCGGCTGAATTGTCCTGCTGGGCGTAATCGGCCTCGACCCGGCGGATGGCCTCCTCAAGGCTCATGCGCTCGCGGGTGATCTCGCCTTCGGGCAAAGGCGGGTCCACCCCGCGCAGCTGCCGCATGAGGGCCGTGCGGGCGCGGTCATAGACCGCGCGGCGCCCCTCCCCCGTCTTCTGGGGCAGGCTCGAAATCGCGCGGACCAGCAGCGGGTAGTAGTCAGCCATGAGAGACGTGCGCTTCGCCTTGAGCCGTTAGGGCGGCTTTCCGTGACCCGAGGGTCACGCAAGACTCCCTATCGCATTTATATGCTGCATTTCCTTGATGCGAACCGGGGGTCCGCGCCGCGTGAAATGCTCCGGACCCGCGTCACGCCCGAAGATCAGGCCTGAAACGGATTGTGGACCAGGATGGTATCATCGCGCTCCGGGCTGGTGGAAAGCACGGCCACCGGACAGCCGATGAGTTCCTCCACCCGTCGCACATACTTCACCGCCTCCGCCGGCAGGTCCGCCCACGAGCGGGCGCCGGCGGTGGAATCCTGCCAGCCTTCCATGGTCTCATAGATGGGCACGGCGCGCGCCTGCGCCCCGCTCTCCGCCGGCAGGTAGTCGATTTCCTTACCGTCAACGGTGTAGCCGACGCATACCTTCAGTTCGGTAAATCCGTCGAGCACATCGAGCTTGGTGAGGGCGATGCCGTGGATGCCGCAGGTGCGGACGGTCTGGCGCACCAGCACCGCGTCGAACCAGCCGCAGCGGCGGGCGCGGCCGGTGACTACGCCGAACTCGCGGCCCTTGCTGCCCAGGGTCTGGCCCACCTCGTCGGTCAGCTCGGTGGGGAAGGGGCCTTCGCCCACGCGGGTGGTATAGGCCTTGGTGATGCCGAGCACATAATCCAGCGCGCCCGGGCCGATGCCGGTGCCGCTGGCCGCCGATCCCGCCACCGTGTTGGACGAGGTGACGTAGGGATAGGTGCCGTGGTCGATATCGAGCAGCGCACCCTGCGCGCCCTCGAACAGGATCTTCTTGCCCTCGCGCCGCGCCTTGTCGAGCAGCTCCCACACCCGGTCCATGAAGGGCAGGACCTTGGGGGCGATGGCGAGCAGCTCCGCCACCAGGGCGTCGCGGTTCACCTCTTCCATGCCGAGGCCGCGGCGGATCAGGTTGTGGTGGGTGAGCAGCCGATCCACCTTGGCCGGCAGGCTCGCCGGATCGGAGAGGTCCACGAGGCGGATGGCGCGACGGCCCACCTTGTCCTCATAGGCCGGGCCGATGCCGCGCTTGGTGGTGCCGATGCGGCTGCCCTCGGTGGTGGCGCTCTCGCGCAGGGCGTCCAGCTCGCGGTGCAGCGGCAGGATGAGGGGGACGGTTTCGGCGATGCGCAGCCGGTCGGGACCGATTTCGACGCCCTGGGCGGCGAGGCGGGCGAGCTCATCCACCAGCGCCTGCGGGTCCAGCACCACGCCGTTGCCGATCACGGAGAGCTTGCCGCCGCGCACCACGCCGGAGGGCAAAAGGGAGAGCTTGTAGGTGACGCCGCCGACGACCAGCGTATGGCCCGCATTGTGGCCGCCCTGGAAGCGGACCACCACGTCCGCCTGCTCGGACAGCCAATCGACGATCTTGCCCTTGCCTTCGTCGCCCCATTGGGAGCCGACTACCACCACGTTGGCCACCTTAAGGCGCCTCCCGGTCCGGCGCGGGTGCATCGCAACGCACGCGCGCACAAAGGAAAGCCCCGGCTCTGGTCCGGGGCGTTACGAAAGCGTCTTACGGGATCGGCGCTGGCGAGGCAAGGTAAACGAGGTGAGGCGAACACGGCGACGGCGCCGCCCGGCAAAGGCGTTGGCGCTGGGGCATGGTTCGTGCTCTACCTTGCGCGATGAAACCGCCTTCCCGCGCCCCGAAACCCGCCCGCCGCCCCGGTTCAGGATCCGCCCCGGCTCCTGGGAAACCTGCTCCTGGGAAACCTGCTCCCGGGAAACCGGCCGCCGCGACGCCGGGCCTTGCCGCCCGTATCCTCGCCGTGGACGGCCTTGAGCAGGTGCTGCGCCACGGTGCCGCGCTGGAGGATGCCCTCGACGCCGATGTCGCCCTCGACCCGCGCGACCGGGCGCTGGCCTACCGCATCCTCGCCACCAGCCTGCGCCGCATCGGCACCCTGCGCGCCCTGATCGCCAAGCTGATGGAGCGCGGCCTGCCGAAATCCGCGCCGCGGCTGGAATCCGTGCTGCTGGCCGGAGCGACGCAGATCCTGTTCATGGACGTGCCCAACCACGCGGCCGTGGGCCTTTGCGTGGATGTGGCCCGCGCCGATCGCAACACCGCCGGGTTCGCCGGCCTGGTCAATGCCGTGCTGCGCCGCCTCACCCGCGAGGCGGAGGCGCTGATGGTGGGCATCAGTCCCGATTTCGCCGATACGCCGGAGTGGATGGGCCAGCGCTGGATCAAGGCTTACGGCCTTGAGACCACCCGCGCCATCGCCAACATGCACAAGGTGGAGCCGCCCCTCGACATCACCGTGAAGGCGGACCCGGCGCTCTGGGCCGAGCGCCTGTCGGGCGAGGTGCTGCCCACCGGTTCGGTGCGCATCCTTCAGGCCGGCCCGGTGCGCGCGCTGCCGGGCTTCGCCGAGGGGGACTGGTGGGTGCAGGATGCCGCCGCCGCCTTGCCGGCCCGGCTGCTGGGGAATGTGAACGGCCTTGAGGTGGCGGACCTGTGCGCCGCCCCCGGCGGCAAGACCGCGCAGCTCGCCGCCGCCGGCGCCCGTGTCACCGCCGTGGACCGCTCGTCGTCCCGCCTCACCCGGCTGAAGGAAAACCTGGAGCGCCTGAATCTCACCGCCCGCGTGGTGGCGGGGGATGCGGGGGACTTTGCCGGCGGCCCGTTCGACGCCGTGCTGCTGGATGCGCCGTGCTCCGCCACCGGGACCCTGCGCCGGCACCCGGACATCGCCGTCAACAAGCGGCCGGGGGACCTCGTCACCCTCGCCGCCCTCCAGGCCCGGCTGATCGCCCATGCGGCGGACCTGGTGAAGCCCGGCGGCACCCTGGTCTATTCCACCTGCTCGCTGGAGCCGGAGGAGGGCGAACAGCAGGTGGAGCGGCTTCTGGCCGCCCGCAGCGACCTTATCCGCGCACCAATCGTGCCCGGAGAGGTGGAAGGCATCGATCCGTTCATAACTCCTCAAGGGGATGTGCGCACTCTTCCCAGTCACTGGATGCGGGGGGAGGCGGAGCGGTCGGGTCTCGACGGCTTCTTCGCCGCCCGGCTGAAGCGCCGGGCCTGACGTTTCAGGTCCGCGCGGCGCTCTGCCGGCCCTCCGGTCCGTTGCGGCGAATCAGACCCACGGCCCGTGAGCTTGCCTCATGGGCCATGGGTTAGCCCGCGCGGCACTTGAGCGTACCCACTTGGCCTCGGTCGACGACCGGGGCCGACGGTATCAGTCGGTGAAGACGAGCGCATGCGGATTTGGAATGGAGCGGCGGGGCCCCTTCAGGTCGTGGCCAAAGGCGTCCGGGCCAAAGGCCTGCTGGCCAAGGGTCTCGCCCCGTCAGCGGGGAGAGCCGTGAGCCGGAGCGGCCTGAGAGAGCGCACGCGCCTGATGGCCCTCCTCGCGGAGCTGTGGTCGCAGCAGGTGCTTGCGCGCCTCGGCGGCCGCACCATGGCGCTCGGCTACGTGCCGGTGCCGGTGCCCGAGCGCCTGCTCATCGCGCCCCAGGACCTGCGCACCGGCGACGCGACCCTCGCGAGCGAGATCTATTCCGGCCGCTTCGCCTTCGCCGGCAAGGTGATGATGCTGGACGGGCGCACCCCGTTCGAACTGGTGCCGCCCTCCGTGGAATGGGCCGAGGCGCTGCACGGCTTCGGCTGGCTGCGCCACCTCAAGGCCGCCGGTACCACCATTGCCCGCGCCAATGCCCGCTCGCTGGTGGGCGATTTCATGCGCGATCCGGGCAAGGCGCGGGCGGTAGCGGCGCGGCCCGACGTGGCGGCGCGGCGCATCATCTCCTGGCTTACCCAGGCCACCTTCCTGCTGCAGGACGCCGACCACGATTTCTACCGCCGCTTCATGCGTTCGCTGGCCCGGCAGGTGCGCCAGCTGCGCCGCATGGCCAATGACGCGCCGGACGGCCAGCCGCGCATGCTGGCGGTGACCGCCCTCGTCTTCGCCGGCCTGTGCATGTCGGACCAGGGCCGGCTGCTAAAGGCGGCGGACAAGCGCCTGTCCGAGGAGCTGGACCGCCAGATCCTGCCGGACGGCGGCCCGCTCACCCGCAATCCCGGCATGCTCATCGAGCTGCTGCTGGACCTGCTGCCGCTGCGCCAGGCCTTCACCGCGCGCAACCAGCCGGCGCCCCCTGCGCTGATGAACGCGGTGGACCGGATGATGCCCATGCTGCGCTTCTTCCGGCACGGCGACGGGGCCTTCGCCCATTTCCACGGCATGGGGAACACGGCGGCGGACCAGCTCGCCACCATCCTCGCCTTCGACGACGCCCGTGGCGCCCCGGTGGCGAACGCGCCCTATTCCGGCTACCAGCGGCTCGATGCGCGCACGCTTATGGTGATCGCCGACACCGGCCCGCCGCCCCCCGCCATGGCGAGCTGGGAGGCCCATGCGAGCTGCCTTGCCTTCGAATTTTCCTCCGGCCGGCACCGCATCGTCATCAATTGCGGGGTGCCGGAGGTGCATCGGGAGATGTGGCGGCAGGTGGCGCGCTCCACCGCGGCCCATTCCACCGCCGTCATCGCCGACACCTCGTCGTGCCGCTTCCTGCAGGGCGGCTCCATGACGCGCATCTTCGGCGCGCCCATCGTGTCGGGGCCGAAGCAGGTGGAGGTGCAGCGCGGCACCCGCAACAACGCCCTGCTGCTGCGCGCCAGCCACGATGGCTATGCGGAGCCGTTCGGCCTCATCCACCAGCGCTCGTTCCGCCTCGCCATGGAAGGCAACCGGCTGGATGGCGAGGATGTGTTCAGGGCCGCCGAGGACGGCGCCAAGCTGCCGGCGGAGACCTTCGCCATCCGCTTCCACCTGCATCCGTCGGTGACCGTGGAGCGGCTGGACGATCCCCACACCGCCTTGCTCAGCCTGCCCAACGGCGAGGCCTGGGCCTTCGCCGCGCCCCATGTGCCTCTGGGGGTGGAGGAAAGCGTGGACCTCGCCGCCGCCGGCGGCCCGCGCCGCACGGCGCAACTGGTGCTGGCGGGCGAGGTAGCGCGCACCCCCCGCGTCATCTGGACCTTCGTGCGCACCCGCGAGGCCCAGAGCGTGCCGCCGGGACGGCCGGGTGGGCGGGGGTAGGGATATTCACCGATGCGGCTCCCTCTCCCGCTTGCGGGGGAGGGGTGGGGAGGGGGCAGGCCCGTGCCACCGGAACCGGCAGTGCCGAGCAAAAAGCACCTGTTGCCCTCATCCTGCCCTTTGTCTCGTCGCAATAAATTTAGCGTCGCCCGCGAATCCCTCTATCGGATAGCCCGGACAGCTTACATTCGGATTCTGTCTCTGAATGCAGAAGTTGTGGTATCAAAAGAAATGAACGCTATTGAACAGAAGCTTGCCATCTGGAAGGAATCACTCATCCCCAGCATCCCGCTGGGTGGCCTGTATTCCCGCAATCCAGTCGTATACAAATGGAAGGCACCTTTTAGGGCTTGGATGCTCCGCGAAGCTGTGTTCTGGCGGTTGCACGACCTAATGACGCAGTCTTATTCGTTGTATCAGCAGGGGCATGGCCTTGGTGCGCGGATCTTGTTGCGGAGTGGATTCGAATCCCTCGCTACGTTGATTTACCTCAATCAGAAAATACGACAGGTGCTTGATGGCAAGTTGGATTTCCATGCATTTTGCGACAAGACGAGCACATTGTTGCTTGGGTCGAGAGACGATTCGACTAAATACAAATCGATCAACATCATAACGGTCCTTGAACAATGTGATAAGCGGTATCCTGGCCTTTCTAGAATTTATGGTGTGCTGTCCGAAAGTGCTCATCCGAATTATAAAGGGTTGATGGATGGGTACTCAAGTGTTGACCATGACGAGTACGAAACACATTTCTCGAATCGTTGGATGACGCTGCATGGCGCGAGCCACCTTGATTCGATGGAACTGTGCATGGCGACATTCCATCATGAGTATAACGAGGTGTGGCCTAAGCTTATGGGACAGCTCGAGGTTTGGATCGAGGCGAATGATGCCAAGCTAGAGGCGACCAAGAACGATCGCCGTCCAGCGCTCTA
>NZ_JBAFVS010000014.1:0-150964 GCF_043194565.1 Xanthobacter autotrophicus ATCC 700552 | reverse complement strand
CCCGGCGTGTCAACAGGGTGCCTCCAGCAGATAATTGCACCGGTATGACGCTGTGGAAATGTTGGCCGGCTATTTGGCTGAAAATGTTGCAGTGCAATGGTTTTATGCCTGTGCATAACTCGCACTGCGGTCGCCGCCTCCCGCACCCTGTGGGCCGGCCGAGCCGAAAAGAGAGATTCGGAAATCTCGCCGCTGATCGGATTTCGGCCATCGACAGCGAACGGAGGCGCCTCCCCTCCCCTATTCCCCTCTCCTCCCCTATTCCCCCTTCCCCTTCCCCTTCCCCTTTCCCGCTCGCAGCAATGCCAGCCCGACCTCCGGATGGTTCTGCCGGCGCAGGGTGAGTGGTCAGGGTGAGTGGTGTTGCTCGCGTGCGCGCGCGTACCTAGTACTTGCGTTGGGCGTTTTCTGCGCGGGGCGTTTTCGCGAGACGCTCTTGGCCCGGCCCGCCGGGGCCTGCTTGCCATGCTTTCGCCGCGACCTGCCCCTCACATGCGGCCCGACATTGACGGGTCGCAAGGCGAAAGGCATGGTCCGCTTTACGTCTTGGGTAGAGTCAAGCCTTGGAGCCGGACCCGATTGAATTGGACCCGTTGCCGGTTTGATCGGTGCATCGGTCTTTAAACTTTACAGAAGAGGACGCGCCGGTTGGCGCGGACCCTTGCGCGGCCGGCGCGCGCTCAGCTGAAGGGACGGATTTTGCAGCATCGACGATCTGCCGGAGCCTGGCGCGATGCCACAAGCGCAGCCGGGCTCGGCGACGATCCCCCGCTCGGGGTGGATGGCGATGAGGAAGACATCGACCGGCGCCGGGTCTCGGTGCGCTGGTTCGCGGCGACGCTTCTGACGGCGCTGTGCGGATCCTTTCTCATGGGCGGCGCCGTCTATGCCGCGCTCGATGGGGAACATCGCTTTGCCCTGATGCCCGAGAAAGTGCGCAACGCCATACGCGGCGCCCTTGCGGTTGGCGAGCGACCAGTGAATTCGGCCCGCAAGGGCGACCGCATGTCCCTGCTCGGCGACAGCGCCTCTGCGCGCCAGACCTTCCGCGTCTCCACGGCCACCAAGGTGGGAGACCGCGAGATCATCAAGGTGCGGCCGTTCACCCGCGTCGCCGCCAATCTGGCCATGAGCACCACGTCGGTCTCGGCCAACATTCCGCGCTTCAACCCTGCCCAGGTGGTGGCCGAATCGGTCTCCAAGGAAGAGGCCGCGCCCCAGGCCGAGCCCACCGGCGAAGTCACCCTGGTGATGCGCGACCTGTCGAGCCTGCCGCAAAGCACCAGGCTTGGCGCGGCGACCCCCATGGAAAACGTGCTGGTGAAGGTGCGCGAGGTGGCCGAGCTGAGCCGCGCCCAGCCGGGCCAGGGCAGCCAGATGGCCGATGCGGGGACCCTGCCCCCCGCCATCGTCGGCGGGCCCGGCTTTGCCCCCACGGCCTCCCCCACGCCGTACCTGTCCTACGCCAGCATGGGCGACGCCCTGGGCAATCGGGCCGGCCTGCCGGGAAGCGCGGTGCCCGGCGCCCATGCCCCCGGCCTGCCGGCCCAGCAGGCCATGCCCGGCAATATCAGCTTCGTGCCCAAGACCTCGGACGAGACCTCGGGCGGCAACGACTGGTCCGACACCGCCGTGGTGGTGAAGAAGGGCGATACCATCGCCTCCATCCTGATCGACAACGGCGTCGCCAAGGACGATGCCCGCGCCGCTGCTGCCGCCTTCGGCCGGGGCCGCGACGGCCAGGTGAAGGACGGCCTGCGCATGCGCATGCTGCTCCAGGAGGAGAACAAGAAGGTCAGGCCGCTCCGCGTCTCGATCTTCAGCGACCTCGGTCACGAGGGCACCGTCGCTTTGTCGGACAAGGACACGTTCGTGAACGTCCCCGAGCCGTCCGAGACCGAGATCGCCGGCATTTCCGAGGACACGGACGACGACGACAGCGGGCCCGGCATCCGCCTCTACGAAAGTGTCTACGAAACCTGCCTGCGCAACGAAGTGCCGCGCAGCGTCATCGCCGATATCATCCGCGTCTATTCCTTCGACGTGGATTTCCAGCGCCGGGTGCGGCCGGGCGACAATTTCGAGATCCTGTTTTCCGACGATCCGGGCGCCGCCAACGACGTGCTCTATGCGGCGCTGACGGTGAACAGGGAAACCCGGCGCTACTACCGGTTCCAGACCGCCGACGACGGCGTGGTCGACTATTACGACGACGACGGCAAGAGCGCGAAGAAGTTCCTGGTGAGAAAGCCGATGGCGGGCGGCATCATGCGTTCGCCGTTCGGCTATCGCCGCCACCCCATCCTCGGCTATTCCAAGCTGCATACGGGCGTGGACTGGGCCGATTCCATCGGCACCCCCATCTATGCGGCGGGCAATGGCACGGTCATCTATGCCACCTGGAAGTCGGGCTACGGCAAGCACACCGAGATCCAGCACGCCAACGGCTATGTGACCACCTATTCCCACCAGTCGGGATTTGCCCGCGGCATCCGCGAGGGCATGACCGTGCGCCAGGGCCAGCTCATCGGCTATATCGGCACCACCGGCCTCTCCACCGGGCCGCACCTTCACTACGAGGTGAAGATCAACGGCAATTTCGTGGACCCCATGCGTATCCGCCTGCCGCGCGGCCGGGCGCTGGATGGCCGCTTCCTCGCCGAGTTCAAGAAGGAGCGCGAGCGCATCGAGGCGCTGCTGAGCCACGCCCCGGTGCCGCCGAAGGTGGCGAGCGCCAGCGCCGGGGCCAAGAAAGCCGCCAGCAACTGATACCAGAGGCCGCGCCGCCGTTCATCGCGGGGCGGATGCGGCCAACGCGCCGGCGGGCTGCGATGCCCGTCACACCGCCCAGAAGGCGGCCGCGCCCTCGGGCAGAGTGGCGAGGACGCGGTCGAATGTGTCTTCATCCACATGCCGCCGCAGGGCCGACGCCACGTCGCGGATGGCGGATGGCGGCGCGAAATTGTGTTGGCGTGCTGGAGGCCGAGGGGGATGGGCATGGGGGGAGGTCAGAGGAAATCCAAAAAGCGAGACGACCCGTTACGACGCGGAAGCGGTCCAAATCACATGGACTTTTCCGTGGGCCGCTAATTATGATGTCTGCTCCCGGCCCTCAGTCTGCGGACCAGCGGTATTCAAAGGCCTCGGGACCTAGTCGTGTCGCAGCCGACAGCTTTTGCTTAATCTCACCCCCGCCTGGCATCATCGGCAGCATGTTGAAATAGTTACGGACAGCTCCATTTATGCCAGAGAGGCAGCTTTTTGTCTTGACCCAATTCTGAGGGCTGAACACCCGATTTGCAGGCTGCGGCTCGTTGGCGGCAGCTTCCAGCGCCATGTTCAGGCTGATTCCCGCCACCTTGACCAACTCTTGCACCATACCCGCGTCGCTAGCTGCCGCGTACGCTTTGCTCGGGCTTGGCACTTTTTCTGACTGATTGTTACTAATCGAGAAACACATACAGACAGCATAGAGGTGATGATATGGAGCGTAGGCCCGCATAGCGAGTAGAGTCTCATTCATGTTGAGTGGATTGGCACTAACCCAAGTCTTCAGAACTTCATTCATCCATGCATTCAGCGCGAGCACGTTCTCAGGTGCATAATCCTTGTTTCTGAACAGTGTTTCAAAATATTTATCGAAAATCTTAGTCTCGCCATAAGACAGGTTCGGGCGTTGCGAATGCCATGCAATTAGATTCTTGGCGAACCCTGACAACTCCACGACCTGCGTCTTATCCCGATCCGCGGGAGCGCTCTCGCCGCGCTTAGAAATAAAATATCCCGATGGATATTTCAACTCATAGGCCTTCTTAATCGCGAGTACGCGCTTGTCGTTACTGCGCAGGTCGCGCGCCTTCACCGCGCTCTGCAGATTTGTGTATATTGATATTTTGTCGGCACGGTCACGCTGAGGAATCTCGTATATTCTAAACAAAATGAACGCATCATCTAACTTCTTGACTGTCTCGCTGCACGAGAGAATTGTATTCAACGACTGACAACCATTCACGACACTGAGTCCTGACAGGATCAAGACATCGCCGTCGATCTGCATTTTGCTGCAGAGCGCCGTAACTCCATTGTGGAAAAAGAAAAAATCAGACTTTTTGTCGCCTAGAATTGTACCTCTGATACCTTTGTTGACCACATTGCTCGACCCCAGACTCTGTCGCACATTTTTCTGAAACAGAGTTCCATCCTTTATTCCGGGGAACTTGATGCAATCTTTCAGTGGAAGTGTCGCAATGAGAACAGGCGTTCCCGCCACTTCCTGATATATGTACTTGACGCCTGTGAGCGGAAGCTTGTAGTTAATACTTGGATTGTCCGTTTCGAGAGCGTAATCATAGCGCCGTCGCAGCTCATCTTCTCCAATTACGTGAATGGTCGCATCGAAATTGTTGTTCTCGCTAAGCCTCGCGAGTTCCTGCTGAAAGGCTTCCAGATCGTGCTGCGCGGCCTGTGTTAGTGTCCCGGTGGTGATTAACTCGAACGAGACTTCATAGTCCTCATCGAGGGCTACGGCGAGTTCGGACAGTCGGCGCTGCAGTTTGCCGTTCGCGACGTTTTGAAGGCGAGCCAAATCTTTGATCTGAATCCAAGATGAAAGCACCTCACGCAAAGGCTCCGCATCAACCACACCACCTTGGATAAATTTGCCCTGCACAATGTGCACAAGCGCTCTATCATCATCGATTACAATGGCATCGATCTGTTTGTCGTCGGCACCGTCAGTGATGTCGTCGCGGGTCTCGTTCATATCGCGGAAGAGGATATTGCGCAGGTACCATGCGACGAATCGCTGACCATCGTTCGCGAACCTTTGCTGAAAATAGTTTGAACCAATTTGCGTCTTGATAAACTCGTACATGCTGCCCCCCACCCCTGACGATCTCGTAAAACCATTAATGAACCGAGCTTACTCGTCTCGTACACGTAACGGAATAGGGGCATCTGGGTGAACCACGGCGAACCCCGATCTTTCTTCGACGCAGTTGACCTGAGCTCCAGAACCTCATCCAGATGCAGTCCGCCGCTCGCGCGTAGCTGCTCAAATTTACGTCTCTTTGGTGAAGGTGACGCCAGCTTGGACGTCCATCCTGACTGCAGGAACTCTGCATCGAAATTGGCGCCCAACAAAGTCTGAATCAGTCATTAGAGGAGCAGAGGCGTTGCTCTGGCAGCCGAGATCAACGTTATGGGGCAGGGCGCGAGTAGCTCACGAGCTTGAATGTCTGCAATGCCCTGAAAAATCGGAGTCCGCTCGGAACTCACAAGACATGAAAGCGTGGCCCAACAAAAAAAACCCCCGGCGCATCACGCCGGGGGCCATCCTTCCCAACCGGGGCATCACCCGCCCCGGCCCCATGAACCTCACGCCGCCTGATCCACCGGCGCTGCCTCGCTGGCGAAGGTCAGCTGGCCGTTGTCCAGGCCCACCTTCAGCGTCGCGCCGTCCAGGATGTCGCCGGCGAGGATCTTCTCGGCCAGGGGGTCCTGCACCAGCTTCTGGATGGTGCGCTTCAGGGGACGCGCGCCATAGGCCGGGTCGTAGCCCTTCTCGGCGAGGAAGGCCCGCGCCTCGGGCGACAGCTCGATGGTGATCTTGCGATCCTCCAGCAGCTTGCGCAGCCGGCCCATCTGGATGTCCACGATGTGGTCCATCTGCTCCCGCTTCAGGCGGTGGAACATGACGATCTCGTCGATGCGGTTGATGAACTCGGGGCGGAAGTGACGCCGCACCGCACCCATCACCATCTCGTAGGCTTCCTCGTCGGTCACCACCTGGTCGCCCTCATGGCCCGGCACCTTGAAGCCGATGGGCTGGCGGGGGTCCGCCAGGAATTCGGCGCCGAGGTTGGAGGTCATGATGATGAGCACGTTGCGGAAATCCACCGTGCGCCCCTGCCCGTCCGTCAGCCGCCCGTCGTCGAGCACCTGCAGGAGGACGTTGAAGACGTCCGGATGGGCCTTCTCCACCTCGTCGAACAGCACCACCTGGTAGGGCCGGCGGCGGACCGCCTCGGTCAGGGCGCCGCCCTCGTCATAGCCCACATAGCCGGGAGGCGCGCCGATGAGGCGGCTCACCGAGTGCTTCTCCATGTATTCCGACATGTCGATGCGCACCATGGCGGTCTCGTCGTCGAACAGGTATTCGGCCAACGCCTTGGTCAGCTCGGTCTTGCCGACGCCGGTGGGGCCGAGGAACAGGAACGAGCCGATGGGCCGGTTCGGATCCTGCAGCCCGGCGCGGGCCCGCCGCACGGCGGTGGAGACGGCGGCCACCGCCTCCGACTGGCCGACCACGCGCTTGGCCAGTTCCAGCTCCATGCGCAGCAGCTTCTCGCGCTCGCCCGCCAGCATCTTGTCCACCGGCACGCCGGTCCAGCGGGAAACGACGCCGGCGATGTGGTCGGGCGTCACCGCCTCTTCCACCATCTGCCCGGCCGCACCCGCCTTCTCGACCTCGGCGAGCTTCTTCTCCAGCTCGGGGATGACCGAATAGGTCAGCTCACCGGCCTTCTGGTATTCGCCGTGGCGCTGCGCGGTGGCAAGGTCGGCCCGCGCCTGATCCAGCTTCGACTTCAGCGTGGTCGCGGCGCCCAGCTTCTCCTTCTCCGCCTTCCATTTGGAGGTGAGGACGGAAGCCTTCTCCTCAAGATCGGCCAGTTCCTTCTCGGAGCGCTTCAGGCGGTCCTTGGAGGCGGTGTCGGTCTCCTTCTTGAGGGCCTCCTGCTCGATCTTGCGGCGCATGATCTCGCGATCGAGGCTGTCCAGCTCCTCGGGCTTCGAATCCACCTGCATGCGCAGGCGCGAGGCCGCCTCGTCCATCAGGTCGATGGCCTTGTCGGGCAGGAAGCGGTCGGTGATGTAGCGGTTGGACAGCACCGCCGCCGACACCAGCGCGCTGTCGGTGATGCGCACGCCGTGGTGCAGCTCGTACTTCTCCTTCAGCCCGCGCAGGATGGAGACGGTGTCCTCCACCGTGGGCTCGGCGACGAAGACCGGCTGGAAGCGCCGGGCCAGGGCCGCGTCCTTCTCCACGTGCTTGCGATACTCGTCGAGGGTGGTGGCACCCACGCAGTGCAGTTCGCCGCGGGCCAGGGCCGGCTTCAGGAGGTTGGACGCATCCATGGCGCCGTCGGTCTTGCCGGCGCCGACCAGGGTGTGCATCTCGTCGATGAACAGGATGATGCCGCCTTCCGCGCCCTCCACCTCGGAGAGCACGCTCTTCAGGCGCTCCTCGAACTCGCCGCGATATTTCGCGCCGGCGATGAGGGAGCCCATGTCGAGGGCCAGCAGGCTCTTGCCCTTCAGGCTCTCCGGCACGTCGCCGTCCACGATGCGGCGGGCAAGCCCTTCCACGATGGCGGTCTTGCCGACGCCGGGCTCGCCGATGAGCACGGGATTGTTCTTGGTGCGGCGCGCCAGCACCTGGATGGTGCGGCGGATCTCCTCGTCGCGGCCGATGACCGGGTCGAGCTTGCCGTCCCGCACGGCCTGGGTCAGGTCGCGGGCGTATTTCTTCAGGGCGTCATAGGCGTTCTCTGCGGTGGCGCTGTCCGCGGTGCGGCCCTTGCGCAGGGCCTCGATGGCCGCGTTCAGGGCCTGCGGCGTGAGGCCGGCCTTCACCAGGATGCGGCCCGCCTCGGTGTCCTTCTCGATGGTCAGGGCCAGCAGCATGCGCTCGACGGTGACATAGCCGTCGCCCGCCTTCTTGGCCGCCTGCTCCGCCGTCTCGAACACCTTGGCCAGTTGCTGGCTGACATAGACCTGGCCGGAGCCGCCTTCCACCTTCGGCAGCTTCTTCAGCGCCGCTTCCACCTCGGCGCGCACCAGCACGGGATTGCCGCCCGCGCGCTGGATCAGGCCCGAGCACAGGCCCTCCGGATCGTCCATCAGCACCTTAAGCAGGTGCTCGGGCGTGAACTGCTGGTTGCCCTCCCGGGTGGCCAGCGACTGGGCCGACTGGACGAAGCCGCGCGCGCGCTCGGTATAGATCTCAAAATTCATGTCTCTCCTCCTTCTCGCGCCCGGTACCTTCTCAGGAAGCATAGGGGGCACGGTGGGACACGGTCCCGGCATCCCCGGCTACCGCCGCACAGGTGGAACAAACCTGTGCCGTGCCTCATGTGGGTGTGGCCTCGCGGCAACGGAAGGGGGCGGGCGCTGATTTCGCGTCGATCCTGCACCCACAAGGCCCGGCCCCGTTTCCTCATCTCTGGTAGCTTGGACCGATCCGCCCGCCGCGCCTTGATCCAGGCGAAATTTCGGAGGCCTTGACCGTCGACGCCCGGCATGGGACGGGCGGGCCTGAACCGGAGAGATCGCCATGCCTGCACCCGTGCCCCCCGCGCCTGTGCCCCCTGCGCCCGTCTCGCCCGCCGCCATGCTCAAGGCCATCTACCGCCATCCGGTGAAGGGCCTGTCGCCGGAAGCTGTTGAGGTGGTGACGCTGGAGGCCGGCGCCTTCTTCCCCGGCGACCGGCTCTATGCGGTGGAAAATGGCCCCAGCGGCTTCGACCCCGACGCCCCCGCCTACCGGCCCAAGACCGACTACCTCATGCTGATGCGCAACGCCCGCCTCGCCGGCCTCGCCTCCCGCTATGAACCGGAAACGGCAACGCTCTCCCTCTCCCTCGACGGCCACGAGGCGGTCCGCGCCGACCTCTCCACGGCGGACGGCCGGGCCGAGGTGGAAGCCTTCCTCACCTTCTACATGGGCGAGGAGGCGCGTGGGCCGCTGCGGCTGCTCACCGCGCCGGAGGGCTTCCGTTTCATGGATTCCCGACGCTCGGGCTTCCTGTCCCTGCTCAATCTCGACAGCGTGCGCGATCTGGAGGCCCGTATGGGCGCGGCGCTGGACCCCCGGCGCTTCCGCATGAACCTGCATCTGGAGGGCTGGCCCGCCGGCACCGAGCTGGCGCTTGAGGGGCGGCACCTGAAGATCGGAGAGGCCGAAATCGCCGTGCTCAAGCGCACCGAGCGCTGCGCCGCCGTGAACGTGAACCCTGCGACCGCCGCGCGCGACCTCAATGTGGTGAAAGGGCTGATGGCGGCCTACGGCCACACCGATTGTGGCATCTATGCCAAGGTGGTGCGCTCCGGGCGGGTGGCGGTGGGCGACACGGTGGCCCTCGCCTGACCGGCCTTCGCTCCGCAGGAAGCATCCAAGGAGAGGAAAACATGATGTCGCTCTCGCCCGTCCGCCTGCTGTCGAAAACCGCCCCAGCGGCGCTTGCCGCGGCGTTCCTCACCCTCGCGCTCGCCCCGGCCGGGGCGGCAAGCTTCGACTGCGCGAGCGCCCGCGCGGCGGACGAAAAGGCGGTCTGCGACAGCTGCGACCTCGCCCAGCTCGACGTGAAGATGTCGACCCTCTACGGCGTCCTCACCAGGCTCGTCGCCATGGGCCAGCGCGGCATGATCCAGGACGCGCAGCGGGCCTGGCTGGCGCAGCGCTCCACCTGCGGCGGCGATACCGGCTGCCTCGCCACCGCCTACAAGAGCCGGATCGGGCAGCTGGAAGCCGCGTTGGGCCAGATCTATTCCCGCGGCCCCTTCTGAGGCATGCTGCGCCGCGCGGATGCGGCGGCCCGCCCACGAGGCGGCTTTGTGCTTCGCCGGTCCGCGAGGCTCGACTTCTGTTTCCACGCGTTTTCGTCCCGCGCACGGCAATCTGCGGCGCGAAAGCGTACCAGCCGCGGCGTTTCATGACCCTTGCTCCCAAAAGCCCCTTTCCCGTTCCGCCTTCCGTTGTCTTCGACGCGGTGGACACCTGGGTGTTCGACCTCGACAACACCCTCTATCCCGCCCACCACGACCTGTGGTCCCAGATCGACGCCCGCATGAAGGGCTACATTTCCGACCTGCTGGGCATTCCGCCCGACGACGCCTTCCGCATCCAGAAGGATTATTATCGGCGCTACGGCACCTCCCTGCGCGGCCTGATGATCGAGCACGGGGTGGAGCCGGACGCCTTTCTCGCCCACGTCCACGACGTGGACCTGTCCGGGCTCGACGCCTCGCCGCGCCTCGCCGCCGCCATCGAGGCGCTGCCGGGGGCGAAGATCGTCTACACCAACGGCTCGGAGCGCCACGCCCGCAACGTGCTGGAAAAGCTGGGCATGGACGCGCATTTCGCCGCCGTGCACGACATCGTGGCCGCCGAGTTCCACCCCAAGCCCACCGAGGAAGCCTATCTGCGCTTCCTGAGGGCGCACGGCGTGGACCCGACCCGCTCGGCCATGTTCGAGGACCTCGCCCGCAACCTGGAGGTGCCGCACCGGCTCGGCATGGTCACCGTGCTGGTGGTGCCGCCCGGCGAGACCATCGCCGCCCGCGAGAGCTGGGAGTTCGAAGGTCGCGAGGACGCCTATGTGGACCACATCACCACCGACCTCGCCGGCTTCCTCGAAACCGTGGCGCGGGAGGCCCCGCCGCCGGTGAGCGGGCAGGAGTGAGGCGGACCGGCCTTGACGCAGGCCCCCCGTTCCCCGGACCAGCGACAGCGCAGCTGGAGCGCCGATCCGGGGTCCAGCGCAAAACTGCTGCGCAGCAGGCAAAGCCGAGCGCCCGTCCCATAAGGCGCCTTCGGCACTTATCGCGCTGGGTCCCGGCTCTCCTTCCACTGCGCTACGCTGCGTTTCAGTCGGCCGGGACACACGACCTTGACGGCAGAGGGGGACGCCATGACCACCATCCGCACCCTTGATCCCGCCGAGGTGGAAACCGCCGTGGACTGGGCCGCCCGGGAAGGCTGGAACCCCGGCCTCGCCGATGCGAGCGCCTTCCTTGCACAGGACAAAAACGCCTTCCGCGGCCTGTTCCGCGATGGCGCGATGGCGGCAGTCATCTCCGCCACCGCCTATGCGGGCGGCTTCACCTTCGTCGGCTTCTACATCTGCCGGCCGGACCTGCGGGGCCAGGGGCTGGGCTTTGCCCTGTGGCAGGACACCTTCGCCGGCCTTACACCCTCTCAGGCGCCGCGCGGGCTTGTACCGACGAGCGATGAGGCAAGCCCATTGCCTGTCGGTATTACGGGCACGGTCGGCCTCGACGGCGTGCTGGCGCAGCAGGAGAATTATGCCCGCTCCGGCTTCGTGCTCGCCCATCGCAACATCCGCTATGGCGGGATGGCGCCGGCCGGCGCGCCCGATCCCCGCGTGGTGGACCTGGCGCCGGCCCATCTCGACGGCGTGACGGTGTTGGATGCCGCCTGCTTCGGCTTTGCCCGCCCCGATTTCCTGAAAGTCTGGCTTGCCCCACCCTTCGGCCGCGCCTGTGCCTTCGTCGCGGATGGCGCGGTGAAGGGCTACGGCGTCATCCGCCGCTGCCGCGAGGGCCACAAGATCGGGCCCCTGTTCGCCGATGACGCGGAGGCGGCGGCCGCGCTCTTCGGAACGCTGGTCGCCACCGCGCAGGGCGGTCCGGTGTTCCTCGACGTGCCCGAGCCCCATGCCGCCGCCCGCGCCCTCGCCGAAGGGGCAGGCCTTGCCCCGGTGTTCGAGACCGCGCGCATGTATCGCGGGCCGGCCCCGGACCTGCCGCTCGCACGGATTTTTGGCATCACCAGCTTCGAATTGGGCTGATCCGTCTTGAGAGCGCCGCGACACCGCAATGGAGCATATCCGGTGAACTCCCATCCACCGGATATGCTCCATCTCTTTGTTTTTTACGCAACTCCAGACGCAAAACCGCTGCACACTTTTGCTGGAATTGCATGAGCTGCAACGCAGCAACGGCGGAGGAACGCGTGGCCTACGGACTGATCGGGGGAGCAGGTATGGGATTTGTGCTGGGCGGGCCGCTCGGCGCCTTGCTCGGCGCGCTGGCGGGGCATGCCCTCGACCGCCTGCTGCTCGCGCCCGCGGCAAAGCCCGCCGCCTTCTCGGTGGCGCTCATCGCGCTGTCGGCCAAGATGGCCAAGGCCGACGGCGTGGTGGTGCCGGCGGAGGTTGCGGCCTTCCGCGAGGTGTTCGACATCCCGCCCGAGGACCTTGACGCCGTGGCCCGCCTCTTCAACCTCGCCAAGCAGGACACCGCCGGCTTCGCGGCCTACGCCCGGCAGGTGGCGCAGATGTTCGCCGACGATCCGGACACCCGCGAGGATCTGCTCGACGCCTTGTTCCATGTGGCCAAGGCCGACCATGCCCTGCACGAGAAGGAACTGGTGTTCCTGGAGGAGGTGGGCCGTATCCTCGGCTTTGCCGGTTCCGCCTATGCCCGCATCGAGGCGCGGCATGTGCGCCGGCCGGGCGATCCCTATGCCGTGCTCGACCTCGACCCCGGCGCCTCCGACGACGAGGTGAAGGCGCGCTGGCGGGCGCTGGTGGCGAGCCACCACCCCGACAAGATCGCCGGGCGCGGCCTGCCGCCCGCCGCCATCAAGCTCGCCAACGACCGGGTGGCGGCGCTCAATGCCGCCTATTCCCTCATCACCCGGCAGCGGAGGCTGGCATGACCTCGCTGGACACGCCCATGCCGGCGCTTCTCTCCGCCCCCGACAGCCCATGCGTGGACAGCCTTGTGCCGTCGCCCAATTTCGGCCCGCGCAAGGCGAAGGTGGACATGCTGGTGCTGCATTACACCGGCATGGCGAGCGCCGACGCCGCCATCGACCTGCTGCGCACGCCTTCCTCCGAGGTGTCCTGCCACTATGTGGTGCGCGAGGACGGCAGCGTGGTGCAGATGGTGGCCGAGGCTGCGCGGGCCTGGCATGCCGGCCGCTCCTCCTGGGAAGGCGTCACCGATATCAATTCCCGCTCCATCGGCATCGAGATCGTCAATGGCGGGCATGATTTCGGCCTGCCGGATTTCCCCGCCGCGCAGATCGCTGCGGTGATCGCCCTTTGCGCCGACATCCTCGCCCGCCACGCCATCCGCGCCGACCGTGTGCTCGCCCATTCGGACGTGGCCCCGGCCCGCAAGCGCGATCCTGGGGAGAACTTCCCGTGGGACACGTTGCACGCCGCCGGCATCGGCCATCTGGTGGCGCCGTCGCGGGTTGAGGGCGGGCGCTTCTTCATGCTGGGGGATGCGGGGGAGCCGGTGGCGGCGCTGAAGGCCATGCTCGCACTCTACGGCTACGGCATCGCGCCGACCGAGGCTTATGACGCGGCCACGGCCGAGGTGGTGGCCGCCTTCCAGCGCCATTTCCGCCCCGCCAAGGTGGACGGCGTGGCCGATGCCGCCACCCTCCTCACCCTGCGCGACCTGATCGCGACCCGGCCGGGGGATGCGCCGAGGGTCGCGTGATCCTCAGGCGATGCCGGTCAGCAGCAGGTCGTGGATGTGCAGCACGCCCACGGGCGCCTTGCCGTCCACCACCATCAACGCGGTGATCTTGCGGCTGTTGAGGATGTTGAGGGCTTCGGAGGCGAGCTGGTCCGGCCGCACCGTCTTGGGCGCGGGGGTCATGATCTCCTCCACCGCGCGGGTCGGCAGGTCGTTGGCCATGTGGCGGCGCAGGTCGCCGTCGGTGACGATGCCCGTCAGCGCGCCGTCCGGCCCCACCACGCCCACGCAGCCGAGGCCCTTGGTGCTCATCTCCACCAGGGCGGCGCCCATGAGGGTTCCGGCCGGCACCACCGGCACCGCATCGCCCTGGCGCATCACGTCGCGCACGAATTTCAGGCTCGCGCCCAGCTTGCCGCCGGGATGGAACTGGCGGAAATCGAGGGCTGTAAAGCCCCGGCTCTGCAGCAGCGCCACCGCCAGCGCGTCGCCCAGCGCCAGCTGCATCAGGGTGGAGGTGGTGGGGGCGAGCCCGTGGGGGCAGGCCTCCTGCGCCACCGGCAGGCTCAGCACCACGCTGGCGCTGGAGGCCAGCGCGCTCTCGGTGTTGGAGGTGAAGGCGATGAGCGGCACGTCGAAACGGCGGGAATAGTCGACGATATCGTGCAGTTCCACCGTCTCGCCGGACCAGGACAGGGCCACGATCACGTCGTCGGCGGTGATCATGCCCAGGTCGCCGTGGCTGGCTTCGGCGGGGTGGACGTAATGGGCCGGCGTGCCGGTGGAGGCCAGCGTCGCGGCGATCTTGCGCGCCACATGCCCGCTCTTGCCCATGCCGGTGACGATGACCCGGCCGTGGGAATTCTGGATGGTGGCCACGGCCACGTCGAAGGCCGCACCAAGGGACCCCGCCATGGCCTCGGCCAGGGCCGCAAGGCCGGCCTTTTCCGCATCGAGGGTCGCAAGCGCGGAGACCACCGAGGCGGGATGCACATGCGGCCCGTCGTCGGCCGGGACTTTATTTACCGGAGAACGCATCATCGCGACTGGATAGCACCGATCGCCGGCAAAGGGGAGAGACGGCCCGCCGCCAGCCTTCGCTCTGTTGAACGGGAGAGCTGGAAAAGCTCCCTCTCCCGCCCCTCCCCGCCCCCCGATTCCGATCGACGCCGATTTGCTCTAGGCTGGCGCCGTTCGATCCACCCCTTCGATCCAGCGAAAGCGCGCCGGCCGCATGTGGTCCCGCCTCTATTGGCTTGCCGTGGGCGGCCCCCTCGCCGCCGGCCTTCTCGTCATGGGCGCCGATCCCGGCCCGCTGGCGGACGCGCGCAATGGCCTGTTCGACCTCTACCAGCGCGCCGCGCCGCGCGCCTACGACCCCGACCTGCCGGTGCGCGTGGTGGATGTGGACGACGCGTCGCTCGCCCGCATCGGCCAATGGCCGTGGCCCCGCGCCACCGTGGCCAAGCTGGTGGAGAGACTGGCGGCATCGGGCGCCGCCGCCATCGCCTTCGACATGGTGTTCTCCGAGCCGGACCGGCTCGACCCCGCCGCCGTGGTGGGCCTGTTGCCCGAGGACGTGCGCGCGCCGGTCCAGACCGCGCTGGCCGGGCGCGAGAGCAATGACGCGATCCTCGCCCGCGCCCTTGGGGAAAGCCCGTCCGTGCTGGGGGCGGTGCTCACCGGTGGGCCCGCCGGCGCGAACTACCCCGTCAAATGGGGCATGGCCGCCGCCGGCGACGATCCGCTTGCCTTCGTACCGCGCTTTGCCGGGGCGGTGGCGCCCCTGCCCGGCCTTGCGGCGGCGGCAAAAGGGATTGGCGCGCTGAACTGGCTGCCCGACCGCGACCAGGTGGTGCGCCGCGTGCCCCTGCTGCTTGCCCTTGATGGCAAGCTGGTGCCCGGCCTCGGCGCCGAGGTGCTGAGGGTGGCGCAGGGCGCGACCACCTATGTGGTGCGTGCCTCCAACGCCAGCGGCGATGAGGGCTTCGGCACCAAGTCCGGCATCACCGCGGTGAAGATCGGCGCCCTCGACGTGCCCACCGACGCCCAGGGGGAAGTGCGGGTGCGCTTTACTCCCACCGACCCGCGCCGTTTCCTCTCCGCCGCCGCCGTGCTCGACGGCACTGTTCCAAGGGAGGAGCTGGAGGGACGTATCGTGCTGGTGGGCACCAGCGCCGCCGGCCTCATGGATACAAGGGCCACCCCCATCGACGCGGCAGTGGCCGGCGTGGAGATCCAGGCCCAACTCATCGAGCACATGGTGACCGGGGCCAATCTGGTGCGGCCGGACTGGGCGCGCGGGGCGGAAATGGTGCTCACTGCGGTACTGGGCCTGCTGCTGGCGCTGGTGCTGCCGCGCGTCTCCCCGGTGGTGGCGGGCATGGCCGGAGCGTTGGTGGTGGCGGCGCTGGCGGCGGGCGCATGGTTCGCCTTCACAAGGCTCGACCTGCTGCTCGATCCCATGGGGCCGGGCTGGGCGGTGCTCGGCGTCTATCTCCTGGGGGTGCTGGCGCTCTATCGCGAGGAGCAGCAACAGAAGAAGTGGGTGCGCTCGGTGTTCGGGCGCTTCGTCTCGCCGCAGGTGGTGGAGAAGCTGGCGGACCATCCCGAACGCCTGGTGCTGGGCGGCGAGACGCGGGAGATCACCATCCTGTTCTGCGACCTGCGCGACTTCACCTCTTTGTCGGAGACCATGGACGCGCAGGCCCTCACCCGCTTCATGAACGCCTATCTCACCCCCATGACCGAGGTGGTGCTGGCCCATGGCGGCACCATCGACAAATACATCGGCGACGCCATCATGGCGTTCTGGAACGCCCCCATGGACGATCCGGCCCACGCCCGCAACGCGGCCCTGTGCGCGCTCGCCATGTCGGCGCGGCTCGATGCCCTGAACGTGGAGTGGCGCCGGCAGGCGGAGGCGGCCGGGCGGCCGTTCTCGCCGGTGCGTTGCGGCATCGGACTGGCCACCGGGCCATGCTGCGTGGGCAATCTGGGCTCGGACCAGAGGCTTGAATACTCCTGCCTCGGCGATGATGTGAACCTCGCCTCTCGCATCGAGGGGGCCACCAAGTCCATGCGCGTGGACATCCTGGTCTCCGAGGCGACGCGCGCCGCCGTGGCCGACCTGCCCTTCCTGGAGGCCGATCTTCTGATGCTGAAGGGCAAGTCGCGGGCAAGCCAGCTCTATCTGCTGGCGGGGGATGCCGCCTTCGCCGGCTCAGATGCCTTTTCGAGCGTTGCCCGGCGACACGGATTGCTCATGTCCAGCTATGGCGCCGGCCGCTTCGATGAGGCTCGCATCCTCGCCGAGGCACTGGCCAGCGAAGGCCCGGGCCGCCTCTCCCGCTTCTACGCGCTCTATGCGGAGAGGTGCTATAATGCCTCCATTGTCCCAGCCCCTTCGGCAAGCCCCGGATAGAGAAGGCCCGCCCCACGCTTCGCACTTGCAAACCGGCCGCGGCGTCAGCAAAACGTCTTCATGAGCGGCGTGCCTTCCACCCCTCCCAAAACCGAAACGCAACACCCGGCACGGCACGGCGCGGCACCCGAAGGCGCCTTGCCCCGCGACGTGCTCGGCTACCTCTGGCGGGTTGCCCCGGCGAGCCACATCAAGCTGTTCGCCCTCGTCCTGCTGCTGCTGCCCTTCAACTATGCCTCGCTGGAGCTGCCGCGCCTCATCGTCAACGGCGTGACCGATGCCATCGGCGGCACGGTTCCACGCCTGCTTGAGCTCGACATCGGCCTGCCCGATGCGCTGGGCGGCTTCGTATTGTTCCGCTCTGCGGGCTTCGAGGTGAGCGCCTTCGGGCTGCTCGCGGGGCTCGCCGCGGTGCTGTTCGCGCTGCAGCTGATCCAGCAGCACATCACCCGCCTCATCGAGATGGCGAAGGCGCGCCTCGGCGAGCGCATCATCGTCGGCCTGAGGCGGCAGCTGTTCGACGTGATCCAGCGGCTGCGGCCCGAAGCGCCCATGAAGAGCAAGGCGCTGGAAGTGGGCAACATGATGCGGTTCGAGGTGGGGCCCATCTCCCCCTTCGCCGGCATGGCCTTCGCCCAGCCGCTGAAGTCGGCCGGCCTGATCGGCTCGGCGACGCTGCTCATCTTCACACAGAACGCCGTGCTGGGCGGCTTCGCCATCGGCATCCTGGCGCTCAATTATGTGCTGCTGGGCATCCAGCGGGCGGACAATGCGAAGAAGCTGCAGGTCTACCAGCGCGAGGCGGTGGCCCTCGGCAAAAGGGTGATGGCGGGCATCGACCGCCTGCCCCTCGTCCACGGCTTCGCCACCAGCCCGTTCGAGCGCGGCGCGGTGGACGACCGCCTCGGTGTCGTCTCCGAGGCCAGCCTCGACCTGAAGCGGCAGAATTTCACCGACCGCGTCCTCAACCTGCTGATGTCGGACGTGCCCACCCTGGTCTTCTACTCCGTGGGCGGCTGGCTGGCCTTGTCGGGCGCCATCAATATCGGCCAGCTGGTGGCGGTGGTGGCGGCCTACGGCCAGATCCCCGAGCCGCTCAAGGAACTCATCGACTGGGACGAGAAGCGCCTGATCGCGCAGGTGCGCTACGATTTCGCCCGCTATTACCTTGAAACCCGCGAGGTCTGGCCCCGGGGCTCGCAGGACCTGCCGTCCGGCGCGGAACCCGCGTTCGACGGCAGCATCAAGGTGGCCGACCTCGGCGTGGTGGACCCGGCCGGCAGCCTGCTGCTGGAAGGGGTGAGCCTTGAGGTCCCTGCCGGAACGGCGGTGGCGCTGAAGGGTCCCGATGCCGGCGGCAAGCACGCGGTCGCCCGGGTGTGCGGCCGCGCCATCTCGCTCTACAGCGGCACCGTGCGCATGGGCGGGCATGATCTTGCCAGCGTCCCGGAGGCTGTGGTCGGGCGGCACGTGGCCTATGCGGGCGGCGATCCCATCGTCATTACCGGGACGCTGCGGACCAACCTCCTGTTCGCGCTGGAGCGCCGGCCGGGCCGCACCCTGAAGGAGGCGGTGGACCTTAACGCCCTCGGCCTTGCCGACGAGGGCGTGGATCCCGCAGCTCTGGACCGCAAGGCGCTGGCCGCCCTCGCCGGGGCGGGTCTCGGGGATCTCGTGGTGCGGCTCGGCCTCGAACGCCGGCTCGATCCGGACCAGGCCCCGACGTTGGCGGAGCGCATCGTCTCCCTGCGGGCGGCGGTCACCGACGCCATCGCCCAGCGGCAGGACCAGACCGGGCGGGTGCTGATCGAGCCGTTCCGCTTCGCCGCCTTCAACCGCTGGATGACGCTGGCCGAAAACATCCTGTTCGCGACCCCGGTGAACCACACCCGCGGCGCCGCCTCCCTCCTGGCCGAGCCGGGGCTTTTGCCGCTGCTGGAGAAAGCCGGACTCGCCGGAGACCTGACCGCGCTGGGCCGCTCCGCCCTGCGCATCCTGGCCGAACTGGCCGGTGGTCCCGACGACCTGGCCGGCATCGACACCAAGGGCCTGCTGCGGACCGAAGAGATGGGCGAGGCGCAGGTGCTCGCCACCCGCATCGACGACGACCCCTCTGCGGACGAGCGGGCGCTGCTGCTGCGCATCGCCGGCCGTTATTGCGAGCCGCGCCACCGCTTCGGCCTCATCGACGACGACTGGCAGGACCGGGCGCTGGCAGGACGCGCCCAGCTCGCGCACCTGAGGGAGGTATCGGGCATCCCCCTCGCCCGCTACCAGCCCGATTCCTATTGCCGGGCGCTGACGGTGCGCGACAATCTGCTGTTCGGCCGCATTGCCGCCGACCGCGCCGGCGCGGCGGCGGTGGTGGACGAGATCGTCCGCGAATGCCTCGCGCTCGATGCCCTCATCGGCCAGGTGGAGCGCCTCAGCCTCGACGTGGCGGTGGGGGAAGGCGGCCTGCCCCTGTCCGCGGCCGAGCGCGGCAAGCTCACGCTGGCGCGCTGCCTGCTCGCCGACCCGTCCATCCTCGTCATCGACGATGCGCTGGTGCCCCTGTCCCCGGCCGAGCAGAGCCATCTCATCGGTTCCGTGCTCGCGGGGCGGACGGGACGCACCACCCTCGTGGTGCTGGACGCGGGGGAGCCGCTCGACCTGTTCGCGCAGGTGATCGTCCTCGCCCACGGACAGGTGGAGCGGGTGGAGGCGGCCGCGGCCGGGCCGGGATTGACCGCCTCCGGCGCGTGACACCCGAAGGGATAAAGTTGCACGTCAGAAAAACGCGCTAGACTGTTCTATCCGGATGTGGTCGCGCTTCGCCAAGGCGCGGCGATGTCCAGGGCTCCCCACCGGGGGCGAGACCCCGTCGCAGGAGGGATGCCGCAAGGGCCCGCAAGGCATGAAGGCGTCTCAGGTTCAAGGGTATCGAAGACGGGGTATCAAGGCAAAGGTATCGAAGAATGAGCATCGAAGAAGAGGCGAGGACACTCGCCCGCATCCCCATGTTCCAGGACCTGGAGCCGAGCCAGCTGCGGTTGCTCGCCTTCTCGGCGGCGCGGCTCGACGTGGCGCCGGGCGACGTGCTGTTCACCCAGGGCGAGGCGCCGGACGCCGCCTATGTGGTGCTCGAGGGCACCGCCGTGATCGAGGTGGCGGCCGGCGGCACCGCCCATGAGGTGGCGCGGCTCGGCCGCGACACGGTGGTCGGAGAAATGGGCGTGCTCACGGGCGAGCCGCGCACCGCCACGGTGCGGGCCGGCGAGCCCATGAGCGTGCTGCGCATGGAGACCGACCTGTTCCTCAATCTTCTCGACAAGACCCCGTCCCTCGCCCGCTCGGTGCTGCGCGACCTTGCCTTCCGCCTGCAGGAGACCACGCAGGCCCTGGTGAAAGCGAGAGGGTGAAGGCGAGAGGGTGAAGGCGAGAGGGTGAAGGCGAAAGGGTGACGGCCCCCGGCTGATCCGCCCTGACGGTCCGGCGCGCGCGTTCAGCCGCGCCGGCGCAGGATCTTGAGGCGTCCGAGAAGCTCGGCCACGGCCTCCGGCGGGAGGTGGCTGATTTCGCGGGCGAGCAGGTTGGCAAGCTCGGTCGCCTGCGGGCTGAGGTCTGCGGTGTCCACCACCACGCGGGGCTGGGACAGTTCGGCGAGGCGCTGGAGATCCTCCGCCTCGTCCCAGATCACATTGAAATAGGCGATGATTCGCTGCACCAGCGCCCAGGTGGGCTTGCCCCGCTTGCCGGTTTCCAGGGCCGACAGATAGGTGGGCGTGACCCCGATGGCGCGGGCCATTTCGGTGAGTGTCACGCCCCGGTCTGCGCGCAGGTCGCGCACCCGGTGTCCGAACGGCGTCATCGCATGTTCCTGCCGCCCCCGCGCAGCGGGGCATTGGCGCAGAAGCTAGAGTGTCGCGGCGGGAAACGAAAGCCGGCTGATCATGGGGCGTCGGACCCGCGGGCCGCCAAACGAAAACGGCGGTGTCCTGCACCGCCGTTCGCACCATTGATCACGCGGGACGGAGTTCTGACCCTCAGGTCCAGGAGCCGTCGTCCGAGCTGTCGTCGCTGCCCCAGTCGCCACCGTCGTCGAAATTGACGTCCTGGGGATCGGCGTTCCAGCCGTCTTCCTGTCCGGCGCCCTGGCTCGGATCTTGTCCGCCCAGCGCATTCTGGGCATCCTGGCCGAGATTGCCGCCGGAGGCGTCAGCCGCCGGCTTGCCGAGTTCGGCCGCCGCCGCCTGGGCCACGGCGCCTTCGCCGCCGGACATCATGTTCTTGATACCGTCGAACAGCAGCGCACCGCCAGCCACGCCGGCCGCAGTCGCCAGCGCACCCTGCAGGAAGCCACCGCCGCCACCGAAGCCGCCGCGCTGCTGCGGAGGCTGCTGCCCCCACGGGCCGCCCTGCTGCGGCTGCCCATAGCCTTGCTGCGGGTAGCCGCCCTGCTGGGGATAACCCTGTTGCGGATAACCCCCGCCCTGCTGGGGATAACCCTGCCGCCCATAGCCCTGCTGGGCGTAGCCGGGCGGAACCCCCATGGCGGCATCGGCCTGGCGCGCGCCGGCGGAGGGCACGGAAGCGCGGGAGCCGCCGCCGAACAGGCCGCCGAGGAAGCCGCCGCCGGCCGGACGCGACTGCGCCTCCGCCGCGCGGGCCTCGGCATCTTGAAGCTGGGCTTCCAGATCCTGAATGTGGGCATAGGACTGCTGGAGCGCATGCTCCTGCACCAGCACGCTCTGCGCCAGGGCATAGGTGGCATGGGGTGCCTCAGCGACGCGGCGCGCGATCAGCGCCTCGGCTTCCGCGTCACGCGGCCGGTTCGCGACACCGCGCATGCGGTCGAACAGGCCGTCGATCAGGGCACGTTCCTCGGGAGTCATATCCGTCTCCACTGGGTTGGACGACACGCATATGAGCAGCCGGACATGGCGCAGGAAGGGCGGGGCTCCATGAAATTTTGGTAACGGCAGAGGTAGCGGAAAGCCCTACTCCGCCGCATCCGCCGGAGCGGACCCCGCCGCCACCGGTCCGCCGACCCCGAAGCGCTGCTCCACATAGGCTTCCACCATCTGGCGGAACTCGTCCTGGATGTTGGCGCCGCGCAGGGTCGCCACCTTTTTCCCGTCGATGAAGACCGGGGCGGACGGGGTCTCGCCGGTGCCGGGGAGCGAGATGCCGATGTCGGCGTGCTTGCTCTCCCCCGGTCCGTTCACGATGCAGCCCATCACCGCCACGTTCAGGGTCTCGACGCCGGGATACTTCGCCTTCCACACCGGCATGCGGGCGCGGATCATGTCCTGCACGCCCTGCGCCAGTTCCTGGAACACGGTGGAGGTGGTGCGCCCGCAGCCGGGGCAGGCGGCCACCAGCGGCACAAAGGTGCGCAGGCCCATGGTCTGCAGGATTTCCTGCGCCACCTGCACCTCGCGGGTGCGGTCGCCGTTGGGCTCGGGGGTCAGCGACACGCGGATGGTGTCGCCGATGCCCTGCTGCAGCACCACGCCCATGGCGGCGGTGGAGGCGACGATGCCCTTCGAGCCCATGCCCGCCTCGGTGAGGCCGAGATGCAGGGCATAGTCGGCACGGCGGGACAGCTCGCCATAGACGGCGATGAGATCCTGCACCGCCGAGACCTTGGCGGAGAGGATGATGCGGTCGCGGCCAAGGCCGATCTCTTCCGCCAGCGCCGCCGAGAGCAGGGCCGAGCGCACCAGCGCTTCGCGGGTCACGGCGCGGGCCTCGGCCGGGTACGGCAGCAGGGCGTTCTCGTCCATCAGGCGGGTGAGCAGCTCGCCGTCGAGGGAGCCCCAGTTGGCGCCGATGCGCACCGGCTTGTCGTGGCGGATGGCGGTCTCGACGATGGCGGCGAACTGCCGGTCCTTCTTGTCGCCGAAGCCCACGTTGCCGGGATTGATACGGTATTTGTCCAGCGCCTGGGCACAGGCCGGATAATCGGCGAGCAGCTTGTGGCCGATATAATGGAAGTCGCCCACCAGCGGCACGTCGATGCCCTGCGCCAGCAGCTTCTCCTTGATGTGCGGCACGGCCGCGGCGGCCTCGTTGCGGTCCACCGTGATGCGCACGATCTCCGAGCCGGCGCGGGCGAGGGCGGCCACCTGGCGCACCGTGCCCTCGATGTCGGCGGTATCGGTGTTGGTCATGGACTGCACCACCACCGGTGCGCCACCGCCCACCATCACCCGGCCCACCGGCACACCTACCGTCAGGCGCCGCGCCGCAGGGCCGGCCTGCAGCAGCTCGGCGGGAACCACGGGCGTGGTCGCGGGGGGGAGCGCGTTCGCGGTGGAAGTCTGAAGGGTGGTCATGGGCATTCCATCCTCGGCAAATCGTCCGTTCGGGACCGGCATCCGCGACGGGCGCATCCGGCCCTCATACGTCGCGGGACGGCGCGCAGACCGGTTTCGAGTAGGCCCGGCGGCGCTGAGCGTCAACCGGCGTCGGCCTCTCCGCCCGCCCGCCCGGATGGCGCGTCGGCGGCCATCTCCCGGCAGCTGGCGCAGGTGCCGGCCACCTCCAGCACCCGCTGGCGCGGCTCGAAGCCGACGGCCCGCGCCGCCCAGGCCAAGTCGCGTCCCACGGCGTGGGAGGCCACTTCCCTGGTCAGGCCGCAGCGCTCGCAGATGAGGAACACCACCACCTCTTCGGCATCATGGGGATGGCCGCAGGCCAGGAAGGCGTTGCGGCTCTCGATGCGGTGGGCGAGCCCCTCGGCCACCAGAAAATCCAGCACCCGATAGACCGACATGGGCGGCGTCGGCTCGCCGCCGGCGGCCAGGCGCTCCACGATCTCATAGGCGCCGAGCGGCACATGGGTTTCGGCCAGCGCCTTCATGACGCTGCGCCGCAGGGGGGTCATGCGCAGGCCTTTTTCCGCGCAGCACTTTTCCACGCGCGCCAAGGCCCCGGCCACGCATTGGCCGTGATCATGGTCGCTGTGATGGGACGTCGGATGGCTCACGTCGCCAATTTAATACATCAGGTCACGTCCTGCCATCCGCCGGTGTGCGAAAGCCACGCCAACGTCGCGTTGCGCGGCAGGACGGAGCGTTGCAATCTGCCGGCCGCAGGTTCGCCTGTGCGCGTGACAGCATCGTCACACCGCTCCGCTACATCGTGAGCCACGGCCGCAGGCCGGGCCACGCCGGGCCTTTTTTGGGGAACAGCCATGCTCAAGGGGAAGGTCGCCGTCGTCACCGGGTCCACCAGCGGAATCGGGCTTGCCTATGCCCGGGCCTTCGCCAAGGAAGGTGCGAACATCGTGATCAACGGCCTCGGTGACGCCACCGCCATCGAGAAGGAGCGCGCCGCCATCGAGAGCGATTTTGGCGTGAAGTGCCTCTATTCGGCGGCCAACATGCTGAAGCCGGACGAAATCGCCGACATGGTGAAGCTCGGCGAGACCGAGCTGGGCGCTTGCGACATCCTCGTGAACAACGCGGGCATCCAGCATGTGGCGCCCATCGAGGAGTTCCCGATCGACACCTGGAACATGATCATCGCCATCAACCTGTCGGCGGCCTTCTTCGCCATGCGCGCGGCCATCCCCGGCATGAAGGCGCGCAAGTGGGGCCGCATCATCAGCACCGCCTCCGCCCACGCGCTGGTGGCCTCGCCCTTCAAGTCGGCCTATGTCTCGGCCAAGCACGGCATCGCCGGCCTGACCAAGACCGCGGCGCTGGAGACGGCGCAATTCGGCATCACCGTCAACGCCATTTGCCCCGGCTATGTGTGGACGCCCCTGGTGGAAAAGCAGATCCCCGACACCGCCAAGGCCCGCGGCATGACCGAGGAGCAGGTGAAGAAGGAGGTGCTTCTCGCCGCCCAGCCCACCAAGGAGTTCGTGACGGTGGAGGAAGTGGCCGCGCTCGCCGTGTTCCTGGCCTCCGACAATGCCCGCTCCATCACCGGCTCCCTGCAGCAGATCGACGGCGGCTGGGTCGCCGAGTGAACGCGACCCGACCCGGACGCGCACCGTGAGCCGCCGCGAAGGCGTCAAGCCGGTGAGCCTCGCACTCCAGGGGGGAGGCGCCCATGGCGCCTTCACCTGGGGCGTGCTGGACCGCCTGCTGCAGGATGACCGGCTTGCCGTCTCCGGCATCACCGGCACCAGCGCCGGCGCCATGAATGCGGTGGTGCTGGCCTCCGGCCTCGCCAAGGGCGATCCGGAGGAGGCCCGTCACGCCCTGACGCAATTCTGGCGCGACGTGTCCCGCGACGGGCGCATGTCGCCGCTCCAGCGCACCGCGTTCGACCGGGTGATGGGCAACTGGTCGCTGGCGAACAACCCGGCCTATCTCGCCTTCGAGGTGGCCTCGCGCTTCTTCTCGCCCTACGATTTCAACCCGCTGAACATCAATCCCCTGCGCGAGATCCTGGAAGCGCATGTGGATTTCGAGGCCCTGCGCCAGTCGCAGGTGAAGATCTTCATCTCCGCCACCAATGTGCACACCGGCCGCGCCCGCATCTTCGGCCACGAGGAGATGACCGCGGACGCGGTGATGGCCTCGGCCTGCCTGCCGTTCCTGTTCCAGGCGGTGGAGATCGACGGCGTGCCCTATTGGGACGGCGGCTATATGGGCAACCCGCCCCTGTTTCCGCTCTACGAGAAGGCGGAGGCGGACGACATCATCCTGGTCCAGATCAACCCGGTGATGCGCGAGACCACGCCCCGCACCGCCTCCGAAATCCAGAACCGCATCAACGAGATCACCTTCAACGCCTCACTGCTGGCCCAGCTGCGCGCCATCGACCATGCGGCCAAGCTCATCGACCAGGGGCTGCTCACCCGCTGGACCCTGGGCGGATCGAGCTTCCGCCGGGTGCGACTGCACCGCATCGGCGGCGAGGACCAGCTGATGGCCCTGGACGCCACCTCGAAGATGAATGCGGAATGGTCCTTCCTGCAGCACCTGCGCGACCTCGGCCGGGCGGCGGCGGAGGTCTTTCTGGAGGCCCATTTCGACGATCTCGGCCGCCGCTCCACCCTGGACCTCAAGCTGGAACTGGCGGACTGACCGGCCAGATCGCGCGTGCGACCTGACCGGGGCAGTCGGACCGAGACGCGAAGACAGGCCGGCCGACGGCCTGCCCTCGCACCTGAAGCGCGGCTTCTGCCCGCAGCTTCAGCCGCGCGAATCCTTCTTCGCCTGCGCCACCGCCACGAACTTGGTGACCCGGCCGGCCTCGCCCGCCGCGCCGATGGCATCCATGCGGGTCCGCGCCTTGGAGCGCATGCCCTTGTTGGGACGGGGCAGATTGGCCGGACGCGTGGCGCGCTTGGAATCGCGCTTCAGTTCGAGGGCGCGATGGGCATTGGCCATCAGCTCGTCCCGCGCCGCCTCGGTGGCCCGGCGGCTCGCCTCGCGGCGGGCACGGGTGAGGGCGTCGGTGAGCACGGCCGCCTTCTGGCGATTGCCGGAATCCGCCTTCTCGAAGGTCACCTCTCCCCGGCCGCCCTTGCCGCGCAGGGCCCGGCGCTGGTTGTTGGCAATGGTGAGCGCCCGCGCGCGGCGATCGCTCAGATAGCCGACGAGGTGATGCAGGTCGTCATCGGAAAGCGCGCCCAGCACCGGGTGGCGGGCCTTTTCGACGAACTCCATTTCGTCGCCGGTCAGGAGCCGCAGCTCGTTCTTGCGCGTATGTGCCATGATGCTGGTCTTTCTTATGGTGGCGGCATCGGTCTTCGATCGAGGCCGAGAGGGTTACGCTCAGATGCCGCGCGGTCCTGCACCAACGGCATCGGCCGGTGGCGTTGCGGGACTGCTGGCATATTCGGAAAACGTGTAGATATGAAGATGTTGACGCCCATGTGAAGGCATGACGACCAGCCTGAAAGGACCTTGCCATGGCTGAGCCCCTTGCCTCCGGCGCCGCTGCCGCCCCGCGGCAGGCCCGGCTGGAGATCGTGGTGGGCGACATCACCCGCCTCGCCATCGACGCCATCGTCAATGCGGCCAATTCCAGCCTGCTCGGCGGTGGCGGGGTGGATGGGGCAATCCACCGGGCCGCGGGGCCGGAGCTTCTCGCCTGTTGCCGCACCCTCTGCGGCTGCCCCACCGGGGAGGTGCGCCTGACCCCGGGCTTCGGCCTGCCGGCTGCCCATGTGATCCATGCGGTCGGGCCGGTCTGGCGTGGCGGCGGCGCGGGCGAGGATGGGCTTCTGGCCTCCTGCTACCGCGAGAGCCTGAAGCTCGCGGACGCGGCGGGCCTCGCCTCCATCGCCTTCCCCGCCATTTCCACCGGCATCTATGGATTTCCGCCCGATCGCGCGGCACCACTGGCGGTCGGCGCCGTGCTGGCCCATCTTGAGGCTCCCGGCAGCATCACCCGCGTGGTGTTCTGCTGCTTCTCCTGTGAGGCCGCCGACCTTTATCATGACGCCTTCCGCGCCCACGGCATCACCCCGTCCGCCTGATCCCGCCCCCGATCTGCCGGTGCTCTACCGCGACGGCATGATGCTGATCATCGACAAGCCCCACGGCTTGCCGGTCCATGCCGGCCCCAAGGGCGGCGAGACGCTGGCCGACCATCTGGACGCCCTGCGCTTCGGCCTGCCCCGCGCGCCGGAGCTGGCCCACCGGCTCGACAAGGACACCTCCGGCTGCCTGGTCCTCGGGCGCCACGCCAAGGCGTTGGCGTTGCTGGGAAAGATGTTCGCGAACGGGAGCGTGGGCAAGACCTATGTGGCGGTGATCGAGGGCGCGCCGGAGCAGGATGCCGGCCGCATCGACCAGCCTTTGGCCAAGCGCTCGCCCCATCGTGGCTGGTGGATGCAGGCGGTACCCAAAGGCACACCCGGCGCGCAGGAGGCGATTACCGATTATCGCGTGCTCCACCGCGCCGGCGGCTTCACGGTGATGGCGCTCAGCCCGGTCACCGGCCGCACCCACCAGCTGCGGGCGCATTTGTCCAACCTCGGCCACCCCATCTTCGGCGATGCCATCTATGGCGGCGCCTCGCGCCTGCCGGGCGGGCCGAAGCTGCACCTGCACTCCCGTCGCATCGTGGTGCCGCTGAAGGCGAACGGCCCGGCGGTGTCGGCCAGCGCCCCTTTGCCGCCGCATATCTGCGAGACGCTTTCGGCGCTGGGCCTTTCACCGGACGAGATCGGCCATGCGGCGGATGCGGTGGAATGGGGCGCCAAAAATGCTTAGCGCCGAGAATGCTTGGCCAAAAAAATACTTGGCCCAGGCGTGCGCAGCACCAGGCATCCATAGCGCCATGTTGCAGCGCATGACCCAGTTGTGAAGCCGACGCGAAGGGCGTGCTCTGGCCCGCTCCTTGCGTCATGTTAAGCTGGCTTTTCAAGCTGGCCTTGCGTGCCGCGTCCGGTCCGGCCGCCCGCGGGAAGAAGGGAGAGAGTGTGAGCGCACCTCGCGACGAAAAGCTCCCGCGCACGCCGGAAGGCGACGCGCGCTTCCTTCTAGCCCGCGCCGTCGGCCGCGCCCGCCTCGCCCTGTTCTGGGAACGCGCCTGGCCGGGCCTTGCACGGGTGGGCATCGTCGCGGCCGCTTTCCTCGCGCTCTCCTTTGCCGGCCTGTGGCTCTCGGTTCCCGTGGCGGCGCGCATCGCCGGCGTGGTCGCGTTCGCCATCGGGCTGGTGCTCACCGCCCGCCCGCTGCTGACCCTGCGCTGGCCGAGCGAGGACGACGGCATCGCCCGCCTCGACCGCAGGAGCACCCTCGCCCACCGGCCCGCCACCGCCATTTCCGACAGCCTCGCCACCAAGCCCGACGATCCGGTGGGCGCCGCCCTGTGGCGGGCCCATCTTGCCCGTGCGCTGGCCGCCGCCCGCACCCTGCGCGCCGGCCCGCCCGAGCCCGGCCTCGCCCGGCTCGATCCCCGCGCCGTCCGGGCGCTGGCGGTTCTGGCCCTGTTCGCCACCTTCTTCATGGCGCCCGGCGCGCACCTGTCGCGCATCGGCGCCGCCTTCGACTGGAAGGCCCTGACCCCGCCCGCCCCCTATCGCCTCGACGCCTGGGTCGATCCGCCCGGCTATACCGGCCGCCCGCCCGTGGTGCTGCCCGGCCTGCGCTCGGATGATCCCTCCTCGCTGAATGCCGCCGCGCTGCAGGTGCCCACCGGCAGCGTGCTGGTGGTGCGCGGCGCCGGGATCGACGCCGCATCCCTGAAGCTGGAAGGCGGGGTCGCGGAGGTGAAGCCCGAGGGCGAGGCCCCCGCGCCGGCCACCGGCGAGCGGCGTTATGTGATCAAGGAAGACGCGGACGTCACCTTCCTCGGCCCGGACCAGCGTCGCCTCATGTGGCATTTCAAGGTGCTGCCGGACCAAAAGCCCGCCATCGCCTTCGCCAAGGACCCGCAGTCCGGTCCCCGCAACGCCCTCGTCCTCGCCTACCGCATGGAGGACGACTACGGGGTGAAGGAGGCCGAGGCCGTGTTCGCCCCGCTGCCGCCCGAGCCGCCCCTGTTCCCGCGCCCCGGCGCGACGCCGCCCAAACTGGCCCAGCCGCTGGTGCCGGCGCCGGACCTCAAGCTCTCCCTGCCCGCAGGCGGCAAGAGCGGCGCCGCGCAGACCTCCAAGGACCTGGTTGCCCATCCCTGGGCCGGCGCCCGCGTGAGCGTGACCCTCAAGGCCCGCGACGAGGCCGGCAACGAGGGGATGAGCGAGACCCGCACCGTGCGCCTGCCGGCGCGCACCTTCTCCAAGCCCCTGGCCCGCGCCCTCATCGACGAGCGGCGCCGCCTTGCCTTCGATCCCGCCAACCGGCGGCGGCTGGTGGCGGTGCTCAAGGCCCTCACCACCGCCCCCGAGCAGTTCACGCCGGCGGCGGGCGAATATCTCGGCCTCACCACCGCCCTCACCCGTGCCAAGACCGCCCGCAACGACGACGATCTGCGCGCGCTGGTGGATTATCTGTGGGAGGTGGCGGTCCTGATCGAGGACGGCACCCTGTCCGAGGCCGAGCGCGAGCTGAAGGCCGCTCAGGAGGCGCTGCGCGAGGCGCTGGAGCGCGGCGCCAGCGAGGAGGAGATCAAGCGCCTCACCCAGGACCTGCGCGCCGCCATGGACAAGATGATGCGCCAGCTGGCCGAGCAGGCGCAGCGCGACGGCAACACCGATGCGCGCCCGCTCGACCCCTCCACCCGCATCGTGCGCCCGCAGGACCTCCAGCGCATGCTGGACCGCATCGAGAACCTCGCCCGCTCCGGCAATCGCGACGCGGCCAAGGCCCTGCTCGACGAGCTGCAGGCCATGATGGAAAACATGAAGCCCGGCGGCCGCCAGCAGGCCGGGCGCCAGAACCAGCAGCAGAACGAACTGGGCAAGATGATCCAGGAGCAGCAGCGCCTGCGCGACCGCACCTGGCGCCAGAACCGCCAGGGCCAGCAGAACGGCCAGCAAGGTCAACAGGGCGAGCAGGGACAGCGCGGGCAGCAGGGCGAGCAAGGCCAGCAAGGCGAGAACGGCTTCGGCGATCTCCAGCAGAACCAGCAGGAGCTGCGCCGCCGCCTCGGCCGCATGCTGGACGAGATGCGCCGCATGCAGCAGGGGCAACAGGGACAACAGGGCGGCCCCGGCCAGCAGGGCCAGAACGGCGAGGGCAACGAGGCCATGGACCGCGCCGGCGATGCCTTGGGCCGGGCCGGCGACGCCATGCGCGAGGCCGAGGAGGCGCTGGGCCGTGGCGAGGGCCAGGGCGCACTCGACGCCGAGGGCCGGGCGCTCCAGGCCCTGCGCCAGGGCGCGCAGTCCATGGCCGAGGGCCAGCGTGGCAACCAGGATGGCCAGGGTCCCGGCGGCCCCGGCGAGGAAGCCGCCCAGCGCACCGACCCCATGGGCCGGCCCCTGCGCAGCCAGGATTATGGCGACGACTTCACGGTGAAGGTGCCCGACGAGGTGGACGCCCAGCGCGCCCGCCGCGTGCTGGAGGAACTGCGCCGGCGCCTGGAGGAGCCGACACGGCCCCAGCTCGAACTCGACTATCTCGATCGCCTGCTGCGCGGGCTGAACTGAGGGGTTCGGGCGGCCGCTCCGGGCAGCCCCGGTCTTTGAACCGGGGCCGTTTGGTTCAGCCTTCCACCGCTTCCACCTTCAGCGTGGCACCATCGGTCGCCACCACCTTCACGTCACGGCCGGCGGCAAGGTCGGGGCCTTCGATGCGCCAGACGCTGTCGTCGATGCGCACCCGCCCCATCCCGTCGATGATGGGCTCATCCAGCGTGAACACCCGCCCGACGAAGCCTTCCGCCCGCCGGTTCAGGAATGGCCGGTCGGAGGCGCGGCCCGGTGCCGGGCTGATCCTGCGGCCCACCAGCACCGCGATCACCGCCAGTGCCGCGAAGGCCAGGACTTCGCTCTGCCAGCTCAGGCCCACCACGTAGGACAGGGCGCCGGTGGCGAGCGCCGCGAGGCCCAGCCAGAGCAGGAAGGCGCCCGGCGCGGCAATCTCCGCCACCAGCAGCACCCCGCCCAGGATGAACCAGGCCCATGGTCCGAGAAAGGACCCGAGATCTGAGAGCATGGCGCGCCCCTCAGCCGTGGGCCGGTGGCGGCACAGTGGCGGGGCCGGTCGGCCGCCGGCTGCCGGAAAGCGGCGGGCGGGCCCCCGCCGGCCCCTCGCCGCCGAACGCCGCGCGCGCAATCTCGCCGATGCCGGTGAGCGAGCCAAGGAGCGCGGTGCCCTCATAGGGCACCAGCACCACCTTCTGGTTGGGCGCGGTGCCCATGGCCTCGAACGCCTTCACGTATTTCTCGGCGATGTAATAGTTCAGCGCCGCCGGGTCGCCGCTCTCCACCGCGGCGGAGAGCATCTGGGTGGCCTTGGCGTCGGCCTCGGCCAGGCGCTCGCGCGCCTCGGCGTCGCGGAAGGCAGCCTCGCGGCGGCCTTCGGCCTGGAGGATCTGGCCCTGCTTCTGACCTTCCGCCTTCAGGATCTCGGACTGGCGCTGGCCCTCGGCCTCCAGGATGATGGCGCGCTTCTCGCGCTCGGCCTTCATCTGCCGGCCCATGGCGTTGACCAGGTCCGCCGGCGGCACGATGTCCTTGATCTCCACCCGGGTGATCTTGATGCCCCACGGCGCGGCGGCGGCATCCACCACCCGCAGCAGGCGCACGTTGATCTCGTCGCGGTGGGACAAGAGTTGGTCGAGGTCCATGGAGCCCATGACGGTGCGGATGTTGGTCATGGTCAGGGCCAGGATGGCGGTGTCGAGCCGGGCCACCTCGTAGGACGCGCGGGCGGCGTCGAACACCTGGTAGAAGGCGACCCCGTCCACCGCGACGGTGGCATTGTCCTTGGTGATGACCTCCTGGGTCGGCACCGGGAGCACCTGCTCCATCACGTTCACCTTGTTGCCGATGCGGTCGATGAACGGGACGATGAGGTTGAGGCCGGGCTGGAGCGTCTTGGTGTACCGGCGGAAGCGCTCCACCGTATACTGGTAGCCCTGCGGCACCGTCTTCACCCCGGAGAACACCACCGCCACCGCGAGCACGAGCAGGACGAGCACAAACAGGTTCGGACCGGTCAGCAGCATGGAGCGCCCTTTCGTTCGGCCCTCGCGGCCGGGTGCATATGGGCATGGGCCACCATGCGCGGCAAGGGAAGCGGGAACGCAGGCGGAACGGCGCGCCGCAGCCGATTCGGTCCGGGTCCGTTCCCCATGCGTGCCAGCCCATGGCGAAAGCCGTGCCGAAACGGGACGGGAGGAACGAAGGCGGTTTTTAAACCGGTCCGCGATTCGCGCGCCTTTCGTTCCCGAACGGTTCCACCCGAACGGTTCCACCCGACCTGCCACTGTCCCGGTTCGGGACGCAGCAGCGCCTCAGAGCGTGTTTGAGAATTGGCCCGGATGGGCGCCCGCACCGCCTCCGGCGCTTCAATAACCATCATGGCCGGGGATGACGACGGTGATTGCGTCAAGGCCTGCGTTGAGTTTTCAGACGCGCTCTCAGTCCCGAACCACGGCGAAGCGCAGCAGGAGGGTGCGCTGGAGCAGGCTGAAATTGTCGTCGGAGATGAGGGTGAGCAGGGTCTCGCCGGTGGCGTTGCGGGTCACCGCGAGCCCTTCCATGTTGTCGATCTCATAGCCCATGTCGAAGGTGCCGAGCACCTCGCCGCCGAGCCGGGCGCCCGCCTTCACGTCCGCCAGGGCGAAGCGGCGGATCTGCAGGAGCACCCCGGTGAGGGGGGAATAGTGGCGTTCCAGCAGGAACAGGTCGCCGTCGGGACCAAAGGCGAGGTCGGTGGCGTCGAACGGTCCGCTCTTCACCACGGTGAAGGTGCCGGGCTCTCGACCACCGATGATGAAGCCGGGCAGGTCCGCCGCCGGTGTCGCCCCTTCCTCGCCGATGGCGAGAAGCGCCCCCCTCAGCGGGCCGGAGGAAACCAGGGCGAGGCTTTCCAGACCGGCATTGCGGCGCAGGTCGCGGATGGCGGGGGCGGGTACCTGCGTGCCCTTCTGGCCCAGAGGATCGCGCGGATAGCGCCAGATCTCGTTGATGGTCTCCATGGCCACATACACGGCGTCGGGCGCCACAGTGACAGCCTCCACGTCGGAGCGGTGGTGGGCCGCCTGCACCCGGCCCTGGGAATCGAGCAGGGCTGCGGCCTCAACATCGGACAGGCCGGTGGGCCGGTCGCCGTCCGTGTCGAGGCGACCGGAGAGGAACAGGCCGGCATCGGTGACGGCGAGGAAGCGGCTGTCCTCCCCCAATGAGAAGCCGGAAATGCCGCCGAAGCCGGAAAAGTCGGAGGTGAGCACCAGCCCGCCGCGGAAATCGAGGGCGCCGAACCGGTGTTTATCCTCGCCCGTCCGGAAGCTGACGATGGGCCGGGCGACCACCGTGATCGCCTCCGGCGTCGCCGGCAGCGCCAGCGGCTTGGCCAGAAGCACGGAGGTGGCGACCGCGACCACGGCGGCAAGGCCCAGCCCCGCCGCCACGAAACCCAAGGCGAAGCGGGTCCCTCGCCTCAATGAAGCCGCCCGCGGGGCGCGGCCCTTGGCGCGGCCTTGGGTTCATCCTCGAACAGCTCGGCCAGCTTCTCGGTCATCACGCCGCCCAGCTCCTCGGCATCCACGATGGTGACGGCGCGGCGATAATAGCGCGTCACATCATGGCCGATGCCGATGGCGATCAGTTCCACCGGCGAGCGGGTCTCGATCTCGGAGATGATGTGCCGCAGGTGGCGCTCCAGATAATTGCCGGCATTCACGGAGAGGGTGCTGTCATCCACCGGCGCGCCGTCGGAGATCATCATCAGCACACGCCGGGATTCGGTGCGGGCCAAAAGGCGCTTGTGCGCCCAGTCCAGCGCCTCGCCGTCGATGTTCTCCTTCAGCAGGCCCTCGCGCATCATCAGGCCGAGGTTGCGCCGTGCCCGCCGCCAGGGCGCATCGGCCGACTTGTAGATGATGTGGCGCAGGTCGTTGAGCCGGCCGGGACCCACCGGCTTGCCGGCGGCGAGCCAGCCCTCGCGCGATTGCCCGCCCTTCCACGCCTTGGTGGTGAAGCCCAGCACCTCCACCTTCACGCCGCAGCGCTCCAGCGTGCGGGCGAGGATGTCGGCGCAGGTGGCAGCCACGGTGATGGGCCGGCCGCGCATGGAGCCGGAATTGTCGATGAGCAGCGTCACCACCGTGTCGCGGAAGTCGGTGTCGCGCTCCCGCTTGAAGGACAGGGCGGCGGTGGGGTCCATGATGACGCGGGCAAGCCGCGCCGGATCAAGCACGCCTTCCTCCAGGTCGAACTCCCAGGCCCGGTTCTGCTGGGCCATCAGGCGCCGCTGCAACCGGTTGGCGAGGCGTGCCACCACGCCCTGGAGATGGGCGAGTTGCTTGTCCAGATAGGAGCGCAGCCGCGTCAGTTCCTCGGGGTCGCACAGGTCCTCGGCCGAGACCTCCTCGTCGAACTTGGTGGTGAAGGCGTGGTATTCCGGCCCGCGATTGTCGTGGGTGACCGGCGGGCGCGGCTGCCACTGCTCCGCCGGCTCCTCGCTGTCGCCAAGCTCGGTGCCGTCCGGCGCCTCGGCGGGCGGGGCGGCGTCGCTCTCGGCGGCGTTGTCGGGCATGTCCTCCTCGGACAGTTCGGCCTCGACCTCGGTGGCGCCCTGCTGGCTGTCGTCCTCCCGGGCGTCGCCGCTCTCGCCGCCCTCCTCCTGCGAACCGCCCTCGGCGTCGGAATCGTCGGGCTCCTGCTCGGTGTCGAGCCCGCTTTCCTCGCCCATGTCGAGGGAGGCGAGAAGGTCGCGGGCGATCTCACCGAAGCGCTTCTGGTTTTCGATGCTGTCGGACAGGCGGGCGAGGTCGCCGGAGGCGCGGTCCTCGATATAGGAGCGCCAGAGGTCGACGATCTTGCGCGCGTCCGGCGGCGGCGGCTCGCCGGTGAGGCGCTCGCGCACCATGAGGGCGATGGCGTCCTCGATGGGCGCTTCCGAGCGCTCGGTAATGTCGGCGAAGCTGCCGCGATGGTAGCGGTCCTGCAGCATGGCCGCGAGGTTGCGCTTCACGCCCGGCATGCGGATGCCGCCGATGGCCTCGACCCGCGCCTGCTCCACCGCCTCGAACACGGCGCGGGCGGTCTCGCCCTGGGGCAGCATCTTGCGATGGACCTTGGGGTCGTGGCACGCCCGGCGCAAGGCGAGGCTGTCCGCATGGCCGCGCACGATGGCGGCGTCCTGGAGGGTGAAGCGGCGGGGCGGCTCGGGCAGGCGCACCCGGTCAGGGGCCAGCGCCGGCCGCTCCGAGGCGAAGGTCACCTCGAACTCGGCGACGCCGGCGATGGCCTTGAAGCAACCCGCCACCGCCCGCTTGAAGGGCTCGGCGGGGGCTTCCTTCGGCGCCTTTCCGGGGGTGCGGTTGGTCGGGGCCATGAATCCGCCTCGTGTGCTGCGTCTCGTATCAGGATGGATGGAGCCGGGATGATCCCGGCTCAGGACAAGGCGACGTTCACGGTGCTCTCGGTCAGCTCCTGGCCGAAGCAGCGCTGGAAGAACTCGGCCACCAGCGGTCGCTCCAGTTCGTCGCACTTGTTGAGGAAGGTGACCCGCAGCGCGAAGGCGATATCGCGGAAAATGTCCGTATTTTCCGCCCAGGTGATCACCGTGCGCGGGCTCATGACGGTGGAGAGGTCGCCGTTCATGAACGCCTGACGGGTGAGGTCGGCCAGGCGCACCATGCGGTTCACCGTGTCGCGCCCCTCGGTGTTCTGGAAGTGCTTCGCCTTGGCGAGCACGATGTCCACTTCCTTGTCGTGGGCCAGATAGTTCAGCGCGGTGACGATGGACCAGCGATCCATCTGCGCCTGGTTGATCTGCTGGGTGCCGTGATAGAGGCCGGTGGTGTCGCCGAGGCCGATGGTGTTGGCGGTGGCGAACAGCCGGAAGGCGGGATGGGGGCGGATCACCCGGCTCTGGTCGAGCAGGGTGAGCCGGCCGGAGGATTCCAGCACGCGCTGGATCACGAACATCACGTCCGGGCGGCCGGCGTCATATTCGTCGAACACCAGGGCGACGTTGTTCTGGTAGGCCCAGGGCAGGATGCCGTCGCGGAACTCGGTGACCTGCAGGCCATCCTTCACCACGATCGCATCCTTGCCGATAAGGTCGATGCGCGAGATGTGGCTGTCGAGGTTGATGCGCACGCACGGCCAGTTCAGCCGCGCCGCCACCTGCTCGATATGGGTGGACTTGCCGGTTCCATGGTATCCAGTCACCATCACCCGGCGGTTGCGGGCGAAGCCGGCGAGGATGGCGAGGGTGGTGGGCCGATCGAACAGATAATCGGGATCCAGCTCCGGCACGTGGGAGTCCGCCTCGGAGAAGGCCGGAACATCCATGTCGATGTCGATGCCGAACGTCTGGCGAACCGACACCTTCATGTCCGGGGTCGGGGCAATGGTCTCCGTGACGCTCATAACTCCTCCGTCGACGCGCGCGGCGCGCCTCTTCCCTGTGTTCGTGTCCGGTGCGGGGCCGTTTGGGTCCGCAGCCGCGTGAAGCCGGCCATCCTTCGGATCGGTCAGCAGAAACCTGCCTGCTTGAGGCTGTTGTAGGCCTGGATGACGCTGCGCAGCCGGTCCTCGGACGAACGGTCGCCGCCATTGGCGTCGGGATGATGCAGCTTCACCAGCGCCTTGTAGCGGGCCTTGATCTCCGCCGGCTCGGCGGACATCTCCAGCCCCATCAGCTCCAGCGCCCGGCGCTCGGTGGTGCGCACGATGCGCCCGTCGGGCTCCGGCCGGTCGGCGCGGAAGGCGCCGCCCATCTCGGCGGTGAAGCCGAAGGGGTCGCGCATGCCGTCCGGGTCGGGGGCGCCATTGGCGGCGGCGCCGGGCTGGCCGTCGCCCTTCGCACCCATCTTCCAGGTGGGGCGATGGCCGGTCAGCGCGTCCTTCTGGTAGGCGTAGACGGCGTCATCGGTCATCCCGGCGAAATAATTGTACGACTGGTTGTAGGCCTTCACGTGGTCGATGCAGTAGTGCCAGTACTGGCCTTCCTGATGCCGACCCTTGGGCGCCTTGTGGGTCCCCTCCGACGCACAGCCCGGCCACTGGCAGCCCTGGAGGTACCGGCGGGTGCGCCGATCCTCCGCGGGCTTCACCCGGATTCGGTCGAAGAGGGGGGAATTCAATTTCATGGCGCAGCGATTATGAGCGCCGTCCCGCGGCGCGGCAAGAAACGAGGTGGCGAACGAGGTAAGGAACGAGATGGCGAAGACCCACGGAACGGGTGGTAACGGGGCCATCGTCGCGGGCATCGGCTGAGCCTTGACGCCTTGTCCGCGCGCGGATTAGGCGGGCTGCGACAATCCCCATATAATGCGTGCTCCGGCGAAGCGCCATCTTGGGTGCCGCGCCTTCGGCCCGTTCATTTCAGCCATTGGATTTTCCATGTCGCAGACTTCCCTTTCCACCATCCGCCAGACCCTCGAACAGGGCTTGGCGCCTGTGTTTCTCGAACTTGAGGACGAGAGCCACAAGCATGCCGGCCATGCCGGCGTGAGCCACCAGCTCAAGGGTGCCGAGCACCGCGAGGATGGCGGAGTGACGCACCTGCGCGTCCGCGTCGTCGCCACCGACTTCAGCGGCAAGAGCCGCATCGAGCGCCACCGCATCGTCAACGGCCTGCTCCAGGGCGAGATCGCCAAGGGCCTGCATGCCATCTCCATCGATGCCAAGGCCCCGGGGGAATGATGAGCGTGCGGACGGCAGCGGGGGCCATCTCCTGAATGACTGAGGCTCAGGCCCGCGTTGCGACCCTGGCGGAGGAGGGCGCGCTGGTGCTCTTTTCCGGCGGGCAGGATTCAGCCACCTGCCTTGCCTATGCGCTGGAGCGCTTCGGGCGGGTGGAGACCCTCGGCTTCCATTACGGCCAGCGTCACGCGGTGGAGCTGGAGCGCCGCCCCGTGCTGCGCGCGGCCTTCGCCGCCCTGAAGCCCGAGTGGGCCTCACGGCTCGGCGAAGACCATGTGCTGGACATGCCGGTGCTGGGCCAGATCTCCGAAACCGCCCTCACCCGCGACGTGGCGGTGGAGATGGCGGAGGGCGGCCTGCCCAACACCTTCGTGCCCGGCCGCAACCTCGTGTTCCTCACCTTCGCCGCAGCGCTGGCCTACCGGCGGGGCCTGCGGCACATCATCGGCGGCATGTGCGAGACCGATTTTTCCGGCTATCCGGACTGCCGGGACGACACAATCAAGGCCATGCAGGTGGCACTGAACCTCGGCATGGAGAAGCGCTTCGTCCTCCACACCCCGCTCATGTGGATCGACAAGGCCGAGACCTGGGGCCTCGCCGAACGGCTCGGGGGCACGGCCCTCGTCGACCTGATCGTGGAGGACACCCACACCTGCTACCTGGGTGAACGCGGCACGCGCCACGCCTGGGGCTACGGCTGCGGCGCATGCCCCGCCTGCAAGTTGCGTTCAGATGGCTTTGCACGCTACCGCGCGGGCCAAGACGTGGAAAGACGCGCATCCGCCACCAAATAACCGCCACTTTGCGCTAGATTTGCAACAAGTCGCTCAACGATTCGAGATCAATCATGGCCGAACCCGTGCCTGCCGCGTCCCCCGACGATTACGGCGCCCAGTCCATCCAGGTCCTCAAGGGCCTCGATGCCGTGCGCAAGCGACCCGGCATGTATATCGGCGACACGGACGACGGCTCGGGCCTCCACCATATGGTGTACGAGGTGGTGGACAACGCCATCGACGAGGCCCTCGCCGGCTGGGCCAAGGAAGTCACGGTCACCCTCAATGCTGACGGCTCGGTGACGGTGACCGACGACGGGCGTGGCATCCCCACCGATATCCACAAGGAAGAGGGCGTCTCCGCGGCCGAGGTCATCATGACCCAGCTGCATGCGGGCGGTAAGTTCAACCAGAACTCGTACAAGGTCTCCGGCGGCCTGCACGGGGTTGGCGTCTCGGTGGTGAACGCCCTGTCCACCACCCTTGACCTCACCGTCTGGCGCGATGGCAAGGAGCACGCCATGCGCTTCCGCCATGGCGACGCGGAAGCCCCGCTGAAGGTGGTGGGCGAGGCCCCCGCCGGGAAGCGCGGCACGAGGGTGACCTTCACCCCAAGCCCCGAGACCTTCACCAGGATCGAGTTCGACTATGCCACACTGGAGCACCGGCTGCGCGAGCTGGCGTTCCTGAATTCCGGCGTGCTCATCATCCTCACCGACGCGCGCACCGCCGACGTGAAGCGCGAGGAGCTGCATTACGAGGGCGGCGTGGAAGCCTTCGTGAAATATCTCGACCGCTCCAAGTCCGCCCTGCTCCAGAAGCCGGTGGTGATCCGCGCCGAGAAGGACGGCATGACCGTGGAAGCCGCGCTGTCGTGGAATGACGGTTATCACGAAAACATCCTGTGCTTCACCAACAACATTCCCCAGCGCGATCGCGGCACCCACTTCACCGGCTTTGCGGCGGCGCTGACCCGGCAGGTGATCGGCTATGCCAATTCCTCCGGCATCGCCAAGAAGGAGAAAGTGGACCCCACCGGCGAGGATTGCCGCGAAGGCCTCACCGCCGTGCTCTCGGTGAAGGTGCCCGACCCCAAATTCTCGTCCCAGACCAAGGACAAGCTGGTGTCCTCCGAGGTCCGCCCGGTGGTGGAATCCCTGGTGGGCGAGGCGCTGTCGGTCTGGTTCGAGGAGAATCCGGCGGAAGCCAGGAACGTGATCGGCAAGGTGGTGGAGGCCGCCGCCGCCCGCGAGGCCGCCCGCAAGGCCCGCGATCTCACACGGCGCAAGAGCCCGCTGGATGTGGCCTCCCTGCCCGGCAAGCTCGCCGACTGCCAGGAGCGCGACCCGGCCAAGTCCGAGATCTTCATCGTCGAGGGTGACTCGGCCGGCGGCTCCGCCAAGCAGGGCCGCGACCGCGCCTTCCAGGCGGTGCTGCCCTTGCGCGGCAAGATCCTGAACGTGGAGCGCGCCCGCTTCGACAAGATGCTCTCGTCCGAGCAGATCGGCACCCTGATCACCGCGCTCGGCACCGGCATCGGGCGGGACGACGGGCATTCGGGCGGCTTCGACCTCGCCAAGCTGCGCTACCACAAGATCATCATCATGACCGACGCCGACGTGGACGGCGCCCATATCCGCACCCTGCTGCTCACCTTCTTCTTCCGGCAGATGCCGGAGCTGGTGGACGCCGGCCACCTCTTCATCGCCCAGCCGCCGCTCTACAAGGTGGCGCGCGGCAAGTCCGAGACCTACCTCAAGGACGAGAAGGCGCTGGAGGACTATCTGGTTACCGCCGGGCTCGACGAGGCCTCCCTGCACCTGGCCACGGGCGAGGTGCGCACGGGCTCGGACCTCGCCCATGTGGTGGAGGTGTCGCGCCTGATGCGCGCGGCGCTGGGCGCCATGCACCCGCGCTACAACCGTGCGGTGGCCGAACAGGCCGCGCTCGCGGGCGCGTTCGGCGCCGGGGCGTTGCAGGACGAGGCCGCCGGCATCGCCGCCGCCGCCGAGGTGGCCATGCGGCTCGATGCCCTGGCGGACGAGACCGAACGGGGCTGGACCGGCCTGTTCGACGAGGCCGGCTACACCTTCTCCCGCACGGTGCGCGGCGTTGCCGAGGTGGCGCGCATCGACCACGCCTTCGTCGCCTCACCCGAGGCGCGGCGGCTGGACAATCTGGCGCGGGACCTCGATGGCGTGTTCACCGCCGCCTCCGTGCTGAAGCGCAAGAATGACGAGCAGGTGCTGTTCGGCGCCGTGGACCTGTTCGACGCGGTCACCGACACCGGCCGCAAGGGCCTCTCGCTCCAGCGCTACAAAGGCCTTGGCGAGATGAACCCGGAGCAGCTCTGGGAAACCACGCTGGACCGCAACGCCCGCTCGCTGCTCCAGGTGCGGGTGAAGGAAGTGGACGCCGCCGACGACCTCTTCAACCGCCTCATGGGCGACACGGTGGAGCCGCGGCGCGAGTTCATCCAGGAAAACGCCCTGCGCGCCAGCGTGGACGTCTAATACTATCGGCCTCGGTCGTTGACCGATGCCGAGTGGACGGCCGAGTGGGTACGCTCAGGCGCCGCGCGGGCTTGATTTGCGCAGGCGCCTTAATGCCGCGAGAACAGGTCGCGCACCTTGCACAGGGTGGTGGTGACATCGAAGCGCTGGTCGGGCAGCGCCTCGCCGGCGAGGATCTTCGCCAGCGCGGTGGCGGGATCGGCCTCTCCGGTCAGGAGAACATCCGTCCCCCGCTTCTTCATGTGGCGCAGGAAGCCGTCGCCCGCACTGCCCGCCACCACCAGGGCCACCCCGTCGAGGGGATGCGGACGATCGTCGGTGAAATGGTGGAGGACTTCCTCCTTGCCAAGCTCCACCCGCGCCGGCGCCGGCAGGGGATCGCCGGCGGCAACGCCCTCCAGATCATAGATGAACCAGCGCCGCGCCTTGCCCGCATGGCCGGCCACAGAGGCCCAGTCCCCGGTCGGAATCGCAATCTTCATGGCTCTCACCGCTTCGCGTGAAGCGATCCGGGTACCATGGGGAGCAAAGCCGCGACATTCCGGAGGAATGCGGAAGGGGGCGCGCCCGCCCCACGCCAAGCCCGCGCGGCACTTGAGCGTTACCCACTCGGCATCGGACCGATGCCAATGGTATTAAGCGGCCTGCTGCTGCTCCAGAAGATGGGCAAGGCCCTCGTCCCAGGGCGGCACCTGACCATAGAGCGCGGCAAGGTGGTCGATGAACACCCGCACCTTCTGCGGCAGGAAGCGGCGCGAGGGATAGACCGCGAACAGCCCCACCCGGTGCGAGGCCCGCCAGCGCGGCAGCACCACCTTCAGCGCGCCGGAGCGCAGTTCCGGCCCCACGTCCCAGGTGGAGCGCAAGGCGATGCCCACCGAGGCCAGCACCGCCTCCCGCACCACCTCGTTGGAATTGGTGCGCAATTGGGAATGCACGCGCAGCGTCACCGGCCCGTCCGGGCCCTCCAGCCGCCACGGGTCCTGGCCGTGGGTGGCGAGCAGCACATGGCCCGACAGTTCGGAAATGTGCCGGGGCTCCCCCACCCGCGCCAGATAGTCCGGCGTCGCGCACAGCACCCGGTGGACCGAGGCGAGGCGGCGGGCAACCAGGCTCGAATCGTCGAGATCGGCGATGCGCACCGCCACGTCGAAGCCCTCGCCCACGATGTCCACGAAGGAATCCGATAGTTCGAGGTCGATGGTGAGGTCCGGATTGGCGTCGAGCAGCGGACGCAGGTGGGGCGCGATATGCAGCCGCCCGAATGAGGTGGGCGCCGATACACGCAGCAGCCCCCGCGCCTCCGACGACTTGCGGGCGAGCTGGCTTTCCGCCTCCTCGATGGAAGCAAGGATCGCCACCACCCGCTCGTAGAAGCCCTGCCCCGCCTCGGTGAGGGTCACCTTGCGGGTGGTGCGCTGGAACAGTCGCGCGCCCAGCCGCTCCTCCAGCCGCTGCACCCTCTTGGACACCACTGGCGGCGACAGGCCCATTTCCCGCCCGGCCGCCGACAGGCTGCCCGCGGTGACGATGCGCGCGAAGATTTCCAGATCGCCCAGATTGCCGATCATGCGCCGGCCCGCCTCCGCCGCGGCCTGATGGGCCGATTGTTTTGGATCGCGACGACGACTTTATCCGCCACGGAAACAATCCGCGACGTTTTTTCCCAGTGAACCGATTATAGTTCCCTCTAAAGAGAACGGGCTCAACGAGGGACCGCCACATGACGGGAACAGCTCCGGGCCTCAGGATGCCGGACGCAGATGCGCGGGTGCTTGCCCGCCGCAATGACATCATCGCCGATCTCAAGGCCATCGTCCCCGGCGAGGGCGTTATCGCCCATGAGCGGGAGATGCGCCCCTACGAATCGGACGCGCTCACCGCCTACAAGCAATTGCCCCTGGTGGTGGTGCTGCCCTCCACCACCGCGCAGGTGGCAGCGGTGCTGAAATACTGCCACGACAACGAGATCCGCGTGGTGCCGCGCGGGGCGGGCACGTCCCTTTCCGGCGGCGCGCTGCCGCTGGAGGATGCGGTGCTGCTGGGCCTCGGCAAGTTCAACAAGATCCTGGAGATCGACACCCCCAACCGCTGCGCCGTGGTGCAGCCGGGGGTGACCAATCTCGGCATCTCCAAGGCGGTGGACCATCTCGGCTTCTATTACGCGCCCGACCCCTCCTCCCAGATCGCCTGCACCATCGGCGGCAATGTGGCGGAGAATTCCGGCGGCGTGCACTGCCTGAAATACGGCCTCACCACCAACAATGTGCTCGGCGCCGAGCTGGTGCTCATCACCGGCGAGATCGTGCGCCTCGGCGGCAAGCACCTGGATGCCGGCGGGCTCGACCTGCTGTCCGTCATCATTGGCTCGGAGGGGCTGCTGGGCGTGGTGACGGAAGTCACGGTGCGCCTGTTGAAGAAGCCGGACACCGCCCGCGCCGTGCTGGTGGGCTTCCCCACCTCGGAAGATGCCGGGGAATGCGTGGCGAAGATCATCGGCGGCGGCATCATCCCCGCCGCCATCGAGATGATGGACAAGGACGCCATCGCCGCCGCCGAGGCCTTCGTGAACGTGGGCTATCCCCTCGACGTGGAAGCCCTGCTCATCGTCGAGCTGGACGGGCCGGAGGCGGAATGCGCGCACCTGCTGGAAGAGGTGACGCGCATCGCCCAAGACTGCAATTCGGTCACCCTGCGGGTCTCCACCAGCGAGGCCGAAAGGCTCGGCTTCTGGGCCGGGCGCAAGGCCGCCTTCCCGGCGGTGGGGCGCCTGTCGCCCGACTATCTGTGCATGGACGGCACCATCCCGCGCCGGCAATTGCCCTTCGTGCTGGCCCGCATGCGCGAGCTGGGGACGAAATACGGCCTGCGCTGCGCCAACGTGTTCCATGCCGGCGATGGCAACCTGCACCCCCTCATCCTCTATGACGCGAACGCGCCGGGCGAGCTGCACGCGGCGGAGAGCTTCGGCGCCGACATCCTGCGCCTGTGCGTGGAAGTGGGCGGCGTGCTCACCGGCGAGCACGGGGTGGGGGTGGAGAAGCGCGACCTCATGGACACCATGTTCAACGAGGTGGACCTCGCCCAGCAGCAGCGCATGAAATGCGCGTTCGACGACAAGAGCCTGCTCAATCCCGGCAAGGTGTTCCCCACCCTCCACCGCTGCGCCGAGTTCGGCCGCATGCATGTGAGCGGCGGCGCCCTGCCCTTCCCGGACCTGCCGCGCTTCTAGAGCATGTTCGGCAAACACCAGTTCGCCGAACATGCTCTAGACCTTTGTTTCATCGCAATTCCGGACGCAAAACCGCTTCGCACTTTTGCTGGAATTGCTCTGGACGCACACCAACAGCCTAAGGCCACCCGATGAGCGACATCATCGCAGCGCGCGACGACGGCGAGGTCGCGGACGCTGTGCGCACCGCGCTTTCCGCCGGCAAGACCCTTGAGATCCGCGGGCATGGCTCCAAGCGCGCCGTCGGCCGCCCGAGCCAGACCGACCTCACCCTCGACCTGTCCGCCCTCACCGGCGTCACCCTCTATGAGCCGGAGGAGCTGGTGCTCTCCGCCCGCGCCGCCACCCCGCGCGCGGACATCGAAAACATGCTGGCGGCAAGCGGCCAGATGCTCGCCTTCGAGCCCATGGACCCCGCCCCCCTCCTCGGCAGCCCGGCCGGGGCGGGCACCGCCTCCGGAACCCTGGGCGGCCTGTTCGCGGTCAACCTCGCAGGTCCCCGGCGCATCAGCCATGGCGCGGTGCGCGACCATGCCCTCGGCATCAAGGCGGTGTCCGGGCGGGGCGAGCCGTTCAAGTCCGGCGGCCGGGTGGTGAAGAACGTCACTGGCTACGACCTGCCGCGCCTCATGGCCGGCGCCTTCGGCACGCTCTGCGTTGCCACCGAGATCACCCTGAAGGTGCTGCCCCGCCCGCCCATGGAAGAGACACTGGTGGCCAAGGTCGCCTCCCCCGAGGCGGCGGCGGCCGCGCTTTCCGCCGCCATGGGGTCGTCCTGCGAGGTGTCCGGCGCCGCCTTCCTCCCCGAGGGGGTCGCGGGACGGCTGCCGGGGCTTGGCGGATCGCCCGCCGTGGTGGCGCTGCGCCTGGAAGGCGTCGCGCCTTCGGTGAACGCGCGGCGGGCCATGCTGCGCGCCGTGCTCGCCCCCTTCGGCGCGGCGGATGTACTGGAGACGGAGGCCTCCCGCGCCCTGTGGCTGGGCGTGCGCGATGTGGTCCCCTTCTGCGGCCTCGGCGAGCGGGCGGTGTGGCGCCTTTCCACCCAGCCCATGGCCGGGCCGGCGCTGGCCACGCGCCTTGCGGCAGATCTGGGCGGCGAAGCCTATTGCGACTGGGCCGGCGGCCTCATCTGGCTGTGCCTGCCCGGCGAGAGCGCCCATGGGGATGAGGTGCGCGCGGCGCTTGCCCCCCACGGCGGCCATGCGACCCTGATCCGCGCCACCGCCGCCGAGCGCGCCCGAACTTGCGTGTTCCAGCCCCTCGACGGGGCACTGGCGGCCCTGACCAAGCGCGTGAAAGAAAGCTTCGATCCCGGCCTGGTGCTCAATCCCGGCCGCATGCATGCGGGGATGTGAGATGGCGCGCCGTCCTCATCCTTCCCGTTCCAGACCCACGCAACCCCTGCCTCCTTTTCACGGCTGAGCGCCCATGCAAACCCATTTCTCCCTCGCCCAGCTCGCCGATCCGCATGTGGCGGAGGCGGAAAAGATCCTGCGCACCTGCGTGCATTGCGGCTTCTGCACCGCCACCTGCCCCACCTATGTGCTGCTCGGCGACGAACTGGATTCCCCGCGCGGGCGCATCTATCTCATCAAGGACATGCTGGAGAACGACCGGCCGGCCACCGAGCAGGAGGTCAAGCACATCGACCGCTGCCTCTCCTGCCTGTCCTGCATGACCACCTGCCCCTCGGGCGTGAACTACATGCACCTGGTGGACCAGGCCCGCGTCCATATCGAGAAGACCTATGTGCGGCCGCCCGGCGACCGGCTCATGCGGGCCATGCTCGCCAAGGTGCTGCCCTATCCGGACCGCTTCCGCATCGCCCTCATGGGCGCCATGGTCGGCAAGCCGTTCGCGCCCCTGCTGGCGAAGATCCCCGGCCTGAAGCCCCTGGCCGCCATGCTGCGGCTGTCGCCCGGCATGCCCAACGGCCGCGCCCATCACGAGGCGCCGGGCACCTTCCCGGCCCAGGGCCAGCGGCGGGCGCGGGTGGCCCTGCTGCGCGGCTGCGCCCAGCCGGTGCTGCGCCCCGAAATCGATGGTGCCGCCATCCGCCTGCTCACCCGCCTCGGGGTCGAGGTGGTGCGGGTGGAGGGCGAGGGCTGCTGCGGCGCCCTGGTCCACCACATGGGGCGGGAGGAGGAAGCCCACGGCTTCGCCCGCACCAATGTGGACGCCTGGACCCGCGAGATGGACGGGCCTGGGCTCGACGCCATCCTCGTCACCACTTCCGGCTGCGGCACGCCCATCAAGGATTACGGCCACATGCTGCGCCTCGATCCCGCCTACAAGGACAAGGCGGCGCGGGTCTCGGCCATCACCCGCGACATCAGCGAGTTCCTCTACGGCCTCGGCCTGCCGAAGGCCGCGGCGCCGCTGGGCCGGCGCGTGGCCTATCATTCGGCCTGCTCGCTCCAGCACGGGCAGAAGGTGAAGGGCCCGCCGGTGGAGCTGCTGCGCACGGTGGGCTTCGAGGTGGCCGAGCCGTTCGACCCGCATTTGTGCTGCGGCTCGGCGGGCACCTACAACATGCTCCAGAGCGAGATCGCCGATCAGCTCAAGGCCAAGAAGGTGGGCACGCTGGAGGCGCTTTCGCCCGACATCATCGCCGCCGGCAACATCGGCTGCATGGCGCAGATCGGCTCCGGCACCGGCGTGCCCGTGGCCCACACGGTGGAACTGCTCGACTGGGCCATGGGTGGCCCGGCACCCGCGGGGGTCTCCGGAACCGCCAAGGCCGCGTGAGGTTCGCAGCCTGAGGTCCACGGGCGTGAGCGCCCGGCACCTTTGCCCGTCCGGCAAAGGTGTTAGCCGGTTGCGGTCTTAGCCTTTGGTCGCACCAGCCGTTTCGCCCGCCCATGTGTTGCACTAGATCAGCGTCACCAGATCCATTGCATCGCACCATGCCCCGTGCCCGGCAGGTCAACGGGGTCTCCCATCAATCCCCGGATTTGCCGGACCCAAGATGCCCAAGCCCTTCGACCTCACCCTCTATCTCGTCACCGACCCGCGCCTTGTCGCGGCGCGCGGACCGGGAACGAGCGGGCTGCTGGCGACGGTGGAAGCGGCCGTAAGGGGCGGCGCCACCATGGTCCAGCTGCGTGACCCCGACGCCCATGGCCGGGCCCTGGTGGAGCAGGCCCGCGCGCTCAAGGCCCTGCTTGCCCCGCTCGGCATCCCGCTCATCGTCAATGACCGGGTGGACGTGGCGGTGGCGGCGGATGCGGACGGCGTCCATCTGGGCCAGGACGACATGACCCCCGCCGATGCCCGCGCCGTGCTCGGGCCACACCGCATCCTCGGCCTGTCGGTGGGCAACCCGGCGGAATATGCCTCATCCGACCTGGCCGGGGTCGACTATCTCGGCGTCGGCCCGGTGAAGGCCACCGGCACCAAGGCCGACGCGGGCGGCGCCATCGGCGCGGCCGGTGTTGCGGCCATACGGGCGCTGACGCCCCTGCCCCTGGTCGGCATCGGCGGCCTTGGAACCGGCGACCCTGGAACCGGAGACCCTGGAACCGGAGTCGTGGCCGATGTGATCCGCGCCGGGGCGGATGGGATCGCAGTGGTCTCCGCCATCTGCGCCGCGCGCGATCCGGAACAGGCTGCCCGCGCGCTGAAAGCCGCGATCATAACCGCCCGCTGAGCCTTTTTGACTTCGGCCGATGCGCTTCAGGTGCCCGGCCGCGTAGCTGCGTAAGCACACCCCGTACGAGCCACCCGTACAATTGGAGACCCGACATCATGTCGTCCCCCGCCCTCAAGACCGCGCCGTCCGGCATCGAGATCATCGGCGAACTCGGCCCGCGCTTCGACGAGATCCTGACCCCGGAAGCCCTCGACTTCGTCGCCGGGCTGCACCGCACCTTCAACCCCACCCGCACCGCCCTGCTGGCGCGCCGCGTCGAACGGCAGGCGAAGTTCGACGCCGGTGACCTGCCCGACTTCCTGGCCGAGACCGCGCACATCCGCGCCGCCGACTGGACCATCGCGGACCTGCCCGCCGACCTGCTCGACCGGCGCGTCGAGATCACCGGCCCGGTGGACCGCAAGATGATCGTCAACGCGCTGAATTCCGGCGCCAAGGTGTTCATGGCCGACTTCGAGGACGCCACCTCGCCGGTCTGGGCCAACATGATCGAAGGCCAGATCAACCTGAAGGACCGCTGGGCCGGCGCCATCGACTTCACCGACGCCACCTCCGGCAAGGCCTACAAGCTGGGGCCGAACCCGGCGGTGCTCATCATCCGCCCACGCGGCTGGCACCTGCCGGAAGCCCATGTGCTGGTGGACGGCGCGGAAATCTCCGGCGCCCTGTTCGATTTCGGCCTCTACCTCTTCCACAACGCCAAGGCGGCGCTGGCCCAGGGCTCCGGCCCCTATTTCTACCTGCCCAAGACCGAGAGCCATCTGGAAGCCCGGCTGTGGAACGATGTGTTCACCGCCGCCGAGCAGAAGCTCGGCCTGGCCGTCGGCACCATCAAGGCAACGCTGCTCATCGAGACCCTGCCGGCCGTGTTCGAGATGGACGAGATCCTGTTCGAGCTGAAGGAGCACATGGCGGGCCTCAATCTCGGCCGCTGGGACTATATCTTCTCCTTCATCAAGCGGCTGGGGAAGAACGACCGCTTCCTCACCCCCGACCGCGCCCGCATGGTGATGAGCGAAGCCTTCCTGAAGGCCTATTGCGAGCTGCTGGTCGACACCTGCCACCGCCGCAACGCCTTCGCCATGGGCGGCATGGCGGCGCAGATCCCGGTGAAGGGCGATCCGCAGGCCAATGCCGCCGCCTTCGCCAAGGTGAAGGCGGACAAGGAGCGCGAGGCGGGCCTCGGCTGCGACGGCACCTGGGTGGCCCATCCCGATCTCGTGCCGGTGGCCCTGGAGGTGTTCGACCGCCTCATGCCCGGCGCAAACCAGCGCGACGTGAAGCGTCCGGACGTGACCGTCGTCCGCGACGACCTTCTGGAGATGCACAAGGGCACCCGCACCGAGAACGGCCTGCGCGAGAACATCCGCGTCGGCGTGCAATATATCGAGGCGTGGCTGCGCGGGCGCGGGGCGGTGCCGCTCTACAACCTCATGGAGGATGCCGCCACCGCCGAGATCAGCCGCGCCCAGGTGTGGCAGTGGATCCATCTCGGCGCCACGCTGGAGGACGGCCGCACCGTGACGCCGGAACTGTTCGACACGCTGCTCGACGACGAAATGTTGAACCTGCATTCGGTGCTGGGCGCGGAAGTCTATGATTCCGGCCGCTTCCCGGAGGCCATCAAGCTGTTCGCCGACATGTCCCTGGCGGACAATTTCGAGGAATTCCTGACGCTGCCGGCCTATCGCCTGATCGCGTGAGAAGAAGGCGCGGGCGGACCTCCGCCCGCGCCTCACACCGGCCGGCGGTCCTCGATGGTCTTGGCATCCGCCGGCAGCGTGCCGGGCGCCAGCAGGGCCACGCGGCCGCGCAGCTTGGTGGTGGCGCGCAGGTCGTCCAGCAGGGCCTCCTGCGACAGCCCCGAGGCGTCCAGCACTTCCACCTCCAGCAGCATGTCGTCCTGATCGCCGATGCGAGCCACCACGAGGCGGCTCTTCATCACCGCCGGATGCTTCTTCACCGCCGCGCTCACCTGCACCGGGTGCACGAACATGCCGCGGATCTTGGTCACCTGGTCGGCGCGGCCCATCCAGCCCTTCAGGCGGACATTGGTGCGCCCGCACGGGCTCAGGCCCGGCAGCACGGCGGAAAGGTCACCGGTGGCGAAGCGCACCAGGGGATAGTCGGGCTCGAACAGGGTGACGACCACCTCGCCCACCTCGCCTTCCGCCTCCACCGGATCACCGGTGCCGGGGCGCAGGATCTCGACGAGGCAGCCCTCGTCCACGATCATGCCCTCCTCTGCCTCGCTCTCATAGGCCACGAGGCCAAGGTCGGCCGTGCCGTAGCATTGGCGGGCGGCGATGCCGGCGGCCTTCAGCTCCGCGCGATGGGGCGGCAGGAAGGCTTCCCCCGTCACCAGCGCCTTCTTGAGGGAGGAGATGTCGGTGCCGGTTTCCCGCGCCTTGTCCACCAGGATCTTCAGGAACGACGGCGTGCCGCCATAGCCCTGGGGGCGGATGTCGGCGATGGCGCGCAATTGCAGGTCAGTCTGGCCCACGCCCGCCGGCACCACGGCGCAGCCGAGCGCATGGGCGCCGCCCTCCACCATCGAGCCGGCGGGGGTGAGGTGGTAGGAGAACGAATTGTGGACGATGTCGCCGGCGCGGAATCCGGCGGCGAACAGGCCCCGCGCGAAGCGCCAGAAGTCGGCGCCGTGGCCTTCCACGTCATAGATCGGCCCCGGCGACATGAAGATGCGGGCCAGCTTGCCCGGCGCCGTCGCATTGAGCCCGCCGAAGGGATAGCTCTTGGGCTGGATCTCCAAAAGGTCCGACTTGCGGGTGACGGGGAGCTTGGCCAGCGCCGCGCGGCTGGTCACCGCCTGCGGGTCCACCTCCTTGAAGAGGCTGGCGAAATAGGGCGCCTTTGCCTTGGCGTGCGCGACCTGGGCGGCAAGCGCCGCCATCAGCGCCTGTTCGCGGGCTTCGGGATCGCGGGTCTCGCAGGCATCGTAATGGCGGTTCGGATCGGTCATCTCACAGTCTCTATTGCCGCGGGACACATGGGAATCCAGACGCCCTTGCCCCCTCTCCCGCAAGCGGGAGAGGGGGCAAAAGTGGAGCGGGCGGGAAAAGCCCTCTCCCGCTTGCGGGGAAGGGCTGGGAGGGGGCGGAGCCGGCGGGGCCGAAAGCCATGTTCACGCCGTCACAGCCACCTTTTCCGGCGCTTGAAGCTCTTCAAATTCTTGAAGGACTTGCGCTCCTCGCCGCCGCCCTGGCCGAGGTAGAATTCCTTCACGTCCTCGTTGGAGCGGAGCATCTCGGCGGTGCCGTCGAGCACGATCTTGCCCTGCTCCATGATGTAGCCGTAGTCCGCCACCGAGAGCGCCACCCGCGCATTCTGCTCCACCAGCAGGATCGTCACGCCCAGATCCTGGTTGAGCTTCTTGATGATGGAGAACACCTCCTTCACCAGCAGCGGCGACAGGCCCATGGAGGGCTCGTCCATGAGGATGAGCTTGGGGCGGGCCATCATGGCGCGGCCGATGGCCAGCATCTGCTGCTCGCCGCCCGACAGGTAGCCGGCGAGCCCGGTGCGCTCCTTCAGGCGCGGGAAGAATTCGTAGACGCGCTCGATGTCGCTCTTCACCTCGTTGTCACGCCGGGTGAAGGCGCCGAGGCGCAAATTCTCGAGGCAGGTCATGTCGGAGATGATGCGCCGGCCTTCCATCACCTGGAAGATGCCGCGGCGCACGATCTTGTCCGGCTCGATGCCGTTGATCTTCTCGCCGAGGAAAGTGACGTCACCCCGCGTGATCTCGCCGTCCTCGGTCTTGAGCAGGCCGGAAATGGCCTTCAGCGTGGTGGACTTGCCGGCGCCGTTGGAGCCGAGCAGGGCGACGATCTGGCCCTGGGGGACCTTCAGCGAAAGCCCGCGCAGCACCAGGATGACGTCGTTGTAGACCACCTCGATATTGTCCACCGCCAGCAGCGGCGGCGCGGTCTCGGGGGCGGGTTCGAACTTCAGTGCGGCCTCTGCCATGGCGGTCTCCGGGAAAATTCCCTCTCCCCTTGCGGGAGAGGGTGGATCGCGGCGGAGCCGCGAGACGGGTGAGGGGGCTGGCGCTGACGGCCCACCCATGCGGGGGCGCAAACGCCCTCGCCCCTCACCCCAACCCTCCCCCGCAAGCGGGAGAGGGAGTTACGCTGCACAGGTCCTCACCAGCCCTGCAGCTCCGTCTTGCGGGGCAGGTCGATGGTGGCAATCTTCTCAAGCTTGATCGCCCCGCTCTTCACCAGCTCCGCCACCGAGGCATCGGTGGGGCCGCTCACCACCGAGCGGTAGAGGTCCACGCGGGTGGTGGGACGGTGGTCGGTGGCGCTCCAGGTGGAGGGGTTGCAGACACCCTCCATGCCCTTGGGCACCCAGTCGCTCTTCTGGTACATGCCGTCACGGGTCTTCACGCCGGTCACGCCGCCGTTCTTGTCCGCCCACTCCATGGCCTCCTTCATGTAGAGGGCAGTGCAGACGGCGGCGAGATAGTGCACCGGGCGATAGGCGGCGCCGGAGGGGTCGGACATCTTGGAAACGTCCTTCAGCGTCGCCATTCCGGGCGCGTTGCCGCCCCAGGTGATGGCGGTGCGCACCGGGAACACGACGCCGTTCGCCGCCTCGCCGGCCGCCTTCATGGCGTTCTCGTCCATGCCCCAGACATTGCCGAGGAACTGCACGTCCACGCCCGCGGTCTTGCAGGCCTTCAGCACCGAGATGTTGGAACCGGCGGTGTTGCCGAGATAGGCGTAGTTGGCGCCCGACTGCTTCAGGGTCAGGCACTGGGGGGTATAGTCACCCGGGGTGAGGGCGAAGGTGATGGGGTCCAGCACCTCGAAGCCCAGATCCTTGGCATAGGCCTCCGCCGCCGCCTTCGGCGAGTTGGGATAGGGGTGGTTGGCGCCCATGTGCACCCACTTGGGCTTGCCGGGCTTGCCCTTGGCCTTCCAGTCGTCGGCGGCCCATTTCACCATGGCGCGGGCGGCATCCGAATAGGACGGGCCGTAGAAGAAGTTGAACGGCGCGGCGCGCTCGCTCTTCTCGTTCACCTTGCCCTTGGGATCGGTGAGGGAGGCGGAGTAGGAGGCGGAGAAATAGGGGATCTCCTCCTTCGTCACCATGCCGACGAGGGCTTCGGTGTCCGCCGTGCCCCAGCCCTGGATGGCCACCACCTTGTTGGTGCCCACCCACTTCTTGAACGCGGCCAGCGCCCGCGGCACCTGATACCCGTATTCGTTGAAGTCCGAATCGATCTTCTTGCCGTTGACGCCGCCATTGGCATTGATCCAGGCGATGGTGTCCTGGATGCCCAGGCCGTAGGGCTGGCCCACGTCCGAGGTGCCGCCGGAATAATCGGCGAGGTGGCCGATGTTGATGGACTGGGCGAGCGCGGGCGCGGCCGCCGTAAGCGCCAGCGCCGAGACGAGGGACAAAGCGATCTTCTTCATCTTGTGCTCTCCTTGGGTTTCCTGTTTTGGACGGATCGTTCTGTGCGACCTCGCCCGGCTTGATCAGTAAGAGAAGGGATAGAGCTTCCAGTAGGCCTTGATGAGGCGCCAGCGGTGGGCGAGGCCGTCCGGCTCGAAGATCAGGAACAGGATGATGGTAAGGCCGATCAGCATCTCGCGCATGTAGGTCAGGCCATCCTTCAGGTGCAGCACCCGGTCGATGACGCTACCCGAGAGAGCGGAGGCGAGCCAGCCGGTGGCCTCGGGCAAAAGCACCATGAAGATGGTGCCCATGAGCGAGCCCATGATGGAGCCGAGCCCGCCGATGATGATCATGCCGAGGAACTGGATGGAGAACAGGATATCCAGCCCCTCCACCGACATGAACCCCACATAGTGGGCGTAGAGCGCGCCGCCGATGCCGGCATAGAAGGACGAGATGCCGAACGCCATGGTGCGGTACTTGGTGAGGTTCACGCCCATCATCTCGGCGGAGAGATAATGGTCGCGCACCGCGATCAGCGCCCGTCCGTCGCGGCTCCTCATGAGGTTGGCGGCGCCCAGATACATGACCACCACGAAGAACAGCACCACGTAGAAATAGCGGTCGTCGCCGGACAGGTCATAGCCGAACAGGGTGAAGGGCGCGGCCATGGCGCCGTGGGTGCCGCCGGTGAACCATTCCGCCCGCACGAAGAAATCCTGCAGGATGAACTGGGCGGCCAGCGTTGCGATGGCGAGATACAGCCCCTTCACCCGCGCCGCCGGCAGGCCGAACAGAAGGCCCACCGCCGTGGTCCACAGCCCGGCCAGCACGATGGCCAGCGGCACCGGCACGCCCTTGTTTGCCAGAAAGGCCGAGGCGAACCCGCCGAAGCCGAAGAACACCGCATGGCCGACGGAGATCTGCCCCGAAAAGCCGACGAGAATGTTCAGCCCCAGGGCGGCGATGCCCAGGTAGCCGATCTGGATCATCAGGCTCAGGATATAGCGCGAGAAGAAGAACGGCGCGAAGCAGGCCAGCACCACGCCGGCCACGCAAAACAGCATGGTGAGCCGGGTCGCGAAGATAGTCTGGTCGGCCTTGTAGCTGGTGCGGTAGTCGCCGCACGGGCGCAGGGTGTCGATGGCCATGGATCAGACCCTCTCGATGTCGCGGGTGCCGAACAGCCCGTAGGGTTTGATCATCAGGATGATGATGAGCGCGTAGAAGGGGACGATTTCATAGAGATTGCCCCATTTCAGATACTGGCTGTCGAAGTATTGGGCGAGGTTCTCAAGCAGGCCCATGATGAGGCCGCCCACCACGGCGCCGAACACGCTGTCGAGGCCGCCGAGGATCACCGCCGGGAACACCTTGATGCCGAAGAAGGAGAGCGCCGAGGACACCCCGTTCACGATGCCCACCACCACGCCGGCCACCGCCGATACCGCCGCCGAGATGCCCCAGGACAGGGCGAACACCTGGCGCACCGAGATGCCCAGCGACTGCGCCACCTGCTGCGAGAAGGCGGTGGCGCGCATGGCAAGCCCCAGCCGCGAATACTTAAAGAACCAGGCAAATCCCGCCATGATGGCAAGGCTGACCCCGGTGGACATGAGATAGGCCGTCTGCACCTGCAGGCCGAGGATGTCCACCTTGTCCACGCTGAAGATGGGCGGGAACGGCTGGGCGAAGGTGCCGAACATCCACTTCATCAAAGCCTGGAAGAAGATGGACATGCCGATGGTGACCATGATCACCGAGATGATCGGCTCGCCGATGAGCGGGCGCAGCACCACCATCTGCACCACGATGCCGAACACCATCATGAAGCACACGGCGATGAGGAAGCCCCAGAAGAAGGGGATGTTCCACGCCGTGAGCAGCCACCAGCAGGTCCAGGCGCCGATGAGCAGGAACTCGCCCTGGGCGAAGTTCACCACCTGCGAGGCCTTGTAGATGAGCACGAAGCACATGCCGACCACGCCGTAGAGCGTGCCGATGATGAGCCCGTTGATGATGAGCTGGAGAAGGAGCTGGGATTGCATCAGATGGGCTCCTTGATGTTGAAGTGCGGCCTCGCGGAACCGCGCGCCCCGGCCGACTGGAGCGTCAGCGGAAGGAGAGCCGGGGCCCAGCGCAAGACTTCGCCGAAGGCGGCGTGACCGGAGAGAGCCGAGGATAGGGCCGGCTTTGCCGGACTTTCCCCTGGACCCCGGATCGGCGCTCCGGCTGCGCCGTCTCTTGTCCGGGGCGCGAGGGCGTGGGGTGATGTCGTTCCCATCATGCCGCCCTCCTCTTGGTGTCGTCGTCCCTGCGGGGCGATGGCGCACCGAGGTCGATCACGTCGAGCTTGGTCTGGATGCGCTGGCGGGTGCCGTCCTGGAAGGTGATGGTGGTGTCCACGTCTATCACCTTCTCGCCCGCATACATGGCGTCGATGATGGTGCCGTAGCGCTCGTTGATGACACCCCGGCGCACTTTGCGGGTGCGCGTCAGCTCGCCGTCGTCGGCGTCCAGCTCCTTGTAGAGCAGGAGGAAGCGCCCGATGCGCTGCTTCTCGGGCAGGGTACGGTTCACCGTCTCCACTTCCTTGCGCAGCAGCGCGATGACTTCGGGTCGCGCCGAGAGGTCGGTATAGGTGGTGAAGGAGATGCGGTTCTTCTCCGCCCATTTGGAGACGATGGAGAAGCGGATGCAGATGAGCGCGGCGAGGCTGTCGCGCCCGTCGCCCAGCACCACCGCCTCGGCCACATAAGGTGAGAACTTCAGCTTGTTCTCGATATATTGCGGCGAGAAGCGGTCGCCGTGCGCCGTCTGCGCCATGTCGCGGATGCGGTCGATGACCACGAGGTGGCCGCGATTGTTGAAGAAGCCGGCATCGCCGGTGCGCATCCAGCCGCCGTCCACGAAGGATTTCGCGGTTTCCTCGTCATTGCGGAAATAGCCGGTGAAGGCGTTGCCGTGCCGCGTCACCACCTCGCCGAGGCCGTTGGGGTCCGGATCGTCGATGCGGATGTCGACGCCGTCGAAGGGCACGCCCACGGTGTCGAAATCCACGTCTTCCGCCTTGTGCAGCGTATAGGCGCCGAGCAGTTCCGTCTGGCCGTAGAGCTGACGCATGGGCACGCCGAGCGCCAGGAAGAAGCGGAAGGTGTCCGGCCCCAGCGCCGCGCCGCCGGTGGCAGCGGATTTCAGGTGCGAGAAGCCGAGCCGGTCGCGCAGGGCGCGGAACAGGATGAAGTCGGCCAAAGGCGAGCGCCGGCCCTGCTCCAGCGCCTTGAGGCCGAGCTTCATGCCCAGCTCGAACATGCCGCGCTTGAGCGCCGAGGAATCCATCATGCGCGAGCGCACGTCGGCGGCGATCTGCTCCCACACGCGGGGCGCGAACAGCACGAAGGAGGGGCCGATCTCGCGCATGTCGGCCATGAGCGTTTCCTGCTCCTCCACGAAGTTCACCCTCATGCGGGAGATGAGCGCCTGGCCGAAGGCGTAGATCTGCTCCATGATCCACGGCATCTGCAGCACGCTGACGTATTCGTCGGTGCTGGTGCGCGGGTCCATCTCCAGATAGGCGCGGCAGTGCCGCAGCAGCGCGCCGCCGGTGAGCATGGCAAGCTTGGGGTGGGAGGTGGTGCCCGAGGTGGTGCACAGGATGGCCACATCCTCGGCCCTGCCCTGCGCCACCAGCCGGTCATAGGCTTGAGGATCGCGCGCCGCCTCCGCCGCGCCGCGCGCTTCAAGGTCCTTCAGGGAGATGAGGCGCGGGTCGTCGTATTTGCGGATGCCGCGGGGGTCCGCATAGACGATGTGGCGGACGGTGGGGATCTTCTCGTCAAGGCAGAGCAGCTTGTCCACCTGCTCCTCGTCCTCGGCGAACACCACGGCCACGTCCGCATAGGTGACGAGATAGGCCACCTCGTCGCCGAGGGCATCGCGATAGATGCCGAGGCTCATGCCGCCCAGCGCATGGGTGGCGATCTCGCCCATCAGCCATTCGGGGCGGTTGTCGCCGAGCAGGCCCACCACATCGCCGCGGGCAACGCCCAGCGTGGTGAAGCCGAGGGTGATGTTGCGCACCCGCTCGGCCACCTGCGCCCAAGTATAGGAAATCCAGATGCCGAGGTCCTTCTCGCGCAGCCAGGTCTCGTCGGGATGGGTGCGGGCGTTGAGCGCCAGCAGCTTCGGCATGGTGTCGTGGACGGCGACGTCCGGATAGGCGGCGGTGATTTCGGACATGGCGGACCTCACGCAATCACGGCGGCGGGGGCCGCCTCGTCGAGATCGTCCTCGCCCAGATAGGCCTTGCGCACATGGGGATCGGCCAGCACCTCGGCGGGCTCGCCCTCCACCAGCTTCTTGCCGAAATCCAGCACCATGACGCGGTGGGAAATGTCCATCACCACCCCCATGTCGTGCTCGATCATGACGATGGTCATGCCCCACTCCTCGTTGAGATCCACGATGTAGCGGGCCATGTCCTCCTTCTCTTCCAGGTTCATGCCCGCCATGGGCTCGTCGAGGAGGATGAGCTTGGGCTCCAGCGCCACCGCGCGGGCCAGTTCCACCCGCTTCCGGAGGCCGTAGGAGAGGGTGCCGGCGGCGGCCTTGCGCACGTGCTGGATGTCGAGGAAGTCGATCACCTCCTCCACCTTGCGACGATGCTCCAGCTCTTCCGTCTGCGCCCCGCCGATCCAGTAGAGCGCGCCGGTGAGGAAGTTGTTCTTCAAAAGATGGTGGCGGCCGACCATGATGTTGTCGAGCACGCTCATGTGGCTGAACAGAGCCAGGTTCTGGAAGGTGCGGCCGATGCCGATGGCGGCGCGGCGGTTGGGCTTCAGCCGGGTCACATCCTCCCCGTCGAACACCACGCGTCCCGCACTCGGCGTATAGCGCCCGGAGATGCAGTTGAGCATGGAGGTCTTGCCGGCGCCGTTCGGCCCGATGATGGAGAACAGCTCGCCCGGGCGCACATGGAAGCTCACGTCGCTCAGCGCCTTGAGGCCGCCGAACCGGAGCGAGATATTCTCGATACTCAAGAGCGCGGCCGTGCCCGGATCAGCCCCAGCCGAAGCTGCGGGTAGCGCCATATTCCCCTCCCTCATTCCCGTACACGGGGCGGCTTCTTTGAGCCATTGTCTCATATTGTGAGACGATATTGATCATCATTATCTAGCGGCATCTCGAATGTTTCAAGAGCATCCGATCAACTTCCAAAAAATATTGCAAACATCCCAAGTTGGTCTCACATTATGAGACATGACTGCACCTTTGGATCCCGACTCTACCTCCCCCAAGGGGGCTCAAAGCTTGTCCCGTGCCGTTGCCGTCCTGCGGGCGGTGGCCGACGCGCCGACCCCTGGCGCGCGGCTTGCCGATCTCATGGCGAGCACCGGCCTGTCGAAGCCCACGACCCACCGCCTGGCTGCGGCGCTCGTTCACGAAGGCCTTCTCGCCTATGATCCGGCGACACGTCTCTACACGCTCGGCGCCTTCTGCCTGAGCCTCGGCCGCCGCGCGGGCACGGTGCCGGCGGAGACCGCGACGGAGACCGATGCGGCATCGGTTCCGAGCCTGTATCAACGGCCGGAGTATCGCGGCGAGGCCATTCCCCTCGCCCATTTGCTCTGTGACCGGCATCTGCCCGGCAAGCGCTCGCATCCGGCCATGATCCATGAATCCGTGTCGGGTCAGACTTCGGAACTGAGCTTTGGCAGGCTTTCCGACTATTCATCGCGCTTTGCTCGTGTATTGGCGACCATCGGCATCAAGAAAGGCGATTGCGTTGCCGTCATGCTGCCCAAGGGTGTCGAGTTGGTCATTGCCGCGCTTGCCATCTGGCGAGTTGGCGCCGTCTACATGCCGCTGTTCTCCACCTATTCCGCCTCGGCGGTGAACGCCCGCCTGGACTCGAGCGGCGTCAAGGCCATCGTTGCAGATCGGGTGCTGGTCGAGCGCGCCCGCAAATACATCAAGCCGTCAACGCCGGTCTTTCTCGTGGAAGGGGACCATATCAACCGCATAGAAGGTCGGGTCACCCAGTTCTGGTCATCGATCTACGAGGCCGAGCCGTTGGCCGAAGCCGCGACCTATGCGGCGGACGACCCTTTCATCATGACCTATTCAACAAAGACGGTTGAACCCCGGTACGGCCTGCTCACCCCCGTCCGCGCCCTGGCCGCAATCGAGCAATACATGCGTCTCGGGCTTGATGTCCGGGACGAGGACGTGTTCTGGAACATGACCGACCAGGGCTGGGAATACGGGATCTTCTACGGTCTCGTCGGCCCGCTCCTGATCGGCAGCTCCATCCTGTTCTGCGATGGACCCTACGATGTCTCGCAGGGCTATCGCGTCCTGTCGAAATTCCGTGTCACCAACCTCACCGCCGCACCCTCCCAGATCAAGGCCTGGTGGCGCGGCGATCCCTCCACGGCCTCGCACCCGCTCGCGCTGCGCGTGGTGACCGTCGGCGGCGAACCATTGCCCCAGGACATCATCGCCTGGGTGACGCAGAAGCTCGGCGTGCCCCTGATCAACCAGTACGGACACCGCGAGGCGGGGATGATCATCGGCATGAAGCATGACCCGCACGATCCGCGCTCCCTGAACCGGGTTTCCGTCGGCCGGGTCGCGCCCGGCTTTTCCCTCGTCGTCCTCGACGACAAGGGGGCAGAACTGGGCGTGGGTGCCGAAGGAATACTGGCAATCCACGTCCGGCGCTCACCGCTTTTCTGGTTTCGTGCCTACAGGAAGGACGAGGCCGCAACGAAAGCCAGATTCAGGTTCGGAAGCGCCTACTACATCATCGGGGATACCGGGCACATGGATGCCGACGGCTGCGTCCACTACAGCGGACAGGCATCCCACGCCATCTCGATGCACAAGGATTGATGTCGCGCCCTCTCGGTCGCCATGTCGTCATCTCCCTCCGTTCTTTGCGCCCCGCTTGTGCGGCTGGCTTGGCGCGTGCCCGGTCATTTCGCCGGGTTCAGGAAACAATCAAGCGTTCTTTTTTATTTTGGTCAAGCGAGATTTCAGGCCGGGCAGTTGCGGACTGGCGTATCTTATCCGCCGGCGGATGTCCGGCGTGGATGCGTGCGCAACGTGCGCCTCGGTCAGTCCAGGGCAGAATGTCGTTTCCGTTTGCACCCATCCAGCCGGATTTTCGCACACTTGCCGTGCATCCATTCATACTTTCGAGGCGGGGCGCGGTGGTTTCGAAATCTTGAACATCGGTGCCCGGCCCCACGCTCCTCGCTGACGGAGGAATGTCGCGGTGCCCTTCAGGGAAACAATCAAGCGTTCCTTTATTCTGGCCAAACGCATTTCGATGTCGCAGGATGGGGACGATATCGGCGCAGTCCGAGAATGATGCACGAGGCCACCCCGGCCGCCACCAACGCTGACACCCACCATGGCGCGCACCATCGGTTCCAACGGCGCCCGGACCGCCGAAGCCATTCGGCAGGCGGGCGTCAAGCTCATCTACAAGCACGGCTACGAGGCCATGAGCCTCAGGCAGCTCGCCGCCGAGGTGGGTCTGCAGTCCGGCTCGCTCTACAAATATTTCGAGAACAAGCAGAATCTCCTGTTCGACATCGTGCGCGACCACATGGAGGACCTGCTGGGCAAGGCCGAGGCCGATCTTGAGGGCATCACCGACCCGCTGGCGCGGCTGAAGACCTTCTCCGCCTTCCACCTGCGCTACCACATGACGCGCATGGCCCATGTCTTCATCGCCAACATGGAGATCCGCAGCCTGGAGGACGAGCACCGCGCCGTGGTGGTCGCCCTGCGCCGGCGCTACGAGGGTCTGCTGGAAGAGATCCTGCGGCAGGGCGCGCAGGACGGCGTGTTCCAGGTGAGCGAGCCCAAGGTCGCCACCTACGCCATCATCTCCATGCTCACCGGCATCTGCATGTGGTACCGGCCGGGCGGGCGGCTCTCCCAGGACGAGCTGGTGGACATCTACACCGGCCTCGTGGTGGACGGCGCCACCGGCCCCGGCGCCGCGGAGGCCGCCCGCACCAAGCCGCTTGAAGCCAGACCGCTTGAAGCCGCTGCTGCCCAGCCCCGCGACAGCGGCGTGCGGGCCAAGCCGCGCGCCGCACGGCCCAAGACGGCGCGGGCATAGGACGGCGCGGGCATAAGACGGTCCAGGCGTAAAAGCCCCCTTCACGCTGCAAGAGCCCTTGCGCGCCTGATAAAAAAACGTACGATCGTTTCCAAGCCGGCAACGACCGGCACCGGAGGATGACGCGCCCACCTGCCGCCCGCCCATCGAGGCGACGGGCGCGCGTCGGTCTCCGTTCGGTCAATGGCAGATGGGCCGGGGTCATCGGTCCGTCGTTTCGGGGGCGAGAGCGCTCATGGCGATCATTGAGGACGCGGTGGACCGCCGCTCCGACACCTTCCGCCGCAACAGTCAGGCCCTGGAGGCCTCCGTCGCGGACCTGCGCGCCACGGTGGAGCGCGTCGCGGAAGGCGGCGGGGAAGTGGCGCGCGAGCGGCACCTGAAGCGCGGCAAGCTGCTGCCGCGGGACCGCATCCGCACCCTGCTCGACACCGGCTCGCCCTTCCTCGAACTGTCGCAGCTTGCCGCCTTCGGCATGTATGACGACGAAGTGCCGGCCGCCGGGATCATCACCGGCATCGGCCGCGTCTCCGGCCGCGAATGCGTCATCGTCGCCAACGACGCCACCGTGAAGGGCGGCACCTATTATCCCGTCACGGTGAAGAAGCACCTGCGGGCCCAAGCCATCGCCCGGGAAAACCACCTGCCCTGCATCTATCTGGTGGATTCCGGCGGCGCCAACCTGCCGAATCAGGACGAGGTCTTCCCCGACCGCGAGCATTTCGGCCGCATCTTCTTCAACCAGGCCCACATGTCGGCGGATGGCATCCCGCAGATCGCCGTCGTCATGGGCTCGTGCACGGCGGGCGGCGCCTACGTGCCGGCCATGGCCGACCAGTCCATCATGGTGAAGAACCAGGCCACCATCTTCCTCGGCGGCCCGCCCTTGGTGAAGGCCGCCACCGGCGAAGTGGTCACGGCGGAAGAGCTGGGCGGGGCCGACGTGCACACCCGCACCTCCGGCGTCGCCGACCACATGGCGGAGAACGACGCCCATGCGCTGGGCATCGCCCGGTCCATCGTCGCGAACCTGAACGCCACCAAGGCCCATTCCCTCGACATCCGCGAGCCCCGCGCGCCGCTCTACGACGCCAGGGACATCTACGGCATCGTCTCCGCCGACCCCAAGCAGCCCTTTGATGTGCGCCAGATCATCGCCCGTATCGTGGACGGCTCCGAGTTCGACGAGTTCAAGCCGCTCTATGGCCAGACGCTGGTGACCGGCTTTGCCCGCATCTTCGGCTATCCGGTGGGCATCATCGCCAACAACGGCATCCTGTTCTCCGAGAGCGCGCTGAAGGGGGCGCACTTCGTGGAATTGTGCTGCCAGCGCAATATTCCCCTCGTGTTCCTGCAGAACATTACCGGCTTCATGGTGGGGCGGAAGTATGAGGCGGGCGGCATCGCCAAGGACGGCGCGAAGTTCGTCACCGCCGTCTCCTGCGCCGCCGTGCCCAAGTTCACGGTGGTGATCGGCAATTCCTTCGGCGCCGGCAATTACGGCATGTGCGGGCGCGCCTTCGACCCGCGCTTCCTCTGGATGTGGCCCAATGCCCGCATCTCGGTGATGGGCGGCGAGCAGGCGGCGGGCGTGCTCGGCCAGGTGAAGCGCGACGGCATCGAGGCGCGCGGCGGCACATGGTCCGCCGAGGAGGAAGAGGCCTTCAAGGCCCCCATCCGCACCCAGTACGAGGTGCAGGGCCATCCCTATTATTCCTCGGCGCGGCTGTGGGACGACGGCGTCATCGATCCGGCCGACACCCGCATGGTGCTGGCACTGGCTCTCTCCGCCGCGCTCAACGCCCCCGAGCAGGAGACGCGCTTCGGCGTGTTCCGCATGTGATGGCGACATCACTTATGGCTGCAGCACCCCGCCCCCGTGCCCCGGCCGACTGGAACGCAGCGCAGCGCAGTGGAAGGAGAGCCGGGGCCCAGCGCAGGAAATTCGCCGTAGGCGGCTTCATCCGCAGCCTCCCGAAGGACTTGTCTGCTGCGCAGGAGCTGTGCGCTGGCCCCCGGATCGGCGCTCCAGCTGCGCTGTCGCTTGTCCGGGGAACAGACAGGCCTGCACCACGCCCATCGACGCCGCGCGGAATGATCCCATGAGCCTCATCACCACTGTCGAGGATGGCGTCGCCGTCCTGACGCTCGATCGGCCGGAGGTGCGCAACGCCTTCGACGATGCGCTCATTCTCGCGCTCACCCGCGCCTATGATGCCGCCACCATCGATCCGGAGGTCTACGCCGTCCTGCTCAGGGCCAACGGCCCCATCTTCTGCGCCGGCGGCGACCTCAATTGGATGCGCCGCATGGCCACCTATTCGCGGCACGAGAACCTGGCCGACGCCATGGCACTGGCGACGCTCATGCGCACCATCGACCTGTGCCCCAAGCCGACCCTCGTGCGGGTGCACGGCTCGGCCTTCGCCGGCGCCACCGGCCTGATCGCCGCCAGCGACATCGTGGTGGCGGTGCCGGAGGCGGAATTCGCCGTCACCGAGGTGCGCATCGGCCTCATCCCCTCGGTCATCAGCCCCTATCTGGTGCGGGCCATGGGGGCGCGGCAGGCGCGGCGTTATTTCCTCACCGCCGAGCGCTTCTCCGCCGCCACCGCCCTCGCCCTCGGCCTCGTGCACGAGGTGGTGAGCGCCGAGGAGCTGGACGCCGCCATCGCCCGGCATCTCAAGGCGCTGAGGGCGGCGAGCCCCGGCGCCATGGCCGCCACCAAGGCGCTCGTTGCCGCCGTGGACCGGCCCTTCGACCAGGCCGTGATGCAGGACACCGCCCGCCGCATCGCCGACCAGCGCGCGAGCGCCGACGGACGCGAGGGCGTTTCCGCCTTCCTCGAAAAAAGAAAACCCACATGGGGGACCGCATGAACTGGGGGGCCGCATGACCAAAGCGATCCGCACCCTGCTCGTCGCCAATCGTGGCGAGATCGCCGTGCGCGTGATGCGTACCGCAAAGGCCTTGGGTCTGCGCACCGTCGCCGTCTATTCGCAGGCGGACGCCAACGCCCTCCATGTGGCGAGCGCGGACGAGGCCTATCCCATCGGCCCGGCGCCCGCCCGCGAGAGCTACCTTCGCATCGACGCCATCCTCGACGCGGCGAAGAGGAGCGGCGCGGATGCCATCCATCCCGGCTACGGCTTCCTGTCCGAGAATGCGGACTTCGCCGAGGCCTGCGAACAGGCGGGCATCGTCTTCGTCGGCCCGCCGGCCTCGTCCATCCGCGCCATGGGTTCCAAGAGCGCCGCCAAGTCGCTGATGGAAAAGGCCGGCGTGCCGCTGGTGCCCGGCTATCACGGCGAGGACCAGGACGCGGGCCTGCTCGCCCGGGAAGCGGAACGCATCGGCTTTCCCGTGCTCATCAAGGCGTCCGCCGGCGGCGGCGGCAAGGGCATGAAGGTGGTGCGCAGCGCCGCTGAATTCCCCGACGCCCTCGCCTCCGCCCAGCGCGAGGCCAGGAGCGCGTTCGGCGACGACAAGGTGCTGGTGGAAAAATACCTCACCACACCGCGCCACATCGAGGTGCAGGTCTTCGCCGACAGCCACGGCAACGCGGTCTACCTGCACGAGCGCGACTGCTCCATCCAGCGTCGCCACCAGAAGGTGGTGGAGGAGGCCCCCGCCCCCGGCATGACACCGGAGCGCCGCGCCGCCATGGGCAAGGCCGCGGTGGATGCCGCCAAGGCGGTGGGCTACGTGGGCGCCGGCACGGTGGAATTCATCGCCGAGGGCGAGCACTTCTACTTCATGGAGATGAACACCCGCCTGCAGGTGGAGCATCCGGTGACGGAGAGCATCACCGGCCAGGACCTGGTGGAGTGGCAGATTCGCGTGGCGCAGGGCGAGACGCTGCCGCTGGCGCAGGCCGATATCCCGCTGAAGGGCCACGCCATCGAGGTGCGGCTTTATGCCGAGGACCCGGCGCGGGATTTCCTGCCGCAGGTGGGCCGGCTGGATCATCTGGTGCTGCCTTCCCATCTTGAGGGCACGCGGGTGGATACGGGCGTGCGCGCCGGCGACACGGTGTCCATCCATTACGATCCCATGATCGCCAAGATCATCGTCTCCGGCGCAGACCGCACCGAGGCGGTGCGCCGGCTGGATGCCGCCCTTGGCGCCACCGAGGTGGTGGGCCTTGCCACCAACCGGGTGTTCCTCAAAGCCATCGCCGCTCATCCCGCCTTTGCCGCGGCGGAGCTGGACACCAATTTCATCGCCCGCCACCAGGACCAGCTTTTGCCGCCGCCCCAGCCGGTGGACGACACGGCGCTGGCGCTGGCCGCCCTCTCCATCCTGAAGGAGGAGGCGCGGCAGTCCGCCGAGGCGGTGGACGCGGCCGACCCGTGGTCGCCATGGGGGCTCGCGCCGGGCTGGCGGCTGAACCGCGACGCCCATGTGGACCTCACCTTCGCCGACCGCGAGCGGCGCATCGCCGTGCGCGCCCATTTCCGCCCCTCGGGCTTCATCCTTAGCCTGCCGGGCGGGGACATGAGCGTGGAAGGCGACGCGGAGGCCGATGGCACGCTGCGCGCCCGGCTCGATGGCGTCGCCTTGTCGGCGCGGGTGGTCCGCACCGGCGCCCGCCTCACCATATTCGTGCGCGGCGGGGAATTTGGCGTCGAGTTCATCGACCCGCGCCTCGCCTCCCAGGCCGCCACCGGAACCGCCGGCCGGCTGGTCGCCCCCATGCCCGGCACCATCATCCGCATCGCGGTGGAGGAGGGCCAGGAGGTGGCGAAGGGCGCCGCGCTGGTGGTGGTGGAAGCCATGAAGATGGAGCACACCGTCGCCGCCCCCCGCGACGGCCGGGTGAAGACGCTGAAATTCGCCGTGGGCGACCTCGTGGACGAGGGCGCCGAGCTGCTGGTGCTGGAAGAAGCAGAATAGGAGGACGCGTGATGGCCCGCCCAGCATCGGTGCGTATCGTCGAGGTGGGCCCGCGCGACGGGCTCCAGAACGAGCCCGGCCTCGTGCCCGTGGCCGCCAAGGTGGCGCTCATCGACGCGCTGGCCGGCGCCGGGCTGACGATGATCGAGAGCGGCTCGTTCGTCTCGCCCAAATGGGTGCCGCAGATGGCCGACACCGGTGAGGTGCTGGCACAGATCGACCGGCGCGAGGGGGTCCGTTATCCGGTGCTCACCCCCAACCTGAAGGGGCTGGAACTGGCGCTCGCCTCCGGCGTGGAGGAAGTGGCCGTGTTTGCCGCCGCCTCGGAGGCCTTCAGCCAGAAAAACATCAACTGCTCCATCGCCGAGAGCCTGGAGCGCTTCGTCCCTGTGCTCGATCTTGCGAAGGCGCAGGGCGTGGCGGTGCGCGGCTATGTGAGCTGCGTGCTCGGCTGCCCCTATCAGGGCGAGGTGCCGGTGGCCAAGGTGGTGGAGGTCTCCGAACGCCTGGTCGCCATGGGCTGCTACGAGGTCTCGCTGGGCGACACCATCGGGGTCGGCACCCCCGACAAGGCGAGGGCCATGGCACGGGCGGTGGCGGATCATATCGGCGTCGCGCGCACCGCCCTGCACTTCCACGACACCTACGGGCAGGCGCTGGCCAATGTGCTCGCCTGCCTGGAGCTGGGCATCGCCAGCGTGGATGCGGCGGTGGCCGGCCTCGGCGGCTGCCCCTATGCCAAGGGCGCCTCGGGCAATCTGGCCACCGAGGACCTCGTCTACATGCTCGACGGCCTCGGCGTGGACACCGGGGTGGACCTTAACGCCCTCGCAAGCGCGGGCCGGGCGATTACCGCCGCTTTGGGCCGCACGCCGGCCTCGAAAGTGGCACAGGCGCTGGCTGCTCGGGCGGGGTAGGCGGAGGCGGTACCCGTCGCACTTGCTTCGGCTGGGTGCGACGGAACCCTCTCCCGCGTGCGGGGGAGGGCAGGGTGGGGGCGGGCGTTTCCGCGTTCCCCGCCGCCGGATCTTCGCACAGTATCCCTCCGCATCGCCCCGCCCGCATTTCCAAACACACGTCCCTGCCCCCTCCCCAGCCCTCCCCCGCACGCGGGAGAGGGGGCAGTCTGCGTTTGTGGAAGCAACACTCTTCTAACCTGCACCGCCGTGAACCCTCTCCCGCCCGAGGCCGGATGTTTCCGGCCTCGGCTCGTGGGAACCGAACTCGGCAGGAGCCGAGTTCGGGCGGGGGAGGGTAGGGTGGGGGTCGACGGCTGCCACCGTCCCGCCGCGCCGAGGTATCTCCCGCCGCATTTCCCCGTCGTCGACCCGCCCGCGTTTCCCCAAACACACGCCCCTGCCCCCTCCCCAGCCCTCCCCCGCAAGCGGGAGAGGGGGCCGGCCTGCGTCTGCGGCAGTGCCCCACCCTGCCCGCGCCCATGCCCGCGCCCCATGCCATCGCCCCATGCCATTCCGTTGACGCCCATGAAATCCCATGTTAGCCCATTATTACCCATGAACACGGTGGACGGCTCCTGCCGTCAAGCGGGCGGACCGAACCGCCGCCTGCCGCAAACGAGGGGCACCCGGGCGCCATGGACCGCTTCGTGTCCACCTACACGATGCGGCTCGACGCCAAGGGCCGGGTTTCCATCCCCGCGCCCTTCCGCACGGTGCTGGCCAAGGACGGCGCGGACGGCCTCTATTGCCATCCGAGCCTTGCCGAACCCGCGCTGGATGCGGGCGGAAACCGCCTGATCGGCGAGATCGACGCGCTGATCGAGAGCTACCCGCCCTATTCCGAGGCGCGCGAGGAGCTGGCCGCCGCCCTCTACGGCACCAGCGAGACCCTGCGCATCGACCCGGAAGGCCGGGTGGTGCTGACCGACACCCTGAAGGCCCATGCGGCGATCACCGACCAGGTGGCGTTCGTGGGGCTGGGGCACAAATTCCGGATCTGGGAACCGGAGCGGCTGAAGGCGCATCTCGCGGAGGCCACCCAACGGGTGCGCGAGCTGCGTCAGGCCATCGGCTCCCGAGCGGAGAACCAAAGGAGCACCAAGGCATGACGACGGGCCACGGGGTCGGCCCCGCCGACGCCGCTGGCGGACCGGCCCGTCACCTGCCTGTGATGCTCGCCGAGGTTCTCGCGCACCTCGCGCCGAAGGATGCCGGCCGCTACGTGGACGGCACCTTCGGCGCGGGAGGTTACACGCGGGGCATCCTGAACGCCGCCGATTGCCGGGTGCTGGCCATCGACCGCGATCCCACCGCCATCGCCGCCGGCGCGGACCTGGTGGCCGAGGCCGCCGGGCGGCTCGTGCTGGTGAACGACCGCTTTTCCCGCCTCGATGCGGTGGCGCAGGAGCACGATTTTGCGCCCCTTGACGGCGTGGTGCTGGACATCGGCGTCTCCTCCATGCAGCTCGACCAGGCGGAGCGCGGCTTCTCGTTCCGCCGCGACGGCCCCCTCGACATGCGCATGGGCGATACCGGCCCCTCCGCCGCCGACCTCGTGGCGACGTTGGACGAGGTGCAGCTCGCCCATCTCATCTGGAGCCTGGGGGAAGAGCGGCATTCGCGGCCCATCGCCCGCGCCATCGTCAAGGCGCGGGGCGAATCGCCCATCATCCGCACCGCGCAACTCGCGGAGATCGTGTCCCGCATCGTGTGGCCCAAGCCCGGCGAGATGCACCCGGCCACTCGCACCTTCCAGGCCCTGCGCATCGCCGTGAACGAGGAATTGTCCGAGCTGGTCGAGGCCCTTGTCGCCGCCGAACGGGCGCTGGCCCCGGGCGGGCGGCTGGTGGTGGTGACCTTCCATTCCCTGGAGGACAGGATCGTTAAGACATTTCTGTCAAACCGGGCAAAGGCACCGTCCGCGTCGCGCCACCTGCCGCAGGCGGAGGGTCCGGAGCCTGCCTTCCGCCTGGTGGCGAAAGGCGTGGTGGAACCCGGTCCCGACGAAGTGGCAGGCAATCCGCGCGCAAGGTCCGCGAAGCTTCGCGCGGCCGAACGTACGAACGCCCCGGCGCATCCGGGCGGTGACCTGATGGGGCTGCTGCCAGCCCCATCACCGCAACGCCACGGGCGGAGACGCTAGAAGACATGTTCCGGGTCGCCAATGTCGTGATGGTCGTCGCGCTTCTGGTGACCGCCGCGGTGGTCTACCAGCTGAAATACGCGTCCACCGCCGAAGCCGAACGCCTCGCCACCCTGCGCATGCAAATCCGCAAGGAACGCGACTCCATCGCCATGATGCGGGCCGAATGGGCGCGCCGCACCTCGCCCATCTATATCCAGGGCCTGGCCGAGCGCCATCTCGACATGAAGCGGCTCGACATCGATTCCATCTCCAGCCTCGACGACTTGCCGGAGAAGCCCGCCAACAATTCGGACGGCATCGGCGGCCTGCTTGAGGCGCTGGTGGACACGCCGCTGGTCACCTCCTCCACCTCGTCGAAGCCGTCGGCCTCGCCCACAGCCCCCACCGGCACCGGCGGCGCATCGGTGCCGACCACCTCGGCCCTGCGTCCCGCCACGCCACCGAAACCCGCCGCGAGCACGGCATCGGCGAGCCCGCCGCGGCCGCCCCGCGCCACCGCTCCCATTGTCCAGAATGCCCCCGCCGCGCCGCCTTCGGCCCCCGAGGCCCGCCCCGATCCCGGGCCGGATCTCATCGAAGGGCTGAAGCGCCTGTTCTCCGGGGAACGCTGAAGAGGTCGCCATGGTCGAGAAGACGCCCTTTTCCGCCCGCATCGCCCGTTTCGCCGCCGATACGGCTGCGGCCATGGGTCCCGAAATCCAGAAGGCCGACGCCGCCTGCGCCGTGCTGCTGGAGACCGCCGGCCGCCTCGCCGGTGCCGCCGGCCGCGCCCTGCTGCGCGGGTTGCGCCGCGCCGCCATCGCCACCTGGACCGTGGCGGCGGCGGTCACGGTCCATCTCAGCCACCTCGCCTGGCGCGCCGGCCGGCATGTGGTGCGCGGCCTGTTCGGCCTCGACCGGGGCGACATGGAAGCCGTCGCCCGTGGACGCATCAGGCTGATCATGTTCACCTTCTGCGCCGTGTTCATCGCCATCGGCGCGCAGCTCTCCCATCTGGCCATCACCTCCGATCCCGGCGCCACCCGCGGGCGCAGCCTGGACGCGGTGGCCTCGGCACGGCCCGACATCATCGACCGCAACGGCGACATCGTCGCCATCGACGTGAAATCGCCGTCCCTGTTCGCCGAGCCGCGCCGCCTCATCGATCCCGACGAGGCGCTGGAAGGCCTGCTCAAGGTGCTGCCCGACCTCGACGTGGAGGAAAGCCGCAAGCGGCTCAATTCCGGCAAGGGCTTCGCCTGGCTGAAGCGCGAGATAACCCCGGCGCAGATGCGCGCCATCCACCGCCTCGGCATTCCCGGCATCGGCTTCCTGAAGGAAAACCGCCGCATCTATCCCGACGGCCCCATCCTCTCCCACGTCATGGGCGGGGTGAACGTGGACAACCAGGGCATCTCGGGCCTTGAAAAATACATCGACGGCCGCGGCCTCGCCGAGCTGCACCTCGCGGGCTTCGCCACCGACCGGCAGCAGGAGCCGGTGCAGCTGTCCATGGACATGCGGGTGCAGCACGCAGTGCGCGACGAGATGATCCGGGCCAAGAACAAGTTCTCGGCGCTCCACGCCATGGCGGTGGTGACCGAGGTCAACACCGGCGAGATCATCTCCATGGTCTCGCTGCCGGACTTCGACCCCAACGTGCCCGGCAACCCGAAGGACGACGCCTATCTCAACCGGCTCACCACCGGCGTGTTCGAGATGGGCTCCACCTTCAAGGCCCTGTCCTTTGCCATGGCGCTCGATTCGGGCAAGATCGGCCTGAACTCCTCGTTCGACGCCCGCGGCGCCATGCATTTCGGCCGCTTCAAGATTTCCGACTATCACGCCGAAAACCGCGTGCTGACGGTGCCCGAGATCTTCCTCGTCTCATCCAACGTGGGCACGGCGAAGATGGTGCTCTCCCTTGGCGTGGAGGCCCACAAGGCGTTCCTGAAGAAGATGGGCCAGCTCGACCGGCTCCGCACCGAGCTGCCGGAAAGCTCCGAGCCCATCGTCCCCCGGCGCTGGGGCGAATTGAACTCCGCCACCATCGCCTTCGGCCACGGCCTGTCCGTCGCCCCGCTGCAGGCGGTGATGGCGGTGAATTCCATGGTGAACGGCGGCTATCTCATCACCCCCACCTTTATCAAGCGCACCCCCGAGGAGGCGCAGAAGGTGGCGGTGCGGGTGCTGAAGCCCGACACCTCGGACAAGATGCGCTACATCATGCGCCTCAATGCGGAGAAGGGCACCGCCTCCAAGGCGGAAGTGCCGGGCTATCTGGTGGGCGGCAAGACCGGCACCGCCGAAAAAGTGGTGAACGGACGCTACGCCAAGAACAAGCTGCTCACCTCCTTCACGGCGGTCTTCCCCATGGACAAGCCGCGCTACCTCATCCTCGTGATGCTGGACGAGCCCAAGGCGACCTCCGAAACCTACGGCTTCGCCACGTCGGGCTGGAACGCGGCGCCCACCGCCGGCAAGATCATCGAGCGCATCGCGCCGCTGCTGAACATCGCGCCGCGGCAGAACCTGCCCAATGCGGAACAGCTGCTGCGCACGCCGCTGAAGGTGGCCGACCGGCACTGAGGGGCTATGTTCAAGCGCCGCGCGGGCTTGAGCGTTGCTGAATAATCCGCTGCCGCACGTCGATACCGCCCGCGGGACGCGGCCTCAGGTCTAGAGCACGCGCCGATCAGATTGCATCGCAATCGGATCGGATAACGCGTTCTCTATCTTAGAGTCAGAGGGCGATTCGCCGATCGGATTGATTCAATCCGATCGGATCGCGCTCTAGGGTGACAACCGGCGCGGGTGGATGCCAAAAGAGGTCCGATGACCAGCCATTCCCTCGGACAGATCCTCGACGGTCACGCCCGCATCCTCTCCGCCGGCGCAGGCGACGAACCCGTTTTCGGCCTCTCCGCCGACAGCCGCAGGATCACGCCCGGCGACCTCTTCGTCGCCATTCCCGGCACCCATGCGGACGGAACACGCTTCATCGCCGATGCGGTGGCGCGGGGGGCCGGCGCGGTGCTGATGGAGCCCACCGCGCCCCGGCCCGTGCTGCCGCCCCAGGTGGCGCTCGCCTTCTCCCTCGACGTGCGGCGCTCCCTGTCGCTCGCCGCTGCGCGCTTCTACCCGCGCCAGCCCGCCACCATCGCGGCGGTGACGGGCACGGCGGGCAAGACCTCCGTCGCCTTCTTCCTGCGGCAGATCTGGGAGCGGCTCGGCCACAAGGCGGCCTATCTGGGCACCATCGGCCTGGTGGCGCCGGACGGCTCCACCTATGGCAGCCTCACCACGCCCGATCCGGTGGAGCTGCACGCCACCCTGGACCGCCTCGCCGGCGAGGGCGTCACCCACATGGCGCTGGAGGCCTCGTCCCACGGGCTGGACCAGAAGCGGCTCGACGGGGTGCGCTTCACCGCCGGCGGCTTCACCAATCTCGGCCGCGACCATCTGGACTACCACCCCACCATCGACGCCTATTTCCGCGCCAAGCTGCGCCTGTTCACCCAAGTGATGCCGGATGAGGCCACCGCCGTGGCGGTGACAGGCGCGCCCTTCGCCGCCAATGCCCTGGCGTGGGGTGAGACGCGCGGCCTGAAGCTGCTGCCCATCGGCGAGGGGCAGGCGGGCGGCCTCGACATCTTCGGCACCACCGGGTCCGGCACCGGGCAGAAGGTGATGTTCGCGGACGGCAGCCATGCCATCGTGCCGCTGGTGGGCCGCTTCCAGCTCGACAACGCCTTGCTCGCCGCCGGCCTTGCCATCGCCTGCGGGGCGGAGCGGGCGGCGGCGCTCGATGCCCTTGCGCACCTCACCGGCGTGCCCGGCCGGCTGGAGCGCATCGGCGACGACCCGCGCCGGCCGGTGTTCGTGGACTACGCCCACAAGCCGGAGGCGCTGGCCACCGTGCTCGACACCCTGCGCGCGGCGGTGCCGGGGCGCCTCATGGTGGTGTTCGGCTGCGGCGGCGACCGGGACAAGGGCAAACGGCCCCTCATGGGCGCCATCGCCGCCTCCAAGGCGGACGTGGTGATCGTCACCGACGACAATCCCCGCAGCGAGGATCCCGCCACCATCCGCGCCGAAATCCTCGAAGGCGCCCACGGGGCGAGGGAAATCGGCGACCGGGCGGAGGCCATAAAAGCGGCCGTGGGGATGCTCCAGCCTGGGGATGCGCTCATTGTTGCCGGCAAGGGTCACGAAACCGGCCAAATCATCGGCGACCGGACATATCCGTTCTCGGATGCGGAGGAAGTCCTCGCCGCTCTCGAGTCGGGTTCCGCGAACCCGTCTCTCAACTTGGGGTAAGAAGGACGCGTCATCCGATCGCCGCGCGGAGCGGCACGATCGGCGCGTGCTTCGGAGGAGGTAGCAGCATGAACATGAGCGCTGGCATGAGCGGTCGAGTCCTGCATACCGTCGCCGAATTGGCGGAGGCCACGGGCGCTCTGGTGCGCGGCACGCCCCGCGACGTCACCGGCATCTCCATCGACAGCCGCACGCTTGTCACCGGCGACGCCTTCTTCGCCATCACCGGCGAGAACAGCGACGGCCACGCTTATGTGGAAAAGGCGCTGGGCGCCGGCGCCGCCCTCTGCGTCGTCGCCCGCGACAGGGCGGACGCCTTCCCCGAGGGCGCGCCGCTGCTGGTGGTGGACGACGTGCTCGCCGCCCTCTCGGACCTCGCCCGCGCCGCCCGCGCGCGTTCAAAAGCGCAGATCGTGGCGGTGACCGGATCGGTGGGCAAGACCACCACCAAAGAGGCCCTGCGCATCGCGCTGGGCGCCGATGGGGAGACCCACGCCTCCGCCGCCTCCTACAACAATCACTGGGGCGTGCCCCTGTCGCTGGCCCGCTTCCCTCGGGAGGCGCGCTACGGCGTATTCGAGATCGGCATGAACCATCCGGGCGAGATCACGCCCCTGGTCGAGCTGGTGCGCCCCCACGTCGCCATCGTCACCACGGTGGAGCCGGTGCACATCGCCCAGTTCTCTTCCATCGAGGAGATCGCCGACGCCAAGGCGGAGATCTTCGACGGCGTGGAGCCCGGCGGCGCGGCGGTGCTGAACCGCGACAATCCGCTGTTCGAGCGCCTGAAGGCGGCGGCCGAGGCCCGCGGCATCTCCCGCATCGTCAGCTTCGGCGAGGCCGAGGGCGCGGACGTGCGGCTGAAGGAGGCCGCGCTGAAATCCTTTTGCTCGGTGGCGGTGGCGGACGTGATGGGCACGCCGGTCACCTTCAAGGTGGGCATGCCCGGCCGCCACATCGTGCAGAACATGCTGGCGGTGCTCGCCGCCGCCAAGCTCGCCGGCGCCGACATGGCGCTCGCCGCCCTCGCGCTGTCGCACCTCAAGCCGCCGCCCGGGCGCGGCGTGCCGGTCCAGCTCCAGGTGAAGAGCGGTCAGGCGACCCTGCTCGACGAGAGCTACAACGCCAATCCCGCCTCCATGCGCGCCGCCCTCGACGTGCTCAGCCGCACCCCGGTGGGGACACGCGGCCGGCGCATCGCGGTGCTGGGCGACATGCTGGAACTGGGTCCGGACGGGGAGGCACACCATGCCGGCCTCGCCGCGGCCATCGTCGCGGCGAAGATCGACCAGGTCTATTGCTGCGGCCCGCAGATGCACGCCCTGTGGCAGGCGCTTCCCTCGGACCGGCGGGGCGGCTATGCCGCCCACGCCACCCACCTCGAACCCATGGTGGCCGCCGCCATCCGCGCCGGCGACACGCTCATGGTGAAGGGATCCAACGGCAGCCGCATGGGCCCCCTGGTCAAGAAGCTCGCCGAGCGTTTCCACGCCGGCGAGGACGCGCTGCTCGAAGGATAATTTTTCAATGCTCCAGTGGCTTGCCGAATTCCACGCGTCGTTTCCCGCCTTCAACGTCTTCCGCTACATCACCTTCCGCACCGGCGGGGCGGTGGTGACGGCGCTGCTGTTCGTGTTCCTGTTCGGGCCGGGCATGATCTCCACGCTCCGCCTGAAGCAGGGCAAGGGCCAGCCCATCCGCACCGACGGACCGCAGTCGCACCTGCTCACCAAGAAGGGCACGCCCACCATGGGCGGGCTCATGATCCTGTCGGGCATCCTGGTCGCCACCCTGCTCTGGGCGAACCTCTCCAACCCCTATGTGTGGGTGGTGCTGCTGGTGACGCTGGGCTTCGGCCTCATCGGCTTCTACGACGACTACCTGAAGGTGACGAAGCAGACCCACAACGGCCTGTCCGGCAAGGCGCGCCTCGGCATCGAGGCGGTGATCGCCGGCGTCGCCATGGTGATCATCATGACCGCAGGCAAGCCGGGGCTCTCCACCTCGGTGGCCTTCCCCTTCTTCAAGGACCTGCTGCTGAACCTCGGCATGTTCTTCGCCATCTTCGGCATGTTCGTCATCGTGGCGGCGGGCAATGCGGTGAACCTCACCGACGGCCTCGACGGCCTCGCCATCGTGCCGGTGATGATCGCGGCGGGCTCGTTCGGCTTCATCGCCTATCTCGCCGGCAACGTGGTGTTCGCCGACTATCTGCAGATCCACTACGTGGCCGGCGTGGGCGAGCTGGCGGTGGTGTGCGGGGCGCTGATGGGGGCGGGCCTCGGCTTCCTGTGGTTCAACGCGCCGCCAGCCCAGGTGTTCATGGGCGACACCGGGTCGCTGGCGCTGGGCGGCCTGCTCGGCACGGTGGCGGTGGCGACCAAGCACGAGATCGTACTGGCGGTCATCGGCGGCCTGTTCGTGCTGGAAGCGGTGTCGGTGATCGTGCAGGTGGTGTCGTTCAAGCTCACCGGCAAAAGGGTGTTCAAGATGGCGCCCATCCACCACCATTTCGAGCAGCTCGGCTGGACCGAGCCGCAGGTGGTGATCCGCTTCTGGATCGTCGCCGTGGTGCTGGCGCTGGCCGGCCTCGCGACGCTGAAGCTGAGGTGAGAACGCGTCCGCCCGGATGAAAGAAGGCCCGCGGGAGCATCTCCCCGGGCCTTCTTCATATCCGCAGGCCTGAAAGCCTCGCTCCTGCGCGCAGGTTTACTCTTGCGTGCAGGTTTACTCCCCCGCGCGCCTTTACTCCCGCGCGCAGGTCTTGATGCCGAACGGCACATAGGCCGGGCAGAAGCGGAAGATGGCGGTGAGCAGCATCACCACCCCCACCGCGCCGATGATCCAGCCCCAGTTCCCAAGCCCCGCCAGGGCCGGAACCGAAGGCGCCACGAACGGCACCAGGATCAGCACCACACCCACGATGAACCGCAACACGCGGTCGATCCCACCCACATTGGCCATGTCCAGCTCCTTTGCCTGTCGTGAACATTCAATGTTCCGAATGTTGCGGACGGTCAACCACGGGATTTCCCGTAAGACTTCTGTGGTTGCGAAAGGCATTCGCACTTTTGGCCGTCTTGCTCTAGACGGAAAAGAGACGATCCATTGCCGCACCGGAATTTTCGTAACGCCATGATCCCCGTCACCGTCTTCAAGGACCGGACCGTCGCCCTTTTCGGGCTCGGCGGCTCCGGGCTCGCCACCGCCGAAGCACTCAAGGCCGGCGGCGCCCATGTCGTCGCCTATGACGATGCCGAAGCCTCCCGCCTCAAGGCCGGCGAGGCGGGCATTCTCGTCCAGGACCTGAGGTCCATCGACTGGACGGCCGTCGCCGCCCTCGTCCTTTCGCCCGGCGTGCCGCTCACCCATCCCGAGCCGCACTGGTCGGTAAAGCTGGCGCGCGACGCCGGCGCGGAGGTGATCGGCGACATCGAGCTGTTCTGCCGGGAGCGGCACGCCATCGCCCGGCGCTCGCCCTTCATCGCCATCACCGGCACCAACGGCAAGTCCACCACCACGGCGCTCATCACCCACATCCTGCGGGTGGCCGGACGCGACGTGCAGATGGGCGGCAATATCGGCACCGCCATCCTCTCCCTCGCCCCGCCCAAGCCGGGCCGGGTGCATGTGGTGGAGTGCTCCTCCTACCAGGTGGACCTCGCCCCCAGCCTCGACCCCTCCGTCGGCGTGATGCTGAACGTCACCCCCGACCATCTCGACCGCCACGGGACAATCGAGCATTACGCGGCAGTCAAGGAACGCCTCGTCACCGGCGTCGAGGGCGGCGGCGCCGCCGTGGTAGGGGTGGACGACGATTTCTCCGCCGCCATGGCCGACCGGGCCGTTGCGGCGGGCAAGTATGTGGTGCGCATCTCGGTGAAGCGCCCCCTGCCCGACGGCATCTGGCTGGATGGCGAGACGCTGGTGGCATCCGAGGGCGGGGCCGAGCGCTTCCGTCTGCCGCTCAGCGGCATCGGCTCCCTGCGCGGCACCCACAATGCGCAGAATGCCGCAGCGGCGTTTGCCGCGTGCCGCGGGGTAGGCGTCGCGCCCGAGGTCATCACCGTGGCCATGAAGCGCTTCCCCGGCCTTGCCCACCGCATGGAAGAGGTGGCCAACAAAGGCCCGGTGCTGTTCGTCAACGATTCCAAGGCCACCAATGCGGACGCCGCCGAGCGGGCGCTGGCGAGCTTCACCAACATCTTCTGGATCGCCGGCGGCAGGCCCAAGACCGGCGGCATCGCCCCGCTCGCGCCCTTCTTCGGCCGCGTCGCCAAGGCCTATCTGATCGGCGAGGCGGCTGCCGGCTTCGCCGCGACCCTGGGCGACACGGTGGCCCACGAGATCGTCGGCACCCTCGATAAGGCGGTGGAAGCCGCCGCGCGGGACGCCGAGGCCTCCGGGCTCAAGGAGCCGGTGGTGTTGCTGTCGCCGGCCTGCGCCAGCTTCGACCAGTTCCCCAACTTCGAGGTGCGCGGCGACGCCTTCCGCGAGTTGGTGCGGCAGGTGCCGGGGGTGGAGGCGCGGACGCGGTCCACCACCCCCGTGGCCCAGAAGGAGCAGCCGAAAGGCGGGCATCCGGGCGGACATCCCGGAGGTCATCCCGGTGGCGCCCCCCACGGCATGGGGGGCGGGCATGGCGGCGGGCACGGGGGCGGGCATCCCCATGGCATGGGCAACCCGCACGGCGGCGGCCATCCGGGCAAGGGGCACCCGTAGAAGGTTTTCCGCTCCCATTGGCTCACGCCCGAAGGCGCCGGGCCAAGCCGCCGGCCAGGTTGAGGCCATCGGGTCGGATCCGGCTGCGGGCGCCACCTGATGATGGGGGAAGCCGGGCGGTATCGCCCCTCCCCGTCACCATCGTACCCCGCCGAAACCAAAGGCTTTGCGGAGCCCGCCGCAGCTCTTGTGGTTCGGTTTCCGTCATGGCACTTGTGCGGTGCACAAGAGGAAACGCGCCATGGCCGAACACTCCAACAGCACGCAGAGGTCTCACCCCCACGCACCGCCTCTGGTGTCCGGACTGTCCGCCTTTGCCGGCCAGTACGATCTCATCCTGTGCGATGTCTGGGGCGTGCTGCATAACGGCGTCGCCGCCTTCCCCTCCGCCTGCGACGCGCTCACCCGCATGCGCGCCGGTGGGGCCAGCGTGATCCTCGTCTCCAACGCGCCGCGGCCCAACCGCTTCGTCATGGAGATGCTGGATGGCCTCGGCGTGCCGCGCACCGCCTATGACGCCATCGTCACCTCGGGCGACGTCACCCGCGAGATGCTGGCGGCCCGCACCGGGGCGCGCACCTATCATCTGGGTCCTGGGCGCGACCTCGGCCTGTTCGAGGGCCTTGATCTCACCCTCACCGATCTCGACGGGGCCGACCTCGTGGTGGTCACCGGCCTGTTCCACGACGAGGTGGAGACCCCGGACGACTATGTCGAGGCCATCGCCGCCATGAAGGCCCGGGACCTGCCGATGATCTGCGCCAATCCCGACCTCGTGGTGGAGCGAGGCGAGCACCTCATCTTCTGCTCCGGCGCCATCGCCAAGGCCTATGAGGAGGTCGGCGGCAAGGCCATCTGGTGCGGCAAGCCTTACCGGCCCATCTACGACACCGCCTTCGCCCATGCGGAGGTGATCCGCGGCGGCGCCATCGACCGCGCCCGCGTGCTCGGCATCGGCGATGCCCTGCGCACCGACATCGCCGGGGCCAACGATGCCGGCTTCGACAGCCTGTTCATTTCCGGCGGCATCCATGCGCAGGAGCTGAAATCGGTCGACGGCGCCATTCCCGATACGGAAAGCCTTGCCGAGCTGTTCACCGGACACGCCCATCCGCGGGGCGTCATGCCCCGCCTCGCCTGGTGAGGCGCCCTTGACGCCTCCGGGCGCCAGCGCCTAGAGCACCTGTTCGTCGTCGACGCTGGCGCGCGTTGCGCCGGGCGCCGCCACGTTTCGCCGAGAGACGACAAGACAAGGCAAGGCTGCTGCCCGCCGATGACAGGTGATCCCTCCTCCGACTTTCTCCTGGTGCGCGGCAATGCGCCGCTTCCGCCCGCCTTGGCGCGACCCGTGGTGGCCATCGGCAATTTCGACGGCGTGCATCGCGGCCACCGGGCGGTGTTCGACACCGCCCGCGCCATGGCCGCCGAGGCCGGCGTTCCGGCCCTTGCCGTCACCTTCGAGCCCCATCCGCGCACCTTCTTCAATCCCGCCTCGGCACCGTTCCGCCTCACTCCTGAGGCGCGCAAGCTGCGCCACATTGCCGAAAGCGGGTTGAAGGGTGCCATCGTGCTGCCCTTCGACGCCCAGCTGGCCGCCATGGCGGCGGAGGATTTCGTGCGCGAGATCCTGGTGGGCCGCTATAACGTCACCGGCGTGGCGGTGGGCTTCGACTTCCATTTCGGCCGCGCCCGCGCCGGCTCCCCCGCTTTCCTTGAGGATGCGGGGCGGCGGCACGGCTTCACGGTCACCGTGGTGCCCCCCATGCGGGACGAGGGCGACGCCATCTCCTCCACCGCCATCCGCAGCGCGCTGGCATCGGGGCAGGTGGGCCACGCGGCGCACATGCTGGGCCGGCCGTTCGCGGTGGCGGCCGAAGTGCTTCACGGCGACAAGCGCGGCCGCACCATCGGCTTTCCCACCGCCAACCTCGCCCTCGCCGAGGACATGGAGCTGGCCTTCGGCATCTATGCGGTGCGCGCGGTGACGCCGCTGGGGCGCTTCGACGGGGTGGCCAATTACGGCCGCCGGCCCACCTTCGACAATGGCCGCCCGCTGCTGGAAGTGCATCTGTTCGACTTTTCCGGCGACCTCTACGGCGCCATGCTGGAAGTGGAATTCCACGCTTATCTTCGGCCGGAGCTGAAATTCGACGGCGTCACAGCCCTCGTCGCCCAGATCGCGGCCGATGCACGGCAGGCCCGGGATGTTCTCGCCCGGATTTGATGGCGGCGCGCGTCACCCTGCGATCTGAGTTAGCCGCACCTTAACCGGCGGGGCTTCATTCTCGCGGCCACCATGATCGCCGCGAGAAAAGACCGCTCCGCCGTGCCAGCTTCCCCCGTCGCGCCTCCCGAGGACCGCCGCTCGCCCTTCATCCGCCTCGCCGACCTGTTGGCGGGGATCGATCCCGGCCGCCAGCCTTTGAGCGCGGCCGTGGGCGAGCCCCAGCATGCCATGCCGGATTTCGTCGGCCCGGTGCTGGCGAAAGCGCTGCCCGGCTTCGGCCGCTATCCCCGCGCCGAGGGCACCCCCACCTTCCGCGCCGCCGCCGCCCGCTGGCTGGCGCAGCGCTACGCCCTTGCCCGCCCCATCGATGCCGACCGCGAGGTGCTGGCGCTCAACGGCTCGCGCGAGGGCCTGTTCTCCGCCGCCATCGTGGCGCGGCGGCTGACCGATCCGAAGAAGGGCGGCAAGGGCCGCCCCGCCATGCTGCTGCCCAATCCCTTCTATGCCGCCTATGCCGCCGGCGCGGAGGCGGCCGGCTGCGAGGCGGTGGTGGTGCCCACCTCCCGCGACAGCGGCTGGCTGCCCGACCTCGACGCCCTCGACAAAGACCTCCTCGACCGCACGGTGGCCATCTACATCGCCTCCCCCGCCAATCCGCAGGGGTCCATCGCCTCCGCCGCCTATCTCGGCCGGGCTCTGGAGCTGGCGCGCCGGCACGGGGCCTTCCTGTTCTCGGACGAGTGCTATTCGGAAATCTACCTGGGCGCGGAAAAGCCCGCCGGCATCCTGGAAGTGGCGGGCGGCGACTTCAGCCGGGCGGTGGCCTTCAACTCCCTGTCCAAGCGCTCGTCTTTGCCCGGCCTGCGCTGTGGCTTCTGCGCCGGCGACCCGGCCTTCCTGAAGGATTTCCTCGCCTTCCGCTGGGTGGCGGCGCCGCAGGTGCCGGAACCGTTGCAGGCGGTGGCGGTGGCGGCGCTGGAGGACGAGGCCCATGTGTCCGCCTCCCGCGACCTCTATCGCGCCAAGTTCGACCTCGCCGACCGCATGCTCGAAGGCCGCCTGGGCTATGAGCGGCCGGGCGGCGGCTTCTTCCTCTGGCTCGACGTGTCGCACCTCGCCTCCGATACCCTTTCGGGGGGCGAGGCGGCGGCGATGAAGCTGTGGCGCGAGCAGGGCCTGCGCACGGTGCCCGGCGGCTATCTCGCCCGCCGCGACCTGACCGGCGCCAACCCCGCCGCCGACTTCCTGCGGGTCGCCCTGGTCCAGGACCTTCCCACCTGCGAGGAGGTGCTGACCCGCCTCGTCGCCGCCCTCACCTGAAGGAGAGCTGCGCCGATGCCGAGGGCCAGAAGCCGTTCCGCCACCGCCGATGCCGTGCTGAACACGCACATGCCGCCCGCCGCCCCGCGCTTCGACCTCATCCCCGAGGGCGTGCGGCTCGCCGTGCGGCGGCGCAGCCGCGAAATCGTCGGCACCAGCCTCATCATCGCGACGCTCACGTCTTTCCTCGCGCTGGGCACCTGGTCGGCTTCCGACCCGAGCCTGTCCAATGCCACCCATGCGCCGGTCACCAACTGGCTGGGCTGGCCCGGCGCGGTGGTGGCGGACCTGCTGGTACAGCTGTTCGGCCTCGCCGCCCTCGCCGTGCTGCTGCCGCCGCTCTATTACGGCTGGCGGCTGGTGACCCACCGCCCGTTCAGCCGCGAGCGCATGCGCACCACCTGCTGGCTCATCGGCGTGCTGGGGGCCACCGCCTTCCTCGGCGCCCTGCCCCGGCCCGACAGCTGGCCGGGGCTCACCGGCATGGGCGGCGCGCTGGGCGATCTGTTTCCCCGGGCGCTGGGCGTGGTGCGCGGCTCGGCGGCGTCCATCGTGGATGCCCTGGTCATCGGCGCGGCCGGCCTCGCCTTCGGCACCACCGGCCTGTTCTTCGCGGTGAGCGGCGGACGGCGCACGCCCCTGAAGGTCGCGCCCGACACCGAACTCCCCGGCGAGGTGGGCGACGAGGATGAGGAGGATGACGGCGCCACCGTGTCCCTCGGCGCACTCACCCACACGCTTCTGTCCTGGAAGGCCCGCCTGAACGTCGCCGGGTTCCTCGGTCACAAGCGCGAAGCCCCGCCCCGCGCGGCGGACGGGGTCACCCCCCGTCCCCGCCGCGGCGGCGAGCGCATGGAACCGCGCCTCGGCGGTGGTCCGGCCCTGGCGACGAAAGCCGAAGCCGCGCAGGATCTCGAACCCCGTGGCCGCTCCGCAAAACGCGATGCCGGCGGACGACGCGGGTCCCGTCGTGGCGGCTACCAGCACCCCGCCCTCGACCTCCTGACCCCGGCCGTGCAGACCAAGGCCCCCGCCATGAGCCCGGAGGCGCTGGCCGATACCGCCAAGGAGCTGAAGGGCACGCTGGAGGATTTCGGCGTGCGCGGCGAGATCGGCCAGGTGCGGCCCGGCCCGGTGGTCACCCTCTATGAGCTGGAGCCGGCGCCGGGCATCAAGTCGTCCCGCGTCATCGGGCTGGCCGACGACATCGCCCGCTCCATGAGCGCGGTCTCGGCGCGCGTCGCCGTGGTGCCGGGACGCAACGCCATCGGCATCGAGCTGCCCAACCAGAAGCGCGAGAAGGTGCTGCTGCGCGAGCTGCTCGCCACCAAGGATTTCGGCGATTCGGGCCACAAGCTCGCCATCGCCCTGGGCAAGACCATCGGCGGCGATCCGGTGATCGTGGACCTCGCCCGCATGCCGCACCTGCTGGTGGCCGGCACCACCGGTTCCGGCAAGTCGGTGGCCATCAATACCATGATCCTCTCCCTGCTCTACCGGCTGAAGCCGGAGCAGTGCCGGCTGATCATGGTGGACCCCAAGATGCTGGAACTCTCCGTCTATGACGGTATCCCGCATCTTCTCGCCCCCGTGGTCACCGACCCCAAGAAGGCGGTGGTGGCGCTGAAGTGGGCGGTGAAGGAGATGGAGGACCGCTATAAGAAGATGTCGAAGCTGGGCGTGCGCAACATCGACGGCTTCAACGCCCGGGTGAAGGATTCCACCGACAAGGGCGAAACCCTCGCGCGCACCGTGCAGACCGGCTTCGACCACGACACGGGCGAGGCCATCTACGAGCGCGAGGAGATGAACCTCGAGCCCCTGCCCTATATCGTGGTCATCGTGGACGAGATGGCCGATTTGATGCTGGTGGCCGGCAAGGACATTGAAGGCGCCATCCAGCGCCTCGCCCAGATGGCCCGCGCCGCCGGCATCCATCTGGTGATGGCCACCCAGCGCCCCTCGGTGGATGTGATCACCGGCACCATCAAGGCCAATTTCCCCACCCGCATATCGTTCCAGGTAACCTCCAAGATCGACAGCCGCACCATCCTCGGCGAGATGGGCGCCGAGCAGCTCCTTGGCCAGGGTGACATGCTCTACATGGCCGGCGGCGGGCGCATTTCCCGCGTCCACGGCCCCTTCGTTTCCGATGAGGAGGTGGAGAGCGTGGTGAAGCATCTCAAGGCCCAGGGCGTGCCCTCCTATGTGGAGGCGGTGACCGCCGAAGCCGACGAGGAGGATGCAGACGGCGCGGTGTTCGACAAGGGCAGCTTCGGCGAGGAGGGGCAGGACCTTTATTCGCAGGCGGTCGCCGTGGTCATGCGCGACCGCAAATGCTCCACTTCCTACATCCAGCGCCGGCTGCAGATCGGCTACAACCGCGCCGCATCGCTGGTGGAGCGCATGGAGAAGGAAGGCCTTGTCGCCGCCCCCAACCATGCCGGCAAGCGCGAAATCCTGATGCCGGAAGAGGCGGCGGAGTAGATCACGCGTCGTCTACACCCACATCCGGCAGGTAACATCGGACGTCATTCCAATGGCCCGTGAGCTTGACACATGGTCCATTGGTCAAGCCCGCGCGGCGCACGGCTCCGGCCAATGCCGGATCCGGCTTTAACATCCACAACTCGGGAACACCCGAGTTGTGGAGCGCCACCCACTTGGCGTCGGTCGAAGACCGATGCCAATGGTATAAGGCTTGCCGCCCACCCGATGTCAGGCCACAGGATCGCCATACGCCTTGGGCAAGGTCTATATTGACAAGATGTTCCTCCGATCAGCCTGCGCCGGGGCAGGGTCGGAACCAGACTTCAGGTTTCGCACTTCCCGTCCCGAATGCCGCGCGCCAGAGACCTCAATGATGCCGAGCCGCTTTCCCGCCAAGTCCCGCATCCGCCACGGCCTGCCGCCTGCCGCGCGCGGCGTTGCTCTGTCCTGCGGGCTTGCCGTGACCCTCGCCATGCTGTCGGGCGCCTGCGCCTCGGCGCAGACCATTCTGCCCCCCGGCGACCTGATGAAGCCGCAGGCGAAGCCGAGCGCGCCCCATGCCGCCCCCAATACCGCCCCGTTGCCGCCGCAGAAGCCCGGGGCGGCCGGTTTCACCGTCGCCCAGGCTGCGCCGGTGCAGACCGCCGCCGCCAATCCGGACGGGCGGGCGCCCCGCGCCACCGTCGATCGCGTCACCAGTTACTACAATTCGGTGCAGTCGCTGACCGGCAACTTCACCCAGATCGACCCGGACGGCACCCGCCGCACCGGCGACGTCTATATGCAGAAGCCGGGCCGCGTGCGCTTCGAATATGATCCGCCGAGCCCGGTGGAGCTGATCGCCAACGGCCAGTCGGTGGCGGTGCGCGACCGCAAGCTGAACACGCAGGACATCACGCCCCTGTCGCAGACGCCGCTGCGCTTCCTTTTGGCGGAGCGCATCGACCTTGCCAGCGATCCCCATGTGGCGGGCGTGTTCCAGGACGACAAGTTCATCTCGGTGATCATCCAGGAGCAGGTGCCCATGATGGGCACCTATCGCCTGCTCATCATGTTCGACGCCAAGACCTCGGCCCTGAAACAGTGGATCATCACCGATCCGCAGGGCTACGACACCCAGGTCACGCTTTCCAACCTGCAGGTGAACAAGAAGCCCGATCCGAAGCTGTTCGTGATCAATTTCGAACGGATACTGCAGTAAAAGCGGCTCGGAGCCGGCCGAACCGCTCACATCTGCGTGCGGGCGCGGATGGCGGCGGAAAGCGTGCCCTCGTCGAGATAGTCGAGCTCGCCGCCCACCGGCACGCCCTGGGCGAGGCGGGTCACCCGCACCTGCGCATCCCGCACCTGGGCCTCCCGCAGGAGATCGGTGATGTAATGGGCGGTGGTTTGCCCATCGACGGTGGCGCCGAGGGCCAGGATGACCTCGCCCACCTCATCCTCATGCACCCGGGTGACCAGCCTGGCCAGGTTGAGGTCTTCCGGCCCCACCCCGTCGAGGGGCGAGAGCACGCCGCCAAGCACATGATACGGGGCATTCAGCGCGCCCGCCCGCTCCAGCGCCCACAGGTCGCCCACGTCCGCCACCACCACGAGGACCCGCCGATCGCGCGAGGCGTCGGTGCAGATGGTGCAGGGATCGCACACATCCACATTGCCGCAGCGGCGACATTCCACGATCTTCCCCAGGGCGTCCGTCAAGGCGGCGGCAAGCGGCGCCATCAGCGCCTCGCGCTTCTTGATGAGGTGCAGCGCCACCCGGCGGGCCGAGCGCGGCCCAAGCCCGGGCAGGCGGGCAATAAGCTGGATCAGGCGCTCGATCTCGGGGCCAGCGACGGCGCGGGGCATGATGTCTCCTGAATCAGGGTCCGATCGGATCGGCCGCTGCTCTCTTGCTCCAAGTTGCCGGCGGCGGTCTACCGCAGACTTGGCTATCCACGCGCAAAGCCCGGCGAGACACCCCGGTCGACTGAACCCGATACCTTGCCGTGAAGTGATCCCGGCGTGCCAAAAGCATCTCCGCCGATTTCGCCACCGCTCCTGCGGAGCGGCAGAAGGCACGTGAAGCAAAATCTGATCGGACGGGTTTAATCTGACCAGGTCCCGGCCTGAACACCCGGGAAGAGAAACCAGCATCCCATCGGCCCACACGCGGCAAAGCGACTTGCCGGGGCGCGGCCGGCCGAGGAGGAAATGCAGGTCTCAACCGGTGCGATATCACCCATCTGCATGGACCATAGCTTTGCGGTATGCGCCTCTTCTTCGCCGTCGGACCTCGACAGATCATACCCGCTTGAAGGTTCTCCCACGCCCCATTGCGACCGAAAGTTGCGTACAGTGAGGCGTTGTACTTCCTTACAGGAAGCAAGAAGAAGAGCCATCGGAAGGGTCTGAGCACCATCTCGCAGTGGGCCGCTCCAACGTGCTACGCGGATGCCGGACGCCAACACTTCTCCCTCCCGATGTTTTCATCTGAGAAGGGGGCGATTCGCTGATGTCTCAAGGATCAAATGTGGCCTTTGCGTGCCTGCCATGGCGCCCGATGGCAGGCGCAAACCCGCATTATTGCTCGATCTTCAAGAGTTTTCCCAGACCGGATTGTATTTCTTTCGGCTGGTGCTATAAATTATTTGCGAAAAGTTCAGAAGCCGATGTGGTGCTCGCCTGAAGCCGGCGCTCCCGCAACGCCCATCGCCACGAACAGACAGAAAGGGACTCCCCGTGAGCGACTCCGACTCCAATTCCACATCGCCGAGCTACATCGATTTCGCAACAGAGATCGTGGCCGCCTATGTGAGCAACAACAGTGTTTCGGCGACCGAGCTGCCGGCTCTTATTGAATCGGTCTACCGCGCCCTCGGCCAGCTCGGCACCCCGGCCGCGCCCGTGGTGGAAGAGCAGAAGCCCGCCGTCCCGGTAAAGAAGTCGGTGACGCCCGAATACATCATCTGCCTGGAAGACGGGAAGAAGTTCAAGTCGCTGAAGCGCCATCTGCGCACCAGCTACGGCATGACTCCTGAAGTCTACCGCGAGAAGTGGGGCCTGCCGAAGGACTATCCCATGGTGGCCCCGGCCTATGCTGCCGCCCGCTCCGAGCTTGCCAAGAACATGGGCCTCGGCCAGACCCGCAAGAAGGCGCCCGTCGCTCCGGCCAAGAAGCCCGCGACCCGCCGCGCCAAGGCCGCGGCCTGATCCAAAGCGGCCGCGCCCGGGGACAGTCCCGGCGCGGCCCTTTATTGATCAACGTCCCGTGTTTGCTGTCGTGATCTCGATATTGCGAGATAAAACTCAGTCAAGTCCCAGCTTTCGGCAGACTTCGTCGAGCTGATCGAGACTTGTGTAGCGGATGCGCAAAGCGCCCGCTTCGCCCTTGCCTTCAATATCCACGCTGAGGCCCAGCGCATCGGTGAGGCGCTTTTCCAGCGCCCGGCTGTCCGCACTCTTGCGCTCCGGCGCGCCGCCCTTGCCCCCCTTCCCGGCTTGTCCGCTTCCCGCCTGGCCCTTGGCCGAGGACGCGGCAAGCGCGGTGCGGGCCTTGGACAGGGCCTCCACGTCGCGCACAGTCAGCCCCTTCTCCACCACGTCCTTCGCCATGCGCTCGGGATCGGCGCAGGCGAGCAATGCGCGGGCATGGCCGGCGCTCAGGCGCCCGTCGGCGAGATAGGTCTTCACCCCCGCCGGCAGCTTCAGCAGGCGCAGGGTGTTGGCGATGTGGCTGCGGCTCTTGCCGATGATGCGGGCGAGGTCGTTCTGGTTGTAGTCGAACTCCCCCATGAGGGAGTCGTAGCCCTGGGCCTCTTCCACCGGATTGAGGTCGGCGCGCTGGACGTTCTCGATGATGGCGACTTCCAGCGCCTCCCGATCGGACAATTCCAGCACCACCACCGGCACCTCATGCAGCGCCGCCCGCTGGGCCGCGCGCCAGCGCCGCTCGCCAGCGACGATCTCGAAGCTGTCGCTGCCGTTCAGCTGGCGCACCACGATGGGCTGGATGATGCCCTTCTCGCGGATCGAGGCGGTGAGGTCTTCCAGCCCCTCCTCCGGGAAGGTGCGGCGCGGATTGCGCGGATTGGGCCGCACATGCTCGATGGGCACCCGGCGCGGCCCGCCGCGCCCGGCCCCAGAGCGCGCCGCCGGAGCCGCCTGGGGCTCCCCCATCTCCCCGATGAGCGCCGCAAGACCGCGGCCGAGCCGCGAGCGCTGTTCTTCCGCCATTGTTCCGTCCCTTGTCCGCCGTCAGGCCGCAGCATCCGCCCGCGCCGCGCGCTCGCGCTGGATCACCTCCGAGGCGAGCCGCAAATAAGCTTGTGATCCCACGCACTTGAGATCGTAAAGCAGCACCGGCTTGCCATAGGACGGCGCCTCCGACACCCGCACGTTGCGGGGGATCACCGTCTCATAGACCTTGTCGCCCATGAATTGGCGCACGTCCTGCACGACTTGCTCGGACAGGTTGTTGCGGCCGTCATACATGGTCAGCACGATACCGTGGATGGTCAGTGTCGGATTGAGACTGACGCGCACCTGCTCCACCGTTTTCAGCAGCTGCGACAGGCCCTCCAGCGCGAAAAACTCGCATTGCAGCGGCACCACGATGGCGTCGGCCGCCGCCATGGCATTCACCGTCAGCAGGGAGAGCGAGGGCGGGCAATCCACCAGCACATAGGTGAAGCGCGGCCCGGCACTGTCCACCGCCAGGGCCTTGAGCGCGCTGCGCAGGCGGAAGGCCCGGTCGCGCTCGGCCGCGATCTCCAGTTCGAGGCCCGACAGGTCGAGGGTAGAGGGCGCCACATAAAGCTGCGGCACGCCGGTCTCCAGCACCGTCTCGCGCATGCTGGCCTCGCCGGTGAGCACGTCATAGGTGGAGAGGTTGCGCGAGCGGCGATCGATGCCAAGGCCGGTGGAGGCATTGCCCTGCGGGTCGAGATCCACCACCAGCACCGTTTCGCCGATGGCGGCGAGCGCCGTGCCCAGATTGATGGCGGTGGTGGTCTTGCCCACCCCGCCCTTCTGGTTGGCAAGCGCCAGCACGCGCGGCGCGGCGGGGGTGCCACCGGCGGGAGAGGGTGTCTGTTGATCCATCATGGCGCCTTCATCCTCGACGCGTCGCATTCGGGCGGCCCGCCACCGGCATCCGGCTCCCCGCGGGAGCGCGCGTCGGATTGGGGTTCGATGGTGTCGGTCCCGCGCCTCGCGCCCCTCACCAGGAGGATCCGGCCGTCCGGATCGCTCGTACTGGGGCGCAGGTCACAGTCGAGTGTCCAGCTTCTTGCAGCGTCGGTCAATTCTCGTTCCGCATCCCGGCCCTTGGGAAAAAGGCCCAAGGCGCCGGCGGCGAGGAAGGGCGCAGCCAGATCCAGCAGTTTGGGCAAAGGCGCCAGCGCGCGGGCGGAGACCACCTCGGTTCCCGGCGCCAGCATCGGCGCCACCTGCTCGATGCGCGCGGCATGAACGGTGACAGGCAGTTGCGCCACCCGTGCCGCCTCCCTCAGGAACGCGGCCTTGCGGCTGTCGCTTTCCACAAGATGCATGTGGGCGCCCTCCCGCTCCGCCAGCACCGCCGCCACCACCAGGCCGGGAAAGCCGCCGCCGGATCCCAGATCCACCCAGCGCAAGGGGGTCTGCGGAACATGGTGAACGAGCTGGAGCGAATCACCCACGTGCCGCGCCCACAGGTCGGGCAGGGTGGCAGGGGCCACGAGGTTGATGGTCTTCTGCCACTTCACCAGCAGATCGGCGATGGTGGTGAGCCGGCCAAGTGTTTCACGTGAAACCACCGCCGCGATGGCCTCGCGCCCCGCGCTCCCGCTCAACTGCTTGCCGCCCTTCATCCGATCCCTCGCTCTGCCTAAGCCGTCATCCCCATGATCCACAGGCAGGCCATCAGCCACCTGCCCCGGCCCGCCGCGCATGGGTGGCGAGCAAAGCGAGGGCCGCGGGCGTCATGCCCTCCATGCGTCCCGCCTGCCCCACGGTGCGCGGGCGGATGCGGGCGAGCTTCTGCTTCAGCTCGTTGGAGAGGCCCGGCAGATCCGCGTAAGCCAGATCATCCGGCAGGCTCAATTGCTCGTCCCGGCGCAGCATGGAAATGTCCGCCGCCTGCCGGTTGAGGTAGACGGCGTATTTGGCGTCGATCTCCACCTGCTCGGCCACCGCCGGATCAAGCCCCGCCAGCTGCGGCCAGATGGCGCCGAGCCGCGCCATGCCGATGTCCGGATAGGCCAGGAGGTCGAACGCGGTGCGCCGCTGCCCGTCGCGATTGACGCTGAGGCCGTGCCGCGCCCCTTCCGTGGGTGTGAGGCTGAGGCTTTCCGCCAGCGCCCGCACTTCTTCCAGCGCCGCGCTGCGGCGGGCGAAATGGACGGAGCGCTCCGCCCCGATGAGGCCCAGCGCTTCGCCCCGACGGGTGAGCCGCTGGTCCGCATTGTCCGCCCGCAGCGTCAGGCGATATTCGGCGCGGGAGGTGAACATGCGATAGGGCTCGCTCACCCCGCGGGTGACGAGATCATCCACCATCACCCCGAGATAGGCCTCCGCCCGATCAAACACGGTCCCGTCGGCCCCGCCGGCGCGCCGCGCCGCATTGAGGCCGGCGAGCAGCCCCTGGGCCGCAGCTTCCTCATAGCCGGTGGTGCCGTTGATCTGGCCGGCGAGGAACAGCCCGGCCACGCGCTTGGCCTCCAATGTGGGGCCGAGCTCACGCGGGTCCACATGGTCGTATTCGATGGCGTATCCCGGCCGCAGCACCGCCACCCGTTCCAGACCGGGGATGGTGCGCAGGAAGGCGGTCTGCACCTCGGCGGGAAGGGAGGTGGACAGGCCGTTGGGATAGACGGTGGGATCGTCCAGCCCCTCGGGCTCCAGGAAGATCTGGTGGCCGTCGCGATCGCCGAAGCGGACGATCTTGTCCTCGATGGACGGGCAATAGCGCGGGCCGCTGCTCTCGATGCGGCCGGAATACATGGCCGAGCGCGACAGGTTGGCCCGGATCAGCGCATGGGTCGCGTCCGTGGTGCGGGTGATGCCGCACTCCACCTGGGGGTTGGGTAGCCGCGTGGTGAGGGCCGAGAACGGCTCGGGCCGATCATCGCCGGGCTGCATCTCCAGGCTCGCCCAATCGATGGTGCGGCCATCGAGGCGGGCCGGCGTGCCGGTCTTCAGCCGGCCGAGGGCGAAGCCGAGGCGCGCGAGGGCAGGGGAGAGGCCCAGCGCCGGCTTCTCGCCCATGCGCCCGGCGGGATAGCTCACCTCGCCCATGTGGATGAGGCCGTTGAGAAAGGTGCCGGTGGTGAGCACCACCGCGCTGCAGGACAAGTCCCGCCCATCGGCGAGACGCACGCCGGTGATGCGGCCGCCGTCCACCAGAAGGTCATCCGCCTCCCCCTCGACGAGGGTGAGGCCATCCTGCGCGGCCAGCGCCGCCTGCATGGCGCGGGCATAGAGCTTGCGGTCGGCCTGCGCGCGGGGTCCCCGCACGGCGGGACCCTTGCGGCGGTTGAGCACGCGAAACTGGATGCCGCCCTGGTCCGCCACCCGCCCCATGAGGCCGTCCAGCGCATCAATCTCCCGCACCAGATGGCCCTTGCCCAGTCCGCCGATGGCGGGATTACAGGACATGGCGCCGATGGTGGCGCGGGAATGGGTGAGCAGCGCCGTGCGCGCGCCGGTGCGCGCGGACGCGGCGGCAGCCTCGCATCCCGCATGGCCACCGCCCACCACGATCACGTCGAAGGCATTCGCTGAAAGGGTTTCGGTCATTCTCACCCGGGGCAGAAGAGCGGCCCATGCCGCCCCTTCTGGAAACGCCCACTTTCCGGCGCCGTCAAGGCCGCAGCGCCGGATGTTTCACGTGAAACATTGTCCGAGCCGGGCGCGCCCTCATTTCCCGATGCAGAAGGTGCTGAAGAGGGCGTCCAGAACATCCTCCACGTCCACCCGGCCGATGAGCTGGTCCAGCGCCCGCACCGCCAGGCGCACGTCCTCGGCCCGCAATTCCTCGTGGCCGCCGAAGTCGCCCAGCGCCCGTTCCAGATGGAGCGTGGCCACCTCCAGCGCGCGCCGCTGACGCTCGCGGGTGATGAGCGCCGGCTCGCGTCCGCCCAACTGGTCCGCCTCTTGTTCCAGCCTAACGATGAGGGCTTCGACACCCGCGCCTGTGGCGGCGGAAATGCCGATCCAGCCTTCGGGAATGGTGTCGTCCCGATCGGTCTTGGTGCGCACTTTCACCGCGTGGCCGAGGGCAGGGGGCGGCTGCGAGCCGGTGTCGCAGAGCCAGAGCACCACATCCGCCCCCTCCGCCCGTGCCAGCGCGCGGCGCACGCCTTCGGCTTCCACAAGGTCTGAAGTCTCACGCAGGCCGGCCGTGTCCAGCAGGGTGACCGCCTGCCCGGCCAGCTCCAGATGCACCTCCAGCACGTCGCGGGTGGTGCCCGGGAGGTCGGAAACGATGGCCGCTTCCCGCCCCGCCAGACGGTTCAGCAGGGTGGACTTGCCGGCATTGGGCGGGCCGGAAATGGCCACCACCAGCCCGTCGCGCACCCGCTCGCCCCGCGCCGCGTCCATGAGCGCGGCAAACAGATCGTCCTTCAGCCGGGCAAGGAGGGCGATGGCATCCGTCGTGACCTCGCCCGACACATCGCTCTCGTCGGAAAAGTCGATACCGGCCTCGATCAGCGCCAAAGCGGAGACGAGCCCCACGCGCCAGTCCTCCACCCGGCGGGAGAGGGCGCCGGAGGCCAGCGCCAGCGCCTGCCTCCGCTGGGCCTCGCTCTCCGCCGCCACCAGGTCGGCGAGGCCCTCCACTTCAGCTAGATCCAGCTTGCCGTTGGCATGGGCGCGGCGGGTGAACTCGCCCGCCTCCGCCGCTCGCAGGCCGGGGAGGGTGGCGAGCGCCCGCAGCACCGCCGCCACCACCGCACGGCCGCCATGGAGATGAAGCTCGGCCACATCCTCCCCCGTGGCGCTGTTGGGGCCGGGGAAGAACAGGATGAGGCCCCGGTCCAGCGCCTCCCCGGTCCTGGGGTCATTGAGAGCGCCATAGCGGGCGAGGCGGGGCGGGGGCAGCACGCCGCACAGGGCCAGCACGGCCGCCGCCGCGTGGGGGCCGCTGAGGCGCAGCACCGCCACGCCGGCCGGCAGGCGGCCCGACGAGAGGGCGAAGATGGTGTCGGTCATGGCGTGCCTTCCCAAACTGGCCTTCCCAAACTGGCCTTCCCAAACTGGCGACGGATTTGCACGGCGCGGGCAGATGGCGGACCATGCGCCATTCATTGCCTGAACCTTTCGTCGCCCACCTCCATTGCCACCAAAGCCGGCGTCAGCCGAGGGATTTTAAAGATCATGAGCGAGAACCGCCTCTCCCGCGAGACCAGCCCTTATCTGCTCCAGCACAAGGATAATCCGGTGCACTGGTGGCCGTGGGGGCCGGAGGCGTTCGCGGAGGCGAAGGCCACGGGCAAGCCCATCCTCCTCTCGGTGGGCTATGCGGCGTGCCATTGGTGCCATGTGATGGCCCACGAGAGCTTCGAGAATGCGGACGTGGCGGGGCTCATGAACGCCCTGTTCGTGAACATCAAGGTGGACCGGGAAGAGCGGCCGGACGTGGACCAGATCTACATGTCCGCGCTCCAGCAGCTGGGCCAGAGTGGCGGCTGGCCGCTCACCATGTTCCTTGATCCGGAGGGGCAACCGTTCTGGGGCGGCACCTATTTCCCCCCCACCGCCAGCTATGGGCGCCCCGGCTTCACCGACGTGCTGCGGCAGGTCTCCACCGTCTTCACCGAAAGCAAGGACAAGGTGGAGAAGAACACCGCCACCATCCTCGCCCGGCTGAAGAAGGCCGCCGCGCCCGTGGCCGGCGCCGCCATCGGCCGGGACGACCTGAACGACGCAGCCGCGCGCCTGCCCGCCATGTTCGATCCCGTCCATGGCGGGTTGAAGGGGGCGCCGAAATTCCCCCAGTCCGGACTGCTGGAATTCCTGTGGCGGGTCGGCACGCGCCGCAAGGACGACCAGCTGAAGGCCATCGTCTCCCTCACCCTCAACCGCATGTGCGAGGGGGGTATCTATGATCATCTCGGCGGCGGCTTTGCCCGCTATTCCGTGGACGAGATCTGGTTCGTCCCGCACTTCGAGAAGATGCTCTACGACAATGCGCTGCTCATGGAATTGCTGGCGCTGGCCTATTCCGACACCCGCGATGCGCTCTTCCTCACCCGCGCGCGTGAGACGGTGGGCTGGCTGAAGCGGGAGATGCTGACCCCCGAAGGCGCCTTCGCCGCGAGCCTGGACGCCGACAGCGAGGGCCACGAAGGCCGCTTCTATGTGTGGAGCGAGGCCGAGATCGTCGCCGTTCTGGGCGCGGAGGACGCCGCCTTCTTCAACCGCTTCTATGATGTGACCCGCGCCGGTAACTGGGAGGTGGGCAACATTCTCAACCGCACCGAGGCCGGCGTGGTGAGTGCGGAGGACGAGGCGCGCCTTGTTCCCCTGCGCGAAAAGCTGCTTCTGGCGCGGGAAAAACGGGTGCGTCCGGGCCGGGACGACAAGGTGCTGGCGGACTGGAACGGCCTGATGATCGCGGCTTTGGCGCGGGCCGGCGGCTTCCTCGGCGAGGCCGAATGGGTGGCGCTGGCACAGCGCGCCTTTGACGCCGTGGTGACGCACATGGTGGTGGACGGACGCCTCGCCCATTCCTGGTGCGGAAGCAAGATCGTGCTGCCGGGCCTCGCCTGCGACCTCGCCGCCATGGCCCGCGCCGGCATCGCGCTCCATGAGGCGACGGGTGCGCCCGAGCCGCTGGCCCACGCCGCGCACTTCCTGGACGTGCTGGAAACCCACCATCGCGACCCCGAGACCGGGGCCTATTTCCTCACGGCGGACGATGGCGACAGCCTCATCGTGCGGCCGCTCGCGACCCATGACGAGGCGGTGCCCAACTCCAATGCGGTGGCGGCCGACGCCCTTATCCGCCTCGCCGCGCTCACCGGAAACGATGAACTGAGGGCGCGGGCCGACCGGGTGCTGGCCGGTGTTTCCGGCGCCACGGCGAAGAATGTGCTCGCCCATGGTGCCACGCTGAATGCCATCGACACCCGTCTGGGCCTCGCCGAGATCGTGGCGGTGGGAGCAAACGGCGCGGCGCTTGCGATAGCCGCGCTCAAGGTGCCGTTCCCGCTGCGGGTGGTGGCGCGGGCGGGCGACGACGTGCCATCCGGCAGCGTGATGGCGGCCCGGATCGCCTCCGCGCCGGCGGAAGGGGCGGCTTTCGTCTGCGTGGGGGAGCGCTGTTCGCTGCCGGTGAGTGATCCGGCCCAAATCGCGGCGGCGGTGGGCGAAATGATCGGTTGAGGCGCCAATTTTCGAGACGCCGGGACCGACCCCTCTTCAAATCGCGTCAGAAAACCTCCTGCGGGAGGTTTTCTCGGGATGAAGAATGGATCGGACGAGAGGGCAATTGCCCGCCCACGGGCTTCCCAAGCGATCAACCTTTGGTTGATTTATGGTTGTAATAGCGTGAAACGGGTAGACTTCAGCGCCCTCAGCTCCCCGTTTTCTCCACTGGCGGCGCGTCGGCATATTTCAGCCAGAGCGCCTTCTCGCCCATGCCGGCGACGAAGGCCGCATGGGCTTCCGCCTCGGCGGCGGTCAGGCGCGGGGCGAGCGGGACGGGCCGGGGATGCGCCGCCTGGGCGGCGACCACCAGCCGCGGCGCCTCGCTGGAATCCTCCACCAGGCCGATGAGGCTCGCCTGCTTGCCGCCGAGCAGTTCGCCATAGACCTCGGCCAGAAGCTCGGCATCCAGCAGCGCGCCGTGCTTCACCCGGCGCGAGCTGTCGATGCCATAGCGGTTCATCAAATCGTCGAGGCGATTGCCGCCACCGGGATGCTTGCGTCGCGCCAGCGCCAGCGTGTCCACCACCCGGTCGCGGGCGATAGCCGACCGGCCGAGGCGGTCCAGCTCCGCGTTGAGAAAGCCGATGTCGAAGGCCGCGTTGTGGATCACCAAAGTATCATCGGCAATGAAAGTCAGGAATTCGTCGGCAACATCCTTGAATTTCGGCTTATCCGACAAGAATTCAGCGGACAGGCCATGGACGTTGAAGGCCTCCACCGGCATGTCGCGCTCAGGGTTGATATAGACGTGGAACACCGTGCCGGTGAGGATGCGGTTGACCATCTCCACGCAGCCGATCTCCACCAGCCGGTCGCCGCCAAAGGCTTCAAGGCCGGTGGTCTCGGTGTCGAGCACGATCTCGCGCATAGGCGTTCCCCCAACCTCAGCCGGCGACGCGGCGCCCCGGCCCCGACAGCGCCCGCACGATGCCGGCCACCTGATGGGCCGCCGCCGGGAAGCCCCGGCCGGTGTCGATGACGAAATGCGCGCGCCGACGCTTTTCAACGTCCGGCATCTGCTTGCCCACAATGGCCTCAAATTTCGCTTCCGTCATGCCGGCCCGCTCCAGCACACGGGCACGCTGCACAGCTTTCGGCGCGCTGACCACAGCGACCGCATCGACGCGTCCGGTGCCGCCGGTCTCGAACAGCAGCGGAATGTCCAGCACCACCAGTCGCGCCCCCGCCGACCGCGCCTTCGCAAGGAAGGTTTCTTCCTCCGCCCGGACCAGTGGGTGAACAATGGCTTCCAATCGCCGCATGGCCTCAGGGTCGGCGAGCACCCGCGCGCCCAGCGCAGCGCGGTCGATGGCGCCCTCCCGCGTCACCCCGGGAAACGCCGCCTCCACCGGTGCGACCGCCGCCCCCCGATAGAGCGCGTGCACGCAGGCATCCGCGTCATGCACCGGCACGCCCATGGTCCGGAACAGCCGCGCCGTGGCCGACTTGCCCATGCCGATGGAGCCGGTGAGACCGAGGACCCACATGGCGTCACGCCTCCAGCTGGCCCGTGGCCCTGAGATCGGCAATCAGCAGATCGCGCAGCTCGGCGGTGACCTCGGGCCGCACGCCGAACCAGCGCGCGAATCCGGGCACGCCCTGATGCAACAGCATGCCAAGGCCATCCACCGTGCGAAATCCCTGCTCCGCCGCGGTCTTCAGCAACGGGGTGATGAGCGGCACATAGACGATGTCACTCACCACCGCTTCGGGCCTAAGACGCGACAGATCAAGGGTGAGCGGCGCCGCGCCCTTCATGCCGAGCGAGGTGCAATTCACCAGAATATCGGCATCCGCCATCACGTCGGCCGCCTTGTCGAAGGCCAGCGGGACCACCGTCTTGCCGAACAGCGAGGCGATGGCCTCGGCCCGCTCCAGCGTGCGATTGGCCAGCACCACCCGCTCGAACCCGCGCTCAACCAGCGCATGGACGATGGCCCGGGATGCGCCGCCCGCACCCAGCACCAGCGCCAGCTTTCGCTCCCCATCCCAACCCGGAACGGCGGCATCCAGATTGGCGATGAAGCCGTAGCCGTCGGTACTGGCACCGCACAGCCGGCCGTCATCGAGCCACAGGGTATTGGCGGACCCCAGGGCCGCAGCGCTCTCGTCCGCCTCATCGAGGACGGAGAAGGCAATTTCCTTGTTGGGTGCCGTCACGTTGCAGCCGGCATAGCCCCGCGCCGCGAGGCTGCGGTAGAAATCCGCCGCCTGCGCCGGAGGGACTTCCTCCCGGCCATAGTCCCCGTCGATGCCATAGGCCTTCAGCCAATAGCCGTGGAGCAGCGGAGAGCGGGAATAACTGACCGGCGAGCCGGTGATGCAGACCCGCACCGTCACGGCAAAAGTCCCTGTTCCCGGAAGAAAGGCAAAAGCTGGAGCAGCGGCAGGCCGAGGATGGTGAAATGGTCCCCATCCACCCGCGTGAACAGATGCACGCCCACGGATTCCAGCTGGTAGGCGCCCACGGACGTGAGCACCCGCGGCCCGGCCGCCGTGATGTAGGTGGTCAACGCCTCGTCGCTCAACGGCCGCATGGTGAGAAAGGCGCTGACCACCGTCTCGAACAGGATCTCGCCGTCGCGGGCCACCGCCACCGCCGAATGCAGGGCATGGGTCTGGCCCGCAAGCTCCTGGAGCTGCAGGCGTGCCGCCTCGATGCTGACCGGCTTGTGGTAGATCTTCGCCCCCAGCGCCAGGGTCTGGTCCGCGCCCAGCACCAGGCGCCCCGGGGCCGCATGCGATCCGGCAAGCGCCTTCGCCCGGGACAGGATCACGGCGATGCCGGCGGGATCGACCGCGCCCGCATCCGCCTGGATCGACCGCTCGTCCACCTCCGCGGCCACCGTTTCCACCGGAACGCCCGCATGGACCAGAAGGGTCAGGCGCGTCGCGCTCTTGGATGCCAGGACGAGCGGCTGTTCACCACGCCACACGAGCATATCTCCCTCTGCTGCCGCGCTCCGGCCGGGGCCGATGCCTGTGGGTTTCCCTCAAAGCCGGCCGGGGTGCAAGCTGTGCTCTCGTCTCATACCAATGGCGCATGAGCCTGTCTCATGGGCCATTGGTCAAGCCCGCGCGGCGCCCGGCTCCGGCTTTAACATCCACAACTCGGGAACACCCGAGTTGTGGATCGGACCCACTTGGCATCGGTCGAAGGCAAAAGGCTGATGGTCTCAGGTCTCGGCGATGGCCCGGCGCCGGCGCTCGCTGTAGAGCGCATAGATGGTCGCCGCGGTCTCTTCCACCGAGCGGCGGGTGACATCGATGAGGGGCCAGCCGTTGCGGGCGCACAGGCGCCGCGACAGGGTGATCTCCTCGTTCACAGCCTCCCGGTCCACGTAGGACGCACCCAGATTGGCCGCATTGAGCCCCAGAAGGCGGTTCTGGCGGATCTCGACAATGCGCTCCGGACTGGCCACCAGGCCCACGACGAGGGGCTTCTTCAGCTTCTCCACACCCGGTGGCAAGGGCACGCCGGGCACCAGCGGGATGTTGGCGGTCTTGATGCCGCGATTGGCAAGATAGATGGACGTGGGCGTCTTGGAGGTGCGGGACACGCCGAGCAGCACCACGTCGGCGCTTTCCAGGTCGTCCGTCATGTGCCCGTCGTCGTGCATGACGGTGTAGTTCAGCGCATCGATGCGCTTGAAATAATTGGCATCCAGCGAATGCTGCCCACCCACGCGCGGGGTCGGGCTGCCGCCGAGATAGGACTGGAACAGCTGCACCACCGGCGCCAGCACCGACAAATAGGGCACACCCAGCTCACGGCAGCGCTGCTTCAGCCGCTCGCGAATCTCCTTGTCCACCAGCGTGTAGAGCACGATGCCGGGATTGCTCTCCACCTCGTTCAGCACGCGCTCGAGCTGCTTCATGGAGCGGATGAGCGGATAGACGTGCTCGATGGGCAGCACGTTCGCATACTGCGCGCAGGCCGCCCGTCCCACATTGATGAGGGTTTCGCCCGTGGCATCGGAAACCAGGTGCAGGTGGAAGTAACTCTCGCCGGGCGTTTTCGGATTCACAGCTATCCACCGCTCCTGTGGAACCCTGTTGAAAAAGGCACGCCCAATGGCGCCGTGCAAGTGCGGGCTCTGGATAACCCCGAAATCCATCCACACCCAGACCGTGCGGGACGAAATCCGGGAGCCCCCTGTGCGTCCATGTGGACGCCGCTCCGGGACCCCCGCGTTAATCCTTTGTTAACCGGCCTTTCGCCGGCTTCGCACCCGCGGCAAGTGAGCCTTCCGGACGGGGCATGCCTGTGGACCGGTTGTCGAGTGTCGCTCACATCGTTAATCAACCGTTAAGACTCCAAAGACTCTCTCTCTTTAAAAGATTCTATTAGATTGAAGGGACGGGATGAACCGCGCTCCTGAGACAAGATCGCCTTTCCTGCGGGTGCTCGACGGCACGCCGATCGATCCCCCGCCGCTCTGGATGATGCGGCAGGCGGGGCGCTATCTTCCGGAATATCGCGCCGTGCGGGCGCAAGCCGGGGATTTCCTCACTCTGTGCTACACGCCGAAGCTTGCCGCCGAGGTGACGCTGCAGCCGATCCGCCGCTACGGATTCGATGCGGCCATCATCTTTTCGGACATTCTGGTGGTGCCTCATGCCCTCGGCGTCGGTCTCACCTTTGAGGCCGGGGAAGGCCCGCGCCTGACGCCGGTGACCGACCGGGCCGGCGTGGGCGCCCTCAAGGATAGGCTCGATCCCGACAAGGTGGACCCCGTCTACGAGGCCATCGCGATGGTCCGCGCGACGCTTCCGGCTGAGGTGGCGCTGATCGGTTTTTGTGGCGCGCCCTGGACGGTGGCCACCTACATGGTCGCCGGCCAGGGCACGGATGACCAGGCGCCGGCCCGCATGCTGGCCCTGCGGGACGAAGCTCTGTTCCAGAGCCTCATCGACCGGCTGGTGGAGGCTTCCATCGTCCACCTGTCGGGCCAGGTGGCGGCCGGGGCCGATGCGGTGCAGATCTTCGACACCTGGGCCGGCGTACTCGATCCCGTGTCTTTCGAGCGCTGGAGTGCCGAACCGCTGCGCCGTATCGTCGCGGGGCTGAAGGCGCTGCATCCCCATGTGCGCGTCATTGCTTTTCCGAAGGGGGCTACGCTGGAGGCGCTGGAACGGCTCGCCGATACCGGCATCAACGCCATCGGCCTCGATTGGGCGGCGGATCGGCAGGCGGCGCGGCGGCGGCTGTCCGGGCGTGTGGCGCTCCAGGGCAATCTGGATCCGCTGCGCCTCATCGCCGGCGGAGCGGCGCTGGAGGAGGAAGTGGCGCGTATCCGCGATGATTTCTCCGGGGTGCGGCACATCTTCAATCTCGGCCACGGCATCCGCCCGGAAACCCCGCTCGACCATGTGGAGAAGCTGGTGGAAGCGGTGCGGCGGGCGCGCTGATCGACCCGAGGTCCAACCAAGATGGCTGACGATTTATATAGCTGGATCAAGGCACTGCACGTCATAGCCGTCATCTCCTGGATGGCGGGCATGCTCTATTTGCCGCGGCTCATGGTCTATCATTGCGCCGCCGCGGCCGGCTCGGTGCAATCCGAGACCTTCAAGGTGATGGAACGGCGGCTGCTGAAGGCCATCATGAACCCGGCCATGATCGTCACCTGGGTCGCCGGGCTGTATCTGGCCTATGCGGGCGGCTGGTACATGGCCGGCTGGTTCCACGCCAAGTTCGCCCTGGTCCTGGCCCTGTCCGGCTTCCATGGTGCCCTCTCGCGCTGGGTGCGGGACTTCGCACAGGACCAAAATACTCGCCCGGCCCGTTTCTTCCGCATTGCCAATGAGGTGCCGACGCTGCTGATGATCGGCATCGTCATTCTTGTGGTGGTCAAACCGTTTTGATGCCCCCTTGACCGGAAGGAGGACTTGCGCCGCCTTCCCGGCCCGCCTATCTTGGGGACGCTTTCCTAAACGCAGGCGAACGCGCTTCCTTCAGTCCGGTGCCGTCATTGGCCCGGCCGGCGTGTCAGGCGGCAGGCTGCGTGCCCCGGCTTCCCCTGAAGACCTGCGACCCCGTCCCTCCCCTACCGGCCATGTCTGATCTTTGCGATCGGCTTCGGCATACTCAAGATTCATCGAGGCTTTCCCTTATGCGGGAAGTGAAACTTCAAGACCTTAAGTCCAAGACCCCCGTCGAACTCCTCGCCTTTGCCGAGGAGAGCCAGGTGGAAAACGCCAGCACCCTGCGCAAGCAGGAGCTGATGTTCGCCATTCTGAAGCAGCTGGCGGCCACCGAAACGGAGATCATTGGCGAAGGCGTCGTCGAGGTGCTCCAGGACGGCTTCGGCTTCCTGCGTTCGCCCGAGGCGAACTATCTGCCGGGGCCGGACGACATCTATGTGTCTCCCTCCCAGATCCGGCGGTTCGGCCTGCGCACCGGCGATACGGTGGAAGGACAGATCCGTTCGCCGAAGGAAGGCGAACGGTATTTCGCGCTTCTCAAGGTCAATACCATCAATTTCGAAGACCCCGAGAAGACGCGGCACAAGATCAACTTCGACAATCTGACGCCGCTCTATCCCGACGAGCGCCTCAAGCTGGAGCATGAGGAAACCGTCGGAAAGAAGGATTTCTCGCCGCGCATCATCGACATCGTGGCGCCCATCGGCAAGGGCCAGCGCGGCCTCATCGTGGCCCCGCCCCGCACCGGCAAGACGGTGCTGCTGCAGAACATTGCCAAGTCCATCACCGCCAATCACCCGGAATGCTTCCTCATCGTGCTGCTCATCGACGAGCGGCCGGAAGAAGTCACCGACATGCAGCGCTCCGTGAAGGGCGAGGTGGTCTCCTCCACCTTCGACGAACCCGCCACGCGCCACGTGCAGGTGGCCGAGATGGTGATCGAGAAGGCCAAGCGCCTGGTGGAACACGGGCGCGACGTGGTGATCCTGCTGGATTCCATCACCCGCCTCGGCCGCGCCTACAATACGGTGGTACCGTCCTCCGGCAAGGTGCTCACCGGCGGCGTGGACGCCAACGCCCTGCAGCGGCCCAAGCGCTTCTTCGGCGCGGCGCGCAATATCGAGGAAGGCGGCTCGCTCACCATCATCGCCACGGCGCTGATCGAGACCGGCTCGCGCATGGATGAGGTGATCTTCGAGGAGTTCAAGGGCACCGGTAACTCGGAAGTCATCCTCGACCGCAAGGTCTCGGACAAGCGTGTGTTCCCGGCCATCGACATCACCCGCTCGGGCACCCGCAAGGAAGAGCTTCTGGTGCCGGCGGACACGCTCAAGAAAATGTATGTGCTGCGCCGCATCCTCAATCCCATGGGCACGGTGGACGCCATCGAGTTCCTGCTCGACAAGCTGCGCCAGACCAAGACCAACGCGGATTTCTTCGATTCCATGAACACCTGAGGGGCGCGCCTGCGTGCTCCATGGGTGGTGCAAGATGCAGCCGTCACGCCTCCGGGGCGTGGCGGCTGTGCTGTTTCGGGAGTGAACAAAGCGCCAACAGGACCGTTTGGGCGATTCGCTCCGTTTGTGTTCCGGTGCTGTTCGCCTGCCGGGGGATGAACTGTCCCGATCCGGGATCGTTTCCGAATTTTGATCTGCTGCTCCGACCGGGCAGGGTGCGAACCCTCTCCCGCCCCGAAGCCGGATGTTTCCGGCTTCGGTCCTTGGGAGCTGAACTCGGCAACAGCCGAGTTCAGGCGGGAGAGGGAGCGAGGGCGCTTGTTTTCAGAGAACCGGGACACAGGGCGGCAGCGGATAGCGGCCCCGCCCCCGGGAACAGACACGCAACCTGCCACCTCATCCGATTCGCGCCCGGTCCGTTCCTGCCGCGTTCTTCACGGATGCGTACCTGTGTCAATTCGGGAGCTTTCCCGAGGCACCCTTTCCGTTTCACGCTCGACCTCCTATCTTCAAGGAAACGCGCGGCCCCGCCCGCAGCTTTTCTTTTGAGGATTGAGCCATGTTCATTCAGACGGAAACCACGCCGAACCCGGCAACCCTGAAGTTCCTGCCCGGCCGTTCGGTGCTGGGCGAAGGCACCCTCGACCTGCGCTCGCATGACGATGCCGACCTTTCCCCCCTCGCCCAGCGCCTGTTCGACGTGCGCGGCGTGGCCGGGGTGTTCCTGGGGTCGGATTTCGTCACCGTCACCAAGGCGGAGGCGGAATGGCCCCAGATCAAGCCGGCCATCCTCGGCGCTATCATGGAACACTTCATGTCCGGCGCCCCGGTCCTCTCCGACGGGGTGAAGCCGGACGCCGCGGATGCGGACGAGTTCTTTGAGGAAAAAGACGCGGAGATCGTCGCCACCATCAAGGAACTGCTCGAAACGCGGGTACGCCCGGCGGTGGCCAATGACGGCGGCGACATCACCTTCCGCGGCTTCAAGGACGGCATCGTGTTCCTCAACATGAAGGGCTCGTGCTCCGGCTGCCCGTCCTCCACCGCCACCCTGAAGAACGGCATCGAGAACCTTCTCAAGCATTTCGTGCCGGAGGTTGCCGAGGTTCAGGCGGTATAAAGGTAAATCACCATTAACCTTTCTGTAAGGTAAGCGGTCTGGGTCGCTTCCCCTCGCCACGGTTTAGGTTGATCGTGGCGAGGAGTGAGGCACCCGGTTTCATGTTCGTTCTAGCCATAGATACGGCGCTTGCCGCCTGCTCCGCCGCGGTGCTCGACACCGAGACGGACAGCATTGTCGCCGGTGATTCGATCCTCATGGAGCGCGGTCACGCCGAGACGCTGATCCCGCTCGTGGAGCAGGTGATGGCGGCGGCGGGCCTCGATTTCGAGCATCTCGCGCGCATTGCCGTCACCATCGGGCCCGGCAGTTTCACCGGGCTTCGGGTCGGGCTCTCGGCCGCGCGTGGGTTCGGGCTCACCGCCAACCGGCCGGTGGTGGGGGTGACGACGCTGGCGGCGCTGGCCGCCCCCTATCTCGCCCAGGACGATGCGGTTCCCGTGGTCACCGCCATCGATGCCCGGCACGGCCATGTCTTTCTGCAGATGTTCGGCGTCGGCGCCCGTACCCTGATCGCCCCGCGCGTCACCAGCGTGCGCGAGGCTGCGCGCTCGGTAGCCATAGGGGCGGTGCGCCTCGTGGGCTCGGGCGCGGCCCTGGTGGCGGAGGCCTGGCCCCCGGCCGAGCAGCTGCCCCTGCTGGTGGACGAAACCCCCGCACCGGATGTGGCCTGGGTGGCGCGGCTCGGTGCCGTGGCCGATCCGGAAGCCGCCGAGCCCCGCCCGCTCTATCTGCGCTCGCCCGATGCCAAGCCGCAGGACAAGGCGCGCGTCGCCCGCCGATGATCGGTCTTCTCGAACGCTTCTTCCCGCCCCGCCCGCCGCTGCTGCGCGATGCGGTGGCGGCCGACGTGCCGCATCTTGCCGCCATCCATGGCCGCGCCTTCGCCCGCGGCTGGGGCATCGACGAGTTCGAGCGGCTGTTGTCGGACCGGGCCGTGCGCGCCCATGTGGCGACGCTCGGCGTCCGCCGCCCGCCCGTGGGTTTCATCCTGTCCCATGTGGTGCCGCCGGAAGCCGAGGTGCTGACGGTGGCCGTGGTCACCGATCGGCGCCGCCGGGGCATCGGCCGGGCGCTGGTGTCCCACCATCTGGCGCGCCTTGCCGCCGAGGGGGTTTCCACCTCGTTCCTGGAGGTGGAGGACGGCAACCTGGCCGCGCGCACGCTTTATGAGCGCCTGGGCTACCGCGAGGTGGGGCGCCGGCGGGGCTATTATGCCGGCGGTGCGGATGCCTTGTTGCTGCGGCGGGATTTTTGAGGCGCGCCCGCCCCCTTGCAGGGATCGGGCCGGAGGGCGATAAGGCGTCTGTCCCGTTGGATCGCGGAGGTCCCGCTTGAGCGGCAGCAACATGAGCGTCATCGAGGAAGCGTGCCTGGCCAAGGGCATGAGGATGACCGAGCAGCGCCGGATCATCGCCCGCGTGCTTTCCGGCGCGCAGGACCATCCTGACGTGGAGGAACTGCACCGCCGCGCCGTCGCCATCGACGACAACATCTCCATCTCCACCGTCTACCGCACGGTGAAGATGCTGGAGGATGCCGGCATCATCGAGCGCCACGATTTCGGCGACGGTCGGGCCCGCTACGAGCAGATGCCGGACGAGCACCACGACCATCTCATCGACCTGAGATCGGGCCATGTGATCGAATTCCGCTCCGAGGAGATCGAGGCCTTGCAGGAGGCGATCGCCCGCCGCCTCGGCTTCAAGCTGCGCGGTCATCGCCTTGAACTCTACGCCGTCCCCCTCGACGAGGACGACAAGTCGTGACGCCCGCCCCCGGGCCGGCGGCTGAGCCCACGCGGCTGCCCCTCGAATTCGGCGGGCTGGACCCCCTGGGGCCAGAGCAACCCGCGGTCTCGCGCTTTCTCGATCGCGTGAGGGTGGCTGCCGTGCTGGTTCCGGTGGCGATGGTGACGCTGGTGGGCATTCCGCTGCAATGGCTGTCGCTCAAGCTCTCCCTGCCTAGCCGCCGCCGCATCCCGGTGCTCTATCACCGCATCCTCCTGAAGTTCATCGGGGTGCGGGTGAAGGTGCACGGCGCGCCGGCGGCCGACCGGCCGCTGCTCATCCTCGCCAACCATGGATCCTGGATCGATATTCTGGTGATCGGGTCGCTCACGCCGCTGGTCTTCGTGGCCAAGAGCGAGGTGGCGCGCTGGCCGCTCATCGGGCTTCTGGCCAAGTTCCAGCGCACCGTGTTCGTGGATCGCCAGCGCCGGCACGCCACCGGGGAGGTCAACCGCACCATCGCCGAGCGGCTGCAGGACGGCGACCCGGTGGTGCTGTTCGCGGAGGGTACCTCCAGCGACGGCAACCGCGTGCTGCCCTTCCGCACGGCACTGGTGGGCGCGGTGCGCGAAGCCATCGCCGATGGCGCCGAGGTGACGGTGCAGCCCCTCGCCGTGTCCTATGTACGCCTGCAGGGCCTACCCATGGGGCGGCTCCACCGCCACATCGCGGCCTGGTATGGCGACATGGATCTGGTGCCGCACCTGCTGGAGGTCCTGCGTCACGGTTCCATCGACGTGGAGGTCTCCTTCGGCGAACCGGTGCGGCTCGACGAGGACCATGACCGCAAGAGCGTCACCCGGCAGTGTGAGGAGTCCGTGCGGCTCATGTTCGCCCACGCCCTTGCCGGTCGGCCGGTGGCGACGGATGAGGGCAATTCCCCGGCTGATCTGGATCCGGCGTCACCGGCCCCATGACGACGCTTGCCGCATTGGGCTTCGGCTATTGTGCCCGCCATCTGGTGGCGGACGGGACAGCTCCTTTTTCCCGCATCGTCGGCACCGCCCGGACGCCGGAGCGTCTTGCCGCGCTGCCGGCGGAGGTCGCGCCCTTCCTGTTTGACGGGGAAAGCCTGTCCGACGGTCTCGCAGCGGCGCTCGCCGGGACGGAGCTGATCATCGCGTCAGCACCGCCGGATGCGCGGGGCGATCCGATTTTGCGCTGCGCCGGCAAGGTGCTGGAGGCAGGGCGGCTGGGTCAGGTGGTCTACCTGACCACCCTCGGCGTCTATGGCGACCATGGCGGTGGCTGGGTGGACGAGACCACGCCCCCGCGCGCCGGCAGCCCGCGGCTGGAGCGGCGCCTTGCTGCGGAACAGGAGTGGTTCGCCTTCGGGCAGAAGCGCGGCATCCCGGTCTCGGTGCTGCGCCTTGCGGGCATCTATGGTCCCGGCCGCAATGCGCTGGAACAGCTGAGGGCGGGCGCGGCGCGGCGTATCGACAAGCCGGGCCAGGTGTTCAACCGCATCCATGTGGCGGACATCGCCCGGACCATCCGCGCGGTGGTGGCGCGGCGCTTCGACGGCATCCTCAACGTCACCGACGATCTGCCGGCCCCGCCCGGCGATCCCATCGCCCATGCGGCGGCGCTTCTCGGCCTGCCGGTGCCGCCGGCCATCCCGTTCGACGATGCGGCACGCGACATGAGCCCCATGGCGCTCACTTTCTGGGCCGCCAACAAGCGGGTGGCCAACCACCGGCTCAAGGCCGAGCTGGGCGTGAGCCTCGCCTATCCCACCTATCGCGAGGGCCTTGCGGCGCTTCACGATTCGGGTGGGTGAGGGGTCCATCAGATCCGCTCGAACGTCAGGTAGGTGGGACTGCGCCCCTCCTCCAGGGCCTTCGCCTCGTAGCGGGTGCCGGGCCAGTGCGGATAGGGCTGGCGCCAGTCGTCGGCCCGCTCGGCAGTCCAGCGGAAGGCGCCGTGGGCGCGCACCGTAGCCAGGGTCCAGCCCACATAATGAGGCACGTCGGACGCGAAGCGGAACACGCCGCCCGGCCGGATGGCGCGAGCGAGGCGGTCCAGATTGTCCGGCCGGACGAACCGGCGCTTCCAGTGGCGGCGCTTGGGCCAGGGATCGGGATAGAACAGGTCGGTGCCGTCGAGGCTCGCCGCCGGTAGGCGGTCGAGCAGCAGGGCCGCGTCCTCGCCGAACAGGCGGATGTTGGACAGCCCGGCCTTCTCCAGGTCCACCAGCATGCGCGCCATGCCGTTCAGGAACGGTTCGGCGCCGATAAAGCCCATGTCGGGCCGGCGTGTGGCGTGGGAGATGAGGTGCTCGCCGCCGCCGAAGCCGATCTCCAGCCAGAGGCCGGCAATGGCATGGGGGAACAGGCTGGCCGGGGTCCGCGCCTCTTCGAGGGCGAAGCGCGAGATGGGCAGAAGGCGCACCATGGCATCCTGCTGGGCGCCGCGCAGCGCCTTGCCCACGCGTCGGCCGTAGAAGGCGCCGTGACGTTCCGTTTCTTCGGTCATGTCGTGCATATCATAGGGGATCCCGAACGATGCCGCGGCATCCGGGAGTCCCTCACGCCGTCGCCTGCAGAACGCGCGGTCCCATCGGGCCAGCCGCGCCACAGGTTCGGGCGCGGCGGCCGAAGGCTGCGGAACTGTCAGGCCACGGCCGACTTGAGGGCGTCCACGAGGTCGGTCTTCTCCCAGGAGAAGCCGCCGTCCGCTTCCGGCGCGCGGCCGAAATGGCCGTAGGCCGCCGTGCGGGCATAGATGGGCTTGGTGAGGCCCAGATGCTCGCGAATGCCGCGGGGGCGCAGGTTCATCACCTCGCGCAGCACGGTCTCGAGCTTGGCCTCGTCCACCTTGCCGGTGCCATGCAGGTCCACATAGACCGCCAGCGGATCGGACACGCCGATGGCATAGGCGAGCTGGATGGTGGCGCGATCGGCGAGGCCGGCCGCCACCACATTCTTGGCCAGGTAGCGCGCGGCATAGGCGGCCGAGCGGTCCACCTTGGTGGGATCCTTGCCCGAGAAGGCGCCGCCGCCATGGGGCGCCGCGCCGCCGTAGGTATCCACGATGATCTTGCGCCCGGTGAGGCCGCAATCGCCGTCCGGCCCGCCGATCACGAACTTGCCCGTGGGGTTCACGTGCCAGACCGTGTCCTTGGAGATCCAGCCCTCGGGCAGTGTGGCGCTGATATAGGGCTCGACGATGGACTTCACATCGTGGGACGACAGGTTCTCGTCCAGGTGCTGGGTGGAGAGCACGATCTGGGTGACGCCCACCGGCTTGCCGCCCTCGTAGCGGACGGTCACCTGGCTCTTGGCGTCGGGGCCGAGGGCATGGGTCTCGCCGGAATGGCGCGCTTCGGCCAGGGTCTTCAGGATCTTGTGCGCATAATAGATCGGCGCGGGCATCAGCTCCGGCGTCTCGCGCACGGCATAGCCGAACATGATGCCCTGGTCGCCGGCGCCCTCGTCCTTGTTGCCGGCAATGTCCACGCCCTGGGCGATGTCGGCGGACTGGGCGTGCAGCAGGACGTCGATGTCCGCCGTTTCCCAATGGAAGCCGGCCTGCTCGTAGCCGATGGACTTGATGGCGAGCCGGGCGGCGTGGGACAGCAGATCGCGCGTGATGGAAGAGGGACCGCGCGTCTCGCCCGCAATCACCACCTTGTTGGTGGTGGCAAGGGTCTCGCATGCGACGCGAATCTGGCTCGGATCCCAGCCTTCGACTTCGGCGGTCCGGAAGAAAGTATCCACCACCTCGTCGGAGATGCGGTCGCAGACCTTGTCCGGATGGCCTTCCGAAACCGACTCACTGGTGAACAGATAGGACTGACGCGCCATGTCTCCGAACCCTCTTGCGCCCGCGCCGCGTTGCGGTTTCTTCTTGTGGCAACGCGGCAGCGAGCGGTCAAGGTCGGTTGCACGAAATCGTTCGTCAAAACGAACGGTTCAGGCGGGCGTCTCCGCTTCTCCGGCGATGGCAATGACCAATTCCACGATCCGCCGGCGAATCTTGGGGTCGGTGATGCGCATGAAGTTGCGGGTCAGCGTCAGCCCGTCCGAAGTCGCGAGGAAGTCGGAAACGTAAGCGGGCGACTGATCTTCAGAGAAGCCTTCTCCTTCGGGCCCGAAGGCCGGTGCGCCTTCGAAGAAGAACGCCACGGGCACGCCGAGCACGGTGGAGATCTGCTGAAGACGGCTGGCTCCTATACGATTGGTACCCTTTTCATATTTCTGGATCTGCTGGAAGGTAATACCCAGATGCTCGCCCAGCTTCTCCTGGCTCATGCTAACCATCATCCGCCGCATGCGGACCCGCGAGCCGACGTGCTTATCAATAGGGTTCGGCGCCTTCTTGGCCATGGTCTCTCCGGCTATGACGGAAAAGATTAATCATTACTTCGCGGTGCGAAGGCTGCCCTGATTGCCGGCGAACATAGGCATACAATCTACGAGCGTCGATCAACCTTTGCGTGTAATGCAACCGCCTGGAGGCGCTGCGGCGAGCACCAGCGCGGCTATCAACAGGCCGGCAAGGACCACAAGAGGGAAACGCGCCGCCACCGGAACTGTTTCCAGCGGTCGCGGCAAAGGACCGTCGACGAGGCCCGTTTCGCCAAGGCGCGACCCTGCGACAATACGACCCAGAGGATCAATGATGGCAGAGATGCCCGTATTGGCTGCGCGCACCAGCGGAAGGCCTTCCTCGACCGCGCGCAAGCGAGCCTGCACAAAGTGCTGGTAGGGACCTGGGGTGGTACCGAACCATGCATCGTTGGTGAGGTTCAGGAGCCAGGTGGGGCGTGGGCCGACGGGTATTACCTTGCCTGAAAAGATAACCTCATAACATACCAGCGGTGCGGCAAGGCCGGCGCCGGGTACGTTCAGCCCGGCCAGTGTGCTGCCGGATGAGAAACCGCCCCTGACCCGCGTCAATTGCTCGATGCCCATGGACTCAAGGAACGACTGGAACGGCAGGTATTCGCCGAACGGTACGAGATGCACCTTGTCGGTATTGCGCAACACCCGGCCTTTCGCGTCGATGACGCGGATCGCATTGAAGAACGGCGAATGCTGGCCGGGCGGGGGCAGGTCGAAGCGCACCGCGCCGGCCACCAGGGTCACGTTGGGCGGCAGCGTGGCGGCGATATCCTCCGCCGCCCAGGGCTCGCGCTCATAGACGAAGGGGAAGGCCGATTCCGGCCAGATGAGCACGGTCACGTCGGCAAGACCCGCCGGGTAGGTGGGGCTCGGGCGGGCGCTCAGGGCGAGATAGTCGGCCAGGATCTCGCGCCGGCGGCCATATGCGAATTTCTTGTCCTGCGGCAGGTTGGGCTGCATCACCCGCAGATGGACGCCCGGCACCGCCTCAAAGGGCGTGCTGGCGAGCCGCCATCCGCCCCAGGCCGCCGCGCCCGCCAGCACCAGCGCCGCGCCGGCGACGGCGGCAAGGCTTCGCCGGCCGGGCACCAGCAGCAGCACCGGGCTGGACAGCAGCAGCACGGCAAAAAAGGTGAGGCCCCAGATGCCCACCAGCGCGGCGCTCTGCATCAGCAGGTCCGACTGCGCGAAGGCATAGCCGAAGGTGTTCCAGGGAAAGCCGGTCAACACATGGCCGCGCAGCCACTCCGATACGGTGAGGCCGAAGGCGAGGGCAAACAGCCGCACGCCCCCCTTCGACCACAGCAGCCGCGCCAGCACCGCGCCCAGCGCGGTGAACAGGGCGAGCCCCGTGGGCATGGCCAGCACCGCGAAGGGCAGGAGCCAGCCGAACACGTCGGCCTCCACCAGGAAGGCGTCGCCGATCCACCACAGGGAGGCGAGGAAATAGCCGAAGCCGAACCACCAGCCGACGCCCGCGGCGCCCCACAGGCGGCGCTTAAGCCCACCGCGGCAGCCGTCGATGAGCAGCACGAGCACGCCGAAGCTGAGCACCAGCACCGGCCACAGGCCGAACGGCGGCATGGCCAGCGCGCCGATCGCCCCGGCAACGAACGCGGCGAGGCGCCGGCGCCAGCCGGAGAGGAAGCGCAGCGCCAGGAAGCGCCCGCGCAGCCGCGCGACCGGGGAGGAGGCTGGGAGCACGCGTCGCTACAGGTCGGACGTGCTGGATTCGATGGCGGGCAGCGGCGTGTTCTCCCGCGGGGGGATGACACGCAGCTTTTTCACCCGCCGGGGGTCCGCCTCCAGGACCTCCACCTCGAAGCCGCCGGGCAGGGCGATCATTTCCCCCTGCTTCGGCACCCGCGAGGCCACCATGACGAGGAGGCCGCCCAGGCTGTCCACCTCCTCCATGGCCTGCTCCGAGGCGAAGGCGGGGCCGAGCACTTCCACGGCGGCCTCCAGCGGCGTGCGCGCATCGGCGAGGAAGCTGCCGTCCGGCTGGCGGATGAGAAGGGTCTCGGCCGCCTCGTCGTGCTCGTCCTCGATCTCGCCGACGATCTCCTCCACCACGTCCTCGATGGAGACGAGGCCGTCGGTGCCGCCATATTCGTCGATGACGAGGGCGAGATGGGTGCGCGCCGCCTGCATGGCCACCAACAGGTCCACTGCCGGCATGGAGGGCGGCACATAGAGAATGCGGCGGATGAGGCCGGCATCTTCCAGCGAGCGGTCGAGATTGACCGCGCCCAGGTCCAGCTTGTTGCCGGGCTGGCTGGTGAGGTCGCCGGTCACGAAGGCAATGAGGTCGCGGATGTGGACCATGCCGACAGGATCGTCCAGCGTGTCGTCATAGACCACGAGGCGCGAGTGGCCCACGGTCACGAACACCTTGAGCAGTTCGCCGAGCGAGACATCCTTGCGCACGGCGACGATCTCGGCGCGTGGCACCATGATGTCGCCGATGCCCACCTCCTTCAGATGAAGGATGTTGCGCAGCATCTTGCGCTCGGATGGGGTGAACTCCCCTTCCTCCTCGGGCGCTTCCGCCGCGTCCAGCACCTCCACGAGGTCGGTGCGGAGCGAGCCGTGCGGGCGGAACGTGCCGAGGAGGGCACGCAATCGATCGAGAAAACTTTGCGGCTCCGCGCTGGTCTCGGTCGTTGGCTGGTCGATGTTGGACATGGTCTGATCTTCGCCTTGGAACGTCAGTCCTGCGGCAGGGCATAGGGATCGTCGATCCCGAGCCCCGCGAGGATCCGCCGTTCCAGCGCCTCCATTTCCTCTGCTTCGGTTTCGGTCATGTGGTCGTAGCCCAGAAGGTGCAGCGTGCCGTGCACCACCAGATGGGCGAGGTGGTGGCCCGTCGTCTTGTCTTCCGCCCGGGCTTCGCCGGTAAGGGTTTCCAGCGCGACGATGATGTCGCCCAGGGGCTGGGGTGCGTCCACGTCGTCGGGAAGGTCGGGCTGCGGGAAGGACAGCACGTTGGTGGCCTTGTCCTTGCTGCGCCACTCCCGGTTCAGCACGCGGATGCGCGCGTCGTCGGTGAGGGTGATGGCGACCTCGCAGGGCTCCGGCACCGCGTCGCCGCAGGCCGCAAGCGCCGCCCTGGCGGCGCGCAGGCAGATGGCCTCGGCCTCGGGCACGCAGGACCAGCCCTCCGCCTCCACCATCACGTCGATGACGATGGGGTCCTCCACGGGGGGGACGCTTGCAGCGACAAGCTTCAAGGCGGCCATGGGATCAGGCTCCACCCTTGCCGAGGCGGGCGGCAGCGGCCTCAAGCTTGGCCGCGTCGAGCTTTTCGTAGGCCGAGACGATGCGCCCGACCATTTCGTGGCGCACCACGTCCTCGGCCTTGAAGACGCAGACGCCCACCCCCTCAATGCCGTCCAGCAGCCGCACCGCCTCGGCAAGGCCGGAAATCTGGCCCTGGGGCAGGTCGGTCTGGCTGGCGTCGCCGGTGACAATCATGTGCGAGTTCTCGCCCAGGCGGGTCAGGAACATCTTCATCTGCATGGAGGTGGCGTTCTGCGCCTCGTCCAGGATCACCGCGGCGTTGGAGAGGGTGCGCCCGCGCATGAAGGCGAGCGGGGCGATCTCGATCTCGCCCGATTGCAGGGCCCGCTCCACGAAGGGACGGTCCATCAGGTCATAGAGGGCGTCGTAGATGGGGCGCAGGTAGGGGTCCACCTTGTCCTTCATGTCGCCGGGCAGGAAGCCGAGCCGTTCGCCCGCCTCCACCGCCGGCCGCGACAGGATGATGCGGTCCACCATCCGCCGTTCCAGCAGATGCACCGCATAGGCCACCGCGAGCCAGGTCTTGCCGGTACCGGCGGGACCGGAGCCGAAGACGAGGGTGTGACGCTTCAGCGCCCTGATATAGGCGTCCTGCGCCGCGGTGCGCGCCCGCACGGGGCGGCGGCGCAGCTGGATCTCGTCGAACGACTGGCGGTTCTCGGACGGATCGAAATCGAACAGGGAGCCCTGCGAGGTCACCTCGCGGATGGCCCCATCCACGTCGCCCTGACTGATGTCGCGGCCCTTGCGCAGGGCCTCATAGAGGTGTTCCAGCACGGCGCGGGCCTGCTCGCAGGCATCGCGCGCGCCTTCCAGCGTCACGTGGTTGCCGCGCGAATCGGCCTTCACCCCGAGCTTTCGCTCGATGACGGCGAGGTTGCGGCCGTAATGGCCGAACAGGAGGGTGGCGAGCCGGTTGTCGTCGAAGGCCAGCACCACATGGGCGGGGCCTTCGTCCTCGGTACTCGCCCAGGGCGGCGTCACCGCCGCGCGGGCGGGGCCGGGGGGCGGCAAGGTGCGTTCAGTAAAACGCTCCGAGGAACGCTCCGAGGCGCGTTCGAGGGGACGGTCGCGGTCGCTGCCGGATCTGCGCAAGCTCAAGCCTCCATGGCCGCAAGCGGCCGGGATCGGGCGGAAGAAGCTGGGGACTGGGAAACGGACGTGTCGTTGGCCTCCGCCGGAACACCTGCGAGGCTGTTGGGGCCCACGTCGGTGATGGTCACGGTGAGGAGGTCGCCGATGGCGGCGGGTGGGTCGTTCACCACCACGCTCTGCAGGTAGGGCGAGCGGCCGATGAGCTGTCCGCTCTGGCGGCCGGGCTTTTCCAGCAGGATGTCGAAGGTGCGGCCGCGGCAGCTTTCGTCAAACGCGGTCTTGGAGGCTTCCAGCAGGCGCTGCAGCTCGGCGAGGCGTTCGGCCTTCGCTTCCTCGGGCACCTGCGCCGTATGGTCGGCGGCGGGGGTGCCGGGGCGGGGGCTGTATTTGAAGGAATAGGCGCTGGCAAAGCCCACCTGGCGCACCAGGTCGAGGGTGTCCTCGAAGTCCTGCTCGGTCTCTCCGGGGAAGCCGATGATGAAATCGGACGACAGGGCCATGTCCGGCCGCGCCTTCCGCATCTTCTCGATGATGGCGAGGAAGGCGTCGCGGCCATGCTTGCGGTTCATGGCGGCGAGGATGCGGTCGGAGCCGGACTGCACCGGCAGGTGCAGGTAGGGCATCAGCTGGGGCAGGTCGCGGTGGGCGGCGATGAGGTCGTCGTCCATGTCGCGGGGATGGGAGGTGGTGTAGCGCAGCCGGGCAAGGCCATCGAGGCTCGCCATGTGCTCCATGAGCCGGGCGAGGCTCCAGGTCGTGCCGTCCGGTCCCTCGCCGTGGAAGGCGTTGACGTTCTGGCCGATGAGGCTGATCTCGCGCACGCCCTGGTCCACCAGCCGCGCCGCCTCGTCCATGATCTTGGCCACCGGGCGGGAGACCTCCGCGCCGCGGGTATAGGGCACCACGCAGAAGGTGCAGAATTTGTCGCAGCCTTCCTGCACGGTGACGAAGGCCGCCGGTCCGCGCGAGCGGGTGGCCGCCCGCGTCGGGGCGGGCAGGTGGTCGAACTTGTCCTCGGCGGGAAATTCGGTGTCCACCACCCGCTTGCCGGTCCTGGCCTCGGCCAAAAGCTCGGGCAGGCGGTGGTAGCTCTGGGGGCCGACCACGAGGTCCACCACCGGCGCGCGCCGCATGATCTCGGCGCCCTCGGCCTGGGCGACGCAGCCCGCCACCGCGATCATGGTGTCGGAGCCGGCCTCGTGCTTCTGTTTGCGCAGGCGGCCCAGCTCCGAATAGACCTTCTCGGCGGCCTTCTCGCGGATATGGCAGGTGTTGAGGATGACAAGATCGGCCTCCGCCGGGTCCTGCGTCTCCACGAAGCCCTCGCGTGCCAGCGTGTCCGCCATACGATGGGAATCGTAGACGTTCATCTGGCAGCCGAATGACTTCACATAAAGCTTGCGGGGCTCGTGCATGTTGCCTGTTCTGTCGCCGTCGATCATCGCGCGTGGGCGCGACGCGATCGTGACGCCAGCTCTTGTCGCCCCCCTCATAATTCGTGAGGTGGCAATCCTACCGGCAAACGCGCCGGTTGGAAACAGCGCCCGCACCGCCGGAGACGGAACTTAGAGAGGTTCGACCGACGCGGCGTCCCATTCCGCCCGCACTGTCGCGTCCAGTTCCTGCGGCAGCGATATGCGGGCGTGGGCCGCGACGGTATCAGGATCAGCCAGCCGGCCCAGCGCCCATACCGCCGCCCCGCGCACCAGCGCGGAGGCATCGCCAAGGCGCGCCTCCACCTGGGGCAGCAACGTGGCGTCTCCCGAATTGCCGATGGCGGTCAGGACATTGCGCACGAAACGGTCGCGTCCCACCCGCTTGATGGGGCTTTTCGGGAAGCGGGCGCGGAAGGCGGCATCGTCCAGCGCGACGAGCTCGGCCAAAGGCGGGGCGTCGTTCTCCGCCCGCGCCGCAAGCCTCATGTCGCGCCCGAGTTCCGCGAACTTGTTCCACGGGCAGGCGGCGAGGCAATCGTCGCAGCCATAGATGCGGTTGCCCATGAGCGGCCGCAGGTCGGGCGGGATCGGACCCTTGTGCTCGATGGTGAGGTAGGAGATGCAGCGCCGCGCATCGATGACGTAAGGGGAGGGAAAGGCCGCCGTGGGGCAGGCCTCGATGCAGGCGCGGCAGGAGCCGCAATAGTCCTTTGCCGGCTCTGAAGGTGCCAGCTCCAGCGTGGTGGCGATGGCACCGAGGAACAGCCAGGAGCCGAAATCGCGCGAGACCAGATTGGTGTGCCGGCCCTGCCAGCCCAGCCCCGCCGCCGCCGCCAGCGGCTTCTCCATGAGCGGAGCGGTATCCACGAACACCTTCACGTCGCCCTCAAGGCCACGCCTGTGGGCCTCGGCCAGCAGGGCGCGGGCAACGCGCTTCAGCTTCGGCTTGATGATGTCGTGGTAATCCTCGGCCCGCGCATAGACCGAGATGGCACCCGCCGACCGCTGCGCCAGCACCGCGCGCGGGTCTTCCGCCGGGCCGTAATTGAGCCCCAGCATGATGACGGAGCGTAGGTGCGGCCACAGCACGGCGGGATCGGCCCGGCGCTCCAGCGTCTCGGCCATCCAGCCCATGTCGCCGTGGGCGCCGCCAGCGACCCAATCCTTCAGCCGGGCCCCGGCCTGCGGGATCGCGTCCGCCCGGGCGATGCCGACGGCGTCGAAGCCTTCCGAACGGGCAAGGTCGGCGATGATTTCCTCAAGGGACGCGCCGGCCGCTTCGGTCAGAAGTCGAGGTCCGCGTAGGTCTTGGACGGGGGCATGCCCGGGATGCTCTCGGTCAAAAGCGCGCGGAAGGTCGGGCGCGATTTGATCCGCGCGTACCAGTCCCTCGCGTGATCGTCCTCGTCCCACGGCACGTCGCCCAGATAATCGGCCACCGAGAGATGCGCGGCGGCGGCAAGGTCGGCCTGGCTCAGCTTCTCCCCGGCGAGCCATTTGCGCGCCTTGGCCAGCCAGCCGATATATTTCAGATGATAGCGCAGATTGCTGCGCCCCATGCGCAGGGATGTGGCATCGGGCGAGCCGCCGCCCTGCTCGCGCGTCATGTAGCGCTTGTGGATGCGCTCGCGCACCAGGGGCTCGGTGGCCTCCACATACATCTTCTCGTTGAACCATTGGGTGAGCCGGCGCACCTCCACCCGCGCCGCCGGGGAGTCCGGCAGCAGGCGATGGTCGCCGAGGGCAAGGCCCCGCGTCTCGTCGAGCCATTCGGCGATGATGCTGGCGCCGGGCACCGAGGCGGCCATTTCCTCAACGATCACCGGCGTTTCGCCGGACGGGTTGAGGGCAAGGAAGCCGGGCCTACGCTCCCACACCCGCTCTTCGACAAGCTCCGGTTCGAGCCCGTATTCGGAGAGCAGCAGGCGGACAAACCGGGAATGCGGGCAAAAGGGATGGTGATGCAGATACATGATGCAATTTTCGCCGGGGGTCAGGTGGGGAGAAGGCCAGTCACCGGCGCCCCCCTGTTTTAGAGCGCGATTCTTTCCGATTGGTTCCACCGCAGTGCAGCATCGCGTGCTGGGTCCGCCGCGGCCGGGCGTCCACCGAAACGTGGTAAACAAAGTGCGACGATGATTGCCGCTCCGGGAGCATATTTCATCGTGAATTCAAAGGTTAGAGCTTCCCGCTGCGGCAGGATGGCCTGTGGCGGACGCGCCACAGGCCATCAGGAAATGACACCGCCGCAGGGTGCATGGCGCCTCCCGTCACGGCCGCGCGATTGCACCTGCGAAGGGGACGGAACAGGATGCGCCACCCTCACCGCCTTCCGGATTATCCCACCCATGACCCTCGGCGACATGCTCGAAGCCCTCGTTCTCGGCCTTGTGGAGGGGTTGACGGAGTTCATTCCCGTCTCCTCCACTGCCCATATCCTGCTCCTGGGGCATTTCCTGAGGTTCGAGAGCGCCGGCCACACCTTCGAGGTGCTGATCCAGCTCGGCGCGGTGCTCGCCATCCTCACCGTCTATTTCCAGCGCTTCCTCCGCGTGGCGCAGCAGCTGCCCACCAATCCGGGCGCGCGGCGCTTCGTGATCGGCATCCTCGTCGCCTTCCTGCCGGCGGCGGTCATCGGGGCGCTGGCCCACGGCTTCATCAAGAGCGTGCTGTTCGAGACCCCCGCCCTGATCTGCGTGACGCTGATTCTGGGTGGCATCGTGCTTTTGTTCATCGACAAGGTGGTGCCGGAGCCGCGCTACAACAACGCCATGGGCCTGCCGTTGCTGCTGGCGCTGAAGATCGGCTTCTTCCAGTGCCTGGCCATGATCCCCGGCATGTCGCGCTCGGGCTCCACCATCGTCGGCGGCATGCTCATGGGCGTGGACAAGAGGGCGGCGGCGGAATTCTCGTTCTTCCTGGCGCTGCCGACCATGGCCGGGGCCTTCGCCTACGATCTCTACAAGAACCGCAACAACCTCTCCATGGATGACGGCGTGCTGATCGTCATCGGCTTCATCGCCGCCTTCTGCGCGGCGGTGCTGGTGGTGCGGACCCTGCTCGATTTCGTTGCCAAGCACGGCTACGCGCCGTTCGGCTGGTGGCGCATCATCGTCGGCGTCGCCGGGCTCATCGGCCTCGCTTTGGTGGGCTGAGGGGTCCCCTTCCGTCGCCTTGAAGGGGCGTCGCGGCTCAGAAGTCGGAGGCGATGCCCCCCACTTCCCAGTCGCCGTAGCGCACCGGCTCGGGGCCGGCGCGGCCGTTGATCTCCTTCGGCCGCTCTTTGGCAGCCGCATCCATGGCGGCGCGGCGGGCCTCGGCTTCGGCGAGCGCGCGTTTCGCGGCCTCGCTCAAGGGCTTGCGCGACGGCGTGGGGGTCTCGTCGGACATCTTTCGGTCTCCTGTCCTGTCGCGCCGGGGCCGCGCGCCGTGTCCATCGCGCGGCCCATCCTTGCACCTGAAGCGCAAAGCATGGTAGCAGCGCCGCGCTTTTAGGGCATCCGATCGGGTGCCCACAATCAACCCTTGAGATGGAGATGCGCATGGCCACGCAGAATGGCGGCCCCACCCAGAATGCTGCGCCGTCGCTGAACGTGCTCGCGCAATACATCAAGGATTTCTCCTTCGAGAATCCCAACGCGCCGCGCTCGCTCGCCGCTCCGCCCAGCCAGCCCGACGTGAACATCCAGATCCACGTCAACGCCCGCCCCGGCGGCGACGGCGAGTTCGAGGTGGAGCTGAAGATCGAGGGTGGCGCCAGCATCGAGAGCAACACCCTGTTCGCCTTCGAGCTGGTCTATGCCGGTGTGTTCCGCATTCTCAACGTTCCGGAGCAGAGCCTGCAGCCGGTGGCGCTGATCGAGTGCCCGCGCCTGCTGTTCCCCTTCGCCCGGCAGATCATCGCCGATGCGGTGCGCAACGGCGGCTTCCCGCCCCTCATGATCGATCCTGTGGATTTCGCGGCGCTGTTCCAGCAGCGCATCCAGCAGGAAGGCCAGCCCCTCCAGGCCTGATCGCGCCGACGCGAGCCTGACCCAAAGACGCCGCCGGATGCCTTGTGCGCCCGGCGGCGTTTGCTTTGGTGAGCGATGTTTTGGTGTATCTAAGGGCGGATAACCAGAACAACCGGGTAGCCCGGAAGGAAGACCGGCGCGGGCGATGAGATCCATCCGCTTCAAGCTCGCTGCCCTGAGCGGCGCGGCGGCATCCTTTGCCATCCTGGCCGCCGTGGGGGTTCTCCTTGCGGTGGGGGCGGCGGATCGTGCCCTGGAAGCGACGGTCTCGGCCCAGCAGCGGCTGGACCTGCTCACCGAAATCTCCGCCCGCCTCTCCGATTTCGGCCTCGCCGCCGTGGCCGTCGCCGAAAGCCACGGCGCGGATCTGGGCCGTGCGGATCTGGGCCGCATGGAGGACGCCCGCTCCCGCGTCGCGGCGGTGCTGGAGGCGGCGACGGTGCGCGCCGCGCAGACCGCTCCCGTCCTTGAGACGGGCGTGCGCCCCCGCGAGCGCATGCTTGCGCATCTGCGGGCCGACTTCATCCTCCTCGACCGCCAGATTTCCGCTGCCGTGGCCGACGCCGATGCCCGCAGTCGGGGTGACCGGGTGCGCGGCGCTCTCAACGGCTTTGCCGCCGCTGCCGGTCCCACCCTGTCGCTGCTGGTGGAGAGCGAGCGCCGCGCCGTGACCAGCGCGCGGGAGGAAGCGCTGGCGCTGTCCCTGCGGCTTAGGGTGGGCGCGGTGGCGCTGGCCGCCCTGGTGCTGGCGGCGGCGGTGGTGCTTTATCGGGCGATTGCCCGCCCGCTGCTCACCCGGCTCGGGGAGATGGACCGGGCCGCCGCCGCCATCGGCCGCGGCGACCTCGACACCCGCCTCACCATCGGCCCGCGCGACGAACTGGGCGTGCTGACGGCGCGCTTCAACCGCATGGCCGCGCGCCTCGGCCGCCGTGAGCGGCGGGTGGTCGAGGATCGGGCCCTGCTGGAAAGGACCATTTCCGAGCGCACCGCCGACCTCACCGCCGCCAATGCCCGCCTCGCCGCCATCGACGCCTCCCGCCGGCGCTTCTTCACCGACGTGAGCCACGAACTGCGCACGCCGCTCACCGTCATCATCGGCGAATGCGACGTGACCCAGCGTGCCCCCGCCATTCCCGAGGACCTCAGCCGCTCGGTGCTGGCCACCATCCGCAAGCGGGCCGTGCGCCTGCATCGGCGGATCGAGGACCTGTTGCGGGTCGCCCGCTCGGAAAGCGGGGAGATCGAGCTGGTGTTCCAGGATGTGCCGCTGGTGCCGCTGCTGGCCGACGCCGTCGCCGGCTTTGAAAGCGTGGCGCTCCGGCAGGGGGTGCGCCTCAAGCTGGAGGCGCCGGCGCCCGGCCCCCTGGTCCATGCCGACCGCGAATGGCTGCGCCAGGTGGTGGAAGGCCTTATCGACAACGCGCTGCGCCATGGCGGCACGGTGACGCGCATCACCCTCGCCATCGCCACCATGACCGGAGCCGGTGGAGAGGTGGTTGATCAGATCACCGTGACCGACGACGGGCGCGGCATCGCCGCGGAGGCGCGCGCCCGGCTGTTCACGCGCTTTGCCCGGGGACAGGGTTCCGATGGCGAGCGGTTTGGCGACGGCACCGGTTTCGGCCTCGGCCTCGCGCTGGCCGAATGGGTGGTGACGCGGCACGGTGGATGGATCATTCTGGACGAGGGAGAAGAGGGTGGTACCCGTGTGGTCATCGCGCTCCCCCGTCCCCAGGCCCATCCCGAGGCTGTCGAGGCGCAGGGCGCCTGAGCGAACCCGCCCGGCGAGGAGGACACATGAACATTCTGGTGGTCGAGGATGACAGCGACATCGGCGCGATGCTGAGCCGCGGGCTCTCGGCCGAAGGCTTCGACGTGACCGTCGTGGGCCGCGCCGACGAGGCGCTGGAGGCGGCACGCCAGTACAATCCCTGCGCGGTGGTGCTCGACATCATGCTGCCCGACGGCTCGGGGATCGAGGTATGCCGGGCGCTGCGCGAGGCCGGGCATTCCGGCCCCATCCTGTTCCTCTCCGCCAAGGACGAGGTGCGCGACCGGGCCGAAGGCCTCGGCGCCGGCGCCGATGACTACATCGTGAAGCCGTTCGAGTTCGCCGAGCTGGTGGCGCGGCTGCGCGCCCACCTGCTGCACCGCCTTGGCGACAACCATGCGGGCCGCCTCGTCGCCGGGCGTCTCGTGCTGGACCAGTCCACCCGCACCGTGCTGTTCGGCGAGATCCATGCCCGCCTGACCGAACGGGAGGCGGAGCTGCTGGCCCTGCTGATGGCAACCCCCAACCGGCCGGTGCCCCGCGGCGAGATCTTCGACCGGCTGTGGGCCAACCAGGGCGGGGCCTCGCTGAACGTGGTGGATGTCTATGTGGGCTACCTGCGCACCAAGCTTGCGCCGGTGAGCCGCGCCGGCGGGCCGCAGGTGTCCACGGTGCGCGGTCGCGGCTTCATGCTGGACCTCTCCGCGCCGGCGGCCGCCCATTGATCTGCTGCGGTGCAGCATCACATTTTGCTTGCGGGAACCAAATCAAACGCCAATATTTGAATCCGATGCGATGAACTTCATCATTGCAGGTTGTTCTTATGATCTTCTTAGAAAGATCTGGAGCACATAACCGGAGGAAGCATCATGCGTTGGAACAAGCCTCAGGTCTGCGAAGTCTGCGTGGGCATGGAAGTCACCGCCTATCTGCCGGCCGATTTCTGATCCGAATGTGGTCGGTGGCCGGGAACGATAAGGCAGGAGCGTTCGACGCATCATGCAGGTGATCGTTCTCGGTTCGGCGGCCGGCGGCGGCGTTCCGCAATGGAACTGCCGCTGTCCGGTGTGCCAGATGGCCTGGTCGGGAGACCCGCGCGTCACTCCGCGCACCCAGTCGAGCATCGCCGTCTCCGCCGACGGCGCCGATTGGGTCCTGCTGAATGCCTCGCCCGACCTGCGGGCGCAGATTTCGGCCACCCCCGCGCTCAAGCCGCGCAAGGGGGATCGCGACAGTCCCATTCGCGCCGTCGTCCTCACCAACGGGGACGTGGACCACATCGCCGGCCTGCTCTCGCTTCGGGAATCCCAGCCGTTTGCCCTCTACGGGACGGCCGATACCTTGGGGCTGCTTAAAGAGAACCAGGTGTTCGACGTGGTGGCGCAGGCCTTCGTCAGCCGGACCGCCGCCGTGTTCGGGCAGGCCTTCTCGCCGGCGCCGGGACTTGCGATGGAATTCTTCACCGTGCCCGGCAAGGTGCCGCTCTGGCGGGAGGACGCCAGCCTCGTCATCGGCGAGGAGACCGGCTCCACCGTGGGCGTCACCATCACCTGCGGGGACAAGCGCCTCGTCTATATTCCCGGCTGCGCGGCGGTGACGCCGGCGGTGCGGGATCGGATCGCCGGGGCCGACCTGCTGTTTTTCGACGGCACGCTTTATCGCGACGACGAGATGATCCAGGCCGGCGTCGGCACCAAGACCGGCGCGCGCATGGGGCACCTTTCCATGGCCGGAGCCGACGGGACCGTGGCGCTGCTCAAGGACGTGCCCGTGGCACGCCGCGTCTTCATCCACATCAACAATACCAACCCGGCGCTGGTGGATGGCTCGCAGGAGCACCAGGCCGTGGAGCAGGCCGGCTGGACGGTGGCCCGCGACGGAATGGAGTTCTCCCTATGACGTTCCTCGCCCTCGCCGAGCCTCTGGTGTTTCCGCCCTTGCCCGCGCCGTCCGAGCCGCTGTCGCCCGAAGGGCTGGAAGCGGCTCTGCGGGAGGTGGGGGCGACGCGCTACCACAATCTCCACCCGTTCCATAAGCTGCTGCATTCCGGCAAGCTCAACCGGGACCAGGTGCGCGCCTGGGCGCTGAACCGCTACTGCTACCAGTCCGCCATTCCCCGCAAGGATGCAGCGCTCATGAGCCGCTGCGACGACCGGGAGCTGCGCCGCGAATGGCTCCACCGCATCACCGACCATGACGGGTTCGCCGAGGACACCGGCGGCATCGAGCGCTGGCTGGTGCTCACCGACGGCCTGGGCCTCGACCGCGACTATGTGGTGTCGAAAGACGGCGCGCTGCCCGCCACCAAGTTCGCGGTGGAAGCCTATGTGCGCTTCGTGGCCGACCATTCGCTGCTGGAGGCGGTGGCCTCCTCCCTCACCGAGCTGTTCGCGCCGGGCATCCATGCCGAGCGCATCTCCGGCATGCTGGCCAATTACGACTTCATCAACGAGCGCGTGGTCGCCTATTTCCGCCGCCGGCTCGATCAGGCGCCCAAAGATGCGGACTTCGCCCTCGACTATGTGAAGAAGAACGCCCGCACAGTGGCCGAGCAGCGCGCCGTCATCCGGGCCTTGACCTTCAAGACCGAAGTTCTCTGGGCGCAGCTTGATGCGCTTTACTTCGCCTATGTGGAGCCGGGCTGGCCGGCGCCCGGCGCGTGGCGGCCGGGTATCGCCCTGGTCGAGGCCGGCTGAGCCATGCGAGCGGAAGAGACCGACGTGCCGCGCCTGCCCCGCGGCGTGAAACTGAAGTATGATCAGGTGCGCGAGCGCCACGTGCTGCTCGCTCCGGAGCGGGCGTTCGACATCGACGAGACCGCTGCGAGCGTGCTGGAACTGGTGGATGGCCAGCGCACCTGCGGCCAGATCGTGGACGCGCTGGCGCTGCGGTTCGACGAAAAGCGCGAGGTGATCGCCGACGACGTGCGCGACATGATCGGCGATCTGATTGCGCGGCGGGTGATCGAGCGATGACCAATGTCACGGCCGAAATGACGGATCTGGAGACGGCGCCCCGCCCGGCGGCGGCGCCTCTCGCCGGCCATCCCATCGGCATCCTGGCGGAGCTGACCCATCGCTGCCCCCTGCGCTGTCCCTATTGCTCCAACCCGCTGGAGCTGGAGCGCCGCGAGGCGGAGCTGGACACCGCCACCTGGAAGCGCGTGCTGAGCGAGGCGGCGGCCCTCGGCGTGCTGCATGTCCACCTTTCCGGCGGCGAGCCCACGGCGCGGGCCGACCTCGTGGAGCTGACCGCCCATTGCGCGGCGGAAGGGCTCTATACCAATCTCATCACCTCCGGCGTCGGCCGGGCCGGCGCCATGCTGCCGGCGCTCTCCGAGGCCGGGCTGGACCACGTGCAGCTCTCGTTTCAGGGGGCGACGGCGGAGATCACCGATCGCGTCGGCGGCTATGCGGGCGGCCATGCGGCCAAGCTCGCCTTCGCCGCGCAGGTGACGGACCTCGGCCTGCCGCTCACCGTGAATGCGGTGTTCCATCGCGCCAACATCCACCAGGTGGAGGACATGATCGAACTGGCCATCGCGCTGAAGGCGCGGCGGCTGGAGGTGGCGCACACCCAGTATTACGGCTGGGCCTATGCCAACCGCGCGGCGCTGATGCCGGCGCGCCCCGATGTGGACCGCTCCGTCGCCATCGTGGAAGAGGCGCGCAAGCGGCTGGAAGGGGTGCTGGTCATCGACATGGTGATCCCGGACTATTACGCCCGCTATCCCAAGCCGTGTTCCGGCGGCTGGGGCCGGCGCACCCTAAATGTCACGCCCACCGGCCGGGTGCTGCCCTGCCATGCGGCGGAAAGCATTCCGGGCCTTGAGTTCTGGTCGGTGCGCGATCACGCGCTGGGCGACATCTGGCGCGCCTCGCCGGCGTTCAACGCCTTCCGCGGCACCGACTGGATGCGCGAACCGTGCCGCAGCTGCGACCGGCGGGAGATGGATTTCGGCGGCTGCCGCTGCCAGGCCATGGCGCTGGCGGGGGATGCCAGCCTGACCGATCCGGCCTGCTCGAAATCCCCGTTCCACGCCAAGGTGGAGGCGCTGGCCACCGCCGAGGCAGCGGGCACCGCGCCCGATTTCATCTACCGCACCATCGGCGGGGCGCCGGCGGGCAAGCGGGAAGGAGCAAAACCGTGAGCGCCCGCAGGATCATCGGCCTTTGTCTCGTGCTCACCGGGGCGCTGTTCGCCGCCGGCTTCCTGGTGGAGCCGCTGCCCGCGCGCGCCGCCGAAGCGCAGGCCGCCACCGAAACCGCGCCGCCGGAAGCGGCGGACATCCTGTTCGAGCGCCCCCAGCTGGCCGGCACCAAGCCCGGCGACACGCTCTCCTATGCCTACACGCGCAAGGTGACCGACGCGGAACTTGGCCCGTCCTTCGACGACCGCATCCGCCTCATGATCGAACCGGGCAAAGGGGGCGATGCCCGCGATGTGCGCGTCGACTTCTTCTCGATCGAGCGCCACCGTGCCGCCGGCCCCTTCGAAGAGGTCACCACCAATCCGGTGCTGATGCTGTTCCTGGAGAATCATCTCGTGGAGCTGTCCGGGCGGCTCAAGGGCAATCCGCGCTATCTCAAGAACGCCATCCGTGCCGGGTTGCGGGACCGGGCCCGGGTCGCGGCCGCCGACATTACGGTGGACGGCCGCACCCTCAAGGGCTGGCGCATCACCGTGAAGCCCTACGAGGGCGACGCCAATGCCGCCCGCATGCGGGGGCTGGAGAGCATGAGCTACACATTCGACGTGGCACCGGACGTGCCGGGGGAAATCGCGCGCATCCAGATCGCGGCCGAAGCCCCCGGCGGCCGGCTCTGGGAGGAGACGATCGCCTATGATCCGAAAGGCTCTTGAGGCGGCGGGCCTGCTGCTTGCGTCGGCCGGCGCGGTGTGCGCCGCCACCGTCGCCGACAATGACTATCCCACCTCCGCGCGGGTTGATTATGTCATCGCCTGCATGGCGGCGAACGGGCAGTCGCGCGAGGCCATGACCCGCTGTTCCTGCTCGGTGGATACGCTAGCCTCCATCCTGCCCTATGACCGCTACGTGGCGGCGGAGACCATCCTTTCCATGCGTCAGGGGGTGGGGCAGGCGGCGAGCATTTTCCGCAATACGCCCCAATACGAGGACAACATTGCCGAATTGCGCCGCGCCCAGGCGGAAGCCGAGGTCCGCTGCTTCAAGTAAAATCCGATACCGCGCTGCACAACACCTGCTCGCATCTGCCGCATAGATGACGGGTTTTCTGCCCCTCGCGGCTATGTTAGCTTCCTCCCCAAGAACAGACGCATGGCGCACGGAGTTTTCCGAAGCGCACTGCAACGACAAGCGGGCAACCGCCGCGGCGTCTTGATCGGGACCTTCAACCCCCAAGGCAAAGCCATGGCATCCCAACGCTCTGCGTCTGTCCATTTCGTCCCATTTTCACCTCCGCGGGCCGGTACCGGCGCCAGCTGCACGCTCCGGCGTGGGCCTGGCGCAGCGCGCCCCGCCACCATCGCCTTCGGGTGACGCCATGACATCGGGAGAGCCGATCACCGGCGGTGCTGATCGCATCGTCCGAGACGTCGTCTGCGGCTTCTGCGGCCTCGGATGCGACGATCTGGAGGTGGCCGTCGCCGGCCGCGCCATCACGCCGCGCACCGCCTGCCCGGAGGCCGCGCGGCTTCTGGCCCGCAGCGATGCGCCGCCGCCGTCGCCGCGCATCAATGGCGCCCCGGCCAGCTTCGAGGACGCGGCCACCGCTGCGGCGATCCACCTCAAGGCCGCCCGTTCCGCCGCCTTCAGCGGCCTGGGCGCGGATCTGGAGGGCCTGCGCCGCTTGTTCGATATCGCCATGGCATCGGGCGCGAGCCTCGATCATGCGGCGTCGGGCGGGTTGTTCGCCAATCTGGAGCGCCTGGCCCGCAAGGGCTGGATCGCCGCCACCCTCGCCGAGGTGCGCAACCGCTGCGACGTGATGGTGGTATTCGGCGAAGATCCCGCCTCCGCCTTCAGCCGCTTCTTCTCCCGCGCCGTTCCGGCGCGCGGGGAGGGGGCGGACGGGGACGCCGCCCCGCTCTTCGTCACGGCGCCCGGCCGGCGGCAGATCGCCGTCGTCGGCGGGCCGCTGTCGGAGGCCTCGCGCCGGGTCCTGGCTGCCCACGACGTGACGGAGATTCCCGTTTCCGAACAAGAGGTGGCCACTGCCGCTGCCGTGCTGACGGCGCTGGTCGCCGGGCGTGCGGTGGACGGGCTCGCCGGCCTGCCGGAAGCGACGGTCGCGGCCCTCGCGGTCCTCGCCGCACAGCTCAAGGCGGCGCGCTACGCCGTCTTCACCTGGAACGCCGCCAGCCTACCCGAAGAGGATGCGCCGGTGGTTGCCGGCGCGGCGTCGGAGGCGGTGGATGCGCTCTCCGTCACCACCCGCGCGGCGGTGTTTCCGCTGGGCGGACGGGACAATGTGACCGGGGCGCACCAGCTTGCCCTGTGGCGCTTCGGCTACCCCCTGCGCACGGCGGTGGGGGCCGGCACGTCGCGCCATGTGCCCGAGCTTTACGCAACGGCCGCAGCACTTTGCGACGCCGACCTGCTGCTCCACACCAGCGCCTTCCGGCCCGACGCGCCGCCCGATTTTGACCGGGGCCCGGTGATCGCCATCGCCCACCCGGACACCGTGTTCGCGCGGGAGCCGGAGGTGTTCATTCCGGTGGGGACGCCGGGGGTGGATTATGGCGGCCATGTCTTCCGTATGGATTCAGTGGTTTGCCTGCCGCTTCAGGCCCTTAGGCCTGCCGAACTGCCCAGCGTCGCTGAGGCGGCGGCGGCCATTCTTGTGTCGTTCGGGAGGGGTGCATGAGGACGCGCATCACCGGTGGGCGCGTGTTCGACCCCGCCAACAACATCATCGACCAGGTCCGCGACGTTCTGCTTGAGGACGGCCGGATCATCGCCGACGCGCCGCCGGTCAATGGCGAGGAAGTCGTTGATGCCTCGGGCACAATCGTGCTCGCGGGCGGTATCGACCTGCACAGCCATATCGCCGGCGGCAAGGTCAATCTCGGCCGCCTGTTGATGAATGAGGATCGGGCACTGTTCCCCGAGCCGTTCGGTGATTTCTGCGGCTGCGGCGGCGGGCGGGCGGCGCCCACCACCCACGCAACCGGCTGCCGCTACTCGCAAATGGGCTACACCGCCGTATTCGAGCCGGCGGTGGTGGGGGCCAATGCCCGCCACGCTCATCTGGAAATGGCGGACATCCCCAACATCGACACCGGTGGCTTCCTGGTGCTGGGGAACGACGATTTCCTGTTGCGCCTCATCGCCCAGGGCGAGGGCCAGCAGGCGGTGAACGACTATGTGGCCTGGATGCTCAAGGCCACCCAGTGCTGCGCCATCAAGATCGTGAACCCCGGCGGCATCAACGCCTTCAAGTTCAACGGGCGCGCCCTCGATCTTGACGAGACCGGGCCGTTTTACGGCCTCACCCCGCGCCGGGTTCTCAACACCCTTCAGCGCGCCGTATCGGAACTGGGGGTGCCGCACCCCATCCATCTGCACGGCTGCAATCTGGGGGTGCCGGGCAACGTCAAGACCACGCTCGCCACCATCGGCGCGAGCGAGGGCTTCCCCCTCCATCTCACCCACATCCAGTTCCACTCCTACGGCACCGAGGGCGACCGGCACTTCTCCTCCGGCTCGGCCGAGATCGCGGAGGCGGTGAACGCCAATCCGCACATCTCGGTGGACGTGGGCCAGATCATGTTCGGCCAGACCGTGACCGCCTCGGCCGATCTCATGTCCCAGTACCGCAACCACAACATCGCCGATCCCAAGAAGTGGATCGGCATGGACATCGAGATGGACGCCGCCTGCGGCGTGGTGCCGTTCAATTATCGCGACACCTCCTTCGTGAACGCGCTGCAATGGGCCATCGGGCTGGAATTGTTCCTGCTCATCGAGGACCCGTGGCGGGTGTATCTGACCACCGACCATCCCAATGGCGGACCCTTCACCTCCTACCCGCACCTCATCCGCCTGCTCATGGACAAGCCGTTCCGCGACGAGCACCTCGGCCGCATCCACAAGGCGGCGCGCGCCCACACCAAGCTCGCCGAGATTTCCCGCGAATACACGCTGGAGGAAATCGCGGTGGTGACCCGCGCCGCCCCCGCCCGTACCCTGGGCCTGAAGGATCGCGGCCATCTCGGCCCCGGCGCCCGGGCGGACGTGGTGCTCTATGAGGAGCAGGCCGACCGCGAGGCCATGTTCGCCGCCCCGCGCCTCGTCATGAAGGACGGCGAGGTGGTGGTGGTGAACGGCGAGGTGGTGGCCCTCACAAAGGGACGCACCTATGCGGTGCATCCGCCATCGGACCCGCTCATGGACAAGCGGCTGGAGCGCTGGTTCGACGAGGCAGTGGGCCTGAAGGCCAGCCATTACAAGATCGCCGATGGCGAGATCCGCGACGGCCAGGGCCCCGAAATCGTGGAGCTGATGCCGTGACCGAAGCTCCCATGATCATCAACGGCGTCGAGATTCGCGACAGCTTCGCCGAGGCGTTTCCCATGGCGGGAACGCGCCTCATCATCACCGCCGACACGCCGCGCTGGGCCCATACCGCCGCCGCCAGCCTGACCGGGTTCGCCACCTCGGTCATCGGCTGCGGCTGCGAGGCCGCCATCGAGCGGCAGCTCGGCCCCGGCGAGACCCCGGACGGGCGGCCGGGCTACGCCGTGCTCATCTTCGCCATGTCCCTGAAGGATTTGAAGAAGGTGGTGCCGCTCAGGGCCGGGCAATGCGTGCTCACCTCGCCCACCTCCGCCTGCTATTCGGGGCTGGAGGGCGGCGCGGCCATCGCGCTTGGTCGGGCGCTGCGCTATTTCGGCGACGGCCACCAGATCGCCAAGTCCATCGACGGGCGGCGCTTCTGGCGCATCCCGGTCATGGAAGGCGAGTTCGTCTGCGACGAGGTGGTGGGCTCCACCACTGGCGCGGTGGGCGGCGGCAACTTCCTCATCCTCGCCCGCTCGCGTCCCGCCGCCCTCGCGGCCGCCGAGGTGGCGGTGGAGGCCATGGGCCAGGTGCGCGGCGCCATCATGCCGTTTCCGGGCGGCGTGGTGCGCTCCGGCTCCAAGGTGGGCGCCAAATATGCCGGCATGATCGCCTCCACCAACGATGCCTATTGCCCGACCCTGCGCGGGGTTTCCAACAGTGCCCTGCCGCCGGAGGTGGAAAGCGTGCTGGAGATCGTCATCGACGGGCTTTGTGAACATGATGTCGCTGCCAGCATGCAGGCGGGCATCACCGCCGTCTGCGGCCTTGGCGCTGCCGCCGGCGTGGTGGCCATCGATGCCGGCAATTATGGCGGCAATCTCGGCCCCTTCCATTTCAAGCTGCGCCAGTTGATGGCTCCTGTCGCCGGGGAGACGACCATATGAGCGCCTATCGCCTCACACTCCGCGCGCCGCTCGCCGCGCGCGCGGACCTCTCGGGCATCAACCCGGCGACCCTCGCCGGCCTGTCCGCCCAGGCGGTGTCCTGGCTCACGCTGCCCTATGGCAATGGCGCCGTGCCCCTCGGTGACCTGTTCGAGGTCTCGGAGGTGGAGGGCGACGCCCTCGTCATCGGCGGTGATCCGCGCCTTGATTTCGTGGGCGCGCAGATGGCCGAAGGCGCCATCGAGGTGGATGGCCCGGTGGGCGTCCTCGCCGGATCGGGCATGATCGGCGGCCGCCTCGTCATCCGCGGCGATGCCGGCGACGGCCTTGCGGCGGGCCTTGAGGGCGGTCGCATCGAGGTCGCGGGCTCGGCCGGCGCGGGGGTGGGCGGTGCCCTCACCGGCGACCGGCAGGGCATGAAGGACGGTATCGTGGCCGTGGCCGGCAGCGTGGGGCCAAGCCTTGGCGCCCGCATGCGCGGCGGGCTGATCCTGGTGGGCGGCGATGCCGGCCCCCGCGCGGCGGACGGCCTGATCGCCGGCACCCTCGCGGTGGCGGGGCGCGTTGCTGCCGGCGCCGGACGCGGCATGAAGCGCGGCACGCTCCTTGTCGCCACCGCGCCCGAGGCCCCGGCGCCGGGCTTCGTCTCCACCGGTCCCCATGATTTCGTTATGCTGGCGCTGCTCGCCCGCCGCGTACCGGACCTTGCCGGCCTGTTCGGCGATCGTCTCGGGGTCCGGGCGGAGCGCCTGGTGGGCAACCGCCTCGCCGGGGGCGCGGGCGAGATTCTCGTCCTTCAGTGAGGGATGGACGGCAGGGGTGGGCCAGTCCGGCCCGCCCTTCGTAGACAATGATCAAAGAGAGGAACGCCTGATGATGCGCGCCGTGTTTGTTTCCGCTTTGCTCCTGGCCGCCGCGACCGGCTCCGCGCTCGCGGATCCTGATGTGGCCAAGGGCGAAACCGCCTTCAAGAAGTGCATGGCGTGCCACGCCATCGGCCCCGACGCCAAGGCGAAGGTGGGTCCGCCGCTCAACGGCATCGTCGGCGCCAAGTGGGCGCATTTCGAGGGCTATGCTTATTCCGCCGACATCAAGGACGGCGCCGCCGCCGGCAAGGTGTGGGACGCGGCGACCCTGGATGCCTACCTCACCAATCCCAAGGTGCTCGCCCCCAAGGGCAAGATGGCCTTCGCCGGCGTGAAGAACGAGGACGAGCGCAAGGATCTCATCGCGTTCCTCGCCCAGTTCAACGCCGACGGCAGCAAGAAGTAGGCGGGGCAGGGGGGCGGGCGGGCATGCCTGTGCGGCCGGCCCCCACGGCCGCGCCGTGCCTTCCGCCGGGTGCTGCGGTTCACGGTGCGTACCGTGTTGATACCGGTGCGGTTGAGGCAGCCGGCGTGAAAGCGGCTGTGCGGTTTCACCCGTCACCATCGTCATGTCCCGGCTTGTTCGGGGCATCCATCTTTGGACAAGCGGGACAGTGATCCCGGCGCTTGAGATTAATTGCGCCGGCTAATAAAGTGCCAGCCGCGCGACGGCCACCGCCGGCGCGCAATCCGCGGCGGCGGCGGCGAAGGCGGGGCATTCGGCCAGGATTTCCCCCGCATCCCGGTAGGGCCGGCCGCTGCGCGCCGCGAGCCGCGCCGCCAGGAAGCGCCCGACTCCCGCCCCCACCAGTGGCGCATCCGCCGCCACGCCTCCGGCCGAAAGCACCTGCGCCAGAGCCCCCTGCAGCCGGTGCAGCTGCACCTCTGCGGCGAAGGCGGCGAAGGCCTCCGCCTCGGCCATGGAGCAGGGACCAAGGTCCCGTCCCACCATGCGCAATAGCCGGCGGGCGCTGGCTTCGCGGGTCTTCTCGCCGCCGTCCGCCGCCGGATGCAGGTCGGCCCCTTCGGGCAGTTCGCCGGTGAGGCGGTGGACATCGGCGGTGGTGGCGAAATGCTCCGCCATGAGCGGCACTTGCCGGCCTCGGAACGGGAGCGTGGCGGCCAGCGCCATCACCGGCGTTCGCGCCGCGCCGCTATAGACCAGCTCTCCGGCTTCCATCCGCTCAGCGTCAGTGTAGCCAGCGAAGCAAACTTCTGCGCCGGCAAACTTTATGATGTCGGTGGTGGTCGATCCAATATCCACCAGAACGCCTTCGCCGCACATGCGCGCGAGTGCCGCGGCGGTGGCGTGCCAGTTGGCGGAGGCCACGTCTCCCGCGTGGTCCGGCGCTTCGGCGGCCGGGACGAAGCCGGCGCGCCCGGCATAGATGCGCATGTCCGCGCCCAGCCGTTCCGCCAGGGCCTGGGAGAGACCGGCCACGCCGGAGGCGCGATCGGGCCAGAGGTCCGTCAATTCGCCGGTCATGGTCACCACGGAGCGGCCGGTGGCGGGCGAAAGCGTCGCCATGGCGGCATCCAGCTTGTCGAGGCCCTGCCACAGCGGGCAGGCCACCATTTCGACGGACAGGAGGCTGCCGTCCGGCGCGAGCACGGCGCGCTTCAGGTGGGCGCCGCCCACATCCCAGCCGAGGATGGGATCGTCCATCGGAATGCTCATGCGAGCGCCAGTTCCACCGGACCGCGGGCACCGGTACCGCGGGCCGCGCCCCTGTCCGCGAAGGGCGGCAGCAGCGTCGCCGGATTGAGGCCGAGGGCCGGGCCAAGGCCGGCATAGGCGGTGGTGAGGCGCGGATTGACCTCAACCACCACCGGTCCCGCTTCGGTCAGGAGGATGTCGATGCCGAAGATGCCCTCCAGGCCGGGGAAGGCGCGCACCACGTCCCGCGCCAGTGCGGCGAGGCGTCCGTCCCCATCTTCGAGGGCGCCCACGGAAAGCCCGGCAAGGACCACGCTGCCGTTCTCGACGCGGATGTGCTGGCGGTTCACGGCGAGCAGCCGCACGCCCTCCGGCCCCGCGAGCACCGTGAGGCTGGCCGCCGCGCCGGCCACGAAAGGCTGGATCACCAGCCCATCGCGGCAGGCCGGGATGGCGGGCACTCCCGGGGGCCAGAACTGGGTGTCCTCGCAGCCGGCGCCGTCGTCCGGCTTGGTGATGCGCGGACCGGTGAGGTCCGGCGCCTGCGCCAGCGGGAAGGTGGGGATGTGCGGCACCCCGGCGGCGGCGAGGCGGTGCGCGGTTTGAAGCTTGCTGCCGGCGGCGGCGATGGCCTCAGGCGTACAGGCGAGGACGCGGGCGCCGCTCTCCCGCAGCATCTCCACCAGCCGCGCCAGCACGCCATCGGTCTCCGGCGCTACCGGCCACACCACGTCGGCACGTTCGGCGAGGGTGCGCCAGATGGCCCAGGCGTCCGCCCCGGCTGCAACCGGGACAGCGCCGGGCAGGAGGGGCAGGCGATCATCGGCGGCGAGCAGGATTTCGCCCACCTGCGGCAAAGCAGCAAGGTCGCGCCGCATGGCATCGCGGATGAGGGCGGCTTCCCGCGCGAGGCTCGCCGGCAGCGCCGCGTCGCGCAGGCCGCCCCCGGTCACGAACTCGCAGACGAAGACGCGCATGCGCCGTTTCCCATAAATCCGACAACCCGGTCTTGAGCCTACGCCGTCACCGGCTCGGCGACGAGGCATTCCGCCAGCGGTTCGGCCATGTTGCGCCCGGTGGCGTCATGAAGGCCGCGCCAGGCCGGCATGGAATTCACCTCCAGCACCGTGAGCCGCCCGGACCCATCGGCGATGAGGTCCACCCCGGCATAGGATGCGCCCACCGCCGCTGCCGCGCGCACGGCGAGGTCGGCAAGCTGGCCCTCGGCGGCCACTTCCACGCCGGTGGCGCCCTGGTGGATATTGGTGATCCAGGACGTGCCCCGGCGCACCATGGCGGCCTCGGCGCGTCCGCCCACCACGAACACGCGGAAATCCTCGTGGGTCTCCGAGGCTGCAGGCCGGGCCGGGGCCGAAACGAAATCCTGCAGGTAGTAGACCCCGCCCACCTCCTCGGCGTCCGGCAGCCGGGCCTTGGGCGCAAGGCGCATGAGGCCGCGGCCCTGGGCGCCGAACATGGGCTTGAGCACGCTGTCGCCGGGGGCCGAATCCACCAGCATCTGGGCGGTGGCGCGGTCTTCCAGCACCAAAGTGCGGGGCGTCGGCAGGCCGGCGCGGGCCAGCAGGAAGGTGGTGGCGCTCTTGTCCACGCAGCGCTCGATGGCACGGGCGTCGTTCATCACCCGCACCCCCATCTCGCGCAGGGCATGGAGCACGCCCAGCCGGGCAGTGACCTGCTCCAGCGTGCCGGCGGGCACCGAGCGCACGAAGCAGGCGTCCGGCAGGTCGTCGGCAAAGCCGGGCAGCAGCAGGCCGTGGGCGGTCTCCCCCACGGCGAAGCCGCAGGTCTTCAGCGAGATCACCCGCGCCGTGTGTCCACGCGCCTTGATGGCGGCCATGAGGGAGCGGGTATGCCAGTCCACCCGCTCGGCGAAGAGCACGAGGCCCGCCACCTCAGCCCCCGAAGGAGCGGGCGATGAGGATGGGGTCGAAGCCGCCGGCGGTGAAGCTTTCGCCATGGTCGATGGCGCTCACCGTCACCCGTGCCGGGGAGAACAGCAGCGGATCCACCTTGTAGAAGTCGCAGTCATAGCCCGCGAAAATCTCGCCGAACGGCCGGCCGTAATCCCGCGACGCCAGCGAGGGCAACCGCGCGGCGAGGTCTTTTGCGGCCTCCGCCGGGCCGTGGACGAAGAGATGCACGTCGCCGCCGTAGAGCACCGCATCGTTGGTGCGGCCCATGGCGGTGAGGAAATCCGGCGACGGCGGGCAGATGGGCGCCGAGCCCACGCCGTCGGCGATATGCTCCAGCGGGAAATGCAGCGCGTGCGCCTTGTGCAGCGCCACTTCCAGCACCCGCGCCACGATCTGCACCGTGCCGGCCAGCGAGCTGGTGGGGGTCAGGATCAGAGTGATGTCGGACGGCGCCACGGCGCAGCGGGCGGCGATTTCGTCCACCACCTCGGCCGGGGGCACCACGGAGGTTTCCAGTACCAGGGTGACCTTTTCGCCCCGGTCGCGGTAGCCGAGTTCCCCGTAGAGGGTTTCCACCGCCGCAATGGCCCGGCCGGGGCCGGAGCCGAGGGCGAAGAAGTCGCCGGCGGCGAGGCTCCAGCCGGCATATTGGCTGCCGAGGCAGGCCAGAACCGGATCGGAGGTGGAGACGCTCGCCAGCGTGTCCCAGGGCGAGAACCGGCCGGCGGGCACCAGCGCCACCCGGCCGAGCCCGCCGAGGCAGATCTCGGCGATGCGGCGGCCGGCTTCCAGACCGCCCTTGGCGGCGATGCCGGCATCCACGATGAGGGCATCGCGCGGGCCGCGGGACACCTTCAGGCGCAGGGCATCGGCGTCGCGGATCAGGGCCTCCACCAGCGGCGCCACGCAGGTGGCGAGGCTGATGGCGGGCACGGCGTCCGCAGGGGTGATCAGGGGCATGGACGAGGTCGGCTGTGAGGTCATGGCCGGGTCTCCCGGAGCGGGCGAACGCGGGCAAGCCCCGCGCGGCGGGCGCGGGGCCGGGCGGGACAAGTCGAGCGGATCAGCATGGTGGCCTTCCTACGCGTCCAGCTCGCGGGCGAGCTTGAAGATGGCGGGAAGATCGAAGAACAGCGGGGTGTCGGTGACGCACATCTGCTTCAGCAGGGTGTGCTGCACGGCGTACTTCAGGTTGCCGATGGCGAGCGCGCCGATGCCGACCCCGTGGGGCAGGGCGGCCGCCGCATCATGGGCGCCGATGCCGGCGATGCCGGCGGGGGGAACGGCATTCACGTCCGCCGCCACCAGCAGCCGCGTGGCGGCCTGAAGATGCGCGGCGGTGAGGATTTCCACCCCCGCCTTGCCGGCGGCGAGGACCACTTCCGCCTCGGGGACGAGCTTGGCCTTCTCCGCGTCGGTCACGGCGGCGGTGCAGGCGAGGTCGACGCCGAAGCGGGCTTTCAGGTCCTTCGCCTTCTCCTCCACCGCCGCGACTTCGCGATGGCTGACGAGGGTGACGAGCGCCCCCGCCTGCGCGGCGATGACGGCGGCGATGGAGCCCACCACGCCGGTGGCGCCATAGACCTGCACGGCGACGCCCTCGAGGCCCTTGGGCCGGGTCTTCAGCAGGGCCTGCTCCACCTTGGCGATCATGGCGGCGGCGGTGGTGAAGGAGCCGGCGGGATCGGGAAAGATGGAAATCTCGAAGGGCGGGAAGATGGAGGCCTTCGCCTCCGCCGCCATGTCGAGGGCGAGGGCGGCATCCTTGCCGCCGATGAACAGGCCGGTGCGCGGCGCCGACTGGGGCGCGCGGGAGAACATCATGTCCTGTGTCAGGTCCCGCACTTCGCTCAGGGCGACGCGGGAATAGGGGGCGATGGTGGTGTAGCCGGCATCCACCGCCATGTTCACGTCGAATGGGCTGACGTGGTTCAGGGGGGTGATGATGTGGAGAATGGGGGCGGATTCCGCCATGGCGCAGCTCCGTGTCGGGGGAAACATTAGCGGGTGGCTTCGCCCCGGATCGCTCCGGAGCTCGGCGGTTGTTTCCCCGCACGCAGTCGAATGGGCTAGACTCTTGAACCAACGCCGCGCGCCGCGCAAGGGCGTTTGCGTCTATCCTTCCGGTGTCTTTGCCGCAGGATACCTTTTCCTTGCACTGCGAAAAATCGACGGTCGATGACAGTACGAAAACACCGCAGGATGCTGCGGTGCAGGGGCGGGATGGGACGGTGGCGCCATCCCGGATGATGGTCCAAAGTGGTTCTCAGCGCCTGTTTGCACCACACCGTCATGGCCGGGCTTGTCCCGGAAGTCGGCTGTTGCCGCCTTCCGGCTCTGTGAGCGGACCCCGCAAACATGCGGGGTCCTGCCATCCACGCGGCGCGGCCGGGAGCGCTTTTCACATGTTGGCTCAGGCGGTGAGACGTGGATGCCCGGCTCAAGGCCGGGCATGACATTGGTCTTGCGTGACGATCGGCCAATTCCCCAAATCCGACCCTCAGAAGGTCGCCTTCAGGCCGGCATAGGCCGAGAGGGGCTGGCCGGGGCTCTGCATCTGGGCGTTGTTGAGGCCGAGATAATCGGTGTCGAAGAAGGTGCCGTAGGAAGCGTATTTCTGGTTGAAGAGATTGTTGATCAGGCCGAACACCTGGATGTTGGGCGTGATCTGGTAGCTGGTGCGCACATTGGCAACCCAATAGCCCGGCAGCTGCGGGTTGATGTTGGATTCATCGCCCACATAATACTGGCTCGACACCACGATGACGTCGCCGCCCACCTTCCACTTGTCCGTCAGCATGTAGTCGGCGCCGAACTTCAGGGTCTGGGCCGGGATGCCGGGAATTTGGTCGCCCGGGGTCACGAAGATTTCGCCGTCGTCCGCCAGCGGATTGTTGGGCGAGGCAAGGGTGCCCGAGAACTGGAAGGTGGCGTCGATATAGGCGTAGTTGGCGTAGAGCTTCAACGGGCCGTTGGCGTACTGCAATCCGGCTTCGAAGCCCTGCCGGCGGGTGGCGGGCACGTTGGTGAAATAGCCGTAGCCGGTCTGCTCGCTGGCGAGGGCGATGATGTCGTCGTCGCTGTCCACCCGGTAGAGGCCGAGCTTCCAGCTCAGGGCGCCGCCGAAGAGCTTGCTGCCGCCGCGCAGGCCGGCCTCGTAGGTGTGCGACACCACCTGCTCCAGCGGCGGGTCGGCCACCAGGGAGTTCTCCAGCAGGCACGGCCGGTTGGGGTCGGCGCAGTTCAGCTCCAGCGGGGTCGGCGCGCGGTTGGATTCCGAATAGCCGCCATAGGCGGTGACCTCGGGCGTGATCTTGTAGGTGACGCCGATGACCGGGTTGATGCGGGCGAAGGTGTAGTCGCCATTGAGCTGCGGGCTGGTGCCGCTGGCGTCCTGCATGGTGATCTGCGCCACGTTGAGGCGCGCGCCCATGGTCAGGGTGGCGCGGTCCGTCATGTCGAACGCGTTGGTGGCGTAGAGGCCGTAATAGGTGGTCGTGGCGTCCAGGTTCACCGGCAGGTAGTACACCTGATATTCATCCGGCAGCGTATAATTCGGCTGGTTTTGCAGGTAGATGCCGGTGCCGGCCACGCCCAGGGTGTTGATGTCGGTGATGCCCAGCTCGGTGCTGGATTTGAAGTTGACCGTGCTGTAGTCGACGCTGCCGCCGACGACGAAATAATTGTCGTGGCCGATCAGCTTGTCGGTGCTCGTCGCCTGCACCGAGCCGCCATAGGTGGTGGTCTCGGTCCAGGTGCGGTTGATCACGCCATAGAGCTGATTGGCGGCAAGCTCGTTGAACGGAATGGTGTTGCCGTTCTGGTCATAGAGCACCATCTGGCTGCGGAAGGCGGCGTATTGCGGATTGGTGAGCGGCGTGCCGCCGCCGGGCGGGCCGGTGAACTGGTCCTCCTCCAGGCACATCTTGGTTTCGCCGACGCCGGGGTTCCAGGTGTCGCTGCAATCCTCCAGGTCGGCATCGTTGCCGTCCACATGGGACTGCTTGAAGCGGCGGACATAGAGGTTGCCCTGCAGCTGCCAGGTGTCGGAGAGGTCGTAGCGCCCGTTGAGCGCCAGCAGGCCCATGTCGTTCTGGGTGGTCTGCGGCCACGTGTAGACCGAGGTGTAGTCGAAGGCGAGCATCTCCACCGGGGTGGGACCCACCACGCCCAGCGAATTGCTGGCGACGCTGGCCACCAAATGCAGCTCGCCCTTGTCGCCCTTCCAGCCGAGGTCGCCGTAGAAGCGCGCCAGCTCGGAGGGGGACTGCTTGCGCCAGCCGTCGTCGCGCACCGCGTCGGCGGCGATGTAGAGGCCGACGCCGTCCTTCTCGCCGCCATACTGGATCGAGCCGCCGATCTGGCCGAACGAGCCGCCCTGCACCGAGCCCTCGAAGCCGTGATAGGTGAAGCCGTTCTTCATCTGGATGGAGACGGCGCCGCCGAGCGCGTTGAGGCCGAACGCCGGATTGTTGGTAAACACCTCGGCGCGGTCGATGGCCACCTCGGGAATAAGGTCCCAGTTCACCGTGTCGCCGAACGCCTCGTTGACGCGGATGCCGTTCTGGTAGACCGCGATGCCCTGCGGCGTGCCCTGCAGCGGGGAGGCGGCGAAGCCGCGGAAGCGGAAGTCCTGGAAGAAGGCGTTGCCCTGCACGTCGGTGGAATTGGCGCTGGGCGTGTACTGGACCAGGGCGTCGATGGTGGAGAAGGACTGCAGGCGGTTGAACTCTTCCGCCGAAATGATGGTCACCGTGCTCGGCACCCGGTCCACATCGATGCCGGTTCCGGTGAGGGGCGTGGTGGCGACCACCTCCACCGTGGGCAGCTCGATGGCGGCGCCCTCGGCCGCCGGCGCGGTTTGCGCAAGCGCCGCCCCCGACACCAAAATCATCGCCGGCAGGGATGCCCCCGAAAGGCCGAGCGCCACGGCAATGGCGCGCCAGGAAGTTTCCGCCCTCATCGTCCCGCCCCTGCGTTTTATCCGGATTCAGGACCCGCACTGCGCTCTGCCGCGCTGTACCGCAGTATCACCGGCATCGCTTGATTGTGGCAGGATAGTGATTTGAGGTGTTCAGTCAATCACCTCTAATCTTTCTAGACCATTGAGCCCGTCCTACGTGCAAAGATGGACCGCCGGTGCGGTTACGGATGAAGTTCCGATGCGACGACGGCAGATGATTTCTCATTTTTCTCTTAGTATCGACGGGACGGCGGGTTGCCGTAGACAACAAACTGGAACGTCTCCAGACTACCCGCAAACGCGCCTGCGGTTTCGTGCACCGCTCGGGCCATTGCACCGCTCGGGCCATGAGGGAGGACAGGGGATGCTGACGCGCCGTCGCATGCTCGCGCTCACGGCGGGCGTGGTCGCGGGCGTCGCTGTGTCCCCGGGACTGTCCGCCCGCGCCGCTTCCGACCCGAATGCCGGTCCCTCGCCGGTGCTGCGCCTCGGCCTGCTCCAGTTCGGCACCGGGGCGTGGGAGATCGCCGCCATGACGGCGCTGGGGCTCGATGCCGCCCACGGTGTCACCCTCGCCCCGCAGCGCTTCGCCACCAATGATGCCGGCCGCATCGCCTTCCAGGCCGGCGCGGTGGATGCCATCCTGTCCGACCTGCTGTGGGCGGCGCGGGTGAAGGCGGAGGGCCGTGACCTGGTCTACCTGCCCTTCTCCTCCGCCGAGGGGGCGGTGATGGTGCGCTCTGATTCGCCTCTGAAGACCGTGGCCGATCTGGCCGGCAAGCGGCTGGGAGTGGCGGGCGGTGCCCTCGACAAGAGCTGGCTGATGCTCAAGGCCCATGCCCAGGCGCAGGCGGGCCTCGACCTGCAGAGCGCGTCGCGTCCCGTGTTCGCAGCTCCGCCCCTGCTGGCGGCGGAGCTGGAGCGGGGCAATCTCGATGCCGCGCTGCTCTACTGGACGTTCTGCGCGCGGCTGGCGCCCAAGGGTTTCCGGCGCCTTATCGGCGTCGAGGATCTGGTGCGCGGCTTCGGCGTGCCGCGCGAGCCGACGCTGGTGGGTTATGTGTTCGACGGCGCCTTCGCCCGCGCCCATCCCGCCACCGTCGCCGCCTTCGCCCGCGCCTCCCGCGCCACCAAGGCGGTGCTCTCCGGCGACGATCCGGCCCGGACGGAGGCCGCCTGGGCCGCCGCGCGGCGCGAGATGCAGGCGCCGGACGAAGCCACCTTCACCGCCCTGCGGGCGGGCTTCATCGCCGGCGTGCCGCGCCTGTCGCTGGCGGAGGACGAAGCGGCGGCGGCTGAGCTTTATGCCGTGCTGGCGCGGCTCGGCGGCGAGCGCCTGGTGGGGCCGGCGGCAAGCCTGCCGCCCGGCCTTTATTTCGCGCCGGAGGGTGTGTCGCGATGAAGCCTTCGTGGCCAGGCGCGCTCCATGAGGTTGACCTGATGAGCTTCATCCCATGAGCTTCATCCTATGAGATTCACCCCATGAGCTTCTCTTGGTCCGGCGCCCTGGTGCGCGTCGGCTCGCTCATCGCCCTGCTGGTGCTGTGGCAGGGGGCGGCGGTGCTCGCCCACAGTCGCGCCCTGCCCCCGCCAGAGGCGGTGCTCGCCTTCCTGTCGAAGGAGGCGGCGGCGGGCGACCTGTTCGCCAACCTCGCGGTCACGCTGGCGCGGGTGGCGGTCTCCTTCGTTTTGGCAATGACGGTGGGCGCCGTCATTGGCGTCGCCTTCGGTCGCGTGCGGCGGCTGGATCGGGTGTTCGACTCGTGGCTGGTGGTGCTGCTGAACACGCCGGCCCTCGTCATCACCGTGCTCTGCTACATCTGGCTCGGCCTCACCGAGACCGCGGCGGTGCTGGCGGTGGCGCTCAACAAGATCCCCACCGTCGCCGTGCTGCTGCGGGAGGGGGCGCGGGCATTGTCGCCGGAGCTGGACGAGATGGCCGGCGCCTTCCGCCTGTCGTTCCTCGATCGCATGCGCCATGTGGTGCTGCCGCAACTGGAGCCGCACCTTGCGGGGGCGGCGCGCTCCGGCCTCGCCCTGGTGTGGAAGATCGTGCTGGTGGTGGAACTGCTGGGGCGGCCCAACGGGGTGGGCTATGCCATCTCCGTCTATTTCCAGCTGTTCGACGTGGCTGCGGTGCTCGGCTATGCGCTGGCCTTCATGGCCGTCATGCTGGCCATCGAATATGGCGTGCTGCAGCCGTTCGAAGCCCATGCCCGGCGCTGGCGCCTGGAAACCCGTTGACATGAGGGCCGGACAGGTGAGCCCCGCCGACAGCCTCCTTGAGGCCCGCATAACGGCCAAGACCTATCGGCGGCCCGACGGCGTCGCCATGGAGGCGGTGCGCGACCTCGCCCTCACCGTCGCACGCGGGGAATTCGTGTGCCTCATCGGCCCCTCGGGCTGCGGCAAGACCACCACGCTGCGCATCCTCTGCGGTCTCGACCGGGATTTTGAAGGCACCCTCACCCCCGATCCGGCGCGGCTCGCCATCGGCATCGCCTTCCAGGAGCCCCGGCTTCTGCCGTGGCGGACGGTGGAGGAGAACATCCGCATCGTCCTGCCTCCGGCGCGGCGCGGCGCCGACCTGTCCGGCCTGCTTGCAACCTTCGGCCTTGCCGCGCACCGCGCCCGCTATCCCGGCGAGCTGTCGCTGGGGCTGGCGCGGCGGGTGTCGCTGGCGCGGGCGCTGGTGGTGGAGCCGGATCTCCTCGTGCTCGATGAACCCTTCGTCTCCCTCGATGCGCAGGCGGCGGTGGAGCTGCGGCGCTGCGTGACCCTGGCCGTCGAGCGCGATGGCAAGGAGCGCGCGCGCGGGGATGGGCGCATAGGTGGGCGCATAGGTGGGCGCATGGGCGTGGTAATGGTGACGCACAACGTGCGGGAGGCGCTCCAGCTGGCCGACCGCCTGGTCCTGCTGGCGCCCCGCCCCACTCATGTCCTTGAGGACGTGCGCCTTCGCGTGCCCCGCTCGGCCCGCGCGCCGGACTGGGTGGAAACGGAGCGTGCGGCGCTCGCCGCCCGCTTCCCGATCTTGAGCGAGGTGTAGGACCGAGGGGCGATGAACGTCACGCATCGCCCCTCGGGCCCATTTCGGCACCGGTCACCGACCGCGGCCGTTGATGTGAGCGGCCGGTCCACCGCAAATTGCGGACCACACCATGTGCGCGCGGAGATGGCTCATGACCCTGCGGCTGACCTTGAGCACCTTGCGGCGGCTTGCCGCACTCCTCCTCTTCGCCGTGCCCGCTCATGCTGCAGCGCAACCAGTAGCCGAGCCGTTGGCGGTGATCGAGGTGGCGCGCGGTGTGTTCGTCCATCAGGCGCCCTATGCCCTTGCGCTGCCACGCAATCTCGGCTTCGTGGGCAATGCGGGCTTCGTGGTCGGGCGCGATGCCGTGGCGGTGATCGACACCGGCGGCAGCTTTCAGGCCGGCGCGCAGCTGAAGGCGGCGATCCGGCAGCGGACGGCGCTGCCGGTGCGCTATGTCATCAACACCCACATGCATCCCGACCACGTGCTCGGCAATGCCGCATTTGCCGGTCCCGGCGTGATCTTCATCGGCCACCGGAACCTGCCGGAGGCGCTCGACGCCCGCGCACAAGCCTATGTGTCCGCCACCGAGCGCCTGGTGGGGCCGGCGGCGGCGGGCACGCGGGTGGTGCTGCCGGACGAGACCGTGGCGGATGTGCGCGACATCAACCTCGGCGACCGCGTGCTGCGCCTGGAAGCCTGGCCGACCGCCCACACCGCCACCGACCTTACCGTGCTCGACGTGACCACCGGAACCTGGTTCCTCGGCGACCTCCTGTTCCTCGGCCATGTGCCGGCGCTGGACGGCAAGGCGGCGGGATGGATCGCGCTGATCGATGAGCTGAAGCGCCGCCCGGCGGCGCGCGCGGTGCCCGGCCATGGCCCGGCGGCGGTGGCCTGGCCGGCGGCGGCCGAGCCTACGGAGCGCTATCTCAAGCGGCTTGTGGCCGACGTGCGCGGCATGGTGCGGGAGGGGCGGACCCTCTCGGAGGCGGCGCGGGAAGCGGGCCGCACCGAGGCCGGAAACTGGGAGCTGTTCGACGATTTCAACGCCCGCAATGCCACCACCACCTTCCATGAGCTGGAGTGGGAATAATTTTTTCCGGGGCAACGCTGGTCTTATTGCAGTGCAAAAACGACGTATGGTTACTTCGCAGGTGCAGAACAAAACTCCGGTCGCCGCAGACATTTGGCGTATTGCTTCCGGAGAGAACATTGCTTACGTTCCTCTCAGCTTCGGCTTCAACAACTCCGTGCGGGGAACGCGGGGTTGGTTCGCAGGCCTGCGGGACGCCAGTCACCGCATGGCTTCATGGCATCACGCCGGTCGTGACACGCTGCCGAAGTAGATGGAGTCCCCCAAGGCGAAAACAACGCGCTCAGTGCGTTACCCGATCCACGTGTGTGGAGGCGGGCGCGCATCCATCGGAGGAAGCCCGGATGAGACGTCTTTTGGTTCTGACCGCCGCGGCGGTGGTCACGGCATTTGCCGGCGCGCCAGCCCGCGCCAACGATAGTGTTCTGAAACTCACCCAAGATCCCAACCAGTGGGCGCTCCAGACCGGGGATTACGCCAACACGCGTTTTTCCAAGCTGAAGCAGATCACTGCGGATAACGTCGGCAAGCTCCAGGTCTCCTGGACCTTCTCCACCGGCGTGCTGCGCGGCCATGAAGGCTCGCCGCTCGTCGTCGGCGACGTGATGTATGTGCACACGCCCTTCCCGAACATCGTCTATGCGCTCGATCTGAAGAACGAGGGCAGGATCATCTGGAAGTACGAGCCCAAGCAGGATCCCAACGTGATCCCGGTGATGTGCTGCGATACGGTCAATCGCGGCCTCGCCTATGCGGACGGCAAGGTGTTCCTGCACCAGGCCGACACCAAGGTGGTGGCCCTCGACGCCCAGAACGGCAAGGTGCTGTGGTCGGCGGTGAACGGCGATCCCAAGAAGGGCGAGACCAATACCGCCACCGTCATCCCGGTGAAGGACAAGCTCATCGTCGGCATCTCCGGCGGCGAGTTCGGCGTGCGCTGTCACATGACGGCCTACGACCTGAAGTCGGGCAAGGAGATGTGGCGCGCCTATTCCATCGGCCCGGACAGCGACATCCTCGTCGATCCGGAGAAGACCACCGAGCTGGGCAAGCCCGTCGGCAAGGATTCTTCGCTGAAGACCTGGCAGGGCGACCAGTGGAAGACCGGCGGCGGCTGCACCTGGGGCTGGTATTCGTACGACCCCCAGACCAACCTCGTCTATTACGGCTCGGGCAACCCCTCGACCTGGAACCCGAAGCAGCGTCCCGGCGACAACAAGTGGTCCATGACCGTGTTCGCCCGCGATGCCGATACCGGCATGGCCAAGTGGGTCTACCAGATGACCCCCCACGACGAGTGGGACTATGACGGCGTCAACGAGATGATCCTTGTCGATCAGAAGATCGACGGTAAGGATCGTTCGCTCCTCGTCCATTTCGACCGCAACGGCTTCGGCTACACGCTGGACCGCAAGACCGGCGAGTTGCTGGTGGCCGAGAAGTTCGACCCGGCCGTCAACTGGGCCACCAAGGTGGACATGGACCGCAACAGCCCGACCTTCGGTCGTCCGCTGGTTGTCGGCCGCTATTCCACCGAGAAGCAGGGTGAGGATGTCAACACCACCGGCATCTGCCCGGCGGCGCTCGGCACCAAGGACCAGCAGCCTGCGGCCTTCTCGCCCGACACCGGCCTGTTCTACGTGCCCACCAACCATGTGTGCATGGACTACGAGCCGTTCCGCGTGAGCTACACCCCCGGCCAGCCCTATGTGGGCGCCACGCTCTCCATGTTCCCGGCGCCGAACAGCCATGGCGGCATGGGCAACTTCATCGCGTGGGATGCCCGCCAGGGCAAGATCGTGTGGTCCAACAAGGAGCAGTTCTCCGTGTGGTCCGGCGCGCTCGCCACCGCTGGCGGCGTGGTCTTCTACGGCACGCTTGAGGGCTACCTGAAGGCCGTGGACGCCAAGACGGGCAAGGAACTCTACAAGTTCAAGACCCCGTCCGGCATCATCGGCAACGTGATGACCTACACCCACCAGGGCAAGCAGTATGTGGCCGTGCTCTCGGGCGTCGGCGGCTGGGCCGGCATCGGCCTCGCAGCCGGCCTCAACGACCCCAACGCCGGCCTCGGCGCTGTGGGCGGCTATGCGGCCCTGAGCAACTACACGGCCCTCGGCGGTCAGCTCACGGTGTTCGCCATCCCGTGATGGGACCGATGGCCTGAACCGCGAGCGATGCGTCCCGGATGACTGGTTCTCCGGCGCGTCCCCAGACGGACCGGCACGCTCCCTCGCCAGAGGCGGCGCGCCGGTCCCGACATCGACACCGCATTCAAGGTTGGACTTCCGTTGGACGCGCTGGAACGCGATCTGATCTGATTGAATCAATCTGATCAGTTTATCGCGCTCTCACTCCAAGAAACGAGAATGCGTCGTCCGATCAGCTTGCACCGCCTCGCGCGTGCTTTGGCGATTTTGATTGAAGCGTGAGGGACGGAACGCCGCTGCGGCGCCGGCCCAAGCCCTTCGTCTGCCCTTTTGGAGAGATCGTGTGGTTTCAAAAGTCAATCTGAAGCGCGCCGGCGTTTTCTTCCTCGCGGCGTTCGGCTTTCAACTCGCCGGCGCCGGCCTGCCCGCGTTCGCGGAAACCACCCCTCCCGGTGACCCGAAACCGGTGAAGGCGGAGGACGGCAAATATTTCGACGCGTCCGGCGCGCCCACCTACAACATCAAGCCGGACGGCACGGTGGATTGGTTCACCTATTCCGGCTACCGGCGCTACCATGCCGAATGCCATGTGTGCCATGGCCCGGACGGCATGGGCTCCACCTACGCGCCGGCCCTCATCAATTCGGTCAAGGTCATGAATTTTGACCAGTTCAGCGAAGTGGTGGTCGGCGGCCGGCAGAACATTACCAGCAGCAACGACAGTGTCATGCCGTCGTTCGGCCTGAACAAGAACGTGATGTGCTACCTGGACGACATCTATGTCTACCTGCGCGCCCGTTCGAACGATGCACTGGGCCGCGTGCGTCCCGCCAAGCGGGATGACAAGACGCAGGGAACCATCGATGCGGAAAAAGCCTGCCTCGGCGAGTGAAAGGCCCCCGGCGACCAGGGAGCGTTTCGCCGCGCTCCTCGCTTCCTTCGCCACCGGTGCGCTGGCCGCGATCCTGCTGCTGAGCGCCACCGGTGCGCGCGGCCAGCAGATCCCAGACCAGGTGTCGGCGGACGCGCTCCGGGTGTGCGCCGACCCGGCGAACATGCCCTATTCCAACATGGCCGGGGAAGGCTTCGAGAACCGAATCGCCGCCATCGTCGCCGACGAGCTGAAGGTCCCGGTGCGCACCTATTTCATGCCGCAGGGTCCCGGCTTCGTGCGCAACACCCTGGGCCGGCGCCTGTGCGACGTGGTCATCGGCTATGCCGCCGGCGCCGATCCGGTGCTGCATACCAATCCCTATTACCAGTCGGTCTATGTGCTGGTGGTGAAGGCCGGCGGCCCCTTCGACGGCGTGGAGCGGCTCGAGGATCCGCGCTTGAAGCAGGCCCGCCTCGGCGTCATGGCGGCGACCCCGCCGGCGGATCATCTGCTTGAATACGGCCTGTTGCCGAAGGCGCGCACCTATTCGCTCCTGGTGGACCGTCGCTTCGCTTCGCCCGCGCAGGACATGCTGGACGACCTCGCGAGGGGGGAGATCGATGGGGCGCTGCTGTGGGGTCCCACGGCCGGCGCCTTCGCCGCGCAGGCCCCGACGCCGCTGAAGGTGGTGCCGCTGCTGAAGGAAGCCGAGCGGCCGGCCATGACCTATCGCATCACCATGGGCGTGCGGCCCACCGACCATGCCTGGAAGCAGACGCTCAATACCGTGCTGCGCAAGCGCGCCGCGGACATCGAGAAGGTGCTGCTTGCCGCCCATGTGCCCCTCGTCGACGAGGACGGCGCCCTCATCACCGCTGCCGCACCCTCCGGAGACACGAGGATGGGCCAGTGACGCCAGCGCGCGCCCGTGCAGCGTTTGCCGCCCTCGGCCTCGCTGTGTCCCTGTCTCTTCCCCTTGCCCCTGCCGTTGCCGTTGCCGAAGAGGCGCCGCCGGAGCCGAGCGGCTATCGGCTTGAGGACTATCGCGCGCCGACGCCCGCAACCCTTGCCGGCGCCAAGGTGCTGGACACGGATGCCGCGGCGGAGATCTGGCGCGCCGGCGGGGCGGCCTTCATCGACGTGCTGCCGCGCCCGCCCCGGCCCACCGGCCTGCCCGTGGGAACCGTGTGGCGCGATCCGCCCCACGCCAGCATTCCCGGCGCCGTGTGGTTGCCCAACGTGGGCTTCGGCGCCCTCAATCCCGACACCGAGGCCTATTTCCGTGCCGGGCTGGAAGCCGCCAGTCGCGGCGATGTGAACGCACCCCTCGTCATCTTCTGCCAGCGTCAGTGCTGGATGTCGTGGAATGCGGCGAAGCGGGCGCTGGAAAACGGCTATCGCAACGTCGCCTGGTTTCCGGAGGGAACCGACGGCTGGTCGCAGGCGGACCTTCCGCTCACCCCCGCCACGCCGCGGCCCTGAACCGGCAGCAGGGCATTTCGAGCGAAGTCGATCCCGATTCGCGGGAAGAATATGCGTAATATCAACGGTCCCGGACTTTGACCCACGCCGGGAAAGCTATGCTCAGGTGCCGCAGCGGACTTGGACCATCGTCCGATGAGTCAAGGTCGGCCGGTCAGTGATATAATGTCCTTTAATATGAAGCGGCTTCCGTGTGCCGGGGCAGGCGGAAGCCACTCAAGGAGGGAAACGCCATGATGCGCCGCTCGTCATCCCGGACCGCCGGCCGGATGGGCCTCCTCGCGCTTGCGCTGAGCGTGTCCGCCGCCGGCGCCGCCCTTGCCGCGGGACCGGCCGTCGAACCGGCCACCGAGCCCGCGCCGCGGCTCAGCCGGGAGCCGGACCGGGAGGCCACCTGGGCCTCCATCCGGCCGGATCTCTTCCCGGGCAAGGCCATCGCCGAGGCCGGCGCCATCGTGCGGCTCGATGCGCCCGAGCGGGCGGAGGATGCCGCACTCGTGCCCCTGACGGTCCAGCTGGCCTTGCCGCCGGGTGACCCGCGCACCCTGAAAGCGGTGACGCTGGTGGTGGACGAGAACCCCGCCCCCATGGCCGGCCGCTTCACCCTCGCCGAGGGCACGCGGGACTTCTCCCTGTCGCTTCGGGTGCGGGTGAATTCCTATTCCTTCGTGCGCGCGGTGGCGGAGACCAGCGACGGCGCGCTGCTGATGACCAAGTCCTATGTGAAGGCGGCGGGCGGCTGCTCCGCCCCCGCCACCAAGGATACGGCGGACTCCATCGCCCATGTGGGCGAGATGCGCTTCCGCTCCTTCGCGCAGGCCGGGCGGCCGGAAGCCCAGGTGCAGATCCGCCACCCCAATTTCTCCGGCCTCCAGATCGATCAGTGGACGCGCGGCTACACCCCGGCCTGGTTTGTGCGCGCGGTGGAGGTGAAGCAGGGCGGGAAGCTGCTCTTCGCCATGGAAGGCGGCATCTCCATCAGCGAGGACCCCACCTTCCGCTTCAGCTACACGCCGTCAGCGGAACAGGTGACGGTTCGTGCCGAGGATACGGATGACACGGTCTTCACCCAAACCTTCCCCGGCGGCGGCAGCTGAGTAAGGTTTGAGGGCTTGTTGCCGCGACCGGGCACACTGTTGAACCGTCTCCCGCCCCGAAGCCGGATGTTTCCGGCTTCGGCTCATGGGAGCCGAACTCG
>NZ_JBAFVS010000013.1:0-153426 GCF_043194565.1 Xanthobacter autotrophicus ATCC 700552 | reverse complement strand
CTCGCCTTCCTCAACCGACTATAGGAGAGACTATGCCGATAACGGCTGCATATAAAACCGATGATCGTCATGGTCTTATGGCCCTTCAATCTTCCTCAATCGGAATAGCCGCAGACGCGGCATATGACCTGATCCTGGAACCCTACGGAGGATGATCATGACGAAGCTGAAGCTGGGACCAATTGCCGATGACAAGCCAGTCAAAGTCACGCTGGAATTGCCCGCCGCTCTCCATCGCGACCTAACTGCCTATGCAGAGGTGTTGGCCCGCGGGACCGGACAACCGGCGACGGATCCCGTGAAGCTGATCATCCCGATGCTGGAGCGGTTCATCGCCACAGATCGCGGATTCGCCAAGGCCAAGCGCGGCCGGATCGCTCATTCCGACGACAAGGCCGGAGCCGTGTCGGAATAGCGCTCGCGAAGCAGGTCGAGAAAAGGCCACAGTGCCTCTCTCTGTTTGGACTCTCTCCAAGCGAATTGGATGTGGGACCGTCCTCATCGCACAGCTCGCGAAACACGATCTCGGGACCATTTGCGCCAGCAGCACCTTCCGAAACCAACGTTAGCGCTCCACTCGGCGTGAAAATGTCAACTCGCGGGCCACGCTGAGCAGCTGGTGAAATGCCGGATTCCTGTTCTCGGCCGACCAAACTGCGCTGTACGGCAGAACTTCTCCCGTGAGATAGCGGTACGCAACGCCCGGAAATCGCATTGCCACTTTGGATCCGCTAGTCAGAGTTAACCCTCTGCCGCTAGCGACGATTTGCATTAAGGTATCTTGGTAGACTGATTGAAACTCGATAGACGGGCGGCTGCCCAGCTCTCCCAAGTGCCTCACCAGGAAGTCGTGAACCTCGGGGCCCGGCCACGCCTCACTCACAATGAAATGCCGCCCTCGCAGATCCTTCCACGTGACTTGACCGAGATCTGCGAGAGGATCGCCATGTGGCATGACGATCACGACCTCTTCAGTCCACAAATCAACGGTTTCACAATATTTTAGCTTGGGAGACCCAAGCATGAATGCGACATCGATACCGTGACTCCGTATTGCTTGAATTTGCTCAGTCGGGCTTCCTTCAAAAAAATCTAACTGCACCCCGGAATATTCGGCGGAAAAAACTTTCATGAGCATCGCAAGAAAATCTGACGCCATGGAAGTCGAAACCCCCACCCTCACCGCACCGTGTTCTCCGCGCCCGATAGCACCAACGTCCCGCTCAGCGGAACTAAGTTGACCGATGGCACTCTGCGCTCGCCACAGGAAGATCTCTCCGGCTTGGGTAAGCCGCACCCCGCTTCGATGTCGGATAAACAGTGTTGCTCCGATTTCATCCTCCAGGTCGCGAATACGACGGCTCATGGAGGAAACGCGGACTCCCAATTCCGTTGCGGCTTTTCGAAAGCTACCGCATCTGGCGGCTGCAATGAGGTATCGGAGATGGCGTAACTCAATCGGAGAACGCATTTTATCCATAACCTTCGCCTCTTACCCTAACGGCAGCGCAGTAGGCTACGAGCCGCCCACGCTTCTGGTCCCTCCCGGAAAATCCCCAATGCTATCTTGTGTCCGCTGCGAGCGGCATCTCGTGGCGGCGTCCGCCGCCCGATCTGCAAATGAACAGAGCACTCTTTCGCTGGTTCACAGCCATCCGGGACGCCGCCCCGATTCGAACACACGCCATCCACTTGGACGATAAGCTAGAAAGCGACACCCGACGCTGAACAAGGTCGAACAGCAGCGCGAACCGCTCGTTGCCAACGGGAACCCCGTTCACGTTCGTGCCGATCTCGATGCCCCGAAAGCGGCCATCGCGCATCAGGGCTTGCAAAACCTCCACGGCGCGATCAGGAGCCTGAAGCGGCACCATGCCGAGCCCGACAAAACGACCGGGCCGGGCGTCCACCATATCGGCGACGGAGCCGTTGACCACCTCGGCCATGGCCACCGCGTCGTCCGCCTCGAACCAGTAGGACAACAACTCCGGCATGGGGGACAGCGCCTGCACCGCGATACCCGCGGCGTCCATGTCGGCGATCCGCCGCGCCGCGTCCCACGAGGCTTCCGACACCGTGCGGAAGACGTTGCCGCGGATCATGATGTGCCAGTGCCCGCACCCCACATGACACATGGACGGCCAAGCGTGATCCGCGTGCCGGCAGGCATAGCGGGGAAAGTCGGCCGGCACCACGTGGGCGTGGATGTCGACGGCGCCGGTCATTGCCCGGCGCCCGCCTGCATGTCCAGAGCCACGTCGATGATCATGTCTTCCTGGCCGCCCACCATGCGGCGGCGGCCGAGTTCGGAAAGGATTTCCCGCGTGTCCACGCCGTAGGTCTTCGCGGCATTCTCCGCATGGCGCAGGAAGCTGGAATAGACCCCGGCATAGCCCAGCGAGAGGCTCTCGCGGTCCACCCGCACCGGACGGTCCTGCAGCGGGCGCACCAGGTCGTCGGCGGCGTCCATCAAGGCGTAGAGGTCACAACCGGTGTCGATGCCCTTGCGGTTGAGCACCGCGATGAGCGCCTCCAGCGGCGCGTTACCGGCCCCGGCGCCCATGCCGGCGAGGGATGCGTCCACCCGCACCGCGCCGGCCTCGATGCCCGCCACCGCGTTGGCGACGCCCATGGTGAGGTTGTGGTGGGTGTGGACCCCGATCTCGGTCTCGGGCTTGAGCGCATCCCGAAGCGTCCTCACCCGCAGCGTATAGTCCTCCGGCAGCAGGGCACCGGCGGAATCCGTCACGTAGACGCATTCCGAGCCGTAGCTCTCCATCAGCTTCGCCTGCTCGGCGAGGACCTCGGCCGGGATCATGTGGGCCATCATCAGGAAGCTCGCGGTGTCCATGCCGAGCGCGCGTGCCGCCTCGATATGCTGGCGCGACACGTCGGCCTCGGTGCAATGGGTGCACACGCGCACCGAACGGGCACCAGCGTCATACGCAGCCTTCAGGTCATGCACCGTGCCAATACCCGGCAGCAGCAGCACCGTGACCACGGCGTGCTCGCACTCTTCCGCCACAGCGGCGATCCATTCCTGATCGTCGTGGGCACCGAAGCCATAATTGAAGGTGGAGCCGGTGATGCCGTCGCCGTGGCTGATCTCGATGGCGTCCACCTTCGCCCTGTCGAGGGCGCGGGCGATAGCCCGCGTGGTTTCCAGCGAATACTGGTGGCGGACAGCATGCATGCCGTCGCGCAGCGTCACGTCCTGGATGTAGAGCTTGTCGGGATTGGGACGGGCCATCACGCGGCCTCCTTCGCAAGAACGGCGCCCGCCCAGTGATCGGCGGTGGTGAGGGCCGCGGACGTCATGATGTCGAGGTTTCCGGCATAGGCGGGCAGATAGTGGGCCGCCCCTTCCACTTCCAGCAGGATGGTGGTCTTCAGCCCCGTGGACGGGCCGATGCCGGGAATGCGCACTGGCGCATTGTCGCCGATCTGCTCGAACTGCACCTTCTGCTTCAGGCGATAGCCGGGCACGTATTTCTGGACCGCCGCAGCCATGTCCTCGATGGACGCGGCGATGGCGTCCTGGTCTCCCCCCTGGGAGAGAGTGAAGACCGTGTCGCGCATGATCAGCGGCGGCTCGGCGGGATTGAGGATGATCACCGCCTTGCCGCGCTCGGCGCCGCCCAGCACCTCGATGGCCTTCGAGGTGGTCTCGGTGAATTCGTCGATGTTGGCGCGCGTGCCGGGGCCTGCCGATTTCGAGGAAATGGAGGCGACGATCTCCCCATAGACGAGGCGCTGCGTGGCCCGCTTCACCGCATAGACCATGGGAATGGTCGCCTGGCCGCCGCAGGTGACCATGTTGACGTTGGGCTCGTCGAGATTGGCCGCGCCGTTGATCACCGGGATGGTGAACGGCCCGATGGCCGCCGGGGTGAGGTCGATGACCTTCTTGCCGTCCTTCTGGAGCAGCGCGTTGTTGGTGAGGTGCGCCTTGGCAGACGTGGCATCGAAGACGATGCGGATGTCCTTGTAGTTGGGCAGCTTCAGGAGCCCTTCGATGCCCTCGTGGGTCACCGGAACGTTGAGGCGCGCAGCGCGGGCGAGGCCGTCGGAATTCGGATCGATGCCGACCAGGGCCCCCATTTCGAGATGCCTCGAGGTGCGCATGATCTTGATCATGAGATCGGTGCCGATATTGCCCGACCCGATGATGGCGCAGGAAATCTTCTTCATGAATTGGTCTCCGCGGCGAACGACACCCGGACCGAACCGAGGCCAGCGATGTGGGCTTCCATCCGGCGGCCCCACTCAACCCGCACCATGGGGCCGAGGGCTCCGGACAGGATCGTATCCCCCGCCTTGAGGGGGCGGCCCATGCGGGCCATGGTCCGCGCCAGCCACAGCGCGGCGGATATGGGGCTGCCGAGGCAGGCATGGCCCGCGCCGGACGAGACCTTCTGGCCGTCCGCCTCGAACGTCATCTCACAGCCGGAGACATCGAACGCATCGAGCTTGCGCGGCGACGACCCGAGCACGTAGAGCGCAGACGAAGCGTTGTCGGCGATGGTGTCGACGATGCTGATGCGCCAGTCGACAATGCGGGAATCCACGATCTCGATGGCCGGCAGCGCGAACTCCACCGCGCGGATCATGTCGGCGACGGTGATGTGCTCGTCCGTCAGATCCCGGCCGAGGACGAAGGCGACTTCCGCCTCCGCTTTCGGCTGGATGAGCCTGCCCGGCCGCACCTCGCCGCCGTCGGGCACTGCCATGTCGTCGAGCAGGACGCCATAATCGGGCTGGTCGACGCCGAGCTGCTTCTGCACCGCCACAGAGGTGAGGCCTATTTTGCACCCCACCAGGCGCCGGCCAGCTTCCAGCGCTCTTTTCGTGTTGAGCTCCTGAACCCTGTACGCCGCCTCGATATCACCTGGCCCGATCAAATCACTCAACGGCGAAACCGGCGCTCCTGTTCGCTCGGCCTCGAAAAGACGACGCGCCGCTTGGTGCAAATTCTCCAACGTAATTCCCGTCACAGCATTCATTGAAATCACTCCCGCAGCAGTCGATGCTCGGTCAGAATCGATATCCGATGCCCACACCGACAATTGTTGGATTAATCTTAACCCGAGCCGATGCTGGAATGCTACTCACCATCGCACTTACATCAGTAGTCAATAATATCTGTTGAACATAACTATGTACTGTCCATTTCTCTGAAATGTCGTAGTCAACCCCAATCTTAAAGGCTGGCCCGAACGCATTATCGACGTTCACATTCTGAAGCGCCGCGTCATCGACATTCAGGAAAATGGCGTAGGTGACACCGATCCCGACATAGGGCTTGAACGCACCAAGACCCAGGAAATGATATTCACCAGACACGGTCAGCGGGCCATAATTCGCGCTGGCCAGTGTGCCGAAGGAAGCGAGCGAACCAGCACCTTTGATATGCGCCCGCGGCGGGTATCCAGTGTAGACGTTCACTGCGAAATTGGGGGTTAGAAAATAACTTACATCAATTGTCGCTGTGAAATTATCCGCCATTGAGACCGAGCCACCGGTGACAGGCACATTTCCAACAGACACTGTTGCGCTCTCGTTTGTGATGACGTCGACTACATCGGCATGTATCAACCATCTCTTGAAGCTATCTACTGGCTCCTCCGAGATACGAGTTTGGGCATCGGCTGACGACAGCGGAACAATATATAGCGCTATAAATAAAATATAAGGAATACGCCATTTCAACATCACCTTCCTCCCTATGATAATTATTATATTTGGATCACGGCTCTTGGCAGCTCACTTTATTCCAGGAAACCTATGCCCCCAGATACTGATCTTGTCGTAGCGAACGACGGACCAGTTGGCTTGGACATCGCGCGCACCCCAGCCATATTCCACCGCGAACCCCGAAGGGGTCGCTCCATAGAATGAAATCATATGGTCATTGGTGTGCCGCCCCAACGTTGCCACCACGGTGCCATCAGCTTCAAATCTGTCCAAGGCTAGTCCGATGTCGTCAAGATGGTTCGTTTCAAGCATGAAATGATGGATCTTCTTTCCATCCGGCAACCTGCCAATAGCGAGCGAGTGGTGACGACAATTGCAATGCAGGAAATGCACCTGCACTGTAAGATCCTCGCTTAGTTTCCAGTCGATGATATCAGAGAGATGAAAACCGAGCCCTTTGATATAGAAATCCAGCACGGTCGCGACATCTGGAACATTCAGCACATAGTGACCGATGCCCTGGTCACCAGTCAAAAAACCCGAAACCCCGACAGGTGAATGAAAAGGTCTTTCGTAGAGCTCTGTCGCTCCATAATAGATTTCAACCCGGTTATTCGCTGGATCCGTGCATGAGATCAGCCCCAGAACGCCACGATCCAGCGCCATCTCCGGGCTCTCGACTGTCACAGCGATGCCATGCGCCTCGAGCCGCTTTCTGACCGCCATCAATTCATCTTCGCTATCGACCTCATAGCCTGAGAAGACGATATCGTCTGCCGAACCCTTCTCGATATTCAGGCGCCAAGCACGGGAGTCGATCCGAAACCGTGCCCTGTCATCGCAGGCGGAGGCCTCCATCGCACCAAGCTTATCAGTGACGAAGGAACGCCAAGCGTACACGTCCGATACTTCGAATCCCAAATATCCAAGCCTCTGAATGCTCATTTCGTGCCTCCCTATTTTGCGAAATTTTTATCGAGTTGCGCTCCGAGGCTGACCTCGATCAATCCGCGCACCCCCCAACCCCCGTCGTAGTTCAACACGCTCCCAGTAAGCGGAACCGTGTCTGCACGCGTGGCGAAGAACACATACGCCCCGGCATATTCCTCGGCTGTCGCCACACGCCCGGTCGGCAGGACTTTTCCGAGCATCTCGTCCAGAGGGATGGTCGAAATGCATCGATCCTGAAGATTCAAAGCCTCCGGTCCCTTCAATTTACTGCCCAGGATTCCCCCCGGGGCAATCCCATTGACCCGAATATGTGGCCCCCACTCATAGGCAAGCTGCTTGATCATTCCGACCACGGCATGCTTACCAGCTGTATAGAGCACACCTCCACCGGACGGATAAAATCCGGCGTTCGAAACGGTGAAGATCGCGCTGCCCTTGCTCTTGTAGAGCGCAGGCAGAGCGGCTTTCGCGGCGAGGATATAACCCTTGACGTTAATGGCGAACATCTCGTCGAAGGCGTCCGCGATCCGGTCATCGGGGATGTCGACCAACTGGGTCATGTAGTCCCATACCCCAGCGTTGCCGATCAGACAGTCCAGTTTGCCAAACGCTGCGAGGCAGCGGTCGACCGCTTCCTTGTGACAATCCAGAAAGCGGACATCGCCCTCCACGCCGACGACGGAATCGCCATGAACCCGGCGGAGTTCCACCAAACCGTCGCCCGATCGGTCAAGGACGGCGACGCGGGCGCCTTCGGCGATATAGCGATCAACGATTGCCCGCCCCAGGCCGGTGCAACCTCCCGTTACCAGCGCAACTTCACCTTTGAGTCTCACGCTTGAACTCCCCCCTGATGTTCCCCCACAAGATCGCGCATGCCGATACTCACGTCGGCGAGCCGAGCGGGAGCCACAACGGCCGCATTTTCCACTAGCTTGATTGCCGCCGCGAAGTCGCGCGGCCCGTCAACCGCCACAACGGCGCGAACGACCCCTCCCAAGACCCGGAAAAGCAATGCCGGCCCATTCCCGAGTTTTCCGCGGAGCACTGTCTCTCCCGGCCCTTCGATCTCTCCGCAGATCTGCATCCGGCGCCCGGCGATTTCCGTCCAGGAGACCGGCACCTGGGCTGCCCCGCCGTCCCTTCCAAGGATCGTCGCCGCTACAGCCGCCGCTTGGCGTTGAGCGTTCAGATACGTCTCCAGCGATCGCCGCCCGCCGTCGCGCAACGGCCAATTCGCAACATCGCCGACCGCGAAAATCCCCTCGGCACCCGTCGCACCACGGCTGTCGACGATCACTCCCCTGTCACACGCCAGGCCGGCGTCTCGCGCGAGTTGGTCGGCAGGTTCGGCGCCGATGCAAATCAGCGCGCTTTCCGCTCTGAACCGACGACCATCGCTGGTCGTCACCGCCGCAAGTCCACCTTCGCCGGCAAACTCGCGCACCCCGGTGCCGCGCTCGACACGTATCCCCAAGGCCTCCAACTGCTCACGGATCCAGGCGCCGATCCGGCGACCGAGGACACGCACCAGCAATTCGTCGGAGACCTCAAGGATCGTCACGTCCAGACCCAGTTTTCGGGCCGTCGTTGCGACTTCACAGCCGATCAGCCCGCCGCCCACCACGACAAGGGCTGTTCCGGGCGTCCAGTCGCGCCGCAGACGCGCAACGTCATCGAAGCTGCGCAGCGTCGCAACGCCGGGGAGCGTTGCGCCGGCAAGTGCCGGCTTGCGGGCGCGGCTGCCCGTGGCGATCACGATCACGTCGCCAGCAAGCCTTGTTCCGTCGTCGAGAAAGACCACCCGTGACGCGGCGTCGAGCCGGACCGCTGCCCGGCTCGAAATGGCGTCAACCCGGGCTTCCTCACTCCACGCCGATGGCACCAGAGACGGCGGCTGCGCGAGGTCCCCGCTGAGTACCGCTTTTGACAGCGACGGCCTGTCGTAGGGCAGGTGCACCTCCTCCCCGATGAGGGAGATGCGGCCCTCGTAGCCCTCCGCGCGCAAGACCTGAGCCGTGGTAATGCCGGCCACGCCATTGCCGATAATGACGACATGACCGGACATCACGTCACCTCGCCGCAATCGAGGTCGACGAAGATGGCATCCTCCTCCACCTTAACTGGAAAGACGCGAAGCGCCTTGCAGGCTGGGAGAGCCTTCACCTTGCCCGAGCGCACGCAGAATTTGGCAAAATGCAGCGTGCATTCGATGACATCGCCATGGAGGTAACCATCAGAGAGTGCCCACTCGCCATGAGTGCAAGTATCCTGCACTGCAAAGAACTCGCCGCCTACGTTGCACAGGACAACCGGCTCCGGTCCACCTTCGTGGCGATACATTTCACCGGGCGGCAGATCCGATTGTCGCGTGATAAATGTCCACGTCATGCTTCAGACGCCTCAAAAGAAGAAGCTGAGGTTGTTGGACAGGATCGTGCTCTGATCGATCAGGATGGTTCGCTCGACAATTTCGAAGCCTGCCTCGCTGTCGTTGCGTCGAAGCGTATCTTGACGCTCACCTGCAAATATATCGAGCTGTCGCTCCAATCGATTGCGATAGACGATAAACGTACTTGACGTCTTATACTCGGCCGTCACTCCTCCCTGAACGATCATGACATTGCAGATAAGATGCCTGGTACGCGAAGCAGGATTTTCCGACCAAGACACATCGGACATGATCTTTCTTAAGCGGCCCTTCATCATCTGCGCATCGTCGTCGAAATGTGCGTATTGCCCTACGCCGGAATACTCCAGATCCGCGTCACGCATGATGTGTGTTGTGCGGATCGGCATGAAATAGTGAATATCCGCAGCGAGCAGCGCAAACCACTCACCGAAGCGGCGATCGTTGAGAAGTTTCGCCTCCCAATAGTAGAACTGCTCGACTTCCTGCTGTAGCTCGATTTCAACTGGAGCTGGCTTTTTCCGAAAGACGTCGGATTTCTCGATTTTATCAAGCATGGCGTGGCCCTTCATGGCTTGGCGGAGAAGGCGGGACGACGCAGGTGCGGCGGACGGCACGAGTCCCTTCGGACGCCAGCCGCACCCCGAGGGCAATCACTCGGCCGCTAACGGACGGGTGGCGTTGAGGACGCCCCAGTTTTCGGAGGTCATCATGCGCGCCCATTGCGTATACATGCCGCGGGCCGCCTCCTCGCTATAGACGTAGCTGATCCGGCCTGGATAATCCGAGTCGTTATCCACGGCCTTTCCAAGGCCCATTTCGATATTGAACGGCCTGCTGCGCGCCTTATAGCCACGCAAGATGTGCTGAATCTCTACCCAGTTTTCGCCATCATCCTGCTCGAAGACCCCCCCGGCCGAGAAGGTTCGCAACGTCTGACGACGAAACTCATCCTTGATCTCATCCGGCGCGTCGGCGTCCACGACGGTAAAGGCCCAAACCTCGACCTCATTGGGTCCGCGGGGATGCCAGGCGCGAACGGTATTGATGCCCGGCAGGAACGAGCATGTCGGAAACACCGTCATGTGCTGCGTCATGACCCGAGTGCCGCGCTCGATGCTTCCCAGACGTGCCCCAGCTCTCTCTGCGGCCGGCCCTTCGGTCCAATACTGCGTGATCTTCGGCCCCATGATCGTGAGCAGAAGGTTGGGATCGCCGAGATAGAACCCGCTTCCATGCCCACCCCACGGTGCACGATACTGCTTTCCGGTAGTCGGAGGAGCCAAGTCGGCCAACTCCACCCCATCGGGCAGGCCGGCAATGATCCCCGAAAGATGAGATGTCGTTCCCGCGTGATACATGTCACTGCAAAACTGTTCCGCCGCAAACTTCCAGTTACACGGAATGACCCATTTCTGAATACCGGGGATCGCCTCTGTTCCCGCCTCCGTTCGATCCAGCATATGATCCATATAGAACTTGGCTTCCCCGAGATAAGCATCCAAATCGGGAGCATCGGCATCCCAATTGGCAAAGATCAATCCTTTATAGCTCTCGACCCGGGCCTGGAGCGGCGCCCACGCCTTTTTATCGAGGCAGGAAAATGCTTCGCTTTCGAAAGGAACACTTACGAGATTTCCCGCGGTATCATATGCCCAGCCATGATAGCTGCAGGTGAAGGCCTTTGCATTTCCGGAATCCGCGCGGCAGATGCGCATTCCGCGATGCCGGCATTGGTTCAGGAAAACGCTGATGCTTCCATTTTTCTGCCGAACGACAATGACCGGATCTTCACCCATATAGGTCGTGAAATAATCACCGGATTTCCGGATTTGACTTTCATGACCCATCAACAACCAAGCGCGACCGAAAACACGCTCCAATTCCAGCTGATACAAATCTTCATCGGTGTAGATTCGCGGGTCAAGAAGCCCCACATCCTCCCGGACCATGGCGAGGATCTGCTCCTTTCTCCAATGTGCCTTTACCCCACATCCATTTGCTTTCGGAACACTCATTGCTTCCTCCTAATTATAGTTCTTGATTTTGCGCCGCCAAAGCCTCCGTGGACTGTAGCAACTCCGCAGTCAGAGCCCGACCAGATCGGATTGCAGCGTAGATGATCGGCGCGTGCTCCCGAGGCATCATTCATCTTCGGAAAGGAAATCCTCCACCAGTCGAATGAAGCGAGCGGCGTGCTCGATTTGCACCCAGTGTCCGCATCGGCCAAAGACATGCAGCTGGGACGGCACAATAAGCTGGTTTAGTCGCAGCGAGGTCTCGAGAGGAACAACATTGTCTTCACGCCCATGCAGGATAAGCGTCTCGTGGGAGATGGAGCGGATGTCTTCTTCAGAACTGGCAAGTGCATTGATCCACCGCTGCCTCGGAGCGGGGAACATCGCTGAAAACGATTCCTGAAAGCCAGGTCTGATGCTGGCCTTGTAGCGTAATTCAGCTAGTTCATCATTTACGAGGTTCTTATCATAAGAGAAATAGTCCATTAATTTTCGCATGTTCTGGATAGATGGGTCATATCCCCATACCGCATTGAGGCCTTCGGTGAGCTCGAAGTTAACTCCCGCGGATCCCATAAGGACAAGACGCCGAACCCGCTCTGGAAATCTGATAGCGAGCGCGAGTGACAGCGACCCACCAAAAGAATTTCCGACCAGATCAACTCTCTCCAGTTCCAACGCATCCAAAATGCCAACCAAATGTTGGAGCCATAAATCAGGGCCATATTCAACATTAGAAGGACGTTCCGTGAATCCAAACCCGACCATGTCAGGGGCGATGACACGCCTGTCCCTCGACAATGCCGGTATCACGGCTCTCCAGTTTGCCCAGGCCGTGACACCGGGGCCTGAGCCGTGAACAAGCAGAACGGGTGCACCCAATCCGACATCGTGAAGATTGGTACGGATCCCGATCGCGTCCACTGTTCGGGCAATTTCCGGATAGGCTTCCTGCACGACACCGCCTCCTCAAGTCCTCCGGACTTCCTGCGCGACTGCCGCGCCCGTCCGCCACCCACGGTGACGCAGCACGCGGATTGAGAAATGGAGACATCTGGGCAGGCGCAATGGCACTGCCGATGGTCGCTTCCTCTCTACCCGGGTGCTGCGCACCTCTTTAAAAACGTTGATGAACGCTAAAATCGTTTTTGCTGGCGGTCAAGTGATTTTGTAGCGTGAAAACGACGATGCTCTTATATTGGTTGTTGGTGCTGGAGCGCGTCCGCGCCACTCGTCCGGCTGCCTGTTCATGTCAGGCGCCAACGCTGGCCGGAATTGGAGATATATCTGGAGTTGACGCTAAAATGGTTGAGCGTGGAAATTCTGACAATGATTCGGTGGTAGATATCGGTAGCTCGCGAACCGCGAAGAGAGAATCGACAGCCATCGAGTCTGCCTATGCTATTATTAGAAGTCGTATAATAGACGGCGTCTACCCCCATGGATCGAAGATTAATCTCGAAAATCTTAAGACCTCGTTTGGCATTAGCGGAAGTACACTGCGCGAGGCGCTAACCCGATTGATGGTGGATCGCGTTGTATTTACAGAGGGGCAAAAGGGGTTCAGCGTGACCCCTATGTCGCTGTCGGATCTCGAGGACCTGACGCGTGCGCGCATAACATTGGAAACGAGCGCCTTGATTGAAAGCATTCAAACTGGAGGAGATGTATGGGAAGATACCCTCGTCACCAGCTTTCATCGCCTGGCAAGGGCACAGGAGCGACTAGAAGCTGATCCCGCTGCCGCCTTCGATGCATGGGAGGTTCGGAATAGAGAATTTCATCATGCACTTGTTAATGCTTCCCCTTCAGGCTGGCTTGCGCATTTCAGACAGGTTTTGTTCCAAAACTCTGAGCGCTACCGTCGCTTGTCCGGCACGCAGGGGCCAATTCCCGTCGAAGTCCACAAGGAACATGAAGAGATATTCAATGCCGCTATGGCGAGGGACGTGAGTAAAGCGGTTTCCGCACTCGCAAATCACATTCGACGCGCCGCAAATGTCATACGCGCAAACGCGCTACTCGATGAGTAGCGCGGCAACCTTGACGACGAGGCCGCCACGGGGGAACACCAATTCCACCTGTGCGCGGTCGCCTTCGCGCGGACGATGTCGATGCTGCCTATGCGGTACAGGAGGTGAACACGGCGTACTGGCAGTCAGAAGGGCGCAGAATTGTCGGTTGCAAGATCGGTCTCACCTCCCGGGCCGTTCAGAAACAACTCGGTGTCGACCGTCCGGACTTCGGCATCCTGTTTGCCGACATACCGGTCGGCGAAGGTGAGCCTATCCCGTTCGGCCGGGTCCTCCAGCCCAAGATCGAAGCGGAGATCGCCTTGGTCCTCAGCCGCGACCTCGACATTGTTCATCCGACGATCGCAGACGTGATCGGGGCGATCGATTACGTCGTGCCCGCACTCGAAATCGTCGGCAGCCGGATCGTGGGTTGGGATATCGGCATCGTCGACACTGTCGCCGACAACGCGTCCTCCGGGCTGTTCGTACTCGGGGGACCTCCGCGCCGCCTCGACGGGCTGAACCTGCGCGGTGCGGTCATGAAGATGAGCCGCGCCGGCGAGACGGTCTCTCAAGGAAGTGGGGCCGCCTGCCTGGGACATCCGCTGAATGCGGCGGTTTGGCTCGCGGCTGAGGTCGCCCGCCGTGGCCGCCCGCTCCGGACGGGCGATGTGGTGCTAACTGGAGCGCTGGGGCCGATGGTTCCAGTTATGCCTGGCGATGCCTTCGAGGCGACGATCGAGGGACTCGGCACTGTCACGGCAAGCTTTGACGTCCTCTAGAACCGGATTCGCCCACGTTGAATCGCTGCCGGCGTTTCAACGGTCATATGGAACTACAATGTGCTTCCATATGACCGGATCACGCTCTAGAGATACAGTGCGTTGCCGCGCATACGCCAATGATGCGGCTATTTCGCACCCATATAATTTCCAACCTGGTTTAGTTGGCTTCTGTAGAACAGAGATCAAGAACATGAAGCTGTTGCGCTACGGTCCGAAGGGTCGAGAAAAGCCGGGCTTGCTTGATGCTGAGGGCCGCATCCGTGACCTTTCCGGTCAACTCGTCGACCTCTCACCCGAAGCGATCTCGCCCGAAGGCCTCGCTGCGCTTTCGCGCCTTGATGTGGGGCGCCTACCCGTGGTCGAGGGAAAACCCAGGTTGGGAGTACCAGTCGCGGGTATCGGCAAGTTCGTTGCCATTGGTCTCAACTATGCCGAACATGCCGAAGAAGCGAATTTGCCGTTTCCGAAGGAGCCGGTAATCTTCTTGAAAGCGATCACATCCTTGAATGGTCCCGACGACACGGTAGTGCTTCCGCCTGAAGCCGCAAAGGTTGACTGGGAGGTCGAACTGGGGATCGTCATCGGCCGCCGCGCCTCTTATGTGCCGGAACGGGATGCCTTGAACTACGTCGCGGGCTATTGCGTCGTGAACGACGTCAGCGAGCGTGAATACCAGCTTGAACGCGGCGGAACCTGGGACAAAGGTAAGGGTTGCGACACGTTCGGCCCAGTCGGGCCTTGGTTGGTGACCGCCGACGAGGTTGGGAACCCTCAAGATCTGGACCTATGGCTCGAAGTGAACGGCCGCCGCATGCAGACAGGCAATACCCGTACGATGATCTTCAGTTGCGCAACGATCATCAGTTATGTGAGCCGCTACATGACGCTGATGCCAGGAGACATCATCACCACCGGTACTCCACCTGGCGTAGGAATGGGTATGAAGCCTGATCCAGTCTTCCTAAAACCTGGCGATATCGTAGCTCTCGGCATCACGAAACTTGGCGCTCAACATCAGAGTATTGTTGCCTGGCATGCGGAGAGCACGGATATCAGCGGGGATTAGCTGGATGTAAGCGCCTTTTTGGAAACACGTCCGGACCGGCGTTTGCGCCCCTTCCGACCTTTCGCAATGTCATGGCCGCCAGCCTGCCGGCAGCTCCGTTGCTGGACTGTGGACCAAGGTTGGCGTCATGATACCGGAAGTGCCGATCCGATCCCGTGAACACATACAATTGCCGCTCCCGTTCGCCCCCCTACTCAACACGAGTGCAAGCCCAGGCCGACCATCAACTCCAATGCGAACAACTGCCCAGGATACGCGGGCTCCAGTTGACGTTTATCAAACTATTATACCAAGGGCCGGTGAGATTGACTCACCGGCCCTTGGGCAAGCCCACGCGGCGCTTAAGCGAAACCCACCTGGCATCGCTCAAAGACCGTGGCCGATCGTATTATTTGAAAATGACCTGCACATCCGTGTATTCCTGAAGCCCTTCCTCTGCAAAGGAAATGCCGAGCCCTGATTGCTTCACCCCCGCCATGGGGGCGTTGGCCTGGATGGCGCCGTGCTTGTTGATCCAGACGGATCCCGTCCGAAGCCTCCGGGCGACGGAAGTCGCCGCTTCGATGTCGGGGCTCCAGACCGAACCGCCCAGGCCGTTGGGATTGTCGTTGGCTCGCGCGATCACGGCTTCCACATCAGCATAGCGGATGATGGGCAGCGCGGGACCGAACTGCTCCTCGTCCACAAGGGGCACACCATTGTCGAGACCGGTGACGAGTGTCGGCGGATAGAACAGCGATCCCTCCGGATCCGGCGGCGGCCCCCCCGAGAGCAGGCGCCCACCGTGCGCGACGGCATCGTCCACGAGTTGCCGCACCCGTTCGAACTGCATCCGGTTCTGGATCGGCCCAAGCACGCTCCCCTCATCGAGGCCGTTGCCGACGGGCGTGCGACGCGCCACCGCCACCAGCTCGTCGCAGACCTCGTCATGGATGCGCTCGTGCACATAGAGCCGCTTCAGCGCCGCGCAGGTCTGGCCGTTGTTGATGAAAGCCCCCCAGAACAGGCCTTCGGCGATGGCTTTCGGGTCGCAGTCCGGCAGCACGATGCCCGCGTCGTTTCCGCCGAGCTCTAGGGTGAGGCGCTTGAGGGTCGGTGCGGCGGAGGCCATGATCTTCTTGCCGGTCCCGCTCGATCCGGTGAAGGCGATCTTGCCGATGCCCGCATGGGTGGACATGGCGGCACCGATCTCGTTGTCGCCGGTCACGCAGTTCACCACCCCGGGCGGCAGCACGGCGTTGATGAGTTCCACCATGCGGATGGTGGACAGGGGTGTATAAGGCGAAGGCTTCACCACCACCGTGTTGCCGGCGCGAATGGCGGGCACAATGTGCCAGATGGCGATCATCACCGGAAAGTTCCAGGGTGTGATCGAGCCCACCACCCCGATCGCTGTGCGATGCAACTCGACCCGTCCCGCATTGTCGTCCTGAAGCACTTTGGGCAGCAGCTCGAGGTCCGCGGTGTAGTGCGCCCAGGCCTGGGCGCCGCCGATCTCCCAGCGGGACCCGAGGCCGTTTAGGGGCTTACCCTGCTCCAGGGTGACGAGGCGCGCCAGCTCCTCCGCATGTGCCGCGAGCGTGTCCGCAACCGCGTGGCAAGCCGCCTTGCGTATGGAATCCGGCGTGGCGCTCCAGGACGGAAAAGCGGCGGTGGCGGCGGCGACAGCTTCGTCGAGGTCCGCCAGGGACGCCTTCGGAGCGAGTCCGACCACGCTCCCGTCGGCGGGATTACGGACCTCGAAATGCGCGCCTGCCGGCACGGACATGCCGGCGATGATGAGGGGATAAGTCTGCATGATCATATGCTCCGCATGGCGGCCTCGCGCCGCTGCGTCCCGACGGAAAGGCCCGGTCGGCGATGCGCGAGACCAGGACCTGCTGCCGGGGGGATTCGAATGAACGTCTCGGGTGAGGGCTCGATCGCTTTTCCGCGCAAAGCGATGTCCGCTTCGCGCGGAACCGCTCTAGAAGCGATAGGTCACCCCGCCCATCAGGATCCACGGGTTGAGATCAATGTCCGCCGTGGCCGGCACCCCTCCCACGAGGCCAGTGGCGTCGGTCGTCAGGAAGATCTTCTTCACATCGACGAAGCTCCCCCAATGCTCAGAGATGTCGCTCTCGATGCCGGCCTGGAGAACAAACCCAAAGGCATTGTCCACCTTCAGGTCCCTGACCGCCCGATCCTTCTCGTTCCAGACGAGGGTGTAGTTGACGCCTGCGCCCAGATAGGGCTGGAACAGGGGACCGAAATTGGTGAAATGGTAGTGGGCAGAGAGCACCGCCGGTCCGTAGGTGACCCGACCGAGATCGATGCCCGCCAGTGGGCCGGTGCCGGTGAGGGTCGTGCTGGGCGGAAAGCCGGCGGTGAACGACACGGCGATGTTGGGCGTAAAGCGGTAGCCCACCTCGAAACCGACAGTGAAATTGTCGTCCGCCGTGGCGCTTACGCCCGGCACGGGCGTTCCGCCGAGCGTGATGCTCGCGCCCTCGTCGAAAATGACGCCCATGGCGCCCACATGGATGTACCAGGGTCGAAACACCGAAGCCTCCGGTGCTGCCGAGCCGAGATCGGCGGCATGAACCTGGCCTGACAGGAAAAGGGCCAGAGCGGCCGTCGCAATATATCTTTTGCCCATGGTTTCCCCCTCCGCTTCCACCCGATGGCGATGGCGACCAATCATCGCGACACTCCGGCGGAATGCGCGCTGCCGATGGCACGCCAGCCGATCACCACCAGCGCGACCATGGCGAGGACGCCGAACAGGTAGGCGGGAGCCAGGGCAAGGAAACTGAAGATGTCGGCCGGGCCAACCCTGCTCGGGCCGAAGGCGAGACCGCGGTTGGGGGAGAAATTGCTGAAGAAGTAAAAGCCGGTATTGGACCAGCCGTCGAGAATGATGGTCCATCCCAGGATCTTCGACCATCGCGCCGAGAAATCGAGCAACGGGAGCGCGAACCCGATGGCGATCACCATGAGCCCATTGAGGACCGGCCCGGTATGGGCCCTCTGCCAGCCATCCGCCGATCCGGGCAGTTGGAACGACAGGATATAGCCCGGAACGATCTCGAACCCGCCGAGCAGATACATCCACAAGCCCACGCCACCCACCAGGGCCGCGAAGATCATCAAGGCGCCATGGCCGACCATGGTCCGCCTCAGGGCCGACCGCTCGATATCGCTCGCGGCTGGGGCCACATCAGCTTTCCCCGAGCCCGAATAGCTTGCACTCACCATTTTTTCCTCCCGTTTGATTGTTTTTGTCACGCCGGTTCCGCCCTCCTACCGGGCGGCGGCGGGTGCCGGACTGTGTTGCGATACCGTTTCCGTTGCGGTTGGCGCCGCCTGAGGCAGCAGGTGAAACCCGCCACCGTGGTAGATGAGCGGAACGCCATCCTCGACGCGGATCGCCTCCACAAGACCGAAGAACACCTCGTGCGTGCCCGAAACAACGACGTCGGTCACGCGGCATTCGAGGCTCGCAAGCGCGCCCGACAGCACGGGCAGCGCTTCGTTCTCGCCCTCAATCCAGTCGCCATGGAGGAAGCGGGCATCACCGGCGAGGCCGTTGCGGCCGGCGAAGACCTCGGCGACACCCCGGTGCGCCTCGCTGACGAGGCTGACCGCGAACCAACCCTTGTCCTTCATCATCTTCGCCGTACCTGTCGCGGTATTCACGCAGACGAGGATCGTCGGCGGCTCGGCGGATACGGAACACACTGCGGTGGCGGTCAGCCCCCGGCGCTCGCCCTCCTGGGCGGTCGAAATGACCGATATGCCGGAGGCAAGGCGAGAGAGGGCGCTACGGAACAGATCAACGGAAACAGGCACGACCGGTATCTCCAAAAGCGTGGCCTCACGCAGCAGCGGCTGCGCCGGAGGCCGGCAACGGTTGGAAGCGCACCGCGAACGATGCGCCCCACGGGATCAGCCGGCTTTGGCGAGGACGTCCGCGGCCGGAGGAGCCGCCAGCCGGGTCTCGATCCAGGCGCGAATGCGGTCGGGGCTCGCGAAGCAATCCCACTGGCGTTCGGGAAAGTTGAAGTTTTCCGTGAACTCGTCCGCGAGGTCGGGGCGCTGGCTGAGAGCCCCGATATAGTTCAGCAGGTCCGGGTCGAGCGAGCCGAGGGCGTTGAGGATGTAGTTGGTCCAGCGGGTGGCGCTGAGGACGCGGTCGCGGCGCCGTCCCTCCACCCGCTCCATGAAGCGCTCGTCGTAGACGTCCTGCCCGACGATCTCCTCAGCAAGAATGATGGCAGCATAGGAAGCCATGTTGGCGCCCTGTCCCAGCACCGGATCCACCACCGCCTGCACGTCGCCCAAGGCGACGGCGAGCTTACCTCCATCGAGCGCCACATGGCTCTTGCGCACCGTCGGGGTCACGCCGCCCTGGAGGATATCCAGCGGTCCATTGGCGAGGTCGAATTCGCGCTCGTCGATGCGATCGGCGCAGTCCGGATAGTGCTGGCGCAGCTTCTGCAGCAAAAGATCCAGAAAAGCTCTGGGGCTCTCCGCATAGGAGGCCTTGGCGAGCACTTCGAGATCGCCGCCGACATGGTTCTCGATCACGAGCGCCGTCGCCATGCCCCCGAAGGAATAGGTCGGGATCTCGATCATCTCGCCGGCGCCTGGAGAGAAGTTCATGACCACCGCGCGCGTCGCCGGCTCGCGGATGCCCTTGAACAGCCCGACACACAGCGCGCGCTGCGGCCGCTCGAAAGGCGAATAGGCCGGTTCCGGCTTGAACATCTGCCCGAAGGGGCCCTTGCCGGTGCACACCACGATAAGGCCGAACCCGCGGACGAGCTCAGGAATGTCCTCGTGGGTGATTTCGCGGAACTCGATCAGGCCGCCACGCGCCAGAAAGTCCTCCATGAGGCGCGGCTGGTAGATGCGATAGTCCACCGCGCGGCTCCGCCGTTCCAGCGCGCCATAAAAGCGCAGCGGCTGAGGGCCGCCGACGAAGTAATAATGACCAGAATAGCCATATTCATCGAGAGGCCAGTGATTGCAACCGAGGTCGTCTTCGCGCTCCACGGTCACGTGATGATGAGCAACCGTATTGAGCAGACGCAGGCCCTGAAACTGATCCGGTCGGCGGTCGCTGAATATGGTGACGTCGATGCCGAACTGCCGCAAATGCAGGCCAAGGTGAAGGCCAGCCGTTCCCGCGCCGATGACGGCGATCCTTTTCTGCATGCGTTTCCCCATCGTTTCTGGTTTATGATTCTTATTTACTAACCGATCGTTCAGGCGTAAGCATCGCAAATCGCCTATGACATATTCCGTATGGAATAAATGTTGGAAAGCATCGAAGCCTACATCGCCTTCGCCCGCCTGATGGAGCGCGGCAATTTTTCGGCCGTGGGTCGCGACATGGGTATTTCGCAATCCACGGTGAGCAAGCACATCGCCGGGCTGGAGGCGAGCCTCGGTATGCCGCTGTTCGTGCGCACCACGCGCAGCATCAACCCCACGGCCGAAGCCGCGCAGCTCTACAGCCATGTGCAGCGCATGCTGGAGGCCCTGGACGACGTGCGCGCCTTCGCCCGCGGGCAGCGGCCGGAGATCGCCGGCTTGCTGCGCATCGCCGTGCCCGTCTCCTTCGGGCGGATTCACATCGTCCCGCTGCTTCCGGCCTACATGCGGCTGCATCCGGCGGTATCGGTGGAGGTGGTGCTGTCCGATACGGTGGACGACATGATCAAGGAGGGCCTCGAGATCGTCGTCACCACGGCCGAGCCCCGCTCGGGCTCGCTGGTCTCCCGCTCCATCCGGGTCTATGAGCGGGTCGTCGTCGCCTCCGGCACCTATCTCGCCGCGCGTGGCCGGCCAACCGAGCCCGTCGATCTGGACGTGCACGACGTCATCGTGGCCACCAACACCATCGACGCGAGCCTCGAGTTCGATTCCGAGCACGGGCGCCAGGCCGTCCGGCTCCGAGGACGACTATGCACAAACAGCGACGAGGTGGCATACGATGCCGCCCGCGCCGGACGCGGCATCGCCGTCGTGCCGAGCTGGCTGGCGCAGGCGGATCTCGCATCCGGTGCCATGACTGCGCTTCTGACTGACTATTTTCTCCCCCCGATCCAGGTGAGCCTCACCTACCCCAGGACGCGCGTCCTCTCGCGCCGCGCACGCGCCTTCATCGACTTTCTGGTGGCGGAGCTGGCCCGGCCCACCCGCGCACCGCAGCCCGGTAGAGAGTGACCGGACGGCTTCAGACGGCGGCGCGAATCGGGATCTCGTTCAGCGCCCGCGCGCTCATGGTCAGCAGCTCATAGCGCGCCACCGTCTCTGAGTTCTGGTTGAACACCTCGGCGTCCCAGCGCACCTCGCCATAGTCCGGCCGGCGGCCCGGCTGCTTGTGCTTGACGGTGAGTCGCACGCGGATCGCATCCCCCGGCGACACCGGCTTCAGGAAGCGCAGGGCGTCGAGCCCGTAATTGGCCAGCAGCGGCCCCGGCGCAGGGTCCACGAAGAGTCCGGCGGCAAACGACAGGATGAGGTAGCCGTGGGCCACGCGCCCGGGGAAGAAGGGGTTGGCCTTGGCCGCCGCCTCATCCATGTGGGCGTAGAAGGTATCGCCGGTGAAATGGGCGAAGTGCTCGATGTCGTCGAGGCTGATGACGCGCGAGGCGGTCTCCACGGTGTCGCCCACGCGCAGCGCCTCATAATCCCGCTTGAAGGGGTGTTCGGCGGTCACCGGGGCCGGCGCGCCGGACAGCCAGGTGCGGGTCAGGGCCGAGAGCCGGGCCGGCGAGCCCTCCAGCGCCGTGCGCTGCATATAGTGGAACACGCCACGCAGCCCGCCCATCTCCTCGCCGCCGCCGGCCCGGCCGGGACCGCCATGCACGAGGCCCGGCATGGGCGAGCCGTGGCCGGTGGATTCCCCGGCGCAGTCCCGGTCCAGCACCAGCAGCCGGCCATGATGGGCGGCAATGCCGAACACCAGCGTGTCGGCCACCTGCGGATCATAGGTGAACACCGAGGCGACGAGGCTGCCCTCGCCCTTCGCCACCAGCGCCACCGCATCGTCGAGCCGGTCATAGGCCATCACGGTGGCCACCGGGCCGAAGGCCTCCACCGCGTGGGGCGCCACCGCCGCCAGCGGCTTGGCACAGCGCAGCAGCACCGGCGCCATGAAGGCCCCCGCCTGCGCATCGGCCCCGATGGGTTCGGCGGCATCGGGATCGCCGAAGACGATCTCCGCCTCCTGCGCGATCTGCGCCACCGCCTCCCGGGCGGCGTCGCGCTGGGCAAGGCTCGCCAGCGGGCCCATGCGCACGTCGTCGCGGCGGGGATCGCCGAGGGTGATCTTCGCCAGTTGCCCCTTCAGCGCGGCGATCACCGCGCTTTCCTGGGCGCGCGGCACGATGATGCGTCGGATGGCGGTGCATTTCTGGCCCGCCTTCACCGTCATCTCGCGCACCACCTCCTTGATGAAGAGGTCGAACTCGGGGGCACCCTCGCTGGCGTCCGGGCCGAGCACGGCGGCGTTCAGCGAATCCCGCTCGGCGATGAAGCGCACCGCGTTGCGCGACACCGCCGGATGGTCGCGCAACATCTGCGAGGTCTCCGCCGAGCCGGTGAAGGAGAGCACATCCTGTCCGGTGAGATGATCGAGCAGGTCGCCCGCCGATCCGCTCACCAGCTGCAACGCGCCCTTGGGCAGGATGTTCGCCTCCACGATCAGCCGCACCACCGCCTCGGCCACATAGGCGGTGGCGGTGGCCGGCTTGGTGATGACCGGCACGCCGGCGAGGAGCGCGGGGGCAAGCTTCTCCAGAAGACCCCAGCAGGGAAAGTTGAAGGCGTTCACATGCACCGCCACACCCTGCAGCGGGGTGAGGATGTGAAGGCCGATGAAGGAGCCGCCCTTGGAAAGAGCTTCCGGCCCGCCCTCCACCACGAAGCGCTCGCCCGGCAGCTCCCGCCGGCCGCGGGAGGCATAGGCGTAGAGGGTGCCGATGCCGCCGTCGATGTCGATGGCATTGTCCCGCTTGGTGGCCCCGGTGTCGGCAGCGAGGGCGTAGAGCGCCTCCTTGTGGGCGCCGAGATGGGCGGCGAGCGCCTTCAGCATGTCGGCGCGCTCGTGGAAGGTGAGCCCGCGCAAGGCCGGCCCGCCCACCTCGCGGGCATGGCGTACCATGGCGGCGAGATCCAGCCCCTTGGTGGAGGTGCGCGCCACCACCCGCCCGTCGATGGCGCTCGGGATGTCGATGAGGCCCTCTTGCGGCACGAACCAGCGGTCGAGGGCGTAGCTGTTGAGGATTTGGGTCATGGCTATTGTCCTCCCTGTTGTTCTGCCTGTTCTGTCGGTTGCCAGTCGGCGAAGCTGCGTCCGTCGCGGGCGAGGGCCAGCAGCAGGGGCGCGGGCTCGGATCCGGCGCCGCCGGCGGCGTGGGCGGCTTCCACTTCGGTGACGACCGCGCGCAGGCCCATCTGGTCGGCGGCCCACATGGGCCCGCCCTTGGTGCGCGGGAAGCCGTAGCCATGGACGAAGGCGAGATCGATGTCGGAGGCCCGCAGCGCGATGCCCTCCGCCAGCGCCTTGGCGCCCTCGTTCGCCATGACGGCGAGCAGCCGGCGCTGGATCTGTCCGGCGGAGAAGACGCGGGGCGTGATGGCCTTCTCCGCGCGGGCTTCGGCGATCAGCGCCTCCACCACGGGATCGGCGGATTTGCCGCCCGCCGCGTCATAGGCATACCAGCCGGCGCCGGTCTTGCGGCCGAGGCGGCCCTGTTCCACCAGCCGGTCGGCGATGGCCACGTAGCGCTCGGCCGGATCGCGGGTGGCCGCCCGGCGCTTGCGCATGGCATAGGCGATGTCGAGGCCGGACATGTCGGACACGGCGAAGATGCCCATGGCGAAGCCATAGGCCTCCAGCGCCGCATCCACCTCCTGCGGGCTGGCGCCGTCCTCCACCAGAACCTCGGCGTGGCGGCGGTAGAGCGCATAGATGCGATTGCCGATGAAGCCGTCGCAATTGCCCGCCACCACCGGCTGCTTGCCCATGCGCTTCGCCAGGGCCAGCGCCGTGGCGATCACATCGGGGGCGGTGCGGGCCGGGCGCACCACCTCCAGCAGCTTCATCACGTTGGCCGGGGCGAAGAAGTGCAGGCCCACCACGTCTTGCGGCCGCGAGGTCTCGGCGGCGATGGCGTCGAGGTCGAGATAGGAGGTGTTGGTGGCCAGCACCGCGCCGGGCTTTGCCACCGCATCGAGACGGCGGAAGATGTCGGCCTTCACGTCCATGTCCTCGAAGGCGGCCTCCACCACCAGGTCGGCGGCGGCAAGAGACGCCCAGTCGGCGGTGGGGGTGACGCGGGCGCGGCGTTCGGCGCCCTGCGCTTGCGTCAGCCGACCGCTTTTCACCTGCCGGGCGTAGAGATCGGCCACCCGCTGCAAGCCGGCGGCGGCGGCTTCCCCATCGCGCTCCACCAGGGTGACGGCAAGGCCGGCATCGGCCAGCGCCACGGCGATGCCGGCGCCCATGGTGCCGGCACCGATCACTGCCACCGCCTCCAGCGGACGGGGCGCGACGCTCTCCAGCCCCGGCACCTTGCCGGCCTCGCGCTCGGCGAAGAAGAGATGGCGCAGCGCCTTTGCCTCGGCACTCTCGCGCAGGGCGAGGAAGGCGGCGCGCTCGGCGGCGAGGCCGGTCGTAAACTCAGCCTCCCCCGCCGCGCGGATGACGCGGATGGCCTCTGCGATGGCCGGGACACCCTTCGCCCCCTTGCGGGCGCTGGCAATGGCCGCCTCCTCCGCCGCGTCGTCGCCGGCGGGAACCGGCAGTTCCGAAAGGCGGCGCTTCGTGACGCCCGGTGCGCGGGCGATGGCTTCGGCGAGAAGGTCACCCTCCACCACTTCGTCGAGCAGGCCAAGGGCGAGGGCATCGCCCGCCTTCAGCACCCGCCCCTCACAGATGAGGGCGATGGCCTGGGCCACGCCGACGAGGCGCGGCAGGCGCTGGGTTCCGCCGGCGCCGGGGATGAGCCCGAGCCGGGTCTCGGTGAGGCCCACCAGCGCCTTCGGCCCGCCGAGCCTGAGGTCGCAGGCGAGCGCGATCTCGCAGCCGCCGCCCAGCGCCGCCCCGGCGATGGCCGCCACCACCGGCTTTGCACAAGCGTCGATGGCCGCCACCACATCCGGCAGGAAGGGCGCATCCGGCGGCTGGCTCATCTCGCGGATGTCGGCGCCGGCGATGAAGCGGCCCGGCCCGCCGCTGATCACCAGCGCCGCCACATCGGGATCGGCCTCCAGCGCGCGCACGGCATCCAGCAGCCCTTGCCGCACCGCCTTCGACAGGGCGTTCACCGGCGCAAAGTCAATGGCGATCACGCCGACGGCGCCATGCCGCGTAACGGTGACCGGAGGTGTCACGGCATCCACGGCTCAGACCCTCTCGATGAGGGCGGCGATGCCCTGGCCGACGCCGATGCACATGGTCGCCACCGCCCACCTGCCCCCGCGCACCTCCAGCGCGCTCACCGCCGTCATCGCAAGCCGCGCCCCCGACATCCCAAGAGGATGGCCAAGCGCAATGGCGCCGCCGTGGGGATTTACATGCTCCGCGTCGTCGGGAAGGCCCAGCTGGCGCAGCACCGCGAGGGCCTGGGCGGCGAAGGCCTCGTTCAGCTCGAAAAGGTCGATGTCCGCCAGCGCGAGGCCGTTCTTCTCCAGAAGCTTGCGCGTGGCCGGCGCCGGGCCGATGCCCATGATGCGCGGCGGCACCCCGGCCTGCACCACCGACACCACGCGGGCGCGGGGGGTGAGGCCGTACTTCCGCGCCGCCGTCTCGGAGGCGAGGATGAGCGCCCCGGCGCCGTCGTTCACGCCGGAGGCGTTGCCCGCCGTCACCGTGCCGCCGGTCTTGCGGAACGGGGTCTTGAGGCCGGCAAGCTGGTCCAGCGTGGTCTCGGCGCGCGGATGCTCGTCCGCTTCCACGCGGATCACCGCGCCCTTCTTGCCCCTCACCTCGATGGGGGCGATCTCGCGGGCGAAGAAGCCGGCGTCCTGCGCCGCCTTCACCCGCTGCTGGGAGCGATACGCGAACAGGTCCTGGTCGGCGCGGGAGATCTGGAAATCCTCGGCCACGTTCTCGCCGGTCTCCGGCATGGAATCCACGCCGTATTGCGCCTTCATCAGCGGGTTCACGAAGCGCCAGCCGATGGTGGTGTCGTAGATCTCCGCCTGCCGGGAAAACGCCTCGGCCGCCTTGCCCTGGACGAAGGGCGCGCGAGTCATGCTCTCCACCCCGCCGGCGATGATGAGGTCGGCGTCCCCGGTCATGATGGCACGGGCACCGATGCCCACGGCGTCGAGGCCGGAGCCGCACAGCCGGTTCACGGTGGTGCCCGGCGCACTCACCGGCAGGCCGGCGAGCAGCGCCGCCATGCGGGCGACATCGCGATTGTCCTCCCCCGCCTGGTTGGCGCAGCCGAGGATGACATCGTCCACCGCCTCCCAGTCCACGCCCGGGTTGCGCTCCTTGAGCACGCGGATGGGATGGGCGGCGAGGTCGTCGGCACGCACATCCCTCAAGGCACCGGCATAGCGGCCGATGGGGGTGCGCGCGAAATCGCAGATAAAGGCGTGCGCCATTGTTGTTCTCCGGATGTCTGGGGTCAGGCGGCGGCCGGGCGGCGCACGCACACCACGCGGAAGCGGCTTGCCACGAAGGCTGAATCCGTCATGCAGGCGTTGCCGGCGGGGTTGGCGCCGGAGACGTGGTAGTCGCTGAAGGCGGCGCTCTGGTTCACGTAGATGCCGCCGGTAAGGTTCACCGAAAGCGCCACGCCAGCCTTCGCATAGGCCGGGATGGCCGCGGCGATCTCGGCCTCTTCGGTGCTGTAGAGCGCGGCAGTGATGGCGCCCTTCTCGCGGGCGGCGCGGGTGGCGCGGGCGACGCCATCGGGCGCATCCTTCACCGCCACCACGAAGGCGATGGGGCCGAAGCGCTCTTCCAGATAGGCTGCCTCGTCGCCCGCCTCCACCGCGAGAAGCAGCGGCGTGGCGGTGCGGGCTCCTTCCACCTGAAGCGCCGCGCTGTCGCGCACGATGCGGCCGAGGCCGCGCGCCTCCGCGATGCGCGTCAGCGTCGCCGGATTCTGGATCGCACCCAGCACCGCCGCCGCGCGGGCGGGATCGGACAGCAGCGCGTCGATGGCGGCGCCGATGCCGGCGGCCACCTCGTCGAAGCTCTTATGGCCCTCGTCGGTGGCGATGCCTTCAGCGGGGACAAAGATGGTCTGCGGCGCCGTGCACATCTGCCCGCTGTAAAGGGAGAGCGAGAAGGCGATGTTGGCGCACATGGCCGCGAACGAACCGGTGGAGGCGATGACGATGGTGTTCACCCCCGCCTCCTCCGTGAACACCAGCTTGTCCCGCAGGTTGGCCCGCAGCCAGCCGCCGAACGCCGACGAGCCGGTGAAATCCACCAGGGCAATGGCGGGATGGGTCGCCAGTTCCTTGGCGAGCGGCGCCTCCACCGTGTCGGGGGCGAGCTGGAGCACGTCCGGGTCGAAGCCCTGCGCGGCGAGCACTTCGCGGCCGATTTTCACGGTCAGCGCCAGCGGCAGGATGGCGGCGGGATGCGGCTTCACGATCACCGCATTGCCGGTGACAAGGTCCGCGAACAGGGCGGGATAGCTGTTCCAGGTGGGAAAGGTGGCGCAGCCGATGACGAGGCCGATGCCGCGCGGCACCACATGGAAATCCTTGTCGAGGCGGATGGAGGCGCGCCCCATGGGCTTCTCCCAGCGCACCGCGCCGGGCACCCGCGCCATCTCGGCATAGGCATAGGCGACGGCTTCAAGCCCGCGATCCTGCGCATGGGGGCCGCCGGCCTGGAAGGCCATGGGCCCGGCCTGCCCGGTGGTGTGCTCCACCGCCTCGGCGATGAGGAAGCTTTCGGCGTTGAGGCGCGCGAGAATTTCCAGCGCAACGCCCACCCGCTGCTCCACGGAGGCCTGCGCCCAACCTTCGCCGGCCCGCTCCGCATTGGCCACCAGCGCGTCGACGCTGCGCGCCGCATAGGTGATGCCCAACGCCGGCCCGAACGGCGAGACCTCGGCGCCGACGCGCGCGCCCTCCCCTTCCTGCTCCCCCTCGCCGCCGAGATCGAACGGCTGGCTCTTCAGGGCCGCGAAGGCCGCCTTGCCGGCGCTCGCGGCGCCCTCCGGATAGGCCTTGGGGTTTTCCGCAAACGCCGCCCAGAAGCCGCGCTCGCGCGACGCCGAAACGGCCTTCTCCAGCAGCGCGGCATGCGCCTGGAACAGATCATCCATGGCCTTCTCCCTGAAGCCTCGTCCCACCGGACCAGGCGCTGTTCTGGTTTGCGAGGGAACCTGCCGCCCGGTCGCCGCGACCGGCCGGCGTCCCCTCCCGGCACGGGGCCTCGTCCATGTTGACAAGCCCGCCCCTTGCGCTAAAGATTAACCGATCGACCGGTTAATTCAAGAGGCTCGCAAGAGCTCGAGACAGGGAGGATGAAGTGGTCGCACTCCAAGCGGACACCTTGACGAGCGAGCCGGCCACAGCGCCGCCGGTGCTGCTCGTGGCGCAGCATGAGGGCTGGGTGGAGCTCACCCTCAACCGCCCCGACCGCCTCAACGCCTTCACCGAGGATCTGCACCGCGCGCTTGCCGCCGCCCTCGACGCCGCAGCGGACGACGCCTGCCGGGCGGTGCTGCTCACCGGCGCCGGGCGCGGCTTCTGCGCCGGGCAGGATCTCGGCGACCGGGCCAACGCGGAGGGCCCGCTCGATCTCGGCGCCACCATCGAGGCCTTCTACAATCCCCTCATCCGGCGCATCCGCGCCCTGCGCAAGCCGGTGGTCTGCGCGGTGAACGGGGTGGCGGCGGGGGCCGGCGCCAACATCGCCTTTGCCTGCGACATCGTTCTGGCGGCGCGGTCGGCGAAATTCATCCAGGCCTTCGCCAAGATCGGTCTCGTGCCGGATTCCGGCGGCACCTTCTTCCTGCCCCGCCTCATCGGCGATGCCCGCGCCCGCGCCCTCATGCTGCTGGCCGAGCCGGTCAGCGCCGAGAAGGCCGAAAGCTGGGGCTTGATCTGGAAGGCGGTGGACGACGCCGCGCTGCTGGACGAGGCCCGCGCCCTCACAGCCCATCTCGCCTGCCAGCCGACGCAGGGCCTCGCCCTCACCAAGCAAGCGCTCAACGCCTCCGCCGGCCAGAACCTCGACGCCCAGCTCGATCTGGAGCGCGACCTCCAGCGCGAGGCCGGCCGCACCCCGGACTATCGCGAGGGCGTTTCCGCCTTCATGGAAAAGCGCCCGGCGCGCTTCTCGGGACGCCGCGCATGAGCACCCTCGCCCCTGATCCCGCCCACGCTCCTCACGCAGCCCCGTCGCGCACGCCGCAGGAAACCGCGCGCCTCAGCGCCGACGCCATGTGGGCCACCGACCATGCGAGCCAGGGGCTGGGCATGGAGTTGGTCGCGGTGGGCCCCGGCACGGCGACGATCTCCATGACGCTCACCGAGCGCATGTGCAACGGCTTCGGCATGGCCCATGGCGGCTTCATCTTCGCCCTTGCGGACAGCGCCTTCGCCTTCGCCTGCAACTCCTATGACGAGCGCACGGTGGCCGCCCATTGCGCGGTCACTTACCTGCGCCCCGGCACCCGCGGCAAGACCCTCCTCTCCACGGCGCGGGAGATCGCCCGCAGCGGGCGCTCCGGCATCTACGACGTGGAGGTGAGCGAGGATGGCGTGGTGATCGCGCAGTTTCGCGGGCATTCTCGCACCATCGGCGGGGCGTTAATCGCCCCGTCCCCAAGCGCGCCAGAGAGCCGCGACCACACGACCACAGCTTGAATGGAGGAGACGATGAACATGGCTCTGCCGGCGGTTTCCTTTGGCCGGACCTTCGAGGCCGGCCTCGATGCAGCGGAACGGGCATCCCGGGACGAAATCCAGTCCCTCCAGCGCGAGCGCCTCGCCTGGTCGCTGCGCCACGCCTATGAGAACGTGCCGTTCTACCGCAGGAAGTTCGACGAGGCGGGGGTGCACCCCTCCGACCTGCGCGATCTGTCGGACCTCGCCAAATTCCCCTTCACGGTGAAGACCGACCTGCGCGACAACTACCCCTTCGGCCTGTTCGCGGTGCCGCGCGAGAAGCTGCTGCGGGTGCACGGCTCTTCGGGCACCACCGGCAAGCCCATCGTGGTGGGCTATACCCGCGCCGACATCGACATGTGGGCCGACGTGATGGCCCGCTCCATCCGCGCGGCGGGGGTGCGGCCGGGCATGATGGTGCATGTGGCCTACGGCTACGGCCTGTTCACCGGCGGCCTGGGTGCCCATTACGGCGTGGAACGCCTCGGCTGCACCGTCGTGCCCATGTCGGGCGGCATGACCGAGCGCCAGGTTCAGCTCATCCACGACTTCAAGCCCGACGCCATCATGGTGACGCCCAGCTACATGCTGGCGCTGCTGGACGGCTTCGCCAAGGCGGGGCTGGACCCGCGCGCCTCCTCGCTCAAATACGGCATCTTCGGCGCCGAGCCCTGGACCAATGCCATGCGCGAGGAGATCGAGCGCGACTTCGCCATCGACGCCACCGACATCTACGGCCTCTCCGAGGTCATCGGTCCCGGCGTGGCGCAGGAATGCGTGGAGACCAAGGACGGCCTGCACATCTGGGAAGACCACTTCCTGCCGGAGGTGATCGACCCCATCACCGGCGAAGTGCTGCCGGACGGGGAAAAGGGCGAGTTGGTGTTCACCTCCCTCAGCAAGGAGGCGTTCCCGATCATCCGCTACCGCACCCGCGACCTCACCCGCCTGTTGCCCGGCACGGCGCGGCCCGGCATGCGGCGCATGGAGAAGGTCACCGGCCGCTCGGACGACATGATCATCCTGCGCGGCGTGAACGTGTTCCCCACCCAGATCGAGGAGATTTTGCTCTCCATCGAGACCTGCTCGGGCCACTACCAGCTGGAGCTGACCCGCGAGGGCCGCATGGACGAAATGACCGTGCATGCGGAGATCCGCGAGGAGGTCCATGGCGGCATCGACATTGAGGCCTGCGCGGCGCGCATCCTCGCCCGCATCAAGGACACGGTGGGCATCACCACCCGCATCGCGCTGCACGAGCCCGGCGGCATCGAGCGCACCGCCACCGGCAAGGCCAAGCGCATCATCGACCGCCGCCCCAAGGGGTGAGCTTTCCATCCTCCCGGCGGCGGGTGCGCCCGCCGTCATCCCAACTGAAAAGGCCCGGCGCAAGCCGGGCCTTTTTCTATACCGCGATGGGCGGGACGCCGCGAAGGCGCCCCCACTCACACCTGGTCGAAATCCACCACCACCCGCGCGGTGGTGGGCCTCGCCTGGCAGGTGAGGATGAAACCGGCTTCCAGCTCCCACGGCTCCAGCGAATAATTCACCTCCATCTCGGCCGAGCCTTCCACCACCTTGGCGCGGCAGGTGGAGCACATGCCGCCCTTGCAGGCGAAGGGCAGGTCCATGCCGGCCCGCAACGCCGCGTCGAGGACGGCCTCACCCTCGGCGACCGGCACGTCGCGGCGCTTGCCGTCCACGATGAGGGAGGCCACATGGGCCGGCGCGGCATCGGGCACCACCACCGGCTTCGCACGCGGCTTGCCGCCCAGCGCCGAGACGAAGCGCTCCACATGCACCTTGTCCTTCGGCAGGCCGAGGTCGGCAAGGGTCGCCTCCAGCTCGTCGATCATGGCGGTGGGGCCGCAGACGAAGGCATGGTCCACCGCCGCCGCCGGCACCATGGCGGTGAGCAGCAGGCGCACCTTCTCCCCGTCCAGGTGGCCGTTGAGGATGGCGAGGTCCTGCTGCTCCCGCGACAGCACGTGGAACACGGACAGCCGGCCGAGGAAGCGGTCCTTCAGTTCCTCCAGCTCGGTGCGGAACAGGATGTTGTCGGTGGAGCGGTTGCCGTAGAATAGGAAAAAGCGGCTGTCCGGCTCCCGCGCCAGCACGCCGCGGGCGATTGAGAGCACCGGCGTGATGCCCGAGCCGGCCGCGAACGCCACATGGATGCGGGCATTGCCCGGCGCCTGCTCCAGCCCGAAGCGGCCGGTGGGGGTCATCACCTCCAGCACATCGCCGGCCTTCAGGCTTTCGTTCACCCACGTGGAGAACAGGCCGCCCTCCACCTGCTTCACCGCGATGCGCAGCTCGCCGTCGTCCGGCCCGGAGCAGATGGAATAGGAGCGGCGGATCTCCTCCCCCTCCAGCGTCGCCTTCAGGGTCAGATACTGGCCGGGGGCGAAGGCGAAATCGGCGGCAAGGGCCGAGGGCACCTCGAAGGTGATGGAGACCGCGTCCACGGTCTCGCGGCGCACCTCGCGCACGGCGAGGCGGTGGAATTTCGGCGTGCCCGCCCCCCTCGGGGCAGCGCCCGCGCCGGTGGACGGGATGCCGGAAGCGGCGGTGGTGTCGATCGCGTTGTCCATGGCGTCACCCGTCAGTGGCATTTGAAATAGTCGAACGGCTCGCGGCAGGCCTTGCACTGCCACAGGGACTTGCAGGAGGTGGAGCCGAACGGCGCGATTTCCGCCGTGTCGGAGGAGCCGCATTGCGGGCAGTCCACCACCTCGACCCCGAACAGCGCCCGCCGCCCGGCGGTTTTCGCCGGCGGGGCGATGCCGTAGGCCTTCAGCTTGCGCCGGCCGTCCTCGCTCATGAAATCGGTGGTCCAGGCCGGGGCCAGCACGGTCTTCACCACCACCGGGCCAAGGCCCGCCTTGTCGAGCGCCAGTTCGATCTCCAGCGCGATCATGGTCATGGCCGGGCAGCCCGAATAGGTGGGCGTGATCAGCACTTCCACTCGCCCGTCCGCGACGCGCACATCTCTGAGCACGCCGAGGTCGGCGATGGAGAGCACCGGGATTTCCGGATCGGTGACCGCACCCGCCACGCGCCAGACCTCGTCGCGCAGCGCCGCCGGATCGGCCAGCGCCGCGCCGGTCACCAGGAGGCTCCCGGGAAGGTGCGCTGGAGATATTGCAGCTCGGTGAGCAGCGGCCCCAGATGCTCGGAATGGCGGCCGTCGCGCCCGCCCTTCTGCATCCAGCCGGCCTGCGGCAGCTTCAAGGTGGCTTCCGCCAGCACGGCGGACACGGTGGCGGTCCACGCCGCGCGCAGGCTGTCCGGGTCCGGCACGGTGCCATCGGCGATGAGCCCGGCTTCGCCCGCATCCACCTCGAACAATTCGCCGGTGAAGGCCCATAGGCCGTCCACCGCCGCCTGGGCGCGGGCGTGGCTTTCCGCCGTGCCGTCGCCGAGGCGGATCAGCCATTCCGCGCAATGGCGCACGTGATACGCGCTTTCCTTCTCCGCCTTGGCGGCGATGGCGGACAGCGTCGCGTCAGGCGAGGCCATCAGCGCCCGCCAATAGGGATCGATGAAGGCCGAATAGAAGAGCTGCCGTGCCATGGTCTGGGCGAAATCGCCGTTGGGCTGTTCCACCAGCAGCAGGTTGCCATAGGCCCGCTCGCCGCGCAGATAGGCGAAGTCATCCTCGGTTCGCCCCTGGCCTTCCACTTCGGCGGTGTAAGTATAGAGCGAGCGCGCCTGGCCGAGGAGGTCGAGGCCCATATTGGCCAGCGCCATCTCTTCTTCCATGGTGGGCGCATGGCCGCACCATTCGGACAGGCGATGGCCGAGGATGAGCGCATCGTCGGCCCGGCGCAGCAAATAGCGCACCAGCGGCGTCTCGCGCACGGTGATGGAGGTGGTGGCCATGGTGGGGTTCCTCGCCTCGGCCCGCCGTGCGGGCAGTCTTGTTGGTGATGAGGGGCGCAACGCGCCTCGGTCATGCAGGCGGGCGACGAGCTTGCCTCATTGCCCGCCGGAAAAGCCCGCGCGGCGTCTGAGCGTAACCCTCTCGGCACCGGTCGAAGACCGGTGCCGTTGGTATTACATGTGCCCGACTTCTTCCGGGACTTCGTAGAAGGTGGGGTGGCGATAGATCTTCGAGGCGGTGGGCTCGAACATCATGCCCTTGTCCGCCGGATCGGAGGCGGTGATGGCGCTGGACGGCACCACCCACAGGGATAACCCTTCCCCGCGACGAGTGTAGAGATCGCGCGCGGCCTGGAGCGCCAGCGTGGCGTCGGCGGCGTGGAGCGATCCGGCGTGCTTGTGCGCCAGCCCGTTGCGGCTGCGGATGAACACTTCCCACAAGGGGGTTGCGGCGTCGGCCATAAGGCGTCTCCTCGAAATCTTGCGTTGGTTCAGGCCGCTGCGGCGGTCTTGGCGGCGGCGCGCTTTTCGGCGAAGGCGCGGGCGGCCTCGCGCACCCAGGCGCCGTCCTCGTGGGCCTTGCGGCGGGTGGCCATGCGATCGCGGTTGCAGGGGCCGTTGCCGGCGATCACCTGCTTGAATTCCTCCCAGTCGATGGTGCCATAGCGCCAGTGGCCGGCGGCCTCGTCAAAGGAAAGGTCCGGATCGGGCAAGGTGAGGCCGATGAAGTGGGCCTGGGGCACCGTGGCATCCACGAACTTCTGTCTGAGCTCGTCATTGGAAAAGCGCTTGATCTTCCAGCGCATGGAGCTGTCGGAATGGCTGGAGGCCGCGTCCGGCGGGCCGAACATCATCAGGCTCGGCCACCACCAGCGGTTCAGCGCGTCCTGCGCCATCTCCTTCTGCTCCGCCGTGCCGCGCGCGAGGGTGAGCATGATCTCGTAGCCCTGGCGCTGGTGGAAGGATTCCTCCTTGCACACCCGGATCATGGCCCGCGCATAGGGGCCGTAGGAGCAGCGGCAGAGCGGGATCTGGTTCATGATCGCCGCCCCATCCACCAGCCAGCCGATGGCGCCGATATCCGCCCAGGTCAGCGTCGGATAATTGAAGATGGACGAATACTTCGCCTTGCCCGAGAGCAATTGCTCCACCAGCTCCTCGCGGGAGGTGCCGAGCGTCTCGGCCGCCGCGTAGAGATAGAGGCCGTGGCCGCACTCGTCCTGCACCTTGGCGAGCAGCGCCGCCTTGCGCCGCAGGGAGGGCGCGCGGGTGATCCAGTTGCCCTCCGGCTGCATGCCGATGATCTCGGAATGGGCGTGCTGGGAAATCTGCCGCGTCAGCGTCCGGCGATAGGCGGCGGGCATGAAGTCGTTGGGCTCGATCCGCTCCTCGTCGGCCACACGCGCCTCAAAACGGGCAAGCTGTGCGGCGTCCTCAAGGTCACGGGTGTCGGCGTCCGGATTGGCGTTGAGGGCCTGCGTGTACATGGGCTCTCCTCCCTGGGTGTCGGTTTTATATATTACGAAAAATTCTATAGCAATTGTTTTTCGTAACATGTTGCGGCGCATCATGCCCGTTCCGGCCACCCCCGGCGGGTCATAAGCGGGTCTTAGTCTCTGAACCGACGCCTTATTTTCGCGCTGGCCGGGAGCGGCTCGCCGTCCTCGCCCACGGCGTTGTCATCGAGCCAGCGCTCGGACGCGGCGATCACATGAGCATAGATGTCGGCGCACAGGGCGCGGGCCGCCGGCCCGGGCCAGTCGGCAGGCAGGATGGCGGCCGGCAAAATGGGATCGCGCAGTACGATGCGGCGATATTCGTGGATGAGCAGCACCCGCGCCACCATGGCTTCAAGATCGGAAAGGGTTTCCCCCGCCGCCAGCGCCGCGCGCAGGGGCGCGAAGACCTCCATGAAGCTCACATAGGCCTGCGCCGTCTCCTCCAGCCGCCAGGCGCGGCCGGCGAGGTCCTGCTGGGCTTCCGGCGTGCCCGAAACCTCAAGCCGCAGGGCCCCCAACGCCTCTTCCGGCACCTCGGCGCCCGCCGGCGCGATGAAGACGCCGGGCAGGGGAACCCCATAGCCGGCCGCGTCCAGAGCGGCGCGCGCGCCTTCCCGCGCGGCGGGCTCGATGAGCAGCATCTGGAAATGGCCGCGCCATTCGGGCGGGCGGTGGCTGTAGATGTGCTCGGTGGCGCGGGCGAAGGTCTCGCGGCCCTTGTCGGCGAGACCATAGAAGCTGTTGCGGCCGATGCGCGTGCGCGTCAGCCAGCCGTCGGCGGCGAGGCGCGACATGGCGGTACGCACCACCCCGTCGGCGATGTCCAACCCCTTGAAGAAGGCGAGCAGGGTGCCGAGCCACACCGAGCCGCCGCGCGGCACGATGGCATCGCCATAGATGGTGACGATGATGGACCAGGTGCGCGAGGGCTCGGCGCGGACATGGTCGAGGATGAGATCAAGGGCGCGGCGCGACATGCCGTTCCATAGCCCGAGATGCGCGCAAGCGGAAACCCCGGACGAGAGCGTGAGAGGGCGATTCACCGAGCAAATTGAAGCAATCTGCCCGTATCGCGCTCTACTCGGCCTTGCGCCGTCCGGCCTTGGCGGCTGACGCCGGAGCCCGGCGTCGCGCGGCCGCAACCGGCGCGGCGGACGGCGTGATCGCGCGCACGCGGGGCTCGGCACGGGGCGGCGCCTCGGGGCCCGCAACGGCCGCGGCCGCTCCCGCCGCGCCGGCGGTGATCAGGCTGGTGACGAGGCGGGCATATTCGGCGCGGGTCAGCCCCTTGCCGTCGCGAAACCACAGATAGTGCCAGTTCAGCATACCGAAGGCGGACATGGTGACCGGCTTCAACAGTGGCCCCCGACCGATCTGCGGCACCTCCTGCGCGATGGCGTCGGACATGAGCACCACAAGCTGGCGCTCCATGGCCCGCAACGCATCCTGCTTGTCGGCCGGCAGCAGCTTGAGATTGGCGATCTGGATCTGATGCTCGGCATCGGCATCGCGATAGGATTCGAGCAGGGCAGAGGCGATGGCGAACAGCCGATCGCCCTCGGGGGCGGCTTCCAGCGCCGTCTCCACCGCCTGGATAAGCTGTTCCAGATGGGTGGAGAGGATGTCGAAGAGCACCGCCTCCTTGTCTGGATAATAGTGATAGAGCAAGGCCTTGGAGGCGCCGCACGCCTCCGCGATCATGGTGATCGAGGTGCCCGAATAGCCGAACTGGGCGAACAGCTCCGCCGACTTGTGCAGGATCACCTGCCGTTTTGCGTCGTAGTCCTGCGCGCGTGTCCGAGCCATCTGTCCTGTTCCTGCCCTCCGGCGCCCCGCTGGGCGAGCCCCGGCACCGGCCATCGTCCGCCCCTGGGCGAATGGACAGGAGATAACAAATATTGTCCGGCTGGTCGATCAATGATCCACATCAAGCGTTTTCGGGGAGCGCTGATTATATTGACCATCCGGTCGGTTAATTATATAGTTCCCCTACCGTCGGCCGAATGGCGCGGCGGCTGGAGGCGGGCAAACCCGCTCCTTGGCCCGAAATGGACCTTTTGGAGAAACGCTTCATGGATACGACCGCTCGCCTGCGGCCGGTGCTGCGCGCTGCCGCCCTCGCCTTCGCAAGCTTCGCCCTCGCGCCCCTCGCCGCCGCGCCCGCTCTGGCCGCGGACCCCATCAAGATCGGCTCGGTCGTGTCCGCCACCGGCCCGGCGGCCTTCCTCGGCGACCCCGAGGCCAAGACCCTGAAGATCTATGTGGAAGAATTGAACAAGAAGGGCGGGCTGCTCGGCCGCCCGGTGGAGCTGGTGCTCTATGACGATGGTGGCGACGCCAACAAGGCGCGCACCTTCGCCACTCGCCTCGTGGAAGACGACAAGGTTGTGGCCATGGTGGGCGGCACCTCCACCGGCGCCACCATGGCCATGATCCCGGTGTTCGAGGAGGCCGGCATCCCCTTCGTGTCGCTGGCCGGCGGCATCGAGATCATCGAGCCGGTGCGCCCCTTCGTCTTCAAGACGCCCCACACCGACAAGACCGCCTGCCAGAAGATCTTCGAGGACATGAAGGCGCGCGGCATCACCAAGATCGGCATGATCTCGGGCACCGACGGCTTCGGCAAGTCCATGCGCAACCAGTGCCTGAAGGTGATCGGCGGCTACAACATCACGGTGCTCGCCGACGAAACCTACGGTGCCACCGATTCCGACATGACGCCCCAGCTCAACAAGATCAAGAACACCGCCGGCGTCGAGGCGGTGCTCAATCCCGGCTTCGGCCAGGGTCCGGCCATCGTGACCCGCAACTATGCCCAGCTCGGTCTCAAGCTGCCGCTGTACCAGAGCCACGGCGTCGCCTCCAAGAGCTTCATCGAGCTGGCGGGACCGGCGGCGGAAGGCGTGCGGCTGCCGGCACCCGCCATCCTGGTTGGTGACAAGCTCGCCGCCGAGGACCCGCAGAAGGCGGTGGTCGCCGGCTACAAGGCGTCTTACGAGAAGGCCACGGGCCAGAGCGTCTCCACCTTCGGCGGCTACGGCTTCGACGGCATCCAGCTGGTGACGCAGGCCATCGACAAGGCCAAGTCCGCCGAGCCGAAGAAGATCCGCGACGCGCTGGAAGCCACCAAGACTTACGTGGGCGTGACCGGCGTCTACAGCTTCTCGCCCACCGACCATCTGGGCCTCGGCACGGATTCCTTCCGCATGCTGGAGATCCGCGGCGGTGACTGGACGCTGGACGCCCCCACGCGCTGAGGCGCGGCTTCACCCCTGCCCCCTGAAACAGGGCGGTGCCGCGCGCGCCGCCGCAGCGATGGCGCTCGTCTCTTGTACTGACGCGTTTTCTTCACGCGAACCGGTCGCCACTTCGCTCGAAAGCGCTCCAAAGGCCAGGCCCGATCATGTCCGAATTTCTCCAGCTGGTGTTTTCCGGGCTGACGGTGGGCGCCATCTATGCGCTCATCGCCCTCGGCTTCACCCTCATCTACAACGCCTCCGACGTGATCAACTTCGCCCAGGGCGATTTCGTCATGATCGGCGGCATGGCCACCGTGTTCCTCATGTCGGCCGGGCTCGCATTGCCGGTGGCGGCCTTCATCGCGGTGGTGGCGTCCGTGGGGGTGGGGCTGCTGCTGCACCGCTTCGCCATCGAGCCGGCACGCGGCGCCTCGCCGGTGACGCTGATCATGATCACCATCGGCGCCTCCATCTTCATCAAGGGCGTGGCGCAGATCGTGTTCGACAAGCAGTTCCACTCCCTGCCCGCCTTCTCGGGCGACACCCCCATCCCGGTGGGCGGCGCCACCCTGCTGCCGCAGAGCCTGTGGGTGCTCGGTACCACGCTCGGCCTCGTGGTGGCGCTCTATCTCTTCCTTGAGCACACCCTGTCGGGCAAGGCGCTGCTCGCCACCGCCGCCAACCGGCTCGCGGCGCGCCTCGTGGGCATCAATGTCACGCTCATCCTCGCCATGGCCTTCGGCCTCTCGGCGGCCATCGGCGCGCTGGCCGGCGTGGTGGCCACCCCCATCACGTTGACCCGCTACGACATCGGCACCCTGTTCGCCCTGAAGGGGTTTGCCGCCGCCATGCTCGGCGGCATGGGCAATCCGGTGGGCGCGGTGGTTGGGGGCCTGCTCATCGGCCTGCTGGAGACCTTCGGCGCCGGCTATGTCTCCTCCACCTACAAGGACGCGGTGGCCTTCCTGATGATCCTCTTCGTCCTGTTCTTCCTGCCGCGCGGCCTGTTCGGCGGCCGCAGCGTGGAGCGCGTATGATGGGTGCGACGGCAACCCTTTCCCGCGTGCTGCGGGCTCGCTTCACCCCGCTGGTCGTCCTCGCCGCGCTGATGGTGCTGGTGCCGGTTCTGGCGCCCTCCTCCTTCCACCTGCGGGTGGCGGCGCTGGTGTGGATCTTCGCGCTGGCCGCCCTCGGCCTCACCATCCTCATGGGCTATGCGGGACAGGTGAGTCTCGGGCACGCCGGTTTCGTCGGCATCGGCGCCTATGCGGTGGCCATCGGACCGGCGCGGCTGGGGCTCGATCCCCTGCTGTGCCTCGTGCTCGGCGCGGTGCTGGCGGGCGCCATCGCCTATGGGGTGGGCCGGCCCATCCTGAAGCTGAAGGGCTATTACCTCGCCATCGCCACCCTCGGCTTCGGCGTCATCGTCGCCCTGGTGCTGCACAGCGAGGCCGAGATCACCGGCGGGCCGGACGGCATGGCGGTGTCGCGCCTGTCTTTGTTCGGCTGGCGCATGGCCGGGGCGCTGAACTGGTACTGGGTCACGTCCGGCGCGCTGCTCATCGGCGCCCTGCTGGCGCTCAACATCGCGGCGAGCCCCACCGGGCGGGCGCTGCGCGCGCTCCACGACAGCGAGGTGGCCGCCGCCGGCACCGGCATCGATGTGGGCGCCAAGAAGCTTGCCGCCTTCGTGGTGGCGGCGGTCTACGGGGCGGTGGCGGGCGGGCTGCTTGCCGCCATGAACGGGCTGATCACGCCAGAGGCAGCCAGCTTCTCCCATTCCATCGAACTGGTGGCAATGGTGATCATCGGCGGCCTCGGCTCGGTGTTCGGCACCGTGGTGGGCGCGGCCTTCCTGGTGGTGCTGCCGCAGATGCTCACCGCGCTCCAGGACTACGAGCAGGCGGTGCTGGGCCTGCTCATCATGGTGTTCATGATCTTCCTGCCCCAGGGCATCGTGCCATCCATCCGCGCCTATATCCTGGAGCGCCTGCCATGAGCCTCCTCGAAGTCCGCGACATGGGCATCTCGTTTGGCGGCCTCAAGGCGGTGGACGGCGTGTCCTTCACGGTGGAGGCCGGGCAGGTCTTCTCCATCATCGGGCCGAACGGGGCGGGCAAGACCACCCTGTTCAACCTCGTCACCGGCATCTACCGCCCCTCGCGGGGGAAGGTGACCCTAGCCGGCGAGGACATGACCGGCCTTGCCCCGCACCTGCTGGTGCGCCGGGGCATGGCGCGCACCTTCCAGAACCTGCAGGTGTTCTTCCGCATGAGTGCGGTGGAGAACGTGATGGTGGGCTGCCACCTCGCCGAGCGCACCTCCTTCCTCGCCGACCTCCTCGGCCTGCCCTCCGTGGCGCGGCAGAACAAGGTGACGCGGGAGCACGCGCTCGCGCTGCTCGGCCGGGTGGGGCTTGCCCATCTGGCGGATGCCTCCGCCGGCGCCCTGCCCTATGGCGCGCTGAAGCGGCTGGAGATCGCCCGCGCGCTGGCGGCGAACCCCAAGGTGCTGCTGCTCGACGAGCCCGCCGCCGGCTGCAACGCGGTGGAGACCGAGGCCATCGACCATCTCATCGCCGACATCGCCAAAAGCGGCGTCGGCGTGGTCCTCATCGAGCATGACATGAAGCTGGTGATGAAGATTTCCGACCGGGTGCTGGTGCTGGCCCAGGGCCGCCCGCTGGCGGAAGGCGCGCCGCGCGCGGTGCGCGAGAACCCTCAGGTCATCGCCGCCTATCTCGGCGACCACGGCGCGCGGGAGGCCGATCGTGCTCACGGTTGAAGCCATCACCTCCGCCTATGGCCGCATCAACGTGCTGCACGAGGTGTGGCTTCAGGTGAAGGCCGGCGAGATCGTCGCCCTCGTGGGCTCCAACGGCGCCGGCAAGACCACGCTGCTGCGCACCCTCTCCGGGGTGCAGCCGGCGCGCTCCGGACGCATCCTGTTTCAGGGCGAAGCCATCGAGCGGCTGGAGCCGCACCAGCGGGTGGTGCGCGGCATCTCCCAGTCGCCGGAAGGGCGGCAAGTGTTCGGGCCGCTGAGCGTGGAAGACAATCTGCGGCTCGGCGCCTATCGCCGGCAGGATGCAGGGATGCGCGGGCGGCTTGATCACGTCTTCGCCCTGTTCCCGGTACTGGCGGAAAAGCGCAGGATCGCCGCCATGAGCCTCTCCGGCGGCCAGCAGCAGATGCTCGCCATCGGTCGCGCGCTGATGGCGGCGCCCAAGCTGCTGCTGCTGGACGAGCCGTCGCTCGGCCTTGCGCCGCTGCTGGTGGACCAGATCCTCGCCGCCGTGCGCGCGCTGCGGGCGGAGGGCATCACCGTGCTGCTAGTGGAGCAGAACGCCTCGGCGGCGCTGGCCATCGCCGACCGCGGCTATGTGCTGGAGACCGGCCGCGTGGTGATGGAAGGCTCCGGCGCCGCCCTGCTCGACGACCCCAAGGTGCGCACCGCCTATCTCGGCCTGTGACACCCACGCACGCACCGATCAGCTTGTGATGCGAACTGATCGGCGCGTGCTCTATGGCATATTCTAGCGAAGTGGATACCGGTTCGCGTAAAGAAAATGCGTTAACGCAAAGACATAGAGCATCTCCTCGATTCCGTGAAACGAGGAAATGCACCAGTCTTTCGCAAATCCCTCTTTCATAAGAGCCCGCTTCGCGGCGACCCTTTGCTCCCGACTACCCCCTCGAAAAGTTGGCCATCCTATTCCTGAAATGCCTCTTCCCTTGTGTGTCGAATGGAGGGGACGAGGACGGCGACGAGGGCGATCACGGCTACTGCCAGCAGAGCTGCGGAGATGGGATGGGTGAGGAAGACCATAGGGTCGCCGCGGGAAATCAGCATCGCCCGCCGCAGGTACTCCTCCAGCATGGGGCCGATGACGAAGCCGAGCAGCAGCGGCGCCGGCTCGCATTCCAGCTTCACCAGGACGTAACCCAGCACTCCGAACAGCGCCATGGTGTACACGTCCATCGGGTTGTTGTTCACGCTGTAGACGCCGATGCAGCAGAACACCACGATCGCCGGAAACAAGAAGTGGTACGACACGCTGAGCAGCCGCACCCACAGCCCGATCAGCGGCAGGTTCAAGAGCACCAGCATCACGTTGCCGATCCACATGGAGGCGATCAGCCCCCAGAACAGCTCCGGCTTCTCGCTCATCACGTTAGGGCCAGGCGTGATGCCCTGGATGATCATCGCCCCGATCATCAGCGCCATCACCGGGTTGGAGGGGATGCCCAGGGTGAGCATCGGGATGAAGGAGGTCTGCGCGCCGGCGTTGTTGGCGCTCTCTGGCCCCGCCACCCCCTCGATGGCGCCACGCCCAAACTCCCGCGGGGTCTTCGACACCTTCTTCTCCAGCGAGTAGGAGGCGAAGGAGGACAGCATCGCATCGCCCCGCCCCCCCCGGCAAGATGCCGAGAAAGATCGTGGGAGAAGCGGGCTAATCGCAAACTTCGGCCAAAACCGTTTCAAAAACCGTTTCAGTTCTCGAAACTGAAACGGCGAAAACGCCATAAGTCTTTGATTTATTTGGTGGGCGCACTAGGGCTCGAACCTAGGACCCGCTGATTAAGAGTTAGCTTATTGGAGGCCAGAGCCCGACATAACGGCAATCATAGATTGCAACGGCGCACCCGACACGATTCGAACGTGTGGCCTTCGCCTTCGGAGAGCAACTGTCGATCCCTTTCATCGAAGAGAACTGGCGCGCCGAATCGGGAAGTGCACCCACCTATTTTTATCCGCAGATAGCCCTCCTATCTACGCCTTTCGAAAAGGCCTTCCCTGCTCGCCTGCTCATGTTGCATCGATGCCCGCGCAACAGCGTGAGCCGCCGGAGACTGTCAAGACCGTCGGTGATTCTGAGTGACGGTCACGCTCAGGGGAAACACCTCGCGCTCGGCAATCACGCCATGATCGGCGGTGCAACGCTGACGCGCCGCCACTCACAGGAGGCAGTATGTCTGAGACCAAATTTCTCACGCCCGAAGAGGTTAGCGAGCGCTATCGTGGAGGCGTGTCCGTAGGAACACTTCGAAATTGGCGCGCCATGAAAATTGGCCCGTCGTTCGTCAAAGTCGGCAAGGCCGTCCTCTATCCGATCGACGCGCTTGAAGCATGGGACGAAGGGAACAGAGTTCAATGCCGTGCTTCACAGCGCGTCAACGAGCATCTCGATGATCGCTCGTGATGGTCACGATTGAGCATTACAAACATACCCCACTCCCCGGCACTACTCACTCGCGGTGTTGTAAAAATCAAATAAATTTCATGATGTTATGAAATCACTTTGGGTGTGCCACAACCATCCCTCGGGCGATCCGACCCCCTCGCGCGCCGACATCGACATGACGCGGAGAATCATCGACGTGGCCAAGCCCCTCGGCATTGAGGTGCACGACCACATCATCGTCGGCAAGGACGGGCATGCGAGCCTGAAGGGGCTGCGGCTGATCTGACGCGGTCGGAACACACCACGCGCGGGATGAAGTGAAGCCGCTTCAGAGCGCGGGGAAGTTCTGGGGTCCTGACCCATAAAACAGTTTTCGTTTACAGCGGGTTGTGGTTCAAAACCTTCAATAGGGAAGGCGCGCTGAATCGGAACCTCTTCTGGCTGACGGACGCACAGTTCGCGCGGATTGTGCCGCACCTGCCGCGGGACACACGCGGCAAGCCCCCGTCGATGACCGCCGGGTGATCAGTGGAATTGTCCAGGTGCTGAAGTCGAGCGGGCGCTGGATCGATGCGCCCCCCGCCGCCACGCCCGCCTCTTCGCGGCCTCCGGCTTCACCCCGGCCCTGTTCAACCGCCGGGGCTGGGACGGCTTCGGCTTCACCACCACGGACGATTTCGTCACCGGCTTCGTCGAGAACCATTTCCTGCCGCAGGACCCCAACAATCTGCTGCTGCTTGCCCGCAAGTGGCGGGATGGCGATGTCTCGCGCCATGCCGGCGGCGACCTCGCCACCGCGCTCGGCCGCATCCGCGCCCTGACTCATGTCATCGCCATCGATGAGGATGCGTTCTTCCCGCTCGAGGACATCGCCGCAGAACAGGCCCTGGTCCCCGGCAGCGCGCTGAAGCGGGTTTCCTCCATCTGGGGGCATCTCGCCCTCTTCGGCGTGGATGCCGGCTAGAGTTCCGTGGTCGACGGCTACCTGTCCGAACTCCTCGCCACGCCCGCCTGACGCGCGCGACCGGCACCGGCCTGCCCCTGACCTTCCCGATCTGGAGACAACCATGACTGTCGTCGACGACCGTCCCGCCATCGATCCGTATCCACGTCGCCCACGTCATCATCGACGGCGTCGTTGATGGCGCTTACGCCCGGGGCGCCTTCCCTGATTTCGTGGCGGCCAGCGGCGGACCTCCGAATTCGCCTCAACCCTCAACCCGGGACACCAGCCTGCTCATCGAGAGAGGGGACGTGGCCGTCTCCTGGCCGGTGGCGGGGGGACGGAGGTTTGGCCTATATACGGCGGCTCGCGAAACGCGATCCACAACCGAAGAGTGACCCGTGATCCCCTGGCTGCAGCTCGACACCGCGCAAGTGCCCGATGGCGGCGGCCAACTCCGCCTGATGCAGCGCGGTGCGGAATTCTCGATCATGGCGGGCTCCATCGAGCTGATGAACAGTCGCCTCAGCGGGTCGGAAGAGGCGCTCGCCACGATGGTCTGCGCCAGGCTTCGGGACCGCCCCAAGCCACATGTGCTCATCGGGGGGCTGGGCATGGGCTTTACCCTTCGCGCGGCGCTCGCCGAACTCGGGCCCGATGCCCGCGTCATGGTGGCGGAACTGGTGCCGGCGGTGGTCGCGTGGGCGCGCGGCCCCATGGCGGAGATCTTCAAAGGTTGCCTGTCCAATCCGCGCGTCAGCATCCGCGAAGAGGACGTGGGCGGCCCGATCCGCGCCGGCCGGGCGACTTTCGATGCGATCCTGCTTGATGTCGACAATGGGCCCGAAGGGCTGACACGCGAGGCCAACGACCGGCTTTACGATAGTGCCGGCCTCAACGCGGCCAGGGCGGCACTGCGGCCCGGCGGCGTGCTGGCCGTCTGGTCATCGAGACCGGACCAGAATTTCACCCAGCGGCTTCGCAAGGCGGGGTTTAGCGTCGAAGAGGCGCGCGTGCGGGCCAATGGAGGGCGCGGGGGGGCGCGCCACATCATCTGGATCGCCACCAATCCGGAGGTTCGCCCTCCCGGCCCTGCCCGGCACAGGCCGGCCTGATGACGGAGAGCGGATCCTGGAAACGTCCCTTTACCTGCCCGTGAAAGCGTTTCTGGAAGGCCTCGGCTTTGCCGTCAAAGGCGAGGTCGGCGGCTGCGACCTGGTTGCGCTTGCAGGAGACGGAATACCGATCGTGGTCATCGGGGAATTGAAGCTCAGCTTCAATCTGGAACTCGTCCTCCAGGCCGTCGACCGCGCCACCGCCTGCGACGAGGTCTGGCTTGCAGCGCGCACATCGGTGCGCGGAAACGGACGGGAAAGCGACCAGCGTTTCCGCAACCTGTGTCGGCGCCTTGGTTTCGGGATGCTCGGCGTCTCGCCTGCGGGAGAGGTGACGATCATCGTCAGCCCCACGTCTCCCATGCCGCGCAAGGATCCGCGCCGCAGGTCGCGGCTCGTGGATGAGCACCGGCGCCGGCTGGGCGATCCGGCGGTGGGGGGCGGGTCTCGTACACCCATCATGACCGCATATCGGCAGCAGGCGCTCGCCTGCGCCCTGGCCATGGCGGAGGCCCCTAAACGCCCGCGCGATCTTCGTGCATTCGCGCCCAACGCGGGAAAAATCCTTCTGGACAATGTCTATGGCTGGTTCGCCCGTGCGGATCGCGGCATCTACGGCCTCACGCCGGCGGGGCGCGAGGCGCTGATCCGCTGGCAGGCGGTTCCCGGTTCCCCGGCTTCGGCCGGCGATGGTTGAACCAGCCGACCCAAGTGAGCGTCGCGAACGCGACGGCCTCGAAAGATGGGCATGGACCACGTAAAAGTTCGGGGCGACGTCACGGACGTTCCCCCTGTCGCGGCATTGACCGGATGACGGACAATACGCGATGGGGGAAGGCGTAGTCTGGTTCAGCCCCCCGGTGCCATCTGCACGGCGAAGGTCATCACGGTGCCGCGAGTGGATCAAGGCGTTGTGGTTCGACCCGCCTCGAACTGCGCTAATTGGATGGAGATGTAGCCCTGTTGTTCCAGCTCAGCCCGGTGACCATTCCAGTCGTTGTCAGGACGAGGCCGACGAGAGCGGCGGAGCTGGGGCGCTCGCCGAGCAGCAGATAGCCCCCCAGCGTGGCGAGGCCCGGCACCAGGGCGGTGAACATGGCCATTCTCGCCGCGCCGAGCAGCGCGACCGCGCGCGTGTAGGCGAACACCGAGACGACGCCAATCAACACGCCCTGGAAGACGCCCTGAAGGACCAGGTCTCCCCAACTCGCCCTGAACAGACCAGTGCCCGGCAGCCATCCGTAGACGGGCAGAAACGCGAGCCCGGACAGGCCTGCGACGATCGCCGCCGCCTGCACCGCGGGCAGGCCGAGGCGCCTGACGTAGAGGCCATAGCCGGACCAGCAGAAGGATGCCGCGAGAAGACACAGATCTCCGGCCAGCAGCGCTGGGGAGGATTGCCGCACGCCGTCCCAGGCCATCGTCGCGACGCCCAGGGTGATCCCGGCGAGAGCCAAGCCGCGCCGCGGGGCGATCCTCTGCCCGCCCAGAACCCGCAACAGTACGGCCGTCGTCAACGCGAGCGTTCCGTGGAGCAGGATGGCGCCGTGCGCGGCCGGCGCGAGGGCAAAGCCGGCATAGGCGAACAGGGCGAAGCCAAGGCCCCCGAGCACCGCGAGGCCGGCGGCCTGGGCCGGCCGCAGGCCGCTCAGGCCGTGGCGGATGAGCACCGGCGACAGAAGCAGCCCGCCGATGCCGAACCGCAACGCCGCGATGTCCGGCAGGGAGAGCGTGGTGGAAAGCCCGAGGCGCGAGAGCAGCACGAAGCCCGAAAACAGAGACACGACGACGCCCGCATAGAGCGTTTTCGAGCGAAGTGGATGCCGGTTCGCGTAAAGAAAATGCGTAAACTCAATGACCTAGAGCATTTCCACGATTCAGTGAAACGGGGAAATGCTCTAGGCGAGACCACGCGCACGCTGCGTCCTCGACACGTCATCCGGCATCGGGCTGATTCTCGATATGGGCCTGCCTCTGGCGTGCGTCCGGGCCGGAGCCTGACCGGGGCGCTCGCCGGGGCGGTGTCGGATCGGCCACCCCGCGAGGGGCGGTGATGGAGGCGAGCTTATGATGGGAGCAGCGCCCCGCCGATTCACTCAGCGGTATACTTCCGCGGACTTCGAAGGCGACCGGAGGGGAACGGGGCTGGGGGCCGCGTCACGCCTCGGCGGAGGAGGCTTGGGCGGCGGAGGCTTGGGCGGCGGAGGCTTGCAGCCGACGCGGATGCGCCCCGATGAGTGATCTTGCGGCGGCGCCGGCCTCATCGAACCAGCTTGCCTCCCGATGGACCAGGGAGGCGGAGAAAGCGCCGTCGAGCAGGAGCAGGATTTGCCGCGACAGGGCGGCGGGGGCCTCGAAGCCGGCGCGTTCCATTTCCCCGGCCAGCCATCCTGCGAACGCGGCCTTGTGGCGGGCGCCGATCTTCACGGCCGGATGGCCCGGCAAGGCCGCGAGTTCCGCCGTGGTCCGCAGGAAGCCGCACCCTTTCCATTTCGGATGGCGCGCGCTTCGTGCCAGCGCCTCGAAGATGGCCGCGACCTTCTCGTCCGGCCCGCCCCCGGCCGCAGCGAACCACGCCGCCATCTGCTTCAGGTTGGGCTGGTCGCGCGCATCGAGATAGGCGGCGACGAGGTCGTCCTTGCTGTCGAAGTGATAATAGAGGGTGCGCTTGGTGACGCCCGCCTTCTCGGCCACCGCGTCCATGCTGACGCGCCCGATCCCCTCGGAATAGAACAGCTTGGATGCGGCCTGAACGATCTTTCCGCGGGTGTCCAGAGGCTTCGGCATGATCGCAAGGTATACCGTACAGTGAGTATACTCAAGCGCCAGCCGGCCCCATCGTGCCCTCCTCGCCGAACGAGAGGAGACACCCCATGACGGCACTTGTCCTGAAGACGGTCGAGGGCGCGATCGCGACCTTGACCCTCAACCGCCCCGAGAAGCTGAACGCCCTGAGCTACGAGACCGTCGATGCGCTGCTGCGCTTCCTGGACGAGATCGAGAGCGATGGCGATATCCGCGGCGTCATCCTCACCGGAACCGGGCGCGCCTTTTCCGCGGGCGGCGACATCCCCGAATTCTCCGCCTCCGTCGCCGAAAGCGCCGAGGCCGCGCTCCGGGACTTCGTGGCGCGGGGCCAGCGGCTCACCGCGCGGGTCGAGGCGTTCCGCAAACCCATCGTCGTGGCCGTCAACGGCCTCGCCTATGGCGGCGGGTGCGAGGTGACGGAAGCCGCCCCCCTCGCCGTCGCCAGCGACCGCGCGACCTTCGCCAAGCCGGAGATTCGCCTCGGCATGCCACCCACCTTCGGCGGCACCCAGCGTCTGCCCCGCCTCGCCGGGCGCAAGCGCGCCATGGAGCTGCTGCTGACCGGAGAGACTTTCTCACCGCAGCGCGCGCTGGAGCTCGGGCTGGTGAACGCCGTGGTGCCGCACGACGCGTTGCTGCCGAGAGCCCGCGAGCTGCTGGAGCGCATCCTGGTCCATTCCCCGCTCGCCGTCGCCGCCATCCTCACGGCGGTGACGCGCGGCATCAACGTGCCCATCGCCGAGGGCCTGCTGGTGGAGGCAGAGCAGTTCGCCCGCATGGCGCCCACCGCCGACCTGCGCGAGGGCCTCGACGCCTGGATCGGGCGGCGCGCGCCCGCCTATCCGGGCCTGTGGTCGGCGACCGCGGAGCGCTGAGCCATGGAGGGACATACCAGCTTCAGCCGCGAGGTCTTCGCCGCCTTCGCTGCAGATGACCGCCCGGGTCCGGTGCACATGCTGAACCTGATCCGGCTTCGCCCGCAGGTGGCCTATGTGGACGGGCGCATCTCCACCGGCTTGGAGGCCTACGACGCCTACAGCCGGCTCAGCGCGCCAGTGCTCGCCGAGATCGGCGGGCGCATCGTGTGGCGCGGCGACTTCGAGCTTTCCATGGTCGGGCCGCCCGAGACGTCCTGGGACATCGCCTTCATCGCCGAATATCCGAGCCCGGCGGCATTCGTGACCATGGTGCGCGATCCGCGCTACCGAGCGGCCATGGCGCACCGGCAGGCGGGCGTTGCCGACAGCCGGCTGATCCGGTTCGCCGCACTCCCGCCCGGAACCGGGTTTGCCGGGTGAGCGCACCGGCGCGGCATCGCCAGATGCCGCGCCGGCCTGTCATTTCGGCAGACAGCCAGCAGGCCATCCCGCATCCGCGGCGGCCCTCCCCTCCCCGATCAGCCAGCGCGCGAACGCGTCCATGTTCCGCGGATTGCGCGTCGCCTTGTTCCGGACGAGGTAGAAGCCCGTATCCAGCTCGATGGCCGGCCCCAGCACCCGCAGGCGGCCGGAGGCGAGATGCGCGTCGAGATAGCGGGCATCGGTGAGAACGATCCCCGCCCCCGCCAGAGCCGCTTCGAGCGCCTGCGCCCTGTTCTCCACCACGATGCCGCCCTCCGGCGCGGCGCCCCTCTGCCCCGAGGCCTGCCACCACCGGGGCCAATCGCGAAAGCGGGCGCGGGCGCGAATAGGCGGCCAGGCGGAGGCAGGCGCGAGGTCGAGGGCAAGGTCGGGTGCAAGGTCGAGGGCAAGGTCGAGGGCAAGGCCTGGGGCCGCCGCGGGAACCAGCGTTTCCCGGAACAGCAGCGTCGCTTCCACCCCCGGCCAGTCGCCCGACCCGTTGCGGATGGCGCAATCCACGTCCTCCGCATCAAGGTCCACCACCCTCTGCGTCGTCAGCACGGCGATCTCGATGCCGGGATGCGCGCGCAGGAACCGGGGCAGGCGCGGCAGCAGCCAGTTGGCGGCCAGCGTGTTCACGGTCGAAAGCCGGATCTCCCGGCGCCGCCGCTGCAGCGGCGCGACGGCGGCCTCGATCTTCCCGATGGCATCGCCCATGGCGGCGAGCAAGGCGATGCCGTCGTCGGTCAGCATCGAGACCCGGCCGGTCCTGGCGACCAGCTGCGCCCCGAGCTCGGCCTCCAGATCGGCGATGCGGTGGGAGAGCGCCGACCGCGAGATGCCCAGCGCCTCGGCCGCGGCCCCCTGCCGCTTATGCCGAGCCAGCGCATCGAGGGCGGCAAGGCCACGCAGCGATGGCAGACTGGACGACATGGGCCTTCCTCTTCCCCGGTCCGCACCGACCGGACAGAATGGTGAGAACTTCTCACCGATTTGAGCGCAAACATCCGCTAGTTTCCAGCACGGATGAACACCCAGGAGCCCTTCATGACAGCCCCCGCGCGCGCGCCGCTCGCAGCGATGGACGTGCCGCCCCGCCGCAAGCCCTCGAACTACCCAGCCCCGTTCGCGGCGCGCGTGTCAGGCCGGGAAAAGCGCCAGCTGGGCGATGCCTTCGGCCTCTCGCGCTTCGGCGTCAACCTCACCACGCTGGCGCCCGGCGCGCAGTCCGCGCTGCTCCATCGGCACACACGGCAGGAGGAGTTCGTCTACATCCTCGGCGGCACGCCCACCCTGCGCACGGACGAGGGCGAGTTTGCCCTCCGCCCCGGCATGTGCATCGGCTTCCCCGCGAACGGGCTGGCGCACCACCTCGTCAACCGCACGACGGAAGAGGTCCGCTACCTGGAGATCGGCGACCGCGACCCGCAGGACGCGGGCGACTATCCGGAAGACGACCTCGTGGCGCGCTTCTCCGCGCAGGGCTGGTCCTTCACCCGCAAGGACGGCACGCCGTGGTGAGGCACGCATGATTTCCCATGTGAATGTTGGCGCCAATGACACGGCTGCCGCCCGGCGCTTCTACCATCCGCTGATGGCGCGCCTTGGCTGGCGTCTGCGCGTCTCAAATCGCCCAGCACTTCAGGCCTGACATGGTGTACTTCTTAAAGTGCGATGAAAACAGCTTTCCACGCCCATCCATTGCGTGGATGAATTGAAATGACGTGAGAACTGGTGATTCATCACAAAGAAAAGCCCCCTTTAGGGGGCTTTTCTCCCGAACAGCTTCTTGACGACGCCGACCATCGCCGGGCCGTTTGGTTTCAACCGTGCAGATCGAAGCGATCAAGGTTGGTCACCTTGGTCCATGCGGCGACGAAGTCGGTGACGAACTTCTCCTTCGCATCCGTGCTGGCGTAAACCTCGGCCAAGGCGCGCAGCACCGAGTTCGAGCCGAACACGAGGTCGACGCGGGTGCCGGTCCATTTGAGTTCGCCGGTCTTGCGGTCACGCCCCTGGAACACGTCCTTGGCCTCGGGGGCCGCCGTCCACTGGGTGGCCATATCCAGCAGGTTGACGAAGAAGTCGTTGGTCAGCACGCCCGGCTGGTCGGTGAGCACGCCGTGGGCGGAGCCGCCCACATTGATGTTGATCGCGCGCAGGCCGCCGATCAGCACGGTCAGCTCAGGCGCGGTCAGGGTGAGCAGTTGCGCCTTGTCGATCAGGACCACCTCGGCAGGCGCCGAAAGCTGGGCGTGCTGGTAGTTGCGGAAGCCATCCGCGGCCGGTTCGAGCACGTCGAACGTGGTCACGTCCGTCTGCTCCTGCGCGGCGTCGGTGCGGCCGGGCACGAACGGCACGCTCACCTCGTGGCCGGCGGCCTTCGCCGCCTGCTCGACGCCGGCATTGCCGGCCAGCACGATCAGGTCGGCCAGCGAAACCTTCTTGCCATCAGCCGCCGCCTGATTGAACTCGCGCTGGATCGCTTCCAATGCCTTGAGCACCCAGGCCAATTGCTCGGGCTGGTTGACCTCCCAGTCCTTCTGCGGGGCAAGGCGGATGCGCGCGCCGTTGGCACCGCCGCGCTTGTCTCCGCCCCGGAAGGTGGAGGCCGAGGCCCAGGCGGTGCCGACCAGTTCGGACACGGTCAGGCCCGTGGCCAGAACCTTGGCCTTGAGCGCGGCGGCGTCGGCACTGTTGATCAAGGGATGGTCGACGGCGGGCACCGGATCCTGCCAGATCAGCACTTCCTTCGGCACTTCCGGGCCGAGATAGCGCGAACGCGGACCCAGGTCCCGATGGGTCAGCTTGAACCAGGCCCGGGCAAACGCCTCGGCGAAGGCCTGCGGGTTTTCCAGGAAGCGGCGCGAGATCTTCTCGTAGGCCGGGTCGAAGCGCAGCGACAGATCGGTGGTCAGCATGGTCGGCTTGCGCTTTTTCGACGGGTCGTGCGCGTCCGGGATGACGGCCTCGGCGTCCGTCGCCTCCCACTGGATGTGGCCGCCGGGGCTGCGGGTCTGCACCCATTCGAACTTGAACAGATTATCGAAGAAGTGGTTGCTCCACTGCGCCGGCGTCTGGGTCCAGGTGACTTCAAGTCCGCTGCCGATGGCATCGGCGGCGCTGCCGGTGCCGTAGTCGCTGATCCAGCCCAGGCCCTGCGCCTCGAGGCCGGCGGCTTCGGGCTCCGGTCCCTTGTGGGACTCGGGCGCGGCACCGTGGGTCTTGCCGAAGGTATGGCCGCCGCCGATCAGGGCGACGGTTTCCTCGTCGTTCATCGCCATGCGCTTGAAGGTTTCGCGGATGAATGCGGCAGCGGAAACCGGGTCGCCGTTGGCGTTCGGACCTTCCGGATTGACGTAGATCAGGCCCATCTCGGTGGCGCTGAGCGGATTGGGAAACGCATCGAGCGGCCGGTGGGTCAGCCAGGTGGTCTCGGACCCCCAGTTCACGTCCTGATCCGGCTCCCAGGTGTCTTCGCGGCCGGCGGCAAAGCCGAAGGTGCGAAAACCCATGGTCTCCAGCGCCACGTTGCCGGTGAGGATCAGGAGGTCGGCCCAGGAAATCTTCTGCCCGTATTTCTGCTTGATCGGCCACAGCAGGCGGCGCGACTTGTCGATGTTCACATTGTCCGGCCAGCTGTCGAGCGGGGCGAAACGCTGCTGGCCGCGACCGCCGCCGCCCCGGCCATCGCTCAGGCGGTAGGTGCCGGCGGCGTGCCAGGACATGCGGATGAACTGCGGACCATAGTGGCCGAAGTCGGCCGGCCACCACTCCTGCGAGTTGGTCATCAGCTTGCGCAGGTCGCTCTTCAGCGCCTCGTAGTCGAGCTTCGTGAACTCCTCACGGTAGTTGAACGTTTGGCCCAGCGGATCGGATTTGGACGAATGCTGGTTCAGCAGGTCAAGGCGCAACTGCTTCGGCCACCAGTGGCGGTTCTCGGTGCCGCCGCCGGCGACGAGCTTGGAGGCATCACCCGAAAACGGGCATTTGGCTTCAGTTGTCATGGCTCTTCTTTCCTTTGGCTTGCTGTGTCGTCACAATCCTGGCAAATACCGCGAAAGACGATGCTGGCTTCGAGGATGCGCATGCCGTGCGTATCGCATGGTTCGATGCAGGGAGCATGACCGACGACACAGTCGACATCTTCGATACGGCCGCATCGAATGCATTGGATGTGGTGGTGATTGTCTTCAATACGGGTTTCGTACCGCGCGCTGGCGGAATCCGGCAGGCTGATGCGACGGATCAGGCCCTTCGCGGAAAGCCCTTGCACGATCAGGTGGACGGCTTGAAGAGAGAGGGTCGGCAGCGCGGGACGCACCGCCCGAAAGATGGCTTCGGCATCGGCATGCGGATGGTGGTGCAGGAAATCCAGGACCGTGACGCGCTGCACGGTGGCGCGCAGCCCTTTGGCTCTCAGGGCTTGAACCCAGTCAGGGGTGCGGTGGATGGCCGGCTGAGGCATGCCGGCAGTATGGATCTTATTGTGATGGGTTCAATATAGAGAGTTATTCAAAATATCGAGAGACGGCTTTACCCACCCGGTCGGCTCAGCCCGATCGGTGAATCCGTCTCGGAAATCATGAAATGGAACGTGCTGTCCGATCAGCGCGGAGCGCAGGCGGATCGGTGCGTGACGTCGTGCGTGACTTCGAGCGTGACTTGGCCGCTTTCGGTCACGTCCTTCCGGACAGCGCGATCCAGTCCGTAAACGTGTCGAAGAAGGCCGCGACCGACGAAACATCGGCCGCATCGACCACATGCCCGGCAGCCTCGTGCCCGGCGGATACAAACTCCGCGACGGCGCGCTCCAGCTTATTCGCATCCCGGCCGGTGACAACCCGACGGGCTCCCAGCCCGGCGGCGTTGAGCGCGGTCGCCTTGCCGAAGCCGGACGTCCCGCCGATGAAGACGACGGTCTTGCCCTTGAGGCTCACCCTGCCGTCCTTTCCAGTGTCATTGGCTCCGCGGCGGACGGCGGGGAGCCGGTCGTCATCGCGATCGCTTTCGCAGAACACCTGCTGGACCTCATTCACCGCAGCTGCGTTCTGTCAAAGCTCGGCGAAGGCTTTGGCAATCAGCGTTGCGATCGCCTGATCCGTCTCGCCGGATCCGCCGCTGACGCCGACCGCGCCGATGACTGCACAGCCGAGGAGGAGCGGCATGCCGCCCTCGAGCGGCAGCAGCCCCGGTAGGGTCGCCATGGACGATCTTCTCTACGAGGGAAGCGACGATGCGGGCGATGCCGGCACCCTTCAGTAGCCCTCTATCCGATCGACGCGCTCGAAGCATGGGACGAAAGGAACAGAGTTCAATGCCCTGCTTCACAGTGCGTCAAAGAGCTGGCCGATGATCGCTCGTGATGATCACGATCGAGCATTGCAGACTGCGCCACAACCATCCCTCGGGGGATCCGACCCCCTCGCGCCGACATCGACATGACGCGACGAATCATCGATGTGGCCAAGCCCCTCGGCATCGAGGTGCACGACCACATCATCGTCGGCAAGGACGGCCACGCGAGCCTGAAGGGCCTGCCGCTGATCTGACCCAGCCCCGGCGGGTCTCAATGGCCGGAGAAGGCGACCAGCGTGCGCACCGATACGCCCGCGAGCCGCAGCTTTTCCGCGCCCCCGAGGTCCGGCAGGTCGACGATGAAGCAGGCCGCCTCCACCACCGCGCCGCAAGTCTGAAGCAGCTTCACCGCGCCGGTGGCGGTGCCGCCCGTGGCGACCAGATCGTCCACCAGCAGCACCCGCTCGCCGGGGACGATGGCATCCACATGCATCTCGATTTCGTCCTCGCCATATTCGAGGGCGTAGGCCATGCGCACGGTCTGGTGGGGCAGCTTGCCCTTCTTGCGGATCGGCACGAAGCCCGCCGAAAGCTGGTGCGCCACCGCCCCGCCGAGGATGAAGCCCCGCGCCTCGATGCCCGCCACCTTGTCGATCTTGGCGCCCGCCCAGGGCTGCACCAGTTCGTCCACCGCCCGGCGGAAGGCACGGGCATCGCCGAGCAGGGTGGTGATGTCGCGGAACAGGATGCCCGGCTTGGGATAGTCCGGAATGGTGCGGATGCTGGCAGCAAAATCGGCGGGTGACATCGGGCGCTCCGGAAAAGGGGTGCGCTTCATTAGAGCGCGATCCGAGCAAATTGAACCCGTTTGCTCGGTGAATCGCCCTCTAAACTTGTGGGAGGGAACGCGCTATCCGATCAGATAGCGATGCGATCTGATCGGCGCGTGCTCCAGAGCGCGATCCGGCGGCGGAAAACATGTTGATGCGGCAATCCCTCGCGGTGAGGGAGACGGCTCGCCTGCACCCGAGCCGACTACGCCGAGGCCGAGCAATGGCGCAGCGTGATCGCGAACGGGCCGGGTGCTTTCCGCGCCGGCGACCCGGCGAAGAAAAAGGGCCCCGAAGGGCCCGTGATCGGCCAAGAAAAAGGGCCCCGAAGGGCCCTTGATCGCGCTGGGCAGGCTGGCGCTCAGTGCGCCACGTGCTGCCACACCTTCTTCTTGGTGAAATAGAGCAGGCCGGACAGGACGATGAGGAAGATCATCACCTGGAAGCCGATGCGCTTGCGATCTCCCAGATGGGGCTCCGCCACCCACATCATGAAGGCGGCGACGTCCTGGGAATACTGGTCCACGGTCTGCGGCGCACCGTCCGAATATTCCACCTGACCGTCGCTGATCGGCTTCGGCATGGCAATCTGGTTGCCCGGGAAATACCGGTTGTAGCTCAGGCCCGGCTGAAGATGCACGCCGGCCGGCGCATCCTCGTAACCGGTGAGCAGCGCGTGGATATAGTCCACGCCGTGCTCCTGATACTGGATGAAGGCGTCGGTGATGAAGCCGGGGAAGCCCACATGGTAGGAGCGGGCCTTGGCGAGCACGGAGAAGTCCGGCGGGTACGCACCGCCGTTGGCCGCGCGGGCCGCATTGTCGTTGGGGAACGGCGCCGGCCAGTGGTCCGAAAGGCGGCCGGGACGCTGGAACATGTCGCCGGCGTCGTTCGGGCCATCGGTGATCTGGTACTCGCTCGCCACCTGCTTGGCCTGGGCTTCGGTGAAGCCCGGCCCGCCGGGCGCGGCAAGGTTGCGGAAGTAGAGGAAGTTCGCGGAGTGGCAGGCACTGCACACCTCCTTGAACACCTTGAAGCCGCGCTGGAGCTGGCCGCGATCGTAGGTGCCGAAGGGACCTGCGAACGACCAGGACAGGCGGTGCGGGCGGTTGTCATGACCGCCGCCTTCCGCCGCCAAGGCGCCGGATGCGCCCGAAGCCAGAAGGAGCGCCGCCGCGACGGCACCGAAGAGACTGCTACGAATGGTCATTGCTGTTCTCTCCGCGCCGGCTCACTTGGTCTCGGGACCGGCCGCGCCGGCAACCACCACCGCTCCGCCCTTGCTTTTGGCGAGGACGGCATCCGCGATGGAGGCCGGCACGGGCTTCGGGCGTTCGAACAGGCCGAGCAGCGGCAGGATGACGAGGAAGTGGGCGAAGTAATAGATGGTGAAGATGCGCGACAGTGCCAGGGACAAGCCCTCTGCCGGCTGCGAGCCGAGATAGCCGAGGCCGACAGACACCACCACGAACACCCAGAAGAACTGGCGGAACAGCGGGCGATACTTGGCCGAGCGCACCTTGGAGGTGTCGAGCCAGGGCAGGAACGCCAGCACGACGATGGCCGCGAACATGGCCAGCACGCCGCCGAGCTTGTCCGGGACAGCGCGCAGGATCGCGTAGAACGGCAGGTAATACCATTCGGGCACGATGTGGGCCGGGGTCACAAGCGGGTTGGCCGGGATGTAATTGTCCGAGTGGCCGAGATAGTTCGGGATATAGAAGATGAACCAGGAGAAGAAGATCAGGAACACCACCATGGCGAAGGTGTCCTTGATGGTGGCGTAGGGGGTGAAGGGCACCGTATCCTTCGCCACGTTCTTGATATCGACGCCATCCGGGTTGTTCTGGCCCACATGGTGCAGCGCCCAGATGTGCAGGCCCACGACGCCGGCGATCATGAACGGCAGCAGGTAGTGAAGCGAGAAGAAGCGGTTCAGCGTGGGCGCACCCACCGAGTAACCACCCCAGAGCCACTGCACGATGGTCTCACCCACCAGCGGGATGGCCGAGAACAGGTTGGTGATCACCGTGGCGCCCCAGAACGACATCTGGCCCCAGGGCAGCACGTAACCCATGAAGCCGGTGGCCATCATGAGCAGGTAGATGATCACGCCGAGGATCCACAGCACCTCGCGGGGCGCCTTGTAGGACCCGTAATACATGCCGCGGAACATGTGGATGTAGACCGCGATGAAGAACATCGAGGCGCCGTTGGCGTGGATGTAGCGGATCAGCCAGCCATAGCTCACGTCGCGCATGATGTGCTCGACGCGCTCGAAGGCCACCGGCGCGTAGGCCACGTAGTGCATGGCGAGCACCACGCCGGAGATGATCTGGCAGACCAGCATCAGGCTCAGGATCGCACCGAAGGTCCACATGTAATTGAGATTCTTCGGCACCGGATAGGCGATGGCCGAGGAATGAATCAGCCCGACGATCGGCAAGCGGCTTTCGAACCACTGCGCGACCTTCCCCTTGGGCTGGTAGGTGGAATGTCCTTCCATGGGTCCAACCTTTTTGATAGCGGCGACGATGCGCGCGTCAGCCGATCACGATCTTGGTGTCGGATGTGAAAACGTAGGGCGGGAGCTCCAGATTGAGCGGCGCGGGCCCCTGCCGGATGCGGCCCGACGTGTCATAGACCGAACCATGGCAGGGGCAGAACCAGCCGTTGTACTGGCCCTGGTGGCTCAGCGGCACGCAGCCGAGGTGGGTGCAGATGCCGATCACCACCAGCCACTGGTCCTTGCCCGCCTTCACGCGGTCCTGGTCGGGCTGCGGGTCGGGCAGCGCGGAGAGGGGCGTATCCTGCGCCGACTTGATCTCCTCCGCCGTGCGATGGGAGATGAAAATGGGCTTGCCGCGCCACTGGACAGTGACGATCTGCCCCACGGCGATGGGCGCGATATCCACTTCGGTGGTGGAGAGCGCGAGCACCGAGGCGTCGGGCTGGAGCTGGGAAATGAACGGCCACACCAGCGCAGCGGCCCCGACGGCACCCACCGCGCCAGTGGCGATGTAGAGGAAATCCCGACGCGTCGTCGTGTCCGACGTCTCCGTATGTGCCACGGCGCAGTCCCCGATCTGTTGTCGTCTCGGCGCGCGGCCGCAACCGAGCAGATTGCAAGCCACACGCGATGTGGCGTCGCATGAGCCCATGCGGCGCCACTTTCAAGGGCCTCTAATTGCACCCCCGACCCATCTTGTCCAGATCGTGGCCGTGCGGCACGCCGTCCTGCCATAATGCCGCCCGCCCGTCCGCAACGCTTCGGTCGGCCTCAATTTTTCCTGGCCGGCTCCGCCTCCCCCGGCGATACCTCCAGCAGAAGGTCCCGCCGCCCATGATTCTCGCCCTCTATTGTCCGGATATTGCCCAGAATGCGGGCACATGCCTGCGCACCGGGGCTTGCCTGGGCGTCGAGGTGCATCTCATCGAGCCCGCCGGGTTTCCGATAGGTGATGCGGGTTTCCGTCGCGCCGGGATGGATTACATCGATCAGGTGACGTGGCGGCGGCACGCCTCGTTCGAGGCCTTCGACGGGGCCCGCCGGGCGGCGAACCGGCGTCTGGTGCTGTTCACCACGCGCGGGGCCGAGCCGCTGTTCGGCTTCCGCTTCCGGCCCGACGACGTGCTGCTGTTCGGCCGGGAATCAGCCGGCGTGCCGGAGGCTGTCCATGCCGCGGCGGACGCCCGCCTGCGCATTCCCATGCGGGCCGGCCTGCGGTCCCTCAACGTGGCCGTCAGCGCAGGGATCGCACTGGCCGAGGCGCTGCGCCAGACCGGCGGGCTGCCGGATTGAGCCCGGCGCTTGCCTGCTTTGCTTTCTTCCGCCATGCCGAGGCGATAAAAGCCAGTCCAACAGTCGTCCAGGACAGCCTGATCCCCGAGAGATCAAGACCGGCGGAGCGCCCCCCATGTGCCCTTCGACTTCAGCGCCCGACACAGCCTTCGCGCCCCAGGCGGAAGCCATCCTTGAGGAGCGTCGCGGCCGCGCGCGCTCCTGGTTCGAGGACCTGCAAGGCCGCATCATCGCCGCCTTCGAGGCGCTGGAGGATGAGGCCGACGCCGCGCTCTACGCCGGGGCACCCGGTCGATTCGCCCGCATCCCCTGGTCGCGCACCGACCACACCGGCGCGCCCGGCGGCGGCGGCACCATGGCGCTCATGCGCGGACGCCTGTTCGAGAAGGTGGGGGTGCATACCTCCACCGTGTTCGGCGAATTCGCGCCGGAATTCCGCAGCCAGATCCCCGGCGCGGCGGAGGACCCGCGCTTCTGGGCGTCGGGCATCTCCCTCATCGCCCACATGGCGAACCCGCACGTGCCGGCGGTGCATATGAACACGCGCTTCGTGGTCACCACCAAGGCGTGGTTCGGCGGCGGTGCCGACCTCACCCCCGTGCTCGACCGCCGTCGCACCCAGGACGATCCCGATACGCAGGCGTTCCACGGCGCCATGCGCGGCGCCTGCGCCGCCCACGCGGTGGCCGACTACGAGCGCTACAAGACGTGGTGCGACGACTATTTCTTCCTGAAGCACAGGAACGAGATGCGTGGCGTCGGCGGCATCTTCTACGACTATCTCGACAGCGCCTCTTCCGGCACCGGGACATGGGAGGGGGATCTTGCCTTCACCCGCGACGTGGGGCTCGCCTTCCTCGATATCTATCCCCGGCTGGTGCGGGCCAACATGGGCCAGCCCTGGAGCGAGGCGGACCGCGAGGAACAGCTGGTGCGGCGCGGACGCTATGTGGAATTCAACCTGCTGTACGATCGCGGCACCATTTTCGGCCTGAAGACCGGTGGCAACGTGGATTCGATTCTCTCCTCCATGCCCCCGGTGGTGAAGTGGCCGTGATCGGCCCGTCATGAACGCCGGCTAAGGCTGGCCCCAGCGGCGTCGCGCATCGACGACAGCGGGAGACTGAAGCCATGGCGTTCGAGCCCGGAGACATCGTGCAGCTCAAGTCCGGCAGCCCGGCCCTCACTGTGGTGACGGCGTCGGAAACCGAAGTGTCGGTGGTCTGGTACGCGGAGGAGGACGACGCCTTCCGCACCCATACCCTTCCGGTCATCGCCCTCGAGAAGCTTGAAGTCGCCGACTTCGAGGAAGAGGAAGAAGAAGACGAGGAAGAAGACGAGGACTGACGGTTCAGGCGCCGGAAGACGCCTTGGCCGCGTCCGCCAAAAGGCTGGCGACGACGGCGGGATCGGTCGGGAAATCGGCGTCGATCCACCGGCCCTCGGCCCGCGCCAGCGCCGCGCCGAGGGCGCGGCCGGGGGTGAGGCCCAGCGCCATCAGGTCGGCGGCGGCGAAGGGCGGGCGCGGCGGTGTCCAGGCTACCGCCATGGCCGCCACCGCCTCCATCCCGCCCCGGCCATGGGCGGCTGAGAGCAAGGCAAGGTCGAGCGCCGCATCCACGCCGTTCCGGTAGAGAAATGCCCGCACGGCCCGGGCGTCGGGCAGGTCCGGCACGGGTGCCGACAAGGCCGCGAGCCGACGGGCCTCCGCATTGGACAGCCGCAGCCGCTCGCGCAGGCGCGCCGCATCATCAGTGACGCGCACCGCCATGGCGGCCAGGCGGCGGATCGCATCAGGCTTTACCTGCCACGCCCGTTCCAGCGCCGCGAGCCGCGTGAACGCCCCCACATCCGCGATGCCGGAAATCAGCGGCTGGAGCAGGCCGGCGTCGCTCATGACAGCCAGCGTCGCGGCGGCGCCGGGCGCCACGAGGAGCTTCAGCATCTCCGCCCGCACCCGCTCCCGCGACAGGGTGAGAAGCCCCGTCCGGCGGCGCACACTGGCGATGAACGCCTCCTTGTCCACCGGGCCCACGCCATAGGCGGCATGGAAGCGGAACAGGCGCAGGATGCGCAGGTAATCCTCGCGGATGCGCGCCTGCGGATCGCCGATGAAACGAATCCGCCGGGCGGTGAGATCCGACAGGCCGCCCACCAGGTCCACCACCGCCCCGTCCGCCGTCGCATAGAGGGCGTTGAGGGTGAAGTCGCGCCGCTCGGCATCATGCAGCCAGCTGCGGCCGAATCGCACCACCGCGCGGCGGCCGTCGGTCTCCATGTCCTCGCGCAGGGTGGTGACCTCATACGGGTGGTGGCCCGCCACCACGGTCACGGTGCCATGCTCGATCCCGGTGGGCACCGGCTTCAGGCCCGCCCTGCGGGCGCGCTCGGCCACCACCTCCGGAATGGCGGTGGTGGCGATGTCCACATCGGAAACCGGAAGGCCGAGGAGGGTGTTGCGCACCGCGCCGCCGACCACGCGCGCCTCCTCCCCGTCCGCATTGAGCGCGGCCAGCACGGCCATGAGGCCGGGCGTGCGCCAGAACGGCGCGCCGGCGATGGAGAGACTCATTCGAAACGCCCCGGCACGAACACCCCGTCCTTCATCTGGGCGGGCACATAGCGGCTGCCGGGCGGGGCCATATGGCCGTGCTCGAAGACGAACAGGCCGGCAATCACCAGAACCAGGGCCGCCGCTACCACCAGCGCGAGGGCGCGCGGCGACCAGTGCTCGGGCACCACGGAGCCCTTGGTGGCGAGGAGCAGCGCGCCGTAAAGCACGAACGGCGTCAGGAACAGCGCGAACTCGACGAGGAAGCTGCGCAGCATCAGGCGTAGACCTTTTCGTAGAGGTTGCGCAGCATGCCCGCGGTCGCCCCCCAGATGTTCCGCCCTTCATAGGGCATGACATAGAAATGGCGCAGCGTGCCCTTCCACTCGCGCGACTGGCGTTCGTGGTTGCGCGGGCTCATGAGGAAGCCGAGCGGCACCTCGAACGCCTCGTCCACCTCGGCCGGGTTGAGGGTCAGGACGTAAGAGGGATCCACAAGCCCGACCACCGGCGCGATCCAGAAGCCGGTGCCGGAGAGATAACCGTCGAGATAGCCGAGCGGCCGGACGAGGCGCGAATCGAGCCCCACTTCCTCCCGTGCCTCGCGCAAGGCGGCATCCAGCTCATCCCGGTCGCCGGGATCGACCCGCCCGCCGGGAAAGGCCACTTGCCCGGCGTGGTTGGAGAGGTTCGACGACCGCAGGGTGAGGAGAATGGTGGGCTCGGGCCGCGCCACCACGGGAACCAGCACCGCCGCATGGCGCGGCGTCACCGCCGGCGCGAGGCTCGCCTTCTCCGGCTGAAGGGCATGGTCGCCATTGAGGCCGAGGAATTCCGCCTGGGAATAGAAAGGCGGCGGCGCGGGGGACAGGCGCGCCGCGGCGCGGGCGAGGAAATCGGAGAGGGCGTCGGCGGTTCCCGTCATGGAGGGAACATCCACGTTGGTGTGGCGCGTCATTCGGAAACATCCAGATCGGCCGCCGGCAGGATGGGGTAGAACACACCGGCCGAGGCAACCCCGAACATGGGGACGCCGCCGTCGTCGCGCACCTCTCCCTCGGCCATCAGGTCAAGATGGACGGCGCGGGTCAGGCGCGCCTCAAGGCCCCGCCGCACGTGAACATAGGGCACCACCTCGCCGGGCGCTCCGCCACGGGCAAAGCGCAGGGCATGGCCGGGGCCGCAGCGCACCAGATCATCGAGATTGGTGCGAAAAACCAGGGTGCGGCTCTCCGTCGCATCCTTTGCGGCATCTTTCGCAGCACTCTCCACCGCCATCTCCACCGCGAGGAAGGGGGCGTCCTCCACCCTGAGACCCACCTTCTCCACCGGCGTCTTCAGCACATAGCGCTCGCCGTCCCGCGTCAGCACCGACGCGAACAGGCGCACCAGCGCCGGCCGGCCGATGGGCGTGCCCATATAGTGCCAGCTGCCGTCCGTCTTGATGACGAGATCCATCTCGCCGCAATCGGGCGGGTCCCATGCCTCCACCGGCGCCGGGCCGCGGCCGCCGGCATCGCGCACCGCCGCCATCAGCGCCTCAAGCCGGCCGGAGGCGGGAGGGGCGAGCGGAGCAGTCGTGGCCTTCGGGTCTTCGCCCGGCATGAATTTTCCCTTCCGCAAGCCAAAGTCCCTTTCGGGGAACGGCCTCGCGACGACGTGAGTGCGCTGCATCCCGGACGGCCGGGAGCGGGGTTCGATGTGCGCCGATCTTATCGTAAGCTCTGTGTCCGGGTGGCGCGACGTTTGCAATGTCGAATCCGGGATGTGGGCCGGGTCTGGGGTCGGGGCGTTATATTGCCGCTTTTGGCGGCAAGCCTGTCCCGCAGGCGCGTTGCGTTATGGAGAAGCTGAGATGTCGGCTGCCGGCGAGACCTTCGACCTCGACCAGATGATCATCCGCAACGCGGAGGCCGCGGCGGCCCATGTGAAAGCGGCGCGGACCGCCATCTCCTCGGTCATCTTCGGCCAGGAGGCTGTGGTGGACCGGGCGCTCATCACCATCCTCGCCGGCGGCCACGCCCTGCTGGTGGGTGTGCCGGGCCTCGCCAAGACCAAGCTGGTGGAGACCATGGGCACGGTGCTGGGGCTCGACGCCCGCCGCGTCCAGTTCACGCCGGACCTGATGCCCTCCGACATTCTCGGCGCCGAGGTGCTGGAGGAGAGCGCCGGCGGGCGCCGGGCGTTCCGCTTCATCAAGGGCCCCATCTTCGCCCAACTGCTGATGGCCGACGAGATCAACCGCGCCTCGCCGCGCACCCAGTCGGCCCTGCTCCAGGCCATGCAGGAATACCATGTGACCGTGGCCGGCGAGCGCCACGACCTGCCCAAGCCCTTCCACGTGCTCGCGACCCAGAATCCGCTGGAGCAGGAAGGCACCTATCCCCTGCCCGAGGCGCAGCTCGACCGCTTCCTGATGGAAATCGACGTGGATTATCCCGACCGCGACGCGGAACGGCGCATCCTGTTCGAGACCACCTCGGCCGAGGAGCAGAAGGCCCGCGCCGCCATGAGCGTGGACGACCTCGTCGCCGCCCAGCGCCTGGTGCGCCGCCTGCCGGTGGGCGAATCGGTGGTGGAGGCCATCCTCACCCTGGTGCGCTCGGCCCGTCCGGGGGCCGAGGGGCCGGAGCAGCGCTATATCGCCTGGGGTCCCGGCCCGCGCGCCAGCCAGGCGCTGATGCTGGCCGTGCGCGCCCGCGCCCTGCTGGACGGGCGCTACGCCCCCTCCCTCGACGACGTGCTGGCACTGGCCGAGCCGGTGCTGAAGCACCGCATGGCCCTCACCTTCGCCGCCCGCGCGGAAGGCGAGAGCATCGCCCATATCATCCGCCGCCTCACCGAGCGCCTCGGGTGACGGCGGACCGGACCGACAAGGTGGCGCAGGACGCCCATCGCTCCGTCGAAACCGCCGCCCTCGCCGCAGCGGGCCTTGCGGCCGCCATGCCGCGGCTGGTGCTGGAAGCCCGTCGCATCGCCATGAGCGTGCAGCATGGCCTGCACGGCCGAAGGCGGGCGGGGTCCGGCGAGAATTTCTGGCAGTATCGTCGCTTCGTGGACGGCGAGCCGGCGAACCGCGTGGACTGGCGCCGCTCCGCCCGCGACGACGTGCTTTATGTGCGCGAGCGCGAATGGGAGGCCGCCCACACCGTGTGGATCTGGCCAGATCTCTCCCCCTCCATGCTCTATGCCTCCAAAGGCCACGCGCCGAAGCGCGACCGCGCCCTCATCGTCGCCTTCGCCCTTGCCGAGCTTCTGGTGAAGGGCGGCGAGCGGGTGGGCATTCCCGAGCTGATGCGCCCCTCCGCCACCCGGCGGATCGTGGAGCGCATGGCCGAATCGGTGGTGCTGGCCCCCGTTTTGCCCGCGAGCCTGCCAACGGCATTCGCCCCCTCCCCGCTCTCGGAAGTGGTGCTGCTGGGCGATTTCTGGAGCCCGGCGGACGAGGTGGCCGCGACCCTTCATGCGCTGGCCGCCTCGGGTGCCCACGGCCATGTGGTGCAGATCGTCGACGTGGCGGAGGAGACCTTCCCCTTCTCCGGCCGCATCGAGTTCCGCGAGCCCGAGGGCGGCGCACGGCTCACCGTGGGCCGGGCCGAAAGCTGGCGCACCGACTATGACCTGAAGCTGGTGGAGCATCGCGCCCGCATCCGCGCCGCCGCCGAGCGGCTGGGCTGGAGCTTCGCCGTCCACCGCACCGACCGGCCGGCGAGCGAGCTGCTGCTCGCCCTTCACGCCCGCATGGGTGCCGGCGGCGGTGCGGCCATGACGCCCAAGGGCGGCGGCCATCCCTTCGTTTCGGGAGGCCCCGCCTGATGTTCGGCCTGCCCCTCGCCTTCTCCGCGCCGCTGCTGCTGACCGCGTTCCTGGCCTTGCCGCTGCTGTGGTTTCTGCTGCGCGTGGTGCCGCCCAAGCCGCGGGAGGTGGCCTTCCCGCCCATGCGGCTGCTGCTCGGCATCACCCCCAAGGAGGAGAGCGCGGCCCGCACCCCGTGGTGGCTCACCGCGCTGCGGCTGCTGCTCGCGGCGCTCATCATCCTGGCCGCCGCAGGTCCCATCCTCAATCCGCCCGCCGCGGGGCCGTCCTCCGGCGGGCCGCTGGTGCTGATCATCGACCAGGGCTGGCCGGCCGCCGCCAGCTGGGAAGCACGCCGCGCGGCCGCTGCTGCCCTCATCGACGAGGCGGAGACCAACGGGCGGGGCGTCGCCCTCATCCCCACCGGCGATGTGCCGCGCGAGGCCACCCTGCTCAGCCCCTCCGCCGCCCGCGACCGCCTGCGCTCGCTGGAGCCCGTGCCCTACGGCCCGGCCCGCAAGGAGGCGCTCGCCCTGGCCCAGCGGCTGCTGGGCAACGAGCCCCAGGCCGGCATCGTCTTCATCACCGATGCGGTGGATCTCGGCGCCGATCCAGACCTCGCCCAGGGCTTCGCCGCCCTCAACGGTGCCGGCCGCCTGCTGGTGGTGGGCGGCGGCGTCGCCGCGCCCCTCGCCCTCGCCGGTGCCGAGAACGGCGCGGAGGCGCTCACCGTGAAGGTGCTGCGCCCCGAAGGTGCCGGCCCCCGCGCCGGGCGGGTCACCGCCCACGACATGCGCGGCCTGGCGCTGGGCGAAGCCCTCTTCACCCTGCCCGAGGGCGTCACCGAGGCGGAAGCCCGCTTCGACATGCCGGTGGAAATCCGCAACGAGATCGCCCGGCTGGAGATCGCCGGCGAGCGCTCGGCGGGCGTCGTGCAATTGCTCGACAAAAGGTGGCGGCGCCGGGCCGTGGGCCTTGTCTCCGGCACCAGCACGGATACCGGCCAGCCCCTGCTCGCCCCCACCTATTATCTCTCCCGGGCGCTCGGCCCCTATGCGGACCTGCGCGTGGCCGAGACCGGATCGGCCACCGAGAACATCAACCGCTTCCTGGAACAGCGCCTGCCGGTGCTGGTGCTGACGGATGTGGGTACCATCCCGCCCGCCACCCGCGCGCGCCTCGCCCGCTTCGTGGAGGAAGGCGGCGTCCTCGTGCGCTTCGCCGGTCCCCGCCTCGCCAATGCGCAGGATGATCTATTGCCGGTCAAGCTGCGGCGCGGCGGCCGCGTGCTGGGCGGCTCCCTGTCCTGGGAGACGCCGCAGAAGCTCGGCGCCCTCTCGGCCGAGGGCCCGTTCCGCGACCTGCACCTACCGGACGATGTGACCGTGACGCGGCAGGTTCTGGCCGAGCCGGACGGCATGCTGGCCGAACGCGCCTGGGCGACCCTGGCCGATGGCACCCCCCTGGTCACCGGCGTGCGCCGGGGCAAGGGCGCGCTGGTGCTGTTCCATGTGACCGGCGACACCTCCTGGTCCAACCTGCCGCTTTCCGGCACCTTCGTAGAAATGCTGCGCCGCGTGATCGCCCTGTCCGATGCCCCGCCCCCCGCCGAGACGGCGCCCGCGGAAGCCCCCGTCCCCACCGCCAGCCGGCCGGATGTGGCGGTGCTGCCGCCGGCCCGCGTGCTGGATGGCTTCGGCGCCTTCCGTCCCGCTGGCCCCACCGCCCGCGCGGTTCCAGCCGACTATGCGGGCCGCGCCACCGCCGACCATCCCCCCGGCTTCTACGGCCCGCCGGACGGGCTGGTGGCGGTGAACACGCTGCTGCCCGCCGACCGGCCGAAGGCGCTGGACCTTTCTGCCCTTGGCGGCCGCGTGGAACCGTTGCAGGAAAACGCGCCGCGCGACCTGCGCGGGCCGGTGCTGGTGACCGCCATGGGGCTGCTGCTGCTCGATGCGCTGGCGGTGCTGTTCCTGGCCGGCGGCTTCAGCCGCATGGGCGGCCCGAAGGTGCGGCGCGGCGCGACCGCGGTGCTCCTCGCCGCCATCGCGCTCGGCGCGGCCGGCCTTGCCGGCGCTCCCGCACCCGCCCGCGCCGACGACGCCTTCGCCCTCAAGGCCACGCTGCAGACCCGCTTCGCCTATGTGGTGACCGGCGACGGCGAGGTGGACGAGATTTCCCGTGCCGGGCTCGACGGGCTCGCCACCTTCCTCGGCCAGCGCACCGCCCTTCAGGCCGGCGAGGCCATGGGCGTGGACATCGCCAGGGACGAACTCGCCTTCTTCCCCCTGCTCTACTGGCCCATCCTGCCCGACATGAGCCCGCCGCCGCCCGCCGTGCTGGCGCGCATCGACGCTTATATGAAGCAGGGCGGCACGGTGATCTTCGACACCCGCGACGCCATCGAGGCCTCCGGCGCGCCCGGCGCGCCGCTCTCAGCCGCCGGGGCGCGGCTGAAGGACATCCTGTCGCGCCTCGACATCCCCGAGCTGGAGCCGGTGCCGCGCGACCACGTGCTCACCAAGGCCTTCTATTTGCTGAAGGACTTTCCGGGTCGCTTCACCGGCGGCACCACCTGGGTGGAGGCCCTGCCGGCCGCCGACGCCGATGCGGACCGTCCCGCGCGGGCGGGCGACGGCGTTTCCCCGGTGATCATTTCGTCCAACGACCTCGCCGGCGCCTGGGCGGTGACGCGCAACGGCGAGCCGCTCCTGCCCCTGACGCCGGGCGAGCCGCGCCAGCGGGAGATCGCCTTCCGCGCCGGCGCCAACATGGTGATGTATGTGCTGACGGGAAACTACAAGGCGGACCAGGTGCACGTGCCGGCCCTGCTGGAAAGGCTGGGGCAATGAACACTGACGCACGCGCAGCGGACGCCGGCGCATGAATTACGGCATCACCTTCTCCCCCTTCCTGTCGCTGCCGCTGCTGATCGCGGTCGGCGTCGTCGCGCTGGTGCTGGCGGGGCTGCTCTTAGCCTCGCGCACGCGGGGTGCCATCTTCCGCGCGCTGGCGCTGGCGGTGGGGCTGCTCGCCCTCGCCAACCCCTCCTTCACCCGGGAGGAGCGCGAGCCGCTCACCTCGGTGGTGGCGGTGGTGGTGGACAAGAGCGCTAGCCAGTCCTTCGGCGAGCGCACCCAGCAGACGGAAGCCGCCCGCGCCGCCCTGGCCGACCGGCTGGGCAAGCTCTCCGGCATCGAGGTGCGCACCATCGAGGCCGATGCGGGCGACGGCTCCGCCGACGGCACGCGCCTGTTCTCCGCCTTGTCCGCCGGCCTTGCCGACGTGCCGCCGGAGCGGGTGGCGGGCGCCATCATGATCACCGACGGCCGTGTCCATGACGCGCCGGAGAACCCGCAGGCGCTGGGCTTCTCGGCGCCGGTCCATGCCCTCGTCACCGGCCGCGCCGGCGAGCGCGACCGGCGCGTGGCGCTGGAAAAGACACCGCGCTTCGGCATCGTCGGCCAGAAGCAGGCGGTGACCTTCAAGGTGACCGACGAGGGCGCCCCCGCCGGCGCCCGCGTCGCCGTCACCATCCGCCGCGACGGCGAGGTCATCGCCCGGCCCACCGTCACCGCCGGGCGCAGCACGTCCGTGGACGTGGACATCACCCATGCCGGGCCCAACATCGTCGAGTTCGAGGTTCCCGCGCTCGACGGCGAGCTGACGCTGGTGAACAACCGCACCGCCGTCGCCATCGACGGCATCCGCGACAAGCTGCGCGTGCTGCTCGTGTCCGGCGAGCCGAACGTGGGCGAGCGCACCTGGCGCAACCTCCTGAAGAGCGACGCCAACGTGGACCTCGTCCACTTCACCATCCTGCGCCCGCCGGAGAAGCAGGACGGCACGCCCATCAACGAGCTTTCGCTCATCGCCTTCCCGACGCGCGAGTTGTTCCAGACCAAGATCAAGGATTTCGACCTCATCATCTTCGACCGCTACGCCCAGCAGGGCGTGCTGCCGCAGGTCTATTTCGACAATATCGTGCGCTATGTGCGCGCCGGCGGCGCAGTGCTGGTGGCGGCGGGCACGGACTTCCTCGACACCGGCTCGCTCTACAACACGCCGCTGGAAGAGATCCTGCCCGGCGTGCCAAGGGGCGATGCCACCGACGCGCCCTACCACGCCCGCCTCACCGATCCGGGCAAGCGCCATCCCGTTACCCGCGCTTTGCCGGGCTCGGAGAGCGAGCCGCCCCACTGGAGCCGCTTCTTCCGCGTCATCGACGCCCAGGCCCGCTCCGGCACCAGCCTCATGTCCGCGCCGGGCGACAAGCCGGTGCTGCTGGTGGACCGGGTGGGCGAAGGCCGCGTGGCCCTGCTGCTCTCCGACCACATCTGGCTCTGGGCGCGCGGCTATGAAGGCGGAGGCCCGCATATCGACCTGCTGCGCCGCCTCTCCCACTGGCTCATGAAGGAGCCGGACCTGGAGGAAGAGCGCCTGAAACTCACCGTCTCCGGTCGCGAGCTCGTGGTGGAGCGCCAGACCATGGCCGACAGCGTGCCCACCGCCACCATCACCACGCCATCCGGTGCGCTGCGCACCCTCACCCTCACCCAGGCCGAGCCCGGCCTGTGGCGGGCGGCGACTCCGGCCGACGAACTGGGCCTGTGGCGCGCCACCAACGGTACACTCACCGCCTTGGCCAATATCGGCCCGCTGAACCCCAAGGAGTTCGCCGAGGTGACCAGCACGCGCGACGTTCTCGCTCCCGTGGCGGCGGCCACCGGCGGCGGTGTGTGGCGGCTCGCGGACCTCGGCGGATCGGTGCCGCGCCTGGTGCAGGTCTCCGCATCCGACCGCCTCGCCGGCGAGGACTGGATGGGCCTGCGCACCCGCGACGTCTCGGTGGTGCGAGGCATCGGCCTGTTCCCGCTGTTCGCCGGCCTGTCCGGCCTATTGCTGCTGCTCGGCGCGCTCACCGCCGCCTGGGTGCGGGAGGGCCGGTAATGGCCATGGGCCAATTTCCCCCGCTCTCTTCTCCCCTGCTCACGCGCCGTCGCCTGATGGGTGCAGGACTTGTTGCAGGTGCAGGAGTTGGTGGGCTTGCCGGCCTCTGGGCCGTGCCGGCGGGGGCGCAAGACATGCCGCTCACGCCCGTGGGCGAATGGCTGGCGGAGACGATCGGCAGCGGCGGGGTTCTGGATCGGATCCAGACCACCCTCGTGCTCGGCGCCGACGGCGCCGTATCCGGTTCCGGCGGCTGCAACCGCTACAGCGGAAAGGCCAAACTGTCGGGCGCTGCCCTGCTTTTCGGCCCCCTTTCCGCCAGCCGCATGGCCTGCGCGCCGGCGGTGATAGCGCAGGAGCAGAAATTCCTGCTGGCGCTGGAGCGGACGCGGGCCTGGCGGATCGATCCGCTGCGACGCAAGCTGATCCTGCTCGACCTCACCGGCACCGAGCTGGTTCGCTTCTCCACCAGGTAAGGGGGCCGCCTGCGGGACTGCAGCACGATGCCCGCAGCGGGCGTCAGGATGGCAGGGCCCGCCTTGCCGGCAGAAGCTTTGCCGGCCGGGCTACTGCATGGCCGCGCGCTCTTCCGCCTGCCGCTGGTTCTCCGCCCGCTTGGTCATGACCGAGGCGATGATCACCACCACCGTCACGATGGCGATGAGGATGGTGCAGACCGCGTTGATCTCCGGCGTCACCCCCAGGCGCACCTGCGAATAGATGCGCATGGGCAGCGTGGTGGCCCCCGGACCGGTGGTGAAGCTGGCGATGACCAGGTCGTCCAGCGACAGGGTGAAGGCCAGCATGAAGCCGGACACCACCGCCGGCAGGATCAGCGGCAGGGTGATCTTGAAGAAGGTCTTGAACGGCGGGCAGCCGAGGTCGAGCGCCGCCTCTTCCAGCGCGCGATCGAAGGTGACGAGCCGCGACTGCACCACCACCGCCACGAAGCACATGGTGAAGGTGATGTGGGCCAGCAGGACGGTCCAGAAGCCGCGATCGAAATTCACCGCCACGAACAGCAGCAGCAGGGACAGGCCGGTGATCACCTCGGGCATGACGAGGGGGGCGTAGATCATGCCGGAGAACAGGGTGCGCCCCGGAAAACGCCCGTAGCGGGTGAGGGTCATCGCCGCCATGGTGCCGAGCACGGTAGCTACCAGCGACGAGAAGAAGGCGATGCGCACCGTCACCCAGGCGGCGTCCATGAGCTGCTCGTTCTGCAGCAGCGACCAGTACCACCGCGTGGAAAAGCCGCCCCACACGGTGACGAGCCGCGAATCGTTGAACGAGTAGATCACCAGCAACAGGATGGGAATGTAGAGGAAGGCAAAGCCGAGCACGATGGACGTGACGTTGAACCAGGTCAGGCCTTTTTTCATTTCCCCGCCTCCGGCTCGTGTTTCATTTCCCCGCCTCCAGCTCGCGCTGCTGGATGTTCTGGTAGATCACGATGGGGATCACCAGCACGAGCAGCAGCAGCACGGCCACCGCGGACGACACCGTCCAGGACCGGTTCACGGTGAACTCCGTCCACAGCGACTTGCCGATCATCAGCGTATCCGAGCCGCCCAGCAGGTCGGGAATGACGAACTCGCCCACCGCCGGGATGAAGCAAAGCAGCGCGCCGGCGGCAACGCCGGGCAGGGAGAGCGGAAAAGTGATGGTCCAGAACGCCTTGGATGGAGGGCACCCGAGATCTGCGGCGGCTTCCAGCAGCGTCAGGTCAAGCTTTTCCAGGGCTGCATAAAGCGGCAGCACCATGAACGGCAGATAGGAATAAACGATGCCGATATAGACGGCGAGGTTGGTGTTGAGGATCTCCAGCGGCTGGTCGATGACGCCCAGTGCCCTCAACCCCTGATTGAGCAGCCCTTCCTGCGACAGGATGCCGATCCACGCGTAGACGCGGATGAGGAAGGAGGTCCAGAACGGCAGGATCACCAGCATCAGCAGCGTGGGCTGGATGGAGCGCGGCGCCCGCGCCATGGCATAGGCGATGGGGTAGCCCACCAGCAGCAGAAGCACCGTGGAGATGGAGGCGATAACCAGGCTGGAGCCATAGGCCTCCAGGAACTCATTCGAGAAATCCAGCACATAGCCGTAATTGGCGAAGGAGAGGCCGGACAGGAACTCGGTAAAGCCGGCCCACCCCTGCGCCAGATCGAGGGTCGGCGCATAGGGCGGCTGGGCCACCACATCCTGCGACAGCGAGATCTTGAACACGATCAGGAAGGGCGCGAGGAACAGCGCCAGGAGCCACAGATAGGGCACCGCGATCACGAACCAGCGGCCGTGCCCCTTCTCCCCCGCCATCGCCATGGTTGCCTCCCGGTGCGTTGCCGCACGATCAAAACGCGTCAGAACAAGAACTCAAGCCTTCCGCGCGCACGGCACGCGAAGCCCCGTCAGATGAGCACCACGCCGGCGTGGTGCGCGAAGGTCACCCAGACCTTGTCGTCCCAGGAGATAGGCCGCGCCACCATGCGCGACAGGTTCGGCTGCGAGACCTTGATCCGCTGCCCGCAGGCCAGTTCCACGTGATAGATCGAAAAATCGCCCAGATAGCCGATGTCCCAGATCTCGCCCTCGAAGAGATTCTCGGTCTGGTCGACCGGCGGTTCCAGCGAAATGCGCAGTTTCTCGGGGCGGATGGCGATGCAGGCCTTGTCGCCGGCCTTGCAGTCCACCGTCTGCGACACCACGAGCGGAAAGCGCGTCACCGGCGAGGTGATGTGGGTCTCGTCATGCCCTGCCTGGGTGATCGTGCCTTCGATGAGGTTCACCTCGCCGATGAAGTCGGCCACGTAACGGCTGGCCGGCTGCTCGTAGATCACCGAGGGCGGCGCCACCTGCACCAGCACACCGTTGTTCATCACCGCGATGCGGTCGGCCACCGTCATGGCCTCTTCCTGGTCGTGGGTCACGATCAGGAAGGTCATGCCGAGGTCCATCTGCAGGTCCATCAGCTCGAACTGGGTTTCCTCGCGCAGCTTCTTGTCGAGGGCGCCCAGCGGCTCGTCCAGGAGCAGCACCTTGGGTCGCTTGGCCAGCGACCGGGCGAGGGCCACGCGCTGGCGCTGGCCGCCGGAAAGCTGGTGCGGCTTGCGCTTGGCGAACTTCTCCAGCTTGACGAGCTTCAGCATCTCCTCGACGCGGGCGTCGATCTCGCCCTTGCTCATCTTGTCCTGCTTGAGGCCGAAGGCGATGTTGTCCTGAACATTCATGTGTGGAAACAAGGCGTAGGACTGGAACATCATGTTCACCGGCCGCCGGTAGGGCGGCACGCCGGACAGGTCCTCCCCCGCCAGGGTGAGGCGGCCCTCGGACGGCTCCTCGAAGCCGGCGAGCATGCGCATGAGGGTCGTCTTGCCGCAGCCAGAGGGGCCGAGCAGGGCGAAGAACTCGCGCTCGTAGATGTCGAGGCTCACGTGATCGACCGCGGTGAAGTCGCCGAAGCGCTTCACCACATTCTCGAATCGAATGAGCGGGGTCTGGGTCGGGTCGGTCCAGGGCGCGAATGATCGCCGGACGGCACCGATGGTTTCCTTCCGCGCCTTGTCCGCAGCCATCATGTCCCCCGAACTGGCCTCAGGACCTGGAGGCTAGCCGGGGAAACCGAAACGCTCAAGCGGTGTGCACGCGCAAAAATGCATCGCTGCGGGTGCTCAGACGCGCAATCGACCCGCGCCTGGGGAGAAGTCGCATCTTCACCTGCCAGGAGGCATCGCCCCCTTGCACCGGCTCCCCGCATGTGGCAGAGGAAGCCGCCTGACGACGGCAATGCCCGTCGCCTTTCCGGGCCGGCGGGATTTTCCCTCTTCGGATATCCCAAGGCCCCCGGTGCGCTGCGGTAGCTCAGTGGTAGAGCACTCCCTTGGTAAGGGAGAGGTCGAGAGTTCAATCCTCTCTCGCAGCACCATCCCAACCCATTGCAAATCCTGAACGATGGGCAAGATCGAAGGCTTGAGGCGGCGTTTGCTGCGGTCTCCTGCTACGGTCGGAGACGAGATGGGCAAGCCCTGTTTCGACGCGGTGGCCGCTGGACCTTCCGGGCGTTCGTGCCGCAGGAGCTGCGAGCGATCATCGGCAAACGGGAAATCTGGAAAAACCTCGCTGCCGGGACTGGCGGTGGAGATGGAGAAAATCGCTTCCCTGGGCGTTCCGTTGGGGCGCCGCCATACTCATCGTTCTCGCGGCATGACCGTTGCCACCGGTTGCAACGCGCCTCCGGGGCGCGCTCTCGCGCTTTCATTGGACTTCATCCCGCGTCATAAATCAGCCGATGATGAAAAGGGGGGCCTCCGGCCTTTGCGGGACGGGCCTTCGGCTCGCGGCGGCTCGGGGACGAAGGGGCAACAAGAATGGCGCTGACGCTGTCGCAACTGGAAACCCACCTCTGGCGGGCGGCCGACATCCTGCGCGGATCGATCGATTCCGGGGACTACAAGCACTACATTTTCGGCCTGCTGTTCTTCAAGCGCCTCTCGGACGTGTGGGAGGAGGAGTATGAGGACCGGCTCGCGCGGTATCACGATGCCGTGCTGGCGGCCGACCCGGAAGAGCACCGCTTCGACATCCCCAAGGGGCATTTCTGGAAGGACATCCGCCGCCACACCACCGACATCGGGGCGCATCTGAACGCCGCCTTCCGGGCCATCGAGGACGCGAACCTGCGGCTCAAGGGCGTGTTCCAGGACGTGGACTTCAACAACAAGGAGCGCTTCCCGGACGCCATGCTGGAAAAGCTGCTCCAGCATTTCGAGACCCACCGGCTGCGCAAGGCGGATGTCGAGCCGGACATGCTCGGCCAGGCCTATGAATATCTGATCGAGCGCTTCGCCGACGATTCCGGCAAGAAGGGCGGCGAGTTCTACACCCCGAAGATGGTGGTGCGGCTCATCGTCGAGTGCCTGAAGCCGGAAGAGGGCATGGCGATCTACGATCCCACCTGCGGCTCGGGCGGCATGCTGCTGGAGGCGGTGCATCACCTGGAGCGGCAGGGCCGGAACCCGAAGAGCATGTCGCTGTTCGGCCAGGAAAAGAACCTCAACACCTGGGCCATCTGCCAGATGAACCTGTTCCTGCACGATATCGACGACGCCATGGTGGCGCGCGGCGATACGCTGCTGGAGCCCAGGCACCTCACCGGCGAGGGGGTGAAGGCCATCCGCACCTTCGACCGGGTGCTGGCCAACCCGCCCTTCTCGCTCAAAAGCTGGGGCCATGAGGTGTGGAGCAAGGGCGATGCCTATGGCCGCGACCTCTATGGCTGCCCGCCGAAATCCTATGGCGACCTCGCCTTCGTGCAGCACATGGTGGCGAGCCTGAAGGCGGGCGGGGTGTGCGGCGTGGTGCTGCCGCACGGGGTGCTGTTTCGCGGCGGGGCGGAAGGGCGCATCCGCGAGGGGATGATCCGCGACGATCTGGTGGAGGCGGTCATCGGGCTGGCGCCGAACCTGTTCTACGGCGCCGGCATTCCCGCCTGCATCCTCATCCTGCGCAAGAAGAAGGCGAAGGACCGGCGGGGGAAGACGCTTTTCATTCACGCGGCCGACGAGTTCATCTCGGGCAAGAAGCAAAACCTACTTACGATTGATAACGTTCGGCGCATCGTGGAGTGCCTTGGAAATTATGCACCTATAGACCAGTTCTCATATGTTGCCGACTACGCCGAAATCGAGGGCAATAATTTCAGCCTGAACATTCCCCAATATGTCGATTTGGGCAGCACCGAAGAAACGGTCGATATTGCCACCGAATATGCCAAGTTGCTCGACCTGAGAGCGGAAAGGAACGACGCCGAGGCCGTCATGGACGGCCACCTGAGGGAGCTGGGCTATGGCTCGTAGTTCGCTGTTCCCGCCAAGCGTGCAGCCCGGAAAGCCCATTCTCGGCTCGTGTCCGGATGGGTGGACCACGCTGACATTCGGGGACGTCCTGCGGGTCGTCGAGCGGCCCGTCGCTCTCGATGACGACGCTGAATATCAGCTCGTCACTGCAAAGCGGTCGCGCGGTGGCGTCGTCGCTCGCAGCCGCCTGAAGGGGCGCGACATCCTGACGAAGACGCAGTTCATGATCGAGCGGGACGACTTCCTCATGTCGAACCGCCAGATCATTCATGGCGGATGCGGCCTTGTCCCCCCCGCTCTCACGGGAGCCATCGTTTCCAACGAATATTCGGTTCTGAAGCCCACGTCGCGTTTACTCATCGATTACCTGGCCTACCTCACCCACTCGATCTACTTTCAGCAAACCTGCTTTCACGCCAGCGTAGGGGTCGATGTCGAGAAGATGATCTTCGACTGCGAGCGCTGGCTTCGCTTCAAGCTGCACCTCCCCCCGCTCCCCGAACAGCGCCGGATCGCGGAGGTGCTGTCGAGCGTCGATGAGGCCATCGCGGCGACGCGGGTGGTGATCGAGCAGACGCGCAAGGTCAAGCAAGCCGTGCTCGAACGCCTGCTGACCAAAGGCATCGGCCACACCCGCTTCAAGCAGACAGAAATCGGGGAGATTCCGGAGGAGTGGGCTCTGAAATCTATTTGTGACATTGCGCTTGTGAAAGCAGGAGCGACGCCATCTAGAGCATTGCACGACAGATACTTCCAAGGTGGCGCGATCCCGTGGGTAAAGACGGGCGATTTGACGGATGGCGTTGTCGGCAGAACTGAGGAGATGATTACGGCGGCAGCGGTGGCGGAAAGCTCCTGCGAGATTCATCCGGCAGGAACAGTGCTGGTCGCAATGTATGGCGGCTTCCAACAAATTGGCCGGTCCGGGATCCTGGAGCAACCTTCCGCGACGAATCAGGCTATCTCTGCACTGCGCATTTGTGATGAGACCGTTCTTGGCCCATACCTGAACTGCGCATTGGTGGGCTTGCGTTCCAAATGGCGTTCAGTGGCTGCAAGTAGTCGAAAAGATCCAAATATCACAAAAAACGATGTCCTACGCTTCAGTATTCCAGTTCCGCCTGTAACCGAGCAGAAAAAGATCGTCAAAATTCTGGATGGGTTCGAAAATAGCCAACGAGCAATTGACGATTCACTAACCCGACTTCTGGAATGTAAATCCGCCCTCATGTCCGACCTTCTCACCGGCCGCAAGCGCGTGACCGACGCCCTCCCCCTGGCGGCGGAATAGGAGAGCCGCATGACCCAAGGCCCCGAATGGCACTTTGCCGAGCGCCCGGCCATGGAGCGGCTGGCGGCCATGGGCTATGCCGTGGTGCCGCCGGCGGACCATGCCGGCCTGCGCGACGGCGACAACCAGGTGCTGTTCCGCCCGCATCTCGTCGCCGCCCTCATGCGCATCAACGGCATCGACGCGGTGGCGGCCGAGGCCGCCCATGCGGAGCTGGCCGGCATCGCCGACAATGAGGCGTGGCTGAAGGTGCTGCGCGGAGACTATTCCCGCAAGATCGACGGCTTCGAGACCCGCCAGACCCTGCGGGTGATCGATTTCCTCACCCCCGCCAACAACCTGTTCACCGTCACCAGCCAGCTCCGCGTGAAGTCGGAGAAGACCCGCCGGCCGGACCTCGTCATCCATGTCAACGGCATCCCGCTGGTGGTGATCGAGGCCAAGAGCCCGCTCAACGTGAAGGACAAGACCGGCGAGGCGTTCGAGCAGATCAAGCAATATGAGCAGGACATTCCGCGCCTGTTCGTCGCCAACGCCTTCAACATCGTCACCGACGGCGCGCTGGTGCTCTATGGCGCCACCGGCTCGCCCTCCAAGCACTATGCCGAATGGCGCGACCCCTGGCCGAAGCTGGAGGCGGATTTCCCCGATCCCCTCGCCAAGGGCCTGTGGTGCCTGCTGGAGCCGGCGCGCCTCATCGACCTCCTCGCCCATTACATCGTGTTCGAGAAGACCGAGACCGGCACCATCAAGAAGATCTGCCGCTACCAGCAGTTCCGCGCGGTGAACCGCATGGTCGCCCGCGTGCTGGAGGGCAAGCATCGGCAGGGGCTGATCTGGCATACGCAGGGCAGCGGCAAGTCGCTCACCATGGTGTTCGCCGCGCTGAAGCTGAAGACCCACCGCACCATTGCCTCGGACGCGCTGACCAACCCCAACATCCTGGTGCTGACCGACCGGGTGGACCTGCACGGCCAGATCAGCGGCACCTTCCTCGCCTGCGGCCTGCCCAACCCCACGACCATCGACAGCATCAGGGACCTCAACACGCTGATCGGCAGCGGCAAGGACGGCATCACGGCGCTCTCCACCATCTTCAAGTTCCAGGGCTCTACCCGGCCCGTGGCCCATTCGGCCAACTGGATCGTGATGGTGGACGAGGCCCACCGCACCCAGGAGAAGGACCTCGGCGCCGCGCTGCGCGCCACCTTGCCCGACGCCCGCTTCTTCGGCTTCACCGGCACCCCGGTGAAGAAGGACGACAAGGACACCTATGCCAATTTCGGCGTCCCCGGCGAAGGTTATCTCGACAAATACGGCATCGACGACGCGGTCGCCGACGGCGCCACCGTGCCGATCTACTACACCGGCCGCAAGACCGACTGGCAGGTGGACGAAGCGCGCATCGACATCCTGTTCGACACCTGGTTCGCCGAACTGGACGACGACCGGCTGAACGAGATCAAGAAGCGCGGCGTGCGGATCGAGGATCTGGTCAAGCACCCGCGCCGGATCAAGCTGATCGCCTATGACATCTGGACCCACTTCAAGGCCTATGCCCGCCCCGACGGCTTCAAGGCACAGATCGTCGCCATCGATCGCGAGGCGGTGATCCTCTACAAGCGCGCGCTGACCCGCGTGATCGCCGACGATCTTACGGCCGAGGGCCTGTCCCCCGAGGCGGCGCTGGCGCGCGCGGACGCCATGTCCGCCTGCGTCTATTCCATCAATCAGGAGGACCACAAGCCGAGCGAGGATGAGCGCATACACGCCGTCCGCGCGGCGCTGGTGGCCAACTATCTCGACGCCGAGGCGGAGAAGCAGGCGAAGAAGGCGTTCGGCCGCAGGGGCGAGGACCCGCAGTTCCTGATCGTCTGCGACAAGCTGCTGACCGGCTTCGATTGTCCGATCGAAAGCGTGATGTATCTCGACAAGCCGCTCAAGGAGCATGGCCTGTTGCAGGCCATCGCCCGCACCAACCGCGTCTTCGATGCGAAGAAGCGCAACGGGCTGATCGTCGACTATATCGGCGTCTGCGCCAATCTTGAGGCCGCGCTCGCCAGCTATCGCGCCGACGACGTGAAAAACGCCATGCGCGATCTCGACGATCTGCGCAGCCAGTTGCGCACCGCCCACGCCGCCGTCGCCGCCCTGCTGAAGCCGATCAAGCGCGGGGCACGGGACAAAGCGGGGTGGGAGAGGGAGTTCAACGCCTTCGCACATGTGCTCGGCAGCGAGGACAAGTGGTTCGAGTTCAAGGGCCGGGCGCGCAGCTTCATCGCGCTCTACGAGACGCTGAGCCCCGATCCGAGCGTGCTCGATTTCACCGCCGACCTCAAATGGGTGGCCTCCTTCCTGCTCTTCGGCACCCAGCGTTTCGAGAAGCGGCAGGCCTTCGACCAGATGAGCTACAGCGAGAAGATCCGCGAGATGCTCGACACCCATCTCGACGCCACCGGCCTCAGCGTGACGGTGAAGCTGCGCCACATCACCGATCCGGGCTTTTGGGACGACTTCGACGCCGAGGGCAAGACGGACGAAGAGCTGATGACGGCCGCGATCCGCAAGACCACCGAGCTGCGCAAGACGGTGAGCGAGCGTATCGACGACAGCCCGCACCAGTATGGCAAGTTCTCCGAACGGCTGCGCCAGCTATTGGACCGCATGGAGAGCGCGCAGCTCAGCTGGGCCGACAAGCTGCGCGCCGCTGAGGAACTCGCGAAGGACATCGCCGCCGAAGACGGGGCGCATGTCGCGGCCGGTCTTTCACCGGGCGCTTTCGGCGTCATGCAGATCCTCGCCGATTTCGGTGCCGTGCAGCAGGCCGAGGACTTGGCCATCAGTGTCGCAGCGCTCTACACCGACCCGTCCAGCGCGCCCAAAGGCTGGTGGGAAAAGGACGGGCTGCGCAAGGATTTGCGCCAGAAGGTCCGCTCCATGGCGCATCTGGCGGGCCTGACCCAACTGAAGGACATCCCCGACCAGGTGGAGGCCTATGCGCTGAAGCACTTCGTGGAGCCCTGACAATGCCGGTGTTCCGGATCGGCGATCGGCAGTTCGACTATAGCCTGCGGCGTTCCGCAACGGCCAAGCGCGCCAACATCACCGTCACGCCGGGATCGTTCGAGTTGCTCGTGCCCGAGCAGGCGACGGACGAACAGATCGAAGCGGTTCTCCACCGGCGCCGTGCCTGGATCCTCGAGACCGTCTCCGCCATGCAGGAGCGCGCAAAGTCCCAGGCCAGGGTCTACCGCTTCGCGACCGGCGCCAAGCTCCCCTATCGCGGCCGGATGACCAAGATCACCGTGGAGCCCTTCGACGGCTCACTGGTCGAGGTCAGCTTCCGGAATGGCTTCGTGATCCGCACACCTCGGGATCTGTCCGAGGATGCAGCGGATGCCGTGATCGCGAGTTCGCTCCGCCTCTGGCTGAGGCGACGCATGCGCGATGATGCCAAAGAATTTGTCCACCGCCACGGGGCGAGCAATGGCCTGAAGCCGAAAGGCATCCAGATCAAGGACCAGAAGCACATGTGGGGTGCCTGCGGCCAGGACCGTCAGATCCATCTCAACTGGCACCTGATCTTCGCCCCGCGGCCGGTGCTCGAATACGCCGTCGTCCACGAGCTATGCCACCTTCGCTATCGGAACCACGCGCCGGAATTCTGGAGCCTGGTGGGATCCATATTGCCGGATTGGGAGGCCAGAAAAAGCTGGCTGGATGACAACGAACACCTGCTGGGCTGGGAAAAATGGGAGCCGGCCTGAGGGGTATTATCAACACCCGCAATAAACAGTGGCTCTTCGCAAACGGCTCCGCGTTCGCGGACCGTTATTGGGTCATCGGGACTTGAGGACACTGGCCGATGGAGCGGGGCGCACGGGAATTCACGGTGTGCTGCTGAAGGTGCTCCATCACGCGATCTCCAGCACCTCCACCTCGCGGCCGGCCACCAGCGCCACATCCCCCACCACCTTGCTCATCAGGGCTTTCGCCAGCGGCGAGACATAGGACACCGAGCCCTTGGCCGGGTCGGCCTCGTCCTCGCCGACGATGCGAAAGACCTGGCGGCGGCCATCCTCGCGGTCGATGGTGACGGTGGTCCCGAACTGGACCGACCGGGGATGGGCAACAGCTTCAATCAGTTGGGCGCTGGCCCGCCGGGCGCTGTAGTAGCGCAGGTCGCGGGTCGCCCGCGCCATGGCCATCCGGTCGGCCTGCACATCGCCGGTCTGCGCCTGCGCATAGGCAGCCCGTGCCTCGCCCAGGGCCGCATCCAGCGCCGCCATCCCGGCGGGCGTCACCAGATTTGGATGCGGCGAAATCGGCCGGTCCGGCAGGTCGGCAGCGGTCGCTTCGAGGTCGTTTTCGCGCGTGAAGGCGACGGACATGCTGAACGGAACCCAGGTTGGCCAAGACCGGCGAGCATACAACGCGGCCCCCGCAAAGTCGCCCGTTTGCCCCAGTCGGCTCCCGTCGCTCGACGATGGGGCGCCGGGACCCGTGCCCCCAGTCCATTCAGTGCAACCGGTTGCACTGAAGCGCCCCCACCAAGCCCAGAACACGGCCTGCGCCCCTGGCTTGAAATCGCCACGTTGAACAACCCAAGTCGCCCTGGGACAAACGGCGCGCCGGGGGACATGCCAATGGAAAGGTCACGTGCAGGACGCGAGACGTCCGCTACCGGAGGCTGGCCGTTCCTTGTGGTGCTCGCCGCGCGGGAGGAGCGCATGGGCGCGTCTTTCGCCCGCCGGGGGCCGCTGTCCGCTGGCCTCTATGAATTTCTTCGGTTCGGCATCAAGCAGGGGTGGGCCTGCCTGTTTGGCGGCATCCTTCTTGGCCTCATCATTGCGACGCGCCTCTGGTACCCGCAGCATGCGGCGCTGCCCCGCTACGATGCGCTGGTGATCGCCTGCATCATCGTCCAGTTCGCCCTGATCTGGTTTGGTCTGGAGACCCTTGAGGAAGCCAAGGTCATCCTCGTGTTCCACGTGGTCGGCACGATCATGGAGCTGTTCAAGACATCGATCGGCTCCTGGCATTACCCCGAAGCAAGCTATCTCAGGCTCGTGGGCGTTCCCCTTTTCTCCGGCTTCATGTACGCGGCCGTTGGCAGCTATCTCTTTCGCGTCTGGCGCCTGTTCGATTTCCGCTTCACCCGACATCCACCGCTCTGGACGCTGATCCTGCTCTCGACTGCCATCTATCTGAATTTCTTCGCCGACCATTTCGGCTTCGACGCGCGGTGGGCGCTTGTGGCCGCCTCAGCCCTGCTGTTCAGTCGGACCACCGTCTTCTTCAAGGTCTGGAAGGTGCATCGCCGCATGCCGCTACTGCTCGGCTTCTTCCTCGTCGCGCTATTCATATGGTTCGGCGAGAATATCGGCACCGGCGCGGGCGCCTGGCTCTACCCCAACCAGGTCGGGGCCTGGGCGATGGTGTCGCCCAGCAAGCTCACGTCGTGGTTCCTGCTGATGCTGATTTCCTACACGCTGGTGGCCGCCGCCATGTGGCGGAGCGCCCGCCCGGCCGGGGAACAATCAGCGCCCCAGATCGAAGGCGGCCCGGCATGACGGCCATGTCTTCGCGGAGAGCTCCTGCTCCACATCGGCGCGGCGCTGATCGTCATGATCTGCGGCCTTGTCTGGCGGCTCGTCCCCATGGGGTTGCCGGGCTTCTTCCTCAACTATGGGGGCGGCGTTCTCTGGGGCGCCATGGTCGTTCTAATCGTGGGGGCCATCCTCGGCAAAAGCGAGCGCTGGTGGGTGACCCCACTCGCGGCGGCCGCGATCGCGCTCGCCGCCGAGCTGTTCCGCCTCTATCACGCCCCTGCCCTGGACACCTTCCGCACCACGCTCGCGGGCGCCCTGTTGCTCGGACGCATCTTCAATCCCTGGAATATCGTCGCCTATTGGCTCGGCATCGCCTTAGCCCTGCCGCTGCACTTCTGGATCAGGAAGGGTCAGTGAAGATTGGAGAGACCGGAACCCCGCGCTACCCGACCAGTTGCAAACCGAAGGTCAGCGGGCGGTCACCAAACCGCAGCGCCGGGTTGAGGGCAATGCCAAACGGTTGCCGCCGGAGCTATCGTTGCAACCGGTTGCACCAAACTCACCCGGCAGCACGAGCTCCAAACTGATCCGACAGGAAATGACACGCTCGTGCAGTGTTCTGTCAGGGTGACATGACATCCTTGCCCGGCACACGGAAAATGCGCTCTGGTAGCGAGCAACATCCAACGGGAGAGAAGCCCATGGCGGGAGACTAGGTCGCGCTGGGACGAGGACGCGGTCCTCTGCAGATTTGCGTTTATGGAGGCCTGCGGATCAGTGAGGCCGGGCACCTGCGCAAAGCTGACGTCGTCGAAGATGGGAAGCGGAAGCGCCGTTGCGGCATCTACCGCCCGCGCTGGTCCCAGGAGCCGCCCATGGTCTTGACCAGATGGATGTAGTCGAACAGGTCGCTCAGCATGAAATGGCGGTTCTCCACCGTATTCATGTGGGCGACCGTGTGGGCGTCGCCTTCGAGAAAGCGGAAGGCGGTGGTGCGAAACTGCTCGGGCAGGCCGAGATTGAAGGAGGAGGGCTGCGTGAGCATGCGGCAGATCTTCTGAAACAGCAGCCTGAACCGCTCGTCCTCGGGGCCCATGTAGACGTCCCCGAAGTCCTCCTTGTACTGGCCGAAAATGGCAAGGTAATCGCCGCTGTCGGGCTTGCGCTGCATCTCGCTTATCCGTCCCTGTCACGCGTGGCACCGCATTCAAGATCAGGCATCGCAATCAAGATCAATGCCATCCCCATGCCGTACTCCGACGACGAGCGCTATGCCGCATCGCATCGGCAATCCGCGAATCGGACCCTAGGTTATCCTCATGCGGAACTGGAGGCAGCACGATGATCGAGGTGCGGCAGAGCGCCGGCGGGGATCCCCTGAAATTCGAGGTGGTGGTGCGCGACACGGCGGGAGAGACCCGTCATGTGGTCACCATGGCACCGGCCACCCATCAGGAGCTGACGGCGGGGCAGTACAGCCCTGCCAAATGCGTCGAGGCCGCCTTCCGCTTCCTGCTGGACCGGGAGCCGAAGGAACAGATCCTGGCGCGCTTCGATATGGCGGTCGTTCCGCATTATTATCCCGATTTCCTGGCGAAGCTCCCGAGCTATCTGGCCCCCTCCTGATGTGCGCCGTCGCGGACTGCGGCTGCCCGCAGGATTACACCCCGCCGGGACGGGAGGGGCGGCATGATCATTGCTTGCAACTCCGGATGGAATGCGATGGCGTCGGTCTGCGACACAGGCCGTCACTTCATTGAAGCGTTTGATCCTGTTTCAGCGGATATGCTCCCGCCGAACAGGCCTGATGGTTTCTTGACCCTGATGGTTTCTTGCCCTGATGGTTTTTGCCCGCCCGCTTGGCGGGCCCCGGTTTCATCCTTGTTCATGCCCACACCTTTCATGCAGATCGCCTCTTATGAACACTTTCATCCACGCCCATGCGGGTGACGCCAACTGGCAGATAGCCCTCGGCTCCTGCTGGGCGCAGGTGCGTCATCAACTGCCCGAGGGGAGCAAGCCCAATCTGGGCTGGTGCTACCTGACCGACCATTACACCCAGGCCGCGGGTAACATCATGGACGCGCTCAGGGAGCGCATGCCGCAGGTGCACTGGGTCGGCACCGTAGGGGTCGGCGTGGCGGCCGAGGCGGTGGAATATTTCGACGAGCCGGGCATGGCGCTGATGCTGGCCGAACTGCCGCCGGGCGCGTTCAAGCTGTTCTCCAGCCCCAAGCCTCTGGAGGCCGGCGCCGACGGCTTCGAGGCCTTCACCGCCCTGGTCCATGCCGATGGCGGCACCGCGGACCTGCCCGCGCAGCTCAAGGCTCTGAGCGACAAGACCACCACCGGCTATCTGTTCGGCGGCCTGTCTTCGGCCCGGAACCAGCCGCTGCTCTTTGCGGACGAGGTGCTGCTGGGCGGGGTTTCCGGCGTGGCCTTCGGCCCCGAGGTGCCCATCCTGTCCCGCGTCACCCAGGGCTGCCAGCCCATCGGCCCCCAGCGCACCATCACCCGCGCCGAGGGCAATTACCTCGTCACCCTGGACAATGGCCGGGCGCTGGACTGCGTGCTGGAGGATCTGGGCCTCGGCGCGGACACCCCCGATCCGGAGCTGCGCCAGGAGCTGGCCCAGACGCTGGCGGGGCTCCTCACCCCCGGCGAGGATGTCTCCACCCAGCCCGGCCAGTTCGGCACCAATACGGAGGTGCGCCATCTGCTCGGCGTCGGGCGCACGGCCGGCGTGCTGGTGGTGGCAGAGCAGATTAGGGCCGGAATGCAACTCGCCTTCTGCAAGCGGAACGCCGAGGCGGCCAGAGCCGACCTGCTCCGCATCGTCGCCGACGTGCGGGCCAAAGCGGAAGCGGACGGCGGCATCCGGGGTGCCCTTTACATCAGCTGCTCCGGACGCGGCGGCCCCCATTTCGGCCAGCGCAACGCGGAATTCCAGATGGTCAGCGAGGGCCTCGGCCCCGTGCCCCTGGTGGGCTTCTTCGCCGGCGGCGAGATCGCGCGCCACCATCTCTATGGCTACACCGGCGTGCTGACGGTTTTCACCGGGCAGGCCTAGAGCTATTCCCGTTCACATTGGCTCACGGAAATAGCTCTAGATTCTTGTATTGACGCGTTTTCTTCACGCGAACTCGTACCCACTTCGCTCGAAAACGCTCTAAGGCAGGAGACGGCACCGCGATGACACAGGCACCCGCCGCGCCGGATCAGGTCTTGATCGCCGAGCGCGAGGATCCGGGCCGCATCGTGTCGTCCTTTGGCGTGGCCATGCCCCGTATCCTCTACGGCACGGCGTGGAAGAAGGAGCGCACCGCGGCGCTGGTGGAGATGGCCCTGCGCGCGGGTTTCCGGGGCATCGATACCGCATGCCAGCCCAAGCACTATCACGAGCCGGGCGTCGGCGAGGGGCTGGCCGCGCTGCTGAAGGAAGGGCTCGCCCGCTCGGACCTCTATCTCCAGACCAAGTTCACCCCCTTGCAGGGGCAGGATCCGGACAACCTCCCCTACGATCCCAAGGCCAGCCTGGGCGTGCAGGTGCGCCAGTCCCTGGAAGCCTCTCTCCGCAACCTGCGCACGGATTATCTGGACGGCCTCGTCCTCCACTCCCCCTATGCGAAGGGCAAGGATACGCTGGAGGTCTGGCGCGCCATGGAAGACCTCCAGGCGCAAGGCGTGGTGCGCCAGCTGGGCATCAGCAACTGCTACGAGCCGGGCCGGCTGAAACGCCTCTTCCACCAAGCCCGCATCAAGCCCGCCGTGGTGCAGAACCGCTTCCACGCCAAGACCCGCTACGACCGGGAAATCCGCGCCTTCTGCAAGGGCAACGGCGTGCTCTATCAGAGCTTCTGGACCCTTACCGCCAATCCCGAGGTCCTCGCCCAGCCCGCCCTGGTCGAGATCGCGGACCGATATGGCCGAACGGCACCCCAGGTGTTCTTTCGCTTCCTGACCCAGCAGGACATGGTGTGCCTCACCGGCACGTCCTCGCCTGTGCATATGGAACAGGACCTGGCCATTTTCGATTTCCGCCTGAGCCCTGCCGAGTGCAAGGCCATCGAGGCCCTGCTGGGCTAGATTCGCCCTCCCCCGCCGCCCGCCCGCTCACAGCGCGCGGCTGGCGGTACCCTTCATCAGGATGGGGCCGGTGGGGCGGCCGGTGGGCGAGCCGCCGGCGGGTTCAAGCGTCACCTCGAAGAGTTGTTCCGGCACCGCCGTGGGCAGGCCCTTCAGCTGCAGGTCGAGGCTGCGCAGGGCATCGACCAGGCCCACCGAGACCGGACCGCGCGCGCGGTCCCACAGGGTCCAGACCTGGAGCGACTTGCCCTCCGGCGCGCGGAGCGCCGCGAGCGGGATCAGTTCGGCGCGGCCGTCCCTGAAGGTGTTGACCACCGCCGCCGGCCGATTGTCGCCGGACAGCAGCACGGCGACGAGCACCGGCGCGCGCGCCGCCTCGCGCATCTGGAAGCCGAGGCCGAGGGCGAGCAGCAGCGTCGCGGCGGCAGCCCCCAGCCCGATGCCGCGCCACACCGGCAGGCTCTCCCACATGGCGGAAAGGGCCGCGCGCCATCCGGGCAATGGCTGCCGCGCCCGGGCGGGCGATATCGCTGCGGGCGGGGCGGCGGTTACGGCAGCAATCTTGTCCCACACCGCAGCGGAGGGCATCTGGGCCGGCGCCGAAAGATCGAACTCGGCGAGCCGGGCACGCCAGTGCTCCACCGCCATGGCGAAGGCGGGATCGGCAACAAGGCGGGCGGCACAGGCCTCGGCCTCCTCGCGATCGAGCAGCCCCAGCACATATTCGCCGGCGCGCGCGTGGAAATCCTCGCTCATGCCATGCACTCCCGGAGGGCCAGCAGGCTCCGGCGAATCCACGATTTGGCGGTGCCCAGCGGAATGCCCATGCGGCCCGCCAATTCACCATGGCTGAGGCCACGCGTATAGGCCAGCACGATGGCGACGCGGCGCGGCGGATCGAGCCGCTCCAGGCAGCGCCGCAGCGCGCCCGCCTCCGACAGGGCGCAGACCACCGCCTCGGCGTCGGGGGCGTCGCTGGCAAGGGCCAGGGGCTCGAAATCGTCGGTGAGGTCGGTGCGGCCCTCCGCGCGCAGCACGTTGAGCGCGCGGTGGCGCAGGATCGCAAATATCCAGGTGACGGCGCTGCCGCGGGCGGGATCGAACGTCGCTGCCTTTTCCCAGATGCGCACGAAAGTGTCGTGCACCACGTCCTCGGCAAGATCGCGCCGGCGCAGCAGGCGGATCGCGACACCCGTCATCTGCGGCGCGATCTGGTCATAGATCTCCCGCAGGCAGGCGTGATCGCCGCGCGCGCAGCCCTCCAGCGCACGCGCCAGCGCGGCGGGATCGATCCGCGCGGTGGTCGTTGTCGTCGCGGCCATCGCGTGCACAGCCTTTCGCGTCCCCGCTGCCCCACATGACCTTACGGTGCCCGCACGACGACGGATGCGCCGGATGAAATAATTCTCACCCCGCTGCATCCGTTGGCGAGGGCCGCGTGTAGCCGCTTCGACCCGGCCGCAATGGTCGGTGCGACAGCAGGAGAATGAGATGAAGAGCACGCTCATGATGGTCGCCCTCGCCGGCGCGATGGCAGTGCCCGCGGCGGCCTCGGCCCAGACCGTGGTGGCGCTGATGGATGGCAACCGCATTGCGGTGGTGGATGCCAAGGCGCTCAAGGCCGCAGCCCCGCTGAAGGTGTCGGGCGTCTCCGGCAAGCTGCTGGGCATCGACGTGCGCCCGGCGGACGGCAAGCTCTATGGCCTGTTCGAGGACGGCACCGTGGCCACCATCGACCCGGTGAGCGGCACCGCCACGCCGAAGGCGAAGCTGGAGGCCATGCTGGCGGCCGGCACCGCCGCCACGGTGGACTTCAACCCGGTGGCCGACCGCCTGCGCGTCATCGGCGCCGACGGCACCAACCTGCGGGCCAATGTGGACGACGGCAAGGTGGTGCGCGACGGCATGCTGAAGTTCGCCGATGCCGACAAGCACATGGGCAAGTCGCCGGCCATCGTGGCGGGCGCCTACACCAATGCCATGAAGGGCGCGAAGGAGACCGCGCTCTACGACATCGACGGCAAGCTGGGCCTGCTGGTGAAGCAGGCGCCGCCCAATGACGGCATCCTCAACACCGTGGGCGCGATCGGCGTGGACGGCAAAGCCTATGCCTTCGACATCGTGGCGGCGGACGCCGGCGCCAACGAAGGCTGGCTGATGGCCGGGACCATGCTGTATCGCGTGGATCTTGCCACCGGCAAGGCGACGAGCGCGGGGAAGGTGATGGGCCTTGATGGCACGGTGAGCGACATCGCCATCGTCCCGGCCATGTGAGGATGGGCATGTGAGTCCGGTCATGTGAGCACGGCCTGAACGGGTGCGGACCCGGCTCGGGGTAGCCTGAGCCGGGCCGCAAGCCGGCTGATGAACCCACCCGCCTCGAAAAGGGCTCGACCGTCGCAGCCACCGTTTCCAGCGCCTTGAGGCGAAATCGCCATGGGCACAGCACGAATCCTTGATCTTGCGCGCCACCGCGTCACCATGGCCTCATCGCGGGCAAACCTGACAGCGACTCTGACCGGCACATGGCGACGACGACTCTTCCTCTCGTGCGGGCGGCCGCCGCCTTCCCCTTCATGATCTGGCTCGCAGACAACGGGCACCCGCTGGACCTCCTGCTCCAGAACGCCGGACTGCCCCCCGCCCTCGTCGCCGATCCCGACCAGCCGATTCCCCTGCAGGTGGGCATCGAATTCCTGCGCGCCGTGAGTCGAGCGGAAGGGCCCGACATCGGCTGCCGGGTGGTGGCCCATGCCGGCGTCGATCAGCTCGGCCTCATCGGGCTGCTGGTGAGGGCATCCCGGACGCCGCGGGAAGCCTTCCAGCTGGTGACCCGCGCCTTCTTCCACCACGGCTCGCATGAGGTGCTCACCTTCACGCCCCACGCCGGTGGGGCAACGGTCCGGCACGTCTTCCGCGTGCCCCTTGATGCCGAAGCCCTCTTCATCACGCAGCAATTCACCGCGGCTTTGATCGCCACCGTGGTGACCCGCGATGGCCGGGACGGGCCCGCCGTCGAGCGCGTGGAACTCACGCCCCATCCCGTTCTGGGGCTCGCACTGCTCGAACCCCATTTCGGGTGCGAGGTCCGCCCCACCCTCACCGGCGCGGCGGCCGTGACCTTCTCCGACGCGGCGCTCGACCGGCCCTATTCCCAGAGCCCCATTCCCCTCGACCAGCAGGTGACGGAGGGGTGCGCCGTGATCCGCGGCGACGGCACCCTTGCCGGTTCCATCCGCACCATCCTGCCGCTGCTGCTGGCGCGCGGCGGCGAGCCGACGCTGGCCGAGATGGCGCGGTTCGCCTTCATGAGCACGCGCACCCTGCAACGCCGGCTCACCGCCGAGGGCACCAGCCTGTCGCGGCTGATCGAGCAGGAGCGCTCCGCCCGCGCCGTGGCGCTGCTGACGGCCAGTTCCTCGCCCGTGCAGGAGGTGGCGGCGGAGATGGGCTATGGCTCCGGCGCCAGCTTCACCCGCGCCGTGCGCCGCTGGACCTCGGCGCCGCCCACCCGCCTGCGCAAGGGCAGAGCCGGCGCCTGAGACGGCCCTCCCTTATGGGCGCACAGCCGCGAGCGCCGGATCCGGCGGACGGCCGAAGCTGCGCATCTCCCCGAGCAGCCAGGATTCCAGCGCCCTCAGATCGGAGCGGAAGGCGACCTGCGGCGCAATCCACATCCTGAGGTGCCGCCCCCCGGGCACGAAGCCGAAGGGCGCGATGAGGCGGCCCGACTGAAGCTCGCTCAAGGCCAGCATGTGGGGCACCACCGCCACACCCAGGCCGCAGGCCGCGGCCTGGATCAGCAGGTAGAAGTGCTCGAAGCTGCGTTGCGCCTTCAGGCCGAGGTCACCGTTGCCGGTGGCCTGCGCCCAGTCCCGCCAGGCCTCGGGGCGTGTATTCGTGGACAAAAGATGCGCGCTCCCGAGATCCTCCGGCGCCGTGAGGTCCCGGCCGGCAAGATAATCGGGTGAGCACACCGGCCCGATCCATTCCGTTCCCAGTTCGCGGATGATGGCATCCCGTGGCGGCACGATGGTGCTGGAGCGGATGGCGACCGAAATATTGTCGCGACTGAAATCCACCTTGTCGTAATTCATGTTCAGCTCCACCTGCACATCGGGATTGCGGCGATGGAAGCCAGCCATGCGCGGAATGAGCCAGCACAGCATGATGGAGGCGGAGCAGGAGAGCGTGAGCGGCCCGGGCCGCAACCGGTCGAGGGTGGCGTGGATGAGGCCGAAGGCGGTGGACAGCCCCTCGGCGAGCCTTTGCCCCTCCGGCGTCGGCTCGCTGGCGCCACCACCGCGCGCCACCAGCGGCACGCCCAGCGTCGCCTCCAGCGCCTTGATGTGGCGGCTCACTGCGCCGTGGGTGACGCACAATTCCTCGGCCGCGCGGGTCATGCTGCGATGACGGGCCGTGGCCTCGAACGCCCGGAGCGCGACCAGTGAGGGCAAGGGCTGGTTGCCAAGTTGAGACATGGGGCCAAGGTCCTGCATTCGCGTCTTTTACTGCTGCAACGCAGCATTTATGATGTGAGTTTAACTCACAACTAAGGGACAACAAATCGATTGTTCCGGGCGCTGCCGGGGGCCAAATGGTGAGCGCCAATACCCGGCTGAGCGGCCCGCGCGCCGCCCTCCTGCCGGGCAACAAAAGCAAGAAGCGCAGACGCCGAAAGATCTGCCCCATCTCTTGGAGGAAACCCCCATGACGCAGCCCGAGGCGTCCGCCGTCGAGCGGTCGGCCATTTCCAAGGTCTCATGGCGGCTCACGCCGTTCATCGGCCTGATGTTCTTCATCAACTTCCTCGATCGCACCGCCGTGTCCTTCGCCGGACCCAACGGCATGTCGCGCGATCTCGGCCTCACCGCCTCCCAGTTCGGGTTCGCGGCGGGCATCTTCTTCCTCGGCTACATCCTGCTGGAAGTGCCGAGCAACCTGGCCCTGCACAAGTTCGGCGCCCGCCGCTGGCTGGCCCGCATCATGGTGACCTGGGGCATCGTGGCCCTGCTGTTCACCTGGGTGAGCAGCGTGGAAGGCCTCTATGTGCTGCGCTTCCTGCTCGGCGTCGCCGAGGCGGGCTTCTTCCCCGGCGCCATCCTCTATCTCAGCCTGTGGGTGCCGGCCCGCCACCGCAACAAGGTGCTGGCCCTGTTCTATGTGGCGCAGCCGCTCACCATCGTCATCGGCGCGCCCTTCGCCTCGCTGCTCATTGGGGCAGACGGCCTGATGGGCCTCGCCGGCTGGCGCATCATGTTCTTCGGCGTCGCCGTTCCGGCCATCCTGATCGGCATCGTCGCCTGGTTCTACCTCGTCGACCGTCCCGCCGACGCCAAATGGCTCACCAATGCCGAGCGCGACTGGCTCACCGGCGAACTGGCTAAGGAAGAGAAGGCCAAGGCCGGCAAGCACAATATCCTCGCCTCCGGCGCGTTGCTGAACGGGCGGGTGTGGCTTTTGTCCTTCATCTACTTCGGGCTGATCTACGGCCTCTATGCGCTGGCCTTCTTCCTGCCCACCATCATCGGCGGCTTCGAGGCCCAGTTCGGCACCAAGTTCGACGTGATGCAGAAGGGTCTCATCACCGCCATTCCCTACCTGCCCGCGGCAGCAGCCCTGCTGCTGTGGAGCCGGCATGCGGCGAAGACCGGCGTGAAGCCCTGGCATGTCGGCCTGCCTGCGCTCATCGGCGCCGTCTCCATCCCGGTGGCGCTGTTCATGAACTCGCCCGCCGCCACGGTGGCCGTGATCACCATCACCGCCTGCGCCATCTTCTCGGCCCTGCCCAACTTCTGGGCCATCCCGGCGCGGTTCCTGTCGGGGGCCGGGGCGGCGGCGGGCATCGCCCTCATCAACACGGTGGGCAACGTGGCCGGGTTTGCCGCCCCGTTCATCACCGGAGCGGTGAAGGACGCGACAGGCTCGTTCCAGGTCGCCATGCTGGTGGTGGGCGGCTTCATGATGCTCTCCGCCGTCCTCACCCTGGTGGTGGCGCGACAGCGCGACAGCGTGCCGGACGCGGCGGCGGTAGCCGCTCGCTCGGCCTGACAATCGGGGGCCGGGTGAACCGGCCCCATTCATCGGGGACATGTCCCGGAGTGTTGGAGATACCGGAATGAACGCGAAGATCGCCCTGTTCGGCGCCGGCGGGAAGATGGGCGTGCGCCTGTCGAAGAACCTCGCCAAGTCCGACTTCCAGGTCGCCCATGTGGAGGTCAGCGACATCGGCCGCAAGCGCCTCAAGGACGAGGTGGGCGTGGACTGCACCGAGATCGACGCCGCCCTCGACGGCGCCGACGTGGTCATCCTGGCCGTGCCCGATACCCTCATCGGCAAGGTCGCGCACAGCATCTCGCCGAAGCTGAAGGCGGGCACCATGGTGATGCTGCTCGATGCGGCGGCGCCCTTCGCCGGCCATCTGCCGGAGCGCCCGGACCTCATCTATTTCGTCTCCCACCCCTGCCATCCGCTCATCTTCAACGACGAGACCGACCCGGTGGCGCGGCGCGACTTCTTCGGCGGCGCGGGGGCCAAGCAGTCCATCACCTCCGCCCTCATGCAGGGGCCGGACGAGGCGTTCGCCTTGGGCGAGGCGGTGGCGAAGGCCATCTACGCCCCCATCCTGCGCTCCTACCGCCTCACGGTGGACCAGATGGCGATCCTGGAGCCCGGCCTGTCCGAGACCATCTGCGCCACACTTCTGGACGTGATGCGCGAGGCCATGGACGAGACCGTGCGCCGCGGCGTGCCGGAGGAATGTGCCCGCGACTTCCTGCTGGGCCACATGAACATCCTCGCCGCGGTGATCTTCAAGGAGATCCCCGGCGTGTTCTCGGATGCCTGCAACAAGGCGATCCAGTTCGGCAAGCCCCGCCTCATGCGCGACGACTGGATCAAGTGCCTCGACAAGCCGGAAATCGCCGAAAGCATCCGCCGCATCACCTGATCCCCGAGGTGGGGCCATCGCCCCGCCCCGCCTCACGGCCCGGCCCCTTGCCCGCGCGGCGGAGGAGGCCGGGCCGCGCTACACACAGACGGCTGCAGGAACCTGTGCCATGAGCGAACGCGTCTATGCCACCTACTGGATGGAGACCGGCGGCGACCCGGCCCGCACCGCCGCGGTCATCGCCGGCGAGCAGTCCAGCGGCACCTTCGTGGCGCTGGCCACCGAGACCGCGGAACTGAAGGAACGCTCCGGCGCCCGCGTGGAGCGGCTCGACATCCTCGACACGGCGGACACGCCCAGCCTGCCCGGCGGCATGGTTTCCGACCGCTACACCCGCTCCATCCTCGAACTGTCCTGGCCGGTGGAGAATTTCGGCCCGTCCCTGCCGAACCTCATGTCCACCATCGCCGGCAACCTGTTCGAGCTGCACCAGGTCTCCGGCCTGCGGCTGCTGGACCTCAAGCTGCCGCCCGCCTTCACCAATGCCTTCGCCGGCCCGGCGTTCGGCATCGCCGGCACGCGCAAGCTGGCGGGGGTCATGCAGGGGCCGGTCATCGGCACCATCATCAAGCCCTCCATCGGCCTCACGGCGGACGAGACCGCCCAGCAGGTCCGCGAATTGATCTCCGGCGACATCGACTTCATCAAGGACGACGAGCTTCAGGCCGACGGCGCCCGCTGCCCGTTCGAGGAGCGGGTGAAGGCGGTGATGCGCGTGGTGAACGACGCCGCCGACCGGCGCGGGCGCAAGGTGATGGTGGCCTTCAACATCACCGGCGACCTCGACGAGATGCGCCGCCGCCACGACCTGGTGCTGGCGCAGGGCGGCACCTGCGTCATGGTCTGCCTCAATTCCATCGGGCTTGTGGGCGTGCGCGAAATCCGCCGCCACACCCAGCTGCCCATCCACGGCCATCGCGCCGGCTGGGGTTATCTCTACCGCTGCCCTTCGCTGGGGTGGGACTATGCCCCCTGGCAGCAGCTGTGGCGTCTGGCGGGCGTGGACCATTTGCATGTGAACGGGCTCGACAACAAGTTTTCCGAAAGCAACGAGAGCGTCATCGCCGCCGCGCGGGCGGTGCTCTCGCCCCTCAACGATGCCGCGCTCATGGAGGCCATGCCGGTGTTCTCCTCCGGCCAGACCGGGCGGCAGGCGGCACAGACCTATGCGGCCATCGGCTGCGCCGATCTCATCCACACGGCGGGGGGCGGCATCTTCGGCCATCCGGCGGGGGTGCCGGCGGGGGTGGAGGCGTTGCGGGCCGCATGGCGCGCCGCCATGGCCGGCGCCAGCCTGGAGGACGAGGCGACGCGCAGCCCCGCTTTGCGCAGCGCGCTCGGGTTCTGGCGATGACGGCGGGCGCGCCTTCCAGCTCCGGCTGGCCCGCCGGCCTGCTTTTGGCCTATTACGGCGACGACTTCACCGGCTCCACCGACGCGCTGGAAGCCATCACGGCGGCGGGCGTGCCGTCGGTGCTGTTCCTGCGCCTGCCCACGGACGCGATGCTGGCCCGCTTTCCCGGCGCGCGCTGCGTCGGCCTCGCCGGCTCCTCGCGCGGGCGCGCCCCGGACTGGATGGACGCCGAATTGCCCGCCGTGTTCGCCCGGCTCAAGGCGCTGGGGGCGCCGATCCTGCACTACAAGATCTGCTCCACCTTCGATTCCGCCCCGCATGTGGGCTCCATCGGCCGTGCCATTGATCTTGGGGTGGACGCGATGGGCGGGCGCTGGAGCCCCATGGTGGTGGGCGTGCCACGCCTCGGCCGGTACCAGATGTTCGGCAACCTGTTCGTCACCGTGAACGGCACCACCTACCGGCTCGATCGCCATCCCACCATGTCGCGCCACCCGGTGACGCCCATGGACGAGGCCGACCTTGGCCGCCATCTCGCCCGCCAGACCGCGCGGCGCATCGACCTCATCGACATGGCCCAGATCCGCGCGGGTGCCGCCGACACGCGCCGCGCCGCGCTCGCGGGCGACGACACGCCGGTGGTGCTCATGGACGTGATGGACGAGGACACGCTGGCCGAAGCCGGCCGCCTCATCTGGGAGAACCGCGGCGAGGGCCTGTTCAGCGCCGCCTCGTCCGGCCTGCAATATGCGCTGGCCGCCCATTGGCGCCGGTGCGGCCTCGTGCCGGCGCAGCCCGGCCTGCCGGCGGCGGCTGGGGTGCCGCAGATCGCGGTGGTGAGCGGCAGCTGTTCCCCGGTCACCGCCGCCCAGATCGGCTGGGCGCGGGCGCACGGCTTCCACACCGAGCGGCTCGACCTGTCCCGCGCCCTCGATCCGGCCGGCCGCGAGGCGGAGATCGTTCGCGCGGTGGAGGTCGCCCGCGCAGCGCTCGGGCGCGGCGAGAGCCCGGTGATCTACAGCGCCGAGGGGCCGGACGATCCCCATGTCCTCGCCTTCGACCAGACCGCAGGCGCCCTCGGCCTCACCCGCGCGGAGGCGGCGCGGACGGTGGGCACGGTGCTGGCGGAGATCATGCGGCGCATGGTGGAAGCCCGGCTTGTCCGCCGCATCATGGTGGCGGGGGGCGACAGTTCCGGCGAGGTGATGGAGGCCCTGAACGCCTTCGCCCTCGACATCGCCGCCGGCCTTGCCCCCGGCGCGCCCCTGTGCCGGGCGTGGTCGGACGATCCCCTCTATGACGGGCTGGAGGTGGTGCTGAAGGGCGGGCAGATGGGGCCGACCGACTTCTTCACCACCGTCCGCGACGGCCTTCCGGCGGCACCAGAGCGCGCGACAGGCAGGAGCGCCGTGGCGTAGCACCTGGCGGATCGGCCCGCGATTCGAGGTCAAGAGCGTTTTTCGAGCGAAGTGGATACCGGTTCGCGTAAAGAAAACGCGTAAACTCAATAACATAGAGCATTTCCCCCGATTCAGTGAAACGGGGAAATGCTCAAGAATGCCCAGGCTGCGGCAGGCGGGACTGAGGCTTGGCCCACGCGGGCACGAAGCCGGATGGTCCCGCCGGCCGCCCGATCCCTGCACACCGATCCCTGCACACCGCCCCCTGCACACCGCCCCTGCCATCTCCATTTCCGAGACCGGAGACCCGAGCCGGTGATATAACCGCGCCGCGGTTCGAGAAAACGCGCGCCAAGCGCGCCGCAGGACAAGGAGGCACCCCATGGGCTCGAAACACTGGCTTCTCGCAGCTTCGTTCCTGATCGCCGGCGCGCCGGCCGCACTGGCCCAGACGCCCACGCCGGCCCCCACGCCAGCGCCCACCGTGGTCAAGGCGGACCTCGTCGGCAATAGCGGCAAGCCCATCGGTACCGCGACCGCCACCGGGACCGACCGCGTCACCATCGTGCGCCTCGCCCTTCAGCCCGGCGCCCTCCCGCCCGGCTGGCACGGCATCCACTTCCACGCGGTTGCCGACTGCTCGGATACCGAGAAGTTCCTGGCCTCCAAGGCCCATGTGAACCACGGCGGCAAGGCCCACGGCCTGCTCAATCCCAATGGTCCCGACGACGGCGACCTGCCCAACATCTTCGCCGTCGCCGATGGCTCGGTATCGGCCGAGGTGACGAGCCCCGTGGGCCTCACCGGCACCAACGGCCTGCTCGCTCCGGCGGGCTTCGCCCTGGTGGTTCATGCCTCTGCGGACGACCACACCACCCAGCCCATCGGCGGCGCCGGCGCGCGCATCGCCTGCGCCGCGTTCAAGCCCTGAGGCTGTCTAGAACCGGAACACGGCCGCGCCGCCGGTGAGGCCGGCGCCGGCGGCGGCGATCAGCAGCACGTCGCCCTCCCCATAGGTGCGGGTCGCGCGCAGCGCCGAGAGGGTGAAGGGCACCGTGGCGGCGGACGAATTGCCATAGTCGGCGACGGACGACAGGGTCCGCTCCGGGCCGATGGCGAGCCGCTCGGCCACCGCCGTGATGATGCGGGCATTGGCCTGGTGCGGCAGGAAATGCGTCACGTCATCCACACAGAGCCCGGCCTCGTCCAGCGCCGCGCGGCAGGAGGAGGCCATCATGGCCACCGCCCGGGAAAACACCGTGCGCCCCTCCCGCATCACCATTCGCCCGGTCCCGGCCTGCCCGTTCGCGGACAGGCGGCTGCCGCTGTCGGGGATCTGGATGAGGTCATAGCCCGATCCGTCGGAGGCAAGGCATGACCCGACGACCCCGGCCCCGTCCCGAGGCGAGGGGGCGAGGACCACGGCGCCGGCCGCATCGGCGAACAGCGCCGCCGTTGCCGGATCAGCCGGATCCACACGGCGCGACAGGATGTTGGCCGCCACCACCAGCACCGCGCGTCCCGTGGTCCGCACGAAGCCATCGGCCAGCACCAGCGCATAGAGGAAGCCGGCGCAGGCCCCGGTCAGGTCCACCGCGCCGCTCGCGGGCAGGCCGAGGCGGTGGGCGAGCAAGGGCGCGGTGGGCGGCAGCAGGTGGTCGGGGGTGCTGGTGGCCAGCAGGGTGAGGCCGATGGCGGCCTTCGGCAGGGCGGCATCGGCCAGGGCCATTTCGGCGGCCGCGAAGGCAAGGTCGCTCACCGCCTCGTGTGGCGCCGCCACCCGCCGTGCGCGGATGCCGGTGCGCCCGACGATCCACCCCTCCGCAAGACCGAGCCCGCGCTCGATCTGCGCGCTCGTCACCACCTGTTCCGGAGCGTAATGGCCGAAGCCGGCGATGCGGGTTCCCGCCACGGGTGCGCGCGCCATGCTCATGCCCGCCCGAAGCGGTCGGCCGCCGTGGCGATGGCCCCATAGACGAGGTCCAGGTCCTCCGCCGTGGTGCAATAGGGCGGCATCACATAGAGCGTATTGCCCAGCGGGCGGATCAGCAGCCCCTCCTCCCGGAAGAAGGCGGCCAGCCGCGGCCCGACATCCGCGAGGTAGCCGGCATCGGGCGCCGCAAGGTCCAGCGCCGTGATGGTGCCGAGGCGGCGCACGTTGGCAAAGCGCGTGTCCTCGCGAAAGCGCGCCAGGCGCTCCTCCTGCGCCGCCCCGAGCGCGGCGATGCGCGCGCCGACCGGCTCCTCCGCCCAGATCTTCAGGTTGGCGACGGCCGCCGCGCAAGCGATGGGGTTGGCCGTGAACGAGCTGGAATGGAAGAAGGTGCGCGCCCGGTCGGTGGAATAATGGGCATCGAAGATGGCGCCCCGGCACATGGTAACGGCCAGCGGCAGCGAGCCGCCGGTGAGCCCCTTGGCGTAGCAGGCGATGTCCGGCACCACGCCCGCCTGCTCGCAGGCAAACAGGGTTCCGGTGCGGCCGAAGCCGGTCATCACCTCGTCGGCGATGACGAGCACGCCGTGGCGGGCGCAGATCGCCGCCATTTCGGCCAGCACCTGCGGCCCATAGATGTGCATGCCGCCGGCACCGAGGATCAGCGGCTCCACCAGCAGCGCCGCCGGGGCCTCCCGGCAGGCGACCTCCAGTGCGTCCAGGGTCGCCTGCTCGCGGCCGGCCTGCGGAAACGGCAGCCGTGTCACCTCGAACAGGAACGGCTCGTAGGCCGCGTTGTAGACCCCGCGCGCGCCCACCGACATGGTGCCGATGGTGTCGCCGTGATAGCCGTGCTCCAGCGCGAGGATGCGGGTGCGCTGCTCGCCGGTGTTGCGCCAGTAGCCCGCCGCCATCTTGAGCGCGACCTCGACCGCGGTGGAGCCGCTGTCGGAGAAGAAGACGTGATCGAGCCCCGCCGGTGTCATCGCCACGAGGCCGCGCGCCAGCGCTTCGGCAGCCGGATGGGTGTGGCCGGCGAAGATCACCTGGTCGAGCTGTCCGGCCTGCTCCGCGATGGCGGCGACGATGCGCGGATGGCAATGGCCGTGGGTGATGACCCACCACGAGGAAATGGCATCAAGAATGCGCCCGCCCGTGGCGGTTTCCAGCCAGGCGCCATCCCCGCGCACCACCACCGGGGGCTCCGGCGCAAGCGCATGCTGGGTGAAGGGATGCCAGACGGGAGACGGGCTTGAAATCATTGGCGCAGGTCCTGAAGCACGCATTGATCCGCCTGCGGTGCAGTTGATCGGCGCATTCTGTTTCTTGGAGTTCAAAATCGGAAATCATCCACGCTGAAGGCCGCCGCGAAGGCGGCTTTCAGCGTGCCGGGCGTCACCGCGGACAGATGCGGCAGGCGCCCGAGGCGGCGCGTGCCGCCGAGGTCCGCGATGATCTGCTCGCTGTCCTCGTTGGCCGTGCCGATGAAGGCGACGCCGTGCAGCACAATGCCCCGGCGCGACAGCGCCTCGATGGCGAGCAACGTGTGGTTGATGGTGCCAAGGCTGGTGCGGGCGCACAGGATCACCGGCAAACCCCATGCGGCGAACACATCGGCGAAGAGCCGGCGGCGGGTGAGCGGCACCAAGGGTCCGCCCGCCCCTTCCACCACCAGCGGCCGCGTGCTCACAGGAAGCACCAGCGCATCGGGATCGATGGCGATGCCCTCGGCCTCCGCGGCCAGATGGGGGGAGGCCGGCAGGGCGAGCCGGTAGGCCTCGGGCAGGATGCGATCGGGTGCAAGGCCCGACAGCCGTTGCACAACCTGAGAATCCGTCTCCCCCTCAAGCCCCGCCTGCACCGGCTTCCAATAGGCGGCGTCGAGGGTGCCGGCGAGGGCGGCCGCGAACACGGTCTTGCCGATGCCGGTATCGGTGCCGGTGACGATGTAGCCGGTCATGGGACCGACCTCTCGGCCTGCATCCCCGGCTCCGCCGCGAGAGCCTGCGAAAGCGCATCCACCAGCGCATCCAGAGCGGCCTCGGACACGTTGAGCGTGAGCGCGACGCGCAGGCGCGCGGTGCCCTCCGGCACGGTGGGCGGGCGGATCGCTCGCACGTCGAACCCTTGCGCCTGCAAGGCGGCGGCGATAGCCGTCGCCCGCCGGTCGGAGCCGAGGATGACCTTCTGGATCTGCGAGTGCGTGGCCGGCAGGCCGATCCCGGCCAGCGCCCGCCGGGCATGGGCGATGCGCGCCATGAGACGGTCGCGCCGATCCTGCGCCGCCTCGGCGATGGTCAGCGCCGCCCGCACGGTGGCGGCCAACAGCGGCGACGGCGCGGTGGCATAGATGAACGGCCGCGAGCGGTTCACCATGTAGTCCCTGAGCCCGCGCGGCAGGCAGACAAGCGCGCCCATGACGCCCAGCGCCTTGCCGCAGGTGTGCAGGGTCACCACGTTGGCACGCCCTTCCAGATGCGCGGCGAGCCCCCGGCCCGCCGGCCCATAGACGCCGGTGGCGTGGGCCTCGTCGAGAAGCAGCATGGCGTCGTGCCGCTCGGCCACGGCGTTGAGATCGTCGAGCGGGGCGAAATCGCCGTCCATGCTGTAGAGGGTTTCCACAGCGATCCAGGCGCGCCCGCGCCCGCCCTTGGCGCGCCAGTGGCGGATGGCATCGTCCACGGCATCGGCATCGGCGTGCCGCGTCGCCACGGCCTCGACGCGCTCGGCCGATGAAGCCCCGGCGAGGCCCTCATGGACGCTGGCATGGATGAGTTCGTCATACACCACGAGATCGCCGCGGCGCGGCAGGGTGGAAACCAGCGCGGCATTGGCGGCAAATCCGCCGGCGAAGAACAGCGCGGCCTCGGCACCGAAGAAGGCCGCCGCCTCGGCTTCCAGGGCCTCGTGCTCCGGGTGGTTGCCGCGCAGCAGGCGCGATCCGCCCGCGCCCAGCGGCACGCCGCGGGCCAGCGCGGCGGATGCGGCCTGGCGCAATTCCTCGGACTGGGCAAGGCCCAGATAATCATTTGAGGCAAAATCGGCGCCTTGCGCGGGAGCCAGCGTGCGCAACCGGCCCCGGCGGCTCAGCGCCGCGAGGGCCGCCTCATGCGCCGCCACGGATGGCCTCGCCGGCATCCGCCACCGTCACGCCCGGCCGCGCGAAACGGGCGTCATCCCGGTCCGGCCCCCGGTTGGCCGCGGCGCGGGGCCGATCTGCCAGATTTCGCCGCGCGGCCAACATGCCAATCTCCGGATTATGGATCATTTCTCGACGTTATCTCTCGTAGGTTCCACAGGTTGCTGGAAACGACAAGTGGCTTTTCGGCCGTCCGCCTCCTCTTGCGACGGCGCACCTGAAAGCGCACGATCGAGCGCTTGCGCGCCGTGCTCCCCACATCGTGATGCCCTGGCAGTCTGGAACTCATCGAGAAAGCGGGCTAGCATTGCCGCCGGATCCATCTGCGTCGGGGCGGCGCCATGGACCCTGGGGGCGTGTGGAATGCGCGTCCCCCTCCCCTTATCAAGCACAGATGCGGCTGTGCCTCTCGCAATACCGAGGTACCCATGGCCGTCACACTCACAGTGAACGGACAGGCGCGCACTGTCGACGCCGATCCCGATACCCCGCTGCTCTGGGCCCTGCGCGACGAGCTTGATCTCGTTGGCACCAAGTTTGGCTGCGGCCAGGCCCTGTGTGGCGCCTGCACCGTGCATCTCGACGGCGCGCCGGTACGGTCCTGCCAGACCGCGCTCGGCGACGTCGGCGATGCCAAGATCGTCACCATCGAGGGCATCCAGGGCCGCGAGGCCGAGGCGGTCCGCGCCGCCTGGGTCAGCCTCGACGTGGTCCAGTGCGGCTATTGCCAGTCCGGGCAGATCATGTCCGCCGTAGCCCTGCTCGCCGAGAACAAGAAGCCCACCGATCCCGACATCGACGCGGCGATGGACGGCAATGTCTGCCGCTGCGCCACCTACCACCGCATCCGCGCCGCGATCCATGACGCGGCCCGCCGGCTGGAGGCCTGATCCATGCACATGCTACAGAAGCTGGAGCCGGGCGTGGTGTCCGGCCTTGCCGCTGCGCTCTCCGGCGCCGCGCAGACGCCGCTCTCCCGCCGCTTCGTCCTCGCCGCCATGGGCGGGGCGGGCATCGGTCTCGTCCTCGGGCTGAAGGCACCGGGCGCGCAAGCCGCTCCGGCCGGCACGGCTGAGGCCGCGCCAGCCTTCAATCCCTTCGTCAAGATCGCTCCGGACGGCACGGTCACCGTCATCGTCAAGCATCTGGACAAGGGCCAGGGCATCGCCACCGGCCTTGCGACCCTTGCCGCCGACGAATTAGATGCGGACTGGTCCAAGGTGACCACGCAGTTCGCCCCCGCCGACGGCAAAACCTATGGCAACGCCCTGTTCGGTGGCGCCCAGGGCACCGGCGGTTCCACTTCCATCGCCGCGAGCTACACCGTTTATCGCACGGCGGGAGCCGCCGCCCGCGCCATGCTGGTGGCCGCCGCCGCCAAGCAGTGGGGCGTTGATCCTGCCACGATCAAGGTATCAAACGGCGTGGTGAGCGCCGGCAACCGCAGTGCGGGCTTCGGCGCCCTCGCCGAGGCCGCAGCCAAGGAACAGGTGCCCGCCGAGCCGAAGCTGAAGGCGGCATCCGACTTCACCCTCATCGGCAAGGAGGGCGTCCACCGGGTGGACAACGTGGCCAAGACCACGGGCGCCCGCATCTACACCCAGGACCTCAAGCTGCCGGACATGCTGGTGGCCGTGGTCGCCCATCCGCCGCGCTTCGGCGCCACTCCGAAAAGCTTCGACGCCACCGCCGCGAAGGCGGTGAAGGGCGTGAAGGACGTGGTGATGGTGCCGCAGGGCGTCGCCGTGCTCGCCACCACTACCCACGCCGCCATCAAGGGCCGCGATGCCCTCAAGGTGGAATGGGACGAGAGCCAGGCCGAGACCCGCAGCACCGCCGACATCCTCGCCGCGTATCGCGGCGCGCTGGCCAAGCCCGGCCTGCCGGTGGAGGCCCACGGCGACGTGGACAAGGCGCTCAAGGCCCCCGGCGTGAAGTTGGTGGAAGCGGAGTTCGAGTTCCCCTACCTCGCCCACGCCGCCATGGAGCCCATGAACGCGGCGGCGCAGGTGAAGGATGGGGCGGTCACCATCTGGACCGGCTCACAGCTTCCCGTCGCCGACGTGCCCAACGCCGCCCGCACCGCGGGCGTGGCGCCGGACAAGGTGGAGATCCACACCCTGTGGGCGGGCGGCAGCTTCGGCCGCCGGGCGCTCGCCAGTTCCGACTTCGTGGTGGAAGCGGTGGCCATCGCCAAGGCCCATGGCAAGGGCGTGCCGGTGAAGCTGGTGTGGACCCGCGAGGACGACATGAAGGCGGGCTATTACCGCCCGGTCTATGTCCACAAGGTGCGCGCGGCGGTGGACGCCTCGGGCAAGCCGGTGGCCTGGCATCACCATGTGGTCGGCCAGTCCATCATCGCGGGAACCTTCTTCGAGCCCATGCTCGTGAAGAACGGCATCGACGAAACCTCCATCGAAGGCACGCACGGCGCCTATGCCATTCCCAACATCAAGGTCGAGCTGACCACCATGACGACCGGCGTGCCGGTGCTGTGGTGGCGCTCCGTGGGCCACACCCATACCGCCTATGCGGTGGAGGTGGTGATGGACCAGCTCGCCCGCGCGGCGGGACAGGACCCGGTGGCCTTCCGCCTCGCCCATGCCACGGACGAGCGGCTGAAGGCGGTCATCCGCCTCGCCGCCGACAAGGCCGGCTGGGGCACCCCGCTGCCGGCGGGCCGCACGCGCGGCATCGCCGCCCACAAGAGCTTCAACACCTATGTGGCGGAGGTGGTCGAGATTTCGCTGGCCGATTCCGGCGTGAAGGTGGAGCGCGTGGTGGCGGCGGTGGATTGCGGCGTGGTGGTCAATCCGGACGTGGTGCGGGCCCAGATCGAGGGCGGCGTCGGCTTCGGCCTCGGCGCCGCGCTGCAGGATGCCATCACCCTCGACAAGGGCGCCGTGGAGCAGGCCAACTTCGACACCTACGAGCCCCTGCGCATGTCGCAGATGCCGAAGGTGGAGGTGCACCTGGTCGCCTCGGATGTGGCGCCCACCGGCGTGGGCGAACCGGGCGTGCCGCCCCTCGCGCCCGCCGTGGCCAATGCCCTGCTCGCCGCCACCGGCCGGCCGGTCCATCGCCTGCCCTTCGCCGGGCAGTCGTTCAAGCCGGCCTGATCGCAGGCCGTCCGCCATATGAAAACTGCGGGGGTGGGCTTGCCCGTCCCCCGCAGTCTTTGCCGGATGCCAAGCTTAAGGCGCAGCCAAGGCCGCGGCGCCGGCAAGGTCAGCCCCGGATGCGAAACGGAAGGCGGTCTAAACTTAAGGAAAGAGAACGCGGTATCCAATCAGATTGCGATGCAATCTGATTGGCGCGTGCTCTAGAAGCCGACCAGAACGGCCTTGCCGATGCTGCGGCCGCTTTCCACCAGCGCGTGCGCCTTGCGCAGATTGGCGGCGGTGATGGCGCCCAGTTGCTCGCGCAGGGTGGTGCGCAGCAGGCCGGCATCCACCAGCGCCGAAATCTCGTTCAGCAACTGGTGCTGGCGGATGAGGTCCGGCGTGGCGAACAGCGGGCGGGTGAACATGAGTTCCCAATGCACCGACAGGCTCTTGCGCTTGAACGGCACGATGTCGAGGGTCTTGGGATCGTCGATCAGCGCCAAAGCCCCCTGCGGTGCCAGAGCGCTGGCGATGGCCGGCAGATGCTGGTCGGTGGCGGTGAGGCTCGCCACATACTCCACCTGCGCAATGCCGATGGCCTTCAGGCCCGCGTCGAGGGGCTCGCGATGGTCGATCACGTGGTGCGCCCCCATGCTCTCGCACCATGTGACGGTCTCGGGCCGGGAGGCGGTGGCGATCACGGTGAGGCCGGTGAGCCGCCGTGCCAGCTGGGTGAGGATGGAGCCGACCCCGCCTGCCCCGTTGACGATCAGGATGGCGCCGTCCTGCGTCTTGGTCCCGTAGGGCACGCGAAGGCGGTCGAACAGCAATTCCCAGGCGGTGATGGCGGTGAGCGGCAGCGCCGCCGCCTCGGCATCGCTCAGGGTGGCGGGCTTGCGGCCGACGATGCGCTCATCCACGGCGTGAAGCTCTGAATTGGTGCCGGGCCGGTCGATGCTGCCGGCGTAGAACACCTCGTCGCCGGGGCGAAACAGGGTCACCTGAGGGCCAACCGCTTCGACGGTGCCGACCGCGTCATAGCCGAGGATGTGCGCCGTGCCCTCGGACGGCGTCGTCCTGGCGCGGACCTTCACATCCACCGGATTGACCGAGACGGCACGCACCCGCACCAGCAGGTCGTGGGGCCGCAGCTCCGGCGCCGGAATATCCACATCGACCAGGGACGACGCGTCCTCGATGGGGAGAGACGCATAAAATCCAACGGCTTTCATGACATGACCTTCGTGCGGCAAGAGGCGGCTTCGAGCGCTCTGGCCCGCATGCTCGACCTCGTGGGTTGGTGTGGGTGGAGGATGGCGCATTGTCTTCAAGACGGAAAACGCATAATTCTGATCGCAGAAAATCGATATACGAATAGATCGCCATGCGCTTTCCCGATCTTGAACTCGACCTGCTGCGCGCCTTCGTGGCCGTGGCCGAGACCGGCGGCTTCACCGCCGCCGCCGAGGTGGTCGGCCGTTCGCAATCGGCGGTGAGCCAGAAGATCCTAAAGCTCGAGGACCTTTTGGGGCGCCGCGTGTTCGAGCGCACCAGCCGGTCGCTCACCCTCACCCGCGAGGGGGAAAAGCTGCTGGTCATGGCCCGGCGCATGCTGGAGTTGAATGACGTCGCGGTGCGCTCGCTGCTGGAGCCCACCGTCGGCAGCCTGCGCCTCGGGGTGTCCGAGGATTTCATGCCGAACCTGCTGCCGGGCATGCTGGCGCGGTTCCAGCGGCTGTATCCGGGCCTGCACATGGAACTGCGCACCGCCCTCAGTTGCGAGTTGCTCGGCGCCTTTGACGCCGGACAGCTCGACGCCGTCATCGCCAAGAAGGACGGCACCGCCCAGCGCGGCCGGGTGATCTGGCGCGAGCAATTGGTGTGGATGGCCTCCGCCGACTACCAGCCCGATTTCAGCCGCCCGGCGCCGCTGGTCCTGCTCCCGCCGCCCTGCACCTATCGCGAGGTGATGATCCAGGCGCTGGACGCGGTGCGCCAGCCCTGGTTCGCCGCCTGCACGGCGTCCAGCCTCACCGGCATCCGCGCGGCGGTGGCCGGCGGCCTCGGCGTGACCGTGCTCGGGCGATCCTTCATCGGCTCCGACATGCAGGCCCTGCGCGCGCCGGAGCACTGGCCCGCCTTGCCCATGACCGAAATCGTGCTGGTGGGCGAGGAACGGGCCGAGGCGGACCTGGTGCGCCCCCTCGTCACCTTCCTCACCGAGACCCTGGCCGCCCAGGCCTATCCCGCCGCCGTCGCCTGATCCTTGCCCGCCGTCGGGCGACCCCGCCGGCAAGGTCCGGGAAGCAACGATCGGGAATTGCCGAATGCGCCGCTATCCCGCCAAGCGGGGAGTGTCCGGGGCCTCGTGGACCTTTCCGCCCACGGCACCCGCGCCGCCGCTCAGCCCGTTGCCGCCATAGAGCCATTCCACCGCGTCGTACCAGTCCCGCGACGTGTAGGAACGCATGATGGTGTTGCGCAGGGCCGCGTGGGCGCCGGCGGGATGGTAGATGTGCTCGCCGATGGCCCGCGACTGGAGCTGGATGCGCGCCGTGCGCAGCACCCTCAGGTCACGATAGGCGTTCAGCGCCGTTTCCATGTCGCCGGGGTGGGCGTCCACGCAATGGGCCAGCGCCACCGCATCCTCCATGGCCATGCAGGCGCCCTGCGCGAAATATTGCAGCTGCGGATGGGCCGCGTCGCCCAGCAGCGCCACGCGCCCGTCGGTCCAGCGTTCCACCGGATCGCGGTCGCACAGCACCCAGAGCTTCCAGCCGGAGCCGTGGCGGATGATCTTCTGCGCCCGCTCGTGCACATGGGTGAAGCCGGCCATCACCTCCTCGGCCGAGACCGGCTTGCCGGCCACCGGCTCGGGCGCGTCATTGTGGTAGGTGACCACGAGGTTGAACACCTTCCAGCCCGACAGCGGATAATGGACGATATGGCACTTCGGCCCGGCCCAGAGGGTCGCCGCGTTCCAGCGCAGATCCTCGGGCATCTGCTCGGTGGGGATCACCGAGCGATAGGTGGTGTGGCCCGACACGCGCGGCCGCCCGTCGCCGAGAAGCTGCTTGCGCACATTGGACCACAGGCCGTCGGCACCGATCAGCGCGGCCCCGCGCTCGGTCTCGCCGTTGGCGAGGCGGGCGGTGACCCCGGATTCATCCTGATCGTAGCCCAGGACCTCGCTGCTGGTGCGCAGGGCGACGAGCGGGTTCGCCTCGCAGGCCCGCAGCAGCACCCCGTAGAGGTCGCCGCGATGGATCACGGCGTAGGGATTGCCGAACCGCTGGCGGAACGGCTCGTCCAGCCGGATATGGGTGATCTCCTCCCCGGAAATGGCATCCATCAGCCGCAGGCGATCGATATAGACCGCCATGGCGCGGGCGGCATCGCCCACCCCCAGCGCATCGAAAGAGTGGAAGGCGTTGGGGCCGAGCTGGATGCCGGCGCCGATCTCGCCGAGCTGCGGCGCCTTCTCCATCACCAGGGAGGGCACGCCCCGGCGGGCAAGGCCAAGGGCGGTGGCGAGGCCGCCGATGCCGCCGCCGGCGATCAGGATGCGGGTTTTGGTCATGGCGTTGTCCTCCGCTGGCAGTCTTGTTGTCTCGATATGGGGTGGCGCCGGCGTCAGGGCTCGGCGTCCGGCTGATGGTCGGGAAGGGCGGCGACGAAGGCCGGGTGTTCGCCCAGGGCCGCGTCGATGGCGTTCAGGCGCGACAATCCCGACAGGTCGCAGTGGAAGCGGCGCGCATTGTGGAGCTGGGGCACAAGGCAGATATCGGCGAGCCCCGGCACGTCGCCGAAGCAGTAGCGCCCATGGCCGTTGCGCGCGATCAGCGCCTCGCAGGCGGCAAGCCCCTCCTCCACCCAATGGCGGTACCAGGTATCCACGCTGGCCTGATCGTGCCCGAGGGTACCCTTGAGATAAGCGAGCACCCTCAGGTTGTTGAGCGGATGAATGTCCGCCGCGATGGCGAGGGCGAAGGCGCGCACATGGGCCCGCGCCAACGGGTCGGCGGGCAGCAGGGCGGGCTCGGGCCGCGTCTCCTCCAGCCACTCGATGATGGCGAGCGACTGGGTGAGGACATCGGGCCCCACCTCCAGCGCCGGTACGAGGCGCTGGGGATTGACCCCGGCGAAGGCCGGCTGGAACTGCTCGCCGCCGCCGCGCCGCAGGTGCACGGCGACGAAATCCAGTGTGATCCCTTTCAGGTTGAAGGCGATGCGGCAGCGATAGGAGGCTGACGAGCGAAAATAGCCGAAGAAGCGCAGCTCCGGCTGCGCTTCCGCCATGGCGGGCGCGGGGGCGGGCGCGGGCATGGTCATGCCTCCGCCGCGCTGACCACGAGGCGGACCGGCGCGAGGCCGTCGATGGTGCCCTCCAGCACCGCGCCGGGAACCACCGCGCCGACACCCGCCGGCGTGCCCGTATAGATCAGGTCGCCGGGGCCGAGGTGATAGTATTGGGACAGGTGAGCAATGATCTCCGGCACGCTCCAGACGAGATCGGACAGGTGCGCCTGCTGCCGCACTTCGCCATCCACCGAAAGGGCGATGCGCTGCGGCCCGATCTCTCCGAACGCCGCCATGCGGGTCAGCGGCGCCAGGACGGCGGACTGCTCGAACGCCTTGCCCAGATCCCAGGGGCGCCCCTTGGCGCGGGCGTCGAGCTGGAGGTCGCGCCGGGTCATGTCGAGCCCCGCCCCATAGCCGAACACCGCATCAAGGGCATGCTCCCTGGCCACGCGGAAGGCGGGCGCGCCCATGGCGACCACCAGTTCCATCTCATAATGATAGTTGGCGGTACCCGGCGGATAGGCAATGGTCGCTCCGGATGCGACCAGGGCCGTGCCCGGCTTGGTGAAGTAGAAGGGGGCCTCGCGGTCCACCTCGTGGCCCATTTCCTTGGCATGGTCCGCATAATTGCGGCCGACGCAGAAGATGCGATGGACCGGATACTGGCCCGTCTCGCCCACGATGGGGACGAGCGGCTGGGCCGGCGCCGGGAAGACCAGCGCGGGAGTTGCAGCAGAGACATTCATGGGCGCGGGCGCTCCTCGAAAAAGCCGAGCCGCTCCTGCAGCGGCCGATCGTGAATGCGGATGAGAAAGGCCGGCTCCGCACCCTCCGCCCGGTGGGCGACGGTGGAGAAGACGGGGGCGGAGAAGGTGTCGGCGGGTCCCCAGGCGAAGCGCGCGCCGTTCACCACGCTCTCGCCGCGGCCGGTCACCACGTGGAACACGGCGCTGGAGGACCGCAGCGGCGGGGTCAGCGTCTCGCCGGGGCGCAGCATCATGGCGGTGAAGCCGAGGGTGGGCAGGCAGCTCTCCCCGGTTTCCGGATTGACGTAATCGAGCTCCACCGCCTCCCCCGGCGCGGCGAAGGCGCCGAGGCGCGAGAGGGCCGCCTCGGTGCGCGACCAGGGATAGCGCAGCATGGGATAGCGGTTGGGCTTCGACACCGCAGGCCGGCGCGCGGGCACAAGGCCGGCGGACAGGTATTCCGCCTCCGAGGCATCGGGGCGGTTGCGCGGCGCCTGCAGCGGCGCTTCCTCCGCATAGGAGCCTTCCAGATAGACGAACAGCGGCAGGTCGAGGGCATCCAGCCAGATCACCGGCTCGGTGCCCGAATGGCCGTGGTCGTGCCAGGCGCCTCCGGGGGTGAGGACAAGATCGCCGCGGCGCATGGGGCATTTCTCGCCGTCCACCACCGTATATGCCCCCTCCCCTTCCACGATGATGCGTGCGGCGCTGGGGGTGTGGCGATGGGCGGGCGCGGTCTCGCCCGGCTTCAGCAGCTGCAGGCCCACATAGATCACGGAGGTTGCCTGCATGGCCCCCTCGCCTCGGCCGGGATCGGTGAGCACCAGCACCCGGCGCTCGGCCTTTTCCACCGGCGTCAGGTCTCCGGCTTCCAGCAGCAGCGGGCGCACCGCATCGAACCGCCACAGATGCGCCCGGCTCACCGGCTGGGGCGCGCCGTGGGGCAGCACGTTGCGCATCATGGGCCACAGCGGCGCGAGGCTGAGGCGCCCCAGCGCCGCGCGATAATCAAGAGGCAGATCCTCCAGCGTGCCGAGCGTCGTACTCATGCGCGTCCTCCCTTCATATATGTTATTTTAGATAATCATAAGCATACTTATTATATGGACGCAAGAGGCACATGAAACCACCTCCGGGATACTCCGGAGAGTGATCCACACAGACGCTATCCCATTGCGTTTACGTTGAAATCATAAGGCCCTAGCCGTGGGGTTCCTCGCGCACCACGGCGGGGCGGGTGGGGGTTCGGCTCAGTTCGTTGGTGGCGTCCACGAGCTTGGCGAGGAGCGCCTTCAGGGTCGCGCGTTCCTCCGGCGACAGGGGCTCCATGATGCGGTCCTGCACCCGCAGCACCGGCGCGCTGAGCGCTGCCAGCAAGCGGGCGCCCTCCTCCTTGAGGAAGAGCTGACGCAGCCGCCGGTCTCCCGGCGCCTGGATGCGTCGGATGAGATCCTTGCCTTCCAGGCGCTCCACCACGCCGCCGATGGTGGCACGGTCGTAGCCGATCACGCCAGCCAGCGACGCCTGGTCGATGCCAGGATGATCGAGCACGGTGGCGAGCGCGGCGAACTGTACCGGCGTCAGGTCCGCCCCGGCCTTTTCCATCTCCTCCGCGAACAGCGCCACCGCCACCTGCTGGAGGCGGCGGATGAGGTGTCCCGGCAGGCTTTCAAGATCAAGGACAACGGCTTCGGCCGGCTCCGCCGCGGCCTGCGCGCCCTTGCGGCTCCTTGGGGACGCGGGCGGGCGTACGGTCCTCTGATGCGGCGCCTTCGGCACGGTCGGTCACCCCTTGCTTGGCCGCCGATCGTGGCACCGTCGGCCGGCAGGTCCAATCCCCAATTGCCGGAGCGCCGTCACGTGAACCGCCCCGGATTCACCGAGGCCATTTGATTTGAGTCACGCCGCCATTTGTTGCTCGTCGAGCATAGCGTAGTCGCGTTCCTCAGCGTCGGCCGGTGGGCTTCGGCCGGTGGGCTTCGGCCGGTGGGATATTGCCGATGTGTTCCAGCAGCCGGCGATTGTTGAACCGCTCGACCCAGGTCAGTGTCACGATCTCGACTGCCTCGAAGGATCGCCAGGGACCCCGCCGATGGCTGAGGGGCATTGGGGGCGCCAGTGGGGGCACGTTGCCGATACCCCCCAAAATACCCCCAAACGCTCCCGGACCCTCTCGGACCGGAGAATTGAGCGTTTGCGAGGTTTTCGGATCTATTTGCACCTACCCCGAAAGGGGTGATGGTGCCCAGGAGAGGACTCGAACCTCCACGCCCTTGCGAGCGCCAGCACCTGAAGCTGGTGCGTCTACCAATTCCGCCACCTGGGCCCCGGACGGCGCGTCGCCGTCAGGAGCGCTTCACATAAGGGGGGGCGCGGGACGTGTCAATAACACCCGCGCACCACGTGATCGAAAGATGTGAACAAGCCCAGCCGCATGGCTCCCCGCCCCCGACGGAACCTGCCGCCGCGCCAAACCAGAAGCTTGGTGCCAGATCCCGCCGCTCACCCCGCCGAACCAGGCAAGATTCAATCGCCAGCGCGAACGCGGCGCTGGATAGAAGGTCAGGCAACGTCAACAGCGATGGCGGAAGCGCTCCGCCATCGGCCATGGCCTGAGCCATCGGGCCGCGACACCGGCGTCACCCGGCACAATCACCCCCCGCGGGCCATGCACCCCCCGCGGGCCATGCCCTCAGTGCTCGAACTTTGCCGGGCGCTTCTCGATGAAGGCGGCCATGCCTTCCTTCTGGTCGGCCACGCCGAACTGGGACTGGAACACCCGCCGCTCGAAGCGGATGCCCTCGGCCAGCGTGGTCTCATAGGAGCGGTTGACGCTCTCCTTCGTCTGCATGGCCACGGGGGCGGACATGCCGGCGATGACCTTCGCCACCTTCAGCGCCTCGTCCAGCAGTTCGGCGGCCGGTACCACGCGGGAAACGAGGCCGGCGCGCTCGGCCTCGGCGGCATCCATCAGGCGGCCGGTCAGGCACATTTCCATGGCCTTGGACTTGCCCACGAATCGGGTGAGCCGCTGGGTGCCGCCGGCACCGGGCATCACGCCCAGCTTGATCTCGGGCTGGCCGAACCGGGCCGTGTCCGCGGCAAGGATGAAATCGCACATCATGGCCAGCTCGCAGCCGCCGCCCAGCGCAAACCCCGCCACCGCCGCGATCACCGGCTTGCGGGCGCGGGACAGGCGCTCCCAGGAGGTGATGAAATCGTCGAGATAGGTCGCCGGATAGGAAAAGACCTGCATTTCCTTGATGTCGGCGCCGGCGGCGAACGCCTTCTCCGAGCCGGTGAGAACCATGCAGCCGATGCCCCGATCCTGCTCGAACGCATCCAGCGCCGCGTTCAGCTCGCCGATGAGCTGGCCGTTGAGCGCGTTGAGCGCCTGGGGGCGGTTCAGCCGGATGAGCCCCACGCGGTCGTGCTGCTCCACCAGGATCGTCTCGTATGCCATCCCATTCCTCCTCTTCGCCCGGCGTGACGCCGGTTCATGGTCCGCACGGCGCCAGCACGCACGGCCACCGTGCTCTACTCCGTCATGGGATCGAGGCGAAGAGGCAATGCCGCACAGTCGCCGTGCAGGCCTGCCCGACCTTTGGCGGACTACCTTTGACAGGTGGGGCAGTAGAAGGTGGAGCGCCCGCTCTGCACGATGCGGCGGATGGTGTCCTTGCAGTGCAGGGTCTGGCAGGGCTGGCCTTCCCGGCCATAGACCTTGAAGGTGTGCTGGAAATAGCCAAGCTCGCCATTTACCTGGCGGTGGTCGCGCAGGGAGGAGCCGCCGGCGTGGATCGCCTCGCGCAGCACGTCGCGGATGGCGGTGACCAACCGCTCCGCCCGCTGGGTGGGCGCGCCGTCGGCGGTGGCGAGGGTGTGGGCGAGGCGGCGCGGCGACAGGCCGGCACGGAACAGCGCCTCGCACACATAGATGTTGCCGAGGCCCGCCACCAGCTTCTGGTCCAGCAGCGCCGCCTTCAGGGCGGTCTGCCGGCGGGCGCAGGCGCGGGCCAGATATTCGGCATGGAAGCCGTTGCCCAGCGGCTCCGGCCCCAGGCCCGCCAGCAGGGGATGGGACATGATCTGGTCGTAGGGGACGATCAGGATGGCGCCGAAGCGCCTGGGGTCGTTGAAGGTCACCGTGGCGCCGCCGGCCAGGTGCAGCACCACGTGGTCGTGCAGGCCGCCGGCCGCGCGCGGATGGTGGAAGCGGCCCGGCCGGCCCTTCACCGATGCGCCCTCGATGCGGATGGACCCCGACATGCCGAGGTGCAGGATCATCACCTCGCCGCCATCCAGGTCGGCGAGGAGGTATTTGGCACGGCGACCGATGGCCTCGACCCGGCGCCCGGCGAGGCGCTCGGCGAAGTTTTCAGGCAGGGGCCAGCGCAGGTCCGGCCGGCGGGCCTCGGCGCTTTCGATCACGGCACCCTGCAGGACGGGCATGAGACCGCGGCGGACGGTCTCCACCTCGGGCAATTCGGGCATGTTTTTCTCAAAACTCGGTGGGGCACGCCGCAACCGGCGCGCGAATCGTCACGGCCTTATAGGATCGGGCCGACCGGCCCCCCACGCAAGATGTTGCTTCAGCCTTTCCCCGCGTTGCGATAGCCCTTGCGGCGCGAGCGGCGAAACCGCGGTCGGGGGCACGCCCGCGCCGGAGCCCCATCGGCTGAAATCCGGGCTGGCGGCGTCACCTGACCCGAATCGCGCGACCCAAATCGCCCGACCCGCGTCACTTCAGCGGCGTCACTTCAGCGGCGTCATTTGAGCGGCGTGACCTGTTCCCCTTCCGGCGCGCTCAAGGGAGCCTCGAAATCCAGCTGCTCCAGGCGCAAGCCCCGCCGGGCGATCTTGTCGGCGGAGATGATGACGCGGCCCACGTCGTCGCCCACCTGCGCGAAATGCTTGGCAAGGTCGCCCACCCGCTCGCGCAGGCGCGTGACATCGACCACCAGGGCCGCCACTTCCGCCCGCACCCGGTCCGCCGCCTCACGCATGCGGGCATCCTTGGCGATGGCCTGCACCACCTGGATCGCCAGCATGAGCAAAGACGGCGACACCAGCACCACGCGCAGGCGATAGGCCTCCTGCACCACCCCGTCGAAATGCTCGGAAATCTCCGCATAGACCGATTCGGACGGCACGAAGATGAGGGCCACGTCCTGGGTCTCCCCCGGCACGAAATAGCGCTCGGCTACATCGTAGACGTGCTTCAGCAGATCGTTGCGCAATCTCTGCCCCGCCGCCTTGCGGATGTCGGCCGAGGGCGCCTCGCGGAAGGCGGTGACCGATTCCAGCGGGAATTTCGAATCCACCAGCAGCGGGCGCGGATCGCCGGGCAGGAAGATGGCGCAGTCCGGCCGCTTGCCGTTGGAGAGGGTGTGCTGGAAGGCGAAGCTGCCGCGCGGCAGGCCGTCCGCCACGATGGCCTCCATGCGGCCCTGCCCGAAGGCACCCCGCGCCTGCTTGTTGGCCAGCGTGTCCTTCAGCGCCACCACCTGGGCGGAGAGGTCGGTGAGGCTGCGCTCCGCCTTCTCCACCATGACGAGGCGTTCGGCGATGCGGGTCAGGCTCTCATGGGTGGCGCGGGCGCTGGTGGAAAGCGTCTCGCCGATGCGGTGGGAGGTGGCATCCAGCCGCTCACCGACGGCGCGGGCCAACTCGCTCTGGCGGTGGGCAAGCACCTCCGTCATGCTTTGCACCCGGCCGGCGGTTTCCGACTGGACGCGGACAAGTTCGCGCAGGCGACGGTCCATTTCGTCGCGCCGAAGCGCCTCCTCCGCGGCGGCGGCGGCCCGCGCCTGCGACTGGCGCACCAGGGAGACGAAAACCATAAACACAAGCAGCGCAAGCAGCCCCGCACCGAGGGCTGCCGCCTCGGCCAGGGTGACGGCGTGACCCGCCAGACTGAAAAGCGCCTCCCGCATGGCTCCTTCTATCGCGATTCGTAATTCGAACAAACAGCGAACATATTGACCAAACGCGAAGCTTCGCTTATTTCGCGAGAATGGCGACGCGACCCATCCTCATCATCCCCGAGCCCAAGCTGCGCACCCTCTCGGCATCGGTCGAGAAAATCGACAGCGAGGTCCGAAAGCTCGTGGAAGACATGTTCGACACCATGTACGACGCGCCGGGCATCGGCCTCGCGGCGATCCAGGTGGGCGTGCAGAGGCGCGTCGTCACCATCGATGTCGCGCGCGAGGGCGAGGCCAAGAAGCCCGTCGCCCTCATCAATCCCGAGATTATCGCCGCCTCCGAAGAGACCTCGGTCTACTCCGAGGGTTGCCTCTCCATCCCCGAATATTACGAGGAGGTGGAGCGGCCGGCGCGGGTCACCGTGCGGTTCCAGGATATCGAGGGGCAGGTGCGCGAAGTGGCGGCGGACGGGCTGTTCGCCACCTGCGTGCAACACGAGATCGACCATTTGAACGGCGTGCTCTTCATCGACCACATCTCGAAGCTGAAGCGCGACCGGGTGATCAAGAAGTTCACCAAGCTGGCCCGGCACAAGGACGAGGTCTGACGCAACCAAGGCCGGCACCGCCGTTCCCGCCCTCCCGACGATGCGGTCGCATCCGGGTCGTTTCGCTCAACCGCCGCGCGGGCCCGACCGGGCAGGCCGCGCCGGCCCGGATCAGGCAGCATGCGCATCGTCTTCATGGGAACGCCGGACTTCGCCGTGCCGACCCTGTCCGAGATCGTCGGTCGCGGGCACGAGGTGGTGGCGGTCTATACCCGCGCGCCCGCCCCGGCCGGCCGGCGCGGGCTCGACCTCACCCCCTCCCCGGTCCATCAGGTGGCCGAGCGCTTCGGCCTGAAGGTGCTGACCCCGAAAAGCCTGCGCAGCGCCGAGGCGGCGGCGGAATTTGCCGCCGATGACGCGGACGTGGCGGTGGTGGTGGCCTACGGCCTCATCCTGCCGCCGGCGATCCTTGCAGCGCCGCGCCTCGGCTGCCTCAATTTGCACGGCTCGCTGCTGCCCCGCTGGCGCGGCGCCGCGCCCATCCAGCGCGCCATCATGGCCGGGGATGAGGCGACGGGCGTGTGCGTCATGCAGATGGAGGAAGGCCTCGACACCGGCCCGGTGGGCCTGGTGGAACGCATGGCCATCGGCCCCGACATGACGGCGGGCGACCTTCACGACGCCATGATGGTGCTCGGCGCCGACCTCATGGCCCGCGCGCTGGCGGCGCTGGAGCGCGGCGGCCTCGCCTTCACCCCCCAGCCGGAGGCGGGCGTCGCCTATGCCGCCAAGATCGAGAAGGCGGAGACCCGCATCGACTGGTCGCAGCCGGCGCAGGTGGTGCACGACCGCATCCGCGGGCTCTCGCCCTTCCCCGGCGCCTGGTTCCCGCTGGGGCCGGATGCGGCGCGGGTGAAGGTGCTGCGCTCCACTTTGGCCGACGGCGCCGGCGCGCCCGGCGAGGCGCTGGACGACCGCCTCGCCATCGCCTGCGGCTCCGGCGCGGTGCGGCTGGTGGAATTGCAGAAGGCCGGCAAGCAGCCCGTGGGAGCGTCAAGCTTTCTCAACGGGAATGCCGTGCCCGCCGGCACCCGGCTCGCCTGAGCCGCCGGCTCGCCCCCGCCATGCCTCGCTACAAGCTCACCATCGAATATGATGGCACCTCCTATGCCGGCTGGCAGATCCAGGCGGATCAGGAGACCGTGCAGGGTGCGCTGGCGCAGGCGTTCCACAGATTTTGCGGCGAGGATGTGCACGTGGCCGGCGCCGGGCGCACCGACGCGGGGGTTCATGCCACCGGTCAGGTGGCCCATGTGGACCTGTCGCGGCACTGGCGCAGCGACACTGTGCGCGACGCCATGACCGCCCAGCTGCGCCCCCACCCCATCGCCGTCCTCAGCGCGGAGGAGGTGCCGGACAGCTTCGACGCCCGCTTCTCCGCCACCAAGCGGCACTATCTCTACCGCATCGTCAACCGGAGGCCAGACCTCGCCCTCGACCGGGACCGCGCCTGGCGCATTCCGCAGAAGCTTGACGCCGAGGCCATGCACGTTGCGGCCCAGCGGCTTTTGGGCAAGCACGATTTCTCCACCTTCCGCGCCGCCGAATGCCAGGCCGCCTCGCCGCTGAAGACGCTGGACCAACTCGACGTCTCCCGCTCCGGCGACGAGATCCGCATCATCACCTCGGCGCGGTCCTTCCTGCACCATCAGGTACGCTCCATGGTGGGCTCGCTGATGCGGGTGGGCGAAGGCCGCTGGAGCGCCGACGATCTGGAAGCCGCCCTCAAGGCCGCCGACCGCACCCGCTGCGGCCCCATGGCGCCCGCCGCCGGCCTGTATCTGGCCGCCGTGAGCTATTAAAGCGCCTGCGCGCAAAGCGGCGCCAAGTCGCTAAAAATCTTTTAAATGCAATAGGCTGGAGCACATCCGCGAGCCGAGGCGAACGGATCACGCGTGCTCTTATCTCAATTCACAGAGCGATATCGGGCAGCCAGCGGATGGCCATGGCGAACGTCTGCGCGCCGCCCGGCGGAATATGCGCGAGCCCGGGCTTCTCGACGAAGGGCCGCGCGTCGGCCTCCGGCGTCGCATAACCGTGCCAGGGCTCGATGCACAGGAACGGCGCGCCCGGCTTCGACCACAGGCCGAGTTGCGGCATGCCCGGAAAGGCGATCTCAAGGCCCGGCGCGCCGGGCACGCCAAAGCGGATGCGGTGCGAGCGGACGGTCCGGAAGATCAGGGCGTCCCGTTCGAACATGGCATCGTCGGGCGCGATGATCCCGCTCGCCGCCGGATTGGGCTCGGTCGCAGCCGAAAGAAGGCCGCCGACCGGCCGGTGCACCGGCTCGTCCTCCGCCGCCTCGAACACCAGCCGGTGGTCGGCCCGGCTGCCGCCATAGGGCAGCGGCCAGAGGAAGGCCGGATGGAAGCCGAAGCTCGCCGGCAGGCTTTCCGATCCCGGATTGCGCACGGTTGCCGCGATGGTGAGGGTGGCGTCGTCCAGCCCGTAGGCCACGTCGAGCTCGAAGGCGAAGGGATATTGCGCGCGGGTCTCAGCGCTCGGCAGCAGCCGGAACACGGCGCGCCCGGCCTGCTCCTCCACCAGATCGAACAGGCTGCGCCGGGCAAAGCCGTGCTGCTTCATGCCATAGCGCTGGCCGTCGTGGACCAGCTCATCGTCCGGCAGCCGGCCGACGATGGGAAACAGCAGCGGCGCCCGCCCCGCCCAGAAGGCCGGATCGCCATGCCACAGGAGGTCGCGGCCCGCGCCATCGTGCAGCCGCACCAGCTCGGCGCCGAGGGGGGCGATCTCCGCCGACAGCGCGCTCGAACTCAGGGTCACGGACTTGCCTGCCATGGTCATCGCCCTCCGGCTCCTGCGCCTGCCGCATCCCTACCATCGGAGGATGACGAAAAGCACCTGGTCGCGGCTTGGTCCGAAACGCGGCCCGCGGCTTGCCTGACACCCCCGAGCCATCGCCGGTTTCGCCGCAGGGCGGCCTTTGCCTGTCGCATTTGCGACATTTCGCGGGCCAGCAGCGGAGCGCCTGTGGTGGTCCGCAACTTGCGTGTGCCGGGCCAGACGTTGGTTTTTGCGAAGGCGACCCCGATGGCGTTCACCTCTGTCTGTCCCACGAGTGCCGTAAGCGAGGGGGCCATGGGCCTCTTTCAAGTCGGTCGCAAGAGCGTGCTGCTGGTCTGGCCGACGGGCGGCGAGCTGAAGGCCTATCGCGGACGCTGCCCCCATGCGGACATGCCGCTGACCGACGCCACCTTCAACGGGCAGACCGTCACCTGCCCGATCCACGTGTGGGGCTTCGACGGCACCAGCGGCAAGTGCGTGACCCACCTGGTGCGCAATGCGCTCCACCCCTATGAGCTGCGGGTCGAGGGCGACGAGATCCTGGTGGACGTGGGACCGGTCAAGCCGGCGCGCGCGCCGGCTTGACCCAACGGCGCGGCGTCAATCGCCGCCCAGGGTGATCCGGCCGGGGCTTGTCACCTCGGCTTGGCCGACACGGCGGGCCTCGAGCTGCTTCGCCGACGGGCCCGGCCGGGCCATGTGGAAGCGGACGACCTGCGCCGGGCGCCCGGCGTCCGGCGGCGCGCTCACCAGCAGGTCGGCGCCTTCGGTGGTGCTGGTGGTCGCGACACTCAGGCCGCGCCCGCCCGCCCCGAACGGCTGGAGGGTCGCCATCTCGCCGAAGGCGACGGCGGGATGCGCCGCGGCGCTGTGGAGATACATGGCCGGGCCGCCATCGAGGGCCGAGCCGCTGGAGAATACCTTCACCGCCCCGCCGTCGAGCTGGCCCACCACGATCCGCTCGGCACCGCCGAGGACCCCGGCCAGCCAGCCGGTGGCCAGCGAAACCCCGCCTTTGTAGTCGTCGCCGAAGGGCGAGAACTCCGCCGTGGTCACCGGCTCGAACCGGTCCACGTTGCCCCGGCAGATATCGCCGAAGGGCGAGAGGGCGGCGGGGATCGGCGTCGCCTGCGGGGCCGGCAGAAGCGCCGCCGCCGTCCCGGTGCCTGCGCCCGCACCGATGGGCGACAGCAGCGGGAAGGCGAACACCTTCACCCGCGCCGGCGCGCCGGGGCCGGGCGCGGTCACGATGCTCTGCCGGCCGGTGGCAAAATCCACGAAGCCGGTGCTGAGGGTGACGCCGGAGCGGTCGTCGCCATAGGGGCTGAAGGACGAGAACAACGCTGGCGCCCACCCAAGCGGCAGCAGGGTGGAGCGGAACACCTTCACCTCGCTGCGCGCGCCCACCCCCGAGCCGGCGATGATGTTGTCCGCCGCCGTGCCGTCGATCTGGGCCACGGCGACGCTCACGCCCCCCGTGGCGTTCGCATCGAACGCCCGGAACCGCGCCAGCTCCCGGGTGAAGGGCACCCCGCCCTTCCCTGCCCCACCGGCAAAGACAGCCACCTCCGGCGCACGGCCGGCGCCGGCGCCCACCACGAGGTCGTAGACGCCGTCGCCGTCCACATCGCCCATGGCGACGCTCACCGTGCCCTCGAAGCCCGGGAAGGGCGTGACGGTAGCCATAAGGCGGTCGCCGTTGTTGTCGAACACACGAACGCTGGCTGCTCGCCCCGGCCCGCCGGGAATGGCGACCGCATAGGTGGACACCGCCGGAATGATGTTCACCAGCGCCATCAGGCCGTTGTCCTCATGGTTGAGGCGATGGCAGTGCATGACGAACAGGCCGGCATAGTCGAGGAAGCGTGTGCGGATGGAGGTGGTGCCGGGCTGGATCACGCTCTCCTCGGGGCCAAGGTTCGGCGCCGGCACGTTGACGTTGTCGAGGCCCTGCATCAGCGGGCCGAGATTCAGGTCCACGGTGGGGTCGGACATGGCGACGAGCTGGAAGTCGTTCACATGCACGTGGATGGGATGCTCGTCGTTATTGACGTTGCTGAAGGCCCACTCCTCCACCGTGCCTAGGCGCGGCTGGATCAGCGGGACATTGGGGAAGGCGCCGCTGTCAAAGGCATAGATGAAGGTCTTCGGGTCGGCCGTGCTGGCAAGATCATTGAGGAAGCCGCCGTTGATGAGGATGCGGCGGGTGAGGTCGGGCGTCAGCTTCGAGAGGTCGTCGAACGGCACGCCGGCCACCAGCGCCTCGCCCTCCCGGAACGGCGTGGTGGTGCCCTTCGTGGCATCCTTCGTGGCATCCTGGCCCCCGTCCGGCACCGCCCGCGCCAGCACCTGGGTGGGGAAGAAGAAGAAGCCGTCGAAATAGCTCACCGCCGAGGGCGCCACGCTGAGGGTGCCGAGCACGGCGGGCGGATTGTCGGTGCCGTTGGCGGTATAGAGGATGCCCGGCGCGTTCTGCGTCCGCGCGCCACCGCCCAAAGGCGGCATCTCCAGCACCAGGTCGCCGGTCTCCGGCATGGTCACGGCGATGGCGAAGCGCGATGCCGGCGGGATGAGGAGGCGCGTGCCATCCTCGTCCACGGGAGAACGCACCACCGGACTGGGATTGCCGTCCTGCCCCACGATGGCGATCTTGGGGTGACGCCCCGTCGCCGTCTCGGTGAGGCGCAGGTTCATGTAGGCGATGTCGCTGATGTTGGAGAGCACCCAGATCTCGGTCTGCCCCGCCTTGGTGCGCAGGGTGGGCTGGAACTGGCCGTTCACGGTGAATTGCACGTCGCGCAGGTGATCGGGCTGGGCCGGGTCGGCCGGCACGTTGCCGACGCTGCCGGCGGCGGCGGTGAAGGCCTGCAAATTGTTCGGGATGAACTGGAAGCGCCCGCGCATGTTGTTGATCGACAGCGGCCCGGCGTACCACACGGTGGCAAACGTCGTGCCGGGCTTGGCCTGCGTGAAGTTCACCGGCGCCAGCACGGGACGATAGGTGCCGGCGGCAAGCGCACCGGGGGCGGGCGGCTCCAGCGTGCTGACGAATTGCGGCCAGTTGGCATTGTTGAACTGCGGGTTCGTGCCCTGCCGGTCGAACACGAAATTATACTGTAGCGCCATATTGCGGATGGGGATGGCCTGCCGCGTCACCACCGGCAAATTGCCGTCCGCCCGCCCGATGGTGAGCAGGCCCGCAAGGCCGAAATAGACATGGGGCGCCGTCAGCGTGTGCAGGTGCGGGTGATACCAGTAGGCGCCCTGCGGATGCTCGGCCGGGATGCGGTAGACATAGGTGTTGGCCGTGCCCGCCGGCATGTGCAGCAGCACATTGTCCGAATTGCCCCTGGGACTCACATGCAGGCCGTGGGTGTGGAGGTTGAGGGGCGATTCCACGAGCGGCGCGGGATGGAGCGGCACGGCGGCGCCCCGCGCGGCATAGTTCGGATCGTAGAAATCCCGGACGGTGAGGTCTTTGAGGCCATTCTCCAGGTGGATGACGAGGGTTTCGCCCGGAGCCACCTGCAATGTGGGCGCGGGATAGATATCGCTGGCGGAGGCGGCGCCGTTGGAGGCCGTGCCCTGCACCAGGGTATAGCCGAACAGCAGCGCGTTCTTCACCGGAACGGCTGAGGTGTCGAGCCGGGCGGCGCCCTGGTGCGCGGTGAGCCGCACTTCGAGCACGCCGTCCTTGCTGGCGAGGGTGACGGGCTCGCTGAAGGCCGGGGAGACGCGCCCCTGCGCCTCGGCCCGCCCGTGGGGGGCGGCGCCGACCACGCCGAGGGCGACGAGAATCCAGCAAAGACGTCCGCGTGTGCCGTTGGTCCGTCCCATGCGTTTCCCCTGCCCTATTTGTACTTTGTGCCACCATAGCACCGCTCAAGGCCGCAAGGGCAACACGAGCGCGGCTTGGCGCGGTCCCATTCTTGCAGCCTGGGCAGCATGGATCTCACACGAGACGATCCGAGCTGGAGCCATGACACATCCCATGCCCCACCCAGACCGCGCCATCGCGTGCCCCACCTGCGATGCCGTAACCACCCTGGCCGCCACGGAGGATGCCAAGGCCGCCCGCTGCACCGCCTGCGGGGGTCCCCTCTTCACCGGCCGGCCCATGGCGCTGACCGCCGCGCGCTTCAATGCCCACACCGGGCAGAGCGACCTGCCGCTGGTGATCGACTTCTGGGCCGACTGGTGCGGGCCGTGCAAGAGCATGGCCCCGGTGTTCGAAGCGCTGGCAGCCGAGTTCGAGCCCCATGTGCGCTTCGCCAAGGTGGACACCGATGCCGAGCGGGAGCTGGCCGAATATTTCCGGATCAGCACCATCCCCACCCTCAGCTTCATCCATGAGCACCGCGAGGTCGCCCGTGTCGCCGGTGCCATGTTTGCCGGCGACCTGCGCCGCTGGCTCTACGACGCCCTGTCCCAGACCGAGGGCAAGGCCGGGGGCACGGCCGGGGATTCGGCCCAAGATACAGCATCGCCGAAACACGAGCCGGAAACGCCCTGAGCCGCGACGGGACGGGATCAGCCCGCCCACGGCGCAGATGGAAGGCTGCGCCGGCTCAAGCTGACGCACAGTCGCAGGTACGCGTCCCCAGGCAGTTGGAGAATGGGGACAGCCGCGGGCCTGCTCCCATTCGCCGCCCTTGCGTTTCCGCCGTCGGCATAGCCAGTATCCTCCGGCGGCTCCGCCTGAGTTGTGACATGGTTGAACCCGACATCCTTTTCACCCGTATCCTTGAATTCATGCAGGGCGGCGCTCTCGCCCTCGACCGCCGGGGCCATGTGCGGGCCTTCAACCCGGCGGCGGAGCGCATGCTCGGCCTGTCGCCGGCACGCGCCGGGGAGTACCCCTTCGCAACCGTGCTGTTCGACGATCCGGCCAATGACGATTTCGCGCAGGCGTTGCTGGACGCCGTCTACGACGCCGACAACTGCCACAACCGCGACATCCGATATTGTCGGGACGGCGAGCTTGTCTGGCTCAACATGATCACCTCGACCCTGTGGTCGCACCCCTCAACGGATGATCCCGCCCGCAAGGTGGGCGTGGTGGCGCTGTTCATCGACATCACCGAGCGCAAGATCGCCACCGCCGAGCTGCGGCGCGCCAACGAAGAGCTGGAGCGGCGGGTCCAGGAGCGCACCGGGCAGCTCGCCGAGGCCAATCTCAAGCTCCAGCGCGAGATTGCCGAGCGCGTCCGGGCGCAGGAGCAGATCGCCCACCTTGCCGAGCACGACGTGCTCACCGAGCTGCCGAACCGCCGGCGCTTCGAGCGATGCCTTTCCGCCGCCGTCGACGAGGGGGGATCGTTCGCCCTCCTCTATCTCGATCTGGACGGGTTCAAGGTCATCAACGACACCCACGGCCACGACACCGGCGACAGCCTGCTGCAGAACGTGGCCCGCCGGCTCAAGGCCTGCCTGCGCGACGGCGATACGCTGGCGCGGCTCGGGGGCGACGAATTCGCCGTCATCCTGAAAGCCGTCCGCACGGCGGCAGACGCCGAGCCGGTGGTGGAGCGCATCATCACCCATGTGGGCGCGCCGTATGGTGCCGATGGCGATCGCCAGCTGACCATCAGCGTCAGCGTCGGCATCGCGCTCTATCCGAAGGCCGGGCGCACCCCGCGCGAGCTGCTCCAGGCCTCGGACCGGGCCATGTACGACGCCAAGCGCGGCGGCCGCCAGCCGGTCCGCCCGCCGGCGCCGGACAGCAAGGACGTTTAGTGGTTCGACCCCGACAGATGGGTTCCATCTGTCGCGGTCGAACCACAATTCTTTGATCCACCAGGACGCTCATCCATCTCCCACCGGCTCAGGTGAGGCCCGTGCCGCGCGTGGCCTCGGCGGCGCGGCGGACGGCCTCCGCGCGCCGGATCACCTGGGGCGGCTGCCCGAAGGTGCGCACGAAGGCCCGCCGCATGCGTTCGCGATCGGCGAAGCCGGTCTCCCGGGCCACGTCCTCCATGGAGCGGTGGCCCTCCTCCATCAGCATGCGCGCCGTTTCCAGCCGCAGATGCTCCACCGCCTTGGCCGGTGACTGACCGGTCTCCTCGCGGAACAGGCGGCTGAACTGGCGCGGGCTGAGGTTTGCCGTCTCGGCCAGTTCCTCCACCGAGAGCGGATGGGTCAGGTGCTCTTTCGCATAGACCAGGGCGCGGCGGATGCGGTCCGACTTCGGTTCCAGCTCCAGCAGGGTGGAGAACTGGGACTGGCCGCCGGGCCGGCGCAGATAGACCACCATCTTGCGCGCGGTGGATTTCGCCACCTCCTGCCCGAAATCGTCCTCCACCAGCGCGAGGGCAAGGTCGATGCCCGCGCTCATGCCTGCCGAGGTCCACACCTTGCCGTCGGCGCTGAAGATGCGGTCGGCCTCCACCCGCACGCGCGGATAGAGCGACTGCAAGTGGCACGCATGGGCCCAGTGGGTGGTGGCCCGGCGGCCGTCGAGCAGCCCGGCTTCCGCCAGCACATAGGCCCCGGTGCAAATGCCGGCGAGGCGTCGCGAGGCGGTGCCGGCAGTGCGCAGATAGGCCAGCAGCGCAGGCGAAGAGGGCTTCACCTCCAGCGCGCCGATGGTGATGGTGGTGTCATGCATCTCCGTCCCGAACCGCTTCGTCTCGATGGCGAAGCCGAGGGAGTTGCGCACCGGCCCGCCGCGCTCGGAGAGCACATGCACCTCATAGGCCGGCCGGCCCATGACGGTGTTCGCCATCTCGAACACCGAGAGGGCGGCAAGGCCCATGATCTGGAAGCCGTCGAACACCACGAAGCCAATACCCGGCATTTCGACCTCACCCGGCCCGTGTGGACGAAGATCCGCCGCCGAACCTCCGGCGGCGGGTCCCGGACTATGCCGCCGCAGCCGCACTATAGCGCGGGGCGACCGTTGAACTGGAGAGGTGGGGCAGCATGGCCTGGCGGGCCGCCTCGAAGGCCTCCCATTCCGCCCCGTCCTGAAGGGAGGGGATGGTGACGAACTCGCCGCGGTCGAGGCCGGCCAGCGCCGCATCCACCAGGTCCGCCGCCGACATCACCCAGGTCTGCGGCAGTTGATCGACAGGAAGGCCCGCCGCATCCCAGAAGGCGGTGGCGGTGGCGCCCGGCAGCACCACCTGCACGGTGGCTCCGGTGCCGGCCAGTTCCTTCTTCAGCGACTGGCTGAAGCCGAGCACGAAGGCCTTGGTGCCCCCATAAACCCCATTCAGCAGCTCCGGCCCGATGGCGACGATGGAGGAGATGTTGATGATCGTCCCCGCTCCCCGCGCCACGAAGCGCGGCGCCACCGCATAGGTGAGGCGCATGACCGCGGTGACGTTGATGGCCACCATCTCCTCCATGCGGTCCACGTCGGACTGGAGCAGGGGACCTGCCCCGCCGAATCCCGCATTGTTGACGAGGACGCGGATGCTGTCGTCGGCCTGAAGCAGCGCTTCCACCTGCCTGAGCTGCGCCGCATCGGTCAGGTCGGCGTCGACGACGCGGGTCGACACGCCATGGCGCTGTGCGATGCGCTCCGCCTGCTGCGCCAGCCGCTCGGCGTTGCGGGCCACCAGGATCACGTCATGGCCGCGCGCGGCGAGCCGCTCCGCATAGATGGCGCCGATGCCGGAAGACGCGCCGGTGATGACGGCAGTGCCCTTGGTGCTCATGTGCCTGTTCCCCTCTGTCCGGCCCCCGGGGCCGGCGCTGATGGGAGAACCATAGGTCTGGCGGCTCATGTCTCAAATGTCAAAGAAACGACGATTTAGGACATGAAGGGAAGACGCAAGACACCGCGCCGATCCCTCGCGCGGTCGCGTCCTGCGCCACCGGCACACCCCATTGGACCACCCCATTTGGCCCAGGCAGGCGGCTCCCGTGCCCCACCCCCGCGTCAGTTTGGCCCTCGCTCCCCGCGCAGGGCCGGTCGGGCTGGACAAATTGTCCATCCCGCCGCGCCCGGGCAAGGCCAAGTCCTTGACGGATCAAGGCCCCGCCCGCTGGCCCTGCCCTTGCTAGGCGGGCGTGCCGCGCGTCGGCCAAAGGCGGCGCGCCAAACAAGAAAAGCTGGAGGAAACATGTCCGTCACCGCGTTCGCGCCACCCCCGTTTCTCAGCCGGGAGCGCACCGTCGCCTCGGCCGGCTTCAATCGCTGGCTGGTGCCGCCGGCCGCCCTCGCCATTCACCTGTGCATCGGCATGGCCTACGGCTTCAGCGTGTTCTGGCTGCCGCTGTCGCGCGCCGTGGGCGTCAGCGCGCCCGTCGCCTGCCCCGCCGACATGAGCGCGGTGGCCGCCCTGTTCGCCACCTCCTGCGACTGGCAGATCTCGGCGCTGGGCTGGATGTACACCCTGTTCTTCGTGCTGCTCGGCTCCTCCGCCGCCATCTGGGGCGGATGGCTGGAGACGGCGGGCCCGCGCAAGGCCGGCCTCGTCTCCGCCGTCTGCTGGTGCGGCGGCCTCGTGATCTCGGCTGCGGGCGTCTACCTGCACCAGATCTGGATGTTGTGGCTCGGCTCCGGCGTCATCGGCGGCATTGGCCTCGGCCTCGGCTACATCTCGCCGGTCTCCACCCTCATCAAGTGGTTTCCGGACCGGCGCGGCATGGCCACCGGCATGGCCATCATGGGCTTCGGCGGCGGCGCCATGATCGGCGCACCTTTGGCCAACATGCTGATGCAGCATTTTGCAACCCCAACGTCCGTGGGCGTGTGGCAGACCTTCCTGGTGATGGCGGCCCTCTATTTCGTGTTCATGGTGGGCGGGGCGCTGAGCTACCGGGTGCCGCGCGAAGGCTGGACGCCCAAGGGCTGGACGGCGCCGGCGGCCTCGGCCAACGCCATGGTCACCCACCGCCACGTTCACCTGAACGTGGCCTGGCGCACCCCCCAATTCTGGCTGCTGTGGGCGGTGCTGTGCCTCAACGTGTCGGCGGGCATCGGCGTCATCGGCATGGCCTCGCCCATGCTGCAGGAGGTGTTCGGCGGGCGGCTGATCGGCCTCGACCTCACCTTCTCCCAGCTCGACGCGGGGCAGAAGGCGCAGATCGCCGCCATCGCGGCGGGCTTCACCGGCCTGCTCAGCCTCTGCAACATCGGCGGGCGGTTCGCCTGGGCCTCCTTCTCCGACAAGCTCGGGCGGAAGATGACCTATGCCATCTTCTTCGTGCTGGGCTTCGGCCTCTATGCGCTGGTGCCCACCACCGCGCACATGGGCTCGGTGGTGCTGTTCGTGGCCGCCTTCTGCATCATCCTGTCCATGTACGGCGGCGGCTTTGCCACCATCCCGGCCTATCTCGCCGACATCTTCGGCACCCACATGGTGGGCGCCATCCACGGCCGCCTGCTCACCGCCTGGGCCACCGCCGGCGTGCTCGGCCCGGTGCTGGTGAACTACCTGCGCGAATACCAGATCGCCTCCGGCATCCCGCGCGAGGCAGCCTACGACCAGACCATGTACATCCTCGCCGGCCTGCTGGTGCTGGGCCTCGTGTGCAATCTGCTGGTCCGCCCGGTGGCCGAGCATCTCTACATGAAGGATGCAGACCTCAAGAAGATGAGCAAGGCCGCCCTCGCCAGGGAGGACGCCCACGCCGACTTCGAGGACTTCGAGGAAGAAGCAAAGGACGGCGGCGTCGCCCTCATGGCGCGCGGCTCCACCCCCGTGGCCTCCGGCTCCACGCCGCTTCCGCTGGTGGTCGCGGCGTGGCTGGTGGTGGGCGTGCCCCTCACCTGGGGCGTGTGGACCACCCTGCAGAAGGCGGTGATCCTCTTCCGCTGATCCCCGGCCCCGCCGGCGCGCCCTGCCCATCCCCGTTCCCGCGGGGCGCGCCGGACCTTTCCCCATTTGCCCGATCCCGCGATTTGCGCGATGGATGGGGCGATGCCGGCCGATCCCGCGCTCCACAAGACGCGGCGGCAGTATCGGGGAGGAAAGGCGGGACGGATGGCGCGCCGGCGGCGGGCCACACGACACGTCTTTCGCGCAGGACCCTCAGCGCGTGCCGGCGGGGGTCGCAGAAGGACGATCAAGACCTGATGGCCACCACCGCCGATGCCCCGCAGGAGGCGCCCCAGCATGCCGCCGGCGACATCGCCTTCAGCCCGCATCTTTCCGGCGCCTCCATCCTGGTGGTGGACGACGAGCCCGGCATGCGGAACTTCCTCGTTCGCATGCTCACCTCCCGCTGCCGGCACGTGGCGGAAGCGGCGGACGTGGCGACGGCCTCGCGGCTGCTGGAGGCGACGCCCTTCGACCTCATCATCCTCGACAACATCATGGCCGGGCGCACCGGCCTCGAATGGCTGGAGGAATTGCGCGGCTCGGGCTTCTACCGGGACGTGATCCTCATCACCGCCTTCGCGGACCTGGAAACCGCCATCAAGGCCCTGCGCGCCGGGGCGGCAGACTTCGTGCTGAAGCCGTTCCGCTCCAACCAGATCCTCAACGCCATCGCCCGCTGCCTCGACCGCGGCCGCCTGATGCGCGAGAATTTCGTGCTGCGGCGCGAGCTGAAGGCCCTGCCCGGCGCTGGCGCCATGGTGGGCGCATCGAGCGCCACCGGCACGGTGCGCGGCATGATCGGGCGCGTCGGCCCCATGCCAACCACCGTGCTGGTCACCGGCGAATCCGGCACCGGCAAGGAGGTCACCGCCCGTTCGCTGCACGATGTCTCGCCCCGCGCCGGCAAGCCGTTCGTGCCGGTGAACTGCGCCGCCATCGCCCCCGACATCATCGAGAGCGAGCTGTTCGGCCACCTGAAGGGCGCCTTCACCGGCGCCGCCTCCTCCCGCGAGGGGCTGTTCTTCTATGCCCAGGGCGGCACGCTGTTCCTCGACGAGGTGGGCGAGCTGCCGCCGGCCATGCAGTCCAAGCTGCTGCGCGTCATCGAGGACAAGAAGGTCCGCCCGGTGGGCGCCGAGCGGGAGGTCCCGGTGGATGTGCGCCTGATCGCCGCCACCAATTGCGACCTCGCCACCGCGGTGGCGCAGGGCCGCTTCCGGCAGGACCTCTACTATCGCCTCAACGTGGTGAACATCCACCTCGCCCCCCTGCGCGAGCGGGCGACGGATGTTGAGCCGCTGGCCCACCTGTTCATGGCGGAACTGTCGGCCCAGCTCGGCGTGCCGCCCCTCGACCTCACGGCCGGGGTGCTGCGCGCCCTCGCCCGCTACGATTGGCCCGGCAATGTGCGCGAGCTGCGCAATGTCATCGAGCGCTCGCTCATCCTCGGCGAATTCCCCAGCGACGTGGTGCCGGACGCGGACGAGGGACCGGCAGCGGTGGATACGGACGCCCTCCCCCAGGCCCTCGGCGCGGTGGAGAAGGCCCACATGCTCAAGGTGCTGGGCGAGGCCGGCGGCAACCGGGCGGAGGCGGCCCGCCGCCTCGGCGTCTCGCGCAAGACCCTCGACCGCAAGCTGAAGGTCTGGAATGCCTGAGGTCTGGAATGCCTGAGCCGGCGGCGCGGGCCAGATCACGGGGCCTGTTCTCCCGCCTGCGCTCGGTGCGGGCGCGGCTGCTGGCCATCGCGCTTTTGCCGACGCTGATCATCATGCCGGCGGTGCTGGCGCTGGTGGTGACGTGGTGGACCCGCCAGTTCGACCACCTGCTCATCTCGAAAGTGGCGGGCGACCTCACCATCGCCCGGCAATATCTCGACCGCCTCATGGAGCGCTCCGACGAGACCCTGCACGCGCTGGGGGACTCCGTCGCCTTCGCCCGCGTGGCCCAGGCCGGAACCGGCGACGGCGACGGGGCCGCAATGGCCGATTTTCTCGACGCCCGCCGCCGCGCCATGGGGCTCGATTTCCTTTATCTGCTGGACCCGCAGGGCCGCCGCATCGCCGCCTCCCCGCCCTCGGCGCAGGATGGCGCGGCCGCGCCCCTGTGGCTGGTGGAGCGCCGGGCGCTTGACGGCCAGGCCTCCACGCAGATCGACATCTTCGGCCCGGACCAGCTCGCCCGCCTCTCCCCCGAGCTTGCGGCGCGCGCCCATATCGCGCTGGTGCCCACCCCCGGCGCCGTGCCCACCGCCCGCGATGCCGAGGACCGGGGCATGGTGGTGCAGTCCGGCACGCCGGTGGCGCTTGCGGACGGCACGCGGACAGGCGCCCTGGTGGGCGGCATCCTGCTCAACCAGAACCTCGATTTCATCGACACCATCAACGATCTGGTCTACCGCCCCGGCAGCCTGCCCGAGGGCTCGGCCGGCACCGCCACCCTATTCGTGGACGACGTGCGCGTTTCCACCAATGTGCGCCTGTTCGAGGGCCGAAGGGCGCTCGGCACCCGCGTGTCGCAGGAGGTGCGCGTGGCGGTGCTGGGCGAGGGCCGGGCGTGGCTCGACCGCGCCTTCGTGGTGAACGACTGGTACATCTCCGCCTACGAGCCGGTGATGGACAGCAAGGGCCAGCGGATCGGCATGCTCTATGTGGGCTTCCTGGAGGCGCCGTTCCTGGCGCTGAAGCGGGCGAGCCTTGCGGCGGTGGGCATCGGCTTCCTGCTGGTGGCGCTCATCGCCAGCCCCGTGCTGCTGCGCTGGGCGGCGGGCATCTTCCGGCCGCTGGAGGCCATGAACGCCACCATCGCGCAGGTGGAGGCCGGCACGCTGTCAGCCCGCACCGGGGTCGCCGCCACCTCCGACGAGATCGGCCGCGTCGCCCACCATCTCGATGGCATGCTGGACCTGCTCCAGCAGCGCGACGCCGAGCTCAGGCGCTGGACGCAGGAACTCGACCGCCGCGTCGCCGCCCGCACGGCGGAGCTGAAGGCCGCCAATGCCGAGCTGGCGGCCACCCAGCGCCAGCTGGTGATGTCGGAGAAGCTGGCGGCCATCGGCGAGATCACGGCGGGGGTGGCGCACGAGATCAACAATCCGGTGGCGGTCATCCAGGGCAACCTCGATGTGGCCCGCGACGTGCTGGGGCCGGCGGCAGAGCCCGTGCGCACCGAGTTCAACCTCATCGACCAGCAGGTCCACCGCATCACCATCATCGTGTCGAAGCTGCTGCAGTTCGCCCGGCCGGCCGAATTCGCCGGCCATCTGGAGCCGGTGGCGCCGTCCGAGGTGATCGGCGATGCGCTGCTGCTGGTGCAATACCTGCTCGCGCGCGGCGAGATCGAGGTGGTGCGGGACGAGACGGCGACATGCCTTGTGCTGATGAACCGGGTGGAACTGCAGCAGGTGCTCATCAATCTGATGGTCAACGCCGCCCACGCCATGCCCCAGGGCGGAACCCTCACCCTGCGCACCCGCGATGCGGCGCACAACGGGCGCGCGGGCGTGTCCATCGCGGTGGCCGATACCGGCCCCGGCATCGCGCCGGAGCATGTGGCGCGGGTGTTCGATCCCTTCTTCACCACCAAGCCCCAGGGCGGCGACAAGGCCGGCACCGGGCTCGGCCTCTCCATCAGCTTCACTTTGGTGGACCGGGCGGGCGGCACCATGAGCCTTACGAGCCCGCGGGGACAGGGCGCCGCCTTCGCCGTCTGGCTGCCGGAGGCGGAGGCCGCCGCCGCATGGGGCGGCTGACCGCGTCAGCGATAATAGGCGCCGAGGCGCACGCCGTTCACCTCGTGCACCGCCACCTCCATGTCGTAGATGGCGCGGAGCACATCCTCGCGCATCACCTCGTCCGGCGCGCCGGAGAGCAGCAGCCGGCCGCCCTTCATGGCGACGATGCGGTCGGCGTGGCAGGAGGCGAAGTTGATGTCGTGGATCACCACCACCACGGTCTTGCCCAGCTCGTCGGCAGCGCGGCGCAAGAGGCGCATGGTGGCGGCGGCGTGCTTCATGTCGAGATTGTTGAGCGGCTCGTCGAGCAGCAGGCAGGCCGGGTCCTGCGCCAGCACCATGGCGATGAAGGCGCGCTGGCGCTGGCCGCCGGACAATTCGTCCAGCAGGCGATCGGCGAGCCCCTGAAGGTCCACATAGGCGATGGCCTCGGCGATCTTCTCCCCGTCCTCGCGCGTCAGGCGCCCGTGGGAATAGGGAAAGCGCCCGAACGCCACCAGTTCGCCCACGGTGAGGCGCGGCGTGATCTGGTTGGCCTGCCGCAGCATGGCCATGCGCTTGGCCAGCACCGCGCCGGGGGTCGCGAACACGTCGAGCCCGTCCACATGCACGCTGCCGCGGTCCGGCGCCATGAGCCGCGCCACGATGGACAGGAGCGTGGACTTGCCCGCGCCATTGGGGCCGATGACGGCGGTGAGGCCGCCCGCCGGCAGGCTCAGGCTGACATCGTCGAGGACGCGGCTGGCGCCATAGGATTTCGACACATGGGCGATCTCGATCACGGCCGGGTGCCTCTCAGAAGCAGCAGGATGAAGACGATGCCGCCGGTGAACTCGATCACCACGCTCAGCGCCCCGTCATAGCCGAGCCCGCGCTCCAGCACGGTCTGGCCGCCGGAAAGGCACGCCACGGCAATCAGCGCCGCGCCCGGCAGGGTGTAGCGATGGCGGTCGGTGCCGAGGGCGAGATAGGCAAGGTTCGACACCAAAAGGCCGAAGAACAGCACCGGCCCCACCAGAGCCGTGGAGACCGAGACCAGCACGGCGATGACGAGGATCAGCAGGGTGACCATGCGCTTGTGGTCCACCCCGAGATTGACCGCCGTATCGCGTCCCAGCGCCAGCACGTCGAGGGTGGGCGCGAGGCGCCAGGCCAGCACCCCGGCGGCGAGGATCGCCACGCCCGCCACCGGCAAGAGGCTGGTGTCCATCACGTTGAAGCGGGTGAACATCAGCGATTGCAGCACCGAGAAGGCGTTGGGATCGAGGATGCGCTGGATGAGGTTGGCGAGCCCCCGGCACAGGATGCCGAACACCAGCCCGGCCAGCACCACGAGGTGGAAGCCGCGCCGCCCGTCGAACAGCACGCGGAAAAGGCCGAGCACCACCACCGCGAGCAGCAGCGCCTCGCCGATGAAGCGCAGGCGCGGATCGAGCGCCGCCGCCTGCCCGCCGAGCACGAACACCAGCCCGGTCTGCAACGCCACATAGAGCGCGTCGAAGCCCATCACGGCGGGGGTGAGGATGCGGTTCTCTGTGAGGGTCTGGAACAGCACGGTGGCGACGGCCACCGCCACGCCCACCAGCACCAGGCCCGCCAGCTTGCCGCCGCGCAGGGACAGGACGAAGCCCCAGTTGCCCCGCGCCCCCACGGTCATGAACAGGGCCATGGCGACCAGCGTCGCCAGCGCCAGCAGGACGAGCACGCGCCGCGCCCTGATATCCCTGGCCCGTGAGCTTGGCTCATAGGCCATGGGTCAAGCCCGCGCGGCGCTTGAGCGTCCCCACCTGGCATCGGTCGAAGACCGAGGCCGATGGCATTATGGTTCGCGCGTCAGCCAAGGCGCAGGCGCCGCCCGAGCAGCAGATAGAGGAACACCGCGCTGCCCGCCACGCCCGCCACCGTGCCCACCGGGATCTCGTAGGGATAGCGGACGAGGCGGCCGAGGATGTCGCAGGCAAGGAGGAAGGCGGCGCCGGACACGGCGATCCACGGCAGGGTCCGGCGCAGATTGTCGCCCATGACCAGCCCCACCCCGTTGGCGACGAGCAGGCCGAGGAACGGCACCGTCCCCGCCGTGGCGATGGCGGCCGCCGTCGCCAGCGCGACGATGGCAAGGCCCAGGGCCACGATGCGGCGATAATCGAGCCCCAGATTGCGCGCGAAGGTGTCGCCGAGACCGGCCACGGTGAAGCGGTCCGCCGCCGCATAGGCGATGACGGCGAGCACCACGCACAGCCACATCAGCTCGTAGCGCCCGCGCACCACGCCGGAGAAATCCCCCGTGGTCCAGGCGGCGAGCGATTGCAGCAGGTCGGTGCGATAGGCGATGAAGGTGGTCAGCGCATTAATCACGCCCCCGAGCATGAGCCCGACGAGGGGCACCACCACCGCGCCGCGAAAGGCGATGCGGTCCACGATCCGCAGGAACAGGACCGTGCCGGCCAAAGCGAAGGCGGCGGCCACCAGCATCTTGCCCAAGAGCGGCAGGCCGGGGGCCAGAAGGGTGGCGCAGAGCAGGCCCAGGCTCGCCGCCTCGGCGGTGCCGGCGGTGGTGGGCTCCACGAAGCGGTTGCGGAACAGCATCTGCATCAGCGCCGCGCATACGCCCATGGAGAGGCCGGCGAACAACAGCGCCAGCGTGCGCGGCACCCGGCTCGCGACCAGCAGCAGGGCCGCGTGCCCGGCGCCGTCGCCGGCAGACCCGGACACGAGGGCCGCAAGGCCCATGTCGCCCACCCCCACCAGCACGCTCAGCACCGCCAGCGCGACAAGCCCCGCCAGGGCGAGGCCGAGCCGCGCCAGCTCCCGTCTCGGCGACGCCAGCCCCGAGGCGGAGCCGGGGGACGATTGCTGGGTTCCCACGGTCTATTTGCCCGATCGGGCGTCGAGGGCCTGCGCCAGTTCCTCGGTGATGGTGGCGAGCGCGGCCCCGCCGCTGCCGACGATGTACCAGCGCACCGCATCGAGATCGAGGACCCGCCCGGCCTTCGCGGCGCGGGTGGCGGCGACCAGTTCGTTGTCCAGCACCGCGCGGGCGGCCGCCCCGCCACGCCCCACCGCCGCGTCGCGATCGAGCACGAACAGCCAGTCCGGATCGGTCTTCAGGATATATTCAAACGAGATGACCTCGCCATGGGCGGTGGTGGTGTCGCTCGCCGCGGCGGGGGTGAAGCCGAGATCGTCATAGATCCAGCCATAGCGCGAGCCGGCGCCGAAGGCGGTGAGCTTGCCGCCATTGACCATGACCATCAGCACCCTGCCGGCCTTCGGCGCCAGCCCCTTCACCCGGGCGATGGCGGCATCCATGCGCGCCAGCAGGGCGTCGGCCTGCGGCTGGCGGTCGAAGATGCGGCCCAGCAGCGCCACATGGGCCCTGGTGCCGGCGACGAAGCGGTCGGCGGGAACGGTGAGGTCGAGGGTGGGCGCCAGCTTCGCGAGATCGGCATATTTCGCCGCCGAGCGGGGACCCACGATGATGAGGTCCGGCGCGGCGGCGTTCACCGCCTCGTAGTCCGGCTCGAACAGGGTGCCGATCTTGAGATAGCGGCGGTCGCGATACCTGCCCAGATAGTCCGGCAGGTTGGAGCCCGGCACGCCGGCCACCGCCACGCCCAGCGCATCCAGCGTGTCGAGGGCTGCGATGTCGAACACCAGCGTGGTGCGCGGGCGCTCGGGCACCCTGGCCTGTCCCCGCGCATCCTCCACCACCATGTCGGCGAAGGCCGGACGGGTGGCGCCGGGGATGAGGGCGGCCAGGCCGAGGCCGAGGGCGGCACGGCGCGTCAGTCCCTGCCGGCCCGTCTGCGGGGGCGTGTGTCGCGACGTGGAAACACGGGCGGCTCCACACGTTCCGAAGGCATCCATGACGGCGTCCATCACGCTCTCGCAAATAAAACTACCGCTTTCGCGAAGATGAAATCGGGTCTTCAACCGTTGAATAGAGGAACCGGCCGGCCTCAGGGTCACTGCCCTCATCTCACCGACCTCACCGCCTTGGGCGGCATGCCGAAGGCACGCTTGAAGGCGGTGGAGAAATTGGCGGCGGAGGTGTAGCCGGCGATGATGGCGGCCTCGGTCACGCTGATCCCCTCGGCGAGCAGCGCGTCGCGGGCGCGCTCCAGCCGGCGGCCGCGGACATAATCGAACACGGTGGTGCCGAAGGTGGCGCGGAAGGCGCGCTGCAGGCTGGTGACGCTCATGCCCGCCTCCTGCGCTACCGCATCCAGGGTCAGGCTGTCGCAGAGGTGGACTTCCAGATACTCCTGCACCTGCCACATGCGCTGCTTCAGGCGCGGCCGGGGGCGCTCCGGCGGCGGGCCGGCATCGCCCACCGCGCTGAACGCCTCGAACAGCATCTCCATGACGCGGCTTTCCACATAAAGGTCGCGCAGGAACGCCCCGTAGGGCGGCACGGCCAGCACCTGCTCGGCCATGGCGAGGAGCCGCGGAGAGGGTCGCCAGCGCAGGCTGGAGAGATGCTCGCCGCTGACCCGCCGCACCGCGCCCGCGCGGTCCATCTGCTCGAACTGCGCCTGCTCCAGCCAGTCGGCGGGGATGGTGACGTTCACCTTGCGCACGCGCTGCCCGCGCTGCCCCTTGCGGACGAAGAGGTCGGGCTCGGCGCGCACCAGCAAGGCCGCCTCCGCCTCGCCGGGCCGGGCCGGGCCGAAGCGGAACGGACGGCCGCCCAGCTGGACATTGGCATGGCCTTCCAGGAACAGGCTGAGGGTGACGCCCTGCGTGTGCATCACCTGGCTGGTGAGGTCGTGCAGGTCCCGCGCATCGGTGGCGTGAAGCACCGCTCCGCTGCGCAGCGAGGTCATCAGGTAGCGCCCGCGCAGCACGGCCCCGTCCGTGATGGCGCGGGGCGACGTGACGGCGAATTCGGTGCCGGCCAGATGAGACAGGGCGGCGATGTCCGCGCAGCGCACCAGATGACCGGCAGCCTCGCCGGACACGGCGCCTTCGGCCGCCACGCCGCGCACCGTCGGCGCGGGCGTCGGGAAGGCACGACGAAGGTGCGGGCGGGTTTCGGTCATGGCGCCAAGAAGGACTTCCCGGGCCATCCGCTGTCAACTGCTTTGCGGCACCATGTATTTATTCTTATTCAAAAGAGAAGGGTGCAGCCATTTGATTGAGTTCGATCAGTTCCATATTTTTGACGACGAGACAAACGAATTGCAACGTCCAGCAAAAGAACATATCGGCGAAAACCGTAAAACTCCCCCTCGAACGGTACAGCGTTGATTGCTCAGGTTATGAGACGGGGAGTGTTATGAGGCGATTTCGACTTTCGGCGAAGACGCCGACTTCCGCAGCGCAGCCTTCATGCCGGGCGGGTGCTGCCCTCGTTGGCCCCCTGTTTCTGGCCTCAGCGCTTTTGGCGCCGGTGCTTCTGGCGAGCAACGCCGCAGCGCAGACGGCGGAGGTCAGCCTCGACACGGTGAACGTGGAGGGCACCCAGGACAGCGCCATCCTCACCGAGGGCAAGGACACCTACACCGCCTCCGAAACCACCATCGGGGTGGGCAGCCCGACGCCGGTGCGCGAGATCCCGCAATCCATCTCCACCGTCACCCGCCAGCGCATGGACGACCAGAACTTCACCCAGCTGGAAGACGCCATGCGGCGCACCACCGGCATCGTTGTCCTCGCCAACGACCAGGGCCGCTCCTCCATCTTCTCGCGCGGGTTCGAAATCGACACCCTTTTGGTCAACGGCCTGCCGGCGCCGCTCTCCTCGATCCTCGGCACCCAGCCGGACCTCTTCATCTTCGACCGCCTCGATGTGCTGAAGGGCCCCGCCGGCCTGTTCTACGGCGGCGCAGGCGGCAACAATGCGGGACCGGGCGGCATCATCAACGGCACGCTGAAGCCGGCCACCGACAAGTATTTCCTCAATTCCGACCTGAGCTACGGCTCGTGGGACTTCATGCGCGCGGAGGTGGATGCCGGCGGCAAGCTCAACGAGAAGGGCACGGTGCGCGCCCGCATCGGCGGCGCCTACCAGGACCGCAACTCGTTCGTCGACTACAACGAGAACCAGGTCTGGGTCGGCTACGGCACCCTCGCCTTCGACATCACCGAGAACACCACCCTGTCGCTCTATGCCTGGCACCAGGAACGCGACATGCTGCCCTTCAACGGCCTGCCCGCCATCAATCTGGGCGGCGGCGTGGGCCAACTGCTGGACGTGCCGCGCTCCACCTTCGTGGGCGGGCTGTGGAACCGCTTCCACAACGAGACCACCGACTATCTGGCGGAGGTGAAGCACGACCTCGCCAACGGCGGCGAGGCCAAGGCCTCCCTGCGCTATTCCGACCGGAACATCGACTACAAATATGCCTATGGCGCCTCGGCGGTGAGCACCGCGCCGGGCAAGCTGGGCAACTTCACCATGCAATACACGGCGGCAAAGGTGGAGGAGACCTCGCTCTCCGGCGACGCCCATGTCTCCACCCCGTTCTCCGCCTTCGGGCAGGAGCACAATTTCACGGTGGGCGCCGACTTCCGCGCGGTGGACCAGACCCAGTGGACGCCCACCTCCACCTCCCTGCCCGGCACCTACAACATCTATGCCTTCAACCCGTGGGCGGTGGCCGAGCCGACCACCATCTACAACCGCGAGAGCGTCACCGATCCCAACCAGTATGGCCTCTACACGCAGGCCCGCATCAACCCGCTGGATCAGGTCCACATCATCCTTGGCGGGCGCCTGTCCTGGTACGATTCCACGTCCGACGTGACCACCGCCAATGTCAGCACCGGCAAGGTCACCGCCACCAGCAGCTCGGTCGACATCGACAACGAGGTGCTGCCCTATGCGGGCTTCGTCATCGACCTGACGAAGGACGTCTCCTTCTACGGCAGCTATACGTCCACCTTCACCCCGCAGACCGAGCTGGACGCGGCCGGCGACGTACTGGCGCCGCGGCAGGGCTACCAGTACGAGGGCGGCATCAAGGGCTCCTTCCTCGACGGCGCGCTCAATGCCTCCGCCGCCATGTTCCTGATCCGCGACAACAACCGCGCCCTCGCCACCAACACCGCCAATGTCTACGTGGCGTCCGGCGAGGTCCAGGTCTCGGGCTTTGAAATGGAAGTCAGCGGTAAGCTGGCGCCGGGCTGGGAAATCTACGCCGGCTATACCTACTCGGAAACCGAATACCTCACCGCCACCACGGCGCAGCTGACGGCGGGCTTCAGCACTTATACGCCGAAGCACAATTACAACCTGTGGACCAAGTACGAGTTCCAGGACCCCCTGCTGAAGGGCTGGCATGTGGCCGGCGGCTTCAAGATCCTCTCCAGCTTCTACACCAAGTCCGGCGGCGTGACCCTGACCGAGGACGGCTACACCACCGTGGACGGCCAGGTGGGCTACAAGTTCAACGACAACTGGAAGGCGACCTTCACCGCCACCAACATCTTCGACGAGGTCTATTACACCCGCGTCGGCTCCACCTCCGTGTTCAATTTCTACGGCGAGCCGCGCGGCTACTGGCTGAAGGTGAGCGCGAGCTACTGATGATGATCTTGACCCTCGCCAAAGCCGCTCGTCTGGGCGCCGTCCATCTGGCGGCGGCCGCCAGCCTCGGCCTCTGCGCCCTCTCCCTCGCCGCTCCCCGGCCCGCCGCGGCCGAGCCGGTGACCCTGCCGGGGCTAGAGGAGCGGGCCATCGTCTCCAAAGGCGGGCTGGCCTACCGCATCTTCATCGCGGTGCCGAAGGCGCCGCCGCCGCCGGAGGGCTATCCGGTGGCCTATGTGCTGGATGGCAATTCGGTCATGGGCACCCTCGCCGACATCGCCCGCGGCGGCACCCTCGCTGAGGGCGGGATCATGGATCCGGCGGTGCTGGTGGCCATCGGCTATCCCGGCGACGCGCCCATCAACATGCCGCGGCGGGCCAAGGACCTCACCATGGCGCCCGCCACGCCCGAGAAGGGATCGTGGACCTATCTCACCCCCGAGGGCACCGGCGGGGCGGACGCCTTCCTCGCCTTCATCGAGGACGAGCTGAAGCCCGCCATCGCCGCGTCCTTCAAGGTGAACCCGGCGCGGCAGGCGCTGATGGGGCATTCCTTCGGCGGCCTGTTCACGCTGCATGTGCTGTTCACGCGGCCGGAGGCCTTCTCCACCTATGGGGCCGCGAGCCCCTCCCTGTGGTGGGCGAACGGCGCCATCGCGCAGGAGGAGGCGGCCTTTGCCCGCCACCTCGCCGGCCATCCGCCGAAGACGCGCAAGCGCCTCGTCCTCACCGTGGGCGCCTATGAGCAGGAGTTGCATCCCCTCCTGCGCGCCGGCGAGAAGGCGCAGGCCACGGCCCGCAAGCAAGCCGAGCGCCGCATGGTGGACGGCGCCCGCGACCTCGCCGCGCGGCTTAAGGCCCTGCCCGGCGCGCCGGTGGACGTGACCCTCACCATCTTCCCCGGCCAGACCCATGCCTCGGCCGCGCCCCACGCGCTGCTGCTGGGGCTGGAGACGTTCCTCGCGCCGCAGCCCGCGGAGGCCCGCCCATGAGCGTCGAAACACGCGCAGAGGTGACCGCCGGGATCGGCGCGCTGATGACGGCCGAACCGCGCGCCGCGCGCTATCGCGGCATCCGCGTGCTGGAAGTGCTGCGGACCGAGCAGATCACGCCGCGCCTGCGCCGGATCATACTGGGTGGCGCCGAGATCGAAGGCTTCGGCGCCGGCCCCAACATCAAGCTGCTGATCCCGCCCGAAGGGGTGCGGCACCCCGAATGGCCCCTCGCCGGGGCCGACGGGCGCGCCATCTGGCCGGCCGACGACCTGAGGCCGGCGGTGCGCACCTTCTCGGTGCGGCGGTTCGATCCCCTGCGCGGGGAAGTGGCGGTGGACTTCGCCTGTCATGGCGGCCATGGCCCCGCCGCGCGCTTTGCCGCGCGCGCCCGGCCGGGCGATGTGGTGGGGGTCGGCGGGCCGGGCGGGCGCACCCTGCCGCCGGCGGATTTCCACATCCTCGCCGGCGACCATTGCGGCCTGCCCTCCATCGCCGCCATCCTGGAAGGGCTGCCGCCCCACGCGCGGGGCGCGGCCTTGCTGGAGGTGGAGGACGAAGCCGACGTCCTCTCCCTCGACAGGCCCGCCGGCGTGGGCCTGACCTGGCTGTATCGCCACGGCGCCCCGGCCGGGACCACCACGCTCCTCGCCGATGCGGTCCGCGCGCTCGCGGTGCCGGATGGCCTCGCCGTCTCGGCCTGGATCGCGGCGGAATCCGCCGCGGTGCGGGCGGCGCGGGCGCACCTTGTCCGTGAGCGAGGGCTGGAGCGCACCGCGGTGGTGGCCATCGGCTACTGGAAGCGCGGCGTCAGCGAGCCCGATTACGACGCCGCCGACCGCCACGACCGCGATGACCGCGATGACGATCAGCCGGCCGGCTGATCCGCGCCGCCGGGTCCAGAACCGCCGAGCCTCAGAACCGCACGAAGGCGGCGATCATTGCGGCATAGAGGGCGAGGATGACGCCGACGCCCAGCGCATTGTTGCGCGGCGCCGGTGATTGCACCCACCAGCTGAAGCGGCGGCTGGCCCATGGCACGAGACGGGCGAGCATCAGCACGCTGGCGCCGTTGCCGATGAACAGCGCCACCGCGAACGGCAGTCCCGCCCGGTCGATCAGCAGCGGGATCTGCACCAGTTGGCCGAACAGGAACACCACCGGATAGAGCATGAGCAGAACCAACATGTTCTGCTTCCACGGCGCCGGCGGCTTGCCCTTGGGCGCGGAGAACCACTGCTCGAAGCCGGTGCGCACGGTGCGGGTATGGAACTCGTCGATGAAGGCCCGCGCCTCCTCCAGCATGGCCGCGCGCTGCGGCGAGCCGAGCCACGTTTCCAGGTGCTCCTGGGTGTCGAAGCGCAGGATTGCCAGGAAGTCCTCCTGCACGCCGGGAATGGGCGCCTCCAGCCGGTAGCCCTCGAAGCCGGGGGCGCGGCTCTGCAGCGCCGTCATACGCTGTTCCCAGGCGCGATAGGCCGCCTCCTGCCCCAGCTTCAGCCGGGTGGAGATGACCACGGACACCGGCGAGGGCAGCACACCTGCCGCGCCATCGCGCACCAGATGGACATCGTCCCGCCCCGCCAGCATGTGCTGCACGCCGGAGATGCGCGCCAGCCGCTCCGGCGATTTCAGCCAGCCCACCGCATCCTGCGTACTGGCGAAGCGCTGGAGGATCACCCAATCCACCTGCGCCGGCGGCGCGGGGGGCGCCACCGATTGCTCGATGAAGCCGGGAAAGCCGGTGATGACGCGCTTCGTCGCCTCCTGCCAGTCGGCGAAGGCGTGATCGTGGCCCTTCAGCACCCGCGTCTGGGTGACGATGGTGACCGAGCCTTCCGGCGCCTCGCTCATAACGGTCTGCTCACAGGTCCGCCGAGCCGGTCGAAGATGCGGTCGGGGGTGAAGGGCAGGTGGGCGAAGCGCACGCCGGTGGCGTTGGCGAGCGCGTTCGCCACCGCCGGCGCCACCGCGTTGATGGCGCATTCGCCCTGCGCCTTGGCGCCCAGCGGGCCGATGGTGTCGTGGGTGTCGGCGAACAGAACCGTGGTGCGCGGCGTGTCGGCGAAGGCGGGGATGTGATAATTGCGCAGCGCCGCGTTCACCACATTGCCCTGCGCGTCATGCACCATGTGCTCGGTGAGCGCCCAGCCCAGCCCCATGGCCACCGCGCCCTCGATCTGCCCCCGGCATTGCAGCGGGTTGATGAGGCGGCCGATGTCCGCCGCATGCACGCTGTGGAGGATGCGGATCTCACCGGTCACGCGATGCACCGCGAGCCGCACCCCCTGCACGTTGAAGCCGATGGTGCGCGGCGAGAGATAGGCCTTGCGCCGCGCCTCCAGGCGATGGCCCTCGGCGGCGCCCAGCCGGTAAAGCTCCGCGAGCGGGAGGCGCACCGTGGCGCTTTCCACCGCGTCGCCCGCAAGCCGCCAGTCCTCCGGTGCGGTGTTGGTGCGGCGCGCCGCATAGGCGAGGATCTCGGCCGCCAGCGCCCGCGCCGTCAGTTCCACCGCCTGCCCCGCCACCACCGTGCCGGTGCTGGCGAAGGTGCCGGTGTCGTAGGGGGCAAGGTCGGTATCGGCATTGATGATGGCGATGGCTTCCGCCCGCGTGCCCAGCACCTGCGCCGCGATCTGGCGATGGGCAGTGACCGAGCCGTTGCCCATTTCGGTGGAGCCCACCGCGAGGTGATAGGTGCCGTCCGCCAACAGCCGCATCTCGCCGCCGGAGCGATGCTCGGTGGGCGGGCCGGCTTCCAGCACCGCCAGCGCCACGCCGGTGCCCTCCGCCCAGTCGCCCTCGGGCGCCTGCTCGCCCCTGCCGCTGGCCAGTTCCGCTTCCACGAGGTCGAGGCACTGGTCCAGCCCGTAGCTGCCGAAGGCCACGTCGCTCGGCTCGGCCCAGACCGACTGGATCACGTCGTCCGGCCGGATCATGTTGCGGCGGCGGATGGCGAAGGGGTCGATGCCGAGCTTTGCGGCGAGGTCATCCAGCGCGCATTCGATGGCGAACGAGGTCTGCGAGGCGCCGTAGCCGCGAAAGCCGCCGCCGGGGATCACATTGGTATAGACCGCGTGGCCCTCGGCCTTCTTGGCCGGGCAGCGATAGGCGGCGAGCGGGCTGCCCAGCGCCGCCGCCAGCGTCTCCCCGCCATGGCCGCCATAGGCGCCGGTGTTGGACACCACATGCACCTCCAGCGCGGTCAGCGTGCCATCCGCCGTGGCGCCGATCTTCACCCGCGTGGTCATCTGGTGGCGCGTGGTGGCGCCCAGAAACTCCTCCGGCCGGGTGAACTCCCACTTCACCGGGCGGCCGAGCTTGAGCGTGGCGAACACGCACAGATCCTCGGTGAGCATCTCCTGCTTGCCGCCGAAGCCGCCGCCCACCCGCTCGGTGAACACATGCAGGTCGTGGGGGAAGATGCCGAACAGGTAGCAGAGCTTCCTGTGGGTGATGAACGGCGCCTGGGTGGAGGTGCGCACATGGATGCGCCCGTCGCCATCCCGCCAGGCGATGGAGCCGTGGGTTTCCAGGTGCGCGTGCTGCACGCGGGAGGTGGAATAGGTCTCCTCATGGACCACGGACGCGGCCGCGAAACCTTCAGCGACGCTGCCCACCTCGCCCTTGATGGCGAGGAAGATGTTGCCCCGCGCCGCACCGCCGATGCCGTCATTGCCGGGATGCAGCAGGGGCGCGCCCTGCGCCATGGCCAGGACCGGATCGAACACGGCGGGCAGGATTTCGTAATCCACCTCCAGCGCCCGGCAGCCGGCCTCGGCCGCGCCCTCGGTGTCCGCCACCACGGCGGCGATGCGCTGGCCGACGAAGCGGGCCACCTCGTCGAGGATCAGCGTGTCGTCGGGATCGACCAGATGGTCCTCGTGTGTGGCGGTGCTGTAGAGCTTCTTCGGCACGTCCTCATGGGTGAACACCGCCACCACGCCGGGAATGGCCAGCGCCTTCGCCTTGTCGATGCGCCGGATGCGCGCATGGGCGTGGGGCGAGCGCAGCACCTTCAGGTGCAGCAGGCCGTGGAGCGCGGGATCGGCGGCGTCCACGTCCATGGTGTAGCGGGCATGGCCGGTGACGATGCCGGCGCTGAACGGATTGGGCAGGCTGGCGCCACAGGCCTCACCCGCCACGTCCGCCTCGGTGGCGCCGATGCCGTGGACCGCGTCTTCGATGGCGCGATAGCCGGTGCAGCGGCACAAATTGCCCTTCAGCGCGCGCGGCAGGTCGGCGCGCTGGGCGTCATCGAGGGCGGCCACCGTCATGATCATGCCGGCGGCGCAGAAGCCGCACTGGAACGCCTGCGCCTCCACGAAAGCCTGCTGCACCGGATGCAGGTCATTGCCGCTCGCGAGGCCCTGCACGGTGGTGACCTGTCGCCCCCTGGCCCGGAAGGCGGGCATGAGGCAGGAATGCACGGGGCGCCCGTCGAGCCAGACGGTGCAGGCGCCGCAATCCCCCGCGTCGCAGCCCTTCTTCACCCCCAGCGCGCCGCTCTCGCGCAGGAAGGTGCGCAGGCACTGGCCCGGGCGCGGCTCGGCGGAAACGATCCGCCCATCGATGCTGTAGGTCACGCCGTTCCCCCGGATGCTGCAAGTTCGGCCCGGATCTCTTCGGCGAAATGCGTGGTGAGATGGCGCTTGTAGGCGGGCGTGCCGTTCACGTCGTCGAACCAGCCGTCGGCCGGGATCGCCGCCGCGAGCGCGGCCTGAAGCGCATCCGCCCCCGGCATCGCCGCAAAGCGCAATTGCACCGGACGCGGCGTCGCGGCGGTGATGGTCAGGACGAGGTCGCCCGCCGCGCCGCTGGTGCCGATGAGGAGCGCCGCCGAGCGGCCGAGCCTGGTCAGCGACGCCCGGCGCAGGGCGAAGCGCCGCCCGAGGGCAGCGGCCGGAATATGGATGGCGCGCAGCAATTCGCCAGGCCGAAGCACATTGGCATGGTTGCCGGTGACGAAATCCGCCGCCGCCACCGTGCGCGGCGCGCCGGAGCGCGGCCACAGCACATAGGTCGCCTCCAGCGCCACGGTGAGCGCGACCATGGCGCCGGCCGGCAGCGACATGCAGATATTGCCGCCCACGGTGGCCACATCCGCCACCTTGAACGACATGAGCAGCGCATGGGCGCAGGCGCGCAGCAAGGGCGCCGCGGTCCACTCCGGCGGGACGGCGAAATCGGCGAGGGCGCCGATGGTGGCGGTGGCTGCGATCTCCAGCCCGGCCTCAGACGCCACCAGCGCCGGCCAGTTCAGGCCGAACAGGTCCACCAGCGTGTCGATGCCGGGCTGCGGCTCGGACATCAGCCAGGTGCCGCCCGACAGCCAGGCGTGGCCCTGCGGCCAATCGGCGATATCGTCAACGCTGGAGGGCGACTTGACCTGCCGCACCGTGTTCAGATCCATTCGTCTTACCGCCTTGGCCGCCGCAGGATGGGTCATACAGAAAATCGCGCGCGCAGAACATCGCGCGCGGATGTCATGGGCCACACGTTGGCCCATGAAGCCAGCGTGACCCATGAAGCCACAGTACCCTTGGGCCAAACGTTGGCCCAAGAAGCCAGCGTGACCCTTGCCCTCGGGCGCGCGGAAAGGTCAGATGCCGGCATGAATGGCGCTCAGTCAAATGCAGCGGAACGTCGGACAGCCGCCGGACGGGACAGCCTGGGCTGCGCACTGGCGGCGCTCGGCGAAGGACAGGAGCTGGCCGGTCACGGTTTCGTGATCTACCGCAAGTCCCACGCCGGCAGCTCCCTGCACCGGGTGGAGACACCGCCAAGCCACCGGGGCGTGCTCGTGGGAGTGTCCCTCACCGGTGGCCACCGGCGCCGCATCTTCACCGGCACCCGCTCGGTTTCCTACGATTTCGCCGCGGATAGTTGCTACATCCGCCCGTTTGCCGACGACTACCGGGCCGATATCGAGACCGGATTTGAATTTCTCCTGCTGGAGATCTCCCAGGCCGCGCTCCACCGCACCTGCGCGGAAAGCGGCGTTCCCCTCGCAGGCGGGCTTTCCGCCCCGCCCGCCGAAACGGACACGGTACTCGCCCACCTCGGCCGCGCACTGCTGCCGGCCCTCGCCCATGCGGCGACCGCCAGCGCCCTGTTTGTGGACCAAGTGGTGTGCGCCATGCAGACGCACCTGGTCTCCCGCTATCATGGCGTCACCGTGCGCGCCGAGCGCGGCGGCGGCCTGTCGGACCTGCAGATGCGGCGCGCCCAGGAGCTTCTGCTGGCCGGCATGGACAGCACGGTGCTGATTGGTGATATCGCCTCCGCCTGCGATGTATCGCGCAGCTATTTCATCCGCGCCTTCCGGCAGGCCACCGGCGCGACGCCCTATCAATGGCTGCTCGCCCGGCGCGTGGAACGGGCCCGCGCGCTGCTCACGCGATCGGCCCTGTCGCTGGCGGAGGTGGCGATCCAATGCGGCTTTTCCGACCAGAGCCACATGACACGCACCTTCGCCCGCCTCACCGGATCGACGCCCGGCGCCTGGCGGCGCGGCCGCTGACATCGGCGCACCCTCCGATCGGACGCCGGACCAGGCTGGCGCGCAAGGTTTGCCGGCGCGCTTGACGACAGGCCGGCCGGTGACAGTGCGATTGTTCAAAGGCACCGACTTTCCTTCAAGACGCGCCGCCGGTTGGGGGCGATAGTTCCTCCGAAACCAGCCGGAGGTCGTAGCCAGCCAGCGCCGCATCCACCGCAAGACCTTTCTCGGTCAACGCATATTCCACGTGCCGGACCCGGCCTTCGAGTTCACGGCGCGTCACATAGCCGGCTGTTTCGAGATCCTTGAGCCGCGCGGACAGGACGCGCGCGGAGATGGCGCCGGGCAGTGCCCGGCGCAACTGGCCGAACCGCAGCGTCCCGTTGCGCGCGAGCGCGGCAATGACGTGACCCATCCATTCCTGGGCCATGAACTTGAGAAAATGCTCGGCCTGACACCGCCCGAGGCCGATCTTCTTGCGTTCTGTTTCGTCGTCCATGAGTGAAACCAGTATCTCGGAGGTAACTAATGGCCGCCGCGCCGATGTGGCGCTAGCTTCCCGTCCGCCCGTCAGTTCCCACCATCACAGCAGGAGATTTTCCCGTGTCAAATGCCGTCGCTGCCCCCGGCGGGATGTTGTTGTCCCCGAACGACCACACCCTGATCATGATCGACTTCCAGTCGCAGATGTCGTTCGCCACCAAGTCCATCGATGCCGTGAACCTGCGCAACAACGCCGCCCTCGTCGCCCATGCGGCGGCCGGGTTCGGCGTCTCCACCATCCTCACCACGGTGGCGGAGAAGAGCTTCTCCGGCCCCATGTTCGCCGAGATCACCGAGGCATTTCCCGGCGAGAAGCTGCTCGACCGCACCTCCATGAACACCTGGGAGGATGAGGCCGTCATCGCCAGGGTCAATGCCATCGGCAAGAACCGCATCGTGCTGTCGGGCCTGTGGACCGGCGTGTGCATCGTCGGCCCGGCGCTGTCGGCCATCGAGCAGGGGTTCGAGGTGTATGTCATCGCCGATGCCTGCGGCGATGTCTCGGATGAGGCCCACGAGCGCGCCATGCAGCGCATGATCCAGGCCGGCGCCCGGCCCATGACGTCGCTGCAATATCTTCTGGAGCTGCAGCGCGACTGGGCCCGCACCGGGACCTACGACATGACCACCGGCATCGCCAAGAAGTTCGGCGGCGCCTACGGCCTCGGCATCATCTACGCCAAGACCATGTTCGGCGCCTCGGAAGGCCACTGAGCATGGACCACGCCCCATCGGCCGCCGGCGCCCCGGCCGGCGGCCTGACGCGCCGCACCGCGCTTGAACTCGGCGCCGGCGCGGCGCTCGCAACCGCCCTCGGCCTGCCCCTGCCCGCCGCTGCCGCCACCTCTGCCACGACCAAAGGAACCACAGCCATGCCTTTCGTCACCACCAAGGACGGCGTCGAGATCTTCTACAAGGACTGGGGTCCGAAGGATGCCCAGCCCATCGTCTTCCACCACGGCTGGCCGCTGTCGTCGGACGACTGGGACGCCCAGATGATGTTCTTCGTCGAGAAGGGCTATCGCGTCGTCGCCCACGACCGGCGCGGCCACGGCCGCTCCACCCAGGTGGGCAGCGGCCACGACATGGACCATTACGCAGCCGACGCCGCCGCCGTGTTCGAACATCTCGACCTGAAGAACGCGGTGCATATCGGCCATTCCACCGGCGGCGGCGAGGTCGCCCATTATGTGGCCAGGCACGGCAAGGGCCGCGTCGCCAAGGCGGTGCTGATCGGCGCCGTGCCGCCCATCATGCTGAAGACGCCGGCCAATCCCGGCGGCCTGCCGATCGAGGTGTTCGACGGCTTCCGCTCGGCGCTCGCCGCCAACCGCGCCCAGTTCTTCCTCGATGTGCCCACCGGCCCGTTCTACGGCTTCAACCGCCCGGGCGCGACGGTGTCGCAGGGGGTGATCTGGAACTGGTGGCGGCAGGGCATGATGGGCGGCGCCAAGGCCCACTATGACGGCATCAAGGCCTTCTCCGAGACCGACTTCACCGACGACCTGAAGGCCATCGAGGTGCCCACCCTGGTGATGCATGGCGACGACGACCAGATCGTGCCCATCGCCGATTCGGCGCTGCTCTCGGTGAAGCTGCTGAAGCACGGCACGCTGAAGGTCTATGCGGGCTATCCCCACGGCATGTGCACCACCCATGCCGAGGTGATCAACCCGGACCTCCTCGCCTTCATCAAGGCCTGACCCAACGGCGCCGGCCCCGCCGGCGCCGTCCCACCCTGGGCGCACACGGCATGAAGCTCTATCTCGCCTCGCTGGGCGCCGGCCTTCTGGTCGGCATCGTCTACAGCCTCATCAACGTCCGCTCGCCGGCGCCGCCGGTGGTGGCGCTGGTGGGGCTGCTGGGCATTCTCATCGGCGAGCAGATCGTGCCGGTGGCCCGCCACCTGATCGCCGGCGACAGCCTGCGCACCGCCATCGGCCTCGCCGACTGCTCCGACCATGTGCTCGGCCAGTTGCCGGGCCGGCAGAGCGCATCAGCGGAGCCGCCGCAGGGCCTGCCTCCCGGGTCCTGAGCGGACGAGCCCCAATGCCTTCTCAAAAGCTGCCTGATCAAAGGCTGCCCGACCAAAAGCAGCCCGACCGCCGCCCGTTCATCGCCGCTGCGGGGCTCTTCGCCGCCGCCGGCCTTGTCCCCACCACGCGAAGGCGCAGACCATGAGCCAGACCGCCGACCTCATCCTCTTCAACGGCAAGGTCACCACCCTCGACCGCGCCAACCCGCAGGCCGAGGCGGTGGCGGTGAAGGGCGGGCGCATCCTGTTCGCGGGGGCGACCTCCGACGCCATGCGCCACGCAGGAACCACCACCAGGATCATCGACGTGGGCGGCCGGCGGGTCATTCCCGGCCTCATCGACAGCCACATGCACATCATCCGCGGCGGGCTGAACTACAATATGGAGCTGCGCTGGGACGGGGTGCGCTCCCTCGACCACGCCATGGAGATGCTCAGGAAGCAGGTGGCGGTGACCCCGCCACCCCAATGGGTGCGGGTGGTGGGCGGCTTCACCGAGCACCAGTTCGCCGAAAAGCGTCTGCCCACGCTGGAGGAACTGAACGCCGCCGCGCCTGACACGCCGGTGTTCATCCTCCACCTCTACGACCGCGCCTTGCTCAATGCGGCGGCGCTGCGCGTGGTGGGCTACTCGAAGGACACGCCCAACCCGCCCGGCGGCGAGATCGTGCGCGATGCGGCCGGCAATCCCACCGGCCTGCTGCTGGCCCAGCCCAACGCCACCATCCTCTATTCGACGCTGGCCAGGGGGCCGAAGCTGCCGGCGGAATACCAGAAGAACTCCACCCGCCATTTCATGCGCGAGGTGAACCGGCTGGGCGTCACCAGCGTCATCGACGCCGGCGGCGGCTTCCAGAATTATCCGGACGACTATGCGGTGATCGAGGCGTTGCACCGCGACGGCCAACTCACCGTGCGCATCGCCTACAACCTCTTCACCCAGAAGCCGAAGCAGGAACTGGCGGATTTCTCCGGCTGGTCAAGCCAAGTGAAGCCCGGCCAGGGCGACGACCTCTACCGCAACAACGGCGCCGGCGAGATGCTGGTCTATTCCGCCGCTGATTTCGAGGACTTCCAGGTGGCCCGGCCCGATATGCCGCCCACCATGGAAGGCGACCTCGAGCCCGTCATCCGGCTTTTGGCCGAGAACCGCTGGCCGTGGCGGATGCATGCCACCTATGACGAGACCATCTCCCGCGCCCTCGACGTGTTCGAGAAGGTGGACAAGGACGTGCCGCTCAAGGGCCTGAACTGGTTCTTCGACCACGCCGAGACCATCACCGACCGCAACATCGACCGCATCGCGGCGCTGGGGGGCGGCATCGCCGTGCAGCACCGCATGGCGTTCCAGGGCGAGTATTTCGTCGAGCGCTACGGCGCCGGCAAGGCCGAGCGCTCGCCGCCCATCCGCCGCATGCTGGACGCCGGCATTCCGGTGGGCGCCGGCACCGATGCCACCCGCGTCGCCTCCTATAATCCCTGGGTGTCCCTGTCCTGGCTAGTGACGGGCAAGACGTTGGGCGGCCTCGCCCTCTACCCGCCGTCCAACCTGCTGGACCGCGAGAGCGCGCTCCGGCTGTGGAGTGAGGCCAATACCTGGTTCTCCTCCGAGCCCGACAAGAAGGGGCAGGTGAAGGCGGGGCAACTCGCCGACCTCGCGGTGCTCTCGGACGATTATTTCTCCGTATCCGAGGACAAGATCCAGGACATCACCAGCGTGCTCACGCTCCTGGGCGGCACCCCGGTCCATGGCGACGGCGATTTCAAGACCCTCGCCCCGGACCTGCCGCCGCCCATGCCCGACTGGTCGCCGGTGCGCACCTTCGGCGGCTACCAGCAGCGGGCGGAAACCGGGACGCGCAAATACGCCTTCGCCGCCGCGTGCGGCTGCGCCACCGCCTGCGGCGTCCACGGCCACGCCCACGCCGGCGCGCTGGCGGCGCAGGTGCCGGCCGCCGACGAACGCTCCTTCTGGGGCGCGCTGGGCTGCGCCTGCTGGGCGTTCTGATGGGGGGGGGCGATCGTGCCTCCGTCCGCAGTAGAGCGCCGCCCCCTCTCCCGCACCGAAGCCGGATGTTTCCGGCTTCGGCTCTTGTAGGCCGAACTCGGCATCAGCCGAGTTCGGGCGGGGGAGGGTTCCCACCATTCCCGGCCACCGGGCCGGGGACGCGGAGAGATGGCCCCTCCGGTCAAGTCGGAGGGCGACGATGGTCAGAAGCGGCCCG
>NZ_JBAFVS010000012.1:0-164979 GCF_043194565.1 Xanthobacter autotrophicus ATCC 700552 | reverse complement strand
CAGACCGCACTTCTGGAGAGGGGCCAGCCTCACTTCGCTTCAAACGGACGTGACCCCAAAGGCCCGGCACCATCACGCCGGGCCTTTATCCGTCCTCAGTCCTGACCCTCCTCGGTCCTGGCCGGGTCAGTCCTGGCCGGGATCGCCCACGAGCCCGGCGGCGGCGAGGCCCGCCAGGGCGCTGGCCTCGTCATTGTCCGAGGTATCGCCCGAAATCCCCACCACGCCGATGATGGCGCCCGTCGCGGAGCGGATCAGCACGCCGCCCGGCACCGGGACCAGCGAGCCGCCGATGGCCGAGGTGGCGGCGGAGATGAAGAAGGGCTGGTCCTTGGCCCGCTTGAACAGGGAGCGCGACCCCATGCCCAGCGCCAGCGCGCCATTGGCCTTGCCGCGGGCGATCTCGCCCCGGTTGAGGCTGGTGCCATCCTGCGCCGCAAAGGCCTTGAGCGCGCCGCGGGCATCCAGCACGCACACCGCGAGCGGGTTCATGCCGCCGGCGCGGGCATAGGCGAGGGCTGCGGTGACGATCGTCTGCGCCGCCTCCAGCGTAAGGTCGGTGGCTGTGCTGGTCATGTGGACCTCTCCTTGCCGGCGCGCGCCCCGCGGGGCCGCCTGTCTTGCGGGAACGGATGGCCCGTCTTTAAAGCAGATTCGCCCGGGGTTGAATCGCGAAGCTCTGCCTTCGCGGGCAATGCAGTGTTGCCACGGCGCCTTTGCCGCGCCCCGATGCAGAGACACCACCCACCCGACATTTTCCTCCCCCTTGGCCGGGCCGGCATGGCACCATGCACCGGTCTGCCGGTTCCTCGCGCCCGCCGCGGCGTCCACGTCGCGCCCACAGCTGGACCTTCTGAATGCGCCGTCTCTCCCGCTCTCCGGCCCTCCCCGCGTCCACGGTGCCCCGCGCCTCGCGCAGGCCCAGGCGCAGGTCCTTGCGCAGGTCCTTGCCCAGGTCCTTGCCATGACCGCCGCGCCGCAGCCCACTGCCCCCCGCCGCAGCCGGGAGCCCGGCCACCGCCGCAAGTTTCTGGTGGTGGTGGACGACACCCCCGAATGCGACCGCGCGGTCTATTTCGCCGCCCGCCGCGCCGCAGGCACCGCGGGTGGCGTCGTCCTGCTTGGCGTGCTGGAGTTGGAGGGCGTCGCCCAGCAATGGCTCGGGGTCGCCGACCTGATGCGCGCGGAGGCCCATGAGGAGATGGATGCGCGGCTCCAGAACTTCGCTGCCCGCGCCCGCCAGGTCGCCGGCGTCGCGGCCGAACGGGTGATCCGGGAAGGCGCGCCGGCCGAGGCCATCGCCCGGGTGATCGCGGAGGATCACGACATCGCCATCCTGGTGCTGGCGGCGGGCGTCGGCAAAGACGGACCCGGCCCGCTGGTCACCGCGCTGGCGGCCGGGCATGCGGCGCGTTTTCCGGTGCCCATCACCATCGTGCCCGGCGCGCTCACCGACGCCGATCTGGACGCCCTCGCCTGAGCGCAGGGGTCCCGGCGGCGATGGCGACGCCGGGACCCAGTGCAACCCGGCTAACGGACGCCGTCACGCTGCGCTTGCGCCTTTGGCATTTCCGTCTATATTGTCGCTATCCCTCGTGAGGGATGCCTCAGCGCCATCGCAGTCGAAGGTGATGAGAGTGGGCCCCCGCCGGGACCCGCTCCGTTTCTGCTTATCCGGTCTTGTTGTCTGGACTTCTTGTCCGGACTTGCCGGAAAATTCGCTGCCGGGCCGCAGGGGGAGAACTGAGGGACGGATTCACCGACCAGGTCCAACCGACCGGGTCGGGTTCGTCTCTCGCACACTATCCGGGCGCCGGTGCCGAACCGCCGCGCGCCCACCGGCCGACGACGGCCGCAGTTCAATTGTCCTGGAGGGACATGACCGAGATCCAAGCCGTGCTCGACGATCCCAACGAGCCGCGCCTCATCACCGAAACCGGGGTGGCCGCCCGCGTGGCCGCCATCGCCTCAGGCGTGCTTGGCGCGCTGGGCTACCGGCTGGTGCGCGTGAAGGTGACGAACCGCGACGGCGGCACGCTGCAGATCATGGCCGAGCGGCCCGACGGCACCATGAGCATCGACGATTGCGAGGCCGCCTCGCGCGCCCTGTCTCCGGTGCTCGACGTGGAAGACCCCATCTCCAGCGCCTACCGCCTTGAAATGTCCTCCCCCGGCATCGACCGGCCGCTGGTGCGCCTGTCGGACTTCGTCCGCTGGGCCGGCCACGAGGTGAAGGTGGAAATGGCGCGCCCTGTGGACGGCCGCAAGCGCTTCCGCGGCATCCTCATCGGCGCCGACGACGGCGTGGCCATGGTCCGCCGCCTCGATGCGCCCGCCGCCGAGGAGCCGACCGTCCGCCTGCCCGTCGCAGACATCCACGACGCCAAGCTCATGCTCACCGACGCCCTCATCCGCGAGGCCCTGCGCGCCGCCAAGGCCGCCGGACAGGACCTCGACGAGGATGCCGAAGCCTTCCTCGACGGCGAGGACGGCGAGGATACGGGCGGCGAGGAATTGGACGGCGCGGTAGCAGCCGACGACGAGGACGAAATCCCCGCGGAGGCCGACGCCTCTGCCCAGCCCGCGGCGCCCTACCGGGGCCCCTCGCGCAAGGATGGCGGCAACAAGCTTGTCGGCCGCAAGGCCAAGGGCAAGAAGGCTTCACCCAAGAAATCCAACGCCAAGAAGAAGGCCGGCCTGGAAACGGCCGCGTCCTCGGCCAACGCCAGCACCGTGAAGGAGACGCACTGATGGTTGCCGTCAGCGCAAACCGGCTGGAACTGCTGCAGATCGCCGATGCGGTCGCGCGGGAAAAGTCCATCGACCGCAGCATCGTGATTGCCGCCATGGAAGATGCCATCGCCAAGGCGGCGCGCTCGCGCTACGGCCAGGAGACGGACATCCACGCGGACATCAACGCCAAGACCGGCGAGCTGCGTCTGGCCCGCCATCTGCTGGTGGTGGACGAGGTGGAGAACACGGCCACCGAGATCACCCTGGACGGCGCCCGCCGCCACAATCCGGCGGCGCAGGTCGGCGACACCATCGCCGACACCCTGCCCCCGTTCGATTTCGGCCGCATTGCCGCGCAGAGCGCCAAGCAGGTCATCGTGCAGAAGGTGCGCGAGGCCGAGCGCGACCGGCAGTATGACGAATTCAAGGACCGCATCGGCGACGTGGTGAACGGCCTCGTCAAGCGGGTCGAGTACGGCAACGTGGTGGTGGACCTCGGCCGTGGCGAAGGCATCCTGCGCCGCGACGAGCTGCTGCCGCGCGAGACGGTGAAGACCGGCGACCGCATCCGCGCCTATGTCTATGACGTGCGCCGCGAGCCGCGCGGGCCGCAGATCTTCCTGTCGCGCACCCATCCCCAGTTCATGGCCAAGCTGTTCGCCCAGGAAGTGCCGGAGATCTACGACGGCATCGTCGAGATCAAGGCAGTGGCGCGCGATCCCGGCTCCCGCGCCAAGATCGCGGTCATCTCCCGCGACCAGTCGGTGGATCCGGTGGGCGCCTGCGTCGGCATGCGCGGCTCGCGCGTGCAGGCGGTGGTGAACGAGCTGCAGGGCGAGAAGATCGACATCATCCCCTGGAACAACGATATCGCCACCTTCATCGTCAACGCCCTTGCCCCCGCCGAGGTGGTGAAGGTGGTGCTCGATGAAGACCGCGAGCGCATCGAGGTGGTGGTGCCCGACGCCCAGCTGTCGCTGGCCATCGGCCGCCGCGGCCAGAACGTGCGCCTCGCCACCCAGCTTACCGGCTGGGACATCGACATCATGACCGAGCAGGAGGAGAGCGAGCGGCGCCAGAAGGAATTCGCCGAGCGCACCAAGATGTTCGCCGAGGCCCTCGATCTCGACGAGATGATGGGCCAGCTGCTCACCTCCGAGGGCTTCACCTCGGTGGAGGAGATCGCCTACGTGTCCATCTCGGAGCTGGCCTCCATCGAGGGCTTCGACGAGGACACCGCCACCGAGCTGCAGGACCGCGCCCTGAAGCACCTCGCCGAGGTGGAGGCCGCCCTCGACGCCCGCCGCACCGAGCTGGGCGTGGAAGACGAACTGAAGACCGTGCCCGGCGTCACCTCCAAGATGCTGGTCGCGTTCGGCGAGAACGACATCAAGACCATCGAGGATCTCGCCGGCTGCGCCACCGATGACCTCATCGGCTGGACCGAGCGCAAGGACGGCGAGACCGTCCGCCACGCCGGCGCCCTCGACGGCTTCGAACTGTCCCGCGAGGACGCGGAGGCCCTGGTCATGCAGGCCCGCGTCATCGCCGGCTGGATCGAGGCAGACGAACCCGCAGCGGATGGCGATGACGCCGCCGCCGCTGAAGCCTGAGACGGGAGATGACCCACGGTGCCCGCTATGGTGGACGAGGACGAGACGGACGAGGGACTGCGCAGCCTTGCGGCGGCGCGGGCGCCCCTGTCGCGCCTGTGCCTTGCCACCCGGCGGGTCACCCCGGTCGCGGACATGCTGCGCTTCGTGATGGGGCCGGACGGCGCGATCGTCCCGGACATCGGGCGTAGGCTGCCCGGGCGTGGCGCCTGGATCAGCGCCACCCGCGCCGACCTGGAGACCGCGCTGAAGCGCAAGGTCTTCGGCCGCGCCTTCAAGGGCAAGGGCACCACGTCGCCCGACCTTGCCGATCTCGTGGAAACATTGCTGGACAAGGACGCCCGCAGCGCCCTCTCCCTGGCCAACAAGGCCGGGAAGGTGGTGACGGGCACGACGAAAGTCGAGGCGGCTCTCGCCTCCGGTGACGTGCGGGTCCTCCTGCACGCCCAGGACGCGCGCCCGGACGGGGTGCGCAAGCTCAAGGCCCTCACGCGCCAGGTTGAAAACGCCGGCGCCCGCCAGGTATCCAGTGTCGATTGCTTTACCGGCATCGAATTGGACTTGGCGTTGGGGCGGTCAAATGTGGTACATGCGGCGCTGCTCGCGCATCCGACGACGGAAGGGTTTCTCGAGCGCTGCCACAAGCTCCTGCGCTGGCGGACGGGTACGTCCGACATCGAGGAGCAGGGGCAGGGCGAGGGTCACGCGCATGTAACCGGTCGGATGCAAGGAACGGATACGGAATGAACGATACGAAGACCCCAGGCGACAAGACGCTGCATCCCGCCACCGGCAAGACGCTGACACTGAAGCGCCCGGTGGAACAGGGCATGGTGCGCCAGAGCTTCAGCCACGGCCGCTCCAAGGCGGTTGTGGTGGAGAAGGTGAAGCGCCGCGTCATCGCCCCCGGCGAAGCCGCCGGCCAGGGTACCGGGCAGGCGGCACCGGCCGCTCCGGCAGCGGCACCGGCCGCGCCGCGCCCGGCGGCGCCCGCCGCTGCTCCGTCTGCATCCGCACCGTCTGCGTCCGCACCTCTCGCGCCCGCCGCTTCTGCGCCCGCCACTTCTGCGCCCGCTACGGCTCCGGTTGAGGCCAAGGCCCCGGCTGCGCCGGTGAGCGAAGCCGTCGCACCGGCTCCGCAGGTCGTTACCCCGGACGCCCCCGCGCCGCAGGCTGCTGTGACACCCGCGCCGGTCGCGGCGAAGGCTCCGGTGGCGCCGGTGGTCGAGGCACCTGCGCCGGCCATTGCCGCAACGCCCGCGCCGGCGGTTGCCGCGCCCGCAGCGCCCGCCGCCACGGCGGAAGCGCCGGCGGCTGCCCCCCAGGCTGCTGCACCCCAGACGCCTGCGCCTCAGGCTGCCGCACCCAAGCCTGTCGCCCCCAGGGCCGCAACTCCGGCTGCGTCCGAAGCGAAGCCGGCTCCGGCGCGTCCCGGCCAGTCCACGGGCGGCCGCAGCGATGGTCCGCGCACCGCCGCCGGTGCCTCCAGCCGTCCCGGCTCCCAATCCCAGTCGTCCCGTCCCGGCGCGCCGAACCGTCCCGGCCAGCCGCCGCGCTCCGGTGGCCCCGGTGCCGACCGCCGTCCCGGCAGCGGCGGCCCCCCCGGCCGTCCCGGCGCCCAGCAGCAGCGCTCCGGCGGTTCCGGCGTGGTGCTGCGCACCCTGACCGAGGAAGAGCGCAACGCCCGCGCCAGCGCCCTCGCCGACGCCCGCGTCCGCGAAGTGGAAGAGCGGCGCATGGCGGACGAGCGCCGCGCCGCCGAGGAAGAGGCCCGCCGCCGCGCCGAGCGCGAGCGCGTTGAACGCGCCGAGCGCGACGCCGCCGAGGCCCGCAAGCGCGAGGAAGAAACCCGCCGCGCCCAGGAAGACGAGAGCAAGCGCCGCGCCGAGCAGGAGGCGCGCAAGCGCTTCGGCGGCGAGGAACAGGGCAACCGTCCGGCTGCCGCCGGCGCCAGCACCGGTGGCAACGCCGGGGCAAATGCTGCCGCCCCCGCCGCACGGCCGCTGTCGCCGCGTCCGGCCGGCACCGCCGAGTCCGAGGACGAGGAGCGGCGCGCCGCCCGTCGTGGCCCCGGCGCACGCGTCGCCCCCCCGGTGAAGGTGCCCCGCGCCCCCGCCGGCCAGGAGAAGCAGCGCGGTCGCCTGACCCTCGTCACCGCCCTGTCGGGCGAGGAAGAGCGCCAGCGCTCGCTCGCCTCCTTCCGCCGCCGCACCCAGCGCATGACCGGCCACCGGGTGCAGGAGAGCAAGGAAAAGATCCTTCGCGAAGTCATCCTGCCCGAGACCATCACCATCCAGGAACTCGCCAACCGCATGTCGGAGCGGGCCGTGGACGTGATCCGGATGCTCATGAAGCAGGGCCAGATGCTGAAGATCACGGATGTGGTCGATGCGGACACCGCCCAGCTGATCGCCGAGGATCTTGGCCACACCGTGCGCCGCGTGTCGGAATCCGACGTGGAAGAGGGCCTGTTCGACACGCCCGACGCCCCGGAGACCCTGGTGCCGCGTCCGGCCGTCGTGACCATCATGGGCCATGTCGACCACGGCAAGACCTCGCTGCTGGATGCCATCCGCAAGGCCAACGTGGTCTCCGGCGAGGCCGGCGGCATCACCCAGCACATCGGCGCCTATCAGGTGACGTCGCCCTCGGGCAGCAAGATCACCTTCATCGACACCCCCGGCCACGCCGCCTTCACCGCCATGCGCGCCCGTGGCGCCAAGGTGACGGACATCGTGGTGCTGGTGGTGGCGGCCGACGACGGCGTGATGCCCCAGACCATCGAGGCCATCCATCACGCGCGCGCCGCCAAGGTGCCGCTGATCGTGGCCATCAACAAGATCGACAAGCCGGGCGCCAAGCCCGAGCGCGTCCGCTCCGAGCTGCTTCAGTATGAAGTGCAGGTGGAGACCATGGGCGGCGATACGCTCGAAGTGGAGGTCTCCGCCAAGGAGCACCTCAACCTCGACAAGCTGCTCGAGGCCATCGCCCTTCAGTCGGAACTGCTCGACCTGCGGGCCAGTCCGGACCGTGCGGCCGAAGGCACCGTGGTGGAAGCCAAGCTCGACCGCGGCCGCGGCCCGGTGGCCACCGTGCTGGTGCAGCGCGGCACGCTGAAGATCGGCGACATCGTGGTGGCCGGCGCCGAATGGGGCCGCGTGCGCGCCCTCATCTCCGACACCGGTGCCAATGTGGACACCGCCGGCCCGTCCCTGCCGGTGGAAGTGCTGGGCTTCAACGGCACCCCGGAGGCGGGCGACCGCCTCGCCGTGGTGGAGAACGAAGCCCGCGCCCGCGAGATCACCGACTACCGCCAGCGCCAGAAGCGCGAGAAGGCGGCGGCAAAGTCCGCCACCGTGCGCGGCTCGCTCGAACAGATGATGAGCCAGGTGAAGGCGACGGGGCGGAAGGAATTCCCCCTCATCATCAAGGGCGACGTGTCCGGCTCGGTGGAAGCCATCATCGGCGCGCTGGAGAAGGTCGGCAACGACGAGGTGCAGGCCCGCATCATCCATTCGGGAGCGGGCGGCATCAACGAAAGCGACGTGACGCTGGCGGAAACCTCCGGCGCCGCGATCATCGCCTTCAACGTGCGTGCCAACAAGGAAGCGCGCGACGCGGCCGAGCGGGCGGGCATCGAGATCCGCTACTACAACATCATCTACGACCTGGTGGATGACGTGAAGAAGGCCATGAGCGGCCTGCTCGCGCCCATCAACCGCGAGACCATGCTGGGCAACGCCCTCATCAAGGAGATCTTCGCGGTCTCCAAGGTGGGCAAGGTGGCCGGCTGCCAGGTCACCGACGGCAACGTGGAACGCGGCCAGCATGTCCGCCTCATCCGCGACAATGTGGTGATCCACGAAGGCAAGCTTGCCACGCTCAACCGCTTCAAGGATGCGGTCAACGTGGTGCATGCGGGCCAGGATTGCGGCATGTCCTTCGAGAACTACCAGGACATGCGCGCCGGCGACGTGATCGAATGCTATCGCGTCGAGGTGATCCAGCGCTCGCTGTGAGGCAAAGCCTCTGAAACCCTCTCCCGCACGCGGGGGAGGGTTGGGAGGGGGAAGGCGCATCCGTCGGCGTGGCCGTTGTTCGACGACGGTGCCGGCCTCACCCCTCCAGCCCCCTCCCCGACCCTCCCCCGCACGCGGGAGAGGGCGTGGACGGTAATCAATTGAACCGGAGCGGCACGGTCCAAACCCGTCCGCTCCCTTTTGAAGGAGAAGGTGCCCCGGCCCCGGCCCGGCACCCGCAAAGGCATTCTAGACCCATGAAACCTGATACTCGCACGGGGGGCGGCCCCTCCCAGCGCATGCTGCGCGTGGGCGAACTCGTCCGCCACGCCCTCGCCGAAGTGCTCCAGCGCGGCGCCATCACCGATCCGGTGCTCACCGCGCACATCATCACGGTGCCCGAGGTCCGCATGTCGCCGGACCTCAAGATCGCCACCTGCTACGTCATGCCCCTCGGCGGCAAGGACATCACCCCGGTGATCAAGGCGCTGGCGGCCAATGCCCGCTACCTGCGCCTGGAGGTCGGCCGCCGCATGGAGCTGAAATCCGTGCCCGAACTGCGCTTCCGCGAGGACACCTCGTTCGACGAGGGCTCCCGCATGGACGCGCTGCTGCGCTCGCCCCAAGTGGTTCGCGATCTTGATGACACGTCCTCGGACGCCACAGCCGACACCGATAAAGAGACCGACGCCGAATGACCGCCCCCTTCTCTGCCGACGCCGCCGCCCCGATCCTCGCCACCGAGGCCGACGCGCCCCCCGTGGTTGCCGAGGCGGCCCCCGCGACCGCTCAGCCCGACGACGCCACTGGCGGCCCCCGCGCCTCCCGCGAGCAGGACAATCGCCCGCGCGCGCCCAAGCGCGACCTGGACGGCTGGGTGCTGCTGGACAAGCCCACGGGCATGACCTCCACCCAGGCGGTGGCGGTGGTGAAGCGCATCTTCGGCGCGCGCAAGGCGGGCCATGCCGGCACGCTGGACCCGCTGGCCTCCGGCTGCCTGCCCATCGCCTTCGGCGAGGCCACCAAGACCGTTCCGTACGTGATGGACGGCCGCAAGACCTACCGCTTCACCGTGCGCTTCGGCATCGAGACCGACACCGACGACAGCGAGGGCAAGGCCGTGGTCACCTCGGACCATCGCCCTACGGACGCGGACATCGTCGCGGCGCTCGCCGCCTTCCGGGGCGAGGTCATGCAGGTGCCGCCGGCCTATTCGGCGCTCAAGATCGGCGGCGAGCGCGCCTATGACCTCGCCCGCGAGGGCGAGGAGGTGGTGCTCCAGCCCCGCCCGGTCACCATCTTCCGCATCGAGCTCATGGAGCGGCCCGACGCCGACCATGCGGTGCTGGAGGCGGAATGCGGCAAGGGCACCTATGTGCGCGCCATCGCCCGCGACCTCGGCCGCATGCTGGATGCGCGCGGCCACGTCTCGGCCCTGCGCCGGGCCTGCGTCGGCCCGTTCCTGGAAGAGGACCTGGTGCCGCTCGACGAGATGCGCGACCGCGCCGAGGCCGGCGAGGAGGCCCTGATGGACGCCCTCGACCCGGTGGCGCTGGCGCTGGAGGAGATCCCGCAGATCACCGTCACCCCGCCCGACGCCCACCGCCTGCGCTGCGGCCAGAGCGTGATCCTGCGCGGGCGCGACGCGCCCATCGTGCAGGGCCATGCCGCCATCACCTGCCAGGGCGCGCTCATCGCCATCGGTGACGTGGAGGCGGGCGAGATCTTCCCCCACCGCGTCTTCAACTGGGGCCAGAAGGACAAGAAGCCCCCGCGCCGCGGCAAGCGCTGAGCGCAGCACCGGGTATCTGGCGCATTGCATACAATGCGGCATGCGTCTTGCGTTGCTTCCGTGGGGGCTCTCCACGGAAGGACGTTTTCATGGCGTTTCGACATTCCCTAGCCGCTGCTTTTTTCGCCGCCGTTGCACTGGCGGCCCCGGCCCGGGCTGAAAGCGTGGTCCGCTACGGCATCTCCATGGCTGACATTCCCCAGACCACGGGACAGCCTGATCGCGGGGCAGGTGCCTATCAATTCACCGGCTACACCCTCTACGACCCGCTGGTGGCCTGGGAGATGAACGTGGCCGACCGCCCCGGCAAGCTGGTGCCGGGCCTCGCCACCGAATGGAAGGTGGACCCCGCCGACCCGAAGAAGTGGCTGTTCACCCTGCGCAAGGGCGTGAAGTTCCACGACGGCAGCGATTTCAACGCCGACGCGGTGGTCTGGAACCTCGACAAGGTGCTGGACGAAAAGGCCCCCCACTACGACAAGCGCCAGGCCGCCCAGGTGAAGACCCGCCTGCCCGGCGTCGCCTCGTGGAAGAAGACCGACGATAATACCGTCGAGATCACCACCAAGGACGTGGACAGCTTCTTCCCCTACCAGATGCTGTGGTTCCTGGTCTCCAGCCCCGCGCAATACGAGAAGCTCGGCCGCGACTGGGACAAGTTCGCCCAGAGCCCGTCCGGCACCGGGCCGTTCAAGCAGGACAAGCTGGTGCCCCGCGAGCGGCTGGAACTGGTGAAGAACCCCGACTATTGGGACAAGACCCGCCTGCCCAAGACCGACCGCATGATCCTCATCCCTATGCCGGAGGCGCTGACCCGCACCAATGCGCTGCTCGCCGGACAGGTGGACCTGATCGAGACCCCGGCGCCGGATGCCGTGCCCCAGCTCAAGTCGGCGGGCATGAAGATCGTCACCAACGTCACCCCCCACGTGTGGAACTACCACCTCTCGGTGCTGCCCGGCTCGCCCTGGACCGACGTGCGCCTGCGCAAGGCCCTCAACCTCGCGGTGGACCGGGACGGGGTGGTGGAGCTGATGAACGGCCTCGCCAAGCCCGCCAAGGGCCAGGTGGACGTCTCCAGCCCGTGGTTCGGCAAGCCGGCCTTCGACCTGAAGTATGACCCGGAGGCGGCAAAGAAACTGGTGAAGGAAGCCGGCTATTCTCCCGAGAAGCCGCTGAAGGCCACCTTCATCATCGCCGCCGGCGGCACCGGCCAGATGCTCTCCTTGCCCATGAACGAGTTCCTGCAGGCGAGCTTCAAGGAAATCGGTGTGGACGTGGAGTTCAAGGTGGTGGAGCTGGAAGCGCTCTACACCGCCTGGCGCAAGGGCGCGAAGGACCCGATGAACGCGGGCATCACCGCCAACAACATCGCCTATGTGACCTCGGACCCGCTCTACGCCCTCATCCGCTTCTTCGACAGCCGGCAGGTGGCGCCGGTGGGCGTCAACTGGGGCTTTTATTCCAACCCCAAGGTGGACGCCCTGATCGACGAGGCCAAGCACACCTTCGATACGCAGAAGCAGGACGCGCTGCTGGCGCAGGTGCACCAGAGCGTGGTGGACGACGCGGTTCTGGTGTGGGTGGTGCACGACACCAACCCGCACGCGCTCTCGCCCAAGGTGAAGAGCTTCGTGCAGGCCCAGCACTGGTTCCAGGACCTGACCACCATCGGGGTGCAGTAGAGCCGGTTCCCTCTGGACACGGCCGCACGGCAAGCGCCGAGGTCGCGGCATCTTCGTTGAGGCCTGCTGCCTCGACTCGGCGCACGGTGCGAACCCTCTCCCGCTTGCGGGGGAGGGCAGGGTGGGGGCAGGCCGGCTTCCGCTTTCCCGCCGACTGTGTTCTGTCCCGGCGCTCTGCCCCCTCCCCACCCCTCCCCCGCAAGCGGGAGAGGGAGTTGGACGGCGCTGGTGCCAAATCGCCCACGTCAGCCAAGGTGAACATTCCTCTGGTTTCACGGGGAAAACTGGCTATAGTCGCGCCGCGCGGACGGTGCCGAAAGGCGCCGCCTTCCGTGTTTCGCCTCGACCGTGCTGGACGACATCCCGGCCCGGCCGAGCGGAAGCCTGAAAGCCATCCGGCAACCCGGTGGCCTCATCCCCCAGGCTTCCACCCCACTCTCGTTGAAAGGATGGACGATGTCGATCACGGCAGAGCGCAAGCAGGCGCTGATCAAGGATTATGGCGCGAAGGACGGCGACACGGGTTCGCCGGAAGTGCAGGTGGCGATCCTCACCGAGCGGATCACCAACCTCACCGGGCACTTCAAGTCCCATCACAAGGACAACCATTCGCGCCGCGGGCTGCTGAAGCTCGTCTCCCAGCGCCGCAGCCTTCTCGACTATCTGAAGCGCAAGGACGAAGGGCGCTACAAGTCCCTCATCGAACGCCTCGGCATCCGCCGCTGACGCCCGGCCGGGCCGGGATGGGACACCATCCCGATCCGGTGGAGCCCGCGCGGCGCGTGAGCGGACGAGGATCCCGGATGCGTCAGCACCCTCGGGATCCGCTCTGACCAAGCCCGCGCGGCGATTGAGCGAAACCCTCTCGGCACCGGTCGAAGACCGGGGCCGTTGGTCTCAGGAGCGGCCCGGCCCATGGAGGGCCGGCGCCGTGTACGCCTTGAAAAGGCGTGCTTTACGCAGCGGGCATGGGGCCGGCTGCGGGTCCGCGCACGAAGGACAGGTCATGGCAGGATCGCCGGACGCAACCGTCGGAGCCTCCTCTTGAGGGAGCGGCTTCGCGCGGCGCGTCCGGCCGTCTTGCTCATGGCTTGCCAGCGTCGCGCCTGAATCAAGAAAGAACACGACATGTTCGACATCCATCGCGAAGAGTTGGACTGGGGTGGCCGCACCCTGACCCTCGAGACCGGCAAGATGGCCCGCCAGGCCGACGGCTCCGTGTTCGCCTCCTATGGCGACACCAAGGTGCTCGCCACCGTGGTCTCCGCCCGTGAGCCCAAGCCCGGCCAGGACTTCTTCCCCCTGACCGTCAACTACCAGGAAAAGACCTACGCCGCGGGCCGCATCCCCGGCGGCTATTTCAAGCGCGAGGGCCGGCCCTCCGAGAAGGAGACCCTGGTCTCCCGCCTCATCGACCGCCCCATCCGTCCCCTGTTCCCCGATGGCTACAAGTGCGACACCCAGGTGATCATCACCGTGCTGGCGCATGACCTGGAGAACGACCCCGACGTGGTCGCCATGGTGGCCGCCTCCGCCGCCCTCACCCTCTCCGGCGTGCCCTTCATGGGTCCGGTGGGCGCCGCGCGCGTGGGCTTCATCGACAATGAATACGTGCTCAACCCCACCGTGGACGAGGTGAAGGAAAGCGCGCTCGAACTGATGGTCGCCGGCACCGGCGACGCCGTGCTCATGGTGGAATCGGAAGCCAAGGAACTGCCCGAGGAGATCATGCTCGGTGCCGTGATGTTCGGCCACCGCCACTTCCAGCCGGTGATCGAGGCCATCATCAAGCTGGCCGAGAAGGCCGCCAAGGAGCCGCGCAATTTCCAGCCGGCCGACGTCTCCGAGGTGGAGTCCAAGGTCCGCGAGATCGCCGAGGCCGACCTGCGCTCCGCCTACAAGATCAAGCAGAAGCAGTCCCGCTACGAGGCGGTCGGCGCTGCCAAGTCCAAGGTGAAGAAATACTACGAGGAACTGGCCCTCGACGGCACCAAGGTGCCGACCGCCCAGATCATCTCCGACGTGTTCAAGGCGCTTGAAGCCAAGATCGTGCGCTGGAACATCCTCGACGACGGCATCCGCATCGATGGCCGCGACGTGTACACCGTGCGCCCCATCGTGTCGGAAGTGGGCATCCTGCCCCGCGCCCACGGCTCCGCTTTGTTCACCCGCGGCGAGACGCAGGCCCTCGTGGTGGCGACGCTGGGCACCGGCGAGGACGAGCAGTTCATCGACAGCCTGGAAGGCACCTACAAGGAAAACTTCCTGCTGCACTACAACTTCCCGCCCTTCTCCGTGGGCGAGACCGGCCGCATGGGCTCCCCCGGCCGCCGCGAGATCGGCCACGGCAAGCTCGCCTGGCGCGCCATCCATCCCATGCTGCCCGCCAAGCATGAGTTCCCCTACACCCTGCGCGTGGTCTCCGAGATCCTGGAGTCCAATGGCTCGTCCTCCATGGCCACCGTCTGCGGCACCTCGCTGGCGCTGATGGATGCCGGCGTGCCCCTGCGCCGCCCGGTGGCGGGCATCGCCATGGGCCTCATCCTCGAGGGTGAGAAGTTCGCCGTGCTCTCCGACATCCTCGGCGACGAGGATCACCTCGGCGACATGGACTTCAAGGTGGCCGGCACCGACCGTGGCGTGACCTCGCTGCAGATGGACATCAAGATCGCCGGCATCACCGAGGAGATCATGAAGGTCGCCCTGGCCCAGGCCAAGGACGGCCGCGGCCACATCCTCGGCGAGATGGCGAAGGCCCTCACCACCGCCCGCGCGGAACTGGGCGAGCACGCCCCGCGCATCGAGGTGATGCAGATCGCCGTGGACAAGATCCGCGAAGTGATCGGCTCCGGCGGCAAGGTGATCCGCGAGATCGTCGAGAAGACCGGCGCCAAGATCAACATCGAGGACGACGGCACCATCAAGATCGCCTCCGCCAACGGCGACAGCATCAAGGCCGCCATCAACTGGATCAAGTCCATCGCTTCCGAGCCGGAAGTGGGCCAGATCTATGAAGGCACGGTGGTGAAGGTGGTGGACTTCGGCGCCTTCGTGAACTTCTTCGGCTCCAAGGACGGCCTCGTCCACGTGTCGCAGATGGCCAACGAGCGCGTGGCCAAGCCCTCCGACGTGGTCAAGGAAGGCGACAAGGTCAAGGTCAAGCTCATGGGCTTCGACGAGCGCGGCAAGACCCGCCTGTCCATGAAGGTGGTGGACCAGGCCACCGGCGAGGACCTTGAAGCCAAGGCCAAGGCCGAGCGCGACGCCGCCCGCGCCGCCCCCGCCGACGGCGAGGCCGGCGCTGCGGAGTGATCCGGCACGCTGCATGAGGCACGGAAAAGGGCGGCCGCAGGGCCGCCCTTTTTTGTTGGCCTCTCGGCATTGCGCCCGCGGCATCGGCCAACGATATAAGCTGAGCAGGTTCGGATACTCCGAACGCGATCCCGGCCATCGGTGATGCCCGCCAATTGGGCCGCTTCGGCATCCTGTCGAAGCGTGGCGAAATTTTTCGCCGAAATGACCTATGTCAACAAACCGAATTTGGCATTGGAATAAATACGAAAAGACGTGCCGCTTGTGGAGATACCTGCGGGCCATTTTTGACTATATCGCTCGAAGTATAGCCCAAGCGTTTTCATGCACGGGTTTCGCATTCTTGACAAAGAAATACAACTCCAGCGATTGGAACCAGACAATGCCCATCATTACTTTTCGGTCGACCACCACCAAGGACAAGCGCGCCTACGCCACTGCCGGCGATACGGGGACGATTCTCGCCGTCGCCCGTGCGAACGACGTGAAGATTCCGTTCGAATGCCAGGAGGGCGAGTGTGGCTCCTGCCTCATCCGGGTCGAGTATGTCGACGGCAAGCCTCGCATGGCGATTGCGCTGACGGAGCGGGAAAAGACCAAGCTCAAGGAACTCGGCAAGATCACCGAGGAGCAGATCGCGAACGCGGAAGTCAACGATGTCGCGCCGCCTTATCGCCTGGCCTGCCAGTTCATCGCCCGCGAAGAAGAAGTCATCATTCACTATGAGCATTGCCCCTCCGAGGCGTGAATGAAGAGAGCAAACTGTTCTCTTGGTCATGTCCAAGGTTTGCAAGAGATCTGAATTCCTTGATTTTTCAGAATGGTGATGCCGTGGAAACCGCTGGTGAATTCCTGTCTTATGCCGCAAAGCTGGAAGAGGAAGCCGCCCTTCGTTTCGGTGAGCTTGCGGACGTCATGCAGAGCTGCGGAAATACAGATGTCGCCAATCTGTTCAGGCGACTGGCGGATTATTCGCGACTGCATCTTGCTGATGCCCGCGCGCGGGCGGCGTTCCGTGACATGCCGGAAATGAAGCCCCAGGAGTACGATTGGCCGAATCTGGAAAGCCCGGAAACGGCGGGAATCTGGGCGGCCGACCCCTTCATCGGGCGCACCCAGGCCCTTGAGATTGCCCGCGACGCCGAAGAGGCAAGCCTTAAATACTACAAGTCCATTTACGACACGACGACCGACCCTGAAATCCGGGTACTCGCCAAAGAGTTTTTCGAAGAGGAAACCGAGCACGTCAAGGAGATCCACAAGTGGATCGAGGCCCACAAGGCCGGCAAGCGTCTGACCGCCGAGTAAGGCGCGAATGATAAATCCCAACGGCCCCGGCCCTTGACCGGGGCCGTTGGGATGATTTGACGTTCCGGCTGCACCGGCCCCGGTCCGGAAAGCCCGGGCCTTGCCCCTCACCCCCGCCGCGCCAAAAACCCCTCCGCCAGCGCCAGCGTGCCCTGCGTATAGCCTGCCCCCATGGCCTGCGCCGTCGGCGTCTCGGCGTGGGAGGCGATCCAGGCGGTGAGCAGCATCCGGCGCAGCATCACGAACACGTCGAGGGCCTCTTCGGCATCCGCCGGCAGCGGCGCGCAGGCGCGGTAGCCTTCGAGCCAGGCCGCCTTCAGTTCCGGCAGGCGCGGCGACTGCTCGATGAAGGAAACGGCGGCGGCGAAGTCGTAGAGGAACCACGAGAAGCCGCAATCGTCGAAGTCGATGAGCGTCAGCCTCTCCCCCTCCACCAGCAGGTTGGCGAGGCGCAGGTCCGCATGGATCAGGCCGAAGCTGCCGGGCTGGGACAAGGGCGCAAGCCTGTCCCTCAGCACCCCGGCGGTGCGCTCCAGCAGCACGCGGCCCGGCCCATCCAGCCCCAGCGCCGCGCGGAAATCGCCCCAGAGCGGGCGCGACCCCAGCGTGCTCTCGAAATCCCACACCTTGCGGGTGAAGCCCTGCGGCGGCGCCCAACGCCGCGCATGGGCGTGCAGGCGGGCATGGATGCCGCCGAGATGGCCGAACCATCCCGGCAGGTCCGCGCCCTCCTGCGGCTCGGCACCGGGCACGAAGGCGAAAGCCGCCATGCGGCGGGGCGTGCCGCCATCGTCCATCTCGGCGAGGAGGCGCCCGTCCAGGGTCGCGATGATGCGGGGGGTGGGCACCACGTCTTCCGCCCTGAGCGCCGCGATCCAGGCCAGCTCGGAGCGGATTTCCTCAGGCGTGTGATAGCCGGGGCGATAGACGCGCAGCACCAGGTCGCGCGCGCCGGAGGTGGCGCGGAAGGTGGCGTTCTCGGAAATGGAAAGCAGGCTCAGGGCGGCGTCGGGCGCCAGTCCCCACGCGGGAAGGTGGGCGCGGATCAGCTTCTCGATCCGCGCCAGATACTCGGCGTCATACAGCACCCGCTCGGCCCCTCCCCGGCATTTTCGAGCGAAGCGGAACCGGCTCGCGGGACGAAAATGCGTCAACTCAACAGGCTTGCGGGCGGGCCTATAACACGGCCGGGCGCGGATGGCGCCCGGCCGGCTGCGGCTCTCACAGAATGCCGGTGACCAGCCCGATGCCCGCCAGCGCCACCGCCGCGCCCGCGCCGCGCACATAGCGCGTCCCATGGGTTTCGCCAAACCGGCCGATGGCCATGCCGGCGCCGATGCCGGCAAGGTGGAGCAGGCCGGTGGCGATCATGAAGCCCATGCCATAGGCAAGGCCAGAGGCGTCGTCCGGCATCTCGGCGCCGTGGGCATGGCCGTGGAAGATGGCGAAGAAGCCCACCACCGCCATGGCGAGGGCCAGCGGCGCCTTCACGCCGAACGCCACCGCGGCGCCGAGCACCACCACCGACAGGGCGATGCCCAGCTCCACGAAGGGCACGTCAATGCCGCTGATGCCGAGCGCGCCGCCCACGGCCATGAGGGCGACGAAGGTGGTCGGCACGGCCCAGATGGCACGGCCGCCGAGCTGGTAGGCGAAAATGCCCACGGTCACCATGGCGAGCACATGATCGAGGCCGGTGACCGGGTGCTCGAAGCCATGCCAGAAGCCGTGGGTGGCCCCCACGCCCGTATGGGCGAAGGCCAGTTGCGGCAGGACCGAAAAGGCTGCAACGGCAAGGGCCGTGCGGGCTGCGTGACGCATATCTTTCTCCCCAAATGAAGGTTTCAGCAGATGCGGGGCAATTGATCGCCGACCAGCATATCGACGATGCGCTCTCCCCCGAAGCGCGTTTGCATGACCACCCGTCCGGGCCGCCGGTCCGTGACCTCGCCGATGATGGCCGCGTCCCGTCCCAGCGGATGGGCGCGCAACGCCGCCAGCGCGGCGTCCGCCTCCTCGGGAGGCACCACGGCGAGGATCTTGCCCTCGTTGGCGAGATAGAGCGGGTCGAGGCCGAGGATCTCGCAGAAGCCCATCACCTCGGCCCGCATGGGCAGGCTGAGTTCGCGCAGCCGCACGCCCACGGCGCTGGCCTCGGCCAGTTCGTTCACCACCGCCGCGATGCCGCCGCGGGTGGCATCGCGCATCATGCGGAGGCCGGGGGCGGCTGCGATCAGCGTGTCGATGAGGCCGTTGAGCGGCGCGCAGTCGCTCTCAATGGCCGTCTCAAGGGCGAGATCGCCCCGCGCATTCAGGATTGCGGCACCATGGTCGCCCAGAAGGCCATTCACCAGCACCACGTCGCCGGGCCGCGCCTTGGCGATGCCCACGTCGAGGCCCCGGCGCACCACGCCGATGCCGGTGGTGGTGATGAAGAGCTTGTCGCACGCCCCGCGCGCCACCACCTTGGTGTCGCCGGTGGCGATGGCCACGCCGGCCGCCCGCGCGGTTTCAGCCATGGAGGCCGCCACCTGCCGCAGGGTCTCCACCGGCAGCCCCTCCTCGATGATGACGGCGCAGGACAGCGCCACCGGCTTGGCCCCGCCCACCGCAAGGTCGTTCACCGTGCCGCAGACGGCGAGCTTGCCGATGTCGCCGCCGGGAAAGAACAGGGGGTCCACCACGAAGCCGTCGGTGGTGAAGGCGAGGCGGTCGCCATGGGCCATCAGCGCGGCGAGGTCGAAGCGGGCCTGGTCCTCGGGCGCGGCGCGGCCCTCGCCCGAAAAGGCGGCGAGGAACACGTCGTCGATGAGGTCGCGCATGGCGCTTCCGCCGCCGCCGTGGGCCAGCGTCACGGTCTTGTGGGTCAGCGGCCGGCGCCGGGGGGTGGGGGTGAAAGGGACGGTCATGCGGCTTCTCCCCGCACGCCGCCATATTGGTAATAGGCGGCGCAGGAGCCTTCCGACGACACCATGAGCGCGCCCAGGGGCGTCTCGGGGGTGCAGCCGGTGCCGAATTCCGGGCAGGCCCACGGCTTCACCGCGCCGGTGAGCACCTCCCCGCAGCGGCAGGACGAGGGGTCCGCCACCTTCACGTCGGGCACGCTGAAGCGCTTCTCCGCATCGAACGCCGCATAGGGCGCGCGCAGCCGCACGCCGGAGCCGGCGATGGAGCCGAGCCCGCGCCATTCGAAGGTCTCGCGCGGCTCGTACACTTCTTCCACCGCCTTCAGCGCCTGCGGGTTGCCATGCTCGGGCACCACGCGGGCATACTGGTTCTCGATCCGCGCGGTGCCTTGTTCGATCTGGCGCAGCACCATGAGCAGCGATTGCAGCAGGTCGATGGGCTCGAAGCCGGCCACCACGAGGGGCTTGTGGAACTCCTCGGCGATGAAGCGGTAGGGCGAAGTCCCGATCACCATGGAGACATGCCCCGGCCCGATGAAGCCGTCGATGCCGAAATCCGGCTGCTCCAGCAGCGCCCGCAGGGTGGGGATGATGGTGATGTGGTTGCAGAACAGGGAGAAATTCTCCACTCCCTCCCGCGCCGCCCGCAGCACGGTGAGCGCGGTGGAGGGCATGGTGGTCTCGAAGCCGAGGCCGAAGAACACCACCTGCCGCCCTGGATTGCGCTTGGCGAGGGTGAGCGCATCCAGCGGCGAATAGACCATGCGCACGTCCGCCCCGTCCGCCTTGGCCTGGAGCAGGCTCTTGCGGGAGCCCGGCACGCGCATGGCGTCGCCGAAGGTGGCGAAGATCACCTCTTCCCGCTCGGCGATGGCGACGCAATCGTCCACCCGGCCCATGGGCAGCACGCACACCGGGCAGCCCGGCCCATGCACAAATTCCACGAGGTCCGGCAAAAGGCCTTCCAGCCCGTAGCGGAAGATGGCGTGGGTGTGCCCGCCGCACACCTCCATGATGGCGAACGGCCGGTCGCGGCCGCGTTCCAGACGCGCGGAAATGGCACCGATCTCCTTCACCAGGGCTGAGGCGAGGGCGGGGTCGCGGAATTCGTCGACATAGCGCATGGCCGTCTCCTCACTGGGTCCGGGCGGGGTGAAGCTCAACACTACCTTTGGTCAGCGCTTCCATTTCCGCCGCCGCCTCGCCGATCTCGGTGAGCACCTTGAGGGTGGCGGCGGCCTCCTCCTCGTCGATGCGGCTCATGGCGAAGCCCACATGGACCAGCACCCACGCCCCCACGAGGTCGCTGAGCGGCGCGCCGGGCTCGGCGACGCACACCACGTCCACGCTGCGGCGGACGCCGGAAACATCCACCACGCACAGCATGGCGTCCTCATCGGCGACGGCGACGATCTGTCCGGGAATGCCGAGGCACATGGGGGGGCTCCTATTCAGATCGTGGATGGGGAGGAAGGGGCGTGCTCCCTCTCCCGCGTGCGGGGGAGGGCTGGGGAGGGGGTCTGCGGAAGAGCTCGGCCAACAGGCTCGCCGGGGTGGGAAACAACGCTGCGAACCACGTCCCGCAATGGGGCGAACGGCAAGGACGTGCCCCCTCCCAACCCTCCCCCGCACGCGGGAGAGGGCTCACGCCGGTTCAAGGGAGAAAAGATCTGCATCCCCACCCCCTCAATGCGAGCTGGAAAAGGCCCCGCCGCGGGAGATCCCGTAGCGGTCGAGTTTCGCCCTCAGGCCCACGCGGGAGAGGCCCAGTTCCTCCGCCGCGCGGCTCTTGTTCCAGCGGCAGCGCACCAGCGTCTCAGTGAGGATGGTGGCCTCCATGCGCTCCACCCGCTCCTTCAGCGGACCGCCGTCGGGCAGCGAGATGGTCTCCGACGCACGGGTCTCCACCGCCCGCGTCTCGGCAGCGGCGGCGCGCACCACATGGGGCGAGAGCAGGTCGGCGGAGAGCATGTCGCGCTCGGCCAGAACCAGCATACGCGTCACTTCGTTCTGCAGCTCGCGCACGTTGCCGGGCCAGTCATAGGCCCGCATGCAGGAGAGCGCTTCCTCGGTGAAGCCCTTGACCCGCTTGCCATGGTGGGCGGAAAGCGCATCGAGGATGCTCTGGGCCAGCACCGGAATGTCGGAGCGCCGCTCGCGCAGGGCCGGCAGGGTCAGCACCATGGCGCAGAGGCGGTAATAGAGGTCCTCGCGGAAGCGGCCGCGCCCCACCTCGCCATAGAGGTCGCGATGGGTGGCGGCGAGCACCCGCACGTTGACGCGCTTGGCGTCGTTGGAGCCCACCGGTCGGATCTCGCCTTCCTGCAGGAAGCGCAGCAGCTTGACCTGGAAGGCCGGCGACACGTCGCCGATCTCGTCGAGGAAGATGGTGCCGCCGTCCGCCTGGTCGAGCAAGCCGATGCGGGTCACATGGGCGCCGGTGAAGGACCCCTTCTTGTGACCGAACAGTTCCGATTCCAGCAGTTCGTCGGGGATCGCCCCGCAATTGACCGCGAAGAACGGCCGGTCGCTGCGCAGGCTCGAATAATGGATGGCGCGGGCCAGCAGTTCCTTGCCGGTGCCGGTCTCGCCATGGACGAGGACGGGCACGTCGAAGGTCGCCACCTGCGCCGCCCGCAGGCACACCGCGCTGAGAGCGCTGCCGGGGGCGCGGATGAGGGTGTCGAAATGGAAGTTCTGCTTCACCCGCGCCTGCTGCGCCCCGAGCCGCACCTCGGCGGTGGCGGCGGTGAGCTTCATTTCCAGGTTCAGCCGCTCGTGGTCGCGCTGGAGCTGGAACAGGTGGGCGGCGTTGCGGGCGGCGAGCAGCAATTGATCGGGGTGCCACGGCTTGGGAATGAACTGGTAGATCCCCGCCGCGTTGATGGCGCCGATCATGTCCTCCGGCTCGGTATAGCCGGTGACGATGATGCGCAGGATATCCGGCCAGCGCTCGCGCACCTCGGTGAGCAGCGCCACGCCCGAGGTGTGCGGCATGCGCTGGTCGCAGAAGATCACCTGGATCCACTCGTTCTCGAGGATGCGCCGCGCCTCGTCCGCATTGAGCGCAGTGAAGACGTCGAACTCCTCGTCGAGCACGCGGGCGATGACTTCCACCGAGCGCGGCTCGTCGTCCACCACGAGGATGGCGGGGCGGCGGTTCACCGCGCGCCCCCGCTCACGGCAGCGCTCATGGCCGCGCGCAGGGCCTGCGCCTCGCTCTCGCGGGCGGCGGCGAGGGCGTCGAGGCGCTCCATGCGGGCCTTGTCCAGCCAGGCGAGCCAGCGGGACAGCCCCACCTCGCCCCGCGCGGACACCCGCAGGATCTCCGCCCGCGGATTCACCCGGCGGATGTTGGCCTCAAGCCGCGCCATGTCCGCGTCCACATGGGGCGCAAGGTCCGCCTTGGTGATGAGGACGAGGTCGGCGCCTTCGAAGATGTCGGGATATTTCAGCGGCTTGTCGTCGCCTTCCGCCACCGAGATGAGGGTGACGCGCTTGGTCTCGCCAAGGTCGAAGGCGGCGGGGCAGACGAGGTTGCCCACATTCTCGATGAACAGCACGCCGCCGGGCGGCAAGGGCAGCTTTTCCGCCGCATGCCCCACCATGTGGGCGTCGAGATGGCAGCCCTTGCCGGTGTTGATCTGCACTGCCGGCGCGCCGGCGGCGCGGATGCGGGCGGCGTCGTTGTCGGTCTGCTGGTCGCCCTCGATGACGGCGGTGGGCAGGCGGCCGGCCAGCGCCTTCAGCGTCTCCACCAGCAGCGTGGTCTTGCCCGCGCCGGGGCCGGAGAGCAGGTTCAGCGCCAGCAGGCCGGCGGCCTCGAAGCGGACGCGGTTCTTGGCGGCGTAATCGTCGTTCTTGGCGAGGATGGAGGTCTCGATCTCCACCATGCGCGCCTGGGAAAGGCCCGGCGCATGGGCGCGGGCGGGGCCGGCACCATAGTCCAGGGTGCCACCGGCGGAATGGTGGTCGTGGGCGTCGTGGTGGGCGTGATCATGGCCGTGATCTTGATCGTGCCCATGGCTGTGGGTGGTGCCGTCCGCGTGGGTATGGACGTGGGCTTCGCCGGGGGCGTGGGAATGGCCCTCGCCGTGCCCATGCGTGTGCTCGTGCCCGTGCTCATGAGGATGGGCATGGGCGTGCCCGCCCGTGGCATCGGAAATGGTGGCGCCGTCACCGCCGCAGCCGCAGACCGTGCACATCACAACACCTCCAGGTCCTTGATCTTCATATCCGTGCCGCCATTGGGCACGAGGCGTTCCCCGCCGCATTTCGGGCAGGAGGCGAGCCGGTGGGAGAGCGCCACCGTCTCGCAGCAGTCGAAGCACCAGGCGGAGCCGTCCTCTTCCAGCACCACCAGTTCGGCGCCCTCGGCCAGGGAGCCGCGCATCACCACGTCGAAGCCGAAGCGCAGCGCCTCCACCTCGATGCCGGCGAAGCGGCCGATGGCGAGGCGCACGCGGGTGACGCGGGAGAAATTCTGCGCCTTCGCCGCCTCTTCCATGGCGGACAGGAGGCTCTCGCACACGGCCATCTCATGCATGGGCCAGATCCTCCACGAAGGACAAGGTGACCGGCACGCACGGATTGATGGCCGACACCAGCAGCGGCGCCAGCCATCGCGCCGAGGGGCCCGGCGTCAGCGCCGCGAACGCGCGCTCCAGCAGGCCGCCGGGGGCAAGGTTCCACGCGCTGGGGGAGAGGATGCGGTAAGCCGCGACGCGCCCCGCCTCCACCCGCGCGCCATGGCCGAGCAGCCCGCGCGCGGCGGGCGCGATGCCGAGGCCGGGCGGGAAATCGCCCGTCGAAAGGGGCGTCGGCTTGAGCGCGGCGAGGCAATCCACCAGCCGGGCCAGCAGGCGCACGAACAGGCTCGGCCCTTCGCCAGCAAGGAGGGCCGCCACCAGCGGGGTGCGCGCCACACGGCCGAGGGCGCCGGTTTCGCGCAGCGCGCCGGCACCTGAAGCCCGCGCAGGGTCCAGCGCCGCCGCCACGTCCTGTGCCGTCAGCTCCGGCAGCCCTGCCCGCCCCTCGGCGGGATCCATGTCGCGGCGCAGGCGGGCCAGCAGCCGGGCCGTTGCCGTGGGCGCCTCGGCAAGCCACGCCTCCAGTTCGGAGGGCGAGAAGGACGACAGTTCGGCCCCCTGCCCCACCAGCGCCGTGGCGAAGGCGTCCCCGCCGTCCGGCCGGGCGAGCAGGCCCAGGGCGGCGCGGTCGGGCGCCTCGCCCAGCGCTTGCGGCCAGGTGTGGAGCATGGCGAGGGCATGGTCGCGCACGGTCTCCCGCGCCATGGCCGCCTTGTCCGCCGCTGCCGGCAGGCCGAGGGCCGTGGCCGCGGCGAAGCCATGGGCGGCACCGCACAGGTTGAAGACGAGAGGCGCCAGCCGCGCCGCCTCCACCGGCGTGCGGCCCACCAGAGCCTGCGCCGGGTCCGATCCGGTCTCCCGCCCAAAGTGCCAAGTTTCCGCGCCCTCCCTCCCCCCGCGCCCGTCGAGCGCGATGGTCAGGCGGCGGAGCGTGGCGGGGGCGTGGATCATGCGACGCCGTCCTGGGGGCTATCTTGCGGGCCGTCTTGCGGGACAGGCTGCGCCGCGCGCGGTCCGAGGATCACGGCACGGCGGGACATCTCGGGCGGCGGACCGGCGGGCCGGGGGGCGGGCGCGTCGGACGCGAGGGCGGCCGCTTCAGCTTCCGCCAGCGCCGCTGCCTCCTGCTCGGCGCGGCGGCGGATCTCGCCGGAGCGGGTGCCCTCCTCCCGGTTGGCGGCATCGAACAGGGCCGGCAGCACCGCCGCCGCCGTCTCCACCGCCTGCAGCATGGAGGAGAAGTCGAACATGGGCGAGAACAGGGAGCAGGCCTTGTAGGGTCCCGTCTCCGGCCGGTTGGCGGCGAGGAATTCATAAGAACCGGACGGGAAGGCGATGAGGTCCTTGTCGCCGGTCTTCAGGCCGCTCCAGTCGTCGGTCGCGGCGGGCAGCAGCACCAGGTTCATGAACCACGGCGTCACCAGCACGCCCAGCGCGCGGCCCTCATGGGCGCGGAAGCCCACGGCCTTCACCCCCAGGCTCTCGTTCACGAAGGGCACGCCCTTCATCTTGGCCGAGTGGATCTCGCGGAACACCGCCTCGAACCGCCCCGGCATGTCCTTGAGCTGGGCCTCGAGATGGGGATCGGACGCCACCGGCGGGGCAATGGCGGGCAGATCGGGGGCGCCGCCGTCCAGCACCATGAACTGGTCGCGCGCGCCGTCGCACACCGGGCAGCGCCAGTGGTCGGGCAGGGCGGTGAACGGCGTGCCAGCCGGGACCTGCCACGTCTCGCAGCCCTCGGCCGGGTCGTAGACGTGCCAGCACACCTTGCATTCCAGGCGCGCGGTGGGGGCAAGGCGCGCCCGGTCGCCCAGATAGGAGCCTTCGAAGAAGGCGTGGGTGGTCGCCGAGGGGGTCTCGGTCATGGCGCTCACCGGATCGCCGCCAGCACTTCGGCGAGGCGCTCGGCGCTGTCGGCGATGTCCTCACGGGCGGCGCAGGCCACTTCCGGCACCTCGGTCACCTCGATGGTATCGAGGATGAGCATGTCCTGCGAATTATAGAAGCGCACCCGCCAGACGTTCCGCGTGGCGGCCGCGTCGATGCGGCAATTGCCGTAGCCGCGCGACAGCACCGTGGTGGCCCCCTGCCCCAGCCGCTGGTCCAGCATGGCGAGGTCTTCGGGCGTGTGGGGCAGCAGCGACAGGTTGATGACGTGGGGCAGATCCCCCGGCTGGCGGGACCGGGCGCGGTGGTCGATCTCCACCAGCAGGGCCGGGGCGTTGAAGATGCCGGGTGTCGGCGTGTCCAGGCCCTCAAGGTCGATGCCCGCACCTAGGCCGAAGGCCCGCACCAGCGCGCCGCGCGGGAAGGCCGCCACCTCGATGCGGTCGGTGCCGGCGGCGCCGCGCAGGCGCCACACCCCGGCAAACGTCGCCTCCTGGATCTCCATGGCTCGGGCATCGCCCAATGCCGCCACCTTGATGGCCACCTCGCCCTCGCCCATGGCCTCGTCCACCAAAGCGATATTGTCCCGGTCGAGATGGGTCAGGGGGATGACGTGGCTCGTCCCCGGCTGCCACGCCTGAAGCGCCGCGATCACCTGTTCCAGCACGCTGAGCGCCGGGGCGAGGCGGTCGGGGTCCGCCACTTCCGGCAGATGGGCCTCGAAGATGCGCATGCCGGAGGGCAACGGCAGATAGGCGAGGCCTTCCTCGTCGCTGCCGGACTGGCTGCCGGGGCCGAAACCGACGGGGGGCTGTGTGGCGAAGGGGGAAGAGGACATGGGGCGTGCCTTCCTGGGTTCTCGACCTCAGTGGGTGGCGGCGGACGGGGTCTTCAGCAGCGCGCCGAGGCGTTCGAGATATTCATCCCAGTCGCGCATGCGGGAGATGGCGCCCACCGGCAGCCCGCCGCGCACCACCACGATGGCCGGCAAGGCGAGGTTGAGCGCATCGCGCAGGGCGGCCTCGGTCTTCGGCCCGGCCACCGCGACGCCGAGGACCGCCTCGCCGCCCAGCGCGTTCACCAGTTCCGGCAGCACCACCGCGATGTCCGGGCTTTCCAGATGTGCCTTGCCGTGGGCCGGCAGGAACAGGAAATGGTCGCGCGCATCGAGCCGCGCCGTGTCCTCGGGCGCTTCCAGATAGGGCCAGGCGCGCTCGGACACGAGCCGGCGCACGAGGGGATGCAGATTGGGATCGGGGATCGCGGCAACCTCGGACATCAGGCTTCCTTTCGGCCGGCGGCATAGGCCGCGGCGAGATGGGGCGGCAAGGCCGGCTCGCGGTCGGCGAGGTCGGCGAAGGCGCGGTCGATGGCTGCGGCGTCCGCCTCCCCCGCCATGATGGCGGCGACACCTGTAAGCGCGTCGGTGATCAGGCGCGCCTCATCGGCGTCGAGCAGGCGGCGAGCGGTGCCCTGGAACACCAGCACATGGTCGCCGGCGCGCGCCTCAGGCACCAGGGCAAGGTCCACCCGCTCGCGCGCGCCCTCGGCGCGGCACAGGGCGAAGGTGCCCTCCACCTCCTCGATGCGCATGGGAAGGCCGAGGCACATGGCTCAACTCCGGGAGGCGGCGAGCACGCGGGGATCGCCGATGCGGCAGGCCGCCTCGGCGCTCGGGCGCTCGCTCTCGTAGGACTGCCGGCCGACCGCGGCGGTGACGAGGCCGCCGGAGATGACGTTTTCCTGCCCGGCGCGGGGCGCCGGCACCACGCCGAACTCGTCCTTCAGGATGTCCAGCACCTTGCGCGCCGCCGGCTCCACCTGCGCGGCGATGGTGGCGGTGAGGCCGCCGCCGTAATCGTCCAGCAGCTCGGGCTGCACGCCCACCAGCACGATGCGCGCCGGCGTCCTGCCGCGCAAAGCCAGCAGGCCGAGGATTTCCTGGAAGCCGGTCTGGTGCAGGCTCACCTTGCGGGCGGCGAGCACGGCGGGCACTTCGCTGTCGGCAAGGATGTGGAGGGTGCCGGGGACAAGGCCGTAATCCACCGCATCCACGATGACCACGCCGTCCGCCTCTTCCAGATAGGGCAGGAGATAGAGGCCCTGGGTGCCACCATCCAGCAGGGTGACGGCGTCGGGGAAGACGTGCGCGGCGTCGAGCGCTTCCAGCACGCGGACGCCGAAGCCCTCGTCGGCCCACAGGATGTTGCCGATGCCGAGCACCAGCAGGCGCGCAACTTGCCGTTCGTCGTCCATGCGACGCATCCCTCCTGGCTAGCCTCCCACGACGGTCTACCGCCGCCTGATTTTCGAGTTACTCCAATTCAAGGAGCATGCCAGCCGTTCGCAATTCGGGACAAAGCGTTGATGCGGATCGTGGCGGCTGCATACCTCATACGTGGCGATAGGGTGACGAGCGGAATTATTGTGATCAATTTATCCATATAATGGAAACAGATTTTCCGCTTTCCGGATGATGGGAGGCGATTCCACGCCGTAACCAGCGGCCGGAGCCGAAAGAATGCCTTCCGTGGGGCCGGGCCGGTGGGGCGGCCGGCGCGCCGGCGGAACCGACCCGCCCAAACAAAAAGGGCGCGGCTTTCGCCACGCCCTTCTCACGCTTGCTCTATCTATAATTTAGAGCACCCTTCACTCCGGATCATCGTCCCGGAAGGTGCGGTGGCCGTTGGTCATGGCCGAGACCATGGACTGGCGGGACATGATGTCTTCCCGGATCACCGAATAGACGTGGATGATCACGAACAGGATAATCATCCACATGCCGAGGTGATGCAGCGTATGCACCTGCATGGAGCCGCCCAGAAGCGGCAGCACCCAGCCGAACAGCTTGTCCTGCCACGATCCCGGCCCCGCGCCTTCCGAATACAGGGCGAAGCCGGTGACGATCATGAAGGCCAGGCCCAGCACCATCACGAAGAACATGAAGACCTGGGCCAGCGGATTGTGCCCCACGAACTTCAGCGGGCGCGGCTTCAGGAACGCATACCATTTGACTTCTGTGAAGAAGCCCCGCCAGAAGCTCTTCCTCCAGAACGGGAAGGTGAACAGCTCGCGGGAATACTTATTGCCGAAGAAGGCCCAGATGATCCGCCCCAGAAAGCCCACGGCGAGGATGTAGCCCGCCGCGAAGTGCACGAAGCGGATGGTGCCCATGAGGTAGTGGGCACTCGCCTCCCCCGACAGGGTCGGGAAGGGCGAGCCGATGAAGTAGCCGGTGATGCACAACACCACGATGGAAAGGGCGTTCACCCAGTGCCAGAGGCGCACCGGCGCCTCGTACACATAGACGGTGGTCAGCTTCTTTCCACCCTTGATCGCCTGCGCGACCGGGGTCGCGGGGGCCGCCGGAGGGGCGGCGCCGGAGAGTGAAGTATCGCTCATTCCATCCCTCCCTCAGCGGACGGTGACGCGGGCGAGTTCCTCGCCGCCTTCGGACATGACGTGCGTGGAGCAGGCCAGGCACGGGTCGAACGAGTGCAGCGTGCGCAGGATCTCCACCGGCTCCTCGGGGCGCTGCATGGGCGTGTTCATGAGGGAGGCCTCGAACGCGCCGATATTGCCCTTGGGATCGCGCGGCCCGCCGTTCCAGGTGGTGGGCACCACGCACTGGTAGTTCTCGATCCGCCCATCCTTGATCTTGATCCAGTGGCCGAGGCCGCCGCGCGGCGCCGCCACCGTGCCCACGCCCTTGGCCTCCTTGGGCCAGGTCGAGGGGTCCCACTTCTCCATGTTGGCGGTGGAGGTGTCGCCGGCCTTGATGTTGGCGATGAGGTGGTCGAAATCGTCCAGCATCATCTTGGCGCAGTAATGCGCCTCCAGCGCGCGGGCCAGCGTGCGCCCGATGGTGGAGGGCAAGGCCTGCTTCGCGGTGAGCTGGGTGCCGGCCAGGGTGTTGAACTGGCCCAGCGCCTCGTCCACCTGCCCCTTCACATAATCGACGCCGTGGGCATAGGCGAGGATGTAGCGGGCCAGCGGGCCCACTTCCACCGCATTGCCCTTCCAGCGCGGCGCCTTGATCCACGAATACTTGGCGTTCTCGTCCACCGCCTCGATATTGGTGCGGGTGCCCTTGGCATTGGGGCCGAGCACATACTGGGGATCGGTGATGCCGTCCCACGGATGCAGGCCCTTGTCCTTGTCCGCATCGCCATAGGTGTACCAGGAGTGCGCCACGAACTCCTGCACCTCATCGGGATTGCGCGGATCGATGGGGTGCACCTCGTTCCAGTTGCCGTTGAGGATGACGCCGCCGGGCAGGCGATCGGTCTTCTTCTGGCCCTGGATGGCTTCGTAGTCGCCATAATCCATGACATTCTGGCCGGAAAGCCCGCCGCCATAGAGCCAGCCCTTGTAGAAGGAGGCGATGGCGATCACGTCCGGAATATAGACGTTCTGCGAGAACTCGAAGGCTTCCTGAAGCTTCAGCTTCACGAAGTTCAGCCGCTCCATGTTGAGCGGGGCGCCGGCGGCCATGTCGCCATTCATGTTGATGGCGCAGGGCACGCCGCCCACCAGGTAATTGGGATGCGGGTTCTTACCGCCGAAGATGGTGTGCACCTTCACGATCTCGCGCTGGAAGTCGAGCGCTTCCAGATAGTGCGTCACCGCCATCAGGTCGGCTTCCGGCGGCAGCAGATAGGCCGGGTTGTCCCAATAGCCGTTCTTGAAGATGCCGAGCTGTCCGCTCTCCACGAACTTCTTCAGCCGGTTCTGCACGTCGCGGAAATAGCCCGGCGAGGACTTGGAATGCGCCGAGATGGACTGCTGCAGCACGCTCGTCGCCTTCGGGTCCGCCTTCAGGGCGTTCACCGGGTTCACCCAGTCGAGCGCATGCAGGTGGTAGAAGTGGACCACATGATCGTGCCACTGCAGCACCTTGGCCATGATCTCGCGGATCAGGAAGGCGTTGTTGGGGATCTTGATCTGCAGCGCGTCTTCTACCGCGCGCACGGAGGTGAGCGCATGGCAGCCGGTGCACACGCCGCAGATGCGCTCCACGAAGGCCCAGGCGTCGCGCGGGTCGCGGCCCTTCAGGATCACTTCCAGCCCGCGCCACATGGTGCCGGTGGAGACCGCGTTGCGGATGATGTTGTTGGCATCCACATTCACCTCGCAGCGCATGTGGCCTTCGATGCGGGTGACCGGATCGACCACGATGCGCTTGCCGGAGGTGTCGAGGGAAAAGCCATTCGGCGTCTGGATGGTCACTTCTCGCCTCCCGTCGCGCTATTGTCGGCACCGTTGTCCGTATTCTTGTGCTGGGCGCGCTTGAGCGCGCTCACGGCGGCATGAACCGCCACGCCCGCGCCCACGGCGCCGGCGGCGATCAGGCCCACCTGGTCGGCATTGGCCTCAACGCCGAAGCCGGAACCCTTGAGGTCCGCGAGGCGGGCGTACCAGGAGCCCTTGTCCCAGAAGCCGTCTTCCGAGCAGCCGATGCAGCCGTGGCCGGCCTGGATGGGGAAGGAGACGCCGTCATTCCAGCGCACGGTGGAGCAGGCGTTGTAGGTGGTGGGGCCCTTGCAGCCCACCTTGTAGAGGCAATAGCCCTTGCGCGCGCCCTCGTCGTCGAAGCTCTCCACATACTGGCCGGCGTCGAAGTGGGGACGGCGGTAGCATTTGTCGTGGATGCGCTGGGAATAGAACATCTTGGGCCGCCCCTGGCGGTCGAGGTCGGGCAGGCGGTCGAAGGTGAGCATGTAGGTGATGACGCCGGTCATCACCTCGGCGATGGGCGGGCAGCCCGGCACCTTGATGATGGGCTTGTCGAAGATCACCTCATGCACCGGGGTGGCGCGGGTGGGGTTGGGGCGCGCGGCCTGCACGCAGCCATAGGAGGCGCAGGAGCCCCAGGAGATGATGGCCTTGGCGTCCTTGGCCACCTTCTTCAGCTGGTCCACGAAGGGCTTGCCGCCGATGATGCAATACATGCCATCCTCGTTCAGCGGCGGGTTGCCTTCCACCGCGAGGATGTAGTTGCCCTTGTACTTCTCCATCACCTCGTCGAGGATCGCTTCCGCCTGATGGCCGGCGGAGGCCATGAGGGTGTCGTCATAATCCAGCGAGATCATGCTCAGCACCACATCCTTGGCCAGGGGATGGGCCGAGCGGATGAAGCTTTCCGAGCAGCAGGTGCATTCCAGCCCGTGCAGCCACAGCACCGGGGTGCGCGGCTTGGTCTCCATGGCCTGCGCAATCTGCGGCGCGAACTCCGGCCCGAGGCCCAGGGCCGCGGCGGTGAGCGAGCAGTATTTCAGGAACGAGCGGCGGGTGATGCCCTGCCGCCGCATGACTTCATAGAACGTCTCGAGGGCCATCCGGCGCTCCCCCTTCGCTGACCTCCCCACCGGCGTCGAGGCCGGGGGATTGGAATGGTTTCAGCAAGGGGTGTGCCAGAGGAAAAATACAGTCAAATCAGAGTTATATGGAGCCATGCCATGGAGTGTGGCGAAAGCGAAGCGTCCCTTGGCGTATCCAAATGGAAAGCATTTGACCGGAGGCGGCCCGGGTCGGTTGAGCCCCCAATTCACTCGGTTGCGCTGATGCTAGCGTTACGGCTAAGGTTGCAGCGTGCGGCGCCTTTCGCTTCGTCGATAGAGCGAGGCAGTTTCTGCCGAATTAATTATGGTATTTAGGAGAGGCGCGGGAATGTTAGATCGAAGCACTCTATCTCCGAAATTGTATGATAACTATAAACATTATTACACACAAATAGATGAAATTGATTATTCGGGTGATAGGCCCCATCTGAATTGTGAGGACGTACTTGATGCTCATTACCTAATTTGCGATCATTTTCTAAAACTTGGAGAAGGGATCGCGGGATTTGGGCCTAAAGATTTTGGACTGCTATCGTCCGCAGTTGCCCGTCAGCTTTCTTCTGCTGGTGGGGTATTTGTTTATAACGATTTCTGGGATATTGCATCGTCTTTGATATTCGGCCTAATCAACGATCATCCATTTCATGATGGAAACAAAAGAACGGCATTTCTAAGTTCCGTATTTTTTATGATGCAACATAATTATTTGCCAGCGACGGATATCGTCGCGGTTGAAGATTTTATGGTTGAAATCGCCGACCTCAAAAGAATTAATGCGCGAAATATGGAAATAGATGAGATATCACCAAAATTCAAGACAATGTTTCGACGACAAGATAATAGGATGTCATACATTGTAACCTTTAATGAGCTGAATGGATTATTGAATGCTCATGGCTGTTCTATCGCCAATCCATCTGGAAACTACATAAATGTATATAAGGGGGTCGATCGGGTCGCTCAGATCGGATTTCCTGGGTGGTCGAAGGAGGTTTCGAGGAACGCGATTTCTACTGTCCGGAAAGCGACCGGATTGATCCCGGAGAATGGGGTGGACGCGCAAGTCTTTTTCAAAGGAGCGGACCCGCTGAGCGCTCTGATCGGAGCATACGAGGAACCATTGAAAAGACTGGCCTACCGCTAAATATTGTCCCCCTCGCATCCCTCCCCCTCCCCTACCTTATAGCCCTCGGCAGGTTGGCGGTGGACGAGCCACTCGCCAACCGGATCAGGTCCGGAAGGAAGCAGCCCCAACGCGCCCGCCTCGTGCCTTCGTCCGGCCTCCCGTCCCTGTCCCACACATATGCGACTGCGCCCTGCCGATGGATGCTCCGGTCAAGCCGGAGCATGACGGCGGTTCGGGGTGGAGGGCGCGGCATGGGCGCCGGGGGACAGTGCCATGACGGGGCATTCTCCCCACCGTCGCCCTCCGGCTTGACCGGAGGGCCCATCTCGCCGCTGGGCGGGGCATGGATGCTCCGGTCGAGCCGGAGCATGACGGCGGTTTGGGGCGGAGGGCGCGGCATGGGCGCCGGGGGACAGTGCCATGACAGGGCTTTCTCCCCGCCGTCGCCCTCCGGCTTGACCGGAGGGTCCATCTCGCCACCGGGCACCGCGATGGGCGGGGGCGTGGATGCTCCGGTCAAGCCGGAGCATGACGGCGGTCGAGGTTGGAGGCGGCTGCGTTGGCCACCCGGTGCGCCCGCCGGCCCCTTCCCCACCGTCGCCCTCCGGCTTGACCGGAGGGCCCATGCTTCAACCAAGCGCGATCTCGTCGAACAGGTCCCGCCATTCGGGATTGTCCTTCTCCACCAGATCGAACTTCCACTGCCGCAGCCATGCCTTCAGCCGCTTCTCGCGCTGGATGGCGGCCATTGCCGTCTCGTGGATCTCGAACCAGACGAGGCGCTGGACATGATAGCGGCTGGTGAAGCCAGGCTCGGTTCCAAGCCGGTGCTCGAACACGCGGCGCGTCAGGTCATTGGTCACGCCCACATAGAGCGTCCCGCGGGGCTTGCTGGCGAGGAGATAGACGAAGTAGCGCCGCTCCATGGTCAAGCTCCGCTGCGGTGGCGGCTACATTGCACCGGGAGCCGGCCGCTTCGCCAGCGGGACTATGGATGCTCCGGTCAAGCCGGAGCATGACGGCGGTTTGGGGTGGACACGAGGCCTTGGCTCCCCCCTCGCATCCTTCCCCCCTCCCCCCTTGCATCCCATCCCTCCCCCTGCCCCATAGCGCCTGGGAGGTTGGCGATGCACAAGCCACTCGCCAACTCCACCCAGCCCCTGACGAAAGCACCCCCGCCCCCCTCGACCCGGCTCTTCGTCCCGCCTCCTGTCCCACACCACCTCCCCCGCCCCCAAACACCAACGCCCCCGCACCGGGCCACCGGTGCGAGGGCGCGTGTTCGCCGGAGCCGATCCGGCTCCGGCCTCCGCGCTTGAGCGACCCTACCCGTCCACGTCCAGCCCCAGCGCCACCCGGCCGGTGAAGAGCGCCTGCTCGTCGGCCCGCAGCGGGTGGAAGCGGGCGCCCTGCACGTCGCGGAAGGCGCGCTCCAGGCCCAGGTCCCGATAGAAGGAGGCGCCGCCCACCACTTCCATGGCGCGCTCCACCGTCTCGATGGCGCCGCGGCCGGCCAGGGTCCGGGCGGCCATGACCCGGCTGGTGGTCTCCGGTCCCGGCATCGCTCCACCGGCCATGCGCACCATGGCGTCGAGGGCGAGGCCGGCCATGGTATGGGCATTCTCCATGGCGCCGACGCGGGCGGGCAGGCCGGTGTCGAAGCCGCGGCGGCGGCCGATCTCCAGCGCCGTCGCCCGCGCCCCGTCGGCCACCCCCATGTAGGCGGAATAGATGATGGGGAAGGCGATCAGGCTGATGGTGTGGAACAGCAGGTGCCACTTGCCCTGCGGCCGCCGCCCCGCGATGGAGGCCGCGGGCACGAACACGTCGCGCAGCAGCACATCGTGGGAGCCGGTGCCGCGCATGCCCATCGCATGCCAGGTGTCCAGCACCGTCACCCCCGGCGCCTTGAAGGGCACGGCGAAGTGCAGCACGGTGGGGCCGGCCTGCGGGTCGTCATGGACCGCGCTGGTCATCAGCAGGTCGCCGGCCGGGCAGCCGCTGGAGAAGACCTTGCGCGCATTGATGCGGAAGCCGCCCTCGCAGGGGGTGGCGGTGCCCTCGCTGCGCAGCCAGTCCGAGCCGCCGCTGGAGACCAGCACGAGGTTTTCGGCCGCCACCCGCTTCAAGAGGCCGTCCGTGGGCGCGTTCTGGTGGCGCCAGCGCCAGGCGGCGGTGGCCACCAGATGCGAGTGCATGGAGAAGGCGAGCGCGGTGGAGCCGCACTGCGCGCCCAGGCGGCGGACCACCTGACAGATGTCGGCGACGCCGGCGCCGCCGCCGCCGAATTCCTCCGGCACCAGCGCCTTGAAGAAGCCGTCGGCCTTCAGCTTTTGGAAGGTGTCGGAGACAAAGCTCTCGCGCGCATCGTGCTCGGCCGCATGCGCACCGATTTCGCCGGCGGTATTATCGACCTGCGCAAGCCAATTGGTCCTGACAGGTTCAATCGCTGCGTGGATACCTACAGACATTTCCATTCTCCGGCTGTTGTCGAAGCCCTCATTTATCGAGGGAGGATGCCCATTTCTGGTGGCCGGGCGCTAGTTCAGGAACTGAAGCGGGCCAATACAGAAAATGAACTTGGCCCCTATGTCCGGTGGGGGTATTCTACGCTTGCATATTCCCCAGAGGAAATCATGACACAAGGCAGCTACAGGCAGTTCTGTCCGGTGGCCATGGCGGCGGAAATCCTCTGCACGCGCTGGACCGTGGTGCTGTTGCGCGAGATGGTGGCGGGGTCCACGCGCTTCAACGACCTGCGGCGCGGGGTGCCGCGCATGTCGCCCGCGCTTTTGTCCCAACGGCTGAAGGAGCTGGAGGCGGCGGGCATTCTCTACCGCGCCGCCTCGCGCACCGAGACCGGCGTGTTCGAATATCGCCTGACCGCCGCCGGCCAGGAGTTGGGGCCGCTGGTGGAAGCCTTCGGCATCTGGGGGCAGCGCTGGGTGGAAACGGAGCTGTCGCTGCAGCATCTCGATGTCTCGCTGCTCATGTGGGACATGCGCCGCAACCTCGATCCCACCCCCATGCCGAAGCAGCGCAGCCTCATCAAGTTCCAGTATCCGGAGCTGTCGGCGACGCAGCGCTCCTGGTGGCTCATCGTCGAGCCGCAGGTGGACGTGGACCTGTGCAGCGTCGATCCCGGCTTCGACGTGGATCTCTACGTGGCGAGCGACCTCAAGACCATGACGGCGATCTGGATGGGCCTTGATACCGTGCGCGCGGCGGTGGACGAGCGGCGGCTGATGCTGACCGGCGATCCGGCGCTCGCCGGCAACATCCAGGCCTGGCTCGGCCTCAGCCCCTTCGCCAAGACCCGCAAGGTGGCGTAGGGACCGGCCGCCCCCTCCCCTTGCCATCCTTCCCCTCCCCTGCCATATAGCCCTCGGGAGGTTGGCGGTGGACGAGCCACTCGCCAACCGGGTCAGGTCCGGAAGGAAGCAGCCCCAACGAGCCCGACTCGGGTCTTCGTCCAGCCTCCCACCTTATCGATCCACGCCCTCGCAAGGTCCCGCCCGCAGCGCCGTCACGGTGCGCGGGGGGCCTTTGGCGTTAGGCGTCCCCGCCCCCCTCGACCTGTGAATTGCCGCGCCCCGGTCGCAATCCGGTTCGGATTTGGGGATAAGACCAAAACCCGCACGGCGCCTGAGCGGACCCACCTGGCACCGGTCAAAGACCGGGGCCGATGGTATAAGACAGGCCACCCGTCCAAGGAGGCTCCCATGTGGGTCGTCGTCGTCCTCGTCCTCAGCGCCCTCGTCAAGCCGGAAGCGGTGGTGAACCGCGACAATTCCTATCCCACCGAGGAGGCCTGCAAGGCCGCCATCGCCAAGAACGTGCCCGCCCGGCTCGATGCCAAGCACAAGGAAGCCGTGGCGGAAGGCTACCGCCGCTACGTCTGCATCCGCGTCCCCGCCGCGGAAGCGCCCAAGGCCGACGCACCGAAGGCCGACGCGCCCAAGGTTGACGCCCCAAAGACCGAGGCCCCCAAGGCCAAGTGAGTACGGCCAGGTGAGCGCCGGCCAAATGAGGCGGTGCCCCCTCTCCCGCTTGCGGGGGAGGGTTGGGGAGGGGGCAAGGCCTCTCCATTGGGACCGGTTGTTGGCCCAGCCCCACGCAGCGGCCCCCACCCTGCCCTCCACCGAACCTGTGAGCTGATCCGAGCCCGGCCGCGCCGGCACCCTCACCAGGCCGGCGGCGGTTTTGCCGGCCCGCCCATCGACGCGGGCGACGGCGATGCTATGTATGGCGCAGGGGCATCCCCTGCCCATCCCGAAGGCGGTTTCATGAGCGAGGACACGCGCGCGCACCAGGACGACGACGGGCCGACTCTGGGGCTGGACCTCGGCGCGCCGCCCGCTGCCGCGCGCCCGGATGCGGCGGCCCCGGCCGTCGCCGCCCCGGCCCCCGCCGCCTATCGCGTGCTGGCGCGCAAATACCGCCCGCAGAATTTCACCGACCTCATCGGCCAGGAGGCCATGGTCCGCACCCTGAGGAATGCCTTCTCCTCCGGGCGCATCGCGCAGGCCTATATCCTCACCGGCGTGCGCGGCGTGGGCAAGACCACCACCGCGCGCATCCTCGCCCGCGCTTTGAACTATGAACCCATGGACGGCGCCCCAGAAGGCACCCCCTCGGGCCCGAGCCTCGATCTGTCGGTGATGGGCAGGCAGTGCCGCGACATCATCGAATCCCGCCATGTGGACGTGATGGAGATGGACGCGGCGTCCAACACCTCCATCAACGACATCCGCGAGATCATCGAGAGCGCCCGCTACCGTCCGGTGATGGCGCGCTACAAGGTCTACATCATCGACGAAGTGCACATGCTCTCCACGGCGGCCTTCAACGGCCTCTTGAAGACGCTGGAAGAGCCGCCGGAGCATGTGAAGTTCATCTTCGCCACCACCGAGATCCGCAAGGTGCCGGTCACCGTGCTGTCGCGCTGCCAGCGCTTCGACCTCAGGCGCGTGGAGGCGGGCGAGCTGGCGGCGCACCTTGCCGGCATCTGCGCCAAGGAAGGCGTCACCATCGAGCCGGAGGCGCTTGCCATCGTGGCGCGGGCGGCGGAAGGCTCGGTGCGCGACAGCCTGTCCCTGCTCGACCAGGCCATCGCCCATGGCGGCGGCTCCGTGGGCGCGGAAGAGGTTCGGCGGCTTCTGGGCCTCGCCGACAAGGGCCGCGTCATCGACCTGTTCGAGGCGCTGATGCGGGGCGAGATGGCCCAGGCGCTGGCCGCATTCCGCGACCAGTATGATGCCGGCGCCGACCCGGCGGTGATCCTCACGGACCTGGCCGAATTCACCCATCTGGTCACCCGCCTCAAGATCATGCCCGACGCGGCGCAGGATGCCGCCTTGGTGGAAGCCGAGCGGGTGCGCGGGCTGGAGATGGCGCAGGGCCTGTCCATGCGGGTGCTGGCCCGGGCGTGGCAGATGCTCACCAAGGGCATCGGCGAGGTGCAGCAGGCCCCCAAGCCCGCCCAGGCGGCGGAAATGGTGCTGGTGCGCCTCGGCTACGCCACCGATTTGCCCACCCCCGACGAAGCCCTGCGGCGCCTGAAGGACCAGCCTGTTACCGACGCCCCGGCCCCGCCTTCCGCCCCCTCCGGTGGTGGCGGAGGAGGTGGTGGTGGCGGCGCGCGGCTGTCCCTCGCCCCGCGTCCGGTCGAGGCCCGGCCCGCCGAGGCCCGGCCGCAGATGCAGGCGGCGCCGGTGGCGGCCGTTGCGGCACCGGCGGCGGGCTCGCGCCTCGCCAGCCTCGCCGACGTGGCACAATACGTCGCCGCCAAGCGCGACCTGGCCCTGAAGCACGCGGTTGAGACGTCGCTGCGTCCGGTGCATGTGGAGGAGGGCCGCATCGAGGTGGCGCTGGTGCCGGGTTCCCCCGCCAGCGTCATCCAGGACCTCTCCCGCAAGCTCTCGGACTGGACCGGCCGGCGCTGGCTGGTCTCCCTCTCCGCGCAGGCGGGCGGGCCGACTTTGGCGGAGGAGAATGCGGCGGTGAAGGCCGAGCGGGAAGAAGGCATCAAGGCCCATCCGCTGGTGGCCGCCGTGCTCGCCCGCTTCCCCGGCGCCGAGGTGGTGGATGTGCGCACCCGCGCGGAGGCGCCCATCGACGCCGATGTCCTCGCCCCCTCGGAAGAGGACCTTTACGCCGGCCCCGGCGCCGACGACGAACTTGAGTATTAGAGCGCGCGCGGCGCTCGAGCGCAGCCGCCCGCCATGACAGGGAGATGAAGTCCATGCGCGACCTGATGGGGATGATGAAGCAGGCCAAGGAGCTTCAGGAGCGCATGCAGCAGATGCAGGCGGAGCTGGAGCAGGTGGAGGTGGAAGGCGCCTCCGGCGGCGGCCTCGTCACCGTGCGCGTCACCGCCAAGGGCGAGTGCAAGGCCGTGCGCATCGACCCGTCCCTGATGAAACCGGACGAGGTGGAGATCCTGGAAGACCTCCTTGTCGCCGCCCTGGGCGACGCCCGCGTCAAGGCCGAGCGGGTGATGCAGGAGAAGATGAAGAGCCTCACCGGCGGCCTCGCCCTGCCGCCGGGCCTGAACCTGTTCTGAGCCGGCTTTTCCACCGCGAGCGGCGGGTGGTGTCGTAGTTTGAAATCCCGCTGCTACGACCGGGTACGACAGGAAACCCTCTCCCGCTTGCGAGACCTCTGCGAAAGTCACCCATGGTCGGTGAAGGAAGCCCGTTCTCCCTCTCCCCTTGCGGGAGAGGGCCGGGGTGAGGGGTGTGCTAGGGTCCTGAGCAGACAGTATTTTCAGGCACAGCCGCCCCCTCACCCCCAACCCCTCTCCCGCAAGGGGAGAGGGGAGGACGGCATCTCGGGGACCTTTCGCAGAGGCCCCGCTTGCGGGAGAGGGCAGGGAGGGGGCAGAGGGTTTGCGTATTCCGCAACCGCACGTCAAGCGGCACGGTGTTGCCCCCTCCCCACCCCTCCCCCGCACGCGGGAGAGGGGGCAACACCGCGCCAAGCCTCATGGTGACAGCGCCCCATTGCTCCGCTAGAGCCGGATGCTGTTCGATGCCATGGCGTCGAACAGCTGAATCCGTCTCTATCAATAGTTTAGAGGGCGATTCACCGCTTAAACGCAAACGGACCCGTTTGCGTTTAAGCGGATCGCGCTCTAGGGGCGTGCCCCGATTTCGAAGGAGAGCCCATGGCCGCCGCCGCACCGCAGGGAATGAGCGAGACCATCGCCCGTATCATCGCCGCCGAGATCAGCGCCCGCCCGGCGCAGGTCAGCGCGGCCGTGTCCCTCATCGACGAAGGCGCCACGGTTCCCTTCATCGCCCGCTACCGCAAGGAGGTCACGGGCGGCCTCGACGACACCCAGCTGCGCACGCTGGAAGAGCGCCTGTCCTACCTGCGCGAGCTGGAGGCGCGGCGCGCCGCCGTGCTGTCCTCCATCGACGGTCAGGGCAAGCTCACGGGCGAATTGCGCGGCAAGATCGACGCCGCCACCACCAAGGCGGAGCTGGAGGATCTCTACCTCCCCTACAAGCCCAAGCGCCGCACCAAGGCGGAGATCGCCCGCGAGAAGGGGCTGGGCCCGCTGGCCGAGGCCATCCTTGCGGACCGGTCCGTCGCCCCCGCCGAGCGCGCAGCCGCCTTCCTCACCGAGCAGGTGGCGGACATCAAGGCCGCCCTGGACGGGGCGCGGGATATCCTGGTGGAGACCTTCGCCGAGAATGCGGAGCTGGTGGGCCGCCTGCGGGCGCACATGAAGGCCGGCGCCGTGCTCAAGGCCAAGGTGGCCGAGGGCAAGGAGGAGGCCGGCGCCAAGTTCCGCGACTATTTCGACCATGCGGAAAAATGGGCCACCGCCCCCAGCCACCGGGTGCTCGCCATGCTGCGCGGCCGCAACGAGGAGATGCTGACCCTCGACCTGGTGGTGGACGAGGATGCCACCACCCCGGTGAAGCCCACCGAGCGCATCGTGGCGGAGGCCTTCGCCATTCCGCTTGCCAACGGTGCCCCCGCCGACGGCTTCCTGCTGGAGGTGGCGCGCTGGGCGTGGCGGGTGAAGCTGTCGCTCCACCTCACCGTGGAGCTGATGGGCGACATGCGTGAGCGGGCGGAAGAAGAAGCCATCCGCGTCTTCGCCCGCAACCTCAAGGATCTGCTGCTGGCGGCCCCGGCCGGCTCGCGCGCCACCATGGGGCTCGACCCCGGCATCCGCACCGGCGTGAAGGTGGCGGTGGTGGACGGCACCGGCAAGCTGATTGCCACCTCCACCGTCTATCCCTTCCAGCCGCGCAACGACGTGCAGGGGGCGAGCGCGGCGCTGGCCCACCTCATCGTCAAGCACAAGGTGGAGCTGATCGCCATCGGCAACGGCACCGCGAGCCGGGAAACCGACAAGCTGGTGGCGGACCTCTTGGGCATGCTGCCGCCGCCGCACCCCATCAAGGTGGTGGTGAGCGAGGCCGGCGCCTCGGTCTATTCCGCCTCCGCCACCGCCGCCGCCGAAATGCCGGACATCGACGTGTCGATCCGTGGCGCCGTCTCCATCGCCCGCCGACTGCAGGACCCGCTGGCGGAGCTGGTGAAGATCGAGCCCAAGGCCATCGGGGTAGGTCAATACCAGCACGACGTGGACCAGGCCCGCCTCGCCAAGGCCCTCGACGCGGTGGTGGAGGATGCGGTGAACGCCGTGGGCGTGGACCTCAACACCGCTTCGGCCTCGCTTCTGGCGCGGGTATCGGGCCTCGGCGCCTCGCTGGCGGAGGCCATCGTCGCCCATCGCAATACGGTGGGGCCGTTCAGGACCCGCAAGGAATTGCTGAAGGTGGCGCGCCTTGGGCCAAGGACGTTCGAACTCAGCGCCGGCTTCCTGCGTATTGCGGAGGGGACGGAGCCGCTGGATGCCTCCGCGGTCCATCCGGAAGCCTATGACCTCGCCAAGAAGATCGTTTCCGCCTGCGGGCGCGACGTGCGCGCGATCATGGGCGACACGGCGGCGCTGAAGGCGCTGGACCCGCGCGCCTTCGTGGACGAGCGCTTCGGCTTGCCCACGGTGCGCGACATCCTGAGCGAACTGGAGAAGCCCGGCCGCGACCCGCGCCCGCAGTTCAAGACCGCCACCTTCGCCGAGGGGGTCAACGAGATGAGCGACCTCAAGCCCGGCATGGTGCTGGAAGGCACGGTGACCAATGTGGCCGCCTTCGGCGCCTTCGTGGATATCGGCGTGCACCAGGACGGGCTGGTCCACGTCTCGGCCCTGGCCGACCGGTTCGTGAAGGACCCCCACGAGGTCGTCAAGGCCGGCGACGTGGTGAAGGTGCGGGTGGTGGAGGTGGATGTGAAGCGCAAGCGCATCGCCCTCTCCATGCGCAAGGACGATGCCGGCGGGCGCCCCGCGCCGGGGCGGGCGCAGGATCAGCGCCAGAATGAGCCGCGCCAGAATGAGCCGCGCCAGAACGAGGGGCGGCAGAACGAGAGCCGTCGCGGTCCGCCGCCGAAGGACAAGCCCGCTGCGGGCGCTTTCGGCGCCGCGCTCGCCGACGCCCTGAGGCGTAAGGGACAGTAGGCCGGGCAAACGAATTGGCCGGGCAGTGCCCGGCCATTCAAACGGCGCGACTTTTCACGACGTGACGTTTCAGAAGGCGACCGCCTCAGCGCCTTGCGTGCACCCGGGCGAAACTGGGCACCAGGCGGGTGAGGCGGATGCGACGGCCGCGCGGCGGCTCGTCCTTGTCGCTCATGAGCATCACGGCAAAACCCATCTGCACGCTGCCGAAGGTCACGCCGAGGGCCAGGGTCAGCACGACCAGCGCCAGCGGCCCGTCCTGCGAGGTGGCGAACAGGGTGCCCAGATGCGCCACGTCGAAGGCGGCCAGGAGGGCGACGAAGACGGCGGCCACACCGACCCCGATCAGCGCGTGCCGCAGCAGGAAACGAACAAGAAATGGCATCGCGAGGTCTCCCCTCCTGAACCCATGTTGCGGAACGCGCGCGGGGGCCAGCGGTTTCCGTAGCGAAAATGGTCTCACGCGCCTTTGATGGCGGCAAGCGCCCGCGCGCCGGCACAAAGTCGCAGGATGCCCCATGTCAAGGTGGCGCCGTCAAGGTGACAGGGCGCCCGGGCGCGCAGGATCGCGCTGCGCCGGGCGCCGCCGATGGCAGCTCCGGCCAGCAACAACGGGAGGCAGCACATGACGAAGCTCGACAAGGCCCAACGCCTGGTGGTGGTCTGCGACGGCGCCAAGGCGCTCCTTCTGGCCGATGCCGGCACCGCCATCGTCCCCCAGCTCAGCGTCCTCGAATGTTTTGACGAACCCCATCCCGGCACCGCGGCGCTCGGCACCGACCGGCCCGGCCGAGTCCATGAATCCGCCACCACCGCGCGCAGCGCCATGGAGGAAACCGACCTGCACGCGCAGGCTGAAGCCGCGTTCCTGGGCCGCGTGGCCGCGCGGATCGGCGTGATGGTGGAGGCCGGCACGGCACCGGAACGCATCCTCCTCGTGGCCCCGCCGCGCGCGCTCGGCACCCTGCGCAGCGTGCTGAGCCCCAAGGTCAAGGGCCGCGTGGACGGGGAAATCGCCAAGGACCTGGTGAAGCTGCCCGTGGAGGAGATCGGCCGCCACATCGCCACCTGAGGCGGGACCTCCGGAAAAAGGGCCCGGCAACCGATCCGCCCCGGCAGCGTGTTCGAACAAGACGACGACGCCGGTCTGCCCCGAAGCCGGCGCGTCGCGCTGACCGGAACCCGGCACCGGTTCCAAAGCCCAAGGTTGCCCATGTCCTTGACCCGGTTCAACTCCGTCTCTCCCTGCGCCGTCTCGCGGCTGAGGCTGCTCGCCTGCCTCGCTCTGGTGGGAGTGGTCGCCGCGGTGGGCGGCGCCGTCACCGCGCCGGCCATTCCCGGCTGGTATCAGGGCCTTCACAAGCCGGCATGGACCCCGCCCAACGCGGCCTTCCCCATCGCCTGGACCATCCTCTACATCCTGATGGCGCTGTCGCTCTGGCGGCTGTGGGACAAGGTCGCGCCGTCGCTGGCGCGGCGGACCGCCATCGGCCTGTTCCTCGGCCAGCTGGCCCTCAATGCGGTGTGGTCGCCCATCTTCTTCGGGCTGCATGCGCCGGTGGCGGGGCTCGCCATCATCCTCGCGCTCATCGTGGTGCTGGCGCTCGCCCTGCGCGCCGCCTTGCCGCTGGACCGGGCCGCAGGTTGGCTGCTGGTGCCCTATCTTGCCTGGGTGTGCTACGCCTCCACATTGAATGCAGCCATCGTCCTCCTCAACTGACGCGGCCGCCCTGCGTCCCCGAGGTCCGCCATGCTCCACTGGTCCATCTATCTCTTCATCCCGCTGGCCCTGGCCCTGGTGGCGGGGGTGCTGATCCTCGGCCTGTTCAATTTCGCCTCGGGCGGCTCGCCCCAGCGGTCCCAGCGCCTGATGCAGCTGCGGGTGCTGTTCCAGTTCGGCGCCATCATCCTGGTGATGATCACCATCTTCGCCATGGGACGGTGATCTGGGGCGGTGACCTGGGACGCTGAGAGGGACTGCAACCACATGGTGAAGCTGAACAAGATCTACACGCGCACCGGCGACGACGGCACCACCGGGCTCGGCACCGGCGCGCGGGTTGCCAAGTACGACCTGCGCGTGGACGCCTATGGCGCGGTGGATGAAGCCAATGCCGCCATCGGCCTCGCCCGCCTGCACCTTTCGGGCGAAGCCGCGCTCGACGCCATGCTCATGCGGATCCAGAATGACCTGTTCGATCTCGGCGCCGACCTGTGCGTGCCGCCGAAGGCCGACGAAGCGCCGGGCACCGCGCTGCGCATCGTTCCGGCGCAGGTGACCCGGCTGGAGACCGACATCGACTTGCTCAATGCCGAGCTGTCGCCGCTCACCTCCTTCATCCTGCCGGCCGGAACGCCGGCGTCGGCGTACCTGCATTTCGCCCGCACCGTCTGCCGGCGCGCCGAGCGCATCATGGTGGAGCTGTCGCACCAGCCGGATGAGACCGTGGGCGGACCCGCCATCCACTATGTGAACCGCCTGTCGGACCTGCTGTTCGTGGCCGGCCGCTACGCCAATGCGCGCGGCGCCGACGACGTGCTCTGGGTCCCCGGGGCAAGCCGGGCCTGACAACCCGGCCGCACCTGATCCCGACGAGGCGGATCGGCGCCGTGACCCTCGCCCCGCATTTTCTTCGGGCGGCGCGTGCTCTGGCCCGAAAATGCTCTACGCTTCAGGCCACGGGCGCGTACGGGACGCCCGCGGAAGACCCTTGGCTATGTTCGTTCCCATCGCCGACGCCAACCCGCTGGAGCATGTGCGGCACGCCTACGTCACCTGGGCGCTGCTGGCGCTCAACCTATTCGTGTTCCTGGCACTCCAGCACGGCGCCTTCCAGACGGTGAGCGAGGCCGCCACCCTCGCCTACGGCACCATTCCGGCGGTGGTGACGGGCGAGGCGGTGCTGCCGGAAGGCTATGCGCTCATTCCCGCGCCCTTCAGCCTCGTCACCTACATGTTCCTGCACGGCGGCTGGCTGCACCTCATCGGCAACATGGCCTTCCTGTTCGTGTTCGGCGACAATGTGGAGGACGCCCTCGGCCACGTCCGCTTCCTCGCCTTCTACCTCCTGTGCGGTGTTGCGGCGGCGGTGGTCCATGTGGTGGCCAACCCCGCCTCCGAAGCGCCGCTGGTGGGGGCGTCCGGCGCGGTGGCCGGGGTGATCGCCGCCTATCTGGTGCTGCACCCCCACATTCGCCTATGGGCGCTGGTGCTCATGAAGATCCCGCTCAGGGTGCCGGCCTACTGGGCCATCGGCGCGTGGTTTGCCCTCCAGGTCTGGCAAATCATGGCGAGCCACGACCAGGATACCGCGTGGTGGGCCCATGTGGGGGGCTTCCTCACCGGCGCGGCGCTGGTGACCGTGATGCGCCGGCCGGGGGTGGCGCTGCTGGATCCCGATCCTTCCGGGGTGCCGAGCCGCCGGGCACCGCGCAAAGGTGAGCCGTGAAAGGTCGGCACGTGCGACTTTGGCAGCCCCCGAAAGCGCGAGCGTTGACACACTTTCTGGCCCCTCCTACGTTGCCGGCCCGCACAAAATGCTGCAATGCAGGGACCACGCGGAAGACTTGAAGACCGGCGCGATTTTTCGACCGCCGGTCGATATTTCGGGAACGGGGAGCACGCCTCTATGAAGATCCTGGTGCCCGTTAAGCGGGTGGTGGATTACAACGTAAAAGTCCGGGTGAAGTCGGACGGGTCGGGCGTGGAGCTCGCCAACGTCAAGATGTCCATGAACCCGTTCGACGAGATCGCGGTGGAAGAGGCGCTTCGCCTGAAGGAAGCCGGCAAGGCCACCGAGGTCATCGCCGTGTCCATCGGCCCGGCCCAGGCCGCCGAGACCCTGCGCACCGCGCTGGCCATGGGCGCCGACCGCGGCATCCTGGTGAAGGTGGACGGGGCGGTGGAGCCGCTGGCGGTGGCCAAGATCCTCAAGGGCGTGGTGGGCGAGGAAGCCCCCGGCCTCGTCATCCTGGGCAAGCAGGCCATCGACGACGACTGCAACCAGACTGGCCAGATGCTCGCCGCCCTGCTGGGCTGGCCCCAGGGCACCTTCGCCTCCAAGGTTGCGATCGAAGAGGGCGGCGTCGCCGTCACCCGCGAGATCGACGGCGGCCTGCAGACCGTGAAGCTCAATGGCCCGGCCATCGTCACGACGGACCTGCGCCTCAACGAGCCGCGCTATGCCTCGCTGCCCAACATCATGAAGGCGAAGAAGAAGCCCATCGCCGAGAAGACGCCCGCCGACTACGGTGTCGACGTCGCCCCGCGCCTCACCGTGCTCTCCACCGCGGAACCCGCGGGCCGCAAGGCGGGCGTGAAGGTGGGCTCGGTGGCCGAGCTGGTGGCGAAGCTCAAGGATGAGGCGGGAGTGATCTGATGGCAACCTTGCTGCTCGCCGAACACGACAATTCGGCTCTCAACGGCGTCACTGCCAAGGCGCTCAGCGCCGCCGCCGCCCTCGGCGGTCCGGTGCACATCCTGGTGGCCGGCCAGAACGCCAAGGGCGTCGCCGACGCCGCGGCGAAACTCGCCGGCGTGGAAAAGGTGCTGCTGGCGGACGACGCGCTCTATGCCCATCGCCTCGCCGAGCCGCTGGCCGCGCTCATCGTATCGCTGGCGCCGGGCTACGACGCCATCGTCGGCCCCTCCACGGCGGTGGCCAAGAACGTGCTGCCGCGCGTCGCAGCGCTGCTCGACGTGATGCAGGTCTCGGACATCACCAAGGTGCTGGCCCCCGACACCTTCGAGCGGCCCATCTATGCGGGCAACGCCATCCAGACCGTGAAGTCGGGTGACGCCAAGAAGGTGATCACGGTGCGCACCGCCTCCTTCGCCGCCACCGGCGAGGGTGGCTCGGCGGCAGTCGAGGCCATCGCGGCCGTGGCCGATCCCGGCGTCTCCACCTTCGTGGAGGAGAGCATCGCGGCCTCCGACCGTCCGGAACTGACGGCGGCGAAGATCATCGTCTCCGGCGGCCGCGCCCTGGGCTCGCGGGAGAAGTTCGCCGAATTGATCGAGCCGCTGGCCGATGTGCTGGGTGCCGCGGTGGGCGCCTCGCGCGCCGCCGTGGATGCGGGCTACGCCCCCAACGACTGGCAGGTGGGCCAGACCGGCAAGGTGGTGGCGCCCGAGCTGTACATCGCGCTCGGCATTTCCGGCGCCATCCAGCATCTGGCGGGCATGAAGGACTCCAAGGTCATCGTCGCCGTCAACAAGGACGAGGAGGCCCCCATCTTCCAGGTGGCCGACTACGGGCTGGTGGGCGACATCAACACGGTCATCCCCGAGCTGAAGGCGGAACTCGTCAAGGCGAAGGGATAAGGCCAAAGCGCCTTCGAGCGCGGTGTCCCCCATTCAACGAAGCGCCGAAATGCTCTAGAAACAGGCGGCCGGGCCACGCCCCGGCCGCAGCCATCAGGGGCGCCGGCTCCTCCCCCCGGCATCAAGGTGAAACGAGAGAATCATGCCGCTCGAGATCAAGAAGGTCGGGGTCATCGGCGCAGGCCAGATGGGCAACGGCATCGCGCACGTCTGCGCCCTCGCCGGTTATGACGTGTTCATCCATGACGCGGACCCCGACCGCATCCGCTCCGGCCTTGCCACCATCAATGGCAACATGGCCAAGCAGGTCTCCAAGGGCACCGTGACCGAGGACGCCCGGCAGGTGGCCCTCGCCCGCATCGCCATGGCCGAGCGCACCGAGGAGCTGGCCGACTGCGATCTGGTGATCGAATCGGCCACCGAGAAGGAAGAGGTGAAGCGCAAGATCTTCACCGGCCTGTGCCAGGTGCTGCGGCCGGACGCGCTGCTCGCCTCCAACACCTCGTCCATCTCCATCACCCGGCTGGCCGCGGCCACCGACCGCCCCGAGCGCTTCATCGGCATTCACTTCATGAATCCGGTGCCGCTGATGGAGCTGGTGGAGCTGGTGCGCGGCATCGCCACCGACGACGACACCTTCGAAAGCTCGAAGCAGTTCGTCACCCGGCTGCACAAGACCTATGCGGTGGCCGAGGACTTCCCGGCCTTCATCGTCAACCGCATCCTGCTGCCCATGATCAACGAGGCCATCTACACCCTCTACGAGGGCGTCGGCAGCGTGGATTCCATCGACCGGGCCATGAAGCTCGGGGCGAACCATCCCATGGGACCGCTGCAGCTGGCCGACTTCATCGGCCTCGACACCTGCCTCGCGGTGATGCAGGTGCTGCACGAGGGCCTGGCGGATTCCAAGTATCGCCCCTGCCCGCTGCTGGTGAAATATGTCGAGGCCGGCTGGCTCGGCCGCAAGACCCAGCGCGGCTTCTACGACTATCGCGGCGAGAAGCCCGTCCCCACCCGCTGAGCCCAAGGTGAGCCCAAGGTGAGCCCCCGCGGGGCGGCCATCGCGGGGCGTCCCTTGGGCCGCCCTTGCCTGCGCTTGAAGTATGTGGGCGCCGCCCGTGCACCGAGCCGCGCGCCCTCACCCCTCCCCCACCGCCATCCCCGGCAAGTCCACCCCCGGCAGCTCCACCCGCTGCAGCAGGCCGCCGCCCGGCCGGTTGGCGAGGGTGAGGCGGCCGCCGTGACGCGAGACGATCTCGTTGGCGATGGCAAGGCCCAGCCCGGCGCCGGGAATCTTGACCTGACGCGCCGGGTCCACCCGGAAGAACGGCTCGAACACCTGACCCATCAGCGCCTCGGGAATGCCGGGGCCGTCATCCTCGATTACCAGCACCACCCGGTCCGCCTCGGCGCTGACGGCGACCCGCGCGCCGCCGCCATGGGTCGCGGCATTGACCACCAGATTGCGCACCGCGCGCTTCAGCGACAGGGGCCGTCCGCGCACCGCCGCCGGTGACGCGCGGACGAGGCGGACCGGCCGCCGCGCCTCGGCCACCTCGGCCACCACGCCGTCCACCAGATCGTCGAGACGCACGATTTCCTCCGGCGCCCCCTCCACCTCCTCGCGCACCAGCCGGATGGCGCTGTCGGCGATGCGGTCGAGTTCCTCCAGGTCCGATAGCCAGTGGGCGCGCTCCTCGTCGTCGGGAATGAACTCGGCGCGCAGGCGCATGCGGGTGAGGGGCGTGCGCAGGTCGTGGGCGGCGCCGGCCACGATGCGCATGCGGCTGTCCATGGCGACCTTAAGGCGCGCCGACAGGCGGTTGATGGCGGCAGCGGCGGCGCGCACCTCGGCGGGTCCCTCCTCGGGCAGTACCGGCAGTTCGCCGTCGGGGCCGATGCGTCCAGCGGCTTCCTCGATAAGGGACAAGGGCTTGGTCAGCCGCCGCACGGCGAACACCACCACCAGCGTCACCCCCGCCACCATGAAAGCGAGCCAGGTGGCGAAGCCGAAGGTCCCGCCCGGCGGGCCATCCGGCGGGCGCATGGGGCCGAACCGCCGCTCCAGCACCAGCCAGCGCCCATCGGCAAGGCCCAGCGCCGTGAGCGCGGGACCGTCCGGGCCCGGCCGCCTTGGGCCCGCCTGACCTGGACCCGCCTGACCTGGACCCGCCTGACCTGGACCCATCTGGCTTGAGGCTCCCGGCCGAAACACCCGCACCGGCATCCTGTGGCCGAGGCGGGCGAGGCCTTCCGCCAGCATGCGCGTGGCCTCCTGATCGATCTCTCCGTCGGGCGGCGCCGTCTGGATCACCCCTCGCCCTCCGCCGAACATCGTGACCGGCGCGCCCGTGGCCGGCACCGACGCGGCCAGATCGGCGAGGAGGGCCATGTCCTGGGCCTTGTCGCCCTCCTCGAAGGGCGGCCATTCGGGACGGGTCAGGAAGAAGGACGCGCCGTTGGCCAGCGCCGTCACCACCAGCACCGCCACCACCAGAAGCGCGGTGACCTGCGCGCGCAGGGTCCTCACGAGACGTCCTCCCGGTCCACCCGCACTGCCAGCTGGTAGCCGCCGTTGCGCAGGGTCTTCAGGATCTGGAACGCGCCCTGGTCGCCGAGCTTGCGCCGCAGGCGGCTCACCAGCACGTCCACCGAGCGGTCGAACGGCCCGGCCTCGCGGCCGCGGGTGATGTCCAGCAATTGCTCGCGGGAGAGGATGCGGCCGGGCCGCTCCAGGAAGGCCATCAGCAGGTCGAACTCGGCGCCGGTGAGCGCGATCTCGACGCCCTCGGCATCGGTCACGCGCCGCAATTCCGGTTCGGCGCGGAAGCGGGCGAAGCGGAAGGCCGTGGCCGCCACCGGCTCCGGCTCGGCGCCGCCGGTGCGCCGCAGCACCGCGCGGATGCGCGCCACCAGCTCGCGCGGGTTGAACGGCTTGCCGAGATAGTCGTCGGCGCCGATCTCCAGCCCGATGATGCGGTCCACGTCCTCCTTCAGCGCGGTGAGCAGGATGACGGGGACCCGCGAGCGGTTGCGCAGGGCGCGGCACAAATCGAGGCCGGAGGCATCCGGCAGCATCAGGTCGAGCACCACGAAGTCGATGCGCTGGGTGGCCAGCTTCTCCTCCATCTCCCGCCCGTCGCCGGCCGTGGTGACGCGGAAGCCCTGGCCCGCCAGATAGCGCCCGAGCAATTTCCGGATTTCGAGATCGTCGTCGACGACGAGAATATGCGTTGCGCCTTCGGATTGCACCGGCGTCTCCATTTCGCCGTATTCTAGCCGAGACGCCGCGCCACTGCGCCCTCCATTGCATCGAAGCGTTGCCCACCGGCTTCGAGCAACATTGCGATACAAATTCGGCCCGCGCCGACACCTTTCGACATATCCCGACCTTCGCCAGCAACGGGACGGGGCGAAAGTGCCTTCAACCTGAAGAAAGACAGAAGGCACCCCATGTCCGTCAAGCCTCTGCGCACCAAGCTCCTGGCCGGGGCCGCCCTCGCCCTGCTGGTGGGATGCGCCGTCGTCGCGTCGGTGTCCGGCCCCGCCGTCTCGAAGACGCAGGACCGGCTGCCGCAGGCGCAGGCCACGTCGAGCGCCCCGGTGCGCTTCGCGGCCCTCGCCATGGACGACTTGCCGCTGGCGCCGAACCTGCCGCACGCTCCGCCGCCTCCCGCCCCCGGCGACGCGGTCGGCGCGTGGCCACCCCATCCGCGGGACGCGGCCGGGCCGCGTGGCAGCCAGCCCCCCGGCGGGCCGCTGGGGCTCGCCCAAGCGCTCGCCGCGGCCGAAACCGCCATCGGCGTGCGGCCGAACCAGATGGACGCCTGGCGCGACTTCACCGACGCCCTTCAGGCCGCCCTTCCCGCGCCCCCGCCGCCTCCCGGCGCGCCGTTCCCACCTCCCTTCCCCCCGCCGGCCCCGTCCGCTGCGGCGCCCGTCCCCTTCGCTCTCGTCACGGCTCTCGCGGTGCGCGACGAGGAGGCCGGCAAGGCCGGCGTGCGGCTGCGGCAGGCGGTGGAAACCCTGAAAGCGCTCCTGTCGGAGGACCAGCTTCAGCGGCTGGCGCTGATCGAACCGGCGCTGCTGCTGCCGGCCGGCCACGTTCCGCCCCCGTTCGGCGGACGCCACGGCCCCCCAGATCGCCTCCCACCCCGGTGAGGCTCAGCGAAGGAGGGGAGACTCGCCGCCCTTGATCCTCCCTTCCCCACGGCGGGCGTGCTCCGGCACGCCCGCCGTCCGCGTTTATGGCGGCCATGGGGACGATGGCCCCACCGCCATGCCGATTTGAAAGGCCGCAAACCGACCCCCACGCACTCTGAGACGATCGCCGGCGGTCCCGTTTCAAGAGATCGCGCCACCGGTCATATGCCTGTCTTGCTTTGCAGATTAAGTTCCTGAAAACGATTTCACGGGCTGGACGCTGTCCAGTCGCCGGCTTCAGGATCGCGCGATGGCACGCATCGTCACCATTCGCACCGTCGCCGAACGCGCCGGCTGCTCCATCGCCACCGTCAGCCGGGTCATCAACCGCTCGGCCCCCACCAGCCCCGCCGTGGAGGCGCGCGTGCGCGCCGCCGTCGACGCCCTCGGCTTCCGCCCCAGCGAGATCGGCCGCGCGCTGAAGGCGCTGCGCACCAAGACGCTGGGCGTGGTCATTCCCAGCCTGACCAATCCGGTCTTCGCCGCCTCGGTCGCCGGCATGCAGTCGGCGGCGCGGGAGCGCAAGCACACGCTGCTGCTCACCGCCACCGATTACGAGCCCGGCGCCGAGGCCGAGCTGGTGGAGACGCTGGTGGCCCAGAACGTGGCCGGGCTCATCCTCACCGTCGCCGATGCGGCCGAGAACGCCACCCTCGACCTGCTGGAGGCGGAGGGCATCCCCTACGTCCTGGTCCACAACGAGCCGACCCGCCCGGGCCGCGCGGCCGTATGCGTGGACAATGCGGCCGCCACCTTCGCCCTGACCGGAACCATGATCGCGGCCGGGCACCGGCGCATCACCTATCTCGCCGGGCGCTTCGCCACCTCCGATCGCGCCCGCCGTCGCCACGAAGGCTATCGCGCCGCCATGGCAGCGGCGGGCCTCGAGCCCGAGGCTCCCCTCGAGCTCGATTATCTCGGCGATGCGCCGAGCCATGCCGAGGCCCTCGCCGGCCTCTTCTGCACCGGCGCGCCCCCCACGGCGGCGCTCTGCTCCAACGACCTGCTCGCCCTGTCCGTGGTCGGCGCCCTGCGCACGCTGGGGCTGCGCGTGCCGGACGATATCTCCGTCGCCGGCTTTGACGGTATCGCCCTGGGCGGCGCCGTCCATCCCACCCTCGCCACGGTGGATACGCCCACCCGCCTCATGGGGGCGCACGCGGTGACCATGCTCTTCACCATGATCGAGGCGGGCGCCGCGCCCCGCGTCGAACACCTGCCCTTCACCCTCCGCCCCGGCGGAACGCTCGCTCCCAGAGGAGCCGCCGATCCGATTAGTTCGCAAGACGATCGGTTAACGCGTTCTCTTTCCTAGAGTTTGGAGCCCCGCAGGCCGCCGCCCGGCGGTCGTCCAGCACGCCCCTTGCCTATATCAAGCCCCCTTCTCTTCTCCCGAGGCCAGCCATGCGCCCCACCCTTCCCCGCCTTCCCAAAGCCGGCGCCGTCGCCGCGCTCGCCCTCGCGACGCTCGCCCTCGCCGGTCGCCCGGCGGCCGCGGCGGACGCCATCTGCTACAATTGCCCGCCCGAATGGGCCGACTGGGGCAGCATGCTGAAGGCCATCAAGGCCGACACCGGCATCGACGTGCCGCAGGACAACAAGAATTCCGGCCAGTCCCTCACCCAGATCATCGCCGAGAAGGCGAGCCCGGTGGCGGACGTGGCCTATCTGGGCGTCACCTTCGGCATCAAGGCCAAGGACGCCGGCGTCACCCAGCCCTACGAGCCCAAGGGCTTCGCCGACATCCCGGCGGGGCTGAAGGACAAGGACGGCAACTGGTTCACCATCCATTCCGGCACGCTGGGCCTGTTCGTGAACAAGGATGCGCTGGGCGGCGCCCCGGTTCCGGCCTGCTGGGCCGACCTGCTGAAACCCGAATACAAGGGCCTTGTGGGCTACCTCGACCCCACCAGCGCCTTCGTGGGCTATGTGGGCGCGGTGGCGGTGAACGGCGCCATGGGCGGCACGCTGGACGACTTCAAGCCCGGCATCGAATACTTCAAGAAGCTCCAGGCCAACCAGCCCATCGTGCCGAAGCAGACCTCTTATGCCCGCGTGGTCTCCGGCGAGATCCCGATCCTGTTCGACTACGACTTCAACGCCTACCGCGCCCGCTACTCGGACATGGGCCACTTCGAGTTCGTCATCCCCTGCGAGGGCAGCGTGGTGGTGCCCTATGTGATGACCATGGTGAAGGGCGCGCCCCACCCCGAGGCCGCCAAGAAGGTGCTGGACTACGTGCTCTCCGACAAGGGCCAGACCATGTGGGCCAAGGCCTATCTGCGACCCGCCCGCGACATCAAGCTGCCGCCCGAGGTGGCGAGCCGCTTCCTGCCCGCCGCCGACTATGCCCGCGCCAAGCCGGTGGACTACGCCAAGATGGAAGCCGCCCAGAAGGGCTTCTCGGAAGCCTATCTGAACGCGGTGAAGTGAGGGGTTCCGAGACTCCGACCTCCGCCAGACGGCCGTCGTCCGGGCAGCGCGCAAGCCCTCTCCCGCGTGCGGGGGAGGGTTGGGAGGGGGCAGCGCGCTAGACATTGCACGCCCGACAGCGGGAAAACCACCGGCGCCCTCCCCCTCCCCGGCCCTCCCCCGCACGCGGGAGAGGGAGTCACATCGACTGGCATTCCGCCGGACGCCTTTGCACCCCGGCCCTCCCCCGCACGCGGGAGAGGGAGTCCGCCTGTCCTTGCACCGCCATCACCCCGGCGATCTCCAACCCGGTCCCACCCCATGCACAGCGCCGACCGCCTCGCCCGCCTGTTCCTGCTGCCGCTGTTCCTGTTCGTGGCGGCGTTCTTCCTGCTGCCCATGGTGCGGCTGGTGGGCGTGGCCGGCTCGGGGCCGAACGGCCTGGCGGAATATGGCGCCATCCTCACCAATCCGCGCCATTTGGCGACCCTGCTCGCCACACTGGCGCTCTCGGCCGCGGTGACCGCGGCGACGCTGGCCATCGGCACGGTGGTGGCGCTGTTCCTCGCCCGCAACCGCTTCTTCGGAAGGCCATTGCTGGTGTCCCTGCTCACCCTGCCGCTGGCCTTTCCCGGCGTGGTCGTGGGCTTCATGGTGATCCTGCTCGCCGGCCGGCAGGGGCTGCTCGCCGGCCTCTCCACGGGGCTCGGGCTGGGGCGGTGGGTGTTCGCCTATTCCATGGCGGGCCTGTTCGCGGGCTACGTCTATTTCTCCCTGCCGCGGGTGCTGGTCACCCTCATGGCGGCGGTGGAAAAGCTGGACCCGGCGCTGGAGGAAGCCGCCCGCTCGCTCGGCGCGGGACGCGCGCAGGTGCTGCGGGACGTGACCCTGCCGGGCATCGCCCCGGCGCTCATGGCCTCCGGCGCCATCGCCTTTGCCACCGCCATGGGCGCCTTCGGCACCGCCTTCACCCTGGCGACGCGCATCGATGTGCTGGCCATGACCATCTATACGGAGTTCACCCTCAACGCGAATTTCGCCACCGCCGCCGCCCTCTCCATCGCCCTCGGCCTCATCACCTGGGCGGTGCTGGCGCTGGCGCGCAATCTCGCCGGCTCCGGCGTCGCGGCGGCGGGGTGATGCCATGACGGCCTCGATGAAACCCCACCGCCTCACCTTCGCCTTCCAGCTTGGCGTGACGCTGCTGGCCTGCGCCTTCCTGATGGTGCCGGCGGGCGCCTCCATCCTCGCCGGCTTCACCGTCAACTACTTCCGCGGGGTCTCCTCCGGCCTCACCCTGAAGTGGATCGGCGAGGTGCTGGCGCTTTATTCCGACACCATCTTCCTCTCCATCGCCATCGCGCTCGGCACCCTTGCCGCCACCCTGCTCATCGGCGTGCCGGCGGCGTGGGCGCTGGCGCGCCGTCCCTCGCGCCTCACCCGGCTGGTGGAGGAGGTGGTGACCCTGCCCGTCGCCATCCCCGGCCTCGCGCTGGCGCTGGCCCTCATCCTCGCCTATGGCGGCATCCGCGAATTCCGCATGAGCCCGCTCTTCATCCTCACCGGGCATGTGCTCTACACCCTGCCCTTCATGCTGCGCGCGGTGATGGCGGTGCTCGCCGCCGTGGACGTGCGCACGCTGGAGGAAGGCGCCGCCTCGCTCGGCGCCTCGCCGCTGCAGCGCTTCTTCCATGTGGTGGTGCCCAATGCGCGGGGCGGCATCCTCGCCGGAGCGCTGATGGTGGTGACCCTCTCCATCGGCGAGTTCAACCTCACCTGGATGCTGCACACCCCCCTCACCAAGACGCTGCCGGTGGGCCTTGCCGACAGCTACGCCTCCATGCGCCTCGAAATCGCGAGCGCCTACACGCTGGTGTTCTTCGTCATGATCGTGCCCCTGCTCGTCGCCCTCCAGCTGTTCGGCCGCACCGTGCAGGACGCCGCGCGATGAACCGGGGCGCCGCCATCACCGTGTCCGGCTGCGGCAAGACCTTCGCCGACGGCACCCGCGCCTTGTCCCCCCTCGATCTCGACGTGACGGCGGGCGAGACTTTGGTGCTGCTCGGCCCCTCGGGCTGCGGCAAGACCACGCTGCTGCGCCTCATCGCCGGGCTGGAGGCCCCCGACGCGGGCGGGCGCATCCTGTTCGACGGGGCGGACGTGACCGGCCTGCCCATCGAGAAGCGCAATGTGGGCATGGTCTTCCAGTCCTATGCCCTGTTCCCCAATATGAGCGTCATCGACAATGTCGCCTACGGCCTGCGCGTGCGCGGCATGGCCCAGGCGGCGCGGCGCGCGCAGGCGGCGGGCGTGCTGGAGATGATGCGCATCGGTGCGTTGGCGCAGCGGCGCATCGACCAGCTCTCCGGCGGCCAGCGCCAGCGGGTGGCCCTGGCCCGGGCGCTGGCCGTTGAACCGCGCGTGATCCTGCTCGACGAGCCGCTCACCGCGCTGGACGCCGCCCTGCGCGAGCATCTACGCGGCGAGATCGACGCGCTGCTGAAGCGCCTCGCCATCACCGCCATCTATGTCACCCACGACCAGGCGGAGGCGCTGGCCCTGGGCGACCGCATCGTGGTGATGCGCAACGGCGCTATCGCCCAGGTGGGCACCCCGCGCGATGTCTATTTTCGCCCCGCCGACGATTTCGTGGCCGATTTCGTGGGCGTCACCAACCGCCTCGCGGGGACGGTGAAGAACGGCCGCTTCGAGACGGCGGCGGGGATCGTGCCGCTGCCGCCGGATCTTGCGCCGCCACCGGCCGCCGCGGCCGGGCAAGGCGCGGCGCGGCTGCTGTTCCGGCCCGAGGCCGCGCGGCTCGCGAACCCGACCGAGACCACCCTTGTGTTCGAGGTGGTACAGGTGGAATTCCAGGGCGCCCGCCAGAAGGTGACCCTCAAGGACCCGTCCGGGGCACGCATCCTCGTGGAGGCGCCCGCCGATGGGGCCCTGCTCGCCGGCGGCGCCGTGGGGCTTATCCTCGATCCTGCCCGAATCAGCCTCGCCTGATTGCCTTTCCCACCCTTCCTTCCCGTCTTGCTCTGCTCATCTGATCCTGCCCCATGCTCATCGCCCAGCTCACCGACACCCACATCCGCCGCCCCGGCACCCTCGCCTATGGGGTGGTGGACACGGCGCTCTATCTGGAAGCCGCGGTCGCCCACATCCTCACGCTGGCGCCCCGGCCCGACGTGGTGATCGTCACCGGCGACCTCACGGATTTCGACCATGCGGCCGAATATGCCCGCTTCCGGGCGATCACGGCGGCGCTGCCCATGCCGCTGTTTCCCATTCCGGGCAACCATGATTCGTCGGCCGGCCTGCTGGCCGCCTTCCCCGAGATCGCCGCGCGGTGCGAGGCCGGGCGGGTGAATTACGTGGTGGACGATTTCCCGCTGCGGCTGGTGATGCTGGATTCCACCGTCCACGGCCGCCCGCACGGCATGCTGGGGGAACAGGGCCTGTCGTTCCTCGACCGCGCGCTGGCTGCGGCGCCCGAACGGCCGGCCTTCGTCTGCGCCCACCATCCGCCGTTCCTCACCGGCATCCGGCACATGGATGTGCAGAACCTGTCCGACGCGGCGCGGCTGGAAGAGGTGTTCGGCCACTGGCCCCAGGTGCTGGGCTTCACCTGCGGCCATGTCCACCGGGCGGTGACCACAAGCTTCGCCGGCGTCGCCGCCACCATCGGGCCGGCGCCCGCCCATGCGGTGAGCCTCGCCCTTGACCGCGAGGCGCCGCCCTCCTTCCACATGGAGCCGCCGAGCCTGTCCCTGCATCTGTTCACGGACGGCCGCGTGGTGACCCACCGCAGCTTCATCGGCGCCTATGACGGCCCGCACCCCTTCTTCGGGGCGGACGGCAGGGCCATCGGCACGCCGGACCGCACGTAGCGCCGGAAAGGAAAAAGCCCCGGACCAGCCGGGGCTCTTTCATCAATCGAAGGCCGATCGCATCAGCCGCCGGCCACCGGCAGCGGGATGGGCGCGGGCCCCAGCGCCGTGCGACGGGACGAAGCGGAGGCGCGCTCGGCCACGTGGTCGGCGTAGGGCAGTTCCAGCCGTTCCCACACATCGGTGAGCGCCTTGGCCAGATGGGCGATGAGCGCGTCGTCGTGGAACGGGGTGGGGGTGATGCGCAGCCGCTCCGTGCCGCGGGGCACAGTGGGGTAGTTGATGGGCTGGATATAGATGCCGTACTCGGCGAGCAGCAGGTCGCTGGCCATCTTGCAGGCCTTGGCATCGCCCACCATCACCGGGACGATGTGGGTGGGCGTATCCATCTGCGGCAGGCCGGCAGCCGCAAGCGCGCGCTTGACCTTGGCCACCTGGGCGCGCTGGCCGTCGCGCTCCACCTGGGACGTCTTCAGGTGCCGCACCGACGCGGCAGCTGCCGCCGCGACCGCCGGGGGCAGCGCGGTGGTGAAGATGAAGCCCGGCGCATAGGAGCGCACCGCATCGATGATGAGGCGCTTGCCGGTGATGTAGCCGCCGACCACGCCGAAGGCCTTGCCCAGCGTGCCCTCGACCACATCCACCTTGTGCATGACGCCGTCGCGCTCGGCGACGCCGCCGCCGCGCTCGCCATACATGCCCACGGCATGGACTTCATCGAGATAGGTCATGGCGCCGTAGCGCTCGGCCAGCTCGCAGATGGCGCCGATGGGGGCGATGTCGCCGTCCATGGAATAGACGCTCTCGAACACCACCAGCTTGGGCCGGTCGCCGGCCGCCTTGAGCAGCTCTTCCAGGTGGTCGAGGTCGTTGTGGCGGAAGATGGCCTTCTGCCGGCCGCCGTGGCGCACGCCCTCGATCATGGAATTGTGGTTGAGCTCGTCGGAGATCACCACGCAGTCGGGGATCAGCTTGACGATGGTGGAGATGCCGGTGGCGTTGGAAATGTAGCCGGAGGTGAAGACGAGGCCGGATTCCTTGCCGTGCAGATCGGCCAGCTCGCGCTCCAGCATCACGATTTCGTGGCTGTTGCCCGAGATGTTGCGGGTGCCGCCGGCACCGGCACCGCGCGCCTTCGCGGCCTCGCACATGGCGGCGACCACGTCGGGATGGCTGCCCATGCCCAGATAGTCGTTGGAGCACCACACCACGATGTCGCGGGGGCCGCCGGGGGAATGCCAGACCGCGCGCGGGAAATGGCGCGCGTCACGCTCGATCTCGGCGAAGGTACGATAACGGCGCTCCTTGCGCAGGGCGTCGATGGCGTCGGCAAAAAAGCTGTCGTAGTTCATTCCGAACCCTGCGGCGACTGAGCGACTGGGTGCGGCTCCGACGGAGCCGTTCCTCATTGTTATAAGGTTATGACGGCACCTTGCTCCTTGTATTGATGCCAATCAAGAGGCGAGCAGGACGCGCGGCGATCCGGCGCAAGGGGACGGCAAGGCGAAAATTTTACTGCGCTGCAGCATGTTGCGCGGGACAGCCGGGGCCGCCCCGCGCCGTCAGGCAACCGCCATGCAACCGGGGCGCGCTACTTCACCTCCACCGGAAGGAAGGTGAAGGGCGCGGCCGGCTCGAAACGGCCCGCCGCATTGCCCGAATAGACCTTGCCACCGGTCAGCGTCAGCTTCTTCACCGGCGCCCCGGCCTTCAGGTCGAGGCTGTCGAGGGGCACCCAGAAGCTGTTGGGGCTGGTGGCGGAATCATAGAAATAGACGCGATCCTTCTGGTCGCTCACGGTCCGCCACAGGGTGGAGGCGATATTGGGCTCGCCCGGCGTGGTGAGCCCCAGCGGCACGCTCACCGAGCGCATCACGCTGGCGACGCTGGCCACCGCCTGATTGGCATAGGTGCCGTCCGGCACGGCGGTGAGGATGGCCGGGGAGGCCTTCGTGGGGATGGCCTTGATGAAGAAGCTGGCGCGGGCGAAGCGGTCGGCCGCCCGGTTGGTGCCCGGCAGGAACACCGTGCCGCCGATCTGCTCCCAGTAGCTGTTGAGCGCCAGCTGCTGGTCGAAGAACGGCGAATTGGTCATCACCTGATACTGGCGGCCGTGGTGGACCACCAGCTTGCCGCCCAGATATTCGAAGATGGCGCTGTCGCCCGAGGGGTCGGAAATGGCGAGGTGCAGTTGCGCGCCCGCGCCATTGGGCAGGTTTGCCGTCACCACCACGAACGGCTGGGCGGACAGGGCCGTCACCGCCTCGCTCACCGTGGCGAAATTGTCGAGCACATATTGCGCCCACAGGCTGATGGAGAGGGCCGGGCGGCCATCCGGCTTGGCGTATTCGGATTCAGCCAGATAGAGCAGATTGGCGACGAGGCCCTTCTCGTTCATGCCGTCCGCCGTGCCCACGTCATAGCCGGAGGCGATGAGGCTGCCGTACTTGGACACCCATTTCGGGGTATTCGCTCCGGCGGCGCCGGTGCGCGCCATGCCGGCCGGAAAGGCCCAGAGATTGGTGCGCATGTCCTCCGCCCAGTCCATGGACCGGCCGGTGATGACCACGCCATCGGAGCCGAGATAGACCGCGCGGGTACAGGCCTGCGCCACCCCGGCACCGAGGCCGGCGACATAGAGCGCGGCGGCGGCGAGCGCGGCGACGCGGATGGACTTGAGGGCCAGGGGAACGCCAGCGAGGGGAGCGCGAGAACGCGGCATAACGGTCTCCGGTTGGGCGGCCGGACCGTTTTTCGAGCGGGCTGCCGGAGCTTTAGGCCCCGACAGCGCCGCATCGGCCGCCGGATAGACGGCTGAAAGAGATACCGGCTCCGCCCACACAGCAAGGCGGAGCCGGTCATCCATGCCCTGTCTGCCCCGAAAAGACATGGACAAGAGGGAGATAACCACCGCCTTCGGCCCGATTCCCTGAGATGGATCAAATTTTGGGGAAGTCGGCCAGATTTTTGCTATCCAGATTTTGGCGATGGACAAAAGTCGCAAGGCGCCTCAGCCGCACGGACCACGGGGAACCGCGCCTGAGGCGCTTGTTTGGGAAAGCGCCTCAGGCGCCTGGAGAGACGATGCACGACAAAGCGGCCCACATGCCGGACGACATGCCGGTGATCCGGACCATCGCCATGCCGGCCGACACCAATCCCAACGGCGATATTTTCGGCGGCTGGCTGATGTCCCAGATGGACCTTGCCGCCGGCAACGTGGCGGCGCGGCGCTCGCGCGGGCGCGCGGCCACGGTGGCGGTGGAGGCCATGAGCTTCCTGTCTCCGGTGGCGGTGGGCGACGAGGTGAGCCTGTTCGCCCGCGTGGTGAAGATGGGCCGCACCTCCATGCGCATCGAGGTGGAGGCCTGGCGTCGCGCCCGCGCCAGCGAGCAGACCACCCAGGTCACGGAAGCCGTCTTCACCTTCGTCGCCATCGACGAGGAGGGCCGCCCCCGCCCCATTCCGGCGCAGGAGGGCTGAGCGGGCCATATCTCGGTTTGAAAAGAAGCGCTGGCGGCCCTCTCTCCCGCTTGCGCAAACTCTGCTCTCCACCTCGCGCCGGCCAACTCCCTCTCCCGCTTGCGGGGGAGGGGTGGGGAGGGGGCGCGGCGGCGGTGACATTCCCGCTCGCCAAGTTCCCACACTCACGTCCCTACCCTCACGTCCCTACCCTCACGTCCCTACCCTCACGTCCCTCTTGGCTTGGCGCGGGTGGTGGGGGGTGCCTCGGCGGGGTCTTCGGGCCAGGGATGCCGGGGATAGCGCCCGCGCATGTCGGCCCGCACCTCCCGCCATGAGCCGCGCCAGAATTGCGGCAGGTCCCTGGTCACCTGGATCGGCCGATGGGCGGGCGAGAGCAACGCCAGCGTCAGCGGCACCCGGCCGCCGGCGATGGCCGGATGCTGGGTGAGGCCGAACAATTCCTGCACCCGCACGCTCACCTGCGGCCCGCCCTCCGCATCATAGTCGATGGGCAGGTGCGAGCCGGTGGGGGCGACAAAATGGGTGGGCGCCTCGGCCTCCAGCCGCGCCGAAAGCGCGTAGGGCAGGAGCGCGTGGAAGGCGTTGCCCACATCGCCCGGCGCAATCTCGGCCAGCGCGGTCTTGCCGGTGAGGAACGGGGCGAGCCAATCGGCGGCGCTGGCGGCGAGGGTCGCATCCGAGAGGTCCGGCCACGCCTCGCCCTCGGCCGCGCGCAGGAAGGCGACGCGCGCACGCCATTGCGCCGTGGCCGCGCTCAGCGGCAGGCGGTGGAGGCCGAGCGTCGCAATGCCCTCCGCCAGCACCCGCGCGGTAGCCTCGGTCGCCGGCACCGGACGCGGCTGAGCGGCGAGCACGATGGCCTTCAGCCGCCGCACCTCCCGCGCCCGCACGGCGGCGGCCTCCGTATCGAAGGCGATCTCGGTGCCGGAGGTGATGTCGCCGGCGAACTGCGTCTCCACCTCGTCCGGCGACAAGGCCGCGGCCAGCGAGATGCGCGCGGCCTCGGCCCGTCCGCCCACCTCGGCCACGGCGAGGAAGGGCGCCTTCGCCAGGGCCGCCGCGGGGTCCATCACCGCGCCCCGGCCATTGGCGAGGAGGAAGCGCGTGCCGTCGCCGCGCGCCTTCGCCACCCGGTCCGGAAAGGCGAAGGCCAGCAGCGCCGCCGGCGACGGACGCGGGCCGTCGGCCCGGTCTCCGCCGCGCTGCGCCATCTCGGCCCAGCGGGTGGCGAGGCGGCGGGCGTCATCGGCCCGGCGGGAGCGGTCGCGGCGGAAGCCGTCGAGGCGATGGAGGAGGTCCACGCCATCCCCGCCCAATCCGCGCTCGCTGAGCAAGGCGGCGATCTCCGCCGCCTCCCGCGCCACGCCCCGGTCGGCGCCCACCACCACCAGATGGGCGAGGCGCGGCGGCAGGGGCAGGCGCGCCATGCGCCGGCCCAGCGCCGTGACCGTATCGTCGGCATCGAGGGCGCCCAGCAGGCGCAGCAGCGCCTTGGCCTCGCTCACCGCCGGGGCCGGCGGCGGATCGAGGAAAGGCAGGGACGCCGGCTCGCGCACGCCGACGCGGGCGAGGTCCAGCACCAGCCCGGTGAGGTCGGCGGCGAGGATTTCCGGCTTGGCGAAGGCGGCAAGGCTCCCCGTCTCGCCCTCGCCCCAGAGGCGATAGCACACGCCCGGCTCGGTGCGGCCGGCGCGGCCGCGCCGCTGGTCGGCGGCGGCGCGGGAGACGCGCACGGTCTCCAGCCGCGTCAGGCCCACGTCGGGCTCGAAGCGCGGCACCCGGGCGAGGCCGCAATCCACCACCACCCGCACCCCCTCGATGGTGAGCGAGGTCTCAGCGATGGAGGTGGCCAGCACCACCTTGCGTCGGCCCTTCGGCGCGGGGAGAACGGCGCGGTCCTGCTCGGCCGCCTCCAGCGCCCCGAACAGGGCGACCACGTCGACGGACGGGTCGCGCACTTGGTCCAGCAGCAGGCTTTCGGTGCGCCGGATTTCCGCCGCGCCGGGCAGGAAGGCGAGGATGGAGCCGCTTTCGCGGGCGAGCGCCCGGCGGATGGCCTCCACCATCTGCGGCTCAAGGGGGCTGCGCGGGTCGCGGCCGAGATAGGATGTCTCCACCGGGAAAGCCCGGCCCTCGCTCTCGATCACCGGGGCGGGGGCGTCCGTGCAGCCCATGAGGGCGGCGACGCGGGCGCCATCCAGGGTCGCCGACATGGCGAGCAACCGCAGGTCCTCGCGCAGGCCCCGCTGGGCGTCGAGGGCCAAGGCGAGGCCGAGGTCGGCATCGAGGCTGCGCTCGTGGAACTCGTCGAACAGCACGGCGGCGACGCCTGAAAGCTCGGGGTCCTCCAGCACCATGCGGGTGAAGATGCCTTCGGTGATCACCTCGATACGGGTGCGGCCGGAGACCTCCGAGGCGAGGCGGGTGCGGTAACCCACCGTCTCGCCCACCCGCTCGCCGAGGCTCTGCGCCATGCGGCGGGCGGCGGCGCGGGCGGCGAGGCGGCGCGGCTCCAGCACCAGGATGCGCCCGCCAGCGACCCACGGGGCGTCCAGCAGCGCGAGGGGCACCCGCGTGGTCTTGCCCGCGCCCGGCGGCGCCACCAGCACCGCGCAGGGCGCGGCGGCCAGCGTCGCGGTCAGGTCGCCGAGAACGGCGTCGATGGGCAAGGGCGTGTCGAACGGTCGCGGATCGGACAGGGCGTTTCTCGCTGGGCGCGGGATGGCTTGGCTGCTCATAGAGCGTTTTCGAGCGAAGTGGATACCGGTTCGCGTAAAGAAAACGCGTAAACTCAATAACCTAGAGCATTTCCCCGATTCAGTGAAATGGGGAAATGCTCATAGGCCAGAAAGGGCCGCGGCGGCAAAGGGGTGAATTACATGGAAGTAGCGCTATTTATTCCATTATCGCGCCTGCGACGTTTTTATTGATTGAATCACTCGAAATTGTTGATTATCCGGAAGGCACCGCTTTCGGAGACCCGTTCATGCGTGCCCCCCTGCTCCTTGCCGCTGTCCTCGCCCCGCTGCTGGCGGCGCCGCTCGCCGCCGCGGCCGACCAGAAGCCCCTACGCATCGGCGTGCTGAACGATCAGGCCGGCATCTATGCCGACATGGCGGGACCGGGCTCGGTGATCGCGGCGCACATGGCGGTGGAGGATTTCGGCGGCAGCGTGCTCGGCCGCCCGGTCGAGATCATCGCCGGCGACCACCAGAACAAGCCGGACGTGGGCGCGGCGCTGGTGAACCGCTGGATCGACGAGGACAATGTGGAGGTGATCGCCGACATCCCCACCTCCTCGGTGCTGCTGGCGGTGCAGGAGATCGGCCGGCGCAAGAACAAGCTGGTGCTCGCCTCCACCGGCGGCTCGTCGGACTTCACCGGCAAGGCCTGCGCCCCCACCGGCATCCACTGGACCTATGACACCTACGCGCTGGCGGCCGGAACCGGCGCATCGCTGGCCAAGGAGGGGCCATGGTTCTTCATCACCGCCGATTATGCCTTCGGCACGGCGCTAGAGCGCGACACCGCGGCGGCCGTCGCCAAGGGCGGCGGCAAGGTGGCGGGCGCGGTGAAGCACCCGCAGGGCACCACCGATTTCTCGTCCTATCTGCTACAGGCCCAGGGCGCCGGCGCGAAACTGATCGCCTTCGCCAACTCGGGCGCCGATCAGGTGAACGCCATCAAGCAGGCGAACGAATTCGGCATTCCCCAATCGGGCGTGAAGCTGGCGGGCCTCTACCTGCACATCACCGACATCCACGCCATCGGCCTGAAGACGGCGCAGGGCCTCATCCTTACCCAGGGCTTCTACTGGGACCTCAACGACGAGACCCGCGCCTGGTCCAAGCGCTTCTACGAGCGCCACAAGGCCATGCCCACCATGGGCCAGGCTGGCACCTATTCGGCCATCCTGCATTATCTGAAGGCGGTGAAGGCGGCCGGCACCGCCGACACCGCCACCGTCGCCGCGCAGATGAAGGCGGCTCCGGTGGACGATTTCTTTTCCCACGGCGGGCGCATCCGCGAGGACGGGCGCATGGTCCACGACCTCTACCTGCTGCAGGTGAAGGCGCCGTCCGAGCAGCAGTATCCGTGGGACTATCTCAAGCTCATCCGCGTCATTCCCGGCGACGAGGCGTTCCGGCCGCTCAACGAGGGCGGCTGCCCGCTGGTGGCCAAGGCCGCCAGCAACTGACGGCCGCCGGATCGACAGCCCCGCACGGGCCGGCCTGGGTGGTGCCGACCTGGGTAGTGCCGACCTGGGTAGTGCCGGCCTGGGTGGTGCCGGCGTGCTTGGTGCCGGCTTGCGGTCGGGCACGTTCGGTGCCTTATGAGGCGCGTCGATGCCGCAATTGGGAACGCCGCCTTCATGTCCACCGCCCCGTCCAGCCTCACCAGCAAGGTGCAGCCCCTCGCCTTCGATACCGGGATCTTCGCCCTCGCCTTCCTCGATGCGGCGGCGGCCTTCGTGGGCACGGAAGGCATGGTGCATCTGGTGGGCGCCGAACCGAAGGCGGTTCAGGTCCACGGCGGCGCCGTGCTCGATGCCGCCTCCGACGGCAAGCGCCTCGTCACCGGCGGCGACGACGGGCAGGTCATGGAAACCCGTTCGGACGGCTCCACCCGCGTCCTCGCCGGCCAGAAGGGCCGCTGGATCGACCGGGTGGCGCTGGGGCCGGACGGCGTCGTCGCCTGGTCCGCCGGCAAGACCGCCCATGTGCTGCCGGCGAAGGGCGAGCCGAAAAGCCTCGACGTGCCCTCCACCGTGGGGGGCCTTGCCTTCGCGCCCAAGGGGCTGCGCCTGGCGGTGGCCCATTACGGCGGCGTCACCCTGTGGTTTCCCAATGCCGCCGCCAAGCCGGAGCTGTTCGGCTGGAAGGGCTCCCATCTCGGCGTCGCCTTCTCGCCGGACGGCCGCTTCCTGGTCACCTCCATGCAGGAGCCGGCGCTCCACGGCTGGCGGGTGGTGGACGGCGCGCACATGCGCATGTCCGGCTATCCCTCGCGGGTGAAGTCGTTCGCCTTCACGGCGGACGGCAAGTGGCTCGCCACCTCGGGCTCGGGGGAGGCCATCCTGTGGCCGTTCCAGGCCAAGGACGGCCCCATGGGCAAGGAGCCCTCCATGCTCGCCCCCTCCCCCACCACCCGCGTCACCGTGGTGGCCCCCCATCCCAAGGACCCGGTGGTGGCCATCGGCTACGAGGACGGCATGGTGATGATGGTGCGCATCCCCGACGCCGCCGAGATCCTGCTGCGCGCGCCGGATTCCGATCCGGTGAGCGCCATGGCCTGGCACCCCTCCGGCGGGGCCGTGGCCTTCGGCACCCAGGGCGGCAAGGGCGGCCTGCTCGCCTTCTGAACCCCCGCGTTAGCCTCCCGGCTGCGCGGACGCGCGAGCGACCCCACCGGCCCGCGACCCCAAGGTCGCCCAAGATCGCCCAAGATCGCCCAAGATCGCTCCGCGTCGCGGCGGTGTCACGGCTGACCCGTAAGCACCATGTGGGCCGGCCGTCTGGTCCGGCCTCAAGCCATTGGCGAATTTGCGCGCCGCCGCCGATGGAACCGCTTTTCACGCGCCCGCGCGCGCACTAACGTGGCGCCGCCCGTTCGCGACTGCGAAGCGGCCCACGCGCACGAGAGAAACGCCGATGAAGATCGCCGACGTTCGCCGCACTGCCTTTTCGATGCCTCTCGTGAACCCGTCCTATCCGCCCGGACCCTATCGGTTCGTCGATCGCGAATACATGATCATCACCTACCGCACCGACCCCGCCGCGCTGGCGAGGGTGGTGCCGGAGCCGCTCGAAATCGTCGAGCCGATCGTGAAGTACGAATTCATCCGCATGCCGGATTCCACCGGCTTCGGCGACTATACCGAGACCGGACAGGTCATCCCAGTGAGGTTCCAGGGCGTGGAGGGCGGCTATGTCCACTCCATGTATCTCGATGACGAGAGCCCTATCGCCGGCGGGCGCGAGCTGTGGGGCTTCCCCAAGAAGTTCGCCAATCCCAAGCTGGTGGTGGAGAAGGACACGCTGGTGGGGTCGCTGCACTATGGCAGCGTGCTCTGCGCCTCCGCCACCATGGGCTACAAGCATGTGGCCTGCGACAAGGAGAAGGTGCTCGCCGCGCTGCTGACCCCGAGCTTCCTGCTCAAGATCATCCCGGACGTGGACGCCAAGCCGCGCATCTGCGAGCTGGTGCGCTACTATCTGGAAGACGTGAACCTGAAGGAATGCTGGACCGGACCCGGCGCCCTCGGCCTGTTCCCCCACGCCCTGTGCAACGTCTCGCAACTGCCGGTGCTGGAGGTGATCTCCGCCCTGCATGTGAAGGCGGACCTCACCCTCGGGATGGGCGAGGTGATCTACGACTATATGAAGGACGCCGAGGGCTGAAACCTCGAAACGTCTTCGCGCGAACCTGCATCCGTTTCGCGCGAAGACGCCTTGAGACACATGACGAGAGCCAGATCCGCTCAGGCTCGTCTGATCGGAACATGATCCAGTGGAACGGGCGGCGCGGGGCGCCGCCCCTCAACACGAAGAGCGTTCCGCCGGAATGCGAGAGGCAAGGTCCATGACACTACGCGCCAATCACCTCCCGCCCGACCTGTGCGACATCATCGGCGAGTACAAGCGCACCGCCCTGGTGTTCCAGGGCGGCGGCGCGCTCGGCGCCTACCAGGCCGGCGTCTACGAGGCGCTGGCGGAGGCGGGGTGCGACCCCAACTGGATCTCCGGCGTCTCCATCGGCGCCATCAATTGCGCCATCATCGCCGGCAACGCCCCGCAGGACCGGGTGCCGCGGCTGAAGGAATTCTGGGAGACCATTACCTCGCAGCGGGTCATCCCCTTCAATCTGGAGGGGGACATCTTCCGGCAGTGGCGCAACCAGTTCAGCGCCGCCCGGACCATCCTGCAGGGCCAGCCCGGCTTCTTCAAGCCGCGTTTCCCCAGCCCCCTGATGCTGCCCACCGGAGCGCCCGGCGCCACATCCTTCTACGACACCTCGCCCCTGCACGACACGCTGCTGAAGCTGGTGGACTTCGACCGCATCAATTCCGGCGACAAGCGCTTCTCGGTGGGCGCGGTGAACGTGCGCACCGGCAACTTCATCTATTTCGACAACCGCGAGCACACCATCGGGCCGGAGCACATCATGGCCTCCGGAGCGCTGCCCCCCGGTTTCCCGGCGGTGAAAATCGACGGCGAATATTATTGGGACGGCGGTGTCGTCTCCAACACCCCGCTCCAGTTCCTGCTGGACCAGCCGGATCATCCGAGCGCGCTGGTGTTCCAGGTGGACCTGTTCAGCGCCCGCGGCCAGCTGCCCCGCGACATGTACGACGTCAGCGAACGGCAGAAGGACATCGGCTATTCCAGCCGCACCCGCTACACCACGGACGTCTTCCGCCGGGTGCAGGAGCTGCGCTCCAAGCTTTATGACGCGCTCCAGCGTATTCCAGAACAGCTGCGCACCGAGGACGACCTCGCCCTGATCGAGGATTACAGCTCATCCGGCCCGGTCAACATCTGCCACCTGATCTATCAGGAGAAGACCTACGAGCGGGATACCAAGGACTACGAATTTTCCGCCGTCTCCATGCGCGACCACTGGCAGACCGGCTACGAGGACACGGTGAAGACCCTGCGCCGGGGCGACTGGCTGAAGAAGCCGGACGATTCCATCGGCATCGTGGTACACGACATCCACCGCCTGTCCGAATAGGCGGAGATCCGGCCCGCCTACCGGAACCCGCGCGCCAGCATGTAGGCGCCGAGCACTGCGAGGCCGGCGAAGAAGACCCGGCGGAACACCAGCGGCGAAACCGCAAGGCGGATCCGCCGGCCCAGTTCCATGCCGAGGAAGGCGGGCGCAAGGGCCGCCACCGAGGCCAGCGCCACCATGGGATCGGTCAGTACCGCACCGCCCTCCCCGGGACTGGCGAGCACGGCCGCGAGGGCGAAGGTGGAGACCGTGAAGGTGAGGCCGAGGGCCTGCACCAGGTCATCCCGATTGAGCCCCAGCGCCTGGAGATAGGGCGCCGACGGCATCACCGAGACCCCGGTGGTGCCTGTCACCAGCCCGGTGAGCAGGCCCATGAGCGGCGACAGCCAGCGTTCGCAGCCGGCGGGCAGGCGCAGCGGAATTGCACTGAGGCCGAGGGCGCCGTAGAGCAGCAAAGTCGCCCCCAGCATGGGCACCGCGGCCGGGGAGGTGAGGCCGCCCAGCAGCAGCCCGCCGGCGAGGGTTCCCAGCACCACGGCGACCATCATGGCGCCGAAGCGCCGGGCGGTGCCGGCCACGTTCGGCCCGGTGAAATATTGCCAGAGATTGGTGACGGTGGCCGGCAGGATCAGCACGGCCGCCGCCTCGGCGGGGGTGAGGAACAGGCTGAGCAGCCCGATGCCCACCGTGGGCAGGCCCATGCCGATGAGCCCCTTCACCATGCCGGCCAGCACCAGCACGGCGAAGCCCGCCGCCAGCACGCCGAGGGGCAACGCGGCGGCGGATGACAGCATCGATGCCGTCAGAATTCGGCGCCGAGCTCTTCCAGTTCCTCGGGCTCGTCCTGGGCGCCGGCAATCCATTCCTGCATCAGAGGCAGGGCCATGATGCGGGCGCGGTAGGCGTCGCACTCGGCATCCAGTTTCACGTCGTAGGTGGTGAAGCGCGAGCAGACGGGGGCGTACATGGCGTCGGCCAGCGTCGGCGCCGCGCCCATGAGGAAGGGGCCGCCATGGGCGGTGAGGCAGCCGCGCCAGATGGCGACGATGCGCTCGATGTCCGCCTGTGCCCCGGCCCACACCTTGAAGCCCGGATAATGGGCCTTGATGTTCATGGGCAGGGCCGAGCGCATGTTGGCGAAGCCCGAATGCATCTCGCCGGAGATGGACAGGCAGTGCGCCCGCACCGCGCGATCCGGAGGCAGCAGCCCGACCTGCGGGAAGACCTCATTGAGGAAGGCGGCGATGGCGAGGGTGTCCCACACGGTCACGTCCTCATGCACCAGGCGCGGCACGAGGAAGGAGGGGGACAACAGCAGCAGTTCGGCCTTCATGTCCGGGTCGTCGAGGGGCACGCGCTCCTCTTCGAAGGACAGGCCGGCCATCTTGCACAGAAGCCAGCCGCGCAGGGACCAGGAGGAGTAGTTCTTGCTGGAGATGGTGAGTGTCGCCATGCTGGATGCTCGTCTGCCTGTCCTGCGCCTCGGATATTCGACCTGGGTGCTCGACTTGGGTGCTCGACCTGATTATTCGACCTGGATGCTTGATCCCCCGATCCTGTCGCCACCGTGGCGCCCGCGTCGCCGCTCGACGGGGCGGCGGATCACTGGACAACGCCACTCTGGACAACGCCTCTCCGGATAACAGCCCCTTTCCGGATAGCGCCGCTCCAATTCACGCTGCGAAGTGCCACCGCGAGGGCATGAACCTGTCCGGCCCGAGGGTCGGTCGGGGGTCCGCGTTCCCATGTCCATTCGCGGGCGGATCGATCGTTCCGACCGATTTCGACGGGAATGGCGCCGGCTCCGGCGCCCCTCGCGTGGAAGCATGTTGCATTGCACCACGCACCGCTTCACAATTCACCGTAACAGGTACATCCGTTCAGGCTTGCTGCAAAGCGGAAAGCAGGCCCTGCGGCAATAACTTAAACAGAATGGCTCCGCCGTCCACGAGGGCGTCGGCAGACGGGGAACAGAAGGACCTTTCAGCGTCATGCTGCAGATGATATTCAGGTCAGTCTCTCCGGTACATAGCCGGCGGTCGCAGCGGCACGGGCAGCCATGATGTATCAGGCGTATCAAACCCAGTCCGATTTGATGGGACCCATCCGCTTTCTGGCCGGGCTCGCCCGTCAGACGCTGACGGGGCCGCTGATCAACGGCTACGGCCATGCCGGCCTGCGCCATCTCGCCGCGGCCTACGAACTGGTGGAGCGCACCGGCCTCAGCCATGGGCGCCCCGACTTCGGCCTCCGCACGGTGGAGGTGGGCAACCGCGAGGTCCAGGTGACCGAGGAGAAGGTGGCGGTGCTGCCCTTCGGCACCCTGCTGCGCTTCAAGAAGGACGTGGACATCGCCCAGCCCCGTGTGCTGGTGGTGGCACCTCTTTCCGGCCATTTCGCGACGCTGCTCGTCAACACCGTGAAGACGATGCTGCCGGACCACGACGTGTACATCACCGACTGGCACAATGCCCGTGATGTGCCCCTGTCGGCCGGCCCGTTCGCCTTCGACGACTATGTCGAGCACGTCATCAAGTTCCTGGAGATCATGGGGCCTGGCTCCCACCTCGTGGCCGTGTGCCAGCCGTGCGTCCAGGCGCTGGTGGCCGCCGCCGTGATGGCGCAGGACAAGAACCCGGCCGTGCCCGCCTCCATGACCCTCATGGCCGGCCCCATCGACTGCCGCGTCAACCCCACCAAGGTGAACGAGCTCGCCACCTCCAAGCCCATGTCGTGGTTCGAGAAGAACCTCATCGCCACGGTGCCGAAGGGGTTCCCCGGCTCGGGCCGCCGGGTCTATCCGGGCTTCATTCAGCTCACCGCCTTCGTCAGCATGAACGTGAACCGGCACGTCAAGGCCCATATCGACCTCTACAAAGCCCTTGCCGAAGGCGATGACGAGAAGGCCGAGTCCACCAAGGCGTTCTACGACGAGTATTTCGCGGTATTGGACCTCGACGCCGAGTTCTATCTGGAAACAGTGCGTTACGTATTCCAGGAATACCGGCTGCCCAAGGGCGAACTGACCTATCGCGGCCAGCCCATCGACTTCAAGGCCATCCGCAAGACTGCGCTGCTCACCGTGGAAGGCGAGCGGGACGACATCTGCTCCATCGGCCAGACCATGGCGGCGCAGGACATCTGCTCCGCCCTGCGGCCGCACAAGAAGCGCCACCACATGCAGGCGGGCGTGGGCCATTACGGCGTGTTCTCCGGCCGCAAATGGGCGGGACAGGTCTATCCCATCGTCCGCAACCACATTCTCTCCAGCGACTGACGCCACGACCATGAACCGTCCGGCGGCCGAGGGCACCTGCCCCGGCCGCGTTTCCACCGACACAGCCTGACGGGCCGAGGCGGGGCCGGACCAGAGCCGGGCCGCCTTGGCCCGGAGATCTGCTCCGTGCCCCAAGCTTCCCTGCCCCAAGCTTCCCTGCCCCAAACTCCCGTGCCCCAAACTCCTGCCCCACGCCCGTCCGAACGGCTGCGGGACCACCCCGCCTTTCTGCTGTTCTGGATCAGCCGCGTCGCCTCCGCCCTCGCCTTCCAGATGCTCGGCGTGGCGGTGGGCTGGCTGGTCTATGCCCTCACCGGCAGCGCGGTGGCGCTGGGGCTGGTGGGCCTCGCCCAGTTCCTGCCCCTGCTGTTCCTGAGCCTGATCGCGGGACATGCCGCCGACGTGTTCGACCGCCGGCGCATCGTCTTCATCGGCCAGTCCGTCGCCGCGGTGACACTCGCCCTGCTGGCCCTCGGCCTTGCGGAGGGCATGGTCGGCCTTGCCGCCATCTACGGCGCGGTGGTGATGCTCGGCGCCTGCCGCGCCTTCGAGCATCCCACCATGGCGGCGCTGCTGCCCCGCCTCGTGCCCGGCGAGGTGCTGCCCCGGGCGCTGGCGGTGTCCTCCTCCGCCATGCAGATGGCGACCATCGCCGGGCCGGCGGTGGGCGGCTTCGCCTATGCGTTCGGCGCCACCGTGCCGCTGGCGGGCGCCGCCCTGTGCTACGCCACCGCGGCCCTCGCCATGATGGCGGTGCGCCACACCCACGCCCCGGTGCAGCGCGGCGGAATGACACTCGGAACCCTGCTGGAGGGCCTCGTCTTCATCCGCGGGCACAAGGTTGTGCTCGGCTCCATCTCCCTCGATCTGTTCGCGGTGCTGCTGGGCGGGGTCACGGCGCTGCTGCCCATCTTCGCCAGCGACATCCTGCATGTGGGGGCGGAGGGCCTCGGCGCCCTGCGCGCCGCTCCGGCGGTGGGCGCGGTGCTCATGTCGGTGGTGCTCGCCCGCGTGCCCCTGTCGCACAAGGTCGGGCACAAGATGTTCGCCGCCGTCGCGATGTTCGGCCTCGCCACCGTGGTGTTTTCCCTCTCGAGCAGTTTCTTCCTGTCGCTTGGGGCGCTGTTCGTGCTGGGAGCGGCGGACAATGTGAGCGTGGTCATCCGCTCCTCGCTGGTGCAGCTCTCCACCCCTGATGCCATGCGCGGACGGGTGAGCGCGGTGAACTCGCTGTTCATCGGCACCTCCAATCAGCTGGGGGAGTTCGAATCGGGCATGGCCGCCGCCCTGCTCGGTGCGGTGGGCGCGGGGGTGGCCGGCGGCGTCGGCACTATCCTGGTGGCCGTGCTGTGGATGCGTCTCTTCCCCGACCTGCTGAAGGTCGATCGCATGCCCGCCCGCCCCGCGCGGACCCATCCCGCGCAGACCTCTCCCGGGCAGACACATCCCGGGCAGACACATCCCGGGCAAACACATCCCGCGCGGGTCAAATCCGGCTGAGCCGATCCGGCGACCGAGGGCCGGGAGCCGCCGCAATCATTTGATTTGCCGGCTTTCATGCGCCTCTTCGGTTGACGCGCGAGCGCGCTTTTCCCATGGTGCCGCCGCCCGCGCATCCGTCGCGGGACTTTGCCCCGACGCTGCGCCGACGAAGCGGTTACCGCCCCGTTGGAGCGCGTCCTGAAAATTGATGATCGGGCGGCGCCCGTGTCCCACGACCGCCGCCCCGACGAGGAGTGTAGCGCCATGAGCGTCTGGCCGGTCCACGCGAAGATCGACGGCCCCATCGTGATGATCGGGTTCGGCTCCATCGGCCGCGGCACGCTGCCGCTGATCGAGCGCCACTTCGATTTCGATCTCTCCCGCATGGTGGTGATCGATCCTGTGGCGGACCACAAGACGCTGCTCGACGCCCGCGGCATCCGCTTCATCCAGTCGGAAGTCACCGCCGAGAATTATCGCGAGCTGCTCACCCCCCTGCTCACCAATGGCGGCGGGCAGGGCTTCTGCGTGAACCTCTCGGTGGACGTGTCGTCCATCGCGGTGATGGAACTCACCCGCGAGATCGGCGCGCTCTATGTGGATACGGTGATCGAGCCCTGGAAGGGCTTCTATTTCGACGAGACCATGGATAACGCCGCGCGCACCAACTACGCCCTGCGCGAGAGCCTGCTCGCCGCGCGCCGGCGCAATCCGGGCGGCACCACGGCGGTGTCCACCTGCGGCGCCAATCCGGGCATGGTGTCCTGGTTCGTGAAGCAGGCGCTGCTCAACATCGCTTCCGACACCGGCCTCGACCGGCCGGAGCCGGCGAGCCGCGAGGAATGGGCCCAGCTCGCCCGCGCGCTGGGGGTGAAGGGCATCCACATCGCCGAGCGCGACACCCAGCGCGCCCGCGAGCCCAAGGTGATGGGCGAGTTCTGGAACACCTGGTCGGTGGAAGGCTTCGTATCCGAAGGCCTCCAGCCCGCCGAACTGGGCTGGGGCACCCATGAGAAGGCGTTGCCGCCGGACGGCCGCACCCACGAGGCCGGCTGCGGCGCGGCCATCTATCTGCTCTCGCCCGGCGCCGCCACCCGCGTGCGCTCCTGGACCCCGACGCCGCAGGCCCAGTACGGCTTCCTCGTCACCCACAACGAGAGCATCTCCATCGCCGACTACCTGACCGTGCGCGACGGCGACACCGTGCTCTACCGGCCCACCTGCCATTATGCCTACCACCCGGCCAACGACGCCGTGCTCTCCCTGCATGAGATGTTCGGCAATGGCGGCCACTTCCAGGGCAAGTGGAAGATCCTCGACGAGCATGAGATCGTGGACGGCATCGACGAATTGGGCGTGCTCGTCTACGGCCACGCCAGGAACGCCTATTGGTTCGGCTCGCAGCTCTCCATCGAGCAGACGCGGGAACTCGCCCCCTACCAGAACGCCACCGGCCTGCAGGTGACCTCCGCCGTGCTCGCCGGCATGGTGTGGGCGCTGGAGAACCCGACCGCGGGCATCGTGGAAGCCGACGAGATGGACTTCCACCGCTGCCTAGAGGTGCAGATGCCCTATCTCGGCCCGGTGATCGGCACCTATACGGACTGGACGCCCCTCACCGGCCGCCAGAAGCTGTTCCCCGAGGACCTGGACCTCGAAGACCCCTGGCAGTTCAAGAACATCATCGTGCGGTGAGGGGGTGCGGGCGGCAAAGGCCGCCCGGAACGGACGCTGCCTCAAACCGACGATGCAGCGACGATGCAGCTTCGACAGGCCCGGCCCCGCGCCGGGCCTGTTCGTTTGGGGCAGGTTCGTTTGGGGCCGGCGAAGATGGCGTCACCCTTCGACCGGAGCCAAAACGGTTTGGCTCAAGACGATTTCGCTCAAGACGGTTTCGCTCGGGTGCCACGCGAGCTGATTTCGCGTGGCCGACGCCCGATCAAGGGGCGGGCGTCATGCATTCAGGCTCCGGCCCCGCGCGGCACCTGGCATTTACGCTCAAGCGCCGCGCGGCTTGGGAGGCCGGAGGCTCAGTCCTCCAGAACCTTCAGCTTGAACAGCAGGCCGGCGAGATAGGCGCCCACCAGCGGCACCACGATGAACAGCCAGAGCTGGCCGATGGCCTTGCCGCCGGCGAACAGGGCCGGGCCGATGGAGCGGGCCGGGTTCACCGACACGCCGGTCACGGGGATGAACACGATGTGGATCATCACCAGCGACAGGCCGATGGCGAGGCCCGCCGCCTGGGTGATGCCGGCCTTGGAGGTGGAGCCGAGGATCACCACCAGGAACACGAAGGTGCCCACCAGCTCGGCCACGATGGCGGCGCCGAGCCCGTAGCCGCCGATATAGCCCTCGCCCCAGCCGTTCTGGCCGAGGCCGGCGGTGGCGACATCGAAGCCGGCAAGCTTGCCCGAGGCGATGACGAAAAGGATGGCCGCGCCGGCGATGCCGCCCAGCACCTGGGCGATGATGTACATGGGCACCTCGGAGGTGGGCAGACGCCCGGCCGCCCAGACGCCGATGGTGACCGCGGGATTGATGTGGCACCCCGAGACGTGGCCGATGCCATAGGCCATGGACGTCACCGCGAGGCCGAAGGCAAAGGCGATGGCCAGCATGCCGATGGGTGCGGAGCCATAGCCCGTCAGCACCGCAGACCCACATCCGAACAGCACCAGCACGGCGGTGCCGATGAACTCGGCCACATATTTGTTCATGCCAACCCCTCCCCAAGCGGCGGCCCGGCCCCCGACGGCAGGACGCGCACGCGCTCCCAGGTTCAAGGACGGCGCCACGCGGTCCGTCCTTGGCGCACGAGGCCCTCACGGCTCGCACTCTCGCCCAGCGAAGGCCGCATCACGGCCGAGATCAAGCCCGTTCAGGCCAATCCGCAGCACTCTTCACTGCATCTTTCGGCCGCCGGGATGGACGGCGGTAATTGGAGGTGGGGCGATCGCGGAAAGATGAACAAAGTCCAAACACGCACGATGCTGCCGGTTCAGCCCGGCGGGCGTAAGACACAGACACGCATCCTCCGTTGGGGGGACGACCACCGGCATGGGCCGTTCTATCCCCGGCGAAGCGATACGCAGTGAAACGGCAATCCCCGAAGCGCGACCGTGCGAAACGGATAGCAGTTCGGGCGAAGACGACGCGGCAATAGGCAAGGCGGATCCGGTCAGCTCAGGTCTTCCTGGCCGGTGAATCCGACTTCGGAAGAGAACTTGTTCGAGAGACAGCCATGAAACGGTCTTCCCTCATCACCATGGTCGGCGCCACGCTCGTCGGAGCGAGCCTGTTTGGCGGCGACCTCGTGCGGGCGTTCCCGACCGCAGGTCCGGACGCCGCGGTCGCCAGCGACGGCGCGCCCTACCGGTGGCAGGGTTACTGGAGCACCACGGCAACGGAGCCCGGCCCCGGCAGCTTCTGCCCCTTCCGCAAGACCCTGTCGGTCTCGTGGGACGGCCCCCGGCTGAAGTGGCAGCGCGCCTGTCCGGCCCCGGCCTGACAGGCCCAACGACGGGCCGTGCCCCATCGGCCCGATTCGCCGATCCGATGGGCGCCTGCCCTGTCGCAAAGCCTGGAGCCGGCGCCCACCGACATTTGAAGGGGACGAGCCTACGCCACCGCAAGGTACCGCTGACGCTTGCCTGCGAACATGCTAATCCTCCCGCCGCCCCGACGGATCGGAAGGAAGTGACGTCATGAAGCGACTTTGGACCGGCGTCTCGGCTGCCGTCCTCTCTGCCGCTCTGCTCTGGAGCGCGAGCGGTCAGGCCCAGCAGGCCCAGCCTTCAGCAGCCCCGCAGGGCCAGGATGCAACGGGCCAGGATGCGACGGGCCAACAAGCCCCGTTGCCGTGGCCGCGGGATTTCGCCCTCGCCGGCGACCAGTTGCTCCAGCTCTACCAGCCGCAGGTGGACAGCTGGACCGGCGACGTGATGTCCGGCCGCGCGGCGGTGGCCATCGGGCCAAAGTCCGGCACCCCCACCTACGGCATGGCGCGATTCTCGGCCCGCGTCGCCGTGGACAAGCCGGCCGGCCTCGTGCACCTCGCCACGATCTCCATCGACGGGGTTGAGGTGCCCACCGATCCGGCCAAGGCGTCCCTGATCCGCTCGACCCTCCAGTCGCGCCTGCCGGCGGACGGCATGACCGTGCCCCTCGACCAGTTGCAGGCGAGCTACGCGGTGAACCAGGAACTGGCCAAGCTGAAGTCCCAGCCGGTGGACAACACCCCGCCGCAGATCCTGTTCGCCACCTCCACCACTGTGCTGGTCCCCGTGGCCGGCACGCCGGTGCTGCGGCCCATCGCCGGCGCCGGCACCTTCCAGCGCGTGGTCAACACCCGCCCGCTGCTGCTGCTCGATGAGGCCGGCACCTACCATCTGGAGGCGGGCGGGCACTGGTATGAAAGCCCCAGCCTCACCGGCACATGGATCCTCACGCCCCAGATCTCGGATGCGCTTTCCTCCGCCGCCAAGGCGGCGCTCCAGGAGCAGGCCGCCGACCCCCTGCTCGACGGCAAGGGCAAGCCCATCAACCCGGCCCCCGCCGTCCTCGTCGCCACCCAGCCGGCGGAGTTGATCCAGTCCAACGGCCCGCCGCAGATGCTGCCGGTGACCGGCACCAACCTGCTCTCCATGAACAATGCGGACCACGCGGTGTTCATGGAGACCACCTCCAACACCTATTACATCCTGCTCTCCGGCCGCTGGTTCCGCGCCCCCGACCTCAAGGGGCCGTGGGCGTTCGTGGCCAGCAATGCCCTGCCGAAGGATTTCGCGAAGATCTCGCCCAACGACGCCAAGGCCAACGTCCTGGTCTCGGTGGCCGGCACGCCGCAGGCGAAGGAGGCGGTGATCGCCGCCACCATCCCGCAGACCGCGACGGTGAAGCGGGACGTGCCCCTGAAGGTGGCCTTCGACGGCACGCCGCGCTTCGAGCCCATCGCCGGCACGCCGCTGCACTACGCCATCAACACCCCGACCCCGGTGATCCAGCTCGATGCCCAGCGCTATTATGCGGTGAATAACGGCATCTGGTTCGTGGCCGGGACCGCCACCGGCCCCTGGCGCGTGGCCGACGTGGTGCCGGACGCGATCTATACGATCCCGGTCGCCTCGCCGCTCCACTACGTCACCTATGTGCGGATCTATGCCACCACGCCTGAAGCGGTGGTGGTGGGCTATACGCCCGGCTACATGGGCGTGGTGGTGGCGCCCGGCGGCACGGTGGTCTATGGCACCGGCTACACTTGCCCGGGCTATGTGGGCACCTGGTGGTATTCCTGCCCGGTCACCTACGGCGTCGGCGCCGGCTTCGCCCTGGGCGTGGCGGACGGGTTCGCCTTCGGCTTCGCCGCCGGCTGGCCCTGGGGCGCGGCGGTGACGCCCTATTGGGGGCCGTACTGGTCCGCGGGCTATGGCCCCTACGGGCCGTGGGGCGGCCACTGGGGTTATACCAACATCAACCAGGCCAACATCTACGGCCGCTGGGGCGGCGCCGCCACGGTGAACCACGCCTGGGGCACCACCTGGAACGGCACCGAATGGTCGGGCCGCGACTGGCACGGCACCACCGGCGGCGGCACCAGCTTCGCCGGCCGCTCGGGCGCCGCGTTCAATCCCTATACGGGCAATTACGCCGCCGGCGCCGCGAACGCCCGCTACAATCCGACCACCGGGGCCCGGGGCGAATCGGCCGCCGGTATCGCGGGCAACGTCAACACCGGCAATGCCGCCGCCGGCCGCGAATCGGCGGGCTACAACCCCACCACCGGCACCGGCCATGCCTCGCAGACCGCCGTCACCGACCAGAACGGCAAGGTGAGCGTGGACAGCCGCGGCGTCGCCGGCGACGCCAAGACCGGCAATGCGGTGGCCTGGAACAACGGCCATGTGGCCGTGGACCACGACGGCCAAGTCTATCAGCACACCGATGCGGGCTGGAGCAAGAACACCGGCTCGGGCTGGCAGAACGTGGACCGTGCTGCGGACACCAGCCGCCTTGATGCCGAGGAGAACGCCCGCTCGGTGAGCCAGCAGCGGGTGTCGAGCTACGGCGGCGATCGAATGGGCGGTGGCGGTTTCGAGGGTGGCGACCATTACGGCTCGGGTGGCTTCGACCGGGGCTTCGGCGGCTATGGCGGCGGCGACCGCTTCGGCGGCGGCGGTTTCCGGGGCGGTGGATTCGGCGGCGGCTTCCGTCGCTGACAGGAACGGACGGGCGGGCTGAAGCCCGCCCTCCCCATGGGGCGCCCGGTCGCTCGCCCGGTCTCTCGCGCGGGGCGCCGATATCTTCTGGATTCCGATCCGAGAGCCACCATGCCGCTGCGCAGCTACACCACCTTCGCGGCTTATAACGCGTGGGCCAACCGTCGGCTCTATGCCGCCGCCCGCGCGCAGGGAGAGGACGCGTGCGGGCGCCAAGCCGGGGCCTTCTTCGGCTCGGTGACGGCGACCCTCAACCATCTCGTGGTGGGCGACCGCATCTGGCTCTCCCGCTTCGAGGGCAAGGCGCCGCCTGCCCTGAAGCTGGACACCATCCTCGCCCCCCGCCTCGCCGACCTGGAGCCGCTGCGCTCGGCCGAGGATGCGCGCATCATCGGCTTCATCGCCGGGCAGGACGCGCAGAGCCTGTCAGCCGAGATCAGCTACGCCAATATGTCGGGGCAAACCTTCCGCCAGAGCCTGGCGAGCGCGCTGGACCATGTCTTCAACCACCAGACCCACCATCGCGGGCAGGTGCATGCCCTGCTCACCGGCCTCGGTGGCCGGGATGCGGCCCCCTCCCTCGACCTCATCGTCTTCCAGCGGGAACAGGCGGGCACCTGACTCAAGGCCCGCCCCGGCTTCAGGCGGCGACGCGCTCGCGCAGGCTTTCGCCCGACAGGATACGCTGCACCTCACTCGGCGCAAATTCCTCCGGCACGGCGCACAGGCGGGTCCTGACCGCAAACCGGGCAAAACGGGGATCGGCGGTGGCCACCGTGAAGGGAATGGCGAGCACATAGCCCGCCAGCACCGGCGCCGCCCATGCGATGAGCCCCGGGGAGACGACAGCGAGCCCCGCCGTAACCGCGATCCCGAACGCCGTCTGGGGCCAGAAGGCGCGCGCGGCCGCCATCCAGCTCACCCCATGCCCGTCGCGGGCCTGTGCCATCCAGCCGGAGCGTGCGCGGCCCAGCACCAGGCGGCCGATCTCCAGCGTCACCGCCAGCGCGGTGATGGCGGAGAGCAGGAACGAGAACACCAGTTCCACCGCCACCGACGCCGCAAAGCGCCCTGCCCCGCCGTAGCGCGCGACGCCGCCGCGGGTCAGCGCCGCATCGGCGATCCCTGCCAGCTTCGGCGCCAGCGCCAGCAGCAGCATGCCGCCATAGAGGCCCATGGCGAGGCCGACCGGATAATCCGGCATCCCCGCCGCTTCCGCCGCCGCGAACGGCAGGAGCGCGATGAGCAGGGGATGGGCCGGCACGGTCACGAACATGAGGATGGCCCAGACCAGCTGGAAGCGGCTCATGGGCTTCAGGCTCGCGGCAAAGCCGGGCTGAGCGAGCAGCCGCAGATATTGCAGGTTGCCCAGGCACCAGCGCAGGTCGCGCGACACGAAGTCGGTGACGGTTGGCGGGTTCTCCTCATAGCTTTCGCTTTCCACCGGCAGCACGCGCACCTCGTAGCCGGCACGGCGCATCAGCGCGGCTTCCACCTGATCGTGAGACAGGATCGGCCCGCCCAAAGGCGGCGCACCGGGCAGGTGCGGCAGATGGCAGGCGGCGCGGAACGGGGCGATGCGGATCAGCGCGTTATGGCCCCAGAACGGCCCGCACTCCCCCGCCCACCAGGAGGCGCCCAGGGTGTAGCAGCGCATGCCGTGGCGCATGCCGAACTGGAACATGCGGGCGAACGCGCTCTGCGCCGGCAGCCCCACCACCAGGCTCTGCAGGATACCGAGGCGCGGATGGGCCGCCATCAGGCGCGCCATGCGCAGGATGGTGGCGGCGCCCATGAGGCTGTCGGCATCCAGCGGCAGCATGAAGTCGTAGCGCGTGCCGGCGGCGAGGCAGAAATCGCGGATGTTGCCGGCCTTGAAGTCGGTGTTCTCGGGCCGGCGGCGATAAAAGATGCGCGCGGCGCCCTCCTCGCTCCGCCACGCGGCCACCGCCGCCTCCTCCGCCGCCGCGATCTCGGGGCGCGAGGTGTCGCTCAGCACATGGAAATCGAACAGCGCGCCATGGCCGCTGGCATCAAGGTCGGCCTTCACCGCCCTGAGGCGGGCCAGCGCCCGCGCCGGATCCTCATTGCGCACGGTGAGCAGGATGGCGGTGCGCCCGGTGAGCGGACCTTGCGGTTCCGGGGCAAGGAAGGGCGCCGCCGCCTCCACGCCACGCCGGCGGGCGTGCAGCAACGCGAGACCGGTGAGCGCGTTCCAGAACCCGATGGCGTTCCACGGCGTGATGGCGAGGGCGCACAGGAGGATGAGGCCATCCACCACGGTAAAGCCGCCATGGGCCCCGAGCACGGCGACGGCCGCCAGGACCGCAAGCAGCGTCAGAACGTTCGCCACCAGCATGAACAGGCGGCGGCGGGCGAGCGTTGCCACCGGCTGGAGCAAGGCCGGTGTGAAATCGGCAGCGGGGCTCACTTCAGGCGGTGGACCGGACCTCGAAGACATGCATAGCTCCAACTGCCGGACCCGGCTCAAGGCTGAAAACGCATCCCGCACCCGCCGCCGGCAAGTGAACACTCACGACACGGCCGCGGCAGACCCCTGAAGCGCTATACGAAAGCGACGGCATGACCGCCCTTGATGCGTCAAAATGTCTCAAACCCATCGCGAGCCGGGGACTCTGGACCATCGGCCCCGGCACCGCGGCCCTGCGCGACGAAGAGCTTGCACCGCCCGCACCCGATGGCGCGCGGGTCACGACCTTGTGGAGCGCCATCAGCCGCGGCACGGAACGCCTCGTGTTTCAGGGCCTCACTGATCCCGTCCACCGCGACCGCATGCGCGCGCCGCTGCAGCAGGGCGACTTCCCCTTCCCGGTGAAATACGGCTATTGCGCGGTCGGCCGGGTGGAGGCGGGCCCCGCCGCGCTGGACGGCCGCATGGTCTTCGCCCTCGCCCCGCACCAGACCCGCTTCAATGCCCCCGCCGCCATGCTGACGCCGCTGCCCGAGGGCCTGCCGCCCCGCCGCGCCACCTTGGCCGCCAACATGGAAACCGCCCTCAACGCCCTGTGGGATGGCGGCGCCGGCCCCGGTGATCGCATCGTCGTGGTCGGGGCAGGCCTCGTGGGGCTGCTGATCGCCTGGCTCGCCGCCCGCCTGCCGGGGGCGGAGGTGACGGCCATCGATCCGGACCAGAGCCGCGCGGGACTGGTGCACGCCTTCGGCGCTGCCTTCACGACCACGGGCGAAGGGATCGCCGACGCCGACCTCGTCTTCCACACCAGCGGCAGCGGCGCCGGGCTTGCCACCGCGCTGGCCTGCTGCGGCGAGGAGGCCCGCCTGGTGGAGATGAGCTGGTACGGCGACAAGGGGGTGAATGCGCAGCTCGGCGGCGCCTTCCACCACCGGCGCCTGCAGATCGTCTCGTCGCAGGTGGGGCAGGTGAGCCCCGCCCGCCGCCCGCGCTGGAGCCACCGGCGGCGGCTGGAAAAGGCGCTTTCGCTTCTGGCCGACCCCGCCCTCGACGCGCTCATCACCGAAGAGGTGGCCTTCGACGATCTGCCGCAGGCTCTGCCGCGTATCCTTGCTGACGGCGCAGCAGGCATCGCCACGGTGGTGCGCTACACGTGATGCCGACGGCACGGGGTTCGGGCACGCGCCGCGCGGGCCCACCCCGAAATCCACACAAGGGAGTTACGCATGTATGCGGTAGAGGTGCGGGACCACATCATGATCGCCCACAGCTTCACGGGTGCCCTGTTCGGCCCCGCCCAGGCGCTGCACGGGGCCACCTTCGTGGTGGACGTGGCCTTCTACCGCCGCGAGCTGACGGTGGAGGGCGTGGTGGTGGACATCGCCCGCGCCCACGATGCGCTCAAGGCCGTGCTCGGCCCGCTCAACTACAAGAACCTCGACGAGGTGCCCGACTTCGCCGGCCGTAACACCACCACGGAAGTGCTGTGCCGGCACGTCTTCGACAGGATGGCGCAGGCCGCGCGCGCCGGCGAATTGGGCGCGGGCAGCGAGGCGCTGGCCCGCATCCGCGTGACGCTGCACGAATCCCACGTGGCCCGCGCCTGGTACGAGGCGGACCTCGCCGACGACGACGCCACGCCCCAGCTCTGGGCTTGAGACCGGAATGCCCGTCGCCTTCGTCCACCCCGGCCCGCTGGACACGCCCACCGGGGGCTATGCCTACGACCGCCGCGTCATCGCCGAGTTGCAGGCGGCCGGCATGGACATTGCCCCCCTGAGCCTCGACGGGGCTTTCCCCACCCCCTCCGGTGCCGAGGTGGAGGCCGCCCTCGCCCGGCTCGCGGCGACGCCGCCGGACACCATCCTGCTGGGTGACGGCCTCGCCTTCGGCGCCCTGCCGGCGGACCGGCTGAAGGGGCTGGACCGGCGCCTCGTCGCCCTGGTGCATCATCCTCTCGCGCTGGAGACAGGGCTGTCGGCGGACCTCGCCGAACAGCTCTTCGCAAGCGAGAAGGCGGTGCTGAATGCCACCGACGCGGTGATCACGGTGAGCCCGGAGACCGGCCGCACCCTGGTGGCGCGCTATGGCGTTGCCCCCGAACGCCTGACATTGGCCGTGCCCGGCACCGAGCCCATGGCCCGCGTGCCCGCCGATGGCGCGCCGCCGCGCCTCATCGCCGTGGGCTCGCTGACCCCGCGCAAGGGCTACGACATCCTGTTCGACGCCCTCGACCGCATCGCCGACCTCGATTTTTCCCTCGCCATCGCTGGAGCAACCCATCTCGATCCGGCCACGGCGGACATGGTCGCGGCGCGGGCGGCGGCGGCCCCGCGCGGCAATGTGCGCCTGCTCGGCCAGCTCGATCGCGCCGCCCTCGACGCGGCTTACGCGCAGGCCGACATCTTCGTGCATCCCTCGCTCTATGAGGGCTATGGCATGGTGCTGGCGGAAGCCATGCGGCGCGGCCTGCCCGTGGTGTGCACCACCGGCGGCGCGGCGGGAGAGACGGTGCCGGACGGCGCCGGCCTCAAGGTGCCGCCAGGCGATGCGTTGGCGTTCGCGGACGCCCTGCGCAGCCTCATCGCCGATCCCGCCCGGCGCCGCGCCTATGCCGATGCCGCCTTCGCCGCCGGGCAGAAGCTGCCCTCCTGGGCCGACACCGCCGCCATCATCGGCCGGGTGCTGGCGAAAGCGAGCCAGCCGTGACCCTCGCCCCCGCCACCTTCTCCGACGACTGGCTTTCGCTCCGCGAGCCGGCCGACCATCGCTCCCGCAACATGGCCCTGGAAGCCGAGCTGGTGCGCCATCTGGAAGACGTGGAGGAGCAGCGCATCGTGGATCTGGGCGCCGGCTCCGGATCGAACCTGCGGGCGCTGGCGCCGCGCCTCGGGCTGCGCCAGCATTGGGTGCTGATGGATCACGACGGCGCCCTTGCGCAGGCCGCCCGTGCCCGGCTGAAGGCCTTCGCGGACAGCTGGCGGGAAGCGGGCGACACGCTGGTCCTCAGCCTCGGCGCGCGGGAGATCCGGGTGGAATTCGCCATCGCGGACCTTGCCCGCGATCCCGCCGCCCCGCGAGCCTTCGCGCCGCATCTGGTGACGGCTTCGGCGTTCCATGACCTGGTCTCCGCGGACTGGTGCGCGAGCTTCGCCGAAGGGATGGCGGGCTCGGGCATCCTCATCCACGCCGCCCTCATCTGCGACGGGCAGGATGCCTGGGCGCCGCCCCATCCGGCGGACGCAGCCATCGCGGAGGGCTTTCGCGCCCATCAGGGCATCGACAAGGGTTTCGGCCCGGCCCTGGGTCCGGACGCCGCGCAGGTGCTCGGCGCGGCGCTGGCGCGGGCGGGCTATGATGTGGGGCAGGCGCAGAGCCCGTGGCGCCTCGTCCCCGGCGACCGGGCGCTGATCAAAAAGCTCGCGGCGGGTACGGCAGCAGCCGCTGTGGAGAGCGGCCGCGTCGATGCGGCGAGCGCGCAGGACTGGGCCCGCCACCGGGCCGATGCCGACGCCTGCGCCATCGGCCACCTGGACCTTCTGGCCCTGCCGCGCGGCTGAGCGGCCAGCGGGACCCCGCCCGCCGGCCCTATACCAACGGCCCAGGTCGATGCCGAGAGGGTTGCGCTCAGGTGCCGCGCGGGCTTGTACCGATGGGCGATGAGTCATGCTCATCGCCCATCGCTCTCAGTTCAACCCGGCGATGGCCCGGGCGAAGTCGCGGGCGGTGAAGGGTTGCAGGTCCTCGGCCGCCTCGCCCACGCCGATCAGATGCACCGGCAGCTTGTGCTTGGCGGCAATGGCCACCAGGATGCCGCCCCGCGCCGTGCCGTCGAGCTTGGTCATGACCAGCCCGGTCACCCCGGCGATGCGGGTGAAGGCCTCCACCTGCGACAGCGCGTTCTGGCCCACCGTGGCATCGAGCACCAGCAGCACCGCATGGGGCGCCGAGGGCTCCAGCTTCTTGATGACGCGCACCACCTTCTCCAGCTCCGCCATCAGCTCGGTGCGGTTCTGGAGCCGGCCGGCGGTGTCCACCATGAGGATGTCGGCCCCGGCCTCCCGCGCCTCCACGATGGCCTCATGGGCGACGCCGGCGGCGTCCGAACCCTGCTCACGGGCGATGACGGTGGCCCCGGCGCGGACGCCCCACACCTTCAACTGCTCGATGGCGGCGGCGCGGAAAGTATCGCCGGCGGCGAGCACCACCTTCTTGCCCTCGGTGCGCCACTGGGCGGCAAGCTTGCCGATGGTGGTGGTCTTGCCGGAGCCGTTCACCCCCACCATCAGCACCACGAAGGGCTTGTGCGCCGTATCCACCACCAGGGGCTTGGCCACGGGGGCGAGGATGCGCTCCACCTCCTCCGCGATGAGGGTCTTCACCTCCTCGGGGGAGATCATCTTGTCGTGCCGGCCCTTGCCCACGGATTCCACGATGCGCATGGCGGTCTCCACGCCCAGGTCGGCGCGGATGAGCACGTCCTCCAGTTCCTCCAGCGTATCGGCATCGAGCTTGCGCTTGGAGACGAGGTCGGTGATGCCCTGGCCAAGGCTCGACGCCGTGCGCGCCAGCCCCGCGGCGAGCCGGCTCCAGAAGCCCTTCTTCACCGGCTGCGGCTCGCTGTCGACCTCAGCCGGCCCGGCGGCGGCAGGCGCGGCAGGGAGGGCCTCCGGGGCAGCCTCCTCCACGGGGGGCAACTCGATTGGCTCGGGTCCGGCAGAAGTCTCCGGCAGCGCGGGCGCCGCGACGGCGGGCGATAGGACCTCGGGAGGCGGGACCTCGGGCGATAGGACCTCAGGCTCGGGCTCGGCCGAAGACATGCGGGCTTCAGGACTATGGGGGTCCTCGGGCGCCACGCCAAAGGCAGACGCGCTTCCGGCCTGCGCGCCCTCGGATGCGACAGCGTGCGGCCCTTCGGCGAATGGCGCCTCGGGCTCCGGCGCGACCGCAGGAACCGGCGAGGCGGTTTCGACGGCAAGCTGCGCCACCGGCAAGTGTTCCGCCACGGGGGCCGGCGGCTGTTCGAGCGGCGCGCCGAAGGCGGGGACGCCTGCGGACTCCGTAGCCTCCACCGGGACCGGTAGCACCAACTCGCCCACCGGCGTAGGCAGGCCTCCGAGGCCGACTTCGGCTTCAGCGGCGGATGGCGTGGTGGACGCGCCGCCCGCAGCCGGGGCGTCGCCCAACGGCGCAGACCCGGCCTCGCGCCCCTCTTCTGCCGCCGCACCAGCTTCCTGCGGGGTGTCGTGGGTAAAGCGCGGGACCGGGTCCTCGAAGCCGGACTTCAGCCAGCCCCACAAGCCGCGCTTCTTCTTCTGCGCGTCGGCGGGGGCGTCCTGGTCGTTGTCGCTCATGGCTCAGGCCGTTCCTTGAAAAAGAGATCACGCCGCGATCAGGCGCGCGCCGTCATGTCCGGCGATGCGCAGGTCCCGGAGACTGCCGCGCTCGGCCGGCCAGGCAAGGCGCACCGGGGTGAAATGTTCCGTATGGCCGCGTCCGCCGGCCTCCACCAGTACCTGCCGCCTGAGCCCGACCTCGCCCGCGAGATGGCGGCGCAGCAGGTCGGCGGCGGTCTCGCGCAGCCGGCGCGCGCGCTCCGCCACCACGGGGGCGGGAAGCTGCGGCATGCGGGCTGCGGCCGTGCCGGGACGTGCCGAGAACGGGAAGACGTGGACGAAGGCGAGGCCCGCCTCGTCGAGGAAAGCGCGGGTGGCGCGGGCCTGTTCCTCGGTCTCGGTGGGAAAGCCGGCGATGATGTCGGCGCCCAGCACCACCTCCGGCCGCGCCCGGCGCAAAGCGGCGATGAAATCCAGCGCCTCGACGCGGGAATGCCGGCGCTTCATCCGCTTGAGAATCAGATCGTCGCCGGCCTGCAGGGAGAGGTGGAGATGGGGCATCAGCCGCGCTTCCTCAGCGAGCGCCCGCATGAGTTCGTCGTCGGCCTCCACCGCGTCGATGGAGGACAGGCGCAGGCGGGCCAATTCCGGCACGCCGCCCAGCACCGCGCGCACCAGCCGGCCGAGGGTGGGCGCGCCCGGCAGGTCCGCACCATAGGCGGTGAGGTCGACGCCGGTGAGCACCACCTCGCGGTGGCCGCTGTCCACCAGCCGCCGCACCTGATCCACCACCGCGCCCATGGGCACGGAGCGCGAGGGGCCGCGGCCGAAGGGGATGATGCAGAAGGTGCAGCGGTGGTCGCAGCCGTTCTGCACTTCCACGAAGGCGCGGGTGTGCCCCTCGAACCGATCGGCGAGATGGGGGGTGGCCGTGCGCACCACCGAAATGTCCTGCACCCGCACCTTCTGTTCGGCCGCGACACCGAAGTCGAGGGCGGCGCGGGTCGCGGCCCAGGTGGCGGCGCCGGTCTTGTCGGCATTGCCCAGCACGAGGTCCACCTCGTCCATGCGGGCGAAAGCCTGCGGGTCGGTCTGGGCGGCACAGCCGGTGACGACCACGCGCAGGTCCGGGTTCTCCCGCCGCGCCCGGCGAATGGCCTGTCGCGCCTGCCGCACCGCCTCTCCCGTCACCGCACAGGTGTTGACCACGAGGGTGCGCTCCAGCCCCTCGGCGGTGGCGGCGCGGGCGATGCCATCGCCTTCCAGCGCATTGAGCCGGCAGCCAAAGGACAGGACGTGCACGGCCGTCCCCGGAGCCCCGGATGAAACCGCCATCAGGCGGCCTCCTCCAGCATGGCGGGGGAGAGCGTGCCGGAAAACTCGTGCTCCACCGGACCGGTCATCAGCACGTGGCCATCGGCCTCGCGCCAGAAAATCTCCAGGTCGCCACCGGGCAGCGTCACGGTCACGGCGCGGCCGGTGCGATGGGTGCGGGCGGCGGCAACGCCGGTGGCGCAGGCGGCGGTGCCGCAGGCGCGGGTGCGCCCGGCGCCGCGCTCCCACACATGGAGCCCGATGCGATCCGGCGCGGTGAGGCTGGCAAAGGAGATGTTGGCGCGCTCGGGAAACAGCGGGTGATGCTCCAGCGCGGCGCCGAGCTTCTCCACATCCACCGCATCGGCGTCGGGAACGAAGAAGACGGCATGGGGATTGCCCATGCTGACGAGGCTTGCCGGCCCCAGCGCCTCGAAGCCGGGGACGATCACCTGGGCCGTGTCGCCCACGTCACGGGACAGGGGAATGTCGCGCCAGTCGAAGCGCGGCGCGCCCATGTCCACCTCCACCTGCCCATCCGCGCGCACGTGGCAGTCGAGGAGGCCCGCCTCGCTCTCGAACACGGCGTGGGGGGTACCGGTGCGCTCGGCCTCCAGCGCGGCGATGCAGCGGGTGCCGTTGCCGCAGGCGGCGGAGATGGAACCGTCGGAATTCAGGATGCGCACGAAGGCGGCCGTGCCCGCCCGCCGGGGCGGATAAAGCACCATCGCCTGGTCGAACGGCAGCACGGAAGGACGCGCCAGCGCGCGCGCCGCGGCGGCGGGCACCTCCACGGGATCGGCGCGCAGATCGAGCACGAGGATCGCGTTGCCGAGGCCGTTCATCTTGACGAAGGGGCGGTTTGAAAGCGGATTCACGGTGGGCCGGGTCTTCCTGATGGCTCGACCGCGGCAGGAACCCACCGGTCGCGGTCGAGCCATAAAGCATTGATCGAGCGGGCCACCCCATACGGGTAGCCAAGTGTATCGCGTGACCCACTCAGGTTGAAACTGCCGTCTATATGGCCCCGATCCGCCGGTGACACCACCCCCGCCGCAACCAGCCGCCGGGCCTCGCCTCAAAGCCGCCGAAGTGCGGCCTCACCGCCGCCCGAGAACATGCTAGAAACGCTGCTCAACTGCTTCGGCGGGCGGGAGAAAGAGCAATGGCGGGATCGCGTTGGGTCAGCCTCGACAGGGTGAGGATGGCCGGGGCATGCGCACTGCTGGGCGCCAGCCTCGGCGCGGCGCTGGCGCCGTTCCCCGCCTCGGCGCAGGGCCAGGCCGCCCAGCCCGGCACCGACGGTGCGCTGACGCCGCCGCCCGTGGTGGACCCGAAGAAGGTGGAGACTACCCCCGTCGCCCCCGCCGGGCGCACCTTCGCGCCGCAGGAGATCACGCTCTCCCCGGTGCCCGTGCTGACGCTTGCGGGCTCGGCCACCTGGGAAGAGGCGTTCGAGAAGCTGGTGGGAAGCGTGAAGCAGGCGGACACCGAGCTGCAGCGCCTCGGGCTCGCGCGCGCAGGCGACACCTTCATCGTCTACACGGCGAGCGACGACCTGAGCTTCGAATACGAGATCCAGGTTCCGTTCTCCGGCACCACCACCCGGAAGCCCGGCGAGGGCATGAAGCTCGGCGGCTCCCACGCGGGCCGGGTGCTGAAATTCACCCATGCCGGCTCGTTCGCCGACATGGACAACACCTATGAGCAGATCGCCAATTATCTCGACGAGAAGAACGTCGAGCAGAACGACATGTATATCGAGCAATACCGGACCGACATCGTCACGGGCTCTCCCGAAGCGCTGGTCATCGATATCCTCGTGCCGGTTCCATAACGTTTCTTTGATCCAGCCACCACAGTTTCGCGCTTGAAGTCGGTTACGACCCAACGGTCAGTGAGCGCGCGGCGGCAACCGTTGCAAGACGATCGGAACGCATCAACGGCAAGAACGGCGGGGGCCAGAACCCCCGCGCCAGGAGCAATGAATGCCAGGAATATCCGTCAGAACGTGCGTGAAAGGCCGCGCCGGCAACTGGTCCCGTGTCGCCGTGGCGGCGGTGTTCGGGTGGTCCACGGCGGTCTATCCGGCCCTCGCGCAGATGCCCGCGGCGGAGCCGCAGGCGCAGCCCGCGCCCCAAGCTACTCCCCAGATCCCGCCCCAGATTCCTCCCCAAGTCCCTCCCCAGGCCCAGCCTATGCCGCCGGTGCAGCCGATGCCCGAGGTGCAGGCCGCCCCGGCGGCCGCGCCCGTCGCACCCCCGCCCGCAGCCGCCCAGGCGCCGCTTCCGGTCGCGCCCACCCAGCCGGCGACCACCGCACCGATCTACTCGCTCTCGGACCTCGAATATCTCCTCGGCCCGCTGGCGCTCTATCCCGACCCGCTGCTGGCGATCCTGTTCCCGGCCACCTTGTTCCCCGAGCAGATCGTGGAGGCCTATAACTGGGTCGAGGCCAATCCGCGCCTGGTGCAGGCCCGCAACTTCGCGCAGGTCGATGCCAAGGACTGGGACAGCTCGGTCAAGGCCCTGATCCGCTTCCCGGACGTGATCCGCCAGCTCCATGACCATATGGAATGGACCGAATCCCTCGGCCTTGCCTTCTCCACCCAGCCGCAGGACGTGTCCAACACCATCCAGATGCTGCGGGCCAAGGCACAGAGCGTCGGCAACCTGAAGACCACGCGCCAGCAGGTGGTCACCACCCGCGAGGACGGCGGCCAGCGCACCATCTATATCCAGCCGGCCAACCCCGAGCGGGTCTATGTGCCGGTCTATGACAGCTCCGAGGTCTTCACCACCTTCGCCACCGGCGCCCTGCTGTTCGGCGGCGGCGTGCTGGTGGGCTCGGCGTGGAACAATCGCTGGGGCTGGAACAACCGCGGCTGGAACACCGTGTGGGTGAACCCGCCCGGCTGGCGCCAGCCGCCGCACTGGGGGCCGGGATGGGGTGGCGGCGGACGTCCGCCGGCCTGGGGTCCCGGGCCGTGGCGTCCCGGCCGTCCGCCCGGCTGGCAGCCCGGCCAGCCCGACCGTCCGAACCGTCCGGATCGGCCCGGTGCAGGCCCGAACCGCCCCGGTTTCCCCGATCGGCCCGGCGCAGGCCCCAACCGGCCCGGCTTCCCCGATCGTCCCGGTGCAGGTCCCAACCGCCCCGGCGTCCCGGATCGGCCCGGCGCAGGCCCCAACCGCCCCGGTGTCCCGGATCGTCCCGGCGCGGGTCCCGGCCGTCCCGGTGTCCCGGATCGTCCCGGCGCAGGTCCCGGCCGTCCCGATCGTCCCGGAGCAGGCACCGATCGCCCGAACCGACCCGGTGCGGGCGCCGATCGTCCGAACCGGCCCGGCGCTGGAACCAACCGCCCCGAGCCTCCGTCGGCAGGGCAGAACCGCCCGAACCAGCGGCCCAACGCCCAACGGCCCAGCCAGCGGCCCAACGCCGGGCAGAACCGCAGCCGGCCGCAGCAGAGCCGGCCGCAGCAAAATGCCCGGCCCCGGCCGCAGCAGAGCCGGCCGCAGCAGAATGCCCGGCCTCAGCAGCGGGCCCGGCCGCAGCAGAACGCGCGGCCCCAGCAACGCGCACGGCCCCAGCAGAACGCTCGGCCGCAGCAGCAGCGGGCGCGCCCGCAGGGTGGCGGGGAGCGGCGGCGCTGACGGGCAGCGGCCCCTGCGGCGCTTAAAAAGGGTGCGAAAAGCCCCCCATGCACAGCGAGAGGCGGCCTCTTGGGGCCGCCTCTCTTTTCTTCCCGGCGCGAATCTTCTTCACTTGGGCCATCGTCGCTCCACCGGGCGATCCCGCCCCGGCGCCGGCGCTGCCAGAGCCGATCCGCCGCAGCGGGTCGACCGATCGCGGAGGGTTTCATGCCGCGACTGTTCACCGCCATCGAGATCCCCCGCGAGGTCGGGCTCGGCCTGTCCCTGCTGCGCGGCGGGCTTTCCGGCGCCCGCTGGGTCGATCCCGAGAATTACCATGTGACCCTGCGCTTCGTGGGCGACGTGGATGACGCCACCGGCCGCGACATCATGCTGATGCTGGGCCAGGTGCGCCGGCCTGCCTTCGACCTCACTCTGGACGGCATCGACCAGTTCGGCGGCCACAAGCCGCGGGCGGTGTTCGCGGCGGTGAAGGCCAGTGCCGCCCTCATGGAGCTGCAGGCCGAGCAGGAGCGCATCATGCAGCGCCTCGGCCTCGGGGCGGAGGGGCGCAATTTCAAGCCCCACGTCACCCTGGCCCGGCTGCGGGATGCCTCCTCGCGACAGGTGGCCGACTATCTCGCCACCCGGGGGCATTATCGCAGCCCCGGCTTCCATGTGCCGCGATTCGTCCTGTTCTCCTCGCGCGATTCGGTGGGCGGCGGCCCCTATCTGGTGGAAGCGGCCTATCCGCTGCTGTGAGCGCGCGATGCGCGCAGGCCTTGCGGGCGTGCGAAACCTTCCCAAATAATTCGCATGACCAGCACCACATTGCGGAACGAGGTCCCGGGGCCTGACGGCCTGTCCCCCGACGAGCGGGACAAGGCGGCGCGCGACGAAGCGGACGTGCGCCGCGGCTTCTGGACCAAGATCAAGGCCACTGCCGCCGGCATCCCCTTCGCGGACGATGCCATCGCGAGCTATTATGCCGCCTTCGACCGCCAGACGCCGCTCAGGGTGCGCGCGACGCTGATGGCCGCGCTCGCCTATTTCATCCTTCCGATCGACGTGATGCCGGATATTTTCCCCATTCTCGGCTTCACCGACGATGCGGCGGTGCTGATGGGCGCGCTGAAGCTGCTGTCGAGCCATGTGACGCCCGACCACTACACCGCCGCCCGCGACGCCCTGACCCGCCTCAAGGACGAAAAGGCCTGAGTCCCGCCGGCGACGCCGCCGCCCGCGCGCGTCACCACTTCCTTAGAGCGTTTTCGAGCGAAGTGGATACCGGTTCGCGTGAAGAAAACGCGTCAATACATGAATCTAGAGCGATTGCCGTGAGCCAGTGCGAACGGAAAACGCTCTAGCGGCCGGTGGTCAGCACGACCTTGCCCTTGACGCGGCGCCCGGCGATCTCGCCCAGCGCATCGACGCAGCGCTCCAGCGGGAAGGTCTTGTCCACATGGGCGGAGATGCGACCTGTGCGCGCATGCTCCAACAGCTCGGCCACCACGCCGGCGAGCCAGGCCGGATCGCTGCGCGCCACGGCGCCGAAAGCCACGCCGCGCGCGTCGCAATTCTTCAGCAGCAGCAGGTTGAGCGGGATCTTCGGAATCTCGCCGGCCGCGAACCCCACCACCAGGAAGCGGCCGAGAGAGCCCAGCGCCCGCAGCGCCTGCTCGGCCATGTCGCCGCCCACCGGGTCATAGACCATGTCGAGGCCGCTCGAGCCGCCGAAGGCCTTGAGCGCGAGCTTAATGTCCCCTTGGGCATAGTCGAAGCCCTCGTCGGCCCCATGGGCCTTGGCGAAGGCCACCTTTTCGGCGGACGAGGCGCAGGCGAGGATGCGCGCGCCCATGATGCGCCCGATCTCCACTGCCGCGAGCCCGACCCCGCCCGAGGCCCCAAGCACGGCGAGGCTCTCGCCACCCTTCAGTTCACCGCGTTCGCGCAGGGCGTAGAGCGCAGTGCCGTAGGTGACGATGAGGCCGGCGGCCTTCACGAGGTCGAGGTCGTCCGGCACCCGCGTCAGGAACTGGGCCGGCACCACCACCTTCTCCCGCGCGGCGCCGTGGGTGACATAGCCGCACACCCGTTCGCCCACGGCGAAGCCGGCGACCCCCTCGCCCAGCGCCGCCACGTGGCCGGCAAACTCGGCGCCGGGCGAGAACGGCAGGCCGGGCTTGACCTGGTAGAGATCGCGGATGATCAACGTGTCGAAGAAATTGAGCCCGATGGCCGAGACCTCGACCACCACCTCGCCCGGCCCCGGCACAGGATCTGGCAGATCCTGGATTTCGAGGGCCTCCGGGGGACCATGGCGCACGCAGATGACCGCTTTCATGGGCTCACCTTCTGTCACGGCGGATCGCGGCACGGGTTACCAAAATTTAACCCCGTGGCGCAAAAGCTCCGGATACACATTCTTCCCCAACGGCATCAGGGCGCCTTGCCGCATGACCGGCGCCGAGGGATCGTCAAGTCAACTTCGGGATCGCCAATCCACCTTCGGGATCGCCAATCCACCCTCCCGCGCGAAGCCGCATGCCACTTCGAATCATTCGGCGGCGGAACGGTCGCCTCAGGCGAAGCGGAGCCTCTGGTTTATGAAAACGCAAGACGTACCTGCCATATTTCGCCCGCCACTTTTTTGACCCCCTGCACCGCTACCCGATGGCGGCCACGCTTGTGGGCCGGATGCGTCTGGAGGAAATCCGAACTGTTTCCGTCTAGAGCGTTTTCCGTTCGCTTCGGCTCACGAAAACCGCTCTAGATCATTGAGTTTACGCATTTTCTTCATGCGAACCGGTATCCACTTCGCTTGAAAATGCTCTAGAGCACGCGTTATCCGAGCAGATCGCATCGCAAGCTGCTCGGATAACGCGTTCTCTGTTTCTGATTGAGAGGGCGATTCACCGAGCGGATGGATTCCATTTGCTCCGATCACGCTCTAGATCGACCGCGTTCTCGTCCGGCTCGCCTGCAGGGCCCTGGTGAAATAGGAGAAGCCATGACGCTTCCTCGTGTCCATCCGACGCTCCTGGGCGTGTTTCTCGCCTGCGCGCTCGTCGCTCCCGCCGGCGCGCAGGGACAGCCCCAGTCCAAGTCCGTGGCGCAGTTCGGGGATTGGAGCGTCTACGTCTCCACCGTCAGCCCCAAGGTGTGCTACGCCATCTCCCAGCCGAAGAGCCGCGCGCCGGAAGGCCTGAAGCGCGACCCGGCGTTTTTCTTCGTCTCCACCCGTCCGAGCGAGAACGTGAAGAACGAGGTGACCGTCACCATGGGCTTCCCGCTGAAGGACGGCTCCGACGCCACGCTCACCGTCGGCAGCATGACGCTGCAGCTCTACACGAAGAACGAAGGCGCCTGGGTGCGCAACGTGGCCGACGAGGCCAAGCTGGTGGACGCCATGCGCCGCGGCAAGGATCTGCAGGTCGTCTCCACCTCCTTGCGCGGCAACCCCACCACCGACAAATACTCCCTGACCGGCCTCGGTCAGGCCCTCGACCGGGCGGCGCAGGAGTGCAAATGACGCCGGGTCGAAGGTGAGACCAGGTCGAAGGTGACGCTGAAGCACACATGACGGAGCCGGGCGCGTTCGAACCGCCCTCGGCCCCGATTTCGCCTTGCTGGCGTGGCTGAAGGATGCGAGCCATTTGCACCTTCATCCTGCGCGGCCTAACCTGCGGCACCCGCAGCCGGGCAAGCATCATACGATCATGACCGACCTTCCCCATCTCGATACCGACGGCGACCCCGCCTCCACCCGCGTGGTGGTGGCCATGTCGGGCGGTGTGGATTCGTCGGTGGTGGCCGGGCTCTATGCCCGCGCCGGCTATGACGTGGTGGGGGTCACCCTCCAGCTCTACGACCATGGCGAGGCGGCCCACCGTCGCGGCGCCTGCTGCGCGGGGCAGGACATCTACGACGCCAGTGAAGTGGCGCGCACGCTGGGCATTCCCCATTACGTGCTCGACTATGAAAGCCGCTTCAAGGAAGAGGTGATCGACCGCTTCGCCGCCAGCTATGCGTCGGGCGTCACCCCCATTCCCTGCGTGGACTGCAACCGTACGGTGAAGTTCCGCGACCTGCTCGCCACCGCCGAGGAGCTGGGTGCCCGCTATCTTGCCACCGGCCATTATGTGGCCAGCCGCGCGCTGCCGGACGGACGGCGCGGCCTCTACCGGGCGGCGGAAGAGGCGCGCGACCAGTCCTATTTCCTCTATGCCACCACCGCCGCCCAGCTGGAGCGCCTGCGCTTCCCCCTGGGCGGGATGCAGAAGGCGGACGTGCGCGCGCTGGCGGCCGAATTCGGCCTGCCGGTGGCGGACAAGCCCGACAGCCAGGACATCTGCTTCGTGCCCGGCGGCGACTACGCCCAGGTGGTGCAGCGGCTGCGGCCGGAAGCCGCCGAGCCGGGCGACATCGTGCATCTGGATGGCCGCGTGCTCGGCCGCCATCGCGGCGTCATGCACTACACCATCGGCCAGCGGAAGGGCCTCGGCATCGCCACGCCGGAGCCGCTTTATGTCATCGCCATCGACGCCGTGCGGCGGGAGGTGCGGGTCGGTCCGCGCGCCGCGCTCACGGTGAGCGCCATCGCCATCGATGACGTGAACTGGCTTGGCGACATCCCCTTCACCGACGCGCTGGCGCGGCAGGCGGACGTCTATGTGAAGGTGCGGTCCACCCGCCCGCCGGTGCCGGCGCATCTTGCACGCGCGGCGGATGGCGCCCCGGCGGTGCATCTGGCGGTAGGCGAAGAAGGCGTTGCGCCGGGACAGGCCTGCGTGCTCTACGATGACGCCGGCGCCGCCGCGCGGCTTCTGGGCGGCGGCACCATCATGCGGGCGGAACGGGTGGCGAAGAGCGTCGCCGAAGTAGCCTGAGTGAAGTGGCCGGAGTGAAGTGGCCTGGGGCAACCGTCCGAAAGGCGGGATCCGACCGGCCGGGAGAGACTGAGAATGGCGGTTCAGTACGATCTTGAGGGACAGAAGCGCGCCTACGCCAAGTGGGCGCCCATCTATGACAAGGTCTATGTGAAGCTGCTGGCGGACGCCCAGCGCAAAGCCGCCACTGCCGCCGCCGCCTGCGGCCCCAGCATCCTGGAAGTGGGCGTGGGCACCGGACTGGTGCTGCCCTATTACCCCAAGGGCACCCAGGTGACCGGCATCGACCTGTCGTTCCACATGCTGCAGAAGGCGGTGGACAAGAAGGTGGAACGCGCCCTGTCGCAGGTGGGCCTGCTCGCCGCCATGGACGCCTGCAACCTCGGCTTTGCCGACGAGAGCTTCAACGCCGTCACCGTGCCCTTCGTCATCACCCTGGTGCCGGACCCGGAAGGCGCGCTCGACGAAATGTACCGGGTGCTGAAGCCCGGCGGTGAGATCGTGATCGCCTCCAAGCTCGGGGCGGACGAGGGCGCCGCCATGCACATCGAGGCGGCTCTGGCTCCGCTGGTGAAGAAGGTGGGTTGGAGCATCGCCTTCAAGGCAAGCCGCCTGCGCAACTGGGCGGCGCGCTACCCGGACATGGAAGTGATCGAGATTTCGCCGGTGTTCCCGGTGGGCTTCTTCAAGCTGGTGCGCATCAAGAAGCGGGCCCGCTGATCCAGCCTCGGCGGGAGCGGTGGAGCGGTGGAAATCGGGTGCGGAGCATCGTTCCGCGCCCTCCGCTTTCTTGACACCCGCGCCGCACCGCCCCTATATGCGCGTCTCTCCGCGTGGCAGCGTAGCTCAGTTGGTGAGAGCGCCGGATTCATAACCCGGAGGTCGGCGGTTCAAATCCGCCCGCTGCTACCACATACCTCCCCCTCCGCGATCGTCACTGCCCTCCTGCCCGACCCGTGCTCACGCACGTTCGCCGGCCAGTGTCGGAAAGCTGCATGCGCAATGGCAGCGAAGGTGATGGCAGCGCAGACGGTGAAAGCGCAGACGGGTGAAAGCGCAGCAGCGCCCCATCAAGCTGGATCCCGCCAGCTTGTCGCGCATCCGGGCCTGATCCTCTGCCCGCACTAGAGCGTTTTCCGCTCGCCTTGGCTCACAGAAATCGCTCTAGAACCCTGTGTTGACGCATTTTCTTCACGCGAACCGGTACCCACTTCGCTCGAAAACGCTCTAGAGCCGTCACTCCACCGCGTGCAAGGTCGGCATGTCCGGCTGGCCCGCCACGTCGGGCGCGACGGCGCTCACCACCACCTGGTCGCGCCCCTGGGCCTTGGCGCGGTAGAGGGCCGCGTCGGCAGCGACGATCAGGTCGTCCGGCCGGCTCACATGATCGGGAAAGGCCGCGACGCCGATGGAGGCGGTGATGCCGTCCAGCACGCCGCCCGACCACAGCACGCGCAGGCTGCGCACCGCCTTGAGCAGGTGGTTGGCCACCGCCAGCGCCCCCTCCGGCGCGGTATTGGGCAGCAGCAGCAGGAATTCCTCGCCGCCATAACGGGCGATGATGTCGCTCTGGCGGGTATTGGTGCGCAGCACGTCGCCGATGGCGCGCAACACCGCGTCGCCCGCCTCATGGCTGTAGGTGTCGTTGATCTGCTTGAAATGATCGAGGTCGACGAGCGCCACGGACAACGGCCGCCCGTCGCCCGCGACGCCGGCGATCTGGAGCGCCAGCGCATCCTCCACGAAGCGGCGGTTGCCAAGGCCGGTGAGCGGATCGCGCAGGGCCTGGCCGCGCAATTGCTCGCGCAGGTCGATATTGGCGAGGGCCAGGGACACCTGCTCCGCCAGCATGGTGGCAAGCTGGAGGGCCGAGCCGCCGGCCACCCCGTCCGCCGGCTCGCGATAGAACAGGCCCAGCAGGCGGTTGCGCGCGATCAGCGGCTGGCACACATGATCGGGAGCCGCTGCATCGTCGACAGCACGGGCCACGTGGTCGCAGACGAGCCCCCGGCTCGCCTCGGAGACCGGGAAGGCCTGCCCCCGGCGCAGCGCCCAGCAGGCATCCGGGGCGAAGGCAGCCACATCGGCCCGGGGCGCGCCCCAGCGGCCGCCGCGCACCACCTGGTCCCGCGTGCGGTTGAGCACGTAGAGGGCGCCGGCCTCGTCGGGAAACAGCCGCGCCGCATAGGCCTGGACCGAGGCGAAGACCTCGTCCATGGACTGGCAGGATTGCAGGATGGAGCTCAGCTCGGCGAGAAGGGTGATTTCCCGGGTGCGGGCCTCGGCAGCATCGACGAGCCGGGTGAGATGGGCATTGGCCTCGTGCAGCGCGCGCTCGTGGCTGCGCCGCTCGGCCTCCACCGCAAGTGCGTCGGTCTTGTCCTGCATCACCCACAGCACGTCCCCGTCGCCCCGGCGCCCCTGGAGGAACAGGGGGCGCCCGAAGGCATCCACCACGACCGGCGGGCGATCGGGACAGTTGAGGTGCAACTCAAGCGCGGCGGTTCCGCCGGCGGCGATGGCGGCGAGGGCCGCCTCGAATGCGGTGGCATCCTCTGGTCTGGCCGCAAGATCGGCGAGATCGAGGCCCGCCAGGGCCTCCGGCGCGCGACCGCACAGATCCCCCATGCGGTGATTGCCGCGCACCACCGCGCGCCCGTGGGTGAACAGGATGCCGGCGAGCGGATTTTCCACCAGCGCCCGCTGCTCCGCATCGAGCGCGCCGAGGCTGCGGGACAGCCGGCCCGCGCGCATGAGCGACAGCGCCATGCCCCCCAGCAGCAGACTGATGACCGAGCCGCTCGCCAGCACCACGACGGGAATGGTCTGGTCCACCTCGTAGCTCGATCCCGCCCGCGCGGCGAAATGGAGGAGCCAGAGCCGGTCGCCCACCACCAGCGCCCGCTCCGCGGCGATGCCGATGGGCACCTCCGCCACCGGCGTCACCACCTGCAGGTTGGGCTCACGGCTGTCATAAAGCAGCACCGCGGCGGCGGCCGGGTCCGCCGGCTCGGCGGTGACCGCGCCTTCGGACGTCACCCGCGCATAGCCGCGGTCGAGCACCCGCACGTTCATCTGCTGGAGGGTGCGCGCGTCGAGCACGCCGCGCATGAGGTCGTTGGCGCGATAGACGGCGGCGGCGTAGCCGAGCAGGGCTTTGCGGCGCTGCTCCACGGTGGCTGTCAGTTCCCCCGCCTTGTAGAGCGGCGCGCGCAGGATGAAGCCGAGCCCGCCGCTCTCATCCTGCAGCAGCTTGACCGGCGGGGTGGCAACGATGCGCCCGGTGTCCCCGCCGCGCACCAGGCTGTCGAGTTGCGCCGGGTTCGAGCCCACATCGAAGCCCATCACCCGCTCGTTGCCCCGCATGGGCTCCACGAACTGGATGATGTTGTAGACTGGGCGCGGCCCAGCCGGATGGACGGTGTAATTGGGCTGGCCGCGCGGATCCACGCTGGTGTCGGCGCGCGCCTCGGCGACGAAGGCGTCGAGGCCGTCTGGCGTCACGTGGCGCAGCACCTGGAGCGCCTCGAAGCCCGGATAGCGGCGCACAAGGTCGAGCACGTCCACATAGCGCTGGAACTGGGCGCGATCGATCCCCCCCACCGAGGCATAGAGCCCCTGCATGCTCACCAGCACTTCGGCGTGGGCCCGCACGCGCTCGCCCACGGCCGAGGCCATTTCGGCGGTATCGGCCGAGAAGCGGCTCTGGGTATTGGACTGAATGACGTGCCGTGCAAGGGACCCGGCTGCCCACGTCGCCGCAAGGCCCGCGACGATGATCGCCCCGGCCACCGCGCCGGCCCTCCAGCTCAGCAGCTTCCGGTCCTGAAGTCCCATGGCGCGCGCTGCTCCCCCTAGGGCGTTTTCGAGCGAAGTGGATACTGGTTCGCGTGACGAAAACACGTCAACACAGGATGCTGGAGCGATTGCCTGAGCCGATGCGAACGGAAAAAGCGCCAGGGTGATGCAAACGCGGTGGGCAAACGCAGGGGTAGATGGCATGCATATAAACCAGAAGGCGGTATAGTGTAAAACTACCGCCATCGCGATGCAGCATGGGACCCAGGGCTGGCGATCCCGGCCGCGCGCGCCGGACATGGCCGCCGGGTATGGCGGCCATCCCCACTCCCCTCCCCTGCCCATCTTTGCTATCCAGTGCCTCCCCCGCCGAGCGGCGCACCAGATGCCGGGCGGGGGGCCGGTCGCGCCGGCGTCATCCCAAGGAGCCCGCCGAGGAGCCCGCCATGCTGACCACCACCGCCCCCTTCGACCGCATCGGCGAGGAGAACGCCTTCGCCGTGCTGGCGCGCGCCACGGCGCTGGCCGGGCAAGGGCGGTCCATCCTCAACCTCGGCATCGGCCAGCCGGATTTCCGCACCCCGGACCATATCGTCGAGGCCGCCGTGAAGGCGCTGCGGGATGGCCAGCACGGCTACACCCCCTCGGTGGGCATCCTGCCCCTGCGCGAGGCGGTGGCCGCCGACCTCAACCGCCGCTACGGCGTGGCGGTAGACCCGGACCTGGTGATGATCATGCCCGGCGGCAAGGTCACCATGTATGCGGCCATCCGCCTGTTCGGCGAGCCGGGGGCGGAGATCCTCTATCCGGACCCCGGCTTCCCCATCTACCGTTCCATGATCGAGCATACCGGCGCCACCCCGGTCCCGGTGCCGATCCGCGAGGAAAACGGCTTCGCCTTCTCGGCCGAAGAGACGCTGGCGCTGATCACGCCGAAGACGCGCCTGCTCATCATCAACTCCCCGGCCAACCCCACCGGCGGCGTCACGCCAGCGTCCGAGATCGACAAGCTGGTGAAGGGCCTCGCCGCCCATCCCCATGTGGCGCTGATGTCGGACGAGATCTACGACCGCTTCCTGTTCGACGGCGAGGAACACCGCACGCTTTTGGCGTACCCCGAGATCCGCGACCGGCTGATCCTGCTCAACGGCTGGTCCAAGACCTATGCCATGACCGGCTGGCGCCTCGGCTATTCCATCTGGCCGAAGGACCTCTACGACAAGGTGCGCAAGCTGGCGGTGAATTGCTGGAGCTGCGTGAACGCCGCCACCCAATACGCCGGCATCGCCGCCCTTGAAGGCCCGCAGGACGCGGTGGAGGCCATGACGGCCGAGTTCGACGCCCGCCGCCGCATGGTGGTGGAGGGGTTGAACGCCCTGCCGGGCGTGCGCTGCGCCACGCCGAAGGGCGCCTTCTACGCCTTCCCCAACGTCTCCGGCACCGGCTGGGGCGAGGCCAAGAAGCTCGCCTCCGCATTGCTGGAGGAGGCGGGCGTCGCGGTCATCGGCGGGCCGGATTTCGGCGTTTATGGCGAGGGCTATCTCCGGCTGTCCTACGCCACCTCGCGAGAGAACATCGCCGCGGCGCTGGCGCGCATGGGCGATTTCCTCGCCGCCAGCCGCAAGGTGGCCTGAGGCGTGGCGGCGCGGCCCGCGCGGGGGCGATGGCTTGGCCTGGCCGTCCTCGCGCTGGCGCTGAGCCCCTTGGCGATGCTCGCCATCGCCCCGCCGCCGGACCCGCCCGTGCCGCCCGGACTGTCGCAGCCTGTGCCTGCGGATGGCGTGGCCGCCGCCCTGCCCGCCCTGCCGGTGCCGGACGACACGACGACAACCGCTCCGGCGACGCCCGAGACCACGACGGAGCCGGTGCGCGCGCCCATCCCCGCAACTGACCGGCGCGGGACGCCGCCCAGCCCGGAGCGCTGGTCCGGAACCCCGGCCTGCCCGAAGGAGAAGATCTCCGGCGGGCAGTATAACCGCTGCCTGTTCGACGCCACCCGCACCTCGGAGCAGGCGCTGGAGGCCGAACTTTCCAACGCCTTCACCGTCATCGAGGCGCGGACCGACCTCCAGGGCGTCCAGCGCGCGCGGTGGAAGACCATGCTGGACGAGGCCCAGTCCCGCTTCCTGCTCTACCGCAACTTCGACTGCCAGAGCGTTGCCCCGTTCGAGGGCCCGCGGGGCATCGGCAATTTCGAGCAGCGCGCCTTGTGCCTCATCGAGGCCAATACCCGCCGCGCCGGCGAGCTGCGCGCCCGCTATGGACGTCCGCCGGTTCCAGGCGGGGCGGGCGTCCTGACCAAGGGTCCCCAGGACCGCCCGGGAACCTGGACCCACACGGTGCCCCCGCGGGTCGAGTGAGGCACCGCCATCGGTACCGCCGCAATGCCCATCGGACCGAAACGCATTTTTGAAGTGAGCACACGCATTTACCAGTGAAGGCCCGACGCCGGACGGGCGCGGGGCCGGGAGGCCTGCTCATCCTCGGCGGATGTACATAAATACAGCAAAAACGATTTGGTCGCCGCTCCGGTGTTGCTAGGGTCCCATCGGGCGGCGGGGAAAGTCAGCGGAGGCGCTCGTGTCCAAGGTGGTTTGCGTGGGTGAGGTCATGGTGGAGCTGGCCCGCGGTTCGGACGGCCGGTTCGGCCTCGCCTATGGCGGCGACACATTCAACACGGCGGTCTATCTCGCCCGCTCCGGCGTGGCCGTGGCCTATGCCACCGCGCTCGGCGACGACACCTTTTCCAGCGAAATTCTTGCCCTCGGCGCTGCCGAAGGGGTGGACATGAGCCTCGTGCCCCGCCTCAAGGGCCGGGTGCCGGGGCTCTATCTCATCACCACCGACGACGCCGGCGAGCGCAGCTTCAATTACTGGCGCGACACCGCCCCCGCCCGCACCCTGTTTGAGGCCGAAGGCTGGCAGCAGGTGGCGGCGGCGCTGGTGGGGGCGCGCGCCGTCTATTTCTCCGGCATCACCCTGTCGCTGTATTCCAACCAGGGCCTCGGCCGCTTCCTCGCGACGCTGGAGATGGCGGGAAGCACCACGCAGAGCCAGACGCTGCGGGTCTTCGACGGCAATTTCCGCCCGCGCAACTGGGCCGGCGACCTCAACCGGGCGCGCACCGTGTTCGCCGAGGCGATGAAGCGCTCGTCCATGGCCCTGCCCACCTTCGAGGACGAGGTGATCCTGTGGGGCGACGCCTCGCCCGCCGCCACCATCGAACGCATGACCACCTACGGCCTGACCGAGGTGGTGGTGAAGAACGGCGCGGCCGGCGCCCTCGTCCATGCGGACGGGCGCACGGTGGAGGTGCCGGTGGAGCGCGCGCTTGCCCCCCTCGACACCACCGGCGCCGGGGACAGCTTCAATGCCGGCTATCTCGCCGCCCGCCTGCAGGGTGCCAGCCCCGAGGATGCCGCCCGCGCCGGCCATCGGCTCGCGGCGGAGGTGATCATGCACCGTGGCGCCATCATTCCCCGCGCCATCCATGAGGGCGTGCGGGCGCACTGAGGCCCCCGCGGGACCCAAAGACGGGTGGCCTGCGCCGATCCGGGGCCAGCCCTGCATTCTCCAAGTGGAAAGCGCGGGCCGAAGGCATTATGTGTGACGCCATGATGTCCACGCCCGAAACCGCGACCGAAGCAACTGCGCCCGAAGCTGCGCCCATTCCGGCCATTGGCGCAGCCGCGCCTGTGTCCTTGCCCTCCCTCGTCGGCCTCGACCGGGACAAGCTGGGCGCGGCGCTCGACGCCATCGGCGTGCGCGGCTCCGACCGGCGCATGCGGGTGAACCAGCTCTGGCACTGGATCTACCTGCGCGGCGCCACCGACTTTGCGGAGATGACCAACGTCTCCAAGCACCTGCGCGCCGATCTTGCCGCCGCCTATTCGCTGGCGCGGCCGGAAATCGTGATGGAGCAGGTGTCCCAGGACGGCACCCGCAAGTGGCTGCTGCGCTTTCCCGCCGACCAGCCCGGCGAGCGGCCGCACGATATCGAGACCGTCTACATCCCCGAGAGCGACCGGGGCACGCTCTGCGTCTCCAGCCAGGTGGGCTGCACGCTCAACTGCTCGTTCTGCCACACCGGCACCCAGCGCCTGGTGCGCAACCTGTCCGCCGCCGAGATCGTGGCGCAGGTGATGGTGGCCCGCGACCGCCTCGGCGACTATCCCGGCCGCGACCGCGCCACGGGTCCCGGCCTGCCCACCGAGGGCGACCGGCTGGTCACCAACATCGTGTTCATGGGCATGGGCGAGCCGCTTTACGCCTATGACAGCGTGAAGGAAGCCATCGAGACCCTCTCGGACGGCGACGGCCTCGGCCTCGGACGGCGGCGCATCACCGTGTCCACCTCCGGCGTGGTGCCGGAGATCGCGCGGCTCGGTGCCGAGGTCGGCCCCATGCTCGCCATCTCGCTCCATGCGGTGCGGGACAAGCTGCGCGACGAGCTGGTGCCCATCAACAAGAAGTATCCCATCGCCGAACTGATGGAGGCGTGCCGCACCTATCCCGCCGCCTCCAACGCCAAGCGCATCACCTTCGAATACGTGATGCTGAAGGGCGTGAACGACAGCCCCGCCGACGCCAGGGCGCTGGTGAAGCTGCTGGAAGGGGTGCCGGCGAAGATCAACCTGATCCCCTTCAACCCCTGGCCGGGCACGCAGTACGAGTGCTCGGACTGGGAGACCATCGAGCGCTTCTCGGACATCGTGTTCCGCGCCGGCTATGCGAGCCCGGTGCGCACGCCGCGCGGCCGCGACATCCTCGCCGCCTGCGGGCAATTGAAGAGCGAGAGCGAGAAGCTTTCCGCCCGCGAGCGCCTCGCCTTACGCGCCATGATGGCGCAGGACGAGTAGGTGCGCGCCATGATGGCGCAGGACGAATAGGCCGGCCCCGTCGGGGCCGTGTCGCGCGATGCCGATAGGAATGCGCAGACAGGGCAAAACAGGCTCAGGAGGTCACCATGCTGGACCATGTGGGTATTTCCGTGCGCGATATGGCGCGCTCCCGCTCCTTCTATCTGGCGGCGCTGGCCCCGCTCGGCTACGGCATCGTCATGGAGGCAAACCCGCCCGGCGGGCATAGTTACATCGGTTTCGGCGCCGCCAAGCCGGAATTCTGGATCGGCGACGCGCCGACCGCCACCGGGCATCTGCACGTGGCGTTTTCCGCCACCAGCCGGGCGGCGGTGGACGCTTTCTATGCGGCGGCGCTTGCCGCCGGCGGGCGCGACAATGGCGCGCCGGACCTGCGGCCCCACTATCACCCGCACTATTACGGCGCCTTCGTCTTCGATCCCGACGGCCTAAATGTGGAAGCCGTCTGCCACCTTCCGGAATGACGCAACACCCCATGGACAACCTCGCCCGCCTGCTGCTGCGCTTCCTGCTGGTGCCGCTCGGCTACCTTGCCGCGGTGATGGCGGGGTCGGCCGTCATCCTCATCGGCGAATGGCGCATCGGCTCGCTGTTCGAGATTCCGGAGGGATCCGAGACGGCGGGCCTGGGCGCCCTGGTCGCCATCGTGGTGGCGGCAACCGTCGTGGCGCTTCTGGTGCTGCTCATGTGGCTGGTGGCGGCGGTGGGCATCCTGTTCTCGGAAGCCTTCGCGGTGCGCTCATGGATGTTCCACGCGGCGAACGGGGTCGTCTCCGCCCTCATCGGCGCGCAGCTGTTCGCCGGCGGTCCGGATGCGCCGCCGGTGACCGGCGATCCGTTCTACATCGTGGCGGCGGGCCTTGCCGCCGGCCTCACCTACTGGCTGGTGGCGGGCTCCACTGCGGGATTCTTCAAGCCGATTCTGCAGTCGCCGGCAGAGCGGGCCGCCCGGCTGCCGCCGCCCGCGTCCTCGCCCGCACCCGCGCCCTCGCCCGCGCCCTCACGGACCGATGATCCGCCGCCTGCTGCCCTGCCCCCGCCGCAATGACAAACGGTATTTTAAAACCATACACGGCCCAGATCCCATCGCCGGTGCCGGTGCGCGGGAACGGGCGCGTGCCAACAATCCTTTGATTCCCCGCGCCGTTCCGGCTAAGGCTCCCCCTCCCAGCCGCGCGAACGCCAAGATGCAAACCCAGACCCCGCTTTCGCTCGCCGACCTGCGCGCCGAGATCGACCGCATCGACGAGGCCATGCACCGCCTGCTCATGGAGCGCAGCGCGATCATCGACCGCCTGGTGCAGGTGAAGCGCGCCGCAGGCGCGGAGAGCGGCTCCGCCTTCCGCCCGGCCCGCGAGGCCGACATGATGCGCCGGCTGGTGGAACGCCACGACGGCCTGCTGCCCCTCGACACGGTGGAGAGCATCTGGCGCGTCATCATCGCCACCTTCACCTATGTGCAGGCGCCCTACTGCGTCCACGCCGACCTCGCCGTGGGCGAGCCGGCCATGCGCGACAGCGCGCGCTTCCATTTCGGCTTTACCGTGCCGTTCGTGCCTCACATGGGCGCGCGGGGCGTGATCGACGCGGTCAAGGGGTCCACGGGTGACCTCGGCCTCATCGCCGCTGCCGCCCCCAGCGCCGGTGATCCGTGGTGGACCGCGCTGGAGGCCGAGGGCGCCCCCAAGATCATCGCCCGCCTGCCGTTCGTGGAGCGGGCGGACCATCCCGCCGGGCTGCCGGTGTTCGTGGTCTCCCACCCCATCGACGATGCCGCCGTGCGCGAGGTCCGCGTCTATTCGCTGCGCGTCACGGGATGGAGCGCGGCGGCGGGGCGTGGCATACCCGCCTTCGCCGAGGTGGTGGTGGCCCCCGATGAAGCGCTCGATGGCGCGGCGCTCCTCACCTCCCTGCCCCCCGGCCATGGGGTGGACGAGGTGATCGCGGCCCTCACCGAGGCCGGCGCCGGCATCCGCGCCGTCGTCGAGGTGGGCAGCCATGCCGCCATCCACAAGGTAGGGGCAGAAGCGTAAAAAGAAGGGTCGCCGGCCGCGCGCGGCCCGATCCGTCAGGTTCTGGAGTATGTTGAGATGTCCGCCGTGCTGAAAGACCCGATCCCTGCCCCCGGCCGGCCGCAGCCGCGGCCCGGCGTGCTCGCCATCGAGGCCTATGTGCCTGGCAAGAGCCACGCCCCCGGAGTGGAGAAGGTCTTCAAGCTGTCCTCCAACGAGACCCCGCTCGGCCCGAGCGAGAAGGCGGTCGCCGCCTTCGCCGAAGCCGGCCGCAAGCTGGAGGACTATCCGGACGGTTCGGCGAGCGTGCTGCGGCAGGCCATCGCCACGGCTTACGGGCTCGATCCTGCGCGCATCATCTGCGGCGCCGGCTCCGACGAGATCCTGAACCTCGTGGCCCACACCTATGTGGGGCCGGGCGACGAGGTGATCTTCTCCGAGCACGGCTTCCTCGTCTACAAGATCGCGACGCTGGCCGCCGGCGGCACCCCGGTGGTGGCGAAGGAACGCGACCTGACGGCGGACGTGGACGCCATCCTGGCGCTGGTGACGCCGCGGACGCGGCTCGTCTTCCTCGCCAATCCCAACAATCCCACCGGCACCTACCTGCCGTTCGACGCGGTGCGCCGCCTGCATGCGGGCCTGCCCGCCAACGTGCTGCTGGTGCTGGACGCGGCCTATGCGGAATATGTCCGCCGCAACGACTACGAGACCGGGCTGGAACTGGCGCTCACCGCCGACAACGTGCTGATGAGCCGGACCTTTTCCAAGATCCACGGCCTTGCCGCCTTGCGCATCGGTTGGGCGGTGGGTCCGGCCCATGTGATCGACGCCATGAACCGGGTGCGCGGCCCGTTCAACATGAACACCCCGGCCCTGCTCGCCGGCGCCGCCGCCATCGCCGATGCCGCCCACGTGGAGAAGGCGGTGGCGCACAACGCGCGCTGGCTGCCGTGGCTGACGGAGCAGGTCGAGGCGCTGGGCCTGAAGGTCACGCCCTCCGTCGCCAACTTCCTGCTCATCCATTTCCCCGATATCCCCGGCCGCACGGCGAAGGAGGCGGATGCCTTCCTCATGAAGCGGGGCCTGGTGCTGCGGCAGGTGGCGTCCTACGGCCTGCCGGACGCCCTGCGCATGACGGTGGGGACCGAGGAGGCCAACCATCTGGTGGTGGCCGCCCTCGCCGACTTCATGTCGGGTCAGGAAACAGGGGGCAAGGACAAGTGATCCGCCCCCTCGTCCCCCGCCTCGCCATCATCGGGGCGGGTCTCATCGGCTCGTCCCTGGCCCGCGCGGCGCGGGAGAAGCATCTCGCCGGCACCATCGTGGTGGCCGATAGGGACGCGGCCGTCTGCGCCCGCGTGCGCGAGTTGGGCTTTGCCGACGATGTGACGCAGAGCGCCGCCGACGCCGCCAAGGACGCCGATATCGTGGTCGCCTGCGTGCCCGTGGGCGCCTCCGGCGCGGTGGCGGCCGAGGTGGGGCCGCATCTGAAGCCCGGCGCCATCCTCTCGGACGTGGGCTCGGTGAAGGCCTCGGTGGTGGAGGCCATGGCCCCCTTCGTGCCAGCCCATGCCCATCTGGTGCCGGCCCATCCGGTCGCGGGCACGGAATTTTCCGGACCGGACGCCGGCTTTGCCACCCTGTTCGAGAACCGCTGGTGCATCGTGACCCCTCCGGAGGGGGCCGATCCCGCCGCCGTGGAGCGCATCGTCGCTTTGTGGCGGGCGGCGGGAGCGAACGTGGAGACCATGAGCGCCCAGCACCACGACCTGGTGCTCGCCATCACCAGCCATGTGCCGCACCTCATCGCCTACAACATCGTGGGCACGGCGGCGGAGCTGGAGGAGACGCTGACCTCCGAGGTGATCAAGTTCTCGGCCGGCGGCTTCCGCGACTTCACCCGCATCGCCTCGTCCGACCCCACCATGTGGCGCGACGTGTTCCTCTCCAACCGCGAGGCGGTGCTGGAGATGCTCGGCCGCTTCACCGAGGATCTCACCGCCCTCCAGCGCGCCATCCGCTACGGCGACGGCGACGCCTTGTTCGAGCATTTCACCCGCACAAGGGCCATCCGCCGCTCCATCATCGAGCAGGGCCAGGAGACCGCCGCCCCCGATTTCGGCCGCCGCGCCGCGGAAAAGCCGAAGCACGAGCAGAGCTGACACAGCCGAGACCGGGCAAGGGGATAATTGCGCCGCAGCCGTAGCGGCAGGCTCCCCTGTCACGCCATCGGCAAGAAACTGTGCCACTGGGGCGTGCCACTCTTCCGCCGAAGTCCGGGACGAGGTGATAGCCGGGCCGGATTCGACGATGCGCCTGCAAAGGCGGCATCGACGGACCGGTGAACGAGGACGATTGCCGATGACGCCGCGCACCGTGACGGTCGCCCTGAGCCTTGTGACCGCCTTCCTGTTCGCCGCTCTGGCGCCGCGCCCGGCGCAGGCCCACCCCCATGTGTGGGTCACCATGAAGAGCGAACTGGTCTATGATTCCAGCGGCCAGCTCACCGGGGTCAAGCAGATCTGGACCTTCGACGATGCCTTCTCCGCCTTCGCCCTGCAGGGCATGGAGAAGCAGAAGGACGGCAGCTATGGCGACGACGTGCTCAAGCCCCTCGCCGAGGTGAATGTCACGTCGTTGAAGGAATATAATTATTTCGTCGTGGGCAAGACCGCGACCGCCAAGCTCGCCTTCAAGGACCCCACCGACTATTTCCTCACCTACGAGAACGAGTTGCTCACCCTCCACTTCACCCTGCCGCTGGAGAAGCCGGTGGCGGCGAAGGGGACCACCTCCCTCGAAGTCTACGATCCCACCGTCTTCGTCTCCTTCTCGTTCAACGAGAAGGAACCGGTGAAGCTGGTGTCGGCCCCGGCCGGCTGCACCCAGCAGGTGGTCTCCCCCGAGCCGCCGGCGAGCCAGACGCTGAACGAGTCCTTCTTCTCCAACCTCACCTCGGCCAGCACCTATGGCGCCCAGTTCGCCGACAAGATCACGGTGAAGTGCCCGTGAGCCAGATGGTCGTGAAAGAAGCGGCCGGGCGGCCCATGCGCCGGCTCGCCATGGCGCTGGTGGCGCTGTTCGCAGCCCTCGTCTTCGCCCTGCTGGCGGCGCTGGTGCTCTATCCGGATCTTGCCTTCGCGCAGGGCTTCGGCGGGGCGCCCAAGACATCGCCCTTCGGCCTCGGCGGCGCGGCCCAGCCCACCGGCATTGCCGGCTTCATCCTCGCCAAGCAGGCGGAATTCTACCGCGCCCTGGTGCAGGCGGTGCGCGCGAGCAAGCAGGACGGCAACGCCACCTTCCTCCTCGCCGGCCTGTCCTTCGCCTATGGCGTGTTCCATGCCGCCGGCCCCGGCCACGGCAAGGCGGTCATCTCCTCCTATCTGCTGGCCGATGGCGGCACGCTGAAGCGCGGCGCGGTGCTGGCGCTGGCCTCCGGCATGGTTCAGGCGATCGTCGCCGTCGCCTTCGTGGGCGTGCTGGCGCTGGCGCTGAACGCCACCGCCGTGTCCATGGCGCAGGCCATGAACTGGGTGGAGATCGTGGCCTATGGCGGCATCGGCGTGTTCGGCCTCTATCTCGCGATCGTGAAGGGCCGGGCGCTGCTTGCCGCGGCGCGGGGCGAGAGCGTCCATGCCCACGGCGCCGATTGCGACTGCGGCGATGTCCACGCCCCCGATCCCGCCCTGCTGGAAGGCAAGGGCGGGTGGAAGCGGGCGGCGGTGGCGGTGGTCTCCGCCGGCGCGCGGCCATGCTCGGGCGCCATCCTGGTGCTCACCTTCGCCCTCGCACAGGGGGTATTCATGAGCGGCGTCGCCTCCGCCTTCGCCATGGGCCTCGGCACGGCGCTGATGGTGACGCTCATCGCCGCCATCGCGGTCTATGGCAAGCGCCTCGCCGTGCGGCTCGCCGGACGCGGCGACCGGCGGGCGGTGCTGCTGGGCCTCGGCGTTGAATTGGGGGCCGCATTGCTGGTGATGGCCTTCGGCTTCGCCCTGCTCACCGGCTATCTGGAAAGCGAACGCCTGCTGCCGGGGTGATCTGCCGTTTCCGGCCTTCGCCATGCTGCATCGCCGTTCGGCATATGCCGCGTTGCGCCAAAATTCGCCACGCCCGTCTTTTGAGCAATTTCGTTGCGCTTTGACTTGGAACAACGAAATTGCCGGGTGCGACACTCCGTGCCAGCCTAAGGTCGAACGGCTGCGACGGTTTGACTCCGTCTGAGCCGCGCCCGCTCCGGAGGCGCCCATGGCCCTGACGCCCGTCTCGCTAGACGACAAATACGACCTCGCCCAGAACCGCGTCTTCGTCTCGGGGACGCAGGCGCTGGTGCGCCTCGCATTGATGCAGAAGGAGCGCGACCGCCGCGCCGGCCTCAATACCGCGGGCTATGTCACCGGCTACCGCGGCTCGCCGCTGGGCGGGCTCGACCAGCAGTTCCTGCGCGCCGAGAAGATTCTGAGAGCCAACGACATCAAGTTCCAGTCCGGCCTCAACGAGGATCTGGCCGCCACCGCCCTGTGGGGATCCCAGCAGGCCGAGCTGCGCGGCGAGGGCAAATATGATGGCGTGTTCGGCCTCTGGTACGGCAAGGGGCCGGGGGTAGACCGTTCCGGCGACGTGTTCCGCCATGCCAACAATGCGGGCACCTCCCGCCATGGCGGTGTGCTGGCCCTGATGGGCGACGACCACACCTGCGAAAGTTCCACCACCGCCCACCAGAGCGAGTTCCATTTCGTCGACGTGATGATCCCGGTGCTCAACCCGGCCGGGGTGCAGGAGATCATCGACTACGGCCTCTACGGCTGGGCCCTGTCGCGCTTCTCCGGCGCCTGGGTCGGCCTGAAGGCGGTGAAGGACACCATCGAATCCACCGGCATCGTGGATGGGCGGCTGGACCGGGTGCGCATCGAGCCGGCGCTGGGATTCCAGATGCCGCCCGGCGGGCTGAACATCCGCCTCGGCGACACCCCGCTGGCGCAGGAGGAGCGGCTTCAGGAATACAAGCGCGACGCGGTGCTCCACTTCCTGCGCGCCAATCACCTCAATCGGTTCATCACCTCCGGCGGATCGCGCCCGCGCATCGGTATCGCCACCGTGGGCAAGTCCTATCTGGACGTGCGCCTCGCGCTGGATGAGCTGGGCATCGACGAGGTGCGCGCCAACGATCTGGGCCTGCGCATCTGGAAGGTGGCCTGCCCCTGGCCGCTGGAGACGCAGGGCCTCAAGGAGTTCGCCCGCGGCCTCGACCTCATCATGGTGGTGGAGGAGAAGCGTTCCCTCATCGAGGTGCAAGTCCGCGAGGAGCTGTACGGCACCGCCAACCAGCCCGTCTGCATCGGCAAGAAGGACGAGGAAGGCCGCTGGCTCTTTCCCGTCAAAGGTGCACTCGACCCCAACGACATCGCCATCCAGCTCGGCCGGCGGCTGCTGGCCTATGGCCATATCCCCGACATCGCGGCCCGCGTCGCCGAGCTGGAGGAGGCCCAAAGGGTGCTCGCCGCCACTTCGGACGTGGCCACCCGCATCCCCTATTTCTGCTCCGGCTGCCCGCACAATTCCTCCACCAAGGTGCCGGAGGGCATGCGCGCCTATGCCGGCATCGGCTGCCACTACATGGTGCAGTGGATGGACCGGGAGACCACCGGCTTCACCCAGATGGGCGGCGAGGGCGCCAACTGGATCGGGGAATCCTCCTTCTCCAAACGACCCCACGTGTTCCAGAATTTGGGCGACGGCACCTACAACCATTCGGGCTATCTGGCCCTGCGCGCGTCCTGCGCCGCCAAGGTGAACGTCACCTACAAGATCCTGTTCAACGACGCGGTGGCCATGACCGGCGGCCAGAAGCACGACGGCGACCTCACCGTGCCGGTCATCGCCCGACAGGTGGCCGCGGAGGGCGTGGAACGGGTGGTGGTGGTCACCGACGAGCCGGGCAAGTATGCACCGGGCACCCACTGGCCCACCGGCCTCACCATCCACCACCGGGACGAGCTGGAGGCCGTGCAGCGGGAGCTGGCGGTTATCCCCGGCGTCACCGTGCTGATCTACGACCAGACCTGCGCCTCCGAGAAGCGGCGCCGCAGGAAGCGCGGCCAGTATCCGGACCCGGACAAGCGGGTGCTCATCAACGAGCGGGTCTGCGAGGGCTGCGGCGATTGCGGCGTGAAATCCAACTGCGTCTCGGTGCAGCCGCTGGAAACCGAATGGGGCCGCAAACGGGAGATCGACCAGTCCTCCTGCAACAAGGACTTCTCCTGCGTGAACGGCTTCTGCCCCTCCTTCGTCACCGTGAAGGGGGCCAAGCCCAAAAAGGCGGCGGGCGCGGCCGGCGTGGCGGCGGACTGGCCGGCGCTGCCGGAACCGGCGCACCCTGAGATCCATGGCACCTACGGCATCATCGCCACCGGCGTGGGCGGCACCGGCGTGGTCACCATCGGCGCCATCCTCGGCATGGCGGCGCATCTGGAAGGCAAGGCCTGCGGCATGATCGACATGGCCGGCCTCGCCCAGAAGGGCGGCGCGGTCTACAGCCACATCCGCCTTGCCAACGATCCCGCAGACATCACCGCCATCCGCGTGCCGGCGCGCGGGGCGGACGTGGTGCTGGGCGGCGACCTGGTGGTGGCGGGCACCAAGAAGGTGCTGGCGGCGGTGAAGCCCGGCAAGACCATCGTGGTGGTGAACACCCATGAGGTGCTGCCCGGCGATTTCACCCGCAACGCCGATTATTCGCTGCCCACCGAGCGCATCAAGCGCACCATCAGGGACCTCGCGGGCAGCGAGATGACCCACTTCATCGAGGCCAGCCGCCTGGCCCAGGCCCTGTTCGGCAACGCCCTGGCGCAGAACATCTTCATGGTGGGCTATGCCTACCAGTTCGGCGCCCTGCCCCTGTCGGCCGAGGCCATCGAAAAGGCCATCGAGCTGAATGGCGAGGCGGTGGCCATGAACAAGACCGCCTTCCTGTGGGGCCGCCGCGCCGCCCATGATCCGGCGGCCGTGGAGAAGCTGGCGACGCCCACGGGCGGGACCGCCAGCGACGCCCGCCACCTTTCGGCGAGCCTCGACGAGGTGATCGCGCGCCGCGTCGCGGAGCTGACCGCCTATCAGGACGCCGCCTATGGGCAGCGCTATGCCCGGCTGGTGGAACAGGTGCGGGCCGCCGAGGCGCAGAAGGCCCCGGGCCGGGGCGGGCTAGCCGAGGCGGTGGCGAAAAACCTGTTCAAGCTCATGGCCTACAAGGACGAATACGAGGTCGGACGGCTCTATGCAGACGGCGCCTTCCGCGCCCAGGCGGCGGCCGCCTTCGACGGCGACCTCACATTTGAGTTCCACCTTGCCCCGCCGCTGCTGGCCCGGCCCGATCCCATCACCGGCGAGCCCAGGAAGATCACCCTTGGCCCCTGGATGATGCGGGCTTTCGGACTTCTTTCCAAGCTGAAGGGGCTGCGCGGCACACCGTTCGATGTGTTCGGCTACAGCGCGGAGCGGCGCACCGAGCGGGCGCTCATCGGCGCCTATGAGAAGACGGTGGCGGAACTGGTGGCCGGCCTCGACGGCGCGAACCATGCGCTGGCCGTGGCCATCGCGGCGCTGCCGGAGAAGATCCGCGGCTTCGGCCACGTGAAGGCCCGGCATCTGGCGGCGGTTGAGGCGGAGGAAGCCGCGCTGCTCGCCCGCTTCCGTGCCCCGCCGGAGCGACCGGCCGTGGCGGCGGAATAGGCGGGCGGCAGGCAGAGGACGTATCCCGGCCGACTGCAACGAAGCGTCAGCGCAGTGGAAGGAGCGCCGGGATCCAGCGCAAGGGTTCCTGCGGAGCAGTCAGAATCCAGGGCGGGGCCAAAATCGCGGGCGGGGCCATGAGCCAGCACGCCGCATGGCCAGCACACCGGCATTGGCGGCTTCAGGGGCCGGACGCCGCCGGCCCCTGAAACGCTACGGTCAACGCAACGCGGCTCAGTTGCCGGCGAGCATCGCATTCAGCTCGGCGCGGAACTCGCCCTCGATGTCCGGGCGGGACAGGGCATAGGCCACGTTGGCCATGAGGAAGCCGATCTTCGAGCCGCAATCATAGATGGCGCCGTCGAACCGCACCGCGAAGAAGGGGTCGGTCTCCTTCAGCTTCAGCATGGAATCGGTGAGCTGGATCTCGTTGCCGGCACCGCGCTCCTGCTTGGCCAAAAGGTCGAAGATGGCCGGCTGCAGGATGTAGCGGCCGGAAATGGCCAGGTTGCTCGGCGCGGTGCCGGCCTTGGGCTTCTCCACCATCTGGGTGATGGCCTTGGCGCCCCTGGCCTTCTCCTCGCCCACGCCGACGATGCCGTACTGGTGGGTCTGGTCGTCCGGCACTTCGTAGACCGCGACGAGGTTGCCGCCGGTCTCGTTATAGGCTTCCACCATGGAGGCAAGGCACCCCTGGCCGTTCTTCGGCATGTGCAGCATGTCCGGCAGAAGCAGCGCGAACGGCTCGTCGCCGATAATCTCGCGCGCGCACCACACCGCATGGCCAAGGCCGAGCGGCAGCTGCTGGCGGGTGAAGGAGGTGGTGCCGGGCTTCGGCGTGTCCAGGTCGAGCTGAGCCAGTTCCTTGGTCTTGCCGCGCTCCTCAAGGGTGCGCTCCAGCTCGAACTGGCGGTCGAAATGATCCTCGATCACCGCCTTGTTACGGCCCGTGACGAACACGATGTGCTCGATGCCGGCGGCGCGCGCCTCGTCCACCACGTGCTGGACCACCGGGCGGTCCACGACGGTGAGCATTTCCTTCGGCACCGCCTTGGTGGCGGGCAGGAAGCGGGTGCCGAGACCCGCGACAGGAAGGATCGCCTTGCGAATGGGTTGACGCATCAATTCTGCCCCTTCTTTACCAAACCGTCGGGTCGTGCAGAGCCGGCTCCGATCAGATGAGCCCCACCAACCGGATCGGAGCCGCCCTCTTCCCGGGAAAGAGAACGCGGATGAGCCGGCTTGCGATGCAGGCCGGCCGGCGATTGCTCTAGCACACCGGCACAGAGTGCGCTGCATCGCAACTCATTTGCGCTGCAGCGCACCAAATATAATCGGGCATGGTAACCTGTTAGCAACAATGCCAGCTCCGGTAGCCCCATCCCGACCGGGGCATCCACGGGAAACTTGCCATCCATTAACCGCGACGCAACCATATTGCCGCCCAGTAGAGGCCTATCGGTGAGGTGAGGCGGCGGCAGAAGGACGCGCGCCGGGGAGGAAGGCTTGGCAATGGCTCAAACGACCTGCATGCGTGCCCTCAAGGATGCCCTGAAGGGTGCCGTCAAGGGCGCCTGCGTCGCCGGGCTCGCGCTCGCGGCGGGCGCGCTGATCACGCCGGCACGGGCGCAGGCCCAGACCACGGGCTCCATCTTCGGCTTTCCGCCGCTGGGCCAGTCCCAGGCCGCCTCGGCGAACGGCGGCCATCCGCTGATGACGCCCCAGGCGCTGGCGGAGGCCCAGGCCAACTTCCCCGCCTGCATCGCCAACCTGTGGCCGCTGGCCCAGTCGAAGGGCGTCTCGCGGCAGACTTTCGAGCGCTACACGGCGAACCTCGAACCCCAGATGAAAATCATGGAGTTCATGGACAGCCAGCCGGAATTCTCCAAGCCCATCGGCGCCTATGTGAACATGCTGGTGACCGAGACGCGGGTGAAGAAGGGCCGGGAGATCCTGGAGCGCTACAAGCCCATCTTCGACAGGATGGAAAAGGCCTATGGCGTGGACCGCTATGCGGTGACGGCCATCTGGGGCATCGAATCCACCTATGGCGATCCGGACGGCATCGGCCGGCGCAACGTGCTGGAATCCACCGCCACGCTCGCGTGCATCGGCCGGCGGCAGGATTATTTCCGCGCCGAATTCATCGCCACCCTCCAGATCTTGGACAAGGGCGACGTGCCCTATGACCACATGAAGGGCTCGTGGGCCGGCGCCTTCGGGCCCACCCAGTTCATGCCCACCTCGTTCCAGCGCTTCGCCGTGGACTTCGACGGCGACGGCAAGCGCAACGTGGTGGATTCCATCCCCGACATCATCGCCTCCACCGCCAACAACCTGAAGCTCGACGGCTGGGAGTTCCGCAAGGCCTGGGGTTACGAGGTGGTGGTGCCGCAGGGCTTCGACTATCGCAACGCCAACCGCTCCATCAAGCGCACCTTTGCCGAATGGAACACCATGGGCCTGCGCCGGCCCGGCGCTCTCGCCTTCCCCCGCGCCGGCGAGAGCGCCTACCTGCTGCTGCCGGCGGGCGCCAACGGCCCGGCGTTCCTGATGACGAAGAATTTCGACGCCATCCTGAAATACAACCCCGCGGACGCCTACGCCCTCGCCATCGGGCACCTGGCCGACCGGCTGCGGGGCGGCGGCGCCTTCGCCCAGTCCTGGCCGAAGGAGGAGCGCGGCCTGTCCAAGGTGGAACGGCAGGAGATCCAGTCCCGCCTCGCCCAGATGGGCTACGACATCGGCAATGTGGATGGCATCCTGGGCCAGAAGACCCGCGTCGCCATCCAGGACTATCAGGTTCGCTCGGGGGCGCTGCCCGACGGCTATCCCGACCTGCAACTGCTCCAGCAGATGCGGCGCTGAGGGTCCCTCCCACCCGAAACGAAAAACCCGCCGGGGCATCCCGGCGGGCTTTTCTTTGGCGGTGCCCGCAGGCCGCGCCTCACCCGAGCCCGATGCGATAGCTCTGCGGGAACGGGGTGCCGGCCATGTCCACCGGCGCCAGCGGCCGGGCGGCGGGGCGCCTCAGCACCCGCTTCACGATCTCCGGGATCATCACGGAGCCCACATAGCGGCCGAGGCATTCGTGGTGGCCGTAGCCGAAATGCAGGTAGGTGTGGAGCGGCCGGTCGGGCTTGAACGCCTCCGGGTCCGGCACGAAGTCGGGATCGAACATGGCGGACAGGCTCAGCGGCAGCACCACCGTGCCCTTGCCGATCACCTTCTCCCGGTCGGTGCCTTGGGCGATGGTGATGGTGGAGGCCGCCTCCCGGAACATGAAGGCGACGATGGGCGAAAAGCGCAGCGCCTCCCACACATAGCCGTCGAAGGCGGCATCGTCCCCCGCTTCCGCCGCCGCCCGCGCGCCAGCCAGCGCCTCCGGCCGGGCGAACAGCTCGGCGAGGGCGTTGATGACCGCTTCCGCCGTGGTCTCGATGGCGCCGATGAGCAGGCCGCCCACATTGATCACCACCCGGTCCATGCCGAAATGGTCGGCCGCCGGCAGGTTGAGGCTCAGGATGCGGGTCAGGCTGTCGTCGGGGGCGGTGCCGGCCTTGATTTCGGCGATGCGCGCCGGGATCAGCTGGGCGAACAGGGTGCGCAGCTTCACCCGCGAGTCTTCCGCCGCCTGGTGGACGGCGTCGGCGTCGGGGCGGTCGTCGTAGGGCAGGTTGTTGAACTGGTCCATCTGGTTGGCATAGGACCAGTCGAGCAGGTCCTGGTCCGGCCCGTGGATGCCGAAGCAGCGCTGCACGATGCGCATGGGCACATGGCGGGCGAGCTGCTGCACCGCCTCGATCTCGCAGCCGGCGGCATCCAGCGCCGTGTCCGCCACCTCGGCCACGATGGCGCGGATCTTCGGCAGGTCGTCCAAGGCGAGAATGGCGCGCATCACCGACTTGTCGCGGTAATTCACGATGGTCTCGTCCATGGCCAGCATGAAGTCGCCCATCTTGGGCTTGTAGAGATCCACCGTGAACACCTTGGGGAGCGAGAGCACCTCGATCACGTCGGCGCGCCGGGCGATCAGCGTGACCTCGCTGGTCTCGTAGATGGGGGCGTGGGCGCGCAGCTCGGCGAAGAAGGCGCGCGCCTCGTGGGCGATGAGGTCGCGGGCGAGCGGCCAGCGCTCGGCCGGCCGCAGGGCCGCGAGGCGGTCGAGCAGGGGCGTCGGCGCCGCCGTCCCGTTACAGCCCTTGGCTGGGCTTTCAGTGGCGGCGGACATCCGGCCCCTCCAGGATCTTGAGATATTCGATGATGGCGAGGCGGTCGTCCGGCGAGAGCTTCGTCACCGCGGGGTCGGGGAAGCTATGGCCCCGGTTGGAATTGCCCGCGAGGTTGGTGTCGAACAGGAACAGCCCCTCGCGCTCCTTCTCGGGCAGGGAATCCGGGGAGGAGACGAAGCCGAGCCTCTGGGTATCGAGCTGCCGTGAGCCCACGTAGAAGCGGGCGGGCCGCTCGTCCTCGGGCGAGAGCAGGTCGTAGACGGTGGGCACCGAGCCATTGTGCAGGAACGGCCCCGTCGCCCACACCCCGGCCAGCGGGCCGGCCTTGTAGCTCGCCGGTGTCAGCCAGCCCGATTGGGGCGTGTTGCTGCCCGGGGCGAAACGCCAACCGTACCATTGCTTGCGTGCATCGCCGGTGATGCCCTGCGCGCGCAGGCTGTTCTCGGTGATGACGGTGACCGCCGCCAGCAGCACGGCGCCGGCGGGCACCTGCCCATCGGAAAGATGCGGCGCGTTGGCCACCAGCGGACCCAGCACACCCGGCTTGGCGAAGCGGCTCGTGAAGTTGGTGAGCATCTTGGGGTCGGTCTTCACCTTGGCGATATCCACCATGGAGACCGCCAGCCACTGCCGCCCGCCCTCGGTGTCCGCGGCGGGGGTAAAGCGATACTCGGGACCGCCGTGGCAGCCGGCGCAATTGGCCTTGAACAGTTCGGCGCCGCGCTTCGCCTTGGCCGTATCCACCTTGCCCAGCACCGATTCCGGCCACGGCGGCGGCTTCAGGTCCGCCACCCACGCCTCCAGCGCCACCAGATTGTCGGCAAGCGCGGTGGAGGCGAAGGCGGCGGGGTTGCCGTTGGCGAAGCTGGTGTGGCCGAATACGCCGAGCACCTCGCCCAGATTGCGCCCGAGCGGGTTGCCAGCCACCCCGTTCCACTGCACGTAGCGCTGGGCCGGGGTGGTCCACAGGAAGGGATAGCTCACCGGCGCATCGGGCATGCGGAAATTGGCCGGCTCGCCCAGCGCGTCGGCGACCACGGCATTGAGGATGTGGCCAAAGGCGTCGAGCCGGCCGCGCCCGTAGGGCACCGGGGTCCAGGACGCGGCCTCCAGCCGGCGGATCTCGGCCGCGGTGGCCTCCAGCGCCGGGCGGATCTGCCTGGGATCGGCGGCGACGAGGCGCGCGGCGAAGCGCTGGAACTTGGCAGGGTCCGCCAAAGTGTTGTCGAGGGCGCGGCTCAGGCGCTTCATGAACAGCTGGTAGTCGGCAAGGGCGGCGCCGCCATCGATGCGGATGCGCACGCCATTGGCCTCGACGTCCGAGGTGTGGCAGGCGGCGCAGGTCATGCCCGCCATGGGGCCAAGGGCCCCGCCCGGCCGCGGGTCCTTCACAAAGCCGATGGGAAGCCCGTCCGGATTGAGCTTCGAGGGCCCGTCCGCCGGCAGGAAGCCCATCTCGGTCATGTGCGCCGCATCAAGAAAAAGCGTGTCGGAGAGCGGCTGCTCCAGCGCCCGCAGGAAGACGTAGGGCAGCAGTTGCGAGCCCTGCGAGGTATAATAGAACTGCTCGCGCAGACTATTCGACCAGCCCTGGTCGAGCACCTTCGGCGGCCCGGCCTTCGGCTCGGCCTGCCGCCCGGACATGATCGCGTCGGTGGCCGCCGCAAGGCCCAGAAAGCCCGCGATGCCCGCGATCACGAAGAGACTTTTTCGCCCCAGCATTTTCTCCCCCAAAATCTGATGCGGGTCGCCGCGCGCCCGCACATGCGCCGGTCCGGAACGGGTGCTTCACCCCCCGTGAAGCTTCGGTTCGGCCGGCGCAGAATGTCCGCAATCGCGACCGGCGTCAGCAGCCGATCGCCCTCTCACTTCAAGAAACGGGAACGCGTGCTCCGATCAGCTTGCGGCGCAAGCTGATCGGAGCGTTCCCCAAGGTTCTCCCGCGCGCATGTCAGGCGAGCGACAGTTCGTGTCGTGACTTGGTCTGAAACGGAGCACCATCGCCGCCCCCTCTCCCGCTTGCGGGGGAGGGTTGGGGTGGGGGCAGGCCGGTGCGAAAACACCGGTGGTGCCAGTGAAAACCACCCTTGCCCCCTCCCTGCCCTCCCCCGCAAGCGGGAGAGGGTTCTACGGTGTGCCCCGCTCACACCAGCGACAGGTCGAGGCTTTCGCGCAGGCGGGCCACCAGCTCGCCCTGGCGGTTGGTGTCGGTCTTCTCGTACAGCGCCTTGAGCTGGCTGCGCACCGTGGACATGGCCACGCTGCGCTGCTGGGCGAAGTCGGCCAGCGAGGCCCCCACCGCCAGTGCCGCGCCCAGCGCGGCCTCCGACGGGGTGAGGCGGAAGGTGGTCTGCAGGCGGCGCGCCACGTCGGTGCCGCTGCGGCCCGGCGCCCGCACCACCACCGCGATCTGCGATCGGGTGGCGAGCTTCACGGCGCCCTCGCCCAGCGGCAGGGGATGCAGCGACACGCGATAGGGGCCGCTGTCCGAACTGGGACGCGCCACCTCCATGTGCTCGGCATGGGGCAGGCTCGCCTCGCCCCGGGCGGCAGCCAGCGCCAGCGCCACCGCCGCCGCCACCTGCCGCGAGGCCCGGTCGTCGCGGAAGCCGAGCTTGCCGCCGCGCACGGCAATGTCGCCCTCCTTCACCATGGCCTCGCCGGCCACGTTGAGGTGGGCGACGCGCATGTCGCCATCCACCAGGAAGATGCCGGCATCGACGATATCGAGGGCGGCGGCGATATCGCCCACCTTGGCCTTCGCCTCGTCGAGCAGCGCGTACAGCTCGAAGGCTCGGCGCAGATGCGGCACCACGAGGGAGAGCTTCTGCTTCTCGGGGGCGCCGAACGCCCCCTGCCCGCGGCCGCGCATGGCGCACACGGTGGCCATCACGTCCGCCTCCTGGGCGAAGTAGGAGACCAGCGAGTGCTCGATATCCATGGGCTCCACCACCTCGCGGAACAGGGCGGAGGCGCGGAACTGGTCCGGGTCCACCCCGTCCTCGCCGCAGATGATGCGGCCGGGGTTGGAGAGAATGTACGACAGGCGCGGGTCTTCCGTCGCGTGGCGGTAGAGGAAGGTCTTGTAGGCCTGAGGATCGTGGCCCCACACGCGCCAGGTCGGCCGACGCTGCTGCTTGAGGCTGAATACCGCCAGCTGGCCGACGCGGCCGTCCACGAAGCGTGTCACCCCCTCCAGCAGGATGCCCCATTGCTGGGGGTCGCCGCTGAGCTCGTACACGTCGCCGATGAGGCGGGAATATTGATCGAGATCGCCCATGTTCGTCCCATTTCCGCGCATCGCCGCGTCCGGCCGGGCCGGACGGGCGAAACGCTCAGATCCGATGGACCGCCGTGGCTCATCCCCGCGAGAGCCGTGGCGCGCTGGCACCCTCGCTCCTGCAAACCGGCAAGGAGGAGGACGAACGGTGGCGCGCAAGACGCCACCTGATGCCGCCGTCGCCGGAGCGGTCACGCTCCTTGGATCGCAGCATTGCACAACCGCCTCAAGCTGCAAGACGGCCGATGGGTGGGTCATCCCCCATTCGCGGGATGCTACCCCATGGGGCTCCATGCTGCCCTAAGCGGGAAGGGTAGGGGCAACAAGAACAGCGTGAAGAACCGAATGATATTTGGAAGGTCCATGGAAATGTGTGCGGGGGGAGAGGATCCGCGCCCGTCGCGCCACGAGGCGATCGGGGAGCGCGTGCGCGCCCTGGCGCTGGAATCGGGCGCCCGCCCCGCCGATCACGGCTTCGGCTTCATGTTTCCCGCGCTGTGCGGGCCGGCCCATCGCCTGGCGCCGGAGCCGCGCACCCTGAAGGACCTGGCTCGCCTGGCGGCAGTCATGGCGGAGCCCGGGGACAGCCCGCCGCCGCCACGGGTCCGGTCGGATGGCGATGGCGACCTGCCCGCCGCCTACACCTATCTCGTGGAGTTCCTGCGCAACGATCTGGTCTGGGAGCGGCGCGCGCCGGACGAGGCGCGCCTCGGCCCGGACGCCTTCGCGCCGCTGCCCTCGCTCAGCGGTCTTCTGAACCGGCGCTCGGGCGGGCTCGACCTCGACAGCGTCTATGATTCCCCGCGCGACCCCCAGGCGGTGCGGCGCATGCTGGTCGGCACCGTTTCGCCGAAGCAGAAGGACTGCCCCCATGGGCGCCCGCCGCGCGCGGGGCTCGGCAACGACCTGCCCCGCCATCCCCGCAGTTCCGAGCCCGCCCGCGACCGCGCCGCGCGCATGAGCGATGCCCGCAACGACGAGCACCTGATCCTCGGCCAGTTGCACGTGGCTTTTCTGAAGGCGCACAACGCCCTCATCGGCTCCGGCCTGTCGTTCGAGACCGCCCGGCGCGCGCTGCGCCGCCGCTTCCAGTGGATGGTGCTGTTCGACCTGCTGCCGAAGCTCTGCGCGCCGGATGTTCTCGAAAACGTGATGGCGGAGGGTCCGCGCCGGTGGCGCGTGGAGCGCCCCACCGCCCTGTTCATGCCGGTGGAGCTGTCGGCGGCCGCCCTGGTGCTGGCCCCGTCCATGCGCCGGCCGAGCTATGACTACAACGGCAATTTCCGCCACGTGGAGCGCAGCGCACTGGCGACGCGGAGCGTATTCGCCGCGGGACGGGACGGACCGGAGACCCTGCCGGAGCACCATGTGATCTCCTGGGACGGCTTCCTGCCGCTTGCCGCCGACGCCCCGCAGCGGGCGCGGCGGCTCGACACCCTCATCGCCGGCGCACCTGAAAGCGCCGAGGCCCTCGCCACCCACCACCTGCTGCGCGGCTTCCGCCTCGGCCTGCCGACGGGGCAGGCGCTGGCGCGGCATCTGGGCCTCAGGCCCCTGAAGGACGATACCCTTCTCGCCGCCCTGCCGGACCACCAGCGCGTCGCCGCCCTGCCGTTCTGCGAGGCGACGCCGTTGTGGTTCTACATTCTTGCGGAGGCCGGCGATCCCGAAGGTCCCGCCGGCCGGCATCTCGGGCCGGTGGGCAGCCGGATCGTGGCCGAGGCCCTGTGGACCCTCGCCCTCCATTCGGATGCTTCGATCCTGTCGCCCGGCACCGTGCCGGACGTTGCCCGCTTCTCCCTGAGCGACCTCATCCTGCTCGCCGCGGAAGAAGACGGGCGCAAGCTCTAAAGCGCGGGGATTCGGCCTGCCGGCACAGATGGCTTCCACCTGCCGCAGTCGAATCACGAGAGGCGATTCGCCGATCCGATGGCCTCGATCTGATCGGCCATCGGGCACCCACGCCAACAAAAGAACGCACCCGAGGCCGAGCCTCCGAGCCGTCCGCTTTCCCGTTCCAGATCCCGTTCCCGATCCCTATCCAGATCCCGTTCCGCGGGCACGAATCTGCCGGGGCACGGACCCCGCCCACTCCGAGTTGCAACGCATCATAGGGCAGCCCCGGCCGGGGCTGCGGCCCCTGCCTCGCCCGCAGGAGTTCTGAAAAACGCCAATCAAAGCTCGGTAATATAATGCCTCACATTGAATAAGCCGCAAGTGTCTACTTGCATTTTTCGCAAACTCAGAAGAAATGACGTGACAGCTCCGCGCCGGTACGCATAGGTTGCGTTGCGGCAATTCTGCGGAAGAGGGCGCTTCCCATGGATAGCTTAGATCTTCTGGACGGTCAGGTACGCGCGGCCGGAAACGGCCTTGGTCAAGAACCCGAACCTGTTGCCGTTATCGGTATCGGCTGTCGTTTTCCAGGTGGTATCACAAGCGCGGAAGGTTATTGGTCCTTCCTGCTGGGAAAGCGATGCGGTATTCGCGAAATACCGGCGGATCGCTGGAACGTTCACAACTACTACGATCCGGACCCCGAGAGCGCCGGGCGCTCCTATTCCAAGTGGGGCGGCTTCCTTTCCGGCGACGTTTTCAACTTCGATCCGGCGTTCTTCGACATGGCCCCGCGCGAGGTCATGCTGATGGACCCCCAGCAGCGCCTGCTGCTGCAGGTGGCCTATGAATCCATCGAGGATTCCGGCGTGCCGCTGCGCACCCTGCAACGCCAGCGCACCGGCGTGTTCGTGGGCATATCCACGTCCGATTTCAGCTACAGCCAGCGCTACCGGCGGGTCGCCACCGACATTTTCGCCGGCACCGGCTCGGCCTATTCCATCGCCGCGAACCGCATCTCCCACCGGCTCGACCTGAAGGGGCCGAGCATCGCGCTCGACACCGCCTGCTCGTCGGCCCTGGTGGCGGTGGACCAGGCCATGCGCCACCTCACCATGGGCACCTGCGACGTGGCCATGGCAGGCGGCGTCAACATGATGCTGGACCCCGGCCCGTTCATCGCTTTCTCCAGCGCCAACATGCTGTCGGCGACGGGCAAGATCTATACGTTCGATGCCCGCGCCGACGGCTTCGTGCGCGGCGAGGGCTGCGGCATCGTCGTGCTGAAGCCGCTGGCCCGCGCCGTGGCGGACGGCGACCGCATCTATGCGGTGATCCGCGGCTCCGCAGTGAACCAGGACGGCCGCACCGCCACCCTCACCGCCCCGAGCGACGTGGCCCAGACCGCCATGCTAGAAAGCCTCGTGGCGCGTGCCAACATCGACCCCGAGGACGTGGGCTACGTGGAAGCGCACGGCACCGGCACGCCGGTGGGCGACCCCATCGAGGCGAGCGCCATCGGCCGCGTGTTCGGCGCCGGCCGCGTGGACCGGCCGGTGCTGGTGGGATCTTTCAAGCCCAATCTCGGCCATCTGGAATCCGCCTCCGGCGTCGCCGGGCTGATCAAGATCGTTTTGTCCACCCACCACGGCATCGTGCCGCCCAACCTCAATTTCGAGACGCCCAACCCGACCATCCCGTTCGATGCGCTGGGCCTGTCCGTGCCGGTGGAGCCCACCCCCTATTCGAGCGAGCACGACGTGCGCCTCTCGGTGGTAAATTCCTTCGGCTTCGGCGGCACCAACGCCTCGGTGGCGGTGGAAAGCTTCCATGGCGGCAAGCGGCCGCGCGCCGACGTGCGCGCCCGGCCGGCACCCGCCGAAGGTCCGGTGTTCATCCCGCTCTCGGCCAACGGCAAGGCCGCCCTCGGCCTGTGGGCGGAAGAACTGGCCGACGCGGTGGACGAAGGCGGCACGCTTGGCACGGTCCCCTACGAGACCCTGGCCAGCGCCCTCAAGACCGGCCGCGACCACCTGACCGAGCGGGCGGCGATCCTGGCCGACCCCCAGGCCCAGGATCTGCCGCTCAAGCTGCGCACCCTCGCCCTGGGCGCCGACGCGCCGGCCAACGAGGCCATCGCCCCCTACATCATCACCGGCCGCTCCAAGCCGCGGCGCCTCGCCTTCACCTTCTCGGGCCAGGGCGGCCAGTGGTGGGCCATGGCCCGCAAGCTGCTGACCGAGGACAAGACCTACCGCGCCTCCGTCGAGACCTTCGACGAGGTGCTGAAGCCCCACACCGGCTGGTCCGTGATCGAGGAGATCACCCGCGACGAGGCCACCACCCGCATCAACGACGCGGACGTGACCCAGGCCGCCATCTTCTCCAACCAGGTGGGCCTCTACCGCATGTGGCGGGAGCGCGGGCTCACGCCGGAACTGCTGGTGGGACACAGCTTCGGCGAGGTGGCGGCAACCCATATCGCCGGCTGCATCGACCTCGATACCTGCGCCCGGATCATCTACCACCGCGGCCTCATCCCCCACGGCAGCACCCGGCGCGGCGCCATGGCGACGCTCGGCGTCACCTATGATCAGCTCGCGCCCCTGCTGCCGGCCGACCAGAGCGTGGTGATCGCCGCCTATAACGGCCCCACGGCCCAGACCATTTCCGGCATGGAAGCGCCGGTGGTGGCGCTGCTGGAAGAGGTCAAGCGGCTTTATCCGGACGTCACCGCCCGCCGCCTCACCATGGATTTCGGCTGGCACTCGCCCCACCTGGACGATTGCGAGGCCAGGTTCCGCGAGGGCCTTGGCGAGATTTCCTGGAAGCCGCCATCCTTCCCCATCGTCTCCACGGTCACCGGCATGCTGGAGACCTGCTTTGATACCGAATACTGGTGGCAGAACCTGCGCCAGCCCGTGAGCTACAAGAAGGCCATCGACTTCTGCCTGGACCTGGGCATCGACGCCTTCCTGGAGCTTGGGCCGCACCGTACCGTCACCCCGCTGATCCACGGCATCGGCCAGGAGCGCAACGCCCCCGTGGTGGCCGTGTCCTCGCTGGAACGGCAGGGCGACGACCGCCTCGTGATGGCCCGCTCCATGGCGAACCTCTACGTGAACGGCGTTGCCTTCGACTGGAGCGAGAACGACGCCGTAGCCGAGGAACATCTGCCCCTGCCGCGCCGGCCCTGGGTCAACGAGCGCTTGGTGCAGTTGCCGCTGGAAGCGCGCCAGTTCCTGTTCGACGGCGACCGCCACCCGCTGCTGGGCTGGCGCGAGATCGGGCCGGAGCCGGCCTGGACCAACGAAATCACCCTCAAGAGCGCCAAATATCTCGCCGACCACCGGCCCGGCGGGGACTGCCTGTTCCCCACCGTCGGCTATGTGGAGATGATGACCGGCGCCCTGCGCGAGCTGTTCGGCAACGCGCCGGTGGAGCTGCGCGACTTCCGTATCCACGAGGCCCTGTCCATCGGCGGCGATGACGTGGTGCTGCTGCGCACCTCGTACGATCCCGCCACCAGCCGGCTGCGCATCTCCTCCATGAAGCGCGACACCGAGGAAGACTGGCGGCTGCGTGTGGAGGCCTATGGCTGGCAGCATGCCTTCGCCGTGCCGGCCGCCAGCTTCGACCCGGCCATCCTTGAGACCCGGCCGGCCATCGAGCGCGAGGACTTCTATCGCCTCACCTCCCGCCACGGGCTCGATTACGGCCCGACGTTCCAGGCGGTGGAGGCCCTGTGGCTCGCCGGGCCGCGCCACGCGGTGGCGCGCCTCTCCAGCGCCGATGCGGCCAAACGCGCCGGCTTCATCGCCTTCCCCGGCCTGTTCGACAGCGTGCTCCAGTCCGGCCTCGTCCTGGAGGACGTGGGCCTTGGGCTCTGGATCCCGGGCGAACCGCTCCCCGACGAGGAGAGCGTCGCCGGCAAGTACAAGCTCATGCTGCCGGTGGGTATCCGCAAGGTGATGGTGGCCGGCCCCCTGCCGCCCGAGGTCATCTGCGAATTCTTCACCGATCCCGCCGACGACACGGGCATCTATCGCGTCTACGCACTGGACGGCACGCCGCTGCTCTCGGTGGAGAACCTCAAGGTCAAGACCCTCGGCGCCCTGAAGGCGAACGCCAACGACGGCGGCACCGTGGTGATCGAGGAAACCTTCGAGACGGTGGCGCCGAAGGCCGACACCCCGGCGCGGCTCGGCCGCTGGCTGCTGCTGTCGGGCGATCCGGCGGCAACCGAGCCGCTCGCCTCCGCTCTGGTCGCATCGGGCGCCGCGGTGGAAACCCTGGCGCCGGACATCTTCACCGCCATGAAGGCGGAGGATGCCACCCGATTGATCGAACAGCGGCTCGCCGCGCCTGAAGGCCTCACCGGCATCGTCTATGCGGCGACGGCCGGGGTCGAACTCGGGCCGGAAGCGGAGCTGTCCACCGAACGCCTGGTGGCGGCCGTGGAAGCGGCCTCCTTCGGCCTCGTCACGGTGGGCCAGGTGCTGGACCGCCTGCGTACCGCACCGAGCCGGCCGGCCCTCGTGGTGGTCGCCCGCGCCAGCCGCCTGATCCCCGGCGACGGGCCGATGGCGACGGAAGGCCTCGCCGATTCAGCCCTGCTCGGCCTGTCGCGGACGCTCGCCAACGAGTGCCCGGAATTTGCCGTCCGCCATGTGGACGCGGACGCCGCCGCCTTCGGCGAAGGCATGGCCCTCGCCCAGGCGGTGCTGGAGGAGAGCGACGAAGCGGAAATCATCCTGCGCGGCACCGAACGCACCGTGCCGCGCCTGCGGCAGGGTCCGCTCAACGGCCTCGCGCCGCGCCGGCGCACCATCACCAAGGCCAGCGACGCCGCCAACTTCACCGTGACGATGACCAGCCCCGGCCTCATCGACAATGTGGTGGTGCGCGAGTGCCCCTACCCCACGCCCAAGGCGGGCGAGGTGGTGGTGGAAGTGACCGCCGTCGGCCTCAACTTCCGCGACATCATGGCCGCCACCTCCATCCTGCCCGACGAGGCGGAGGGCGAGGGCGCCTGGTGGCGCAATCTCGGCCTCGAATTCGCCGGCACCGTGCGCTCCACAGGCGAGGCCATCACCGGCTTCAAGCCGGGCGACCGGGTGATGGGCATGGGCAAGGGCTTCCTGCGCCGGTTCGCCGCCGCGGACGCCCGCTTCCTCATGCATGTGCCCGACGACGTGGCGCTGGAAGACGCCGCGACCCTGCCGGCCGCCTTCATGACCGCCCATTATTCGCTGGTGGACATCGGCCGCCTCGAACCCGACGAGAAGGTGCTGGTGCATCTGGCCACCGGCGGCGTGGGCCTTGCCGCCATCCAGGTGGCGCGGGACATCGGCTCGGAAATCCTCGCCTCCGCCGGCTCCGACACCAAGCGCGCCTTCCTGCGCGACCTCGGCATCACCCATGTGATGAACTCGCGCAGCCTCGAATTCTCCGAGGGCGTGCGGGCCGCCACCGGCGGGCGGGGCGTGGACGTGGTGCTGAATGCCCTGTCGGGCGCCGGCATCGACAAGGGCCTCGAATGCCTCGCGCCCTTCGGCCGCTTCGTCGAGATCGGCAAGCGCGACCTCGCCCAGGACAAGCCCATCGGGCTGAAGTCCCTGTATTACAACAACTCCTATTCGGTCATCGACCTCTCTACCATCGCCGACGAGCGCCCCGCGCGCCTGTCGTCCCTGCTGCGGGCGGTGGAGGGCAAGGTGGCGCAGGGCCTCTACCGGCCGCTCGTCGCCACCCGCTTCCCGGTCTCCCGGGTGGCCGAGGCCATGCGCATCTTCTCCAAGGCGCAGCACCTCGGCAAGGTGGTGCTCACCTTCGACGAACCCGCCATCGAGGTGGAAGTCGACCTCAACCAGCCCATGCGCTTCTCAGGCGAGGCGAGCTATCTCGTCACCGGCGGCCTGCGCGGCTTCGGCGTGGCGGTGGCGGACTTCCTCAGCCGGCAGGGCGCCGGGCGGCTGCTGCTGTGCGGCCGCAACGGCACCCCCGACGCGGACTCCGAGCCGGTGCTCGCCGCCATCGCGGCGCGGGGCACGGAAGTGGTTGCCGTCACCCTCGACGTGACGGACGCTGACGCCGTGGACGCGCTGATCGCCGCCCACGCCAAGTCCGACAAGCCGCTCAAGGGCATCGTCCATGGCGCGGCGGTGATCCAGGACGGCTTCGTGAGCCAGCTCGACGAAGGCCAGATTTCCCGCGTCATCCGCCCCAAGGCGGGCGGCGCCTGGAGCCTGCATCGCGCAGTGACCCGGCACGGGGCGGATCTCGACTTCTTCGTCAGCTTCTCGTCGCTGGCGCAGGTCATCGGCAGCCCCGGCCAGGCCAATTACACGGCGGCCAATTCGGTGCTCAACGGCATGGGCTCGTTCCGCAAGAGCCGGGGCCTTGCCGGCTCGGCGGCGGCCTGGGGCTCCATCGCCGGCTCGGGCTTCGTCGCCCGCTCCGAGGCGCTCGGCAATTATCTTGAAAGCATCGGCATGAAGCCGGTGCCGGACACGGAGGCCGCGGCCTCCCTCGGCACGCTGCTGCGCGCCGAGGACGAGAACCTCGGCTTCGCCCGCGCCGACTGGGCGGCCATTTCCCGAGCCCTGGCGCGGACCGCCGGAACCGCCCGCGTCAAGCCGCTCCTGGCCCAGCGCACCGGCGGGCGCTCGCGCATCCAGGCCGAGCTGCTGGCCGCTCCGCGCGAGGCGTGGGACGGTATGCTGGCCGACCTCATCCGCGGCGAGGTGGCGAAGGTGCTGAAGGTGTCGCCCAACGACATCCCGGCCGACCGCCGCCTCTCGGAACTCGGCCTCGACTCCCTGTCCTCGTTCGAGCTGAAGAACCGCATCGAGGCCCATGTGGATGTGAACATCCCGGTGGCCAAATTCCTCCAGACGCCCACCGTTACCGGCCTGTCCGGCGTGGTGGCCGTCACCTTCGAGGCGACGCAGAAGGCCCGGGCGGCCAGCGCCGCGGCCCTTGCCGACGGCGGCAGCGGTGCCGGTGGGGCCGGCGACGGCCCGGTGTTCCGTCCGCTGGTGCGGCAGGAGGCGGTCATCGCCCTCGGCGGCCGGCCCATGACCTCCCCGGTGACCCGGGCGGCGCTGGAGGTCTCGGCCTCCCGTGCCGTCGATGCGGCACTGGATTTCGAGGCGCTTGCCCAGGCGCTCGCCGCCCTCGCTTCGGCCGAGGATGCCCTCAAGCTCACCGGCACCGCCGCGGGCGAGATCGCGCCCGGCGAAGCCCCCGACCTTGAATGGATCACCGACGCCTCCGGCCTTGCCCCGGTGACCCAGCCGGGGCCGCTCTGGCGGTTCGGCATCTCCAAGGCCGCGGACGGCGCCCTCACGCTCCATGCGCGGGCCCACCGCGCGGCGGCGGATGCGCTGTCGCCCCATCTCGCGCTGGCCGCCCTTGCAGCCGCAGCGGGAACGGCGCCCGCGCCCGGCACGCCCTTTGCCGCCTTCGCCGCCCTGGTGCGGCCGGCGGACGGCTCCATGGCCCTGGCCGGGCACATGGCCTTCTGGAAAGAGATGCTGCGGACGCCGCCGGCGGCCCTGCCGAACTTCGGCCGCACCCTGGCTTCAGCGCCCACGGGCTTCGGCCTCAATCGTGGACCGGTGGGCCATTTCGACGCCTCCTTGACCCTCCCGGGGTTCGACGCCCTCGCCGTGCCGGACCAGGAAGCCCTCCTTGTCGCCGCACTGGGCCGCGCTCTGGCCGCGGGTTCCGGCATCGATCGGGCGCTGGTGGAATGCCATGACCCGGCCCGGCGCGAGGGACCTGTCGGCCTGATCGGGCCGGTGGGCACCAGCATCCCGCTGCTGCTGGACCGCCTCGACGCCCCGGCCGACTGGCTGATCCGGCGGGCGCGCCAGCGCCTCGTCGCAGCACGCAGCCACCAGGCGCTGGACACCGCGGCCGTGGAAGCCCTGTTGGCGGACCGCCTCAACGCCGCCGGCGCCGCGCTCCGGCAGGTGGGCTTCTCCTATCTCGACGCGGATGGGGCGGCCCGGGTCAAGGCTCTCGGCATCGCCGAGCCCCTGGCGGCGCTCACCGATCCGTTCAACGAGCTTCGGCTCGATGTGGTGGCGGACGGCACCGTCCTGACGCTGAGGCTCGCCCTCGACACTGCCGCCGTCCCGGCGGAGACCGGGCGTGCCCTCCTTGAAGCCTTCGCCGCCGCCATGTCCGAACTCACCGGAACCCCGGTGACGATCGGCACCACCACCTGGCACGCCGCCACCGGAACGGTGCGCCGCGCGGCGGCCGCGCCACCGCCCCCGGCAGCCGGCATCGCGGCACCTGCGGTGACCGGCCTGGCGCCCTCGGGCGAGCGGCCGGTTCCGCTCTCCGTCAAGCAGAACAACGTGCTGCGCTCGCTGATGAAGCCGGGGACCAACCACGCCTACCGCGTGTTCTGGTCCATCGGCCGCGCCTTCCGCATCGCGCCCCGCGCCGACATCGATCGCCTGCGCCGGGCCCTGCGACTGGTGGAGGAGCGGCAGGAATCCCTGCGCACCCGCTTCGTCGTGGACAACGACGGGCAGCCCCGCGCCCTCATCCTGCCGTGCGGCGAGCCGCCCCTGGTGGTGGAGGACATGCCCGGGGCCGATGCCGCGGCGGTGCAGGCGCGGCTGTCGGCGCTGCTCGATTCCCCGCTCGATCCCTTCACGGAGGCGCCCTACCGCGTCACCGTGCTGCGCGGCGGTGAAGACGGCGACGTGGTGGTGGCACAGGGCCATCACCTCATCTTCGACGGCTGGGCCCTGGGCGTGTTCGTGGAGGAAGTGTTCCAGGCCTTCCTGGGCATCCCGCTGGCGCCTCCCGAGATGACCGTCGAGCAGTATGTGAACGAGTTCGACCGGGCGACGGACCCCGTCTTCATGGCCGAGCGCGAAGCCTATGTGCGCGAGCTGTACGGCGCCAACCCGCCGCCCCTGCCTAATTTCGGCCGCAAGGCGAAGGGCCTCGCGACCAATTTCGACCGCACCCAGGCGGGTCCCGGCGGCGAGATCTTCGCCTTCCTGAACGCCACCGGACAGGAGCGGGTGCAGACCCGCGCCCGTCGGATCGGCATCACCGAGACCTCGCTCCTCAACGCCGCCGTGGCCCAGTCCATCGCCGTGCGTGGCGGGGTGGACGACGTGATCATCAACATCCCGGCGGCCATGCGGACCGACCGCCGGCTCAACAACTTCGTCGGCTGGGTGCACGGCTCGACGCTGCTGCGTGCCTCCGGCGCGGCCATGGCCGACCTCGACGCGCTGGGCACGACGCTGTCGGACCAGCTCAACCGCGCCCTGGTCTACACCCCGTTCGAGTTCTGCTTCCTCGAAGGGGATCTGCACGACGACCTGGTGGCCCGGGGCTCGTACCTCGCGCTCTATGTCAGCGGCATGCAGACGCCGGACCGCTTCGCCCGGGGGGCCACCACCTCATCGCTCCAGCGGCAGGGCAAGACGGAGGAGCTCGACCTCGGCGTCATCAAGGTGGCGCCGCTCTCGGCCAAGCTCATGCGCTACGCCATCAACGAGATCGACCTCAGGTCCTTCCAGAGCGCCGACGGCCTCGCCTATCGCCTCGGCTACGACACCACGGCGCTGACGGCGGCGGAAGGACAGGACCTCATCGCGGACGTGCTAGACCGCCTGGGCGTCGGTCCCGATGGGGTGGTCTCCATCGTGGATACCGACGCGGAGGAGGAGATCGCGTGAGCCCGGCAGCCATCGCCCCCAGGGGTGGACGCCTTCCGTCAGGGGAGGGGATGCGGTGAAGCCGCAGCCCCTCCCCCCCGCCCTGACGGAAACGGACTATTCCGCCGGCTGGCGCCGCCTCGCCATCGCGCTTGCCCTCGCCGTGGTGGCCGGTCTCCTGATCGGCTACTGGTATGTGGTGCCGCGCAGTGCCGCCTGGCACCGGATTGAAGCGCGCCCCATGAGCCTGGAAATCAACGGGCCGGGCCTGCTCGACGCCATCAACCGCGTGGTGGTGACAAGCCGTATCCAGGGCTTCCTGAAGTCCATCGAGGTGGACCGCAACGACTCAGTGACCCGCGGCCAGGTGCTGGCGCGGCTGGAATCCATCGATCTTCAGAACCAGCTCGCTGCCGCCCAGGCACAGGCAAGCGCCGCCGCCCTCGGCATCACCGGGAGCGAGAGCGAACGCGCCCGCGCCAAGGCCGGCTTCGACCGCGCCAAGATCGAGTTCGAGCGGCGCACCACGCTTGCCCGCACCAATGTCATCTCTCCCGCCGAGCTGACCACCGCCGAATCCAACTTCCTCCAGGCGCAGGCGGACATGGCCCGCGCCGAGGCCGCCATCGAGCGCTCGAAGGCGGAGCTGCTCGCCCAACAGGCCAACGTGAAGGTGCTGGAAGCCCGCCTTGCCGATGCCACCATCACCGCCCCCCTCGACGGCGTGGTCATCTCCCGCGAGCGCAATCCCGGCGACCTGCTGTTGCCGGGCGCCAACCTGATGCAGGTGGTGGAACTGTCCACCATCATCATCTCCGCCCGCTTCGACGAATCCGCGCGCTCCGCCATCAAGCCGGGCCATCCGGCGCGCATCCGCTTCGCCTCCGATCCCACGCGGGTGTTGACCGGGCGGGTGCTGCGCCTGTCCCGGCAGGTGGACCAGGAAACCCGCGAATTCACCATCGATATCACCCTCGACGCCCTGCCTGAGAGCTGGGCCATCGGGCAAAGGGCCAATGTGGCGGTGGAGGCGCAGTCCCCCGCGGTGGCCATCGGCGTGCCGGAGACCTTCGTGACCCGCCTCGACGGCCGGGCCGGCGTCTGGCTGGCGCGGTCCGGCCGGGCGACCTGGACCCCGGTGGCGCTTGGCTATACCAGCGGCACCGACATCGAGGTCTTGCGCGGCCTCAAGGCCGGCGACGTGGTGCTGTCGCCGGTGGGACGCTACTCTTTCGAGCCGATCGACCTCGGGGAAGAGGTGCCCTGACGCAGGCGGACGTGGCGGCGGCGGACGTGGCGGCAGAGGCGGAGGCGGAGGCGGAGGCGGAGGCCCATGAACATCGCCCTCAAGGACATGCGGTTTTCGATGCTGCGCTTCGCCCTCACGGCGGTGGGCATCGGCCTCCTTCTGGGGGCGACCATGGGCATGATCGGACTCTATCGCGGCATCGTCCACGAGGCGCTGCTGATCATCAACGACGTGGGCGCCGATCTTTGGGTGGTGGAGGGCGGGCGCTCCGGTCCGTTTGCCGAAACCTCGGCCGTGCCCTCCAGCCTCGACCGCCGGGTGGAAGGCGTGCCAGGGGTGGCCGCCACCCGCCGCTTCATCCAGTACAACCAGCAATATAATATCAACGGCAAGAGCGTGCGCCTTGCCGTCACCGGCGTCGACTACCCCAAGGATACCGGCAGCTGGATCCCGCTCATCGAGGGCCGGCTGTTCCGTTCCACCCGCTACGAGGCCATCGCCGACCAGTCCACCGGCCTGCTGGTGGGCGACGTGATCCGCCTCGGCCATGATGACTACACCGTGGTGGGCCTCACCACGGGACAGGTGGACATGGGCGGCGACGGCATGTTCTTCGTCACCATTCCGGACTCGCAGGCCATCAACCGGGTGCTGCCGTCCGAGGCCATCCTGCTGAACCGCGTCGCCAAGGGCCGCTCGCGCATGGGCCTCGGCGACGGCGGCGCGCTGGCGGCGGTGATGGTGGAGCTGAAGCCCAACGCCGACCCGCAGATGGTGAAGGCCCAGATCAAGGCCTGGGGCGATGTGGAAGTGCTGACCAAGGAAGAAGAGCGGTCCATGCTGCTCGACGGGCGGCTGTGGCGGCTCCGGGTGCAGATCCTCGCCTTCACCGCCATGACACTGCTGGTGGCGGGCTCCATCATCGCGCTCACGATCTACATGCTGACGCTGGAGAAGATCAACCAGATCGCCCTCCTCAAGCTGATCGGCGCGCGCGACCGGGTCATCATCGGCCTGATCGTGCAGCAGGCCCTGTGGATCGCCGTGCTCGGCTTCTCGGTGGCCCTGTTCATCTCCTTCACGCTGTATCCTCATTTTCCGCGCACCGTTCTGCTGGTGCCGGGGGACCTCGCGGGCATCGCAGGGGCGCTGCTCCTGATCAGCCTCGGCGCCAGCTGGTTCGCGATCCGGCGGGCGATGCAGGTCCGGGCGCAGGAGGTGTTGGCGTGACCGCTCAATTCTGGCCCAGCCATGTGGTGATGGAGGTGCGCAACGCCTCGAAGACGTACCTCTCCGGTGCCAACGAGGTGCGCGCCCTCACCGACATGACGCTGGCGCTGAAATCCGGCGAACTGACTGGCATCGTCGGCCCGTCCGGCTCGGGCAAGACCACCTTCCTGATGATTGCCGGCCTGCTGGAGCCGCCCACCACCGGCACCGTCCACTTCCGCGACCAGCCCATCGCCAACGCCGCGACGCGCCTCAACAACCTGCGCGACTTCCGCCGCACCCATGTGGGCTTCATCTTCCAGAAGGCGAACCTGATCCCCTTCCTCACCGCGGTGGAGAATGTGCAGATCGCCCTTGAGATCAACGACGTGCGGCCGAAGCAGGCGAAGGCGCGGGCGCGGGAGCTCCTGGCCCAGTTCGGCCTCGACCACCGGGAAGACAATTATCCCTCCCAATTGTCCGGCGGCGAGCAGCAGCGCGTGTCCATCGCGCGGGCCCTGGCCAACGACCCGGTCATGCTGCTGGCGGACGAGCCCACCGCCGCGCTGGACGGCTCGCGCGGGCGGCAGGTGATGGAGGTGTTCCGCACGCTGGCCGACGTGCACCGGGTGGCGGTGTGCGTGGTCACCCACGATCCGCGCTGGTCCGACATCTTCGACCGCATCGTGGAGATGAGCGACGGCCGCGTGGTGGAGGTCCGCCCCGGCGGCGCCATGAAGGCGCGGCTGCAGATCTGAGGCGGCCTGCGGGCGCCGGTTTTCGGCCGCGCCCGCCTCCCTTACACCGCCGGCGGCAGGTGGTCGGCGACATCGTCCAGCGTGCCGGTGGGCGCGAGATACTCGATCAGCCGCAAGGTGCGCTCCCCGGTGCCGGCGAGCTTGGCGATGACGGCGCGCAACGCCTTGAAGTCGGCCGCCGAGAGCGGTTCGAACAGGGCGTCGTTGGCGGGCACCTGAACCCGCGTCAGATCGGCGAGGCGGCGCTCGGCCTCCGCGGTCACGGCCAGCACCACGCGGCGGCGATCGTCCGGGTTCGGCGCCTTGGTGACGAGGCCGGCCTGGACCAGCTTGTTGACCTCGATGGTCACGAACGCCCCTGACAGATGCAGATGCTCGGCCAGCGCGTTCACGCCCAGTTCCGGCGTGCCCCGGCTGAGCCGGGCGATGGAATTGAGGATGGTGTATTGGGTGCCCGACAGCCCGATGAGCGCGCCGAGCCGGTTGCGCACCTCCTGGATGGCGGCGGCAAACGCCAGCATATTGTGCACCATCTCGCGGAATTCGAGGTCCGATCCGTTCACCAGCAAGGCGGCGCGGGACGCGGTCAGGGGCAGTCGCCTGCGGGCTGTGGACGTGGCTTGAGGCATGCGGGCGCTCCCAGATCGGACCGGCGGCGGGTGCGCTGCTGGCGGGGGCCGGAGCCCGGACCCGCCTTTCCCCGACGCGACCCTTGTCGTGATCGCGCTTCATAGGCGCGGAAGGGCCTTGACGTCTATCACCTGCTCATAATAGCTTTGTTACAAAGCTATCTAAAGCGGACATTGCCCATGTCGGCCTCCACGGCAGAACCCTTCGACACGCGCGCCTTCCGGTCCACCCTCGGCACCTTCGCCACCGGCGTCGCCATCGTCGCCGCCGAAGGCGAGGATGGAGCCCTGGTCGGCATGACCATGAGTTCGTTCAACGCGGTCTCCCTCGACCCGCCCCTGGTGCTGTTCTCGGTGGCGCGCAGCGCCCTGTCCCTGTCCGCGCTCAGGACAGCCCGGGCCTATGGCATTTCCATTCTGGCCCGGCACCAGCAGGGCCTCTCCGGCCGTTTTTCCCGCGCGCAGGGCGAGAAATGGGCCGGCGTGGCGCACCTGCGCGGGGCCGGCGGCGCCCCGCTGATCGCGGAGGCGGCGGCGCATCTGGAATGCGCGCCCCACGCCATCCATGACGGCGGCGACCACGAGATCTTCATCGCCCGCGTCCTCGCCCACCGCTGCGAGCCCACGGCGGACCCCCTCGTCTTCCATGCCGGACGCTATCGCAGCCTCTCGGCCATCGCGTCCTGACCCCCGTTCCGGAGCACCAGCCATGATCAAGACCGGCGCCGCCCACATCGCCAGCCTCAGGGACGGCCGCGAGATCTTCCTCGACGGCCAGAAGATCACCGACGCCACCGCCCATCCCGCCTTTCGCCGCGCGGTGGCCTCGGTGGGGCGCATGTTCGACTTCCACAGCGCGCCGGACAATCGCGCGCTGATGACCTTCGAGACCGACACCGGCACGCTGGCCAACCGCATCTGGCAGCTACCGAAAAGCTATGAGGAGCTGAAGACCCGCCGCCGGGGGCTGGAGGCCTGGACCGAGCTGCACGCCGGCTTCCTCGGCCGCGCGCCGGACCATGTGGCGTCCTGCATCTCCGGCATGTACATGGGCCTCGACCAGTTCGAGCTTTACGATCCGGCCCGCGCCCGGGCACTGGCCGATTACTATCGCCACGCCCGCGACAACGATCTTTATCTCACCTACGTCATCATCAACCCGCAGGCCGACCGCTCGAAGAACGCGGCCGAGCAGGCCGACCCCTTCCTGTCCGCCGCCATCGTGGACGAGGACACCTCGGGCATCACCGTGCGCGGGGCGAAGATGCTGGCCACCGGCGGCATCATGGCCAATGAAGTCTTCGTCACCTGCATCCAGCCCCTGCAAAAGGGCGAGGAGGCCTATGCCCTGTCCTTCGCCATTCCCATGAATACCAGGGGCCTCAAGATCCTGTCGCGCAAGTCGTATGAGGCAGGCGCCCCGTCCGTGTTCGACAATCCCCTGTCGAGCCGCTTCGACGAGAATGACGCGGTGCTGTATTTCGACGACGTGAAGGTGCCGTGGGACCGGGTCTTCGTCGCCCGCGACATCGCCATGACCGGCCGGCAGTTCCATGCCACGCCCGCCCATGTCTACCAGAACTACCAGGCGCAGATCCGCCTGGCAGTGAAGCTGAAATTCCTGCTCGCCATCGCCCGGCGCACCGCCGAGGTGAACGGCACCACCGGCTTCCCGCAGGTGCGCGAGACGCTGGGCCAGCTTGCCGCCGAGGCCGCCATGGTGGACGCCTTCGTCACCGCCATGGAGGCCAAGGGCAGCTTCTACGGCCCCTATTTCGTGCCCGACCGCCACACCCTCTATGCGGCGCAGACCCTGACCCAGCAGCTCTACGGCAAGTTCATCACCGCGCTGCGGGAACTCGCCGGCGGCGGCATGATCATGCTGCCCTCCTCGGTGCATGACTATCAAAACCCCGAGCTTGCCGCCCTCATCGCCAAGACCCAGCAGTCGCCGGCCGCCAGCGCGGAAGAAAAGGTGAAGTTCTACAAGCTCGCCTGGGACGCGGTGGGCTCGGAATTCGCCTCCCGCCACGCCCAGTACGAGATGTTCTATGCGGGCGCCGGCTTCGTGGTGAAGAACCACTCCTTCCGCACCTATGACTGGGCCGGCGCCGAGCGCCTGCTCGACATGATGCTTTCCTCCTATTCCCTCGCCGACGAGGTGGCCCGGCCCGCCGCCCGCGCCGCCGAGTAATCACCCCTTTCACCGCAGGACTGCCCCCATGCCCATCCCCAAGATCCACGACGAGTTCCACACCCTCGACCTCGCCACCGGCTGGGAGGTGCCGCCGGGCTATCCGGAAGGCATCAAGCAGAAGATCCTCTCCGGCGCGCTGGACGAAGAGAACAAGAGCGGCTCCCGCACCCGGCTGCTGAAGTTCGATGCCGGCGTCTTCACCACCAAGCCCTTCGTGCATGAGTATTGGGAAGAAGTGTTCCTGGTCACCGGCGACCTCACCGTGGGCAATGACGACAAGGGTGAGGGCGGCGAGAGATTTTCGCCCTTCACCTATGCGGTGCGCCCGCCGGGCGCGTTCCACGGGCCGTTCAAATCGGATAAGGGCTGCATGCTGCTCGAAATCCACTATTTCGACCCCGCCTGATCCCGCCCGTCCCTTCCGCTGATCCGGACTTCGCCATGCCCCAGCCAACCCTCAAAGCCCTTGCCGAAGACCTCGCCTCAGGGCGCACCACGGCGCGGGCGCTGGCGGAAGCTTGCCTCGATCGCATCGCCGACCCGGCCGGCGAAGGCGTCCGCGCCTTCGTCAGCGTGAACCGGGAGGGTGCGCTGGCGGCGGCGCAGGCGCAGGATGCCCTGCGCAAGGCGGGGGCGGCGCCCTCGCCCTTCGCCGGCATCCCCATTTCGGTGAAGGACCTGTTCGACGTTCAGGGCGAGGTCACCGCGGCGGGCTCGAAAGTGCTGAAGGAGAATGCGCCGGCCAAGGCGGATGCGCCCACCGTGGCGCGCCTGCGCCGGGCGGGGTTCGTCCTCCTCGGCCGCAACACCATGACCGAGTTCGCCTATTCCGGCCTCGGCATGAACCCCCATTATGGCCACCCGCGCGCCCCGTTCGAGCGGCTGGCCGGCGGGCGCGTCTCCGGCGGCTCCAGCTCCGGCGGGGCCGTGGCGGTGGCCGACGGCATGGCCCACGCCGCGCTCGGCACCGACACCGGCGGCTCCTGCCGCATCCCAGCCGCCTTCTGCGGCATCACCGGCTACAAGCCCACCGCCAGCCGGGTGCCGCGCGAGGGCGCCTTCCCGCTCTCCACGACGCTGGATTCCATCGGCCCCCTCGCCCGTTCGGTGGCCTGCTGCGCGGCGCTGGACGCCATCCTCTCAGGCGCCGAGCCGGCGCCGCTCGTGCCGCGCCCGGTCAAGGGGCTGCGCCTGCTGGTGCCCACCACGGTGGCGCTGGATGGGCTGGACGGCGAGGTCGCCAAGGCCTTCGAGGCGGCGGTGGAGGCGCTGGCAAAGGCCGGCGCGCACATCGTCTCGGCGCCTTTCCCGGAGTTCGGGGAGGTGGCCACCATCAACGCCAAGGGCGGCTTCTCGGCGGCGGAGAGCTATGCGGTGCACCGCCGCCTGCTGGCGGAAAAGGCCGACGCCTACGACCCGCGCGTGGCCGGCCGCATCAAGCGCGGGGCGGAGCAGTCGGCCGCAGATTATGTGGAGCTGGTGGCCGCCCGCCGGGCACTGGTTGCGCGGGCGGCGGCGCGGCTTGCCGGCTTCGACGCGCTGGTGATGCCCACCGTGGCCATCCTGCCGCCGAAAATCGCGGATCTTGCCACCGATGATGACGCCTACGGCCGCGCCAACATCCTGGCCCTGCGCAACCCCACCCTCATCAACATGATCGACAGCTGCGCCATCTCCCTGCCCATCCCCGGCGGCGCGCCCGTGGGGCTGATGCTGGCCGGCGCCCCCGGCGCCGATCAGTCCCTCTTCGCCGTCGCGGCGGGGGTGGAGGCGGCGCTGGCGGGCTGATCGGCGCCCGCCTTCGGCAGCAGAACCCGCAGGCGGGCGCCGCCGCCGGGGCGGTCGGCGATGACCACCTCACCGCCGTGCCCCTCCACGATCTGCTGCACGATGGTGAGGCCGAGCCCCGCCCCGCCGCTCTCCCGGTTGCGCGAGGGCTCCACCCGGTAGAAGGGCTCGAACACGCTCGCCCGCTCGGCCGCCGGAATGCCGGGGCCGCGATCGTCCACGCGTAGCTCCACCTGGCCGCCGAGGTCGAGGAGCGTGATGTCGGCGCGCTGCCCATAGGCCAAGGCGTTGCCCACGAGATTGGCCAGCACCCGCGCCAGCGCCCCGCGCGCGCCATCCACCAGCAGCGGCGCGTCGGCACCCGCAAGGCTCACCGCGGCCCCCTCTGCAAGATGGGCTTCATATTCGGCGCGGGCGAGCGCGGAAAGATCCACCCGCTCGCCTGACGCCGGGGCAAAGGTGGCGCGGGCGAAGGCGAGGGCGTCATCCACCAGCGCCTGCATGCCGGTAAGGTCGGCCTGCGCCTTGTCCACCTGCGGGCCCGGCGGCAGCAGTTCCAGCCGCAGCCGCAGCCGGGTGAGATAGGTGCGCAAATCGTGGCTGATGGCGCCGAGCACCAGCGTGCGCATGCGCACCAGCTCGGCGATGCGCGCCTGCATGGCGTTCACCGCGCGGATGACGAGCCGCACGTCCGGCGCGCCGCGCTCGGGCACTTCCAGCGGCTCCAGCCGGGCGCCGAAGCGTTCCACCACGTCGGCGAGATCGGAGAGCGGGCGCGTCTCCCGCCGCACGGCGAACAGGGCGGCGAGCGCCACGAGGAAGCCGAGGATGCCGGCGACCAGCCCCACCGGCACGCCGAGGAGCCGGACGGTCAGGTCGCCGCCCGCCAGCACGTCGAGATAGCCCCCGCCATCCAGCCCCACAACCAGCCGGAGTCGCGCGCCACGCAAATCCCGCAGGCGCTCCACCTTGCCGAGCCCCACCGCCTCGCTGCCGATGAGGGCCAACGCCACGAAACGGTCCGGCGCGCCGCCCATGAGCTGGCGGACCCGTGTCGCGGCGAAGCCGAGATAGGCCGGCGTCTTCACCTGCGGGTGTTCGAGCACATAGGCCGGTACGAATCCGGACGCAGTGGTGGCGCGCAGGGCGAGCTCGCGCTGGCTGGGGCTCACCTCGCCGAGGAGCTGGGCCAGCGCCGCCACCCGCTGCAGCATGGGCACGAAGGGGCCGAGGGGGGCGGAGCTGCGGCGCTCGGTGATATAGGCCACCAGCATCAGCACCTGCACCGCCAGCAGCGCGCCGACCACGATCACCGCGATGCGCGCGGCAATGCCGAAGCGGGGCCAGGACCGGTCTGCGCCGCGCTCCCTGGTGCTATCCCTGCCGCGGTGCTCCGGCCGGGTGCCGGGGGCGGGTTCAGAGGGTGCGGACATCGGCCGAGAAGAGATAGCCGCCATTGCGGACGGTCTTGATGAGAAGGGCCGCATCCGGCGCGGCGGCGACGAGCTTGCGCCGCAGCCGGCTCACCGAGACATCGATGGTGCGGTCGAAGGGATCGGCGCTGCGCCCGCGGGTCCAGTCCAGCAGTTGGTCGCGGGAGAGTACCCGCTTGGGCCGTTCCAGGAAGCAGGCGAGCAGCTCGAATTCGGCGGAGGTGAGGTCCAGCGCCTCGCCCTCGGCGCGTCCCACGCTGCGCGCGTCCAGATCGGCCACGAAACCGGAGAAGGCGACGCGTCGCGACTGGAACGAGGGTTGGGGCATGGCCCCGTCTGCCCGCCGCAGCACGGCGCGGATGCGGGCGAGCAGCTCGCGCGGGTTGAAGGGCTTCGCCAGATAGTCGTCCGCCCCCATTTCGAGGCCGACGATGCGGTCCACGTCGTCGCCCTTGGCCGTGAGCATGAGGATAGGCAGGCCGCCCCGCGCCCGCAGCCGCCGGCAGATGGAGAGCCCGTCCTCTCCCGGCAGCATCAGGTCCAGCACCACCAGGTCCGGCCGCGTGGTGGCGAGCAGGCGGTCCATGGCGGCGCCGTCCTCGGCCGCCAGCACGCCATAGCCCTCCCGCCCGAGGAAATCGGCGAGGAGGGAACGGATTTCACGGTCGTCCTCGACGAGGAGAAGGGTGCGCTGGGCCATGGGGGAGTGTCGCCAAGCCGGGAGCCGCCGGCAATACGCGCAGCGGCGGCGGTTACAAAACGTTACAGCGCCTCACCCCGGTGCAAACCGGGCGCAACGGCCGGGGCCGAAGGTGGCGTCATCGCAACGGGCCGAGCGGCCCATCCCTCGGAGCCAGACATGAACCGCACGGTGCTCGCCCTCTCCCTCACCGCGTTCGTCTCCATCGCCGCCGTTACCGAGGCCGCCGCCTGGACGCGCAGCGGCTCCACCACCACGCCGCGCGGCACCTACAGCAGCTCCGCTTCGGGTGGCTGCTCCGGCGGCACCTGCAGCCGCAGCGCCACCGCCTCCGGCCCCTATGGCGGCACTGCCTCGCGCTCCGGCAGCGTGAGCCAGACCGCGCCCGGCGCCTACGGTTATTCGCGCACCACCACCGGACCCAACGGCAACGGCGTGACCCGCTCCGGCACCGTGTCGCGCTACTGAGCCACCCCTTCCAGGCTTCACCGCCTGGGAGTGCCGGGCCGCGGCGACCCGCCCCAAAGCCGCGGCCCGGCCATCGACCTTCTGCGTCCCGGCGACACTTCGCCGGGACGCAGAAGCGGACCGAAACGCGGGGCGCGGGGGCGTTCGCGACATTCCAGAGGTAAAGTCATGGCCGGTTTCTTTACCAGCGGCGCCATTACGACCCAGTCGGGGGGCTTCGCGCTGATCGCTTTGACCCTGATGGCGGCGGAATACCTGTTCCACACACTGAACCATGTGGAAAGCCACGACGCGGGGGAAAGTGCCGCCTCCCTTGCCATTGCGGTCGGCAACAAGGTCATCGGCGCGCTCACCGCCTCGCTCGCCGCCGTGCCGGTGTTCTTCGTCGCCCAGCACCGCCTGTTCGATATTCCCATGCAGGGGGTCGCGGTCTGGGTCGCGCTCTTCCTCGCGGTGGAGTTCTGCTACTTCCTCCACCACCTCGCCATGCACAAGGTGCGCTGGCTGTGGGCGACCCATGCGGTGCACCACTCGGCAACCCGGCTCAACCTGTCCGCCGCGGTGCGGATCGGCTGGGGCGGGCATCTCACCGGCGGGCTCGTGTTCTACCTGCCGCTGGTGGCGCTGGGCTTTCCGCCGCTCGCGGTGTTCGGCATGCTCGGGGCGGGGCTCGTGTACCAGTTTTTCCTGCACCTGGCCCGGCCGCCCCATCTGGGTCCGCTGGAATGGGTGCTGAACACCCCGCGCCACCACACGGTGCACCATGCCTCCAACGCCAGCATCGTCGACCGGAATTTCGGCGGCGTGCTCATCGTGTTCGATCGCCTGTTCGGCACGTTTGCCGAGGCCCCCCGTGGCGAGACCCTGAGCTTCGGCGTCGCCGGCACTCCGACCAGCCGCAATCCGCTCGCCATCGTGTTCCGCGAGTGGTTCGCCATGCTCCGCGACGCAAGACTCACCCCGGGCCTCGGGAACAAGCTGCGCGTGCTGTTCGGCCCGCCGGGGTAAAATTGGTATTCAGGTAATTCTGCCATGAATGGAATGCATTTCTGTACTGCGGAAAATGTGGATTGTGCATCGCAGCAATCACGATATGTTCAACGGCAGATAAGCGCACCGAAACCTAGGCCGACGGCCGCACGCGTGCGCAGAGGCTGACATGAATAACATCCTCAAGATTGCCGGCGCGGCCGGCCTCCTTGCCACGGCCGCTGTGACCGTGGCCGCCACCACCTTCGCCGGCGAGACCCTTCCCGCGGAACGCCAGGCCATCGTGACCCACCTCGGCGGCAAGGCCTCTGCCGTGACCTATTGGGTCAAGGATGCCAAGGGCTACGAAGTGATCACCACTCTGGACGCCGCCGCCGAGCCGGGTACCAGCCCCGCCGTGGTCCGCGTGTCCACCCTGCTCCAGCCCGGCCAGCAGCAGGTCATATCCATGCCCGGCCCGCTGGGCCGCGAAGGCGCGACGCTGAAGATCAGCCGCATCGCCGACCGTATCGAAGTGCAGAAGGTGACCGCCCTCTCCTTCTGAGGCCCACCCTTCGCACTGCAAACAAGAGGCGTCCGCTCCGGCGGGCGCCTTTTTGTTTCTGCGGGGCGCCGGCGGAGCTCCTGCGGGTTGGCGCCGAGGCGGCACGCGGCGGCGAAGGCCGGCAGCGCCCCCTGGCGGACGACGGATCAGGGTAGGGGGGCTTTCGCCTTTGCCGTCAGAGGCATGGCGCGGCCGGTGTATCTGGCCCTATGATGCCTCCTAACGATGCGGGAGGATCAACCGGCGCCATGTGGCTTGACGATCTGCGCCCCCTTCAATTCGGTGCGCCCGCCGAAAGCGAGCGGCTGAACGAAGCGGCCTACCAGGCCTTCGGCATCGCCGGGAGCGGCGCGAGCGTGGCAGACGTGGTGGGTGCCCGCCTGCCGTTCGGCCAGTTGCGGATCTTCTCGCGCAGCCCGCAGCCGCGCCGCCGGGTGCTGGTGGTGGCGCCCATGGCCGGGGCCTATCCCTTCCTCATGCGCGACCTGGTGGCGGCGCTGCTTGGCGTCGCCGACGCGGTGGCGGTCACCGAATGGCCCAATGCCCGTTACGTGCCGGTGGCGGCCGGACGGTTCGGCTTCGCCGAGAATTGCATGGAGACCGCGCAGATGGCGCGCGCGCTGGCAGGAGACGCGCTGGCCGCAGACGAGGCCGCCATCCACATCATCGGCGTCTGCCAGGGGGCGCTGCCGGCCTTCGCCGCCGCCTCCCTCCTCGCCGAGGCGGGCGCCGCGCCGGCAAGCCTCAGCCTGATCGGCGGCCCCATCGATCCCTCGCGCAACCCCACCCGCCTGTGGCGCGTGCTGCAGGAGCGCTCGCTGGAGGCGCTGGAGCGGCAGGTGATCGAGACCGTCTCCTGCGCCTTTCCCGGCGCGGGACGGCGCGTCTTCCCCGCCTGGCGGCAGATCGACGCCTTCGCCCTCTATCTGTGGCGCCAGAGCCTTTCTGGCGGCGACCTGCCGTTCCGCCTCGCCTTCGACGACGGCGATGACCCCATGCGCTTTCCCCTCGCGCGCCTGTGCTGGAACATGATGGACGTGGCGGGCGAGTTCTTCATGGAGAACGTCGCCACCGTATTCCGCGAGAATGCGCTGGCGCGGGACCGTCTCGCCGTCGCCGGGCACGACGTGCGGGCCGAAGCCCTGTCCACCACCGCCCTTCTCACGGTGGAGGGGGAGGTGGACGACATCTCGGCGCGGACCCAGACCGAGGCCGCCCACGATCTGTGCGTCAACATTCCCGCCGGTCTGAAGCGGCGGATCGTTGTGCCCCATGCGGGCCATTTCGCGCTGTTCTACGGCCGCCGCATGCGCGACACCGTGCTTCCCGCCCTTGCCGAGGTGATGCAGGCCGCCGAGGGCGTCGCCCGGCCGGCGGCCTGATCGGGCGGATGGGCTCAATGCCCGGTGCGGGACCCGCGGCCGGCGAGATGGCGGTGCAGCGTGCTGCGATGGATGCCGAGCCGGCGGGCCGCCTGCGAGACATTCCCCCCGCTGGCGGCGAGCGCGTCCTCCATGGCCGCCCGCGTCACCGCTCCCAGGTCCCTTGAAGCCGCATCACCGGCTCCGGCGGGCATGATCTCCGCCGGCCGTCCGGCGCCACGCCATTCGAGCGGGGCGCTGCGCATGTCCGCCGGCAAAGCGTCGACCCCCAGGATCTCGCCCGGCTCCGCCAGCGCCTGGAGCACCCGCAGGACGCCCACCAGCTGGCGGAAATTGCCCGGCCAGCCGTGGCCCGCCAGCGCGGAACGGCATTCGGCCGACAGGGACGGCGCATGGGGGCAGGCGCCCGCCAGTTCCGCCCAGAGGCGATCCACCAGCGCCTCGCGATCGGAGAGCGTCCGCAGCGCCGGGAGCGTCACCGTATATTGGGCGATGCGGAAATAAAGGTCGGCCCGGAAGGCGCCCTCCTCCACCCGCTGCTTCAGGTCGCGGTGGGAGGCGCAGACGAGGGCGAAATCCACCGCCACCGGGCGTCCACCGCCGAGCGGCGTCACCTCCCGCTCCTGCAGCACGCGCAGCAGGCGGCTTTGCAGGGACAGCGGCATGTCGCCGATCTCGTCGAGGAACAGCACTCCGCCGTCCGCCTCGCGGAACAGGCCTTTGAAGCCGGCACGGCGGGCGCCGGTGAAGGCGCCTTCCTCGTAGCCGAACAGCTCGGATTCGATGAGGCCTTCCGGCAGGGCCGCGCAATTGACCGCGGCAAACGGCTTGGCACCCCGGCTGCCGCGCCGGTGGATCTGGCGGGCGAAGACTTCCTTGCCGACGCCGGTCTCGCCCTGGATCAGCACCGGCACGCCGGCCTCCATGAGGCGCACGGCGCGGCCCAGATCGCGCTCGGTGGCGGTGTCGAAGCGGGGACCCGGCGGGAGCACGACTGACGCCACCGGCGGCGCGGGCTGCCGCTCCACCGGCGGGACCACCCGCGACGGGATGCTCCGCCCCGGCACGCCCTGCCGTTCGAGGCGCATGACCACGTCGCCCCGGCGCGTGCGCGCCCGCCGTTCCTCCCCGGCCTTGCCGAGGCTGCCCTCGAACAGGTCGCCGAACCGCTTGGCCTCCAGCGCATCCCAGCCGAGCCCGAGCAGGGCGAGGCCCGGGCGGTTGGCGGCGATGAGGCGATAATCCTCGAACACGAGGATGCCCTCGCGCGCCGTGCCGAGGAAGCTCGGGTCGGCGTGGAATCGCACCAGGCTGTGGTCGGGGAAGGCGCCCTCGAACATGCGGTGCTCCACCTGGCCGGCGGCGAGTTCCACCAGCGCCAGCGCGTGCAGATGCGGCACCGAGGCCGGCCCCGACAGATCGAGCAATCCCACCAGTTCGCCGAACGGGTCGTGGATGGGCGCTGCCGCACAGCTCAGGATACCGTTGGCCTCGGCATAATGCTCCGCCCCGCGCACCTCCACCGGGCGGCGCTCCACCAGCGCGGTGCCGATGGCGTTGGTGCCGGTCTCGGCCTCGCTCCAGCTCACGCCCGGGCGCAGCGCCACCTTGGCGGCCCGGTCGGCGAAGTCGGCGCTGCCCACGGTGTCGAGCACCAGGCCCGACGGATCGGTGAGGATGACGATGCTGTTCGCGGCGCGGGCGGCGGCGTGGAGCGCCTCCAGCTCCGGACGGCAGCGCCGGCGCAGGGCCTCGTGGCGCTCCCGCCGGGCGGCGAACTCGCCATCCGTCAGCGGCTCCATCCGCGACCGCGACTGCGGCCCAAGGCCCCGCGCGGCACAGCGCGTCCAGGACCGCAGGATGGGCTGCGCCAACGCGTCCTCGGCCACCGGCGCGCCGGAGAAGAAGCGGCGCCGGGCGGCAAGAACGGCTTCGGTCGCGGCGCAGGAAGACAATGCAGAGGTCGACAATGCAGGGGTCGACAGTGCAGAGGTCGACACGGCAGGCGTCGGCACAGCAGGCATCTTGGTCCCTCGCTTGGCGTTTCTCCCTGAAACACCTGTCGCAATTTGCAACAGGTGTCGCAGCTCTTGTTCTTATGTGCGTCAGTCTGGCACGACTATTCGGGGCCCGTCCAGCGGACGTTCGGGCAAGGCCTGGCGAGCGCTGGCAAAATCAAGACAGGCCAGCATCTTCCCGCAGTGCAAATAAAGCCATCGGCCGACCCCACGAGATCTGGCACGGGCGCTGCAAACCCTCTGCGCACCAACTCTCGGGAGGGAATAATGAACATACCCGCATTCCTCGCCAGCCAGCACGCCTCGCCCTTCAAGCCGCGCTACGGCAACTTTATCGGTGGCGCCTTCGTGGAGCCGGTGCACGGCCACTATTTCGAGAACACGTCGCCCATCACCGGCAAGGTGATCTGCGAAATTCCGCGCTCGGATGAAGCCGACATCGAGCGGGCGCTGGACGCCGCCCACGCCGCCAAGCGCGCCTGGGGCCGAACCTCCGCCGCCGACCGCGCCCTGGCGCTGCTCAAGATCGCCGACCGCATGGAGGCGAACCTCGACCTGCTCGCCCGCGCCGAGACCTGGGACAACGGCAAGCCCATCCGCGAGACGACGGCGGCCGACATCCCGCTCGCCATCGACCATTTCCGCTATTTTGCGGCCTGCGTGCGGGCGCAGGAAGGCGCGCTCTCGGAGATCGACCACGACACCGTCGCCTATCACTATCACGAGCCCCTCGGCGTGGTCGGCCAGATCATTCCGTGGAACTTCCCCATCCTGATGGCGGTGTGGAAGCTCGCCCCGGCGCTCGCCGCCGGCAATTGCGTGGTGCTGAAGCCCGCCGAGCAGACCCCCGCCAGCATCCTGGTGCTCGCCGAGCTGATCGGCGACCTGCTGCCCCCCGGCGTGCTCAATATCGTCAACGGCTTCGGCCTTGAAGCCGGCAAGCCGCTGGCCTCCTCCACCCGCATCTCCAAGATCGCCTTCACCGGCGAGACCGGCACCGGCCGCCTCATCATGGGCTATGCCAGCCAGAACCTCATCCCGGTGACGCTGGAGCTGGGCGGCAAGTCGCCCAACATCTTCTTCGAGGACGTGGCGGCACAGGACGACGACTTCCTCGACAAGGCGGTGGAAGGCTTCGTCATGTTCGCCCTCAACCAGGGCGAGGTCTGCACCTGCCCCAGCCGCGCGCTGGTTCAGGAAAGCATCTTCGAACGCTTCATGGAGAAGGCGCTCGCCCGCGTCGCCGCCATCAAGCAGGGCTCCCCGCTCGACCCGGCGACCATGCTCGGCGCGCAGGCCTCCAGCGAGCAGATGCACAAGATCCTGAGCTACATCGACATCGGCCGGGCCGAGGGCGCCAAGGTGCTGGCCGGCGGCGAGCGCAACGTGCTCGAAGGCGACCTCGCGGACGGCTTCTACGTGAAGCCCACCGTGTTCTTCGGCACCAACAACATGCGCATCTTCCAGGAGGAGATCTTCGGCCCCGTGGTGTCGGTCGCCACCTTCAAGGACGAGGAAGAAGCCCTCTCCATCGCCAACGACACGCTGTTCGGCCTCGGTGCCGGCGTGTGGACCCGCGACGGCTCGCGCGCCTATCGCATGGGCCGCGAGATCCAGGCCGGCCGGGTGTGGACCAATTGCTACCACGCCTATCCCGCCCATGCGGCGTTCGGCGGCTACAAGCAGTCCGGCATCGGTCGCGAGACCCACAAGATGATGCTCGACCACTATCAGCAGACCAAGAACCTGCTGGTGAGCTACAGCCCCAAGAAGCTCGGCTTCTTCTGAGCCTTGCTTCTTCCAAGGCCCGTTCCGGGTTCGGCGCTGTCCGGACCCGGGATGTTCCAAGTTTGCCCCCCTCCCGGGGCATCTTGCCGGGGGTGGCCCGGAGCCGGACCCGTTCAGGTGAAGCAGCCGGAGCGGTGAATTCGGCTCCAAACCCTGCAAGGGAGAACCTGCTGAAGGCGCTCCCGGTCTCGCGTTCGGCGTCCACCTGCGCGCGTCCTCGGCGCGGGGGCCGGTTGCGGCCACCCCCGGCTCTTTCTTCTCGCACCACCTTCGAACGGAGGGTCGACAGCCATGCGACTGGACCGGAGACCCGATTCCCCCGGGTCTCCGGCGTCGGCGCGCAGCCGCTACCCGATCACGCAATCGCCAGCATCGAAACGGGAACGCAAGGCCGGCACGCGCGTTGATTCCAGGCAGCGGAGACGGTGTTTCCGCATGCTGGAGGATGTTGCCGTGAACAGCAGGCCATCTGTGTCTCCGGACCAATCCGCCCAGACCGAAGCCCGGCTGGACGAGGCGCTGGAGGAGAGCTTCCCGGCCAGCGATCCCCCGGCCGTTTCGCGTCCCGACCCCGCGCCGAAGCAGCATCCCGCCCCCTCAGGGCCGGACGAAGCCGCGCGTGCCGCAGGATGCGAGCACAAGGCTCACGATTCCAGGACCCTCGACGAGGCCCTCGACGAGACCTTTCCGGCCAGCGATCCCCCGGCCATCGTCCAGCCGCACGGCTCGGACGAAAACGATGAGGCGGCGCAGAACTGCCCCCTCCCGTGATCTTGGGCCGTGATCTTGGGCCGTAATCTTGGCCGTGAACTTGGGACCATAACGCGGCCCCGGCCCCCTTCGCTCGCAGCGGCTTTACGGGCGGGGGGCCTGCGGCCGCGGACGGCCGGCGCCATCCTCGGGGGCAGGGATGAACTCGTCGTGGTCCATGGGGATGAGGTCGAACCGGCCCGCCCGCCACGCCGCCTTGGCGGCGTCGAGCCGCTCCAGATCCGAAGAGACGAAATTCCACCAGATGTAGCGCGGGCCTTCCAGCGGCTCGCCGCCCATGAGCATGAGCCGCGCCGGCGTGATCGCCCGTGCGCTGGTGGCAAGGCCCCGGCGGATGACCAGCATGCGCCCCGGCTCGAAGGTCACGCCGTCCACCTCCACCTCGCCCTCCAGCGTGAACACCGCCCGGTCCTCAAAGGTGTGGTCGATGGGCAGGCACGCGCCGGGCGCCAGCGTGACTTCGGCATAGGTGGCGGGCGAGGCCAGCGCCACCGGAGACACTGCGCCATAGGCGCTACCGAGGATGATCCGGGCGGTCACGCGGCCATCGGACACCACGGGCAGGTCCTCGGCGCTGGTGTGCAGGAAATCCGGGGCGTCCTCCTCCCGCGCCTTGGGCAAAGCGATCCAGCTCTGGATGCCGAACAGCGGGCCGCCGCGGTCCTTCACAATCGCCTCGTGCCGCTCGGAATGGACGATGCCGCGGCCGGCAGTCATCAGGTTCACCGCACCCGGCGCGATCACCCGCTCGTTGCCCAGGCTGTCGCGGTGGACCATGCTGCCGTCGAACAGATAGGTGACGGTGGCGAGCCCGATATGGGGATGCGGGCGCACATCCTGCGCCTGATGGGCGGTGAAGCGCACCGGTCCCATGCGATCGAAGAAGATGAACGGCCCGATCATCTGCCCCTGGGGCGAGGGCAGCACGCGGGCCACCTCCATGCCGCCGATGTCGTGCGCCCGCGGGATGATCACCGTCTCCACCGCGTCGCAGCTGCGCCCGTCTCCGGGGATGGGATCGGGGCAAGGGGCAAAGCTCATCGCGGCCACTCCTTGGCGGGGACTCTTCGTCGAAGCTTGCCCCGATCGCGCGGCTCGGTCAAAGGGCGCCCTCGGCGGTTGCGCGAGACAGGGGAGCATTAACCCTCAGATCAGCCAGAGGCCCCAGAGGGGCATTTGCGGGCGCGTTCTTTACTTCCCCGCAAGGGGGCACCCCTAGCGTCGGCTCCACCGCGGCGCATCTGCCGCGCGGCATCGGATTTCAAGCCATGAAGCTATTGTTTTGGCGCTTCATCAGGGAGGAAGAGGGCTCCACCGCCCTCGAATACGGGCTCATCGCCGCGGGCCTCTCCATCGCCATTGTCACCGTCCTGGTGCAGATCGCCGCCACCTTCGCCCGGCTCCAGGCGTCTTCGGCCGCGGCCGGAAACTGACGGAGCGGACAGGCGAACCCATGCAGGCGGCCCAATTCCTCCTTCTCGGGCTCTATCCCGCCGCCCTGTGCACCTGCATCGGAACGGACATCGCCCGCCGCATTATTCCCAATGCGGTCATTGCCGCCCTGCTCCTCGGCTTCCTGGCCCTCGCAAGTCTCACCCCGCTGCCCGACCTGTCCCTGCGCCTGCTGCTGGCGGCGGCAATCACGGCGCTCGGCTTCTCCCTGTTCGCGGAAAATGTGGTCGGGGCGGGCGACGCCAAGCTCGCCGGGGTCCTGATACTGTGGACGGACCCGGCGCAGCTGCCGTTGTTCGTGCTTGCCTGCGGCCTCATCGGCGGCGGCCTCACCCTCGCCGCCTGCGCGTTGCGCCCTCCGGCGGCACAGCCGGACAGGACCGTCGCTGCCCCGGCCCGGACCATTCCCTATGGCGTCGCCCTGGCCGGCGCCGGGCTGCTGCTGCATCCCTACTCCAGCCTGCTCGGCACCGGCTGACCCCGCCGCGCCGCCGATGGCGGTGACGCGTCACGGGCGATTTACCGCTGGCGGGGCCACGAAACCGTTGCCATGCCAGCGGATCGCGCTTTAGGCATTGGTCACAGGTCCTTTCGCGTGCCGCGCCGCCGCGTCCCATGCCACGCGGACGGCGCGCAGGAGTTCATTCATGCTCGATTGCATTGCCCCCGCCTCGTCCCTGAGCCTTCCCGTCTGGTGCGTCACCAAGGAGACCTTCGCGTCCGCCGCCGTGCCGGAGCCGGCCCGGGCCTTTGCCGAGGCTGCGGGCTTCGGCGGTGAAGCCGGGAAGCTGCTGCTGGTGCCCGCTGCCGAGGGGGGACTTGCCGGCGCCCTGTTCGGCGTCGCGGCAGGCCCCCGCGCGGATGCCTTTGCCGCCGGCGCCCTGCCCGGCCTTCTGCCCGCGGGCGCGTGGCGGCTGGAAGGCGAGGTCGCGAGCCCGCGCCTCGCCGCGCTGGCGTTCGCCCTGGGCACCTACCGCTTCACCCGCTACAAGGCCGCCGCCGGCCGGGACGTGCGCCTCGTGCTCCCCGAAGGCGTGGACGCCGACGCCCTGGTGCGCACCGTCGAGGCGGTGACCCTCACCCGCGATCTCGTGAACACCCCCGCCAACGACCTCGGCCCGCCCGAGCTGGAGGACGCCGCCCGCGCGCTGGCGGCGCGGCACGGCGCCGCCTTCCGCTCGGTCACCGGCGAGCGGCTGCTGGCGGAGAATTTCCCCATGATCCATGCGGTGGGCCGCGCCGCCGACCGTGCGCCGCGCCTCATCGAGATCCGCGCCGGCGATCCCGCCCACCCCAAGGTGACGCTGGTGGGCAAGGGCGTGGCCTTCGACACCGGCGGGCTCGACCTGAAGCCCTCCTCCGCCATGCTGCTGATGAAGAAGGACATGGGCGGCGCGGCCAACGCGCTCGGCCTCGCCCATCTCCTGCTCTCCCGCGGCGCGAAGGTGAACCTGCGGGTGCTGATTCCCGCCGTGGAGAATTCCGTCTCGGCCTCCGCCTTCCGGCCCGGCGACATCCTGAAAAGCCGCAAGGGCCTTTCCGTGGAAATCGGCAATACAGACGCCGAAGGCCGCCTGGTGCTCGCCGACGCCCTCGCCCTCGCCGGCGAGGAGGCGCCCGAGCTGGTGATCGATTTCGCCACCCTCACCGGTGCGGCGCGGGTGGCGCTGGGGCCGCAGCTGCCAGCCGCCTTCACCCCGGACGAGGACCTCGCCGCCGATCTCGCCCGCCACGCCATGGTGGAGGCCGACCCGCTGTGGCGCCTGCCGCTATGGGCGCCCTACCAGGGCATGCTCGACTCCAAGATCGCGGACACCAACAACGTGTCGTCGGGCGGCTTGGCCGGCGCCATCACCGCCGCCCTGTTCCTGGAGAAGTTCGTGGGCGCCGCCCGCGCCTGGCTGCATCTCGACCTGTTCGCCTGGAACGCCAGCGCCCGGCCCGGCCGGCCCGAAGGCGGCGAGGCCCAGACCATCCGCGCCCTGGATGCGCTGCTGGCCGAGCGCTACGGCTAGAGCGTTTTCCGTTCGCATTGGCTCACGGGAAACGCTCTAGACTCTCTGGTTGACGCGTTTTCTTCACGCGAACCGGTGCCCACTTCGCTCGAAAACGCTCTAAGGCCCGCCATGTTGTCCGATCCCCGTCTCACCCCGGCCCGCCCGGATCTCGCCTCCGCTGCCCTGAAGGGGCAGGTGGAGGCCGCCCGCTACGTGGACGGCGACATCCGCCGCGTGGCGGTGCCGGTGGCCCCGCTGCGCCGCCGTCCCGCCGGCGATGCCCCGCTCGAAACCCAGGGCCTGTTCGGCGAGACCGTCCGCGTGTTCGAGGATGATCCCGAGGGCTGGTCGTGGGTCCAACTCGAGGCCGACCACTATGTGGGCTACATGCCCACGGAAGCGCTCGCCGCTCCGGGCGCCGAACCCACCCACCGCGTGAGCGCACTGCGCACCTTCCTGTTCCCCGGCCCCGACATCAAGCTGCCCCCGCGCGAGGCGCTGGTGCTCGGCAGCGCGGTGGCGGTGACGCAGATGCGCGGCGGCTTCGCGGTCACGCCCGACGGCTTCCTGCCCGCCGTGCATCTTGCCGAGCGCGCGGAGCGGGAGGGCGATTTCGTCGCCGTGGCAGCACGCTTCCTCGGCGTGCCCTACCTCTGGGGCGGTCGCTCCAGCCTCGGCCTCGACTGCTCCGGCCTGGTGCAGACGGCGCTCGCCGCCACCGGCGTTGCCGCCCCGCGCGACAGCGACATGCAGGAAGCCGCCCTCGGCGTGGCGTTGCCGCTGGACGCGGAACTCCGGCGCGGCGACTTGCTGTTCTGGCCGGGCCATGTGGGCATCGTGGAGGCGGCGGACACCCTGCTGCACGCCAATGCCTTCCACATGGCGGTGGCCCGCGAGCCCGTGGGCGAGGCGCTGACGCGCATCGCGGCGGCGGGACTGGCCTTGCGCAGCATCCGCCGGCTCGCCTGAGGCGGAGGGCAACCGGCGCGTGCTCTAGCGCATTTCCCCGTTTCACCGCATCGGTGAAACACTCTAGGTTATTGAGTTGACGCGTTTTCTTTACGCGAACCGGTATCCACTTCGCTCGAAAGCGCCCTCTAAACTTAAAGAAAGAGAACGCGTTATCCGATCAGATTGCGATGCAATCTGATCGGCGCGTGCTCTAGTTGAAGGTGCCGTTCGCCCCGCCAGCGAGCCGGTCGGCCTGGGTGACCACCTTGTCCCGCCCCGACCGCTTGGCCTCGTAGAGCGCGGCATCGGCGGCGGCCACCAGCGTGTCGGGGCTGCCCTCCAGCGTGGGAGTGGTGCTGGCCACGCCGAAGCTGGCCGTCAGGCGGCGGCGGGGCGAGGCCGGATGGGGAATGGCCACCTCGCTCAAAAGCCGGCGGACATCCTCGGCGAACGCCAGGCCCGCCGCCAGATCCGCTCCGGACATCAGAACGATGAATTCCTCGCCGCCGTAGCGGGCGACGAGATGGCTCGTCCCCGTCGCCGCCGCCGACAGCATGCGCGCCACGGCGCGCAGGGCCTCGTCTCCGGACAGGTGCCCGCGCGCATCGTTGAACGCCTTGAAGTGGTCCACATCCAGCATCACCAGGGTCAAGGGGGCGCCGTCGCCGCGGGCGCGCACCCAATCCTGGGAGAATTGCACGTCGAAGGTGCGGCGGTTGGCAAGGCCGGTGAGCCCATCGGTGCGGGCGAGGGAGGCGAGGCGCCCGTTCATGCTGCGCAGCTCGCTGTTGCGCTGGGACAGGCGGCGGGCCATCTCGTTGAACGCCCGCACCAGCGGAGCGAACTCGGCCACGTCGTTGTCCTTCACATGGTCGGCTTCGCCGCGGCCCACGGCGGCAACCGAGCGCGTCAGCCGCGCGATGGGTGTGATGACGATGCGCTCGGCGGCAAACCACGACACCAGCAGGAAACAGGCCAGCGCCGCGAAATGCGCCAGCGCCGTGGTCTGGATCTTGCGGTCGATGGGGGTGAGGACCTTGGCGGTGTCGATGCCCACCACCACGCGCAGGTCCAGCCCCTCGAAGCGGTTGAAGGCGAAGATCCGTTCCTTTCCGTCATAGCCGATGGTGGTGACGACGCCCTCGTCGACGGCCACGATCTTGCGCGTCAGCGGATGGTCCGGGAAACGGTGCTCCACGATGTCGGCCAGGGTCGGATAGCGCACCAGCACGGCCCCGCCTTCGCCCACCACATCCACGACCGCACCCGCCTCGACGGCACTTCCGGCGGCGATGCGCGAAAGCCACTGCAGGTCGAGGATGATGCCGGAGACGGCAAGCGGCTTCCCGCCCGGTGCGCGCTCGGTGCGCATCAGGAACACGGAGTTCTGGCCGCTGAAGCGCGAAAAGAACAGCTCGGTCAAGACCATGTCCTCGGCGGCGAGCGCTTCCTGAAAAAACGGCTGGTCGGCAATATTGACGCCCATGGCGAACGGCGCATGGGCGCACTTCACATCGCCGTCGGGGGTGGCGACGAAAACGCCCTGGATCCCGGCCACCTCGTTGGCGAGCCGGGTCACGAAGGGGATGCAGGTGTCCGCATCCTCCAGCAGGTCTTCCGATTGCCGCGACACCACGTCGAGCACGGTGCGGGCCCGCGTCAGTCCTTCGAGCTGGGCGAGCGTGGCGCGGCGGACCAGATCGCGCACATCGTCCTCAAGCGACCGGATCTGATCCTGACGATCCGCGAAGAGAGCGATGATGCGCTCAACGGAGAGCGGCACGGCAACGAGGCAGATGAGGAAAAGAATGCGCAGGCGCAGGCTGGAAAGCCGTCTCGAAGCGACTGGCGCCTCTTCGCCTCTACGCTCGACCATGCTCGGCCATGCCTCCTGAGGACGGAAACGCGAAACGGCCGCCCAGTGTCTTGTAAACGCTTCTTGATCGGATGGGGAGATCGGTCCATCTGCTGGCGGATGGACAGGTCCCACGGGGGGCGGCCAGACCCCGAGTTCAGTGTTTATCGCATTTTTCGTCAAGCGCAGCGGTATCCCCGCATCCAGAATAGTCCGGTCAAGGGGTCGAGGTATCATGAACAGGCAAGCCGAGGCGCAGGACGCCGCGCCGGGTCTTCAGGCGGTGCGCACGCAGATCCTGTCCGCCTGCCACGACAGCGGGCGTGATCCGGCCGCCGTGACGTTGGTGGCCGTCTCCAAGACCTTCCCGGCACCGGAGATCGTGCCGGTGATTGCCGCTGGCCAGCGGGTGTTCGGCGAGAACCGGGTGCAGGAGGCGCAAGGCAAGTGGCCCGCATTGTGCGCGGCGCATCCGGGCATCGAACTGCATCTCATCGGGCCGCTCCAGTCCAACAAGGCGCGCGAGGCGGTGGCGCTGTTCGATGTGATCCATACGGTGGACCGGCCGAAGATTGCCGTCGCGCTGGCCGAGGAGATGGCGCGCCAGGGCCGGCGCCCGCGCCTGTTCGTGCAGGTGAACACCGGAGCCGAGCCGCAGAAGGCCGGCGTATTACCCGAAGCGGCGGATGCCTTCATCGCCGAGTGCCGCGAGCGGCACGCCCTGGAGATTTTCGGCCTGATGTGCATTCCGCCGGCGACGGATGTGGCCGACCCGCATTTTGCGCTGCTGTCCAAGATCGCGGCGCGCAACGGTGTTTTGGGGCTTTCCATGGGCATGAGCGCCGACTTTCCGGCCGCCATCCGCCAGGGCGCGACGCACGTGCGTGTGGGCAGCGCCATCTTTGGCCACAGATCCTTGCCCACGGAGGCTTGAAGTCCCCGCCGAACGCCGCTATAGAGCACCCCTCCCGCGAGATGCTCCCATCGTCTAGCGGTCTAGGACGTCGCCCTCTCACGGCGAAAACAGGGGTTCGATTCCCCTTGGGAGCGCCACTTGCGTACAAAGCCGCGAACCCCCGGATGGGTGGCTTGATCGGCGCGTACGGCCCGTTCCAGCACTGTCTTTGAACCGTGGATGCGGATGACGTGGTCATCGACCTCCACGGCGTCGATCAGAGATCGCAGATAGGCCTTGCGGAACGGCACCGTACCTTCGGTGATGTTGGTGCGCATGAGCTGGCCGAACCGGGCAATCCGGTCCGGGTCCAGCCGCCCGGCTACGCCCCGGTTCGTGATCCGCTCCAAGGCGGACTTGGCGCGGTCGCGGTCGGACTTGAGCGCTGTAATGCGCTCCTTCAGCATATCGTCGAGGTCGGTGAGACCATCCTCCACCAGTTCGTAGAGCCGCCGGAGCTTGTCTTCCGTGGCTCCGGCTTCGCGGCGCAAATCCTCGATCCGGCCTTGGACCTCGGCATCGGCCTTCATCCGCCGGTCGGCAACGGACTGGAGCAAAGCCTCCAATCGTTCGGGGAGAAGAATGCGCTCGGCGACATGCTCGGTCACGAGCCGGTCGAGCTTGTCCATCGGGACCGAGCGGCCCTTGCAGGCCGCCTCGCCCACGCGAGCGGAGGACGAACAACTATAATAGCGGTAGACCCTGCCGGTCTTCGACGTGCCGGTGCGCAGGGTCATGGCGCAGCCGCAGGACGCGCAATAGGCAAGGCCGGTCAGAAGGATCGGTCCGGTGATGGCCCGCGGCGGGCTGTTCTGCGGGCTCTTGGCCTTCAGCGTCTTCTGCACCTTGTCGAAGATGGTGCGGTCGATCATGGCCGGAACGGAGATGGGGATGACCTCGGTCTGGGGCTTCACCTGCCCGGTCTTGGCGTTGCGCTTGTTGAAGCTCCACGCCCCCACATAGACGGTGTTGGTCAGGATGCCGTGTACCGTGCCGACACCGAACCTCGCGCCGAGCCGCGTGCGATAGCCCTTGGCGTTGAGGTGCTTGGTGATCTCCTTGATGCCCATGGGGCCGGAGGTGCCGTCACCCTGCAGATAAAGGTCGAACATGAGCCGGACGAGTTCGGCCTCGACGGGATCGACGATGATCCGCTTCTTGGTGCGGTGGCCACGCTTCTCCACCTCTTCGAGGGTGAAGCCGAGGGGCAGGCGCGCCCCGTTGTAGAAGCCCTGCCGTGCGTTCTCTTTCATCGCGCGGAGGACATGCTTGGCATTCTCGCGGGACTGGTATTCGTCGAACAGGGCGATGACCTGTCGCATCATCACCTGGGCCGGATCGTCCCCGAGTTCCTGGGTGATGGAAACGAGCCGCACGCCGTGCTTGGCGAGACGGCGGATGTACATCTCCAGCCCGAAGGCGTCACGGAAGAAACGGCTGAAGCTGTGGACGACGACGACATCGAACGGATGGTCGTCGTCGCACGCCCGCTCGATCATCCGCTGGAACTCGTGCCGATTGTCGTCCATGGCGGAGGCGCCGGGCTCGACATATTCGGCGAGGACCGGCCACCCCTGCCGCTGGCAATAGGAGGCGGTCTGAAGGCGCTGGTCTGGGATGGAGAGATCGACCTCGGCCTGCCGGGTGGTCGAGACCCTGAGATAGAGCGCGGCGCGGCTCGCAACAGGCAGGGTCACATTCATGGCCGGACTTCCCCTCGCTTCGGTGCCGTCACTTCAGAAGCGCGTCGATCGCCTGCCGCAGGAAGGCTTCGATCACATCGACTTCATCGGCGGTGATCGGGACGGTCGAAGGCCAATCGTCGGTAACGTGCCAGACGCCCGAATCATGCGCATGAGAGTCTTGCGGCGCAAGGCGTTTCAGAGATTTTCCGCACCTTCCGATGCCGGGATTCGATCCTTTGGACGGTGATCCGACGGCAGGGCCAGAAGATGGGATCGCCTCTTCGCAGAACGCGACGGTTCTTGTCTTCCTTCGAGGACGGGGGCGTGACCGGAGCATGTCCACAGGATCACGCCATCGGACAAGTTCAAGAATAGCCTAATTTTACGTCGGGCTACGATCTCGTAGAGCAGCGCGAAAATACTTATCCGATACGGAAAGAGAGAAGCGTAGCGGGGAAGCTATAACGCAAGGACTGCTCACGCCGGTTCTATGACCGCCGCTTCGCTCCGGAAGATGCGGCCAATCCGAGGAAGACCACGATGGCCCGGTTGAGGCGCAGGACATCCTCATCATCCAGGCGCCCGACGCGCATCCCGACCTTGGATTTCGGGACGGTCGTGATCTTGTCCACCATCAGGCGGCACGTGGTCCTGAGCCCGTTGCGCGCGTTGGGCGCCACGGGAAGGCGGAACAGGGGTGCGTCGGACTCGTCGGTGGTGAAGGCGCAAATGGTGATCGAATCCGTGGCGTCAAAGGTATCATCCTGGACGATGACAACGGGACGTGGCTTGCCCGCATAGTCCTTGCCGCCGGCGACGGTCCAGATGTCACCGCGCCTCATTCATCACCCCAATCCGATGCCGCGTCGATGAAGGCCTGATCCTCACCGGCATGGGGGCTCGTCGCGACGGCCAGCGACTGGCGATGTGCCTCCGACCGGAAGGACGGTGCGCGCACGTCGGGCACCCAGATCTGGATGGGCCGCAAGCCCTGGGACCGCAGACGCGCGCGATAATCCCGGACCTTCACGCGGGAGGACTTGGGCGTCGATGCCGTGGGCACGTGATAGGACCTCGTCATGGTTACATGTAACCTAGCAGGAAGACCCGCCTGCAACCAGTGCTTTCGATGCGGAGTGTTTCGAACTGCATCATCGACGAGAACGCAAATGGCCGCCCGCCGCCCTGCCGTTTTAGGCGCCTTTGCATTGACCTTCCCGCGCGTGCATAGCTAGTTTGCGAGGAACATAGCTCGCCGATACAGGGGTGCGCGAGAGCGTGGCGTTTGTCACATTGATGGGTCCTGCTCTGCTGAAATCGATCGGGGTCTAATGCGAGACCCTGGGCGTGGTGGGTCGCAGAGCTGCGTGAGCTTTCTGGGGCTGGAGGATAAATGGCTGGTCGGACCATAACGCGGGTGGATCTGTGTGAGGCGGTTTATCAGCAGGTGGGGCTGTCTCGCATCGAGTCCGCCCAGTTCGTCGAGATGGTCCTCAAGGAGATTGCCGACTGCCTCGCGCGCGGCGAGACAGTGAAATTGGCGTCCTTCGGCTCCTTCGTCGTCCGCGAGAAGGGTCAGCGCATCGGCCGCAATCCCAAGACCGGGCAGGAAGTGCCCATCGCGCCGCGCCGAGTGATGGTCTTCAAGCCGTCGAGCATCCTCAAGAGCCGCATCAACGGCATACCTTCGGATGGGGCCGCCGACGGGGATTGATGCGAATTCCTTCAGGCACGGCGGTGCGGCCGGAAGAAACTGCAGCTTTCATTTCCTTGGGTGGCGGAACAGCTTTTGTTCAAAACCTACTGCGAAGAGGCGCCTTTTCAGAAGACACACCAGGCTCTCGATCCAAGCCTATGCCTCCCCGCACGTCGTTCGATCCTTTGCAATCGCTCTTGGAGCGCCCACGCTCCCAATCCGCCTTATCTGCTTGCCGAGCCCTTGCCGGGCCGGGGGCAGCCGGTCAAGGCCGTGAGCCGCGCAGCGGGGGCGCGCCAGCGCCAGCCTTGAGGGGCTGGCTCAGGTCCGGCCCAATGCTTCGCAGCAGACAAGGCCTGCCCGCAGTGTTGCCGTTCGTCGGGGAACTTCTCATAGCCCCAGCCCGCGTTTGCGTCCGAAGCCCCATTCGATACCGCCGTCATCGCGCATGGTACCGGTGATGTGCTGATTGATGCGTTTTTCGAGGACCGGCTGCCACGGCACGAGCTGGA
>NZ_JBAFVS010000011.1:0-175816 GCF_043194565.1 Xanthobacter autotrophicus ATCC 700552 | reverse complement strand
ACGCCATAGAGCCGGTACCGCTGCTTCAATGGCCGCGCGCCTCAGTTCTGGTCCTTACCCCCGATGACGTCGTGCCCGGCCGGGCACGACCTGCTGCTCGATCCAGTTGGCGATCTCGCGGGTTCGCACGTTCTTGGCAATCACCGCGCCGTCGATCCCATGACGCCAGGCCAGAGCCGCGTTCCCAGGCTCCCGCTCGAAATGCTCGAGATCGGCGATGAACGCGGCTTCCTCGTCCTCATCCAGGAAGAAGCCTTCCGCCACCAGCGACGGGCGAAGTCGTCGGAAGATGGCCGCCATCTCGCGGAACGGATATTCGGGGTGATACTGCACCCCCCAGCAACTCGCGCGACCAGCCTGGAACGCCACCGCCTGGACCTCCGAATGATCATTGGTGGCAAGGAGTTGGGCGCCCTCCGGGAGGGTCTCGACCTCGTCGAGATGCACGGTCATGGCCTCGAATACCGCGGGCTTGCCGACGAACATGGGATGCTGGGCGCCCGCGGCCGTGGTGCGGATGCGCCGGCCGAAGCCCAATTCGCGACCGTTTGGATTGCGCCGCACCGCACCGCCCGCCGCAACGGTCAGCAACTGCAGACCCCAGCAGCTGCCAAAGATCGGCACATCCGTGGTGAAGGCGGCGCGCATGAGGTCGATCTGTTGCGAGATCGCGATGCCGCCGTGATAGATGTTCAGCGAAGAGCCGGTGATGGCGATGCCGTCATAGCCGTCCAGCCCGCCCGCATCGGGCAGGCCCGCCCCGGGATCGGCCGGATAGCAGATGTCCACGGTCACCTGGCCGGGAAAAAGCTCCCGCAGCACTTGCGCATAGCCCTCGCTTGCGGCCTGTCCGCCGAATGTCACCTGGCGGGCACGGGCTTCGGCGGTATTTCCCTCGACGACGAGAAGGCGGGCGGCGGGCATTGGCATCCTTGGGGCTGGGGCCGGGAAGCCTCAAGGGTAAGGGTATTTTTGACCAAAACGAGAAGAGCGCCGCCCGGTCGCGGGCTGTCGAGACCCACCGCGGCCCGCACGGCGCCAGCCAATGTGCCGCGTCGCTGCCATCAGATGCGGCGCGCCCTCGTTTCCATCACCAGCAGATAGCCTCCGGAAGCGATGACGACGCCTGCGCCGGCCAGGGTCCAGGCGCTCGGCACCTGGCCGAACACCAGCCAGCCCAGCGCGATCATGGCGATGATCTGCGTGTAGATATAAGGCGCAAGGGTCGCGGCGGGCGCCCGCGCATGGGCGAGAATCAACAGAAAGTGGCCAACGCCTGCCACCATGCCCAGCTCCAGCATGGCGCCGATGACGAGGGGATCGCGCGGTGTCTCCCAGACAAACGGCAAGGGCAGGCTCGCCGCCACGGAGCCGACCAGCGACGAATAGAACAGCGTCGTTGCGCTCGAGTCGCTCTTGGCCAGCATCCGGGTGGTGATGGCGTAGAGCGCATAGGTGGCGGCCGCGCCGAGGGAGAGGAAGGCGGCAGGATGAATGCCGCCGGCACCTGGCCGTACCACCAGCAGGATGCCGGCGAAGCCGACCAGAATAGCGCACCAGCGCTGCACACCCACGCGTTCGCCCAGCATGGGCCCGGCGAACAGGGCGACGAAGAATGGCACCGAGAACATGATGGACACGGTCTGGTCCAGCTGGAGCACCTGCAGCGCTGTGAAATTGAGCGCCGTGGTGAGGAACAGCATGGCCGAGCGACCGATCTGCAGCAGCGGGCGTCGTGTCTTCAGCAGGCCCGGTACGGTCCAGGGGTTGAACACCACCAGCGAGCAGGCGAAGTGGATGACATAGCGGGCCCACACCACGATGAAGACATTGATGTGTCCGCTCAGCCACTTGGCCGTGGTGTCGGTCACCGCGAAGCTCGCCACTGCAACGCACATGAGGGCGATGCCGACATAAGGGGCCGGAGCCGGGGCGGGCGAGGGGGCGTGTGCCGGAGCGGCTCGGTCTTCTTCCGGCACACGCATGGACAACCCCGGTCTCAGTAGGTGGCGCGACCGCCCGAAAGGTCGAACACGGCGCCGGTGGTGAAGGAGCAATCTGCCGAGGCGGCGAAGGCGATGGTGGCCGCAGCTTCTTCCACGGCCAGGAATCGCCCGCGCGGAATCTTCGACAGCATATAGTCGATGTGCTGCTGGCTGAGCTGGTCGAAAATGGCCGTCTTTGCCGCGGCGGGCGTCACGCAATTCACCGCGATGTCGTATTCCGCCAGTTCCTTGCCCAGCGACTTGGTGAGGGCGATGACCGCGGCCTTCGACGCCGAATAGGCGGAGGCGTTGGGATTGCCTTCCTTGCCGGCGATGGAGGCCACGTTGACGATGCGGCCGTAGCCCTTCGCGATCATGTGCGGCGCCACGGCACGGCAGCAGAAGAAGGGGCCGTCCACATTGATGGCCATCACCTGGTGCCAGGCGTCTTCGGGATACTCCCACAGCTTCATGTTGGGTCCGGCGATGCCGGCATTGTTGATGAGGATGTCGATCTTCCCGAAGGCGGTGATCACCTCGGCCACGCCCTGTTCCACATTTTCACGGCGGGTCACGTCCACGGTCACCGGCATGACACGGGCGCGGCCGAGGTCGTCGGCGGTCTTCACCGCAAGTTCGGTGTCGCGATCGAAGATGGCGACACGGGCGCCGGAGGCGATGAAGCGCTCCACCACGGCGCGGCCGATGCCCTGCGCGCCGCCGGTGACGATAGCGATGCGGTCCTTGAGATCGATGGCGTTGGACATGTTTCCCCCGTCTTGAGCGGCCGTGCCGGCCGTTGTTGGTGGCGGAAGGCAGACCTGCCGGGACTTCATCGCCGCGAAGGTCTGCCTCCCAACTCGAACACGAAGCAGCCGATCGCTGCCCTGTTGCGGAAAGGGCGAACGGCCAGGTGCGTCGCAGTCCATCCCGTCCCCCCGCGCCGGGGGCTGGGTGCCTTGGTGCGCAGTCTGTCTCTAATCGATTGAAATAGCCATACCGTCCGTGCCGGATTCAGGACAAACAGAGTTCGGGCGCCAAACGCGGCGTCGGAACAGCGCGGGGAATGCCGCAGGCCTGATCTGCCGGGAACGGGGCGGGACCCCGGCGAAACGCGGCGTCGGTCGTCTCGCATGGGGCAGGGGTCGTGGACTTCCGCTCGGCCACCCTACGGCATTCAGCCCCGCCGGGCGGTTTCCCGAATCGGTCGGATGGACAGGGGCTCAATTGTCCTCGTCATCCTCGCCGAGGTCGGGCTCGTCGTCGACGCCGCCGTCGGTGCCGAGGCGGTGGGCGAGGTTCTTCTCCACCTTGCGCAGCAGCTTGCGCAGGCGCTTCTTTTCCTTGTTGTCGAGCCCGGCCACCATCTCGCCTTCCAACTGCTCCCACACGCTGTCGATGGAGGCGCCGCGCTCGCGGCCGGCCTCGCTGAGGAAGACCCGCACCAGCCGGCCGTCGCCGTCGGTGGTGCGGCGCTCCACCAGGCCCTGGGTGGTGAGGCGGGCGATGGTCTTCGAAGCCGTGGGCGGGCGCACGCGCAGCGCTCCGGCAAGGTCGCCCATGGTGCGGCCGTCCTGCTCGCACAAAAGCTTCAGCACCGCTTCCTGTCCGGGAAACAGGCCCAGCGTCGCCAGCAGCCGGGCGGACAGCGCCTTCTGCAGCCGTGCGGTATGGGTCAGCCGGTAGCCGATGGTCTTCTGAACCGGATCTTTCATCTCATCCCCCCCGCCCGCCGACCCAGAACGCCAATCCCGAGCGTGTCCCCCACGGCCCTGGGCCGCAGGGGGATGCTCCGGCCGTCTCAGCGGCGGGCTACTTATCCACACGCCGGCTTACAATTTTGCGAAGGTCGCCCATCTATCTGGTTCGCTGCACGGCTTTCTGCCGTGCGGCGCCTGTTTTGTCCCTCTCCCGCGGCGTCCGCGCCGCCGCTTGACAGGCGCGTGTGCGCGTCGCTTGGTTCGCCCATGACTTCTTTCGTCCAACAGGACAATGCCCCGAAAGCTGCCGCCGGACCATCCGCCACCCAGGCGCGGCGCGAGGCGGACGATCCCCACTCCCCGGTGGCGCGCTTCGGCGCCGGCAAGCCGCTGAAGCTCGATGCGGGGGTCGAGCTGTCGCACCTGCAGATCGCCTACCAGACCTATGGCGAGCCCAATGCGGCGCGTTCCAACGCCATCCTGGTGTGCCACGCGCTCACCGGCGACCAGCATGCGGCCAGCCTCAATCCCGTCACCGGCAAGCCGGGCTGGTGGGAGACCCTGGTGGGGCCGGGCAAGCCCATCGACACCGAGCGCTTCTACGTCATCTGCGCCAACGTGCTCGGCGGCTGCATGGGCAGCACCGGGCCGGCCTCCACTCATCCGGTGACCGGCCAGCCCTACGGGCTCGACATGCCGGTGGTGACCATCCGCGACATGGTGAACGCGCAGGCCATGCTGCTGGACCATCTCGGCATCGACCAGCTGCTGTGCGTGGCCGGCGGCTCCATGGGCGGCATGCAGGTGCTGCAATGGGCGGCAAGCTATCCCGAGCGGGTGTTCTCGGCCCTGCCCATCGCCACCGGCGCGCGCCATTCGGCGCAGAACATCGCCTTCCACGAGGTCGGCCGGCAGGCGGTGATGGCCGATCCCGACTGGCGCTCCGGGCGCTATCTCGCCGACGGGGTGACGCCCCATCGCGGGCTCGCCGTGGCGCGCATGGCGGCTCACATCACCTACATGTCGGACCAGTCCCTGCACAACAAGTTCGGCCGTCGCCTGCAGGACCGCGCCATGCCCACCTTCGGGTTTGATGCGGATTTCCAGGTGGAAAGCTATCTGCGGCACCAGGGCGAGAGCTTCGTGCAGCGCTTTGATCCCAATTCCTATCTCTACGTGACCCGCGCCATGGATTATTTCGACCTCGCCGCCGACCACGGCGGCGTACTGGCCAACGCCTTCCGGGGTGCGAAGACCCGCTTCTGCGTGGTCTCCTTCACTTCGGACTGGCTGTTCCCCACGGAGGATTCGCGCGCCATCGTCCATGCGCTCAACGCCTCGGGGGCGAACGTGTCCTTCACCGAGATCGACAGCGACAAGGGCCACGACGCCTTCCTGCTGCACGAGCCCGAACTCACCGCCATCACCCGCGGCTTCCTTGACAGCGCGGCGCGGGCCTTCGGGCTGCCGGCCGCACGGCAGGCCTGAGATGGCGCTCAGGGAAACAGCCCTCGGCGAACCGGTGCTCGATGAAGGCGTGGTGCGCCTGCAGGGCGGGCGCGTCGATCTCGTGGTCGTGGCGGAAATGGTGGCGCCGGGCTCGCGGGTGCTCGACGTGGGCGCGGGCGACGGCGAGTTGCTGGAGCTGCTCGCCACCACGCGGGGCTGCGATGCGCGCGGCATCGAATTGTCCCGCGAGGGCGTGAACGCGGGTGTGGCGCGCGGGCTCGCCGTGGTGCAGGGCGACGCGGACGTGGACCTTGCCCACTATCCCGACGACGCCTTCGACTATGTGATCCTCTCCCAGACGCTTCAGGCCACCCGCCGCCCGCGCTGGGTGCTGGAGCAGATGCTGCGCATCGGCCGCCGTGCCGTGGTGTCGTTCCCCAATTTCGGCCACTGGCGCTCGCGGCTGGACCTCATGGTCAACGGCCGCATGCCGGTGACCGACAACATGCCCATCTCCTGGTACGAGACCCCCAACATCCATTTCTGCACCATCCGCGATTTCGTGGCGCTGGCGGAGCTGCTGGATGCCCGCATCGAAAAGGCGGTGGCGCTGGACTCATCCGGCCACCGGGTGCGGGTGAACATGCCGTGGTGGGTGTGGAACCTGCTCGGCGAGCAGGCGGTGTTCCTGCTGACGCGGAAGGGCTGAGGGGGAACCGGCTTGGCTCCCTCTCCCGCGTGCGGGGGAGGGGTGGGGAGGGGGCTGACGCCCCCAATTTGTCACCACCGCCAGCCCACACTCCCGCTGTCATCCTCCGGCTTGACCGGGGATCCATGCTGCGGACGAGTCGGCTGGCACTCTTCAGGATATGGGATTGCGGACAGGTGGATGCCCCGGTCAAGCCGGGGCATGACGGTGTTGATGTCTGTCCGCCCTCACGCCGCCGCGGCGGTGCCCGTCGCGCTCTCGATCTCGCGCTTCATGGCGGTGATGGTGGCGCCATAATCCCTGGCGCCATAGATGGCGCTGCCGGCCACGAAGGTGTCGGCCCCGGCCGCCGCGATGGCGCCGATATTGTCCACCTTCACGCCGCCATCCACCTCCAGGCGAATATCACGGCCTGAGGCGTCGATGCGCGCGCGGATGGCCTTCAGCTTGTCCAGCGCGCCGGGAATGAAGGCCTGCCCGCCGAAGCCGGGGTTCACCGACATCACCAGCACCAGGTCGAGATGCTCCAGCGTGTAGTCGAGCACGCTCAAGGGCGTCGCCGGATTGAGCACGAGGCCGGATTTCACCCCCTTGGAGCGGATGAGCTGGAGCGAGCGGTCCACATGCTCGCTCGCCTCCGGATGGAAGGAGATGAGGTCGGCGCCGGCGCCCGCGAACGCCTCGATCATGCCGTCCACCGGCTTCACCATGAGGTGCACGTCCACGAAGGCTTTCGTCACCTTGCGCAGGGATTGCAGCACCAGCGGGCCGATGGTGAGGTTGGGGACGTAATGATTGTCCATCACGTCGAAATGAATCCATTCCGCGCCGCCCTCAAGCACCGCTTCCACCTCGGCGCCGAGGCGGGTGAAATCGGCCGAGAGGATGGACGGGGCGATGATGGGATAAGCGCGGGCCATGGGGGTCTCCTCAACGTCAGGATGGGACGGGGCGGCATCTTGCCCCGGCCGACTGGAGCGCCAGCGGAAGGAGAGCCGGGGGCCGGCGCAAAACCACGCCGAAGGCGGCTTCTTCGAGGCGCTCGTAAAGAAGAGCCTGCTGCGCAGAACTCTCCCCTGGACCCCGGATCGGCGCTCCAGCTGCGCTGTCGCTGGTCCGGGGAACGAGGCGGGCGAGCCGCCTCAAGCACTCCTATACGTCACGGCGCCGCGTTGGCGCCAGCAGCACTCAGTGCACCACCTGAGCCAGCTCGCCGGAGGCGTAGCGCTTGGCCATGTCGTCGAGCTCGATGGGGCGGATCTTGTCCGCCTTGCCGGCGGCGCCGAACGCCTCGAAGCGATTGATGCACACCTTCTTGGCCTCTTCCATGGCAGCGGCCAGGAACTTGCGCGGGTCGAATTCGCTTTTGTTCTTCGCGCCCACGCGGCGCATGCCGGCGGTCATGGCGAGGCGGATGTCGGTGTCGATGTTCACCTTGCGCACGCCGTAGCGGATGCCCTCCTGGATCTCCTCCACCGGCACGCCGTAGGTCTCGGGGATCTCACCGCCATAGGTGCGGATTTCCTCCAGCAGCTCCTGCGGCACCGAGGACGAGCCGTGCATCACCAGATGGGTGGTGGGAATGCGCTGGTGGATGGCCTTGACGCGGTCGATGGCGAGGATGTCGCCGGTGGGCTTGCGGGTGAACTTGTAGGCGCCGTGGGAGGTGCCGATGGCGATGGCCAGCGCGTCGCACTGGGTCGCCTTCACGAACTGGGCCGCCTCTTCCGGATCGGTGAGCAGCTTGTCGTGGTCGAGGGCCCCTTCGGCGCCGTGGCCGTCCTCGGCCTCGCCCTTGCCGGTCTCCAGCGAGCCGAGGCAGCCCAGCTCGCCTTCCACCGAGACGCCCACCGCATGGGCCAGCTCCACCACCTTGGCGGTGACGGCGGCGTTGTAGTCATAGTCGGCGGGGGTCTTGCCGTCTTCCTTCAGGGAGCCGTCCATCATCACCGAGGAGAAGCCGGAGCGGATGGCGCCCATGCACACGGCGGGGGAGGCGCCATGGTCCTGGTGCATCACCACCGGGATCTCGGGATAGGCCTCCACGGCGGCGGCGATGAGGTGGCGCAGGAACGCCTCGCCGGCATATTTGCGCGCGCCGGCCGAGCCCTGGAGGATGACCGGGGAGCGCGTGGCGCGGGCCGCGTCCATGATCGCCTTCACCTGCTCCATGTTGTTCACGTTGAAGGCCGGCAGGCCGTAGGAAAGCTCCGCCGCATGGTCGAGCAGCTGGCGCATGGAAACGAGGGCCATTGTCCTCTCCTTTTAAGGTTCAAACCTCGATGTCTGTGTTCCCCGGCCCAGCGACGGCGCAGCCGGAGCGCCGAGCCGGGGTCCAGCGCAAAACCCCTGCGCAGCAGGCAAGACCCGGCGGCGCCTGTCTCAAGGGCCGCCTTCGGCGTAGTCGTGCGCTGGATCCCGGCTCTCCTTCCACTGCGCTTGCGCTCCGCTTCAGTCGGCCGGGAAGCAAACCTCACCCCACCGCCCGGCGGACCGCCTCGGCCACCTTCTCGACGGTGAAGCCGAACAGGGGCCACAGGTCCTTCTCGGGGGCGGATTCGCCGAAGCGGTCGATGCCGATCACGGTGACGCCCTCCTCGCGGGTGCCGGTCAGGCCGCGCCAGCCACGGGTGACGCCCGCTTCCACCGCCACCACCGGAACGCCCTTCGGGAACAGTGCGGCGCGCTCGGTCTCGGTCAAAGCCTCGAACCGCTCGCGGCAAGGCATGGAGACGATGCGGGTGGCAATCCCCGCCGTGTCCAGCGCCTCGGCCGCCGCCACCGCCAGCTTCACCTCCGAGCCGGTGGCGACGAGGATGGCGCGGGCCACCCCCTCGCTCTCGCGCAGCACGTATCCGCCGCCGGAAATCGCCGCCACCTGCGCGTCCGAGCGCGGCCACACCGGCAGGTTCTGGCGTGACAGGATGAGGGCGGAGGGGCCGTCGGTGCGGGTGAGGGCGGCATGCCAGGCGGTGAGCGTCTCCACCGTGTCGCAGGGCCGCCACACGTCGAGGTTGGGGATGAGGCGCAGGCTCTCCACATGCTCCACCGGCTGGTGGGTGGGGCCGTCCTCGCCGAGGCCGATGGAATCATGGGTGAGGATGTAGATCACCCTCTGGCCCATGAGCGCGCTCATGCGCATGGCGTTCCGGGCATAGTCCGAGAACACCAGGAAGGTGGCCACGAACGGGATGAAGCCGCCGTGCAGGGCGATGCCATTGGCCATGGCCGACATGCCGAACTCGCGCACGCCGTAATAGATCTGGTTGCCCGCCGGGTCCCGCGTCACCGGCACCGCGCCGGGGAAAGTGGTGAGGTTGGAATGGGCGAGGTCCGCCGAGCCGCCAAGAAATTCCGGCACCGCCGGGGCCAGCGCCGCGAGGGCCTGCTGGCTCGCCTTGCGGGTGGCCACCGTCTCGGCCTTCTCCAGGGTGGTCTTCAGGGCCGCCGCATAAGTGTCGGCGAACACCGGGGAGAGGTCGCCCTTCAGGCGGCGGCGGAACTCGGCCGCCTCCTTGGGATAGGCGCGGGCATAGGCCTCCATGCGGGCCTCCCACGCCTGCTGGCGCGCGGCACCCACCTTGCGGGCGTCCCACTGGGCATAGATGTCCGCCGGGATCTCGAAGGGGGCGTAATCCCAGCCCATGGCGGCGCGGGTGCGGGCGATCTCGTCCGGCCCGAGCGGGGCGCCGTGGGTGTCCTGGTGGCCCTGCTTGGTGGGCGCGCCGCGGCCGATGATGGTCTTGCAGCAGATCAGCGAGGGCTTGGAGGTCTCGGCCAGCGCCGCCTCGGTGGCGGCGCGCACGGCGGCGGGGTCGTGGCCGTCCACGTTGCGCACCACGTGCCAGCCATAGGCCTCGAAGCGGGCCGGGGTGTCGTCGGCGAACCATTCCTCGACCTTGCCGTCGATGGAGATGCCGTTGTCGTCATAGAAGGCGACCAGCTTGCCGAGGCCGAGCCGGCCGGCCAGCGAGCAGGCCTCGTGGCTCACGCCCTCCATGAGGCAGCCGTCGCCGAGGAAGACGAAGGTGCGGTGATCGACGATGGCGAGGCCCGGCCGGTTGAACTGGGCGGCGAGGGTCCTTTCTGCCAGCGCCATGCCCACCGCATTGGCGAGGCCCTGGCCGAGCGGCCCGGTGGTGGTCTCCACGCCGGGGGTCATGCCGAGTTCGGGATGGCCGGGGGTGCGCGAATGGACCTGCCGGAAGCGCTTCAGCTCCGCCACCGGCAGGTCGTAGCCGGTGAGGTGGAGCAGCGCGTAGATCAGCATGGAGCCGTGCCCGTTGGACAGCACAAAGCGGTCGCGGTCGGGCCATGCGGGGTCGGCCGGATTGTGGCGCAGATGCTCGCGCCACAGCACGGCGGAGATTTCGGCCATGCCCAGCGGCGCGCCGGGATGGCCGGATTTCGCCTGCTCCACCCCGTCCATGGCGAGCGCGCGCAGGGCCGCCGTCACCGGCCACGCGAGGGAGCCCGGGGTGCGATCCAGCGCCGGGACGGCGTCGGCGGCGGTGGCGCTCGCTGAGGTGGCGCTCGCCGAGGTCATGGCCTGGGTGGTGCTGGCGTGAGCGGTCATGGCTCGTCTCCCTTCAACCTTCATTGCCCCTTCGCAGTCGTCCCGCCTGCCCCGGCGCGGGGGAGGGGTGGGGAGGGGGGTGCCATCACCATCGGTCCGGTAGCGCAAGGCTGGCGGCACCAGACCCCTCGCGCGCCTCCCCGCGCGGGGAGGAAAATCGTGCGCCGAAAAGCGAGGCGGGGAGGGCGGCAGCCACGCATCCGAAAGACCCCTAAGGCTGGGCTCCCGGACGTGCCGCCCTCCCCCTCACCCTTCCCCCGGCGCGGGGAAGGGGAAGCGTGCGCCTTGTCCCGACGGCCCCGGTCTTCGACCGGCGCCGAGGGGGGCGCTCAATGACCGCGCGGGCTTAACCAAAGGCCGGCGGGCGTGACTCTCCGGCCTTTGCGATCAGCCGGCGCGGCGTTTCCTGTCGATCAGCTTCATGATCAGCGGCGTCAAAAGGAGCTGCATGGCGAGATCCTGCTTGTTGCCGGGGATGACGATGGAGTTCGCCCGCGACATGAAGCTGTCGTGGATCATCGACAGCAGGTACGGAAAATCGATGCCGTGGGGATCGCGGAAGCGGATCACCACCATGGATTCGTCCGGCGTCGGGATCCAGCGCGCGGCGAACGGGTTGGAGGTGTCCACCGTGGGCACGCGCTGGAAGTTGATGTCGGTCTCGGTGAATTGCGGGCAGATGTAGCGCACGTAATCGGGCATGCGCCGCAGGATGGTGTCGGTGACATCTTCCGTGGAATAGCCGCGGGTGGACTTGTCGCGATGGATCTTCTGGATCCATTCGAGATTGATCACCGGAACCACGCCGATCTTGAGGTCGGCATGCTGGGCCAGGTTGATCTCGTCGGTCACCACGGCGCCGTGCAGGCCTTCGTAGAACAGAAGGTCGGTGCCGCCTTCCACGTCTTCCCACCCGGTGAAGCAGCCGGGCTCGGTGCCGTAGAGCTTGGCCTCGTCCGCATCATGCACATAGTGCCGGGCGCGGCCGGAGCCGGTGGCGCCATAGTCCTTGAACAGGGTGCCCAGCTCGTCGAGCAGGTTGGTGTCGGGCGAGAAATGGCTGAAATGGCGGTTGCCCTTGGCGGCCTCGGCGGCCATCAGCTCGCGCATCTCCAGGCGGTCGTAGCGATGGAAGGCGTCGCCTTCCACATAGGCGGCCTTGACCCCTTCGCGGCGGAAGATCTGGTCGAAGGTGCGCTTCACGGACGTCGTCCCGGCGCCCGACGAACCGGTGACGACGATGATGGGATGCTTGATGGACATGGAGTGCTCGGCTCTTCTTGTGTCGTTGCTGCGCGGGATCAGATGAACAGGCCGCGCCGCGCGAACAGCGGCGAGCGCTCGCCGTGGCCGGAGGGCTCCAGGTGATAGCGGGCGGCGCGGGCCACCTCGTCGCGCGAGCCAAAGATGAAGGGCACGCGCTGGTGCAGGCTGGTGGCCGACAGGTCGAGGATGGCGCCGCGGCCGTCGATGGCCGAGCCCTGGGCCTGTTCCATCAGGAAGGCCACGGGGAAGGCTTCGTAGAGCAGGCGCAGGCGCCCGTGGGTGTAGCCCTTGCGGCCGTCGCCGGGATAAAGATAGATGCCGCCGCGCTGGAAGATGCGGTGCGCATCCGCCACCATGGACGCCACCCAGCGCATGTTGAAGTCGCGCTCGCGCGGACCCTTCTTGCCGGCCAGGCAATCGTCCACATAGGCGCGGATCGGATCGTCCCAGTGGTGGTAGTTCGACATGTTGATGGCGAACTCGGCCGCGTCTTCCTTCACCCGCGCCGCCGCGTTCACGAGGCGGAAGGTGCCCTCCCGATCAAGGGCGAAGTGCCAGGTGCCGGCGCCCACCGTGAGCATCAGCGCCGTGTGCGGCCCGTAGATCACATAGCCGGCGGCGAGCATGTCGCGCCCGTTCTGCAGGAAGGCGCCCGCGCTGGCGGCGTCGGTGCCTTCCTGGTGCGGGAACACGGCGAAGATGGTGCCCACGGAAATATTGGTGTCGATGTTGGACGAGCCGTCGAGCGGGTCGATGGCCACCAGCAGCGGGGCTGCGGGATCGAGCAGCACCGGCGCGTCGTTTTCCTCGGAGGCGACGGCGGCCACCGGGGCGGCCCGCAGGGCGTCGATGACCATGTCGTTGGAGATGATGTCGAGCGCCTTCTGGCCCTCGCCGGCTTCGCCGGACGACAGGGTGCGCGCGAGGTCGCCGGCAAGCGGCCCCTCGGCGATGGCGCGGGCGAGCTGGATCGAGCCTGCGGCCAGCGCCTTGAGGGTCGTGGCGACATCGCGGCGGCGGGCGTCCTCGCCCGCCCATTCCTCGAGCGCGCAGGCAAGCGTGATGGAGGGCGCGGCCCGATGATCGGCGGTTGGCATGGCGGTCGTCTCCCTGGAGCACGCCCCGCTCGGATTGCGTCGCAATCGGCGCGGTGAATCGTGCTCTTTCCTTGGTTTAGAGGCGAATTCACCGCTCAGGCTGTGACAGCCTGGGCGGATCCGCCCCTAAGGATCCTCTCCGCGCGACCCGTTCGGCGGGCCGTCATCGGTGTTTTTGGTCCCGCGGCCTTATTCGCTGCGGGGCTTGTAGTCGGGGGCGTCGATGCCCCCCGAGAACACGCGGCTGGCGCGGACATCGCCTTCGGTGATGGTCGAAAGCGACGCGCGGTCGGCAAGGCCCCCCTCCTCGAACAGGCGCAGCGACAGGCGCAGGCGCATGCGGTCGAGGGCGTTGCGGATGGACCGCGCATTGGCGAAATTGGGCTGCGCGCGGCGCTTGGTCACATACTCTTCCAGCGCCACCTCGGCCTGCGGACTGAAGGTGTAGTCGGACGCCTCCGCCATGGTCCGGGCGATGGAGACCAATTCGTCGTCCTCGTAGTCGGGGAAGTCGATGTGGTGGGCGATGCGCGAGCGGAAGCCGGGATTGCTCTCGAAGAAGCGATCCATGCGGTCCTTGTAGCCGGCGAGGATCACGACCAGATCATCCCGCTGGTTTTCCATGACCTGGAGCAGGATCTCGATGGCTTCCTGACCGTAATCCCGCTCGTTCTCGGGCCGGTACAGATAATAAGCCTCGTCTATGAAAAGGACCCCGCCCATGGCTTTCTTAAGAATCTCTTTTGTTTTCGGTGCCGTGTGGCCGATATATTGACCCACGAGATCGTCCCGCGTCACCGAGACAAGATGACCCCGGCGCACATATCCCAGACGATGAAGGATCTGCGCCATCTTGAGGGCGACGGTGGTCTTGCCGGTACCGGGATTGCCGGTGAAGGCCATGTGCAGGGTCGGCGCACCGGAGGTCAGGCCCAGGCTCTCGCGGGCGCGGCCGATGACCAGGTGGGCGGCAATCTCGCGGATGCGGCGCTTGACCGGCTTCAGGCCGATGAGGTCGGCCTCGAGTTCGGCCAGGAATTCAGGGACTTCGCTCTCGACAAAGAGAGAGCCGAGGTCGAGCTTGCCCTCGGCGGCCTCTGCCGGCAACGCGGCGGTCGGTGCGGAAAAGGCTGTGTTGAGCATCGCTCGAACCTCGGCTGAAGTTGCGCGGTGGGAACGGCCGCGCTGGTGAAGCAGGTGACAGGATCAGCCGGCGGAATACTGCCGGTGGTGCATGGAATAGTGCTGGGTGCGGCCGGGGCCTTCGGTGCGTTCCAGCCGGAAACCGTCTTCCACCGGCGGGCGCTGGACGATGAAGGACAGACGCACGGTCTCCCATCCGCGGGTGGAGTCGAAGGCGTTCACCCGCACATAGCGCGTGGGGAAGGCGTTGCGGCAGCCGTCGATCTCACCGACGACGCCGGCGGCGTCGCGCAGGTCGAACATGGGCGGGCCCCACATTTCCCAATAGGTGTTGCGCGGGTGCGGGTCGTCCGTGTGTTCCACCGAGACCGCCCAGCCCTGGTCCAGGCAATATTGCACCTGGGCGCGGACCTGGACCGGGGTGAGGTCCGGCAGGAAGGAGAAGGTGCCTTGGGTGATGCGCATGGTTCCTCTCCTCAGGCCACGGACGCGGTGGGAACGAAGTCGGACGTGTCGGTGGAGGCGTAGTTGAAGGTCACCTCGCCCCAGGTATCGAGGGCGGCGCGCAGCGGGCTGCACCACTTGGCGGCCTCGATGAGGATTTCGGGACCCTCGTTCTTGATGTCCCGGCCCTCGTTGCGGGCGAGGATCATGGTTTCCAGCGCGACGCGGTTGGCGATGGCGCCGGCCTGGATGCCATCGGGATGGCCGATGGTGCCGCCGCCGAACTGCAGCACCACGTCCTCGCCGAACAGGTCGATGAGCTGGTGCATCTGGCCGGCATGGATGCCGCCGGAGGCCACCGGCATCACCTTGCGCAGGCCGGCCCATTCCTGGTCGAAGAAGATGCCGCGGGTATAGTCGGTCTTGGTCGTCGTCTCGCGGCAGACGTTGTAATAGCCCTGCACGGTCATGGGGTCGCCTTCCAGCTTGCCCACCGCGGTGCCGGTGTGCAGATGGTCGACGCCGGCCAGGCGCAGCCACTTGGCGATGACGCGGAACGAGATGCCGTGGCCCTTCTGGCGCGTGTAGGTGCCATGGCCCGCACGGTGCATGTGCAGGAGCATGTCGTTCTCGCGGCACCAGTTGGAGATGGACTGGATCGCGGTCCAACCGACGATGAGGTCCACCATGACCACGATGGAGCCCAGCTCCTTGGCGAACTCGGCGCGGCGGTACATCTCTTCCATGGTGCCGGCGGTGATGTTGAGGTAGTGCCCCTTCACCTCGCCGGTCTCGGCCTGGGCCTTGTTGACGGCCTCCATGCAATAGAGGAAGCGGTCGCGCCAGTGCATGAAGGGCTGCGAGTTGATGTTCTCGTCGTCCTTCACGAAGTCGAGGCCGCCCTTGAGCCCCTCATAGACCACGCGGCCGTAGTTCTTGCCGGAGAGGCCGAGCTTGGGCTTGGTGGTGGCGCCCAAAAGCGGGCGGCCGAACTTGTCGAGGCGCTCGCGCTCCACCACGATGCCGGTGGGCGGGCCGCGGAAGGTCTTCACATAGGCCACCGGCAGGCGCATGTCTTCGAGACGGCAGGCCTTGAGCGGCTTGAACGAGAAGACGTTGCCGATGATCGACGCGGTCAGGTTGGCGATGGAGCCTTCCTCGAACAGGTCGAGGTCGTAGGCGACCCAGCAGAAATACTGCCCCGGCTGGTTCGGCACCGGCTCCACCTTGTAGGCCTTGGCGCGGTACATGTCGGCGGCGGTGAGGCGGTCGGTCCACACCACGGTCCAGGTGGCGGTGGAGCTTTCGCCCGCGACGGCCGCGGCGGCTTCCACCGGGTCCACGCCGTCCTGGGGGGTGATGCGGAACAGGCCGAGGACATCGGTGTCCTTCGGCTGGTAGTCGCCGTCCCAATAGCCCATCTGGGCATATTTGAGCACGCCGGCGGCGTACCTCTTCTTGGCGTCCTTGATCTGCCCGATGGCGGCGTCGGCACCCATGATGGCGGCCCTCCTTGCTTGTTGGAGGGACCTTGCCCCACCGCCTGATTTAGGTAAATTTGAATGATATGAACTGAGCATTCAGGAAATCTGAAATGGCCACCCACTGGACCCTGAAGCAGCTGCGCCTGGTGGCCCTTGCCGCGGCCTCCGGCTCCTATGCCAAAGCCGCGCAGGACATGGGTTTGAGCCCGCCGGCGGTGACCGCGCAGATGAAGGCGCTGGAGGAGGCCCTGGGCGTGCCCGTATTCGAGCGGGTCGACGGCCGGCTGCGACCGACCGCCGCTGGCGCGGAGCTTCTGGCCGCCCAGCAGCGCATCGCCCACGCCCTCCAGGAGGCGGAGCGGGCGATTTCGGCGCTGAAAAGCCCCGAGCGCGGCTCGGTGGTGGTGGGGGTGGTCTCCACCGCGAAATATTTCGCGCCCATGGCGCTGGCGGCATTCCGCAAGCGCCGGCCGGAGATCGAGCTGAAGCTCATGATCGGCAACCGGGAGGAGATCATCTCCGGCCTGGTGAGCCTGGATTTCGACGTGGGCATCATGGGCCGTCCGCCGGCGGAACTGGAGGCGGAGACCCAGATCCTCGGCGACCATCCCCATGTGGTCATCGCGCCGCCCGAGCACCGGCTCATCGGGCGTCGAATCACCCCGGCGGACCTTGCGAAGGAGCCGCTGCTGGTGCGCGAGCCGGGATCGGGCACCCGCGTTCTGATGGAGCGGGTATTCGAGGAAGCGGGCATCGCACAGCCCGCCATCGCCATGGAGATCGGCTCCAACGAGACCATCAAGCAGGCGGTGATGGCGGGGCTGGGCCTCTCCTTCATCTCCGCCCACACGGTGGCGGCGGAGGTGGCGGACGGCCGGCTCAAGGTGCTGGAGGTTCAGGGCCTGCCGGTGGTGCGCCAGTGGCTGGTGGTGCGGGCGAAGGACAAGCGCCTGTTGCCGGCGGGGCGGGCGCTGCTGGATTTCCTCGCCCGGGAGGGCGGCAACTTCCTGCCGCAGATGCCGGAAGGCGAGGGCGGCCGCTGCTTCCTGCCGCAGGCTCGCGCCTAGAGCATTTCCCGCTTTCATGGAATCAGGGAGACGCTCCAGATCTTCGATCTGACGCGTTTCCTTCAAGCGAACCGGTATCCACGTCGCTCGGAAGCGCTCTCGGCGCGGTCTGTCAGGCGGCCGGCGCGGCCAGCTGGAAGGGCTCGCCCGTCTCAACCAGGGTCTTGAGCCGGGACAATCCTTCCGGCCAGCCATGCACCACGGCCTTGGAGGTTGCCGTCTCTCCATCGAAATCATCGTGGGTGAGCGTCAGCTTGCAGGCATCAGCGCCGATCGGCGCGATCTCCCACGTGACCCGCGAAGGCTGATCCGCCGCGACGTCCGGTGCCCACTGGGCGTGGAAGGACAGGACAAGGCGATGCGGTGGTTCCATTTCCAGGATGGTGCAGGCGATGACCTGCCGGTCGCCCATGTAATAGGTCCGCGCGCCGCCGGGCCGCCATTCGGTCCGGCTGGTCATGTTGAAGTGCTCATAGAGCGGCGTCTTGGCGTCGTCGGTAAGGACGTCCCACAGGGCTTGAGGCGTCGCCTTGATAAACAGCTCGTAGACGTGCTTCGGCGTGGCGGAACTCATTGGATTATTCTCCAAAAAAAGCTTCAGGCCTGTCATTGCCGCCACGTGCGGCGCGGCATAACGGGAAATCCAGCGGTCGGCGACGAGCCGGATGGGAACCGGGTTGAGGTAGTGGTGCTTCTCGCGGCCCACTTTCCGGGTTAGGAGGAGATGCGTTTCCTCCAGCACCTTGAGGTGTTTCATCACGCCGAAGCGGGTGAGGGTGGTGTGCGGCTTCAGCGCCTGCTCCAGCTCGCCCAGCGTCCGGCCATCCCGCTCCCGCAGCAGATCAAGCACCGTTCGCCGGACGGGATGGGACAGGGCGGCGAAGACGTCATCCATACGTTGATTATGTTCCAAAATAGTCACGTGTCAATATGGTCACCTATTCCCGCAAAACAGAAGCGCCGCGCTCCGAGGAGCGCGGCGCTTTGATCCCATTGGAAACGGCGGTGTGGCTATCCCTTGGCCGGCTGCTTCTTCTTGAAGGCCGACCTGATGTTGTCCCACAGCTCGATCTTCACGCCGTGGCGCTTCATGATCATGGCCTGCTGGCTGACCGAGAGGGTGTTGTTCCACGCCCAGTAGATCACCAGGCCGGCGGCGAAATGGGCCAGCATGAAGGTGAAGATGATGGGCATCCAGTTGAAGATCATCTGCTGGGTGGGGTCCGGCGGGGCCGGGTTCAGCTTCATCTGCACCCACATGGTGACGCCCATGATGATGGGCCAGGCGCCGAGCATGAGGTAGGACCCCACCACCGGAACCGAGGACGGATCCCACGGGATGAGCCCGAACAGGTTGAAGATGGTGGTCGGATCGGGGGCGGAGAGGTCGCGGATCCAGCCGAAGAAGGGCGCGTGCCGCATCTCGATGGTCACGAACAGCACCTTGTACAGGGCGAAGAAGACCGGGATCTGGATCAGGATGGGCAGGCAGCCCGCCACCGGATTGATCTTCTCCTTCTTGTACAGCTCCATCAGCGCCTGCTGCTGCTTCACCTTGTCTTCAGTGTAGCGCTCGCGGATGGCGGTCACTTCCGGCTGCACCGCCTTCATCTTCGCCATGGAGGCGTAGGACTTGTTGGCGAGCGGGAAGAACAGGCCCTTCAGCGCCACGGTGATGATCAGGATGGCGACGCCGAAATTGCCCACCAGGCGATACAGCCAGTCGATGGCAAGGAACAGCGGCTTGGTGATGAAGTAGAACCAGCCCCAGTCGATGAGCAGGTCGAAGCGGTCGATGCCGTACCGCGTCTTGTAGCCGTCCACCACCTGCACCACCTTGGCGCCGGCGAACAACTGGCCCTTCGCGGCGATGGTGCCGCCGGGCTCCACGGTGAGGGGGGCGGCCAGATAGTCGGCCTGGAAGGTCTGGGTGCCGGCGAAGGTGGAGGTGGAGAACTTGGCGTCCACCTTCACGCTCTGGTCGGGGATGACGGTGGCCGCCCAATATTTGTCGGTGATGCCCAGCCAGCCGCCGGTGGCGGAGAAGGTGTGGGGCTTCTCCTTGTCCATCTTGGCGTAGGTGATCTCCTGCAGGCCGCTTTCGCCCAGCACGCCGATGAGGCCTTCGTGCAGGATGTAGAAGCCCTCGACCTTGGGCAGGCCATGGCGGGAGACGAGGGCGTAGGGGTAGAGCGTCACCGCCGCGCCGGTCTTGTTCTCCACCTCGTCCTTCACCGCGAACATGTAGTGGTCGTCGATGGTGTAGGTGCGGTGGAAGATCAGGCCCGCGCCATTGTCCCAGGTGAGGGTGAGCGGGGTCTTCTCGGTCAGCGTGCCGCTGGCGGTCCACACTGTATCGGCTCCCGGCACCTTGACGCCGGTGCCGGCGGCCGCGGTCCAGCCGAACTCCGCATAGAAGGGATGGGGCGCGCCGGAGGGGGACAGGAGCACGATGTTCGGGCTCTTGGGGTCCACCGTCTCGTGGTACTCGGTGAGCAGCAGGTCATCCACGCGGCCGCCCTTGAGCGCGATGGAGCCCTTGAGGCGCTCGGTCTCGATGGCGGTGCGGGGGGTCAGGGCGAGGGCTTCCTCGCGGGTCAGGGGCCGCGCCGGGACAGGGCTCCCCGCCTGCGGCACGCCGGCGGAGCCGGGTGTGGCTCCCGGCGTCGCGCCGGGCGTTGCGCCCGGGGTCTGCTGCTGCACCTCCTGCGAGATGCGCTGCTGCTCGGCCGCCTGGCGCTGGCGCTCGGCCTGTGGAATGCCGAAGAAGAACTGCCAGCCAATGAGGATCGCCAGCGACAGGCCGATGGCGATGAACATGTTGCGGTTGTCACTCATGCCGGAAGGCCTCCGTCGGCGGGCGTCGGCTTAATGTCGTCGGATGGGGGGGTGGGCGCGCCGGCCGCAGCGCCGGCCCCTCCGGTGGACGCGGTGTGCTCCGGCCGGCCTTCCGCCTTGCGGGCGCCGTGCGGAGCATTGGGCTTGGGTGCGGTGGGCGCGAGTGCACCTGTCTCTGGCGCGCCAGACTTGGGCGCGCCGGTGTTGGGCGTAAAGCTCTTTGGCGTAGAGCTCTTGGGGCCGCGTGTTCCGGCATCCGGGACTTTGGGCGTGTGGACTTTGGGCGTGTGGACCTTGCGCACGCTGCGCTCGATCTCCTGCACCAGGGTCTCGAAGGGGGTGCGCAGCGCGGCTTCGCGCGCCACCAGCACATAGTCGAAGCCGGCGCGGCCCGCCTCGGGAAGAACCCGGCGCACCGCCTCGCGCAACCGGCGGCGGATGCGATTGCGCACCACCGAATTGCCGGTCTTCTTGGTGACCGTGAAGCCCACGCGCACCGTCCCGGCATCGCCGCGATCGCGGCCCTGCATCAGGAACGACGTCGCCCCGGCGCGTTCGGCCTTGGCGGCTGCCAGGAAGTCACGGCGTTTGCGGAGATGATCCAAGCTGGGCAGCTCCGCGAATGTCCACCCCTCAGGCGGACAGGCGCTGGCGGCCGTGGCTGCGGCGGGCGGCGATGATCTTGCGGCCGTTGCGGGTCGCCATGCGCGCACGGAAGCCGTGGCGGCGCTTGCGCACGAGCTTGCTGGGTTGATAGGTGCGCTTCACGGTCAAGTCTCCGGGTATCTTGCGTGGCTTGTGGCATCGGACCCCAGCAGCGAAGCTGCGCCGGCGCATGTCGCCGGTGCCCGCTCGCGCGGCTCGAAAACGAGTTCGACGCGAGCAATGAGGGCTAGGCTCCGGCCGCCGCAGCCGCCTGAGTTCGGGGTCGGCTTATAGGGGCGGGAAGCCCGCGCGTCAATCCGCAGCGTGCGGGGACGGCGGTGCAGAGTGAAAAGAAGCGCCGGTGAACCCTGCCTTCCGCTCCCGCGCCGGCCAACTCCCTCTCCCGCTTGCGGGGGAGGGGTGGGGAGGGGGCAAGGCGCCGGGGTATAATACCGGCGGAGGGGCGGCGGAGATGTCCTGCCCCCACCCTGCCCTCCCCCACCCGAACTCGGCTGTTGCCGAGTTCGGCTCCCAAAGAGCCGAAGCCGGAAAAATCCGGCTTCGGGCGGGAGAGGGTTCACCGGTGCGCCCGGTCACTGCGGCAGACTTCAAAGGGAGAAGCCGCTCCCCGCTTTGATCCACCCCCCTTGCGCCCGCGCCTGCGCTTCGCTCTTGTGGCGGCAGACCGGCACGGGAAGCCTGCGACCATGAGCCTTTTTCGCGTCTATGCCCGCACCATCGGCCTGCTCGGCCCGGAGGCCCGGCTTGGGGCGCTGCTGGTGGTCTCCAACCTGATGCTGGCCATCGCCCAGTTCGCCGAGCCGATCCTGTTCGGCCGCATCGTGGATACGCTGGCCGCCACCAAGGCCGACGGCCGCCTGCCCACCTTTAACGACCTCACTCCCCTGCTCGCTGCCTGGGTGGGCTTCGGCCTGTTCAACATCGGCGCCGGCGTGTTGATCTCGCTGCACGCGGACCGATTGTCCCATCGCCGCCGCCTCGGCATCCTGACGCAATATTTCGAGCACGTGCTGCAATTGCCGCTCAGCTTCCACGGCGAGACCCATTCCGGCCGCCTGCTGAAGGTGATGCTGGAGGGCGTGGATTCCCTGTGGGGCCTGTGGCTCTCCTTCTTCCGGCAGGATTGCGCCGCCATCATCTCGCTGGTGGTGCTGGTGCCCGTGGGCATCTGGATCAACTGGCGGCTGGGCCTGGTGCTGATGGTGCTGATGGCGGTATTCGGCGTGGTCACCGGCTATGTCATTCGCCGGACCGAGGCCATGCAGCGGGAGGTGGAGGAATATAATTCGGACCTCGCCGAGCAGACCTCCGACGCACTGGGCAACGTGGCGGTGATCCAGAGCTACACCCGCACCGAGGCCGAGGTGTCCGGCCTCAAGGCCACGGTGAACCGGGTGCTGGCGGTGCAGATCCCGGTGTTGTCCTGGTGGGCCCTGGTGTCCATGGCGACCAAGGCGGCGACCACGCTCACCATCCTCGCCATCCTGCTCATCGGCACCTGGCTCTATCTCAACAACATGGCCGCCATCGGCGATATCGTCACCTATGTGGCCTTTGCCAACATGCTCATCGGCCGGCTCGACAATACGGTGAGCTTCTTCAACCAGCTCATGATGTCGGCCCCGCAGCTCGCCCAGTTCTTCGAGGTGCTGGACACGGTGGGCTCGGTGCGCGACCGGCCGGGGGCGAAACCGCTGCCGCAGGTGGCCGGCGACGTGGTGTTCGACGACGTCTCCTTCTCCTACGACGGCAAGCGCACGGCGGTGGAGGACGTTTCCTTCCATGCGGCGCCGGGCCAGACCTTCGCCTTCGTGGGCACCACGGGGGCGGGCAAGTCCACCGCCCTGGCGCTGCTGCACCGGGTATTCGACCCGCAGTCGGGATCGATCCGCATCGACGGCGTGGATATCCGCGACGCGACGCTGTCCTCCCTGCGCCATGCCATCGGCGTGGTGTTCCAGGAGCCGCTGCTGTTCAACCGCTCCATCGAGGACAATCTGCGGGTCGGCAAGCCCGACGCCACCGAGGCCGAGATGCGGGAGGCGCTGTCCCGCGCCCAGGCGCTGGAGCTGGTGGAGCGCAATCCCCTCGGCCTCAAGGCGGTGGTGGGCGAGCGCGGCCGGGCGCTGTCCGGCGGCGAGCGCCAGCGCCTGTCCATCGCCCGCGCCCTGCTGAAGAACCCGCCCATCCTCATCCTCGACGAGGCCACCAGCGCGCTCGACGCCGCAACGGAAGTGAAGGTGCAGGCCGCCCTGGACGAGGTGATGAAGGACCGCACCACCCTGGTCATCGCCCATCGCCTCGCCACCGTGCGCAATGCCGACCGTATCCTGGTGTTCGAGCGCGGCTGCGTGGTGGAGGCCGGTACCTTCGACGAGCTGGTGAACCTCGGCGGCCGGTTCGCCGCCCTCGCCCGCGCCCAGTTCATGACCGGGACGGCAGATGTGGCGCATCCCATCGTGGAAACGTAACCGGATGGAAAGGTTTTCAGGATCGGGATTCCGGCAGTTCCGGGACTGGGGCAAGAATGTGGCAAACAGAACGCCACCGATGGCGCCAATGCTTGGCTTCCTCCGCCCTCTTGCGCCTTTCCCGGCGGGGCGAAAACGGGTAATGAAGAAACGATATGGTGGCGATCTCTTCTGACTGACACGGGAGTTGAGCGGTTGGCGCGCACGAAATCCAGTCCCGTCGCCCGGGCGACCTCCATCCGTGGAACGTGGCCTGGAACGTGGCTCGGAACGTGGCCTGGACTTTGCCGTGGAACCTGCCTTGGTCTCGCCGCTGCGGTGCTCGGCCTCACGCTCGCAGGTCCCGCGCAGGCCAATCCGGTGCTGCTGGTGGAAGCCGACACCGGCCGCGTGCTGGACCAGAAGGAAGCCGGCCGGCCCTGGCATCCCGCCTCCGTCACCAAGCTGATGACCGTCTACGTGGCGCTCAACGCCGTCAAGAACGGCCGTCTCACCCTGGACACGCCGCTCACCGTCTCGGCCGCCGCGGCCTCCCAGCAGCCCTCCAAGATGGGCTTCAGGCCGGGCACCGTGGTCACCCTCGACAATGCCATGAAGATGGTGCTGGTGAAGTCCGCCAACGACATGGCCTGGGTGGTGGGCGAAGGCGTGGCCGGCTCCATGCCCGCCTTCGTGGCGGAGATGAACACCACCGCCGCCCATCTGGGCATGAGCGGCACCCATTTCGAGAATCCCAACGGCCTGCCGGACCCGGACCAGATCACCACCGCCCGTGATCTCGCCATCCTGGCGCGGGCCATCATCTATCACTTCCCCGAGCACGAGGCCCTGTTCCGCATCCCGGCCATCAAGATCGGCAAGGCGGTGCTGCGCAACTACAACCGCCTGATCGACCGCTATCCCGGCGCCGACGGCATGAAGACCGGCTTCGTCTGCGGCTCCGGCTATAATCTGGTCGCCACGGCCACCCGCGGCAACAAGCGCCTCATCGCCGTGGTGCTGGGCGCCCGCTCGGGTACCGCCCGCACCGAGCAGGCGGCGCTGCTGTTCGAAAAGGGCTTCCAGTCGTCCTGGGGCGTGTTCGGGGCGGCGCAGCCGCTGCTGTCCAACATTTCCAACACCGGTGGCCCGGCCTACGATATGAAGCCCGAGGTCTGCGGCGGCAAGCGCGCGGTGACCGCCTCCGAGGCCGACGACGAGCCCGAGAGCAGCAGCGGGGGCTTTGCCTTCGCCGCGCCGGTGCTGCCCAAGTCCGGCGCCGAGCTGCTGCAGACCCTGCCGCCCTCCATGCCGCCGGTGGTGGTCTATGTGGGCACCCGGGGCGCGCCGCAGGATCTCGCCACGGCCTATCCCGAGGACGAGAAGCCGAAGAAGAAGCCCGCCGCCAAGGACACCAAGCAGGCCAAGACGTCCGGCGGCGCCGAGAGCGCCTCGGCCGAAAGCGGTGACAGCGCCAAGCCTGCGGCCAAGCCGAAGCCCAAGACCGCTGCCAGCAAGCCCGCGACCGCGACCGCCAGCACCGGTGATGAGGCCAAGTCTGCGGCCAAGCCCAAGAGCGCGAGCACATCCGGCGCCAGCACCTCGGGCACCACCACCTCCGGCGAGAAGCCGGCGAGCGGCACCGCCCAGAAGAAGCAGGTGCAGCCCCAGGCGCCGGTCACCGCCGGCTCGGTGCCCGCGCCGAAACCCAAGCCCAAGCCGAAGCCCGCCGAAACCCCGACCGAAAGCGCCGCCCCCGCGCCTAAGCCCGCCACCTGAGGCTTGAGCTGGGCCGGCCAGAGCCAGCCGCCACCTGAGCTGCGCGCCGCGTCCCGCAGGCTCCGTCGTGCTTCCGGGGTGTTGGGGGGGGGAGCTTTGCATGTCGCCGGCCTGAGAGCCCATCCGGGACTTTGGAACGGGGCATGACGGCTCCAAACCGCGGCTCCAAACCGCCGGCCCGACCGGCAGGGGCCTGAACAGGCGACTTTCCAACCCGCCTCCCAGACCGGCCGCCCCCTCCCCAACCCTCCCCCGCAAGCGGGAGAGGGGGCCGACGGCGCTCCATCCTAAATGCGGCACGACCCGCGCCACGCCGTTGCGGGTGGCTGCGGCCGTGACATCCATCGCCGCTGACGCCCATTACCCTTGACCCGGCGGGCCGGCTGATGGAGGCAGGAGGCGAGAGAAGGGGAAGGGACTTCCCCTTCGTCCTGTGGAGACATCGCCATGCCGGGCAACGTGCCCGCCCAAACCGCGCCGGCCCAAACCGCGCCGGCCCAAGTCGCGCCTGACCAAGCCGCGCCCGCGCCCCGTCGCGGGCCGCCGGAGCCCATTCCCGTCACGGTGCTGACCGGCTTCCTCGGCGCCGGCAAGACGACGCTGCTCAATGCGCTGCTCGCCGATCCGGCGCTGGCCGACACCGCCGTGCTCATCAACGAGTTCGGCGAGGTGGGGCTCGACCACCTGTTCGTGCGGCCGGTGGAGGAGGGCATCGTGATGCTCGCCTCCGGCTGCCTGTGCTGCACCGTGCGCGGCGACCTGGTGGCAGCGCTGGAGGACCTGTTGCGGGGCCGCGACAACGACCGCCTGCCGCCGTTCGCCCGCGTCATCATCGAGACCACGGGCCTCGCCGATCCGGCGCCGGTGATCCACACCCTGATGACCCACCCCTATCTCGGCCTGCGCTACCGGCTCGACGGCCTTGTCTGCGTGGTGGACGCGGTGAATGCCGACGCCACCCTGGATGCCCATGAGGAGGCGGTGAAGCAGGCCGCCATGGCCGACCGCATCGTCCTCACCAAGACCGACCTGGTGACCGATGCGGGACGCCCGCAGCTTGAGGCCCTGAAGCTGCGCTTGAAGCGCCTCGCCCCTGCCGCCCGGCTGCTCGATGCCGCCGCGGGGGAGGCGGATGGCGCCGCTATCCTCGGCGCCGGGCTCTATGTCACTGCCGGCAAGACGCCGGACGTGGCCCGCTGGCTCGCGGCGGAGGATGTGGCGGCGGCGGAGCCGGAGGACGCAAATCCCGACCCCAACCGCCTCGACCCCAACCGCCATGATGCCCGCATCCGCGCCTTCACCCTGGCCACCGATGCCGCCATCCCGGCGGCGACGCTGGACCTGTTCCTGGAGCTGCTGCGCGCCACCCATGGCGGCAATGTGCTGCGCATGAAGGGCATCGTGAAGGTGGCGGAGGAGCCGGCGACGCCCATCGTGATCCACGCCGTGCAGCATGTGATGCACCCGCCCGCCCGCCTGCCCGCGTGGCCGGACGAGGACCATCGCACGCGGCTGGTCATGATCGTGCGCGACCTCGACCCCAAGGTCATCGCCCGCCTGTTCAACGCCTTCCTCGGCGTGCCGCAGGTGGATACGCCGGACCGCGCGGCGCTGACCGACAATCCCCTCGCCCCGCCGGGGCTGCGGTGATGGCGCGCACGGATATGACGCCCGTGGACGTGCTCGCCTTCTGGCAGGCGGCGGGCCGGGAGAAGTGGTTCGGCGGCGGCGCGGCCTTCGACGCCGAGGTCCGGGCCGCCCTGCTGCCGGCCCATGAAGCGGCCGTGGCGGGCGCGCTCGACGATTGGCGGGAGACGCCGGAGGGAGCGCTGGCGTGGATCATCCTGATGGATCAGGTGCCGCGCAACGCCTTCCGCGGCACGCCGCGGGCTTTTGCCACCGACGCCCGCGCGCTCGCGGCGGCGGAGCGGGCGGTGGCGCGGGGCTTTGACGGGGCGCCCGGCATCGCGCCGGGCCTGCGCAGCTTCTTCTGCCTGCCCTTCATGCATGCGGAGGACAGGGCGGCGCAGGCCCGCTGCGTGGCGCTCTATCGCGCGCTGGGACAGGCGGAGGGGCAGGAGGAGGGACAGGCGGACGGGCTGGCCTTCGCCCTGGTCCATCAGGAAATCATCGACCGCTTCGGCCGCTTCCCCCACCGCAACCCCATCCTCGGCCGCACCATGACGGCGCAGGAGCAGTCCTATCTGGATGAGGGCGGCTTCAGCGGGTGAGGGAGGTAGGGTGGGGCCAATGGTGGCGCAGCAGGGGCCGCCGGTTTCGATGGTGCCCGCCGTGCCCCCTCCCCAGACCTCCCCCGCAAGCGGGAGAAGGGGCCGCCCGGATTTTCCAAGCCGTCATGCCCGGGCTTGTCCCGGGCATCCACGCCGGGCCGCCCGGACTCCGTTCTGAGGTTGCGCCCGGCCCGTCCACCCGGAAGTCGGCAATAGCCGACTTCCGGGACAAGCCCGGCCATGACGGCCTGAAGTGTTCCTGCCCATGGCCTCGCGACCTCCAAGCGCGGCAGAGGGGCGCCGCGCCCTCTCGTCAAAAATTCAGCCGCGCCTTGATGCCCGCCGCTGCCGCGCGGCCGGTGGAAAAGCACGCCTGCAGCAGATAGCCGCCGGTGGGGGCTTCCCAATCCAGCATCTCGCCGGCGGCGAACACCGGGGGCAGATGGGCCGGCAGGCCGGCGAGGGCGTAGTCGTCGCCCACATGGCTCCAGGCGATGCCGCCGGCGGTGGAGATGGCGCGCTCCAGCCCGGCATGGCCGGTCACTTCCAGCGGCAGCGCCTTGATGAGACGGGCGAGGGCCAGCGCGTCCGGTCGGACCGGGCCGGTCACCTCGCGCACGAGGTTCGCCGCCACCGGGGCAAGGCCGCCGGTCTTGCCCAGCACGGTGGAGAAGGACGCCTTCTGCGGGGCGGTGGCGAGCCGGGCCGCGAGCGCCTTTTCGTCCACGTCGGGCCGCAGGTCGAGATGGAGGGTGATGGCGCGGTGACCCAGCGCCCGCCGCAGGTCCGTGGAGAGGGCATAGATGGCGCCGCCCTCCAGGCCCGATGCCGTCACCACCGCTTCGCCGCGCACCAGGGTCTTGCCGAAGCGCACGGCGATACGCTTCAGCGGCGTGCCGGCGAAGCGGGCGCGGAACACCTCCGACCACGCGATGGTCACGCCCATGTTGGAGGGGGCCAGCGCATTCACCGAAACGCCCGCGGCCCGCAGCCCCTCCACCCATCCGCCATCCGAGCCGAGGCGGGGCCAGGAGGCGCCGCCCAGCGCCAGCAGCACCGCATCCGCCGTCACCTCGGCCGGACCCTGCGGCGTGTCGAACAGCACGGCGCCCGCCGGGCTCCAGCCGCGGAAGGCATGGCGCAGGTGGAAGCTGACGCCCTGTTGCGTGAGCCGTGCCAGCCAGGCGCGCAGCAGGGGTGAGGCCTTGAAGCTCAGGGGAAACACCCGGCCGCTGGAGCCGACGAAGGTTTCCTCGCCCAGATCCAGGGCCCATTGGCGCAGGGCCTCCGGCGGGAACGCCTCCAGCGCCGGGGCGAGGCGGCCCTCGGCCGCGCCGTAGCGGCTCAGGAAGCGGGGCAGCGGTTCGGAATGGGTCAGGTTGAGCCCGCCGCGCCCGGCCATGAGGAACTTGCGAGCGACGGACGGCATGCGGTCGTAGACGCCGACGCGCGCGCCGGATGCGGAGAGCATTTCCGCCGCGGCGAGGCCCGCCGGGCCGGCGCCGACGATGGCGATGAAGGGCGCGTCGAGGGTCAATCTGTTGCCTTGTGCCAGGGGCTCCGGCCTGCGGCCGGTGCCGGGAGGGCCGCCCGTGGGTAGGTCGAGCCCTGAAACGAGAAACCCTCCGCCGGACGACGGCGGAGGGTCGAAGACTTGCAAAGCTAAAGCACCCGCGCGCCGAAAAAGAGGCGGCGGGCCGCCCCGCTCAGATGGTCTGGTTGTATTCGCCCACGTCGGGGAAGGTGCGCAGCACGCCGTCGATTTCCTTGAACATCTCGCGCATGCGCGCGTCCGACACCGGGCTTTCCACCACCACCACCAGCTCGGGCTTGTTGGAGGAGGCACGCACCAGGCCCCAGGAGCCGTCCTCGCAGGTGACGCGCACGCCGTTCACCGTCACGAGGTCGCGGATCTTCTGGCCGGTGACGAGGGCGCCTTCGGCGGCCAGCTTCTCGTAATGCTCCACCACCTTGGCGACGATGCCGTACTTGGCCTCGTCGGTGCAGTGGGGCGACATGGTGGGCGAGGACCAGGTCTTGGGCAGGGCCTCGCGCAGGTCGGAGAGCTTCTTGCCGGGGTTGCGGTCCAGCATGTCGAGCACGGCGATGGCGGAGACGAGGCCGTCGTCATAGCCGCGGCCGATGGGCTTGTTGAAGAAATAGTGGCCGCTCTTCTCGAAGCCGACGAGGGCGCCGGTCTCGTTCACCCGGCGCTTCATGTAGGAATGGCCGGTCTTCCAGTAGTCCGCCTTCACGCCGAGCTTGATCAGCTCGGGGTCGGTGGCGAACAGTCCGGTGGACTTCACGTCCACCACGAAGGTGGGGTTGGGATAGATCTTGGCGAGGTCGCGGGCGAGCAGCACGCCCACCTTGTCGGCGAAGATTTCCTCGCCGGTGTTGTCCACCACGCCGCAGCGGTCGCCGTCGCCGTCGAAGCCCAGGGCCACGTCCGCCTTGTGTTCCAGCACCGCGTCCCGCATGGCATGGAGCATCTCCATGTCCTCGGGGTTCGGGTTGTACTTGGGGAAGGTGTGGTCCAGCTCCACGTCGAGCGGCACCACCTCGACGCCCAGCGCCTCCAGGATCTTCGGGGCGAAGGCGCCGGCGGTGCCGTTGCCGCAGGCCACCACCGCCTTGATGGGGGTCTTCAGCTTGGGCCGGTCGGTGAGGTCCTTGATGTAGACCTCGGGGAAATTCTCCACGAACACGTAGGAGCCGCCGCCCTTCAGGTCGAACTTGGCGCCGAGGACGATCTCCTTGAGCTTCGTCATCTCGTCGGGGCCGAAGGTGAGGGGGCGGTTGACGCCCATCTTCACGCCGGTCCAGCCGTTGTCGTTGTGGGAGGCGGTCACCATGGCCACCGCCGGCACGTCCAGGGCGAACTGGGCGAAATAGGCCATGGGCGACATGGCGAGGCCGATGTCGTGCACCTTGATGCCCGCCGCCATGAGGCCGGAGACCAGCGCCAGCTTGATGGACGAGGAATAGGAGCGGAAGTCGTGGCCGGTGACGATCTCCGGCTTCACGCCCATCTCGTGCATCAGGGTGCCGAGGCCCATGCCCAGCGCCTGCACGCCCATCAGGTTGATTTCCTTCTGGAACAACCAGCGCGCGTCATACTCCCGGAAGCCGGTCGGCTTCACCATGGGCTCGGATTCGTACGCATAGGTGTTGGGGGTCAGGACCGGCTTGGGTATCGGGAACATGCAGTGAGCTCCTGCGGGCCTAGATTTCGCACGTGCGAGATAGCATGGTTTCGTGACTGAACGAACGCTATGCGCTTGAGAATAGCTCCGGGGACGGCAAAAAGTAGCATATAAACGGTATTATAATAACAATTTCAGGCGCCTGGCGCATGCCCGGAGCGGTCCCGGCGGCCCTTGGGCGCCCTTTCGCAAATTGCATTCGCGGCGGTGCAGCATAAGTGCCGCCGCGAATGGGGTCCGGCTACGGATCAGGCCCGCAGGGTGGCGCCGGTCTTCTTGGTGACTTCCGCTTTGATGCGGCCCGCCACCTCGTCGATCTCCTTGTCGGTCAAGGTGCGCTCGCGCGGCTGGAGGGTGACCTCCACCGCCACCGACTTCTTGTCTGGGTCGATGCCCTTGCCCTCGTAAAGGTCGAAGAGGACCACGGCCGTCACCAGCTTTTTGTCGGCGCCCTGGGCGGCCTTCAATATGTCCGCCGCCGGCACCTCGCGGCCCACCATGAAGGCGAAGTCGCGCTTCACCGCCTGGAAGGCGGAGAGGTCGAGATTGGGCTTCACCCGCGTCGCCTTGGCCTTGGGCTCGGGGATCTTGTCGAGGATGATCTCGAACGCCACCAGCGGACCGCTCACGTCCAGCGCCTCCAGCACGGCGGGATGGATCTCGCCGAAATGGGCCATGGCGTTGGAGCCGAGGCGCAGCGTGCCGGAGCGGCCGGGATGGTACCAGCCCGGCGCGTCGGTGGTGACCTGCAGGTTCGCCACCGGCGCCCCGCAGGCGGCGAGCGCCGCATAAGCATCCGCCTTGGCGTCGAACACGTCCACCGCCCCGGCCGTGCCGGACCAGTGGCGCCCGGCGCCCGAGGGCTTGGCGGTGCCGCGCCGCAGGCCGGTGGCCGCCTGACGCTGGCCGGTGGGGGTGTCGTCCAGGAAGATCTGGCCCACCTCGAACAGCGCCACGTCGGCAAAGCCGCGCGCCGCATTGGTGCCCGCCGCCTTGATGAGGCCGGGCAAAAGGCTCGGCCGCATGTCCGACAGCTCGGCGGCGATGGGATTGGACAGCGCCAGCTCGCCCGCGCCGCCGCCGAACATTTTCGCGGCCTCCTGCGAGACGAAGGACCAGGTGACCGCCTCCACCATGCCGCGCGCCGCCAGCGCCCGGCGGGCCTTGCGGCTCCTCAGCTGCAGCGGGGTCAGCACCGCCTTGCGGGCATCCTCGCCGCGCGGCAGCTCGGTGGCGGGCACGCGATCGAGGCCGAGGATGCGCACCACCTCTTCCACCAGATCCGCCTTGCCCTCGATGTCGCCGCGCCAGGAGGGCGGCACCACATCCAGCACCGGCGCCGCGCCGGAGACGGCGAAGCCCAGGGCCTCCAGCACGGCGCGGATCTCCTGCTCGGAGGCCTCCAGCCCGGCGAGGCGCTTCACCTCGGAGAGGGGGAAGGCGATGGTGCGGGCGGTGTCCGGAATGGCGCCGGCCAGCACCACCTCGGACGCATCGCCGCCGCAGATCTCCTGAATGAGATGGGTGGCGAGCTCCAGCCCCGGCAGGGTGAAGGCCGGGTCCACGCCGCGCTCGAAGCGGAAGCGGGCATCGGAATTGATAGCAAGCTTGCGCCCGGTCTGGGCGATGGTGATGGCGTCCCACAGGGCGGATTCGATCACCACGTCGGTGGTGCTCTCGTCGCAGCCGGAAGCCTCCCCGCCCATGATCCCGGCAAGGCTCTCCACGCCGTTCTCGTCGGCGATGACGCACATGGTCTCATCCAGCGCGTAGGTCTTGCCGTCCAGCGCCAGAAGGGTCTCGCCGGGCCGGCCCCGGCGCACCACGAGGTCGCCCTTCACCTTGGCAAGGTCGAAGACGTGGAGCGGGCGGTTGCGGTCGAACGTCATGAAATTGGTGACGTCCACCAGCGCGTTGATGGGGCGCAGGCCGATGGCGCGCAGGCGATCCTGCATCCATTGCGGCGAGGGGCCGTTCTTCACCCCCTTCACCACCCGAAGCGCGAAGGCCGGGCACAGGGACCCGGTCTCGCTGAACTCCAGTGTCACGCCAAAGGGGGCGGGGAAGGTGCCATCCACCGGCTTCACCTTCGGCGCCATCAGCTCGCCGAGGCCGGCGGCGGCCAGATCCCGCGCCACGCCGGCGACGCCGAGGCAGTCGGCGCGGTTGGGGGTCACGGCGATTTCCACCACCGGATCGTTGAGGCCCAGCACCTGCGCGAACGGCGCGCCCACGGTTGCATCCTCCGGCAGCTCCAGGATGCCGTCATGCTCTTCCGACAGGCCCAGCTCGCGGGCCGAGCACAGCATGCCCCGGCTTTCCACGTCGCGGATCTTGCCGATCTTCAGCTCCAGCCCCGAGGTGGGGATGACCGTGCCCGGCGCCGCGAACACGGTCTTCAGCCCCGCCCGCGCATTGGGCGCCCCGCACACCACCTGGATGGGGTCACCGGTCCCGATGGAGACGGTGCAGACCTTCAGCTTGTCGGCGTTGGGATGCTTCTCGGCCGTGAGCACCTCGCCCACCACGAAGGGCGCGAGCTGCTTGGCCTTGTCCTCCACCCCTTCGACCTCGAGGCCGATGAGGGACAGGCGCTCGACGATCTCGTCGAAGGAGGCGGTGGGCTCAAGGTGGTCCTGGAGCCAGGAGAAGGTGAATTTCATCTGGTGTGGTCCTTGTCCTGAGCCGCCTGCACATCCGATCGGGGTTTTGCCCCCTCCCAACCCTCCCCCGCAAGCGGCAAAGGGCTTTCACTGTTTGCTCCCTCTCCCGCTTGCGGGGGAGGGCTGGGGAGGGGGCAGGCCGCCAGTGGCAGCAGCACGTATGGTTTCGAGCACGCCGCTCATGGTGTTCAGCACGTCGAGGTTGGAAAATCGCAGCACCGTAAAACCCTTGTCGGCGAGGAAAAGGTCGCGCCGCTGATCCTTCGCCTGCCCGGCAGGCTCATAATGCTGGCCGCCATCCACCTCGATCACGAGGCTTGCCGGCAGGCAGACGAAATCGACCACATAGGGTCCCACCGGATATTGCCGCCGGAAGCTGAGGCCGCCGAGCCGATGGCCGCGCAGTTCGCCCCACAGCCGCCGTTCGGCGTCGGTGAGCGTTTCGCGCAGGGTCCGCGCTCGGGTTCTGAGGCCGCGAGACACGCGCCAGTTCGGCCTCTGCTCGTCGTCCATGGCCTTTGCTCCAGCCGTGGCGCTCTGCCCCCTCCCAACCCTCCCCCGCAAGCGGGAGAGGGCTTTTTCCGCTGGCTCTCTCGCCCCTACGCGCTCAATCCCCCCGCCAGCGTGGGGAAATCCAGCGGGCGGAAGCCGTAATGGGAGAGCCAGCGCACGTCGGCCTCGAAGAAGGCGCGCAGGTCGCTCATGCCGTATTTCAGCATGGCGATGCGGTCGATGCCCATGCCCCAGGCAAAGCCCTGGTATTCGTCCGGGTCCAGCCCGCAATTGCGCAGCACATTGGGATGCACCATGCCGCAGCCGAGGATCTCCAGCCAGTCCGAGCCCTCGCCGAAGCGGATCTCGCCGGGGCGGGAGCGGTCGCACTGGATGTCCACTTCCATGCTGGGCTCGGTGAAGGGGAAGAAGGACGGGCGGAAGCGCATCTTCACGCCCTCCACCTCGAAGAAGGATTTGCAGAACTCCTCCAAAATCCACTTCAGGTGGCCGAGGTGCGCGCCCTTGTCGATCACCAGCCCCTCCACCTGGTGGAACATGGGGGTGTGGGTCTGGTCACTGTCGCAGCGATAGGTGCGGCCGGGGCAGATGACGCGGATGGGCGGCGTCTTGGTCTGCATGGTGCGCACCTGCACCGGGGAGGTGTGGGTGCGCAGCACCTTGCGCTGCCCGTCCGCGCCGGGGGGCAGGAAGAAGGTATCGTGCATCTCCCGCGCCGGATGGCCGGGGGGGAAGTTCAGCGCGGTGAAATTGTGGAAATCGTCCTCGATGTCCGGACCCTCGGCCACCGAGAAGCCCATGTCGGCGAAGATGGCGGTCAGCTCTTCCATCACCTGGGCGATGGGGTGGACGCGCCCGGTCTCGGCGGCGGCCTCGCGGACCGGCAGGGTCACGTCCACCGTCTCGGTGGCGAGGCGGGCTTCCAGCGCCTTGGTCTTCAGCGCCGAGCGGCGGTGGGTGATGAGGCCGGTCACCCGGTCGCGCAGGCCGTTGATGGCCGGGCCCATCACCTTGCGCTCATCCGGGCTCATGGCGCCCAGCGACTTGAGCAGGTCCGAAACCGAGCCCTTCTTGCCGAGGGCGGCGATGCGCACCTCCTCGAGGCCGGCTTCATCCTCGGTGCGCATGATGGCGGCCGAGATGTCCTGCTCCAGGTCCGCGATGGCGCTCTGGTCGGTCACGTCGATGTCGGACATGTGGATGCTCTTGAAGTTCTGGACCGCGCGGGGTCGGTCGGGCGCGGCCTGCGGACTGTTGCGCCGCTTATAGACGCGGGCCGCCCAAACGCAAAAGCCCCGGACGGATGACCGCACGGGGCTCTTGAAGGTCTCGCAAAGACGGGCGGAAGCTCAGGCCAGGGCGGCCTTGGCCTTTTCCACCAGGGCCTTGAACGCGTCGGGCTCGTGGATGGCGATATCCGAGAGCACCTTGCGGTCGACCTCGATCCCGGCCTTGTCGAGACCGTTGATAAAGCGCGAATAGGTCAGGTCGAGATCGAGCGCGCGCACACCGGCGTTGATGCGCTGGATCCAGAGCGCACGGAAGTTGCGCTTCTTAACCTTGCGATCGCGGTAGGCATACTGCATCGACCGTTCGACGGCGGACTTCGCAGCGCGGATGGTATTCTTGCGACGGCCGTAAAAGCCCTTGGCGGCTTCGAAGACCTTCTTATGCTTGGCGTGGGAAGTAACGCCACGTTTGACGCGGGCCATGGAAAAACTCCTTCAGATCGCGGTGCGGCGTCAGCCGTTCGGCAGGAACGACTTGCGGATGATCCGTCCATCGCACTCGGCGAGGATGGTCGTGCCGCGCTGGTTGCGGATCTGGTTGTTGGTCCGCTTGATCATGCCGTGGCGCTTGCCGGCCTGGGCCGCGATCACTTTTCCCGTACCCGTCAGGCGGAAGCGTTTCTTGGCTCCCGACTTGGTCTTCATCTTGGGCATTTGGCTCTCCGTGGCATAGGTTCGCCACGCCTTGCGGCGGGGAACGCTCAGCCTCTTGTTGCTGTTGAGCGATATGAGCCAGCGCGGCAGCCCTTGTTCGCCGGCCGGCTCGAAGGCGAAAGTCGTTACAGGAGGAAGACGCGAAAGGCAAGCGCCGGCAGGCTGAAAGGCAAGCGCCGGCCGGCCCCGTGGCCGCGGGCGGGTGCTGCGGCGCGGTGGAGTTTGTGTGCCGCACCGTCACGCAGGCTTGAACGCGAGCGGCCGGAATTTGAGCAACGGCAATACGTTCGCCGCGTTGTCGCCGTAGGTTGTCGACGATCCGGCGAAACAAACGACATAAATTAAGCCGAGCCTGTATCGCGTAGAGGGAGTGAGCATCATGTTCGGAACAAAAAGAGTGGCACTGCTCGCGGCCGCCATGGTCGCTGGTAGCATGCTCTCGTTTTCCGCAAGCCCCGTCAGCGCGCAGGCGCTGCGGCTCGGTCTCGTCAACGCCGATATGCAGGGCGCCGCCGCGACGGCGGATATTGTCGGCTACCGCGGCGGCGGCGGCTATCGCGGTGGTGGCGCGCGCATGGGCGGCCCGCGCATGGGCGGCCCCCGGATGGGCGGTCCCCGGATGGGGGCAGGACCGCGCATGGCCGGTCCGCGTATGGTGGGACCGCGCTATGGCGGTGGCGCCCGTTACATGGGCGCTCCTCGCTATGGCGGCGCCCGTTATATCGCGCCGCGGGTCGGCGGGCCGCGTTACGTGACCGGCGGTCCCGGCTTTCGTCCCGGACCCGTGCGCCCGGGCTGGGGTCCGGGACGTCCGGGCTGGGGTCCCGGCGGTGGGCCGGGCTGGGGCCATCCGGGCTGGCGGCCGCCGCCCGGCGCATGGGGTCCGGGGGCGTGGCGTCCAGGCTGGGGCTGGTATCGGCCGGGCTGGGGCTGGGGCTATTACAACAACAACGGCGGGTGGATCGCCCTCGGCGTCGCCAGCGGCCTAGCCCTGGGTGCCGTGGCGGCGACGGCCGAGCCGGTCTACGGCGACGATGCGGTGGCGTATTGCATACAGCGCTTCCGCTCCTACAACCCGGCGACCGGCACCTACACCGGCTATGACGGATATCAGCACCCCTGCCCGTGAACGGGGCGGAGCTTGAGCACATGAGGCCCGGCGCTTGGCGCCGGGCTCGTTTTCAGTGTTTCGCCGGTGCCGGAACGCCTGTCTCCTTCACGTCCGGCGCGGAAAGTGCCACGGGTGCCGGGAGACCGGTGCCGGAAAAGGGAATGACCCGCCAGGCGCGCCCGACAACCATGCGCGTGTAGACCAGTTCTGCGGCACCGACGCTTCGGCGCCGCCAGCGTCCGACCTCGCGCAGGCACTTTTCCAGGACAGATCGCTTCACCTTCGCCCGCTGGACCACGGGTGGCGGGGTCCAGCGGCGAAATCGATCCGGCTCCAGGTCCGACCGGGCGAGGTCGCTTTGTCGGGTCGGTTCGTAAAGATCCGCCTGGAGACAAAGGCCCGGGCGAATCTGGTACCGGACGCTGGGAAAGTGGTTGGGGCTGTTCACCGCGAACATGATGTCATCTATCGGCTCGGCGAAGGCCGTCAGGTCGCGCACGGCGCGTTCCGCGCAGGCGCGGGTGATGATGTACGCGGCGCTGCCATGATGACGTGAATGGAGCAGATGGGCCCGGTGTCCGGCCAGCCCGAACCGCCGTCCGGACCCGATCAGCGAACGCTGCAGCCCGGTTTCCAGCCGCACGATGTCCGCGTCCCGGGGCAGGCGATGCGGAGCGTCGAGCAGGAGCTTGGCTCCTGGCGCAATCAGCACGTCATCCTCAAGGATGAGGCAGAGCGGCTCGCCGCTGGCCAGAAACCGCTGCCACGCCATGCGATGGCTCATGGCGCACGCAATCTCTACGGGGGTGATCAGGTCCGTGCCCGGCCCCACATCCTCCTGTTGCCCATCGATGGCTTCGATCCGCTCGAACGCCAGCCCCAGGGCATCGAGCTGGCTGCGCATGAATGCAAGGCGATCAGGTCGACGCGCCAGGTTGATGACGAGAATCAGCATGAGCCTGCGGAATGGTGCAATTTAGAATTGAGCAACTTCTAGCAAGCCTTCCTTGTAACGCAATACCTATGTAGGCATGCGGGTTGCGCGGCTCACGACGTGATCAGGGCAATGGCCGCTCGGTGAAGCGGGCCACGGCCTGGATGCCCGACATGATCTTCCAGGTGAGGTCGCTGGCGATCCCGAGGTCGGGCCGCATGGGAGCGGCATTGGCCTGGTGGTCGAGCATCTTCTGCCGGCCCGCCACGGTGCTGCTCTCGCGCTTCACGGAATGGCTGATGCCGCAGAACTGGTTGCAGGAACGCATCAGCTTGCGGATGTCGTCGGCGCCGAGCCAGAAGCGCTTCAGGTCGCCGGCCCGCTCCAGGGTCTTGCCGGGAAAGCCGCCGGAAAAGCACAGCCGCGCCACGCCGTAATGGTTGACCATGATGTTGCGGTCATAGGAGTTGCAGATGTGCTCCTGCGTCGTGGTCTTGGAGCCCCAGCCGCGGTCGAGGTCCTGCGCGCCGGAGAGCGAGCGGAAATACATGCCCACCTGCGCAACCCACAAAGGGTTGTAGCCAAGGCCGTACTTGGTGTTGCAGCGGTTGAGGATCGCCACGATCTCGTCGGGGTCCACTTCGGTCTGGGCGGCGAAGAAGGGGTCCTGCTCGCCGGCCTTGCCGAAGCTGGGCTGGAGGAAGTTCAGCTTCAGCTTGTCGGCGCCGATGTGGTTCAGGACCAGATCGTAGAAGGCGTCGATGGAGCGGTAGTTGTCGCCGAAGATGAGCCCCATCACATAGATGCGGGTCTTGTCCTGGGCGTTCAGGCGCTGGCGCGCGGCCACCAGCAGCCGCAGGGCGCGGACCGCCTTGTCGAAGGCGCCGGGCACGCCGCGGGTCTCGTCATGCTGCGCCGGGAAGGGGCTGTTGAGCGAGATGGAAATCTCGTGCGGCCCTTCGAGGATCATGCGTTCGGCCAGCTTGTCCTCGCGGATGCGCGTGCCGTTGACCACCGAGAGGGCGTTGAGGCCGTTGCTGCGGCACGCCTTCGCCAGGGTGAAGTAATCTTCCAGGTCCAGCATGGGCTCGCCGCCGCAGATCACCACGTTGCCGTTGGGACTGATCTGCGAGAACTCGGCGATCAGCTGGGAGCGGGCGGCGACGGAGAGGTAATTTTCTCGGTCGTCATCGGTCCGTTGCCAGAAGTCACAATGCTTGCACTTCAGGTTGCATCGCTTGTTCACTTCCAGAAACAGAAAGCGCGGCGGCAGCAACCGGGAGGACCCCGCCGGCGAAGGGGACGTCGCGCAAGACGCGTCCGACAATGAACCGTGCATAGAGAAACTCCGCCTTGGCCCTGCTTCGGCGCCACCAGCGGGCAACCTCGCGCAGACATTTTTTCGCGAACGAACGCTGCACCCTGATCTTTACGCCCGGCTCGTGCCGGGGAAAGCGGGTGCGGCGATCCATCTCCAGGTCTGACCTGGCGATGGGCGCGCTTTGCGCCGGCTCGTACAGCTCCGCCTGGAGGCACACCCCGGGCCGGAGCTGGGAGGTGACGTTCGGATAATAGTTCGGGCTTGCGACCTGGAACAGAACCTCGTCCACCGGCTCGGCGAACGCGGTGAGATCGCGCACCGCCCGCTCGGCGAAGGCGCGGGTGATGACATAGGCGGCGCAGCCGTGGTGCCGCGACACCAGGGGGTGCGCCTTGAAGCCGGGCGGGCCGCACCGCCGGCCGCGTCCCAGAACCGAATGCTGCAACCGGGTCTCCAGCCGCAGGATTTCGGCCCCCTTGGGGAAGGCGCGCGGATCCGCGACGAAGCGCTTGGTCTGCGGCGCGACGAGCACGTCGTCCTCGAGGATGAGGCAATGGCTCTCGCCGCTGTCGAGGAAGCGCGTCCAGGCCTTGCGATGGCTGAGGGCGCAGGCGCGCTCCACCGGGGAGATGAGGTCGGTGCCCGGCCCCACATCCACGGCCTTGCCATCGATGGCCTCGATCCGCTCGAACGCAATGTCCAGCGCGTCCAGCTGGTTGCGCACGAAGGCGAGGCGATCCGGTCGTCGGGCAAGGTTGATGAGCAGAACCAGCATTCAGGCCGCAAGCACGAATTGGAATAATCCGTGTCTAGCAAACTGCCCCTGTGCCGCAACTCGATTTCAATCGGCCTGCCGACGACGGCGGTATCAACATGCGGGTTGCGGGCATTCCGTCCGCACCGTGTGCGAAGAATGTCGCACAACCGGTCCGTGCCGGCGCTGCGAAAAGCGACGCTTCCGTCCGCTGCCGAACGTAGAACCGATGGGTCAAAAAAAGAGCCCGTTCGGATCAGATCGCGGCGCAATCTGATCCGAACGGGCTCTTGGGTGCTTGAATGATCCTTCCGTGCGAAAAGATCAGCTGCGCGAGAGGATCACCTGCAAAATCACCTGCAAAATCAGCGGGGTGACAGGATCATGATCATCTGCCGGCCTTCCAGCATGGGCTCGGCCTCCACCTTGGCGATGGCGGCGACATCCTCCTTCAGCTTCTGAAGCAGCTTGAAGCCGATGTCCTGGTGGGCCATCTCGCGGCCGCGGAAGCGCAGGGTGACCTTCACCTTGTCGCCTTCCTCAAAGAAGCGCTCCATGGAGCGCATCTTGACCTCGTAATCGTGGGTGTCGATGCCGGGGCGGAGCTTGATTTCCTTGACCTCCACCACCTTCTGCTTCTTGCGGGCCTCGCTCGCCTTCTTCTGGTTCTGGTATTTGAACCGGCCGTAGTCGAGGATCTTGCAGACGGGGGGCGCGGAATTGGGCGAGATCTCGACAAGGTCGAGGCCGGCTTCCTGCGCAAGGGTGAGAGCATCGCGAATGGCCACCACGCCGCGGTTTTGCCCATCCTGGTCGATCAGCTGGACTTCGCGGATGCGGATTTCCTCGTTGATGCGCGGACCATCCTTCTCCGGCGCTACGGGTCTCATGGGGCGACGAATGGCTTTTCACTCCTCAGACATTGACGAAATACCCGAGGCGAATAGGCCACGGCGCCGGCTCCTGCCGTCGTCCATGTGACCTACGTCTCAGGGTAGGCTGGAAAGATCGTGACAAACGGTCGTAAAGTCAATGACCCATGAGGATTCGCGGGGCGTTCTTGCGGCACCGAGGCGGGGTTTTCCCGGCGGGAAGCGAGCCACAGTTCAGCCGCGTTCCCTGCGCATCAGTAACAATACCGCCGATCTGCGGGCCTTTCCCGTGGGCAACCGGCCTCCCGGCCACGGACGCACCTGATGACCTCCGCCCGTTCCGCCTTCCCGTCCGCGCGTCCTCCGGTCGCTGCCGGCGCCCTTTTCGCCGCCGCCCTTTTTGCCGGCCCGCTCCTGGCGTGGCCCGGTGCAGCCCGAGCCGACGGGCGCCTTGAAGCCAAATACACGCTCACGGTGGGCAGCGTGGAACTCGGGCGCGGCTCCATCGTGGTGGAGGCGGGCGACACGGCCTATGAAATCACCGGCGCCGCCCGGGTCACCGGCGTGCTGCGCGCGGTGTCATCCGGCAAGGGCGTCGCCGCGTCGCGCGGGGTGCTGTCGGGCGGCCGGATGACGCCCCGCATCTATGCCATGAACGCGGAGGCCGACGGCAAGGCCGAGACCGCCCGCATCACCATCGCCGGCGGCGCGGTCAAGGACATGGACGTGGAACCGCCGCTGAAGCCGGTGCCCGACCGGGTGCCGCTGACCGCCGATGCGCTGCAGAACGTCATCGATCCCATGAGCGGGGCCTTCATCCTTGTGCCCGGCACCGCCGACCTCATCTCCGCCGCCGCCTGCGACCGCGCGATTCCGGTGTTCGACGGCCGCCAGCGCTACGACCTGAAGCTCTCGTTCCTGCGGGCGGAGAAGGTGAAGACCGAGGGCTATGCCGGCCCCGCGGTGGTGTGCTCGGTGCGCTACAGCCCGGTGGCCGGCCATCGGCCGACCCGTTCCACCGTGAAATATATGCAAGAGAACAAGGACATGCAGGTCTGGCTGGTGCCCATCGCCGGTACCCGCCTGCTGGCGCCCTTCAAGGTGTCCGTGGCCACCATGATCGGCACCGCGGTGCTGGCGGCATCGTCGTTCGAGACGCAGGCCAAGTCGGGCACCGTCCCGGTCAACGCGCCGCGCCCCTGAGGGCGGGCAGGCTGAATCCGCCGTGCGGCCCGCCGCACCCCTACAGGTCGTAGGGGGCGAAGCGGGAACCTGGGGGGTGGTCCGATTCGATCGTGATTCGTTCGATGCTTGTTCCCGTGCAGTCCCGGAGCGGGACGATGGTCGCGGCCGCAGACGGGGCGCGGCTGCGACGGTCCGCGTTGACACCCGCTAGGGCGCAGGTGTTCCCTCACGGGGCGTGAGCGGTTCACGCGCGAGGACATCATGGCGAAACGCAGCAAGGGCGCGCAAAAGACTCCGGTGACGGCGCCGCGGGGTGTCAGCTCTCTCACCGAGGCCAGGGCCTGGATGGCCGGCCGGGGCATCACCGAGATCGAGTGCACCGTCCCCGATCTTGCGGGCGTGGCCCGCGGCAAGATCATGCCGGCCTCGAAATTCTTCTCCTCCCCGGTGATGAACCTGCCCCTGTCGGTCTTCTTCCAGACCATTTCGGGCGAGTATCCCGATTACGAGGGGCTGGTGGATTCGGTGGTGGCCGACAGCGACCTGGTGATGGAGCCGGACCTTGCCACCCTGTGCTCGGTGCCGTGGGCGCAGGACCCCACCGCCCAGGTGATCCACGACGCCTTCCATCGCGACGGCCGCCCGGTGGAGCTGGCGCCCCGCCAGGTGCTGCGCCACGTCATCTCGCTCTACGAGAAGAAGGGCTGGAAGCCGGTGGTGGCGCCGGAGATCGAATTTTACCTGGTGGAGCCCAACACCGATCCCGACTATCCGCTGAAGCCGCCGGTGGGCCGCTCGGGACGCCCCGAGATCGGCCGGCAGTCCTATTCCATCCAGGCGGTGAACGAGTTCGATGCCCTGTTCGAGGACATCTACGATTATTCGGAAGCCCAGGGGCTGGAGATCGACACGCTGATCCACGAGGACGGCGCCGCGCAGATGGAAATCAACCTGCGCCACGGCGATCCGCTGACGCTGGCCGATCAGGTGTTCCTGTTCAAGCGCACCATCCGCGAGGCGGCGCTGGCGCACAAGATCTACGCCACCTTCATGGCCAAGCCCATCGCCAACGAGCCGGGCAGCGCCATGCACATCCACCAGTCGATCATCTCGACGCAGACCGGCAAGAACATCTTCTCCGACGACGAGGGCGGCCCGACGCCGGAATTCTTCTCCTTCATCGCCGGGCAGCAGAAATACCTGCCGTCCGTCATGTGCATCATGGCGCCCTATGTGAATTCCTACCGCCGGCTGACGCGCGATTCCATGGCGCCCATCAACCTGCAATGGGGCTACGACAACCGCACCGCGGGCCTGCGCGTGCCGCCCTCCACCCCCGAGGCGCGGCGGCTGGAGAACCGGGTGCCGTCCTCCGACGCGAATCCCTATCTGGCCATCGCGGCCTCGCTCGCCTGCGGCTATCTGGGCATGACCGAGCATCTGCGCGCCACCGACCCGCTGGAAGGCGACGCGAAGAATCTCGACTTCGACCTGCCGCGCGGCCTGCTGGAGGCGGTGGCGGCCTTTTCGGACAGCGAGCCCCTCGCCGAGGTGCTCGGCCATCGCTTCGTTGCCGCCTATGCGGCGGTGAAGCAGGCGGAGTTCGAAACCTTCATGCGGGTCATCTCGCCGTGGGAGCGGGAATATCTGCTGCTGAACGTCTGAAGGGGCGCGTGGTGGACGAGGCTCAATCCCCGCCGCCGGCGGTGCTCGACCCCGCTGGCCACGCGGCGTCCTGGTACACGGCGACGGCCATCGCCTGTCCCGCCTTTCCCGCGCTCCAGGGCGAGGTGACGGCGGACGTGTGCATCCTCGGCGGCGGCTACACCGGCCTGTCCGCCGCCTTGCATCTGGCGGAGGCCGGCTTCGACGTGGTGGTGCTGGAGGCGGCGCGGGTCGGCTCGGGCGCGTCCGGCCGCAATGGCGGGCAGCTTCATTCCGGCCAGCGCCACGGCCAGGACGTGCTCGAAAAGGCCGTGGGCCTCGACGATGCGAAGAAGCTGTGGGACCTCGCCGAGGAGGGCAAGGCGCTGGTGAAGGGCCTGATCGCGCGCCACACCATCGCCTGCGACCTGAAGAGCGGCCTCATCCATGCCGACCACAAGCCGCACTTCGTCAAGGAGAGCCACGATTACGCGCGCCTGCTGCGGGAACGCTACGGCTATGCCGCGGTGGACCCGCTGACGCGCGAGGAGCTTCGCGCCCTGGTGGGCACCGAGGCCTATCATGGCGGGGTGATCGACCGGGGAGCGGGCCATCTTCACCCGCTCAACTTCGCCCTCGGCCTCGCCAGGGCCGCTGCCGGGGCCGGCGCGCGGATCTTCGAGGGCACGCGCGCAGCAGGCGTGAAGGAGGAGGGGGCAGGGGTCACCGTCACCACCGCGGGCGGCGGCATGGTGCGCGCCGACTTCCTGCTCGAATGCGGCAACGGCCTCATGGACGGCTTCGACAAGCGGGTGGACACCCATGTCATGCCCATCTGCAACTACATCATCGCCACCGAGCCCCTGGGGGCGCGGGCGCGGGAGATCATCGCCAACGACGCGGCGGTGGCGGACAGCCGCTTCGTCATCAATTATTTCCGGCTGAGCGGCGACGGCCGGCTGCTGTTCGGCGGCGGCGAGAGCTACCGGCGGGGGCTGCGCACGGACGTGGCCGGATTCGTGCGGCCCTACATGCTGCGCATCTTCCCGCAGCTCCAGGATGTGCGCATCGACTATGCCTGGGGCGGAGTGCTCGCCATTACCCTCAACCGCATGCCGTTCGTGCGCCGGCTGTCGGAAAAGGTGCTGGTCTCGGCCGGCTACAGCGGTCAGGGGGTGGCGCTGGCGCCCCTGTTCGGCAAGATCCTGGCCGAGGCGGTCAAGGGGCAGCTGGAGCGCTTCGACCTGCTCCAGCGCCTGCCGGTGCCGGCGTTTCCCGGCGGCCGGCTCATGCGCTACCCGCTGCTGGTGGCGGGCCTCAGCTATTACGCCCTGCGCGACCGTCTCTGACGCAGGCCGGTCCACCCTGCGCCCGGGAAGATCCGGGCTGACACCATCGGCCTTTGTCTTCGACCGATGCCAGGTGGGGTGGATGACGCTCAGGCGCCGCGCGGGCTTGACCCATGGCCCATGAGCCAAGCTCACGGGCCATGGGTATGACTCAGTTCAGCCCGCCCAGACGGCGCGCCTCGGCGAGGGCCTTGAGGCAGCCGGCCTCGTCGCCGCCGGCCTGGAGGTTGATGGCCTGGTTGAGCGCGCCATAGGCGCCGCTGTCCGGCGGCGTGAGGCCAGCCGCGGCCAGCGAGCCGGGGGTCGGTTGCCGGTCGGTCTGGGCGCCGATGGACTGCTCCTGCGGCGGCGGCTTTTTGGGCGCGGGCTCGCGCGCCTTGAGCTGGGCCTGGACGGTGACGATCTGCTCCAGGCAGGCCGCGGCGCGGGCGGGCGCCGACAGGGCAAGGAGGGCCAGCACGGCGGTGAGTGCACAGCAGGTGCGGAGCACCGTGGGTGATATATAGCAGGTGCGGAGCACCGTGGGAGATGCGCAACCGGTGCGGAGCACCGTGGGGAGCGTGCCGGCGGTGCGGGAGGCAAACAAGGCGATCATTCTCGACCTCGACGTCGTAATCGGGCCGGCTGGGCCGGCCCGAAGCGAGCATAGAGAGGCGCGCGCCGCCTTGCCATTGGCCTTGCGCAAATGGCGGCGTGCGATGGCCGCCATTTGCCCGCGCCGCGGGCTCGGGCGCCGCCGCTCAATGCCCCCCGGCGGCCGGGCGGCGCTTGCGGACGAGCATGTTGAGCGCCTCGATGGCGGCGGAAAAGGCCATGGCCGCATAGACGTAGCCCTTGGGCACGTGGGCGCCGAAGCCTTCCGCGATCAGCGTCATGCCGATCATGATGAGGAAGCCCAGCGCCAGCATCACCACGGTGGGGTTGGCCTCGATGAACTTCGCCAGCGGATCGGCGGCGAGCAGCATGCAGGTCACCGCCGCGATCACCGCGATGATCATGATCGGGATGTGCTCGGTCATGCCCACGGCGGTGATGATGCTGTCGATGGAGAAGACGAGGTCCAGCATCAGGATCTGCACGATGGCGGCGGTGAAGCCGATGGTGACCTTGGACTCCTGCACGTCCTCCGCATGGGTGCGCGGGTCTACGTTGTGGTGGATTTCCGTGGTGGCCTTCCACACCAGGAACAGGCCGCCGGCGATGAGGATGAGGTCGCGCCAGGAGAAGCCGTGGTCGAACACGGAGAAGATCGGCGTCGTCAGCTTGACGATGATGGCGATGGTGCCGAGTAGCGCAAGGCGCATGATGAGCGCGAGGCCGATGCCGATGCGCCGGGCCTTGGTGCGATACTGGGGCGGCAGCTTGTTGGTGAGGATGGAGATGAAGATGAGGTTGTCGATGCCGAGCACCACTTCCATGGCCACCAGCGTCACCAGGGCCACCCACGCGGCGGGGTCGGCGGCGAGTTGAAGGAGGTAGTCCATCTAGGCAGAACCTTCAGCTAGGAGGGTGGGGGAGGGGGATGAGGAAAAAGCCGGGGCCGGCGGTGCATAGACCCGGATGGCTCCCGGCCGGATCTTGAACCGGGCAGGGGTGTAGGTGACGAGTTCGCCGTCGGTGTTCACCGGGCGCGGGCGGCTGGTGCGCACCACCACCTCGGTCGTGCGGAAGGCGCGCACGTCGTCCCACGCCCCCTGCGTGCCCTGCCGCAGCGAGGGCAGGAGCGCCAGCAGGCGCCACCAGTGGTCCACTTCCAGGCTGTAGAAATCGAGCTTGCCATCGTCGGCGGTGGCGGAGGCTTCCACCGTCATGCCACCGCCATAGTGCCGGCCGTTGCCCACGGACACCTGCAGGGTGCGCACCGTTTCCACCGTTGCGTCATGCTCGATGAAGGCGGTGAACAGGCGCGACTGCAGGAGCAGGCGGGCGGCCACGATGCCATAGCCGAGCACCCCGAAGCGGCGCTTGGCCTCCTGGGTCAACGCGCGGGCGAGATCGGCGGAAAAACCGATGCTGGCCACGTTGAGGAAGGGATGGCCGTTCACCTCGCCGAGGTCGATGGGCCGCGGCACGCCCGACCGGACCACGCCGGCAGCGGCCGCAAGGTCGAAGGGGATGGCGAGGGTGCGCGCGAAATCGTTGGCGGTGCCCAGGGGCAGCACGCCGAGGGGCAATTGGGTGTCGAAGAGGCCGGATGCGGCGGCATTCAGCGTGCCGTCGCCGCCACCGAGGATGACGAGATCGGCCTCGCCGGCACGGGCGCGGATGGTGTCGGAGACCGCGGCCGCGCCAGGCCAGTCCACGTCGGTCAGGTCCAGGTCGCGGGCCAGCAGGTCGCGCACCGTGCCAAGGGATGCGGTGCCCTGGCGCGCGCCGGGATTGACCAGGAAAAGCGCGCGACGCCGGCGGGGAGGGCGCGGAAGTGTCATGTCCGGTCGGATACGATCATGGGCCAGAGGTTCCGGTGAGTGCTGAGCACGCGGTGATCCGACATCGCACAGCAGAACTGTGCCAGAGGGGCCCGGATCGGTTTCGGTAAGGTAAGCCGTGACGCGCGATGGCCAAGGTGATGCGGCGGAATGTCGCATAAAGCCGCCCGGCGGCATCGCGGGCCAGGGTGCCGGATAGCGTGGCGCGCGAGGAGGTGCGTGGCGCGCGAAGAGGTATGATGGGGACCCGAAAAATGGGGGAGGAGAGCGGGGGCGTTGCTCTCCTCCCCCTGGTCCGGTCAAGACGTGGGTTGCGGTACCGCGTCATTGACCGAACGGTTCGGTTCGGTGTTTATGGATTTAGCGTAGCCTGGGCGCCTTTGCAAGAGAGAACTGAACGGTTCGGTCGGTTTGTGGTGGGGCCTGCCTGTTGCGGCGATGTCACCTTGTTCACGCGTGTCGCGGTGACGCCCTATCGGTGCTTGCGCGCTGGTGCTGTGATCCCGCAAGAACGTAGGATCGGAAAGAAAGAGACGTGGGAGTATGACCGACATCGGTGGCGCCGACTTCAAGCCGCGCAGCCCGGAGCCGCGGGACGCGGAACCGCGGGACACGGGGCATGGTGCGGGCCAGGACCCGGAAAAGCGCAGCCAGATCCTCGCCGGCGCGCGCCGGGTGTTCTTTGAGCGCGGCTTCGACGCGGCGAGTATGGCCGACATCGCCCGCGCCGCCGGGGTCTCCAAGGGCACGCTCTACGTCTATTTCGAGAACAAGGAGGATCTCTTCGCCGCCCTCGTGGGAAGCGAGTGCGAGGAGACCGCCGAGCGCATGTTCGTGGTGGATGCCGAGGAAGAGGACGTGGAAACCGCGCTCACCAAGCTCGGCTATTCCTTCATCCGCGCCATCCTGCGGCCGAGCAACATCGCGCTGCTGCGCACGGTGATCGCCATTTCGGCCAAGTTTCCCGACATCGGGCGACGCTTCTTCGAGGCGGGCCCCTGCGAGGGGGTGTCGCGCCTGTCGGTCTATCTCGCCGCCAAGGTGGAGCAGGGCGTGCTCGACATCGAGGACGTGGAGCAGGCGGCGAGCCAGTTTCTCACCTTGTGCAAGGACGGGGTGACCATCCCCGCCCTCATCGGCGCACCCGACGCGCCCGAGGCTGCGGCGGTGGAGAAATCCGTGAAGGGGGCGGTGCGCGTCTTCATGCGCGCCTATGGCGCCGCCCGAAATTGACTGCTGCGCGCGGCTGCGCGGCGCTGCCTCGTTCCCACATGCGTCGTCATGAAGCGGCCCGCTCCGGCACCACGAGCCGGCCTTCGGCGTCGAACGGGAAGAAGGGATTGTGGGCCACTTCCCACAAATGTCCGTCCGGGTCCGCGAAATAGCCGCTGGTACCACCCCAGAACACCTTCTGCGCCGGCTTCACCTGTCTGCCCCCAGCCGCCACCGCGCGGCCGATCACGAGCGCGACCTCGCCTTCCGCAGCCACGTTGCAGGCGAGGGTCTGGCCGTAGAAGCGCTGCGGCGGCGTATCGGCCAATGTGGCGTCCTCGGCCAGGCGGGCGCGCGGGTAAAGGCTCAGCACCACGTGCCCGGCGAGGAAGAAGGCGACGCCCTGGGTGTCCAGGTCGCGCCGCTCCAGGCCCATCTCGGTATAGAAGGCGATGGCGCGGCCAAGGTCGCCGACCCCGAGGGTCACAAGATTGAGGCGAAGCGCAGGTGCTGGTGGCATGGGTCCCTCGGCTTTGGTCTCCCGGCGCGGATATTCCGGTGCGGGGGCGCTGAACAGGATGTTGCGGCGGCCTGTCCTCAGTCGAACAGGTCGAGTTGCACCCCGGCCGGCTTGGGGCGGCGGAAATGGGCGGTGGTCAGCTTCAGCCCGCGCCCCGCAAGGCCGAGCCGTCGCGCTGCAATCTCGAAGCGGCGGCCCACCGTCCAGGCATAGGGGCCGTCCCCCCGCATCCGCTTGCCGAAGGTGGAATCGTAGTCCTTGCCGCCGTGCATCTGGCGGATGAGGCCGAGCACATGCCGCGCCTTGTCCGGGAAATGGGTCACCAGCCATTCGCGGAATAGGTCGGCGATCTCCAGCGGCAGGCGCAGCATGACATAGCCCGCCTCGCTGGCGCCGGCGGCCTTGGCGGCATCGAGGATGCGCTCCACCTCCATGTCGTTGAGGGCCGGGATGAGCGGGGCGGCAAGCACCGCCGTGGGAATGCCCGCATCGGCAAGGCGGCGGATGGTGCCGAGCCGCACATGGGGGCTTGCCGCCCGCGGCTCCATGGTGCGGGCCAGGTGCGGATCGAGGGTGGTGATGGAGATGGCCACCTTGACGAGGCCGCGCTCGGCCATGGGGGCGAGGATGTCGATGTCGCGCGCCACCAGCCCGGACTTGGTGACGATGCCCACCGGATGGCCGAACTCCGACAGCACCTCCAGCAGGCGGCGGGTGACCTCGTAGCGCTTCTCGATGGGCTGGTAGGGGTCGGTGTTGGTGCCCATGGCAATGACGCGGGGCTGGTAGGAGGGGTGGGACAGCTCCCGCGCCAGCAGTTCCGGCGCGTCCGGCTTCACGAACAGCCTGGTCTCGAAGTCGAGCCCGGCGGACAGGCCGTGATAGGCGTGGGTCGGCCGGGCGAAGCAATAGACGCAGCCGTGCTCGCAGCCGCGATAGGCGTTGATGGAGCGATCGAAGGCGATATCCGGCGACTGGTTGCGGGTGATGACCGTGCGCGCGCGCTCTTCCGTCACCTGCGTGTGTAGGGGCGGCAGGTCCTCCAGGCTCTGCCACCCGTCGTCGAACAGGATGCGGGCGGCCGGCTCGAAGCGCCCGGCGGCGTTGGAGACCGCCCCCCGCCCACGCCGGCGCTCGCCGACGACACCGATCCCGACCTCCCCGTCGAGGGCGGCCGGCACCACAGGGGATGGGGTAAGCTTCTCTTGGGCAAGGCGCCCGAGGATGCGATTGGCGCGCGGCTCGCTCACCGCCAGGGGCGCCGCCTTGGCCTTGGGTCCAGCCGTCCGCCGCCCGGGCTTGGCCTGCCCGGCGGCGCGGGCCGTGGGACCCGTAGCGGCGGGACCCACGGGATCAAAGAGAGAATCGGGCTCGAGGCTCATGGGAAAAAAGGTAGCACTCGAAACAGAACAAAACAAGAACCTCACGATCCTCAACCGGCCTTTTCCATTCCCTTCAGGCGGTTGCCTGACGGTGGGGGCGGGTCATCGGCTTGGATTTGGAATACTGTACACCACAAGCCGGTTGCCAGACATTCGCATCTCCGCTAAAGCCCTAAATGAGGCCTGAAAAGGGGGAAAAGATGGCTGAACACGCCACGACCGAATACGCGATTGCGGACGGTAACGACTACGCCGAGCACGAGAGCACCTATGTGCTCTTCACCGCCCTGACCAAATGGGGCGCGATCGCGGTCGCCGTCCTCCTCACCCTCATGTGGATCTTCCTCCTCTGACCCGCTGACGGGTTGGAGCACCGGAGACATCTCTGATGAAAATCGCTGTCCCCGCCGAGATTGATCTCGGCGAGCCGCGGGTCGCTGCGACCCCGGATACGGTGAAGCGTCTGCTCGCGCTCGGCGCCAGCGTGGAGGTCGAGACGGGCGCGGGCCTCAAGTCGGGCATTCTGGATGCAGACTATGAAGCCGTCGGCGCGACCATCGCCCCCACCGCCGCCGATGCCCTGTACGGCGCCGAAGTGGTACTGAAGGTTCGCCGTCCGACGGAAGCCGAACTTTCGTCGTACAAGCCCGGCGCGCTGCTGCTGGCCATCGTCGATCCCTATGGCAACGACGAGGCCCTGGCCACGCTCGCGCGCTACAACGTCAACGCCTTCGCCATGGAGCTGATGCCTCGCATCACCCGTGCGCAGGTGATGGACGTTTTGTCCTCCCAGGCGAACCTGGCCGGCTACCGGGCCGTCATCGACGCCGCCGCCGAGTTCAACCGCGCCCTGCCGCAGATGATGACCGCCGCCGGCACCGTGCCCGCCGCCCGCGTCTTCGTCATGGGTGCCGGCGTGGCCGGCCTGCAGGCCATCGCCACCGCGCGCCGCCTCGGCGCCATCGTGACCGCCACCGACGTGCGCCCCGCGGCCAAGGAACAGGTCGCCTCGCTCGGCGCCAAGTTCGTCGCGGTGGAGGACGAGGAGTTCAAGCAGGCGGAAACCGCCGCCGGCTACGCCAAGCCCATGTCGGCCGAATACCAGGCCAAGCAGGCCGCCCTCGTGGCCGAGCACATCAAGAAGCAGGATATCGTCATCACCACCGCCCTGATCCCCGGCCGGCCCGCGCCGCGCCTGATCACGGCCGAAATGGTGGCCTCCATGCGGCCCGGCTCCATCATCGTCGACCTGGCGGTGGAGCGTGGCGGCAATGTGGAAGGTGCGGTCCCCGGCCAGGTGGCCTGGGTCGGCAACGTCAAGATCGTCGGCCATCTCAACGTGCCCGGACGCATCGCGGCGTCGTCCTCGCCGCTCTATGCGAAGAACCTGTTCAACTTCTTCGAGACCATGGTGGACAAGGCGACCAAGTCGCTCGCCGTGAAGTGGGACGACGAGTTGGTCAAGGCCACCCTGCTCACCCGCGACGGCGCCGTGGTGCATCCCAACTTCGCACCCAAGAATCTCGCAACGACCAGTGAGGGAGCGGCCTGATGAATCCCGCCTCAGCCCAGACCGCGACGGACGCCGCCTCCCAGGCCCGCGCCGCTGCAGAGATCGCGCGCCAGGCGGCGGAAGCCGCCCAGCTCTATGCCGACCAGGCCGGCGCTGCGCTCGGCGCAGTGGCGCACGGCGCGACCGGAGGGGCCATCGACCCCTTCGTGTTCCGCCTCTCCATCTTCGTGCTCGCGGTGTTCGTGGGCTATTACGTGGTGTGGTCGGTGACCCCGGCGCTGCACACCCCGCTCATGAGCGTCACCAACGCCATCTCCTCGGTGATCGTGGTGGGCGCGCTGCTCGCGGTGGGGGTCACCACCGTGGGTGATTCCAGCCACGCCTGGGGCGCACGCATCTTCGGCTTCATCGCGCTTGTCTTCGCCTCGGTGAACATCTTCGGCGGGTTCCTCGTGACCAGCCGCATGCTCGCCATGTACTCCAAGAAGAAGTGAGGCGGGGCACATGAACGCGAATTTCGCCGCCCTGCTCTATCTGGTCGCAGGCATTCTCTTCGTCCTGGCCCTGCGTGGCCTTTCCCATCCCACCACCTCGCGACAGGGCAACCTGTTCGGCATGGTGGGCATGGGCATCGCCATCCTCACCACGCTGGCGCTCTCACCGCCGTCGGACCTCATGGGCTGGGTGCTGGTGCTGGCCGGCATCGGCATCGGCGGCGGCGTCGGCGCGGTGGTGGCCAAGCGCATCGCCATGACGCAGATGCCGCAGCTGGTCGCTGCCTTCCACTCGCTGGTGGGCATGGCCGCGGTGCTGGTGGCGGCCGCCGCCCTCTACGCGCCGCGCGCCTTCGGCATCGGCGATCCGGGACACCTCCATGGCGCCAGCCTGGTGGAAATGTCGCTGGGCGTGGCCATCGGCGCCATCACCTTCACCGGCTCCATCATCGCCTTCGCCAAGCTCAACGGCAACATGAGCGGCAAGCCGATCATGCTGCCGTCGCGCCACTTCATCAATGCCGGCCTTGCCCTCCTGCTGCTGGTCCTGATCATCGCCTTCGTGCTCACCGGCTCGATCACGCTGTTCTGGATCATCACCCTGGTGTCGCTGATCCTCGGCGGGCTGCTCATCATCCCGATCGGCGGCGCGGACATGCCCGTCGTGGTGTCGATGCTGAACTCCTACTCGGGCTGGGCGGCGGCGGGCATCGGCTTCACCCTGGGCAACACCGCGCTCATCATCACCGGCGCGCTGGTGGGCTCCTCGGGCGCCATCCTGTCCTACATCATGTGCAAGGGCATGAACCGCTCCTTCATCTCCGTCATCCTCGGCGGCTTCGGCGGTGATGCCGCGGCGGCCGGCGGCGGCGCGCAGGCGGAAGCCCGCCCGGTGAAGCAGGGCTCGGCCGACGACGCGGCCTACATCATGAAGAACGCCGAGAAGGTCATCATCGTGCCGGGCTACGGCATGGCGGTGGCCCAGGCCCAGCACGCCCTGCGCGAGATGGCCGACATGCTCAAGAAGGAGGGCGTCGAGGTGAAGTACGCCATCCATCCGGTGGCGGGCCGCATGCCGGGCCACATGAACGTGCTTCTGGCCGAGGCCCAGGTGCCCTACGACGAGGTGTTCGAGCTGGAGGACATCAACTCCGAGTTCGCCCAGGCCGACGTGGCCTTCGTCATCGGCGCCAACGACGTGACCAACCCGGCGGCCAAGACCGATCCGCAGTCGGCCATCTACGGCATGCCCATCCTCGACGTGGAAAAGGCCAAGACCGTCCTCTTCATCAAGCGCGGCATGGCGGCGGGCTATGCCGGCGTGGAGAACGAGCTGTTCTTCAAGGACAACACCATGATGCTCTTCGGCGACGCCAAGAAGGTAACCGAAGAAGTCGTGAAGGCTCTTGGCCACTGACAAGGCTCTTGGCCACTGACAGCCGGCCCTGCCGGGCTTGCGATCAAAAAGGAGCCGCGCGGCGCCAGCCGGGCGGCTCCTTTCATTTGTACACGTGTGATAGCTTCCACAGCTTGACTGCCAACCGCTTCTTCAGCAAAACCAATCCCAATCGCGGTCCGGCTCAAGAAAAAACGGGCGCGTCAGGGATTGGGCGATGACACGTTGGACCCACGGGCTCGTCAACCGCCTCGTCCTGCTCTGTGACATCGCCATGGCGGCGCTGGCCGCCATCATCGCGCACGGGCGGTGGGACTTCCTGTCCTGGAGCCAGATGGGCATCCTCTGGGCGATCGGCGTTTTCGCCTTCGTCCAGATTCTGCAGGCCGGCCGGGCCTACCGGGTCGAGCATTATGTGCGCCCGCTGCGCCAGATCGGTCACCTCGCGGTGGCCGGCGCTCCGGCCGGCGCACTGGTGGCCATCTGCTATTACGCCATCATCCCCATCGGCGAGACCAACCTTGCCGCCCTGCTCGGTTGGGGCATCCTGACGGCGGTGGCGCTGATCTTCGGGCGCCTTGTGCTGGTGCGCACGGGGGTGGCGCTGGTGCAGGCCCGTGGGGTCCTGCGGCGCAATGCGGTGATCATCGGAGATCCGGCGCGTGCCTGCGACCTCGTGCGCCGCTACCGCGAGGAGGAGGGCGCAGACGGCCTGCTCACCTTTGTCGGCATGTTCGACGAGGGGCACCTGCCCGGCGAGATGACCCCGCCGCCCCCCGCGCCCGAGGGCGTTCCCCTGATGGGCGGGCTCGCCGACCTGCTGGAATATGTGAAGCACAATCCGGTGGATATCGTGGTGGTCGCCAAGAGCTGGGATGATCCCGCCGCCATCAGCACCATCGCCAACCAGATGTACCAGATCGCGGCCGACGTCATTGTCGAGCTGGATCCCGAGCGCTTCATGCTCAACGACGCCCGGCTGACGCGCCTCGCCGGGGAGCCGGCGCTCCAGGTGCAGCAGCAGCCGCTCAAGGGCTCGCTCGGGCTTCTCAAGGGCGTCGAGGACTATGCGGTGGCCACCATCGGCCTGATTCTCACGGCCCCGATCCTGCTGGTCGCCGCCGCGGCCATCAAGCTGGATTCCCCCGGGCCGATCCTGTTCCGCCAGCCGCGCGTGGGCCTCAACAACCGCGTCTTCCCCTGCTTCAAGCTGCGCACCATGCGGGTGGATCTCGCCGACGACGGCTCCAGGGGCACGTCCAAGGACGATCCGCGCATCACCCGCGTGGGCGCCTTCCTGCGCTCCACCTCCATCGATGAGCTGCCCCAGCTTATCAATGTGCTGCGTGGCGAGATGTCGGTGGTGGGGCCGCGGCCTCATGTGCCCAACATGCAGGTCGCCACCCATGTGCGCTACGAGGCGATCCGCCAATATGTGGCGCGCTACCGGATGAAGCCCGGCATCACCGGCTGGGCGCAGATCAACGGCATGCGCGGCGGCATCAACACCCTCGAGAAGGCCGAGCGGGGCGTCGAGCTCGACCTTTTCTACATTGAGCATTGGTCCATATGGTTCGACATCAGAATCATGCTGCTCACCATCACCAAGGGCATGGCCGGGCCTGCGGTCTTCTGACCGTCCTGGTGATCCTGTTCCTGGGGCTGTCGCCCGGCCGCGCGGGAGCGGCGGAAGGGACGGCGGAGCAACGCCCGTTCCTCGCCTATCTGGCCTCCTGGGCGGAGGTTGCCACGCAGGACCCCGCGAAGACCCTTCTCGCCCGGCTGCCCGGCTCCATCTCCCATGTGGCGCTGGGCTTCGTAAAGCCGGACCTCGCCTATGCCGGGGACCTCGACCTGTCGGGCACCGGCCTCGCCTTTCCCTTTTCCGGCACGATCCTGAAGGACGCCATCGCCGCGCTGAAGGCGAAACACCCCGACACCAGGGTGCTGCTGGCGGTGGGCGGCTGGGGTTATTTCGGTTGGGACGCGCGGGACTTCCGCGCGCTGGCGCAGCTGGTGAAGGACCTCGGCGCCGACGGTGTCGATCTTGATTATGAGACGGCGGATTCCGGCTGCGCCCGCACGCCGGACGGTGCCATCGCCTGCGCCGACGATGCCCGCGCCATTACTGTGTTGGCCGATCTTCGGGCCGCGCTGCCCCGGCCTTATGTGGTGAGCCTCGCCGGCTGGAGCGTCGGCGCCTATGGCGAGGGCCGCTTCGCCGCCTCGGAGCCGCGCTACGGCCCTTACGTCGGCATGATGCGGGCGCTGCTGAAATCGGAGGCGGCGCGAGGGCTCGATCTGGTCTCGGTCATGTCCTACGACGCCGGGCCGAACTATCAGCCACTGGAGGCCTTCCGTGCCTATCGCAGCCTGTGGTCGGGGCCGCTGGCGCTGGGCATACAGGTGATGCCCTCGGATGCGGGCGGGCCGCGCTTCACGCTGGAGCGCACGGTGAAGCTGCTTCAGGAGGTCCTTGCCGATCCGAAGGCGGGGGCCATGCTCTACGGCCTCGGCCTGGTGCCGCCCGGCCCCACGGGTCCGGACAATCCCGACTATCGCGCTCTTGCCCGCGCCATCTGCGTCACCCTCGACCGTGCGGGGTGCGAGGCGCCGGTGCCGTGAGGGGGGCGCTCACGTCGGCGCCGGGCACAGCGGGGCACAGGCCGCGCGCGAAGGCGAGGAGGTCGCCGCCGGGAAACAGATGGCCGGCGATGCCGGCCGCCGCCGCCGCTGCCATGTCGGAGGGCTGGTCGCCGATGAGCAGGCTGTGGTCGCGCGCCACCGGCCAGTGCTCCATCAAATCGAGGATCATGCCCGGCGCCGGCTTGCGCCAGGGATGGACCGCGCGATAGGCCGGCACCGCCGCATCCGGATGGAACGGGCAATAGCGCCAGTCGTCCACATGGGCGCCGACGGCGGCAAGCTCCCCGGCAATCCAGCCATGCAGGGCGGCGACCTCCGCTTCGCCGTAATAGCCGCGGGCGACGCCGGACTGGTTGGTCACCACGAAGACGAGATGGCCGAGCGCATTGAAGTGCTTCACCGCCTCGCGAGCGCCCTCCACCCAGCGGAACCCCTCCGGGTCGTGGACATAGCCCGTGTCCAGGTTGAGGACGCCATCCCGGTCGAAAAACACCGCCGGGCGGGGCGCGGAAGGACCACTCACTGCATCTTCTCCGGCTCAGTCGCGCGACCATAGAAAAAGCGTGCCTCCCCCGCCAGCCCGTCCAGACGGTGCGTTGCCCACCGGCCGATGAGGGGGGCTTCCCGGGCCTTGCGTCCATTGTCTTCCCTCGTGCCTCTGCTATGAGAAGGCACAGGGTGGCGAAGACGCCTTCTTTCGGCGCGGTGGGTTGGCCTGCGAATTGGGCGCATGCTGAAATTCTTGAAGGCCATCCTCGAACGCCGCATGCCGTGGGCTTTCGCGTTGCTGTGTCCACTGGTGGACGCGCGCGCCGCCCGGGACCCGGACAGCGAGGTCCGGCTTCTGCCGCTGCTGGTGGCGCCCGGCGACACCGTCTGCGATATCGGCGCCAACCGGGGGCTCTTCACCTACTGGCTGCTCAAGCGTGGCGCCCGGGTGCTCGCCTTCGAGCCCAACCCCCGGCTCGTGCGCATCCTCAAGCTGCGATTTCCCGGTGAGATCCGCACCGGAGCGCTGACCCTATTCGAGACCGCATTGAGCGCCGATGCCGGCGAGGCGGTGCTGCACATTCCGCGTGATCTTTCGCCGCTCGCCACCCTCGATGGCGACCTCGCGCAGCAGGTCGAGGGGCCGACCGATGATGTGCGTGTGTCCATCGCGCGCCTCGACGCCTGCGTGACCGTGCCGGTGAGCTTCATCAAGCTCGATGTGGAGGGTCACGAGGTGAAGGTGCTGGAAGGCGCGCTCGCCATCGTGGCCACAAGCCGGCCCACCTTCCTGATCGAGGCAGAGGAGCGCCACCGGCCCGGCGCCGTGGCAGCGGTGCGGCAGGTGCTCGAACCTTTCGGCTATCGCGGCTTCTTCCGGCTGGGGCATGAAATGCGGCCCATCGCGGAGTTCGACCCGGCCGTTCACCAGCCCATCGCGGCGCTGGAGCCGGACGGCGCGCGCCCCCGCAAGGGCGCGCTTTATGTGAACGATTTCTATTTCGCGGCCCGGCCCGACATCATCGCGCGCCTTGAACGCTGGCAGGGCTAAGCGCCCCACCCTCAATCTCAGGCGAGGGGTCTGCCCTGCGGGTGGAGCGCCACATAGTTCCCGAACTGGCTGGGGCGGGTTGCGAGCGGGGTCAGCGCGCCGTTGTCGTGAAGCTGGAAGAAGCCGTAGCCGAGCGCGCCGAGCGCCACCCAGGCCGCGGCCGGATCGCCGCCGTCCTTGAGCAAAGTGGGACAGTTCATCTCGAAGATGACGGCGGGGTGGAAGCGGCCGAGGGTCCCGGCGGCGCCTTTGATCACCCGGTCCTCCGCGCCCTCCACGTCGATCTTGAGGCAATCCACCCGTTCCAGGCCAAGGTCGGCCACGAGGCGGTCGAGGGTGGTGATCTCCACCTCCTCGCTCTCGCTGCTGGTGCCGTCATTGATGAGGGAGAAGGCCTGCGGATCGTCGCCGAGGGGATTGTGGAACAGCACCGCCTTGCCCTCCGCATCCGAGATGGCCTTGGGCACGATGGTGACGTTCCGGAAGCCGTTGAGGGCGAGGTTGTCGGCAAGCTGCCGGCCGGCGACGGCGCCCGGCTCGGCGGCCACCACCCGTCCGGCGAAGCTCGCCGCCTTCAGGGTGAACAGGCCGATATTGGCGCCCACGTCCACGAACACGTCGCCGGGGCGCAGGAATTTCTCCAGGTAGCGCACCTCCGGCTCCACCTTGTCGCGCAGCAGGAACACGCTGGTGGTGGTGAAGCGCAGGTCCGCCGGCAGCTTCACGCGCGCGCCGCCCTTGGTGATCTCGGCCACCGGGCTGCGGCCAAGGGCCACGTGGGCGGCGAGCGAGATGGCCCGGCCCGTGACGGTGAGCGGGGCCTCGCGGAAGGCCGGCTCGTTCACGAGCTTTTTCACGCGTCTCCACATGTCACTGTCCCCTTGGCTTCATCATCGCGCGGCGCGCGCCCGGCCGAACGCCGGGAATAGACAGCCCCCGCAACGCTTGGGCAAGCGCATGCAACCGCTTTTTTCGCGCGCCTGCCCGGTGCAGGTCATGGTGTCGCGGCCTGGCTGGCCCGGGGCCGCGCGCTCAGCAGCCGCAGCAGCGGCTTCTCGACCGCCAGATGCACCGCGATGGCGACGACAATGGCCGCGCCCACCGCGCTGATGGCGCAGGCGATGAAGGCGAGCGGCGCCGGCAGCGGCAAGAAGACCTGAAGGTGCACGAAGACCTGCCCCACCGCCGAGAGCACCATGCCGTGCACGAGATAGAGCGCATAGGAGGCATCCCCCAGCAGCACGAAGGCGCCGATGCGCTTCACCGGTCGCGCCCGCTCCAGCACGAGGGCGCCGGCCACCACCATGGCGGCGGGAATGCCCCACTGGATCACGCGGGTCTCTTGCGCCACATCGCCCTGCGCCAGCAGCGACACGAAGCCGGCGGCGAGGAAGAGGAAGCCCCATCCGCGCGCCAGCGGCGGCCCTTCCAGATACCAGAGGCCGAGGGCGAGGCCGAACACGAACTCCAGCATGATGGGCGCGGTGTAGAAGGCAAGGAACGGGTTCTCGGTCGGCACCGCGCGGCCGAGGACAGCGAGCCCGGCGAGGAAGAGGGCGATGGCGGGCAGGCGCGCGCGCCCCGGCAGCAGCAGCGCCACGCCCCACACGAGATAGAAGAACATCTCGTAGTTCAGCGTCCATCCCGGCACCACCAGCGGCTCCAGGGTGCCGAGCACGGGATGGCGCGCCGGCAGGAACAGGTAGGAGGCAAGGATGTGCCAGGCGTCCGCCTTGCCGCTCTTCACCAGCTGCGGCGCCACCAGCAGCAGCGCGAGGCTCGCCGTGGTGACGATCCAGTAGAGCGGCACGATGCGCACCATGCGCTTGAGGTAGAAGGTCGCGGTGTAGCCGTCGCGGCCACGGGTGGTGACCAGCATCAGGAAGCCGCTGAGCACGAAGAAGATGTCGACGCCCGCCGCGCCCGACTGCGGCCACGGCGCCGTCAGGCCGAGGCGCGACAGCGGCGCCCCGAGGTGGAACACCACCACCATGAGGCTCGCCACCGCCCGCAGATATTGCAGGGACTCAAGCATGGGGCATCCCTGCGGTGCGGCGGGTGCGGTCAGCCGGCACGAGCGATTGCTCCCGAGCGTCCGAGGGTCACGCGGCGGATTCCCATGGGTCGGCCGAGGCCGAATCGGCGGGGTTCGCCCGGCGGCGGACCGGGCGGTAATGCGCGCCGGCGCCGGTCGAGATAGATGGTGAGCGCCATGACGACGCCAAGCTCTCCGGGCGTGAAGACCACCGAATACACGGCGGAACTCACGACCAGATACAGCACGTAGTCGCTGAGCGCGAGGGCGAAGGGGTCATCGAGGCCGCGCGTCAGGCGCCATGTCGTGACCAGGCACCACCCATGCAGCACCGCGAGCAGGACCGCGCCGAGGATGCCGTATTCGAAGATGACGCCGATCCAACCGAGGTCGGCGATGAAGAACTGGTCGTTGCCGAAGATGTCGTTGAGCGTCACCGTGCTGAAGCGCGTGGTGGCGCCGACCCCGAAGATCCAGCGCATGGGATCGTCGCCGAGGAAGGCGAAGGCCAGCGCCGACGAGTTCTGCCGCACCGAGAGCGAGGCGCCGAACGTGTCCTGCGCATCGCCGGACGCGCCGCCGCCGGGCAACAGGCCGAGCTTGCGCCCCACCAGGAAGATACCCACGGCAACCGCCGCCAGCCCAAGGCCGATCACGATCCGGCGCGCCCGCGGCGGCAGCGACATGGTCATGCCGAACACCACCACCACCAGAGCGGCGGCGATGGCGGCGCGCTGCTTGTAGATCAGCAGCATGGGCACAAAAGCCAGCACCACGCCCAGGCCGTAGAGGATGTTGCGCCTCAGCACGAAGGCGCGGGACAGGAAGAAGACGAGAATCATGCCGAAGACCATGGGCATGTAGACGCGATATCCGCGCTCCAGATCGAACAGCAGCAGCTTGCTGTCGGCCGGATTGTCCGCATACCAGGACGCGGGCGCGACGAGATAGATGATCACCATCAGGAAGAAGGTCGTAGCCCCCAGGCCCAGCACCGCCTTGCGGATGCTCTCCGGCGGCACGGCGAGGAGCGCCAGCAGCGCCGACAGGCTGAAATAATAGGTGAAGGGCCACGCCTTGATGGTGGTGGTCAGCGCGTCGAGGAAGCCGTTGCCGAGCTGGATCACGGACACCAGCGGCGTGAAGCCGAGCCCATAGGCCAGCACCACCAGGAACATCCGGCCCACCGGCAGCTTCAGCCGGATCATGCCGTAGAGCGCCAGCGGCAGGGTCAGGAAGGGCCACGCCTTCGAGAGCAGGTAGGGCGCCGGATATTCGTTGAGATAGTAGAAGACCTGGGCGAAGAACGGCAGCGTCGCAGCGAAGGCGAGCTTGGCGAGCACATGCGTGCCGTCATCAAGGGCCGGCGCCATGCCGGCGGCGCTGCGGCGCAGCGGAATGACCACCCGGCGGGTCGCCAGATCCCGGGGCGGGTCCCGGCTCGCCGGCTGGCCGGTCACGATCGCCTGTCCCCGCCGCGCCGCATGCCGTAGGCGGCGGGATCAAGCTTTGCCTTGGCGGCGACGAGGAAGATGGGCAGGGAATCCACGAACACCCGCTCGAAATGGGTGCTGGGGCTTTGCGCCAGCCGGTACAGCCATTCCAGGCCCAGCCGGCGGAAGGCGGGGCTGGCGCGCTGGACCAGGCCGGTGAGGAAGTTGAGCGCGCTGCCCACGCACAGCCCGGTGCCCACGGCGCCGCCACGCCGGGCGATCATGTGCGCGAGATATTCGGAGCGCGGCGCCCCCACCACCAGGAACACGTAGCGGGCGGGATGGTCGATGACGAACTGGATCGCCGCTTCCACCGCGGCCGGGTCGTCAATGAAGCCCATGGGCGGCACATGGAGGTTGAGCGTGCGGATGCCGTAGCGATCCATCAGCCGGCGCCTCATCTCCGCGCTGCCGCCGATCACCGTCACCCCGTCGTCGGGCGCGATGACGTGCGCGAACAATTCGGCGGTGAGGTCGCTGCCGGGACACAGCGGGATGTCGAGGCCGAACAGGCGCTCGGCCAGCAGGTGGGGCACCGCGCCGTCGAGCACGTTGAGGCCCGCGTCCTCAAGCGCGGCGGCAAAGCGCGCGTCCTTGCGGGCGTTGAGCCGCACCAGATGGGAGGCGTTGGAGGTGATCACATAGCTGAAGGGGGCACCGGCGGGCCGCGCGCCGATGACGCCCGCGGCGCCGGGCACGTCGAGGCAGGCGAACGGCGCGCCGAGGAAGGTCTCGGTGCGGAACTCTGGGTGCGTTTGGGCTACCGCGCGCATGGGTGTTCGACGCCTCCGGTCGGCGCCCTCCCGGCGCCGGACTGTCACCAACCCGGGCGCGGGGGCAGGCGCGCCCTTTCACTTCAGGAAACGAGAATGCGCCACCTCATCAGCCTGCGGTGCCGGCCCTTGGGCGCGTGCCCTATTGCAGGATCGAGGTTCCGCCGCCGGTCGTGGAATAGGAGCCGATCGTATAGCTGAACTGGCGCTGGAACGGCACCACCTTGTTGATGAACTGGTCGATCCACAGATTGACCTCGGCGATGGACGAGCGTGGCACATAGATGATGTCGCCGCTCACCAGCGGCACGTCGTTGGCGTCGAACCCGGTCTGGATCACGTCGCGCACGTTGACGAGGCGCAGCATGGGCTCGTTGTTGGGGCCGCGGCGGATCAGCGCCACCTGTCCGGTGCGCGACTCCTCCGTGAAGCCGCCGGCGAGCAGGATGCCCTGGAGCACGCTGGTGCCCATGTCCGCGAGCTTGAAGGCGCCGGGATGGGCCACCATGCCGCCCACATAGACCCGGGCCGAGGAGGCTTCCTCCAGCGAGACCACCACCTTCTGGTCGGTCAGTTCCTTGCGCGATTCGCGGCGCACGTAATCCTGCACCCCGGACAGGGTGGAGCCCTCCACCCGGATCTGGCCGATGGCACGCGGCGCGATGGAGCCGTCCGGGCTCACGGTCAGGTCCTCGTCCATCTCGCGGGTGATGAAATACTTGATCTTGATCTTGTCGCCCGGCCCCAGCCGATAGCTTGGCACCTGGTCGTTCCACGGCTTGAAGCGCTCCACGTTCACCTCGGTGAAGCGCAGCTCGTGGCCGGTGGTGAAGGGCTCGGTGCCGGTGTTCTGGGAGGTGGCGATGGCGGCGCAGCCATTGAGTGCGAGGCCCAGGGCGAGGAGGGCGAGTATCGCCCGCCGCCGGAGCCGTCGCGTCCGAAGCTGGTCGTCCCGGGCCGGGCCGCGAGCGGTGTTCACCACGCCGCATTCTGGCAAGACCATCGACCAACTCCCGCGCCTAATCGTATTCAAAAGGTTAATGCCAGAATTTCCGCGACCATTCCGTCTTCGTTCGACGGCGCGTCACGGCAAATCCCGGGTGAAAACCCTTGAACGTGGTAAAGCGACACTAAAGGGGCGTGGTTAACGAAACGCTTATCAGCGGTGCCACGAAACCGATTGAGAACGAAGGGACCTTGATGATGCCCCCGCGCCACAGCGGCCGCGTCCGCCCTCTGCGGGCAGAGGCAGGCCCTGCGGTCTTCAGGCGGGAAGGCCTGCGCGAAATGGCTGCCGGAAAATGCCTGCGGCTGTACCCTCAGGCGCGGTGGTAGAGCCAGTTCGGCAGGTAATAGCGCCGGCCGAGGAAGACGAGGCCGATGGTGAGGCCCCCGCTCTCCGCCACCTGGTCGCGCAGGCGGAGCACCGCCGGCATGCGCGACTTTTCCGCCTGCACCGCGAGGATATTGGCATCCACCAGCTGGCAGAAGCGCTGGGTGACGAGCGAGGCGCCGGGCAGGTCGGACGAGACGACGACGCAGTCGAAGGCGCGCCGCAGCTCGGCCATCATCAGTTCCGCCTCGGCGATGGGCAGGCGGAAGTCGAGCAGCGGCGAGCGCTCCGCGTCGCCGGCCGCCCACAGCAGCGGCACCGGCGTGCCGGCGACGGCGATGCCGCCCCGCACGTCGCTGCCGCTGGCCGCGAGCGGGTAGGGCGCGGCGCTGGAGAGGTCCACCAGCAGCGTGCGCAGCTGGCGCCGTGCGGCGAACTCCTCCGCCAGCCGCCGGGCGAGCCAGGGCAGGGCATCGTCGGCATCGGGCGACAGGAAGTGCATGACCCGCAGCGGCGCGTCGTCGATGCTTGTGTCGAGCAGCAGGGTGGCGCAGCTGCCGATGGCCTCGTCCGTGGCGGCGTTGCCCGGCCGGTCCGCCTCGGCGTCGAACACCGCCAGCGCCGGCAGGCCGAGGGCGCGTTCCGCCTCGGCCGGGGTGACGAAGGAGGTGCGCAGGGTGGAGGCAAGGGCCCCGGCCGCGCCGCCGAACAGGATCGCGGCGAACAGGCCCGCCGCCACCAGCGGCAGCGCCAGCGAGCGCTTGGTGACCGCTGAGCCCGCCTCCTGCACCACGCGCACCGCGGACTGGCGGGACTGGGACGCGGCTTCCTCAATGGCGGCGGCCACGGCACGGCGCTGATATTCGCGGAAGCCTTCGCCCAGGGCGTCGCGCTTGCGGTTCAGCTCGATGAGCGGCGTCTCGGCGGTGCGCAGCGCGGCGAGGCGTTCCTCGGCGAGGCGCTGCTGCTGCACCAGCTCGGCCTTCTGCCGGCCGAGGGAATCCTGCTCCACCTTGAGGCTCAGGATCATGTTCTGGATGTAGTTGACCTGCGGGTTGCGCACCGCCCGGTCGGTGGAATAGCGCCGCTCGGAGCGGCTCTTGATCCGCGCCCGGATGGTGGCGATCTGGCGATCGAGGTCCCGCAGCAGCTGGCTGCCCGGCGCATATTGGGAGGCCACCCGGTCGCGCTCCAGCAGCAGCTTCGAGAGGGTGTTGTTGTCCTCGTCTCCGGGCAGGGCGTCGGTCTTCTCCGCGAAGTCGAACACCGAATCGGGCAGCGCCGCGAACTGTTTCTCGGCCTCCGTGACCTGGGCGGTCACCGCCACCTCGCGCTCGGCCACCTGCCGGCGGCGCTGGAGGATGCCGTCCACCTGGTTGGAGGCGAGGATGGCGTCCTGGGCGAAATCGATGATGCCGGCCTTCACCTTGAGCTGCTCGATCTCCCGGTCCACGGCGGAAAGGTCGGTCTGGAAGCGGTTCACTTCCAGCATCAGGATCTTGGCGGTGGGGTTCTCGAACAGGCGGCGGCGGGCGGCGAGATAGGTCTTCACCAGCGCGTCGGCGGCGGCGATGGCCACCTCGCGGTCGGGATTGGTGAAGCTCACCCGGATCACGTTGGAGCCGGACTGCACCGAGGCGCGCACGCTGGCCTGGAAGCGCTCCACCGCCTTGTCCATCAGGTCCTTGTCTGAGCTGAACAGGCGGGTGATGGCGGCGAGCCGGCCCGGCGGGAACAGCCGGTCCACGCCGATCTCGACCACGGTGGCGCGGGCGACGTCCGCGCTCTCGATGATCTGCACTTCCGATTCGACCTGCTTCAGCCCCTCGATGCTGAGCACGGCCGGGCCGGTGTCGGTCACGTTCTGGGCGCTGGACACCTCGCGGCTCACGATGACCATGAGCAGGCTGGAGGCGGTGTATTCGGTGCGGCTGGTCGCGGCCACGGCCAGCGCCACCACCAGCGGGATCAGCCCTGCCAGCAGCACGATGCGGATGTGGTAGAAGGCGGCGATCAGGAAATCGCGCAGGGTGAAGGCGGGTCGCGTGGATCCGGTGGCCGGTTCCGTGGCGCCGCTCTGCGCCGCCTGCGGCATCAACATGCGTCCCCCTGCTTCACGCCCGGCTCCCGTGTCCGGACCCTTGCTGCGGCGCGGACGGGAGGCTTTCCACACCGTGCCGCGCCGCGCTTACTTTACCGTTAAGAGAGGGTTGCGGCCGGCGTGAGGCGCAACGGCGCGCGTGGGGGATCAGAACGCCTGCGGCATCAGCTTGCGCACCATGAGGCTGGCGCCGATGGCGAGCTGGGCCGCGAACACAGCGGTGGCAATGGCCGCCCCGATCATGCCGAAGGGCGGGATGAGCAGTACGCACAGGGCGAGGCAGACCACGGTCTGCCCCAGCGTGAGCCAGCGCAGCACGCCGCCGTGGCCGGCCATGGCCAGCACGATCTCCTGGCACGGCAGCAGGCAATAGACCAGTTGGCCGACGCCGAGGATGACCAGCGCCGTGGCCGCGATCTCAAAGCCCGGTCCCACCAGATGCAGCACCTCCGACGGCGCCAGCAGCATCACCGCCACCACGGGGGTGCCGAAGACGGCCACCGCGAGGCGCACCCGGCGGTTGAGCTGGCGCAGCTCGGTCCACTGCCCCTGCCGGTGCCGGGCGGCAAACGAGGGGGCGGCGACGCTGCCGATGGAGGTGCTGACCACCCACACCAGCATGGAGATGCGGTTCGCCACGCTGAAGGCGCCCACCTGCGCGGGCAGGCCGAAGGTGGCGAGCAGCAGCACCGGCAGGGACGGCAGCAGGATCTGCACGATCTCCACCACCGAGAGCGGCGCCGCGGTGCGCCACAGGGCGGGCAAAGGCGCGCCCGGCGGCGTATCCGTGTGGGTGTCCACGAAGCGATGGCGCTCGCGCAGCAGCAGCACGGCGCCCACCACGGTGGCCGCCACATTGGCCGCCGCGAGGGCATAGAGCAGCCCGTCGAGGGAGCTGACGCCCGCGACCACCGCCGCCAGCGTCAGCACCGGCCACAGCCCGTTCTGCACCAGTTGGCCCGCCGCGCCCTTGTGCAGGCCGAGCAGCGCGTTGCCGATGAAATAGCAGGTGGCCTGAGGCAGGATCACCAGGGTGGAGAGCAGCAGCGGGCGGGCGGCGTCGGGATCGCGGAACACATAGTCCGCCAGCGGCTGGGCGAAGGCGGCGGTGAGCGCCGTCACGGCAAGGCCGAGGCCCAGCACCGCGCCGAGACCGACGAGGAAGGCGTGTCCCGCCGCCCGGCCCTTGCCCACGGCCAGCTCGGCGGCGAGATGGCGCACCACCGCCCGCTCGAACCCGCCCCGCGACACCGTGGCCAGCACCCCCACCAAGGTGAGGCAGAGGAAGAAATAGCCCGAATCATGCACCCCCAGCGCCCGCGCGCCCAGCATGTAGAGCCCGAGCTTGCCCACAAGTTCGAGGCCGCGGGCCAGCATGGCGCCGGCATAGGTGCCGTAGGTCCGCACAAGGGCGGCGAAGGAGCGGGGCGGGGTCGCGGTCACGGCTTTGTCCGGCCGGCTGTGATGGCGCGCCGCGCCGTGGGCGGGCAGCGCCGGGTGAACCCGGCTCGGGATGGTGTCGCGATCATGCCGGCCTTGCTCACCCCTGTTTCCCGTCCGTGGCCTTGATCTGGAGCATGTTCGTGCGAAATGCACGCCGGCTCGGGTGAAGGCCATGCGATGACGGCACAGATAGACCATGTCCCATGAAAGGGCGTGAACGGAAAATGTGGCGGCGCGGTCTTCGGAGCGGCGTTGTCCCCTTCCCGCCGCCCCTTGGGCGCGCGGCGGTCGGCAGCAGCCGGCCTTTCGGCCGCAAGCCACACGCCATCCCCGCCGCCGCGTGGAAGAGTATATAAACAGAAGGAGATAGCCGGGAGCACGCCATGGACGAGCTCATTTTCCGCCTCACGGTCGCGCTCGCCATCGGGCTGGTGGTGGGTGTGGAGCGGGGCTGGCGCGAGCGCAGCGATCCGCCCGGCAGCCGCACTGCCGGCGTGCGCACCTATACCCTGTGCGGCCTGCTCGGCGGCGTCAGCGCCGCGCTCGCCATGGCCCTTGGGAGCCCGGTTGTCTTCATTGCCTCAAGTCTGGGATTCGCTGCCGTCTTCGCCGGCTTCAAGTATCGCGAGATGGTGAAGGACGAGGATTTCGGCATCACCAGTATCGTCGCCGCCTTGCTGGTGTTCACCCTCGGCGCGCTGGCGGTGGCGGGGGACGCGACGGCGGCGGGCGCGGCGGCCATCGCCGCCACCGGGCTTCTGGCGGCGCGCGAGGTGCTGCACGGCCTTCTCGCCAGGCTCACCTGGTTGGAACTGCGCTCCGGCCTCGTCCTGCTGGGCATGACGGTGATCGTCCTGCCCCTGTTGCCGGACCGGACGCTGGACCCGTTCGACAGCATCAACCTGCGCCAGATCTGGCTGTTCATGGTGCTGACCGCCACCATCTCTTTTGCCGGCTATGTCGCGGTCAAGGTCGCCGGGCCGGAAAAGGGCATCCTCATCAGCGCGCTGGCCGGCGCGCTCGTGTCCTCCACCGCCGTCACCATCGCCTTTGCCCGCCGCGCGGCCGCCGGAGAACCGCCGGCGCTGCTCGCCGGAGGAGCGGCGCTCGCGGCCATGGTCTCGCTGCTGCGGGTGCTTGCCATCTGCATGGTGGTGGCGCCCAGCCTGCTCACCACACTGGCCCCGCCGGCGCTGGCGGCGGCCCTGGCCTTTGCCGTGGCCGGCGGCCTCATGGTGCGTCATGCCGGTGACGCGGAAGGCGAGGCCAGCCTCGGCAATCCATTCGACATCGGCCCCCTCGCCGCCTTCGCCGGCATGTTCGGCCTCGTCTCGGCGGTGAGCGGGATCCTGCTGAAATATGTGGGGCCGGGCAGCCTCTATCTCGTCAGCGCGGTGGCCGGCATCGTGGATGTGGACGTGCCGTCCCTGAACGCGGCGCGGCTCGCGGGCAACGGCCTGTCGCTGGAAGGCGCCGCCCTTGCCATCCTGATCGCGCTGGGCATGAATGCCCTGGGACGGGTGGGATTTGCGGCGGCCGCAGGCTCCGCGGGCTTCACCCTGCGCCTTGGCTCCGCCACCGCCGCCGCTGCAGTGGCGGCAGGCGGCGTGTTTCTCGTCGCACAGGGACTGTGAAACCCGCCGGTCGCTCGACGGGAGAGGCCGCATCTGGCTTGATGCGCGCGTGAACATAGCTTTGCCGAATCGCCTCTTTCTCGACGTCGCCCGCTCCGCCACCGGCCGCACCTGGCGCGAGCGCCTTGACGTGCGCGGCGCCCAGACCGCCCTCGCCATGGCCCAGCGCACCGGCATCAGCGAGCTGCTGGCCCGCGTGCTCGCCGGCCGCGACGTGCCGCTCGATGGGGTGGAGCCCTATCTCGACCCCTCCATCCGCACCCTTTTGCCCGATCCCGATACCCTCACCGACATGGGCGCCGCCGTGGAGCGACTGTCGCGGGCGGTGACCCGGGGTGAGCAGGTGGCGGTGTTCGGCGACTATGACGTGGACGGTGCCTGCGCCACCGCCCTCATGGTGGGCGTGCTGCGGGCGGCGGGCCTTGATCCGCTGTTCCACATTCCCGACCGCATCTTCGAAGGCTACGGCCCCAATGTCCCGGCCATCGAGCAATTGGCCGCGCGTGGGGTGAGCCTGCTGGTGACGGTGGATTGCGGAACCACCTCCATGGAGCCCTTGGCCGCCGCCCGGCGGCTGGGCATGGACACGGTGGTGATCGACCACCACCAGTCCGGCGAGCGCCTGCCGGAAGCCGTCGCCATCGTGAATCCCAACCGGGAGGACGACCTCTCCGGCCTCGGCCATGTGTGCGCGGCGGGCCTTGCCTTCGTCACCGCCGTGGGGCTGGTGCGCGCGCTGCGCCAGAACGGCCATTTCAACACCGCCCGCCCGGCTCCGGACCTGCTCGACACGCTGGATCTGGTGGCGCTCGCCACGGTGGCGGACGTGGTGCCGCTGAAGGGCCTCAACCGCGCCTTCGTGACCAAGGGCCTGATCGCCATGCGCCGGCGCGGCCGCCTCGGCCTCACGGCGCTGATGGACGTGGCCCGGCTCGACGGACCGCCGCGGCCGTTCCATCTCGGCTTTCTCATCGGCCCGCGCATCAATGCCGGCGGGCGCATCGGCGAGGCGACGCTGGGCGCGAAGCTGTTGCTGACCCAGGATCCGGCGGAAGCCCGCCAGATTGCGGAAGAGCTGGACCGGCTCAATGGCGAGCGGCAGGAGGTGGAACGCGCCATCCTCGCCGCCGCCGAGGCGGAGGCCGAGGCCGCCCTGGGCTTGAGCGACGAAGGCTCCGTGATCGTGGTGAGCGGTGATGGCTGGCATCCCGGCGTGGTCGGCCTCGTGGCCTCGCGGCTGAAGGAGCGCTTCCAGCGCCCGGCCTTCGCCATCGCCTTCAACGGGGAGACCGGCACCGGCTCCGGCCGCTCGCTGCCCGGCGTCGATATCGGCCGCGCCGTGCGCGCGGCGCTGGAGGCGGGGCTGCTGGTGAAGGGCGGCGGCCATGCCATGGCGGCCGGGCTGACGGTGGAGCGCTCTCGCCTCGGCGCATTGCGGGCGGCGTTCGAGCAGCGCCTCGCCGCCGACGTGGCCCGGGCGCGGGCCGAGGGCACGCTCTCCATCGATGGCGCGCTCACCGCGCGGGGGGCGACGGCGGACCTCGTCGACACGGTGGCCCGCGCCGGCCCGTTCGGCGCCGGCAATCCGGAGCCGGTGTTCGCCTTTCCGGGCCACCGCATCAGCTATGTGGAGAGCTTCGGCGCCGGCCATGTGCGGGCGCGCATCTCCTCCCCCGACGGCACCACCCTGAAGGCCACCGCCTTCCGCTGCGCCGAGGAGCCGCTGGGCCGCGCCCTGCTTGCGGCGCGCGGGCGGCCCCTGCATGTGGCAGGAAGCCTGGAGCTGGACACCTGGCAAGGCGAGACCCGCGTGGCGCTGCGCATCCGCGACGTGGCCGAGCCGGGTTGATCTTATGGAGCGTTTTCTGGAGCGCTTTCTGCCGCGTTTTCGCGCGAAGCGGACACTCATGATGCTCGTGCTCGCGGCGGCTCTGGCCGGGGTCGGTGCGGCCGTGGCCCAGCAGGCGCCCATGCAGAGCCTCGGCGACCTCCCGGCGCGACCGCCCGTCGATCCGGACGTGGACCCCTATCCGTTCGATCCGTTTCTGTCGCTGCGCACCTATCTCAGGCAACGCCTGCCGGCGGGATGGTGGGCCCGCGACCCGGCCTATGAGGCGGGCGCCTTTGCCGTGGTGGTGCATATTCCCGAGAGCTGGCGGGGCAACCCCACCTCGGCCATGCTGCGCCTGTGCCCGGAGCCGTCCAGCACCCTGTGGGCGCGCATCCAGGTGGTGGAGCTTCGGCCGTTCTATCGCAAGAGCCCGTGGCCGGCGGTCACCTGCCGCCGCTGAGGCGCGCAACGGCCTTGAGCTTCAAACCTCGTCGCGCAGGGAGCGGTGGATGTGGACCGGTGCGGCCGGAGCCAGATGGCGGCCGGAGTTGCGCTCCAGCCCGATCAGGGCGGCGATGGCCACGAAGCCGAAGAAGACGATGCTGCTGGCGGTGGTCAACGTGAGCACGGCGCTGCCGAGGACGAGGAACGTCTCCGACGGGCGGGCGATAAGGGCCACGAGCAGCGCGAGTCCGAGGATCGCCGGCACAAGAACGCGAACGACCGACATCTCGCCTCCTCCGGCTCTCTCAATGGTGACGACAGATTTTTAACACGGAATGCGAGGCGTTGAGAAGCGCTGTCGGCTGAGTGTGGAAGCGGGGCATCGCCGGCCCTCGGCACGGCGGGTGACCCGGAACGGAAAAGGCCGCCACGCCAGGGGCGGGCGGCCTTTCTTAAGGCATGATCCGGGCCGGCGCGCCGTCAGATCTGGCGCTCGACCATCATCTTCTTGATCTCGGCAATGGCCTTGGCCGGGTTGAGGCTCTTCGGGCACGCCTGGGCGCAGTTCATGATGGTGTGGCAGCGATACAGCCGGAAGGGGTCTTCCAGATAGTCGAGCCGCGAGCCGGTGCGCTCGTCGCGGCTGTCCTTCAGCCAGCGGGTGGCCTGCAGCAGGGCCGCCGGGCCGAGGTAGCGGTCGCCGTTCCACCAGTAGCTGGGGCAGGAGGTGGAGCAGCAGGCGCACAGGATGCACTCGTAGAGGCCGTCCAGCTTCTCGCGGTCGTCCTTGGCCTGGCGCCACTCCTTCTCGGGGGGCGGGCTGTCGGTCTGCAGCCACGGCTCGATGGAGGCGTGCTGGGCGTAGAAATGGGTGAGGTCCGGCACCAGGTCCTTCACCACCGGCATGTGCGGCAGCGGATAGACGTTGACCACGTCCTTCACCAGCACCTCGTCCATGCCCTTGGTGCAGGCCAAAGTGTTGGTGCCGCCGATGTTCATGGCGCACGAGCCGCACACGCCTTCGCGGCAGGACCGGCGGAAGGTGAGGGTGGGATCGACGGTGTTCTTGATCCAGATCAGGCCGTCGAGAACCATGGGCCCGCAATCCTCGCGGTCGACATAATAGGTGTCGACGCGCGGGTTGCGGCCATCGTCCGGGTTCCAGCGATAGATGCGGAACTCGGTCAGCGTCTTGGCGCCCTGCGGCTTCGGCCACACCTTGCCGGGCGTGATCTGGGAGTTCTTCGGAAGGGTGAGCTCAACCATGGGACGTCCTGGAACGCTGGAGCGGTAACCGCCCGCAGGATTTCTGGCCATGGCCGCGCGCGGTGGGCAGGGCCGCCCTTGCCGCGCGCGGTCGCGATGACACCATCAGTACACGCGCTTCTTCGGCTCGATGTACTGGATGTCGTTGGACAGCGTATAGGTGTGCACCGGCCGGTCATCGAGCCGCACATTGCCGGATGCGGTATCGAAGTAGGCGAGGGTGTGCTTCATCCAGTTCACGTCGTCGCGATCCGGGAAGTCCTCGCGGGCGTGGCCGCCGCGGCTTTCCTGGCGGGCGTTCGCGCCCTCCATGGTGACGATGGCCTGGGCGATGAGGTTGTCGAACTCCAGGGTCTCGACGAGATCGGAGTTCCACACCAGCGAGCGGTCGGTGACGCCGATGTCGCTCGCGCCCTTGAAGACGTCGTGGATGAGCTTGCAGCCCTCCTCCAGCACGTCGCCGGTGCGGAAGACGGCGCAGTTGCTCTGCATCACCTTCTGCATGGCGAGGCGCAGCTCGGCGGTGGGGGTGCCGCCGGAGGCATAGCGGTTCGCATCCAGGCGGCCGATGGCGAGGTCGGCGCTGCCGGCCGGCAGCTCGCGGTGCTTCTCGCCGGGCTTCACCAGTTCGGCGGCGCGCAGGCCGGCGGCGCGGCCGAACACCACGAGGTCGATGAGCGAGTTGGAGCCGAGGCGGTTGGCGCCGTGCACCGAGACGCAGGCGGCCTCGCCGATGGCCATGAGGCCGGGAACGACGGTGTCCGGATCGCCTTTGCGCTTGTCCAGCACCTCGCCGTAATAGTTCGTGGGGATGCCGCCCATGTTGTAGTGCACGGTCGGGATCACCGGGATCGGCTCGCGCGTCAGGTCCACGCCGGCGAAGATCTTCGCGCTCTCCGAGATGCCGGGCAGGCGCTCGTGGAGGATGGCGGGGTCGAGATGGTCGAGGTGCAGGAAGATGTGGTCCTTGCTCTTGCCGACGCCGCGGCCCTCGCGGATCTCCATGGTCATGGAGCGGGAGACCACGTCGCGGGAGGCAAGGTCCTTGGCCGAGGGGGCATAGCGCTCCATGAAGCGCTCGCCCTCGGAATTGGTCAGGTAGCCGCCCTCGCCGCGGGCGCCCTCGGTGATGAGGCAGCCCGAGCCGTAGATGCCGGTGGGGTGGAACTGCACGAATTCCATGTCCTGCAGCGGCAGGCCGGCACGCAGCACCATGCCGCCGCCGTCGCCGGTGCAGGTATGGGCCGAGGTGGCGGAGAAATAGGCGCGGCCATAGCCGCCGGTGGCCAGCACGGTGAGGTGGGCGCGGAAGCGGTGGAGGGTGCCGTCGTCGAGCTTCAGGGCGATGACGCCCCGGCAGCGGCCATCCTCATCCATGATGAGGTCGATGGCGAAATATTCGACGAAGAATTCGGCGTGGTGCTTCAGCGCCGCGCCATAGAGCGTGTGCAGCATGGCATGGCCGGTGCGGTCCGCCGCGGCGCAGGTGCGCTGGGCGGTGCCCTTGCCGAAATGGGTGGTCATGCCGCCGAACGGACGCTGGTAGATCTTGCCGTCCTCGGTGCGGGAGAAGGGCACGCCCCAGTGCTCCAGCTCGTAGACGGCGGCCGGCGCGTTGCGCACCATGTATTCGATGGCGTCCTGGTCGCCCAGCCAGTCCGACCCCTTCACGGTGTCGTACATGTGCCATTCCCACTTGTCCTCGCCCATGTTGGCGAGGGAGGCGGCGACGCCGCCCTGGGCGGCCACCGTGTGGGAGCGGGTGGGGAACACCTTGGTGATGCAGGCGGTGCGCAGGCCGGCTTCCGAGCAGCCCACCACGGCGCGCAGGCCGGCGCCGCCGGCGCCCACCACCAGCACGTCGTAGGTGTGGTCCTCGATGGGGTAGGCAGCGCCGTTGATGCCGGGCGCGGCGGTCCCGTTGGTTGCGGTGTCGGCCATGTCAGCCTCCCAGGCTGATCTTGAGAACGGCGAAGGCGCCGGCGAGGGCGATGGCGATGCTGAAGAAGGTGTTGGCCACGATCAGCAGCACCTTGAGCGCCTCGGTGTGGATGTAGTCCTCGATCACCACCTGCATGCCGATGCGCATGTGCGTGGTGACCGACAGCAGCGTCAGCAGGATGACCACCGCCACGAACGGGTTGCCGAGGGTGGCGCGCGTCGCCGCGTAGCTGGAGCCGGCGAGGCAGATCACGATCCCGATGAAGGCGATCATCAGGATGAGATTGGCGAGGCCGGTAACCCGCTGCTGGAAGAAGTGGCCGGTGCCGGAGCGGGCGGAGCCCAGGCCGCGCACGCGGCCGAGGGGCGTGCGCATGGGCGTGTGTCCGGAGGACGGGGTGTTGCTCATGTGATCCTCCTCAGCCCTTCACGACCAGGCCGACGATCCAGAGGATCACGGTCAGCGCCACGGAGGCGGCCAGGCTGGCCTTGGCGAGGAGCACGCGCTCCTGCGGGCCGAAGCCGTGGATGAAATCCCAGATGAAGTGGCGCACGCCGCCGAAGGCATGGTGCAGCAGGGCCCAGGTGTAGCCGAACAGCACGATGAGCCCGATGGGCGAGCCCGCTATGGCGCGGAAGCTCTCGAAGGCCGAGGGGGAGGTGGCGGCGGCAAGCAGCCACCAGACCAGGATCACCGTGCCGAAATAGAGCCCGATGCCGGTGATGCGATGCACAATCGACATCATCATCGTAAACAGCGGACGGTAGATCTGTAGGTGGGGCGAAAGGGGGCGATCAACGCGCTGAGGGCTGTCGGCCATGGGGCCTCCTCCAAAAAATCGACCGATCAGGTATCTCAATCGTCGGCACTTCGCAACGATTCCAAAGCACCTTGGCGTGGCTTTAAAACCGGATACGTCGCGCACCGCAATTAGATGATCGTTGCATGCCGTTTTTGTGTCGCGGCGGATTGCTGCGCTGCCAACGCTTCGGCGCTCGCGAGAGTGCGCTGCACACACAAAAACAGCGCCGGAAGACCGGCGCTGTTCTTTCGTGCGGCTCTTGGTTCGGGTCTGGAAGAACCGATCAGAAGCGGTAGGTGACGCCCGTACCGAAGATCCAGGGGTTCAGGTCGGCGCCGCCGGTGAGGTAGCTGCCGCCCGCGGTCTGCAGGGTGAAGCTGGGCTCGAGGAAGAGCTTCTTCACGTCGACGTTGATGCCCCAATGGCGGTCGATCATCCAGTCGAAGCCGGCCTGCAGGGCGAGGCCCCAGGTGTCGTGCACGTCGACGCTGGAGAACGCCGTGTTCTTCGCATCCTGATTGAAGAACACGGTGTAGTTCACGCCGGCGCCGATATAGGGCTTGAACGGCCCGAAATCGGTGAAGTGGTACTGCAGGGTGAGGGTCGGCGGCAGCAGCCACACCTTGCCCACCTGGCCGAGGCTGGAGATGGTGCCCGCGCCGTTGATGTCGTGGGGGGTGACGCCGAGGATGAGTTCGGCCGCGATGTTCTTGGTGAAGTAGTAGGTGATGTCGAGCTCAGGCACCACCGAGTCGGAATAGCTGAGGTCGGAGCCGAGGATACCGTCCACCGAGCCGCCGCTTTCCGGCATCACGTAGAGCGCGCGAACGCGGATCTGCCAGGGGCTCAGCGGAGCTTCGACCACCGGAGCCGCCTTGTAAGCGGGGGTCGACAGGTCCGCCGCAGACGCGCCGCCGACCGAACAGGCGGCGATGCCCGCCGCAACAATGGCACCCAGACCGAACTTCTTCATTGCCCCGCTCCCGCGCACTTTGATCGATAAAACCATAAGGCAACACTTCGCGCCGCCGATCCTTCGAAAGTTTGATTTATGTCAAAAGCAGGTCGGTCGGGGCGAAACTGTGGCGCGGGAGCCACAGGAGCGCCGCCCGCCTGCCGTATTTGCGGGGCATGCCTCCGGCCCATCGGCCGGGCCTGCTCCGGTTGCTGATTTTTCTTTTTCGTGAATGGCTTCTTCTGTCATGGCCTGTTCTGTTGCGGCTTCGCCGCCCCGCCCGGCGGGCGTCCGCTCGATTTTCGCCCGGCGTCAACCACAACCGGGTCGGGTGCAGCGTGGGATGAGCGGGCTCGCCCGTGTTCTCGTGCTGTTCGGAGCGATGTTCATGATTCTCCCCGCGTGGGCGGACACCGTGCGCAACCTGCGGCTGTCGGCCAATGGCGAGGAGCGGCGCTTTATGGTGGTCACGCCGGAGGGGGTGAGCGGGCCGGCGCCCGTGGTGATCGCGCTCCATGGCGCGGCGCAGACGCCGGAGAGCTTCCGCGCCTATTTCGGGCTCGATGCCTCCGCCGCCGCTCACGGCTTCGTCGCGGTCTATCCGGAAGGCGAGGGGCGGGTGTGGAACGACGGGCGGCCCGCCGCCATGCGCCTCAAGATGATGCTGCAACCCGGCGACGACGTGGCCTTCCTGGTGGCGCTCGCCCATCGGCTGGCGGAGGACGGCATCGCCGATCCGGCGCGCATCTACCTCACCGGCATTTCCAACGGCGGCTTCATGGTGCAGCGCATGGCCTGCGAGCATGCGGAGCTGTTCGCCGCCTATTCGTCCATCATGGCCACGGCCCCGGCCAATTACCGGGAGGAATGCAAGCCCGACCGGCCGGTCCCCATCCAGTTCATCCACGGCACCGCCGATTCCGTCATCGCCTATGCCGGCTTCTGGACCCCGGTGGGGGCCACCCTGTCGGCGCCGGAGAGCGCGCGCCTGTTTGCCCGCATCAACGGGTGCGGCGCTTCGACCCAGCGCGAGCTGCCCCATCTCGACCTGACCGACGTGACCGCGGCGACGCTGCGGCGCTGGGACGCTTGTCGGGACGGGTCGGCGGTGGAGCTCATCAGTATCGAGCGTGGCGGCCACCAGCCGCCGGCGCGGGTGGACACCAGGCCGGACCTCGCCACGCCTTTCCTGGGCCTGCGCAGCCGCGACGTGGATTCGGGTGAGGAAATCTGGCGGTTCATGTCCGCCTTCGGCGGCGCGGCCACGGCCCCGTCGCGCCTTGGCGCGGTCACTGCACCGTCGCGGCCCGGCGCGGTGCCGCTGCCGCCGCCGTCCCCGCTGCGGGGCAACCGCACGGGCGCAGTGGTGCGCCCGGCGGCGGCCGCCGATCAGCGCGGGATCAGCGCCCAGTAGTCGAGGTCGAGGATCACGCTCGGGTCATAATCCTCACCGGTCTCGGTGGCGACCTTGGCAGGGAAATCGCCGGTGAGGCGGTCCTTGGTGGCGATGGTGCGCAGGCGCAGCGCGCCCACGTCCTCACGGCCCGGCAGGGGCTGGGCGTCGAGCACCTCGGTCCAGGCGTGCACGGTGAGGCCCGCGAACAAGGGCGCCACATGCCGTCCGCCGTTGATGGCCGCCACATGGAACACGTTGGCGAGGCCGTTGAAGGAGAGCGCGCGGGCGATCGAGATGACGTGGCCGCCATAGATCAGCCGCCGGCCGAACCGGCCCTGGCCCTCGGTGAACTGGTTGAAATGCACCTTGGCGGTGTTTTGGTAGAGGCGGGTGGCGATCATGTGCTCCGCCTCCTCCACCGTCATGCCGTCCACATGGTCGATGCGCTCACCCACCTGGTAATCGGCGAAGCGGGCCTCCGAGCCGGACAGGTCGTTGCGCCAGCCTTCGATGTCGAGCAGCGGCACGGCGTTGCCCAGGGCGTCGGGCGCCAGCGCCGCGGGCAGCTTGGGCACCACCGGCTCGGGTGCCGGGCGGGCGGTATCGGCCTTGCGCACCATCACCCAGCGCACATAGTCCAGCACCTCGGTGCCGTCCTGGTTGAAGCCCACCGAGCGCACATAGACCACGCCGCTCTGGCCGTTGGAATTTTCCCGCAGGCCGATCACTTCGGATACGGCCGTCAGCGTGTCGCCGGGATAGACCGGAGCGAGGAAGCGCCCGCCGGCATAGCCCAGATTGGCCACCGCGTTCAGGGAGATGTCCGGCACCGTCTTGCCGAATACCACGTGGAAGACCAGCAGGTCGTCCACGGGCGCGCGCGGATAGCCGATGGCCTGCGCGAAGCTGTCGGCCGACTGTACGGCGAAACGGGTGCCGTAGAGGGCGCTGTAGAGGCTCGCGTCACCGACCGTGACGGTGCGCGGGGTCGCGTGGCGGATCACCTGGCCGACGCTGAAATCCTCGAAGAAATTGCCGCGGTTGGTCTTGCTCATCTTCATCCCCCCGTGTCCCGCCATGTTGCAGAGCGGCGCGGTGCGACGCAACAGCCGAGCCGATCGCAGCCCGAGCCGGATCGGGTCTGACGGCTTGACGCGGCCCGCCTGATGGTCCTCATGGGGGTAAGGCGCTGTGGGTGGCGGCGCCATTCGACAAAGGGGGCAGGGGTGTCGGGTTCGGCGAGCCAGAAATTGTCGTTTCAGGCCATGATCTTCACGGCCTGCCTGTTTCCCTTCTACATCCTTGCGGCCACGCTCACCAATTCGGCGGCGATCCTCACCGACCTTCTGGCGACGTCCTTCGACCTCACCGCGCTCACCGCCTGCTGGCTGGTGCTGAAGATCGCCCACAACGCCCAGGCGGGGCGTTACGCCTACGGGCTCGGCAAGCTGGAAAACCTCGCCGAGCTGATGATCGCCCTGTTGCAGACGGTGCTGGTCTTCATCGCCGGCTCCAATGCCATCATGCGCCTCATGCATCCTGAAGGGGTGAGCGGCGCGGAGCTGGGCCTTTTCGTCACCGCGGCCGCGGTGATCGGCAACACGATTTTGAACCGCAAGGCCACCCGCCTCGCCCATGAGACGCGCTCGCCGGTGCTGGCGGCGCAGGCGCGGGTGCATCTGGTCTCGGCCATCTCCTCGGGCTCGGTGTTCATCGTCACCGTGGTGCTGTCGATCTTCAACAACGTGACCTGGATGTACTATCTCGATCCGGTGGCATCGTTCGTCGTCATCGGCTTCATGATCTACAACATCTTCGCCATGCTCTCGAATTCGGTGGCCTCGCTGCTCGACCAGGCCATCGACGAGGCGGGGCAGCTGCGTATCCTCAAGGTGCTCACCAGCCATTTCGACGATTTCGACGAGCTGGGGGACATCCGCACCCGGCAGTTCGGTGGCAAGATGTTCGTGGAGCTGCACCTCGGCTTCGAGGGCGACTGGACGGTGGCGAAGACGCGCGCCGTCGTCGCCCGGCTGAGCGATGCGGTGAAGCATGAATTCAAGCAGGCGGGCGACGAGGTGGACGTGGCCGTGGTGCTCATTCCCGCCCATGGCCCGGCGGCGGACGCCGCCTGACTTTTTAGGTTTACGGCGGACGCCGCCTGACGTTTGAAGTTTACGGCGGACGCCGCCTGACGCGAAGCCTATGGCGCGGGACGCCTGAGGCGCCTTTCCGCGCAGGCCCCGTGTCCGGATGCCGGCGTCAGTGCTCGGACAGCACCACGTCGTCGGACCATGCGCCCTCCACCTCCTTGACGATGGCCTGGCCGCAGATGACGCGCCCCTGCAGCGGATCAAAGGTCAGGGTGGGCGCGCCGTGCAGCTGCCACCCCTTGTTGAGGGCGGCGGAGACGCGCTTGCAGAAGGCCGCGTCGTCGGGGCCGGTCAGGTAGCGATAGAGCTTCATGGGTCCTATCCTGAAACGATAGCAGGTCGCTTTGGAGCGGGGTCAGAGCCGGGTGCCGGCGCGGCGGGCGGCCTCGACGCGCTTGTCCTGGAAGGCGCGCGTCTTCTCCCGCACCTCGGCGACGAGGCGGGGGTCCTCCCGGTCGCGGGGCGGGAAGGCGGGGGCCGGCTGGTATTCGATGGCGAGGGCGATGCGCCGGGCCTCGTCCTCCCCGGCGATCTCGGCGGCCAGCGCCAGCGCGAGGTCGATGCCGGACGACACCCCGGCCCCGGTGAAGCGGTTGCGATCCACCACCACCCGTTCCTCCACCGGTATGGCGCCGAGCAGGGCCAGCTGGTCCAGCGACAGCCAGTGGCTGGTGGCGCGATAGCCGGTGAGCAGCCCCGCCGCGCCGAGAATCAGCGAGCCGGTGCACACCGAGGTGACGTAGCGCGCCTGAACCGCCATGCGGCGCAGGAAATCCAGCGTCGGCCCGTCATCCATCAGTTCCAGCTGGCCGGGGCCGCCGGGCACGAACAGGAGGTCGCAGCCGGCGACCTCGTTGAAGGTGGAATTGGCCATGATGGCGAGGCCCGCCACGTCCACCACCGGCCGCTTGCAGCTCTCGGCCACAATCTCCAGCCGCGCCCCGGGCAGGCGCGCGAACACCTCGAAAGGAGCGGTGAGATCAAGCTGGGTCATGCGCGGATAGGCCAGCATGACAATGCGGAAGGGCTTGGACGCGGCGGGCTGGGACATGGTGCTCCGGACCTCGTGCTTTGGCCTCAGGCGCGGGCGGCGATGGCGTCGGCGAGGGCCACCGTGCGCTTGGCCATCTCCGCGTGGAGCAGTTCCACCATGCGGCCGTCGAGGGTAATCACCCCCTTGCCCGCATTCTCCGGCAAGGCGAAGGCGGCGATGATGGCGCGGGCGCGGGCCACCTCCGCCTCGGGGGGCGAGAAGGCGATATTGCAGGGCTCGATCTGGCTCGGATGGATCAGGGTCTTGCCGTCCATGCCGAATTCCACGGCCTGGGCCGATTCGGCCTTGAAGCCGTCGAGGTCCTGGAACTGGTTCCACACGCCGTCGAGCACGTCCACGCCATAGATCCGCGCGGCCGCCACCACCAGGCTCAGCCAGCCCATCATGGGCGCGCGGCCGGGCACCAGCGCCGCCCGCGTCTCTTTGGCGAGATCGTTGGTGCCGAGCACGAAGACCGTGAGGCGGGTCAGCGGGTCCTGCGCCGCCTGGGCGATGGCCTTGATGTCGAGGATGGCCAGCGGCGTCTCGATCATGGCCCAGACCCGCGTGGTCTGCGGCACCTTCAGCGCCTCCAGCCGGCGGCCGACGGTGACCAACTGCTCCACGGTCTCGACCTTGGGCACCAGGATGGCGTCGGGCGTCGCGCCGGCGGCGGCCTCCAGGTCGTCCGAGCCCCACGGCGTATCGAGGCCGTTGATGCGGATCACCACCTCGCGCGGGCCGAAGCCGCCGGCCTTCACCGTGTCCACGATGCGGGCGCGGGCCTCCGCCTTGGCGTCGGGCGCCACCGCGTCCTCAAGGTCCAGGATCACGCCATCCGCGGGCAGGGTGCGGGCCTTTTCCAGCGCGCGGGCGTTGGAGCCCGGCATGTAGAGGACGCTGCGGCGCGGGCGGATGGCAATGGCGGCTCCAGCTTCGGCACCCATGGGGACTCCCTTCGCACGATGCAGGTCTTGAGCGCGGCCGATCTGCTTGCATCGCAAGCGGATCGGGCCACACGGTCTCACGGCTTAAGGTGAGAGCGCGATCCACACCTTACCGTACCGAATCGGTAATGCGACGCCTGTGCTTTGAAAAGGGGTTCTACCGCGCTGCGGCATGCGACCTTGGACGGGCGCGGCAGGCCCCGCGCCGGCCGGCGGACCGATCGCGCCTACCGCGCCTACCGCGCGGGGGCGGCGGCTGGCGCGGCGGCGGGCTCGCTGCCGGGCGGCGGCCAGGAAAAATCGTCTGCCCGTCCGCGCACGGGGGCAGGCGCGATGCCCTCCTTCAGCACCCGGGCTGCGGCATTGGCGCTGGCCGACACCGCCATGGGGTCCGGAGTCCTTGCGGGCACCGGGGGACCGGCGAGGGCGGCGGGCCGCGTGCTGATGGCGGGGGTGGTGCCATCGCCGGCAGCCGGGGACTTGCCCGGCTCCGCCAGCATGCGGTTGATGTCCTTTTGCACGAAGAAGGCCAATTTTCGTCCGCCGGCGCGGGTGAAGCGGACACCATCGTTGAAGCGCAGGCGGCGCCGCTGGCCGTCCACCGCCGGGCCGTTGGCGAGATACTTGCCGTCCTCGTCGACGAAGCCGTCCCACACATGGGCGAAGGCGACGCCCGCCCGCGCCGCGCGGGTGCGCAGCAGCTCGTTGAGCTTGGCATAGTCGTCGGAGAGCGCCGTGTTCGCCACCGGGGCGAGGCCGGTGACGATCACCCGTCCGGCCTTGTCGCGCACGGCGGTCAGCACCTCGTCCACGCGCTTGCCGTAGAGCTCCATCCAGCGCTCGCTGAGGGGCTGGACCAACGCGTCCCCATCCTTGATGGGCTGCAGATCCTCGGAGCCGAGGGCAATCACCGTCACCGAGGGGCGCGCGGCGGCAATGGCGTCGGGCGCGCGGGTGATCCAGTCCACCGGTGCCGGCAGATAGCCGCTGTCGTCGGTGGCATTTTCGATGACCGCGATACGCGCGCGGTCGGGCGCATAGGCGTCGGCCAGCCCCTGGGCGAGCTGGGCGGCGAGCCGGTCGCCGATCACCAGCACGAATTGGTTCGGGGCGGCGCGCTTGCCCTGTACGGCGGCGTCGGCGGAGCCGTAGACGACGCCCTCCGGCTCGGCCGGAGCGGTCGGGCGCTTGGGTTGTTGCTGCGGGAGTTGCTGCGGCTGTTCGTACCGGGGCTGGGGCTGGAACGGCCACCAGCCGGAATTCTGGCCCGGCCGCTGCGGCTTGGGCGCGGCCTGCGGGACCGAGCCCGGGGGACGCAGGAAGGAAAAGAAATCGGCCTGCGCCAGGGCCGGCCGTCCGGCGTCGGCCGCAAGGGCCAGGCCCAGGGTGACGAGGGCGACGAGAACGGCAAGGCCTGCGCGCAGCGGTCCGTGGCGTGTGGACCCGTGGCGTGCGGACAGGTGCCGCGCGGACAGGTCCGCACGGGTGCGTGTGCCCCGGCGGCGGGACCAGGGCGCCGGACGCGACGCCGGATGGTCGATGGATGCGATCTGAACCTGACGGCACATGCGCTAGCATTGAACCAGACGGGCGTCGGTTTCAAGGCGTGGTGCAGCAGCGGGGGCCAACGGTTGCCGCGGCGCGTGGGCGCGACAGGGCGCGCCACGGTTGGCGGGCTTGCAAGCTGGCCGGTTTGGTGCATTCGGCGCTTTGCCCGGCCATACCGGCTTTCCCGGCGAGACAAACGGTGGCCCTGCCAAGCCGAGCGGGAGATCCTGCCGGGAAAAGGATGCGCGGGCCGTTCCCCGGTGCCGGTTCGCCCGCGGCCAAAAACAAAAGGGCCGCCCGAAGGCGGCCCGCATGGGGATCGAAACGCCTGCAGGCGATCAGTTCAGCTTGGACTTCACTTCGCCGATGGCGTTGGAAATGAGGCGGTCGCCCACGTCGCCGCGCGCGGCGGAGCCCAGCAGGACCTCGGCGGCCTTGGCGGCAGCGTCGGCGGCGATGGCCTTCACGTCGGCCACGGCCTGAAGCTCGGCCTGGGCGATCTTGTCTTCCGCCATCTTGGTGCGGCGGGTGACGAAATCCTCAAGCTTGGCCTTGGCCTCGGAGGCGAGGCGCTCGGCCTCCGCCTTGGCGGCGGTGACGATGGATTCGGCCTCGGCCTCGGCCTCGCGCTGCTTGCGCTTGAACTCGGCCACCAGCTTCTGGGCCTCTTCCTTGAGGCGGCGGGCTTCCTCAAGCTCGGCCGCGATGCGGTGGCCGCGGCTGTCGAGGGCCGACGCGATGGTGCGGTGGGCGCCGACATAGATCAGGATGCCGACGAAGAGCAGAAAGGCGACGGCGACCCAAATCTCGGCCAGACTCATCTCGTTCATCGCAGGGTCCTCAGATCCGTCGGCGGCCACACGGCCGCATCTGCGGGGCAATGCCCCTTACGTTCGGGTCCACCAGAGCCGCTGAGGCCGCGGCGGAGAATTCAAACGGCCGCACGCTGGGGCGCGGCCGAGATGCGGCCCGATCAGGCCGCGTCCTTCTTGACGAGCGCCCCGTCCACGGCCTGCTCCACGTCGGCCTGCGCAGCGCTGGTGCCGATGAGGGTCGAGACGATGGCGTGGGTGGCGTCCACCGCGATGCCCCGCACATGGGTGAGGGCCTCGGTCTTGGTGGCGGCAATGCTCTGTTCGGCGGTCACCAGCTTGGCGGCGAGCCCGGCTTCGAGCGACTTGCGGTTGGCTTCGGAATCGGCGGCGAGCCGGTTGCGGGTTTCGCCGGCGATGGCATTGGCCTTGGCGCGGGCCTCGGCGAGGGCCTTTTCGTAGGAGGCCTGGGCGGCCTCGCTTTCGGCCTTGTGCTTCGCCGCTTCCTCGAGGTCGTCGGCGATGCGGTCGTGGCGCTCCTCCAGGATGCGGCCGATGCGCGGCAGGGCCACGCGGCTCATCAGGAGGTAGAGGAGGCCGAAGCTCAGGACGAGCCAGAGCAGCTGAGAGGCGAAGGTGGTGGCGTCGAAGGGCGGGAAGTGGCTCTTCTTGCCATGCCCGTCGTCCGCAGCACCCGCTGCAGCGCCGTGAGCCGCCGGGGCGGCTTCATGGGTGCCCTGGCCTGCGGTTCCGGCCGGCGGGGCCGCCTGCGCGACCACGACCGCCGGAACGGTAGGGTGATCGCTCGCCGCAAAGAGGGGGGCGCCCCAGAGGACCGCACCCGTCATCGCCAGCGCGACAGTCATTTTCCACGACTTCATCATGGCTTGCCCGCCTTCGCACCTGACCTTGCAATCACAGCACCCGGGCGCTGATCGCCCGGGAACCTCTTTCGTTCGGGCAATCAGGCCACGAACAGGAGGACGAGGGCGACGACGAGCGCGAAGATGCCGAGACCTTCCGCGAGCGCCGCGCCGATGAAGGCGCGGGCAAACTGGCCATCGGCCGCCGACGGGTTGCGCAGGGCGCCGGAGAGGAAGTTGCCGAAGATGTTACCGACGCCGACGGCGGCGAGACCCATACCGAGGCAGGCGAGACCGGCACCGATGAACTTTCCAGCTGCGGGATCCATGGGACTGCTCCTTGAGAACGCTTTGGATTTGGGGATGTGAGACGCGCCGCCCGGTCAGTGACCGGGATGGATCGCATCGTTGAGGTAGATCGAGGTGAGCACCGCGAACACGTAGGCCTGCAGCATCGCGACCAGCAGTTCGAGGGCGTAGAGCGCCACGATCATGAAGAAGGGCAGGGTGGCGCCGAACCAGCCGACGACGCCGGCAGAGGCCAGGCCCACCACGAAGAAGGCGAACACCTTCAGGGCGATATGGCCCGCCAGCATGTTGGCGAACAGACGCAGCGACAGGCTGATGGGACGCGAGAGGAAGGACACCACCTCGATCACCACCAGGAACGGCAGCAGGAAGGCCGGCACGCCCGACGGCACGAACAGGTGCAGGAAGTGGGTGCCGTGGCGCATGAAGCCGTAGACGATGACCGTGCCGATCACCAGCAGCGCCATGGCGGCGGTGACGATGAGATGGGCGGTGACGGTGAAGGTGTAGGGAATGAGCCCGACCACATTCGCCACCAGCACGAAGGTGAAGAGCGAGAACACCAGCGGGAAGAACACCATGCCTTCCGAGCCGGCCGAATCGCGCACCATCTTGGCGATGAATTCGTAGCTCATCTCCGCCGCCGACTGGGCCCGGCCTGGCACCAGGGTGCGGCCGCGCGTGGCGTAGGTGAGGAAGAAGAAGATGATGGCTACGATGCCGAACATGAACAGCGCGGCGTTCGTGAAGGAGAACTGCACGCCGCCGAAATTCAGCAGGTCCACGTAGCGCTTGATCTCGAACTGGTGGATCGGATCGACGGTCATCCGAACGCGCCCCCTGCCAATGCGGCCAAGCCGCTGAATCAAAGATCACGGCCAGAAGCCGCGACGGCCAAATAGACGAAGCGACCTTGCAGCCGCCAAATTGCCCAACCGGCACGGGCCGCATGAACGGATCCGGCCGCAAACAAAAGGCGGCATTTCGCCGCGAACAAATCGTCCGGTCTCACCGCGCCTTGAAATCCTTGAAGGATTTGCGCCCGTCAGGTCCCGGTCTTGCCACGGTTCCGACCTTCGCCGGAGGCCCGCAGCATATTGGTCACACCGGCGGCGAAGCCGAACAGCGTGAAGACGATCATGCCCCAGGGCGCGATCGAGAAAAGCCGGTCGAGGCCGTAGCCGATGAGCGCACCCACCAGAACGCCCGACACAAATTCCGCACCCAGCCGGAAGGCGAGCGCGGCGCCCGAGGAGGCCGAGGTGTCCCGCCCCTTGGGGACGGCAGCCTCGGTCTTCGAGCGAACCTGGCCCAACGAGGTGTTGAGCTGCTCGAGCCTTTTGGACAGCTCGGTGTCGCTGGTCCGGGAACCTTCCGCCTCGCCTGGTCCTTGGTTCCCCCCGCGGGGGGCATCGTCAGGTCCGGACATGGCGCAAAACCCCGGCTTCGGTGAAGGGCGTGCGGCCCTTCCCCTTGAAACCGCGGCGCACCATAGTTGCGTCAAAATTGGGTGTCAAGGCGCGCGGCGCTGATATTAAACAATTGAAACGCAAAGAAAAAATTGTGGCTGCGACATCGTGCTTCGCCATGATCGCCCGCCGCATTCCGTTTGGGCGCCTTGCGTTCTGCCTCGGCGACAGGGGCGCCGGTGCCGGGATGGGGCAGTTCAGACCGCTTCCAGCAGGCGCTCCGCGCGCTGCAGGTCCACCGACACGAGGCGCGAGATGCCCCGTTCGGCCATGGTCACGCCGAACAGGCGGTTCTGGCGGGCCATGGTGATGGGGTTGTGGGTGATGGTGAGGAAGCGCGTGTCGGTGAGCTTCGTCATCTCCTCCAGCAGGGTGCAGAAGCGCTCCACATTGGCGTCGTCGAGGGGGGCGTCCACCTCGTCGAGCACGCAGATGGGCGCGGGATTGGTGAGGAAGACGGCGAAGATCAGGGCCATGGCGGTCAGCGCCTGCTCGCCGCCCGACAGCAGCGAGAGGGTCTGCGGCTTTTTGCCCGGCGGCTTGGCGATGATGTCGAGGCCGGCTTCCAGCGGGTCGTCCGCATCGGTGAGGATAAGCTGGGCCTCGCCGCCACCGAACAGGGTGTCGAACAGCTTCCTGAAATGGCCGTCCACCACCACGAAGGAGGCCTGAAGCCGTTCGCGGGCCTCGCGGTTGAGGCTGAGGATGGCGCCGCGCAGGCGCTTGATGGCCTCCACCAGGTCGTCGCGCTCGCCCACCAGCTTGATGTGCTGGCCCTCGGTCTCCTCCAGCTCCACGTCGGCGCGCAGGTTCACGGCGCCCAGGCGGTCGCGGTCGCGCTTCGCCCGCTCCAGGGTGGCCTCGATGGCGGCCACGTCCGGCGCCGCGTCGGGGCTGAGGCCCGCCTGTTCGCGGGCCAGATCCGGCGGGCCTTCCAGAATGTCGGAGATTTCGCGCAGCAGGTCGTCGCGGCGCTGGCCGGCGGCTTCCAGCCGTGCGTCGGAGCGCGCCGCCTCGGCCCGCGCGCCGGACATGGCCTCCAGCGCATCGCGGGCGGCGCGGTCGGCGGCGGCCAGGGCCGCCTCGCCTTCCGCCAGGCGGTCGGCGGCGGCGCGGCGGGCGGCTTCCGCCGCTTCCAGAGCGTTCATGAGCGCCCGGCGGCGGTGGATGAATTCGGAGGGGGCGTCCTCCAGCGCGTCCAGCTCGGCCCTGGCCTCCGCCTCGCGGGCGGCGACGGCGGCGAGGCGGTCGCCGGCCCCGCCGGCGCGTTGCCGCCAGGAGCGCTCCTCGCCGATGATGGCCTCCAGCCGGCGCTGGCGCTGGCTGTTGTCCCGGCGCACGGCGTCGAGCCGGGCGCGGGCTTCGGAGAGGGCGGCGCGGCGCTCGGCGGTCTCGGCGCGGGCGCGGGCCATCTCCGCTTCCAGGATCTGCGGCGTGTCGAGGGCGAGGAGTTCGCCCTGGGCCTCCTCCATGCGTGCCTCGCCCTCCTCGCGCACCGAGGCGAGGCGGGTGCGTGCCTCGGCCAGGGCCGAGAGGCGGGCGAGATGCTGGGCGGCGCGACGTTCGGCTGCCTCCAGTGCGCTGCGGCTCGCCTCGGCGGCGCGCTGGGCGGCGCGACGGGCCTCGCGGGCCGTGTTCTCGGCTTCCGCCGCATGCCGGAGCGCGCTGTCGCGGTCGGCGAGGGCGGCGCGGATCTCGTCCAGATGGGCCTCGGCCACGGCCACCTCGGCCTCGATGTCCTTGAGGCGGTTGCGCTCGGCGAGGCGACGGGCGGCGGCGGTGGGCGCATCCGCCGCAGCGACCACGCCATCCCAGCGCCAGAGGTCGCCGTCCAGCGAAACGAGCCGTTGCCCGGCCTTGAGCCGTGCCGCGAGCCCCGCGCCCTGCGCGCGCGGCACGATGCCCACCTGCGCCAGGCGGCGATTGAGGGCCGGGGCGCCGGAAACGAAGCGGGACAGGGGCTCGGCGCCCTCGGGCAAGGCGGGGTCGGAGGGATCGGAGAGGGCGCCGGCCCAGCGGGCCGGGGCGGCGGCATCCACCGGCAAATCGAGGTCGTCGCCCAGGGCCGCGCCCAGTGCGGTCTCATAGCCCTTGGCGACGGAAACGAGGTCGGCCACCGGCGGGAAGCGATGGTCGGTGGATTGCAACAGCTTGGCGAGGGTGCGGGCCTCGGTGTCGAGGCGGCCGAAGCGGGTCTGCGCCTCGGACAGGGCCGGGCGCAGCTCCTCCATGGCGCGGCGGGCGGCCTGATGGGCGGCCTCGGCCTCCATGCTGGCTTCCTCGGCCTCGGCCAAGGCGTCGCGGGCGGCTTCCGCTTCCATGCGAATGCCTTCCAGCGCGTCGGTGCCGGCCTGCTGCTTCAGGCGGGCTTCCTCCGCCTCCACCGAGGCGCGCTCGGCCCCATTGCGCACCAGCCGGTCGCGAATCTCGCGCACGGCCTGTTCAAGGCTGGCGCGCCGGGCGCCGAGGTCGGCAAAGTGCGCGGTCTTTTCCTCCAGCGCCCGCTCGGCCTCTTCCAGATGGGCGGCGGCTTCCTCCAACCGGTCGGCGGCGATGGCTTCCAGCTCCGCCGCCTCCTCCTGTTCGAAACGCAGGGTCTCGGCCTCGGCGGCGAGGCGCTCCAGCACGCCCTCGGCGTCGGCGGACAGCGCCCGCTCGCGCTCGGTATCCTGGGCGAGCTGGATCAGGCGGCGCTCCAGCTCGTCCTTGCGGGCGGAAAGCCGGGCCTCCTCGGCATCCAGCTCCGAGCGGGCGTGGGTGAGGCGCTGCAGCGCGGAGGCGGCTTCCGCCTCCTTCTGCCGCAGGGCGGGCAGGGCGTGGGCGGCCAGCGCCTGGAGGCGTGCCGCCTCGGCCTGCATGCGGGTGTGCTCAGCGCCATCGCGGTGGGCGGCTTCCACCGCCCGCTCGGCCTCGGCCAGCGCGCGCGTGACCTCGCCCCAGCGCAGCCACAGCAGTGTGGCCTCGCACTGGCGGATCTCGGCGGCCAGCGCCTTGTAGCGCACGGTCTGGCGCGACTGGCGGCGCAGGCTCTCCACCTGCCCGCCGAGCTGGGTGATGACATCTTCCAGCCGCAACAGGTTCTGCTCGGCGGCCTTCAGGCGGGTCTCGGCCTCGTGGCGGCGGGCGTGGAGGCCGGCCACGCCGGCGGCTTCCTCCAGGATGCGGCGCCGCGCATTGGGCTTGGCGCCGACGATCTCGCCGATCTGCCCCTGCCGCACCAAAGCCGGGGAGCGCGCGCCGGTGGAGGCGTCGGCAAAGATGAGCTGCACGTCGCGGGCGCGCACATCCTTGCCGTTGATACGGTAGCTGGATCCGGAACCGCGCTCGATGCGGCGGACGATCTCCAGCTGGTCCCATTCGTTGAAGGCGGCGGGGGCGGTGCGGTCGGAATTGTCGAGGCTGAGCACCACCTCGGCGGAATTGCGCGCCGGCCGCCCCGTGGTGCCGGAGAAGATGACATCCTCCATGTCGTTGGCGCGCATGGCCTTGTAGGAGCTTTCGCCCATGACCCAGCGCAGCGCCTCCACGAGGTTGGACTTGCCGCAGCCGTTCGGCCCCACGACGCCGGTGAGGCCGGGCTCGATCATGAGATCGGTCGGCTCGACGAAGGTCTTGAAGCCCACGAGCCGCAGGCGGTCGAACTTCATGCGGTCGCGCGCGTCCTCAGGGGCATTTTGGGGGGCGAAAGGGGGGAAGGGGTCATCAGCGCGGGGTGTGCCAGCCATTGAAGGTTTCAGTCAAATCAGCGTGCCCCCCCTTGGGGAACCGCGCAAGCCTCGGCTGCGCAACGATCCACAGAGGGGCGAGGGGGCTGCGGCTTGTGCGTGCGGTGTCACGCGACGCAAGGTTGTGTTCGCGGGCTTTGCCTGCGGCGCGCCTTAACTTGGCGGGCAGAAAGCGTTAGAAGGCGGGTCCAAAGCCGATTGCAAGCGCGCGGCGAACGCCCATCTATGGGCTGTCCGCCCCGGCCGCGCCGGGAGGACGGGGATTTTCGTGCCGAGGCTTTCGTGCCTGGGCTTTCGCACCGGGGTGTTCCGGGCAAGGCTCTCGGGGCCAGGTTTTCGGGGCAAGGTTTTCGGGGCCAGTCTTTCGGGGATTGCGACAGATGCTGTTGAACCAGGCGGGCGCCAAGGGCGCAGGAACGGGCGCGAGCACGAGCGCTGGCAACGTAGCGGCCGGCGGCGACATCATCGACACCACCACCCAGACCTTCCTGGCCGAGGTGATGGAGGAATCCAAGCGCCGCCCGGTGCTGGTGGATTTCTGGGCGCCGTGGTGCGGGCCGTGCAAGACCCTCACCCCGGTGATCGAGAAGGTGGTGAAGGCCGCCAAGGGCAAGGTGCGCCTCGCCAAGCTCAACATCGATGATCACCCGGTGATCCCCGGCAAGCTCGGCATCCAGTCGGTGCCCACCGTCTATGCCTTCGTGAACGGCCAGCCGGTGGACGGTTTCCAGGGCGCGCTGCCCGAGGGCCAGGTGAAGGCCTTCATCGACCGTCTCATCGGCCCCGCCGACGACGGCCTGGAGGAGGCGCTGGCCGCCGCCGACGGGGCGCTGGCCCAGGGCGATCTCACCGCCGCTGCCGAGATCTTCGTCGGCGTGCTGGGCGAGGAGCCTGACAATCTCAAGGCCCTCACCGGCCTCGTGCGCACCCAGGTGGCCGCCGGGGCGCTGGAGCAGGCCCGGGCGACGCTCGGCATGGTGCCGGCCGACAAGCAGAACGATCCGCTGGTGAACGCCGCCCGCGCGGCGCTGGATGTGGCCGAGCAGGCCGCCGCCCTCGGCGACCTCGCGACGCTGGAAGCCCGGCTGGACCTCGACCCTGCCGACCATCAGGCCCGCTTCGACCTCGCCTTGGCGCTCAACGGCAAGGGCCGGCGCGAGCAGGCGCTGATCCACCTGCTCGATATCGTGAAGCGCGACCGCGCGTGGAACGAGGATGCGGCCCGCAAGCAGCTGGTGCAGCTGTTCGAGGCGTGGGGCCCCACCGATCCGCTCACCCTTTCAGGCCGTAAGAAATTGTCGGCGATCATGTTCGCCTGAAGGACTTAGTTTTTAAGGATTTTTCGCCTTGGCTGCCAATCGCACCTATCTGTCGCCGACGGAGGTTCCGCCGGTGATCCCGGTCTTTCCGCTCACCGGCGCGCTGCTGCTGCCGCGGGCCGACCTGCCGCTCAACATCTTCGAGCCGCGCTATCTCGCCATGGTGGACGACGCCCTCGGCGGCGCGCGCCTGATCGGCATGGTGCAGCCCGACGAGGCGGCGCCGGCCTCCGCGCGCGGGCCGGGCGTCTACAAGGTGGGCTGCCTCGGCCGCCTCACCCAGTTCGGCGAGACCGGGGACGGGCGCTACCTCATCACCCTCACCGGCATCTGCCGCTTCCGCATCGTGGAGGAGCTTGATACCACCACGCCTTACCGCCAGTTCAAGGTGGACGCCATGGCGTTCGCCCATGATTTCGAGGCGGAGGCCGGCGAGGCGGAGGTGGACCGTGAGGCGCTGCTTTCGGCGCTGGCCGCGTTTCTCGACGCCAACAAGCTGGAGGCGGACTGGGACGGCATCCGCGAGGCCGGCACCGAGACGCTGGTGAACGCCCTGTCGGTGATGTCGCCTTATGGCGCGCTGGAAAAGCAGGCGCTGCTGGAGGCGGAGAATCTGAAGGCCCGCGCCGACATGCTGGTGGCCATCACCCAGATGATGCTGGCCCGCATGCCCGGCGACGGGGAAGGCTCGCTGCAATAGGGCGGCCGTGTGCGCAGGCGTCCTGCGGGTCGCCTCCGGCGGGAAAGCCGCCATTCGCCATGGCTCATTGATGCGGATGGCGCGCGCGGACCTGTTGCCGCCACAAACAGGGTGAAGTGCTGCGCTTGACGGCTCGGCGTCCGCTCACGGCTCCTCGGCGAACCTCAGGCGGCCGGCCGGGGCGAGGGTGCGGGCGTCGAAGGTGCGGATCTCGGTGGCTCCGCTCACATCGAGGGTCAGCACCACCACGTCGCCGGATACGGCGGTGGCGATGATTTTCGCCCCCTTGGGCAGAAGCGCCGTCATTTCGCCCGTCGCCATGGGCTTTGCCCGTATCATGCGATAGCCGATGACGCCGAAGACCGCGGCCACCCCCAGTACCATGACCAGCATGGACAGGGTGGAGAAGCGGCGAAACCTCCGGATGATACGCTCCTGCTCAGGCGTCAGCGCCTCTTCCGGGGTCTCGGTGGGGGATGGGCGGTGAAACATGAAGGGGCCAGGGCTCCTGACGGATCGAGAATGGACGCGACCATGACCCAGGCCGATATGAACCAGGCCGAAATGACCCAGGCCGAAAACGGCCTGGAGGACCTGGACGAAGGCTACACCCTCACGGTTCAGATCGCGGCGGAAGACGCGGGCGAGCGGCTGGACCGTGTCCTGGCGCGCCGCTTGGCGCTTGAGGCACCCGAACTCAGCCGCACCCGCATCCAGCGTCTCGTAACGGAAGGGCGGGTCTGCGTCGGCGGGCGTGTGGTAGGGGACGCGGCGGGCCGGGTCAATGCCGCAGATGTCTATACCCTGTTCCTGCCGCCCCCGGAGGCCGCCGAGCCGGTGCCGGAGAACCTGCCGCTCACCATCGTGTTCGAGGATGCCCACCTCGTGGTCATCGACAAGCCGGCCGGGCTGGTGGTGCATCCGGCCCCGGGGCATGCCTCGGGCACGCTGGTGAACGCACTCCTGTACCATTGCGGCGACAGCCTTTCCGGCATCGGCGGGGTGCGCCGGCCGGGCATCGTCCATCGCCTCGACAAGGATACCTCCGGCCTGCTGGTGGTGGCGAAGTCCGACGCCGCCCACAAGGGCCTCGCCGCCCAGTTCGCCGACCATGGCCGTACCGGGCCGCTGGAGCGGGCCTATCTCGCCTTCGTATGGGGCGTGCCGGAGGCTCATGGTACCGTGGATGCGCCCATCGACCGACATCCCAGCCACCGCCAGAAGATGGCGGTGCGCCTCTCCGGGCGCCATGCCATCACCCATTGGGAGGTGCGGGAGGCCTATGTCGGCCACGGCCGGACCAACCTGCGCAACAAGGGGCAGGTGAAGGGCGAGGTGAAGATGGACGAGGGCGTCGCCAGCCTGGTGGAATGCCAGCTGGAGACCGGCCGCACCCACCAGATCCGCGTCCACATGGCCCATGCGGGCCATCCGCTGTTGGGCGACGAAGTCTATGGCCAGGGCTTCCGCACCAAGGAAACCCTGCTGCCGGAGGCGGCCCGGGACCAGCTCGCGCGCCTCGGCCGGCAGGCGCTGCATGCGGCCCGGCTCGGCTTCGCCCATCCGGTGACGGGGGAGACGCTGTCGTTCGAAAGCCCGTTGCCGGAAGACCTTGCCGCCCTCGCCGAGGTGCTGGGCGGGCGTGCATCCGCGTAAAATTCTCTCGCATCGACGTGAGAGGATGAAACCTATCCGCGTTCCGCTCGTATCTATATCATGATGCGTCGCGGTCGGCGTCATGCGGCCGCTGAGGCGGTCGCCCAGACGGGGGCCGCGGGAGAAGGAGGCCTCGTCATGGCCGTGCCGAAGTCCATGTCCATTCCGTCCGCTGAAGGCGGGCTTTCCCGGTATCTCGAAGAGATCCGGCGGTTTCCCATGCTGGAGCCGCAAGAGGAATATATGCTCGCCAAGAGCTGGCGCGACCACGGGGACCGCGACGCCGCTCACAGGTTGGTGACGAGCCACCTGCGTCTGGTGGCAAAGATCGCCATGGGCTACCGCGGCTATGGGCTGCCCATCTCCGAAGTGATTTCCGAAGGCAATGTGGGCCTCATGCAGGCGGTGAAGCGGTTCGAGCCCGAGAAGGGCTTCCGCCTCGCCACCTATGCCATGTGGTGGATCCGCGCCTCCATCCAGGAATATATCCTGCGCTCGTGGAGCCTCGTGAAGATGGGCACCACGGCGGCGCAGAAGAAGCTGTTCTTCAACCTGCGCAAGGCCAAGAGCCAGATTTCCGCGCTGGAAGACGGCGACCTGCGCCCCGAGCACGTGAAGCAGATCGCCACCAAGCTCGGCGTCACCGAGCAGGACGTGGTGGACATGAACCGCCGCCTCTCCGGCGACGCCTCCCTCAACTCCCCCATCCGCGAGGATTCCGAGGGCGGGGAGTGGCAGGACTGGCTGGTGGACGAGCGCCTCGACCAGGAGGAGCAGCTCGCCGAGAGCGAGGAACTGGACAACCGCCGCGCCGCGCTGTCCGGCGCCTTGTCGGTGCTGAACGACCGCGAGCGGCGCATTTTCGAGGCCCGCCGCCTCTCCGAGGACCCCATGACCCTGGAGGACCTCGCCTCCGAGTTCGGCGTCTCCCGCGAGCGGGTGCGCCAGATCGAGGTGCGCGCCTTCGAGAAGGTGCAGAAGGCGGTCATGGACAAGGTCCGCCAGGTCGAGGCCCCCACGGCGGAGGCCGTCGGGGCGTGAGGCCATCAGCGCCTGACGGGCGTGGGCGGACGGCATTCGCGCGGAACGTCGAAACGGACAGCGGGATGCAGCGTCCGTTTTTGTGCCCGCCGGGTGAGGCATGTTGCCTCGGCTCAGGCGGAAGCCTTCAGCAGCGGCGCCGTCGGCAGGTTCCCGCTCTCGCCGCCCCTACTCTGGCTTGCGCGAAAGCGTAATGGCCACATGAAACGCCCTGCCGGGATCGTTTCCGGTGCTCGCCACGATGAAGAACGGGCGACCTGCGAAGGCAAATTCGTAGGTGCGGCTTGTCAGGCCATCCCTTTTCCGCTCCTCAGAGAGGTGTGCCTTGAGGCCGGCCTGTTCGAGGGTCGACTGAAGCAGCGGGTCCACCCGTGTGATGTCCGCATTCTCTGCGAATACGCTGCAAACGCCGACGTCTTCGGAGATCAACGCCATGCGGGTGATCTTGTTCGACGCATCGAAGCCCACGCCCTCGCTGTTGCGCATGAACACGGCACTCGCCTCAGCGCTGAGCGGGGGAACGTTGTGGGAGGCAAGGAACTGACGCACCCGGGTCGGGTTCCCGAGGTGCCGGAGGCAAGCCTGGGAAAACAGGCCCACCGCTTGATCCGCGCTGTCGGATTGAGGCTGTTGCGATTGCGCGGATGCGACGCCGATCAACCACGCTGTGAGCGCGAGGATTGCCCGCGGTCGGTTCCCAGCCATTGCCCCGCACTCCAGATTTGGTATTCTGTTGCACTACAATTTTAGAGGGTGTCATGGCAAGGCGAGCGCGCGCCCGCCTCGCCGAGGTTACGGAGGATAGGACCGCAACCGGGGATGCCCGGGCCTATCCGCATTCCGGTACCGTTTACATTCAGGAGCCCTGTGCCGCCGGCCGCTCGCCGCGCGCCACATGCAGCATCATCAACTCGCCCACATTCTCCGGCGTCAGCAGGCCGACGAGCTTGCCGGACCCATCCACCACGCCCACGGCCGGAACCTGGGCGGAGGTGATGAGCTTGAGCGCCATATCGAGCTTGGAGCGGGCCTCCACCACCGGCACGTCCGCCTGCATCACCTCGATCACGGCGGTCTGTGGCCCCTGGTCCTTCATGGCGCGGATCATGGCGTCGCGGGTGAGCACGCCGCGCAGGTGGCCGGCGCCGTCCACCACCGGGAACTCCTTCTGGGTGGAGCGGATGAGGGCGTCGGCCGCGTCGTCCACGGTGGATTGCGGCCCAAGCGTCTCGAAATGGGTGATCATGGCGTCCGAGACCAAAAGGCCGCGCGAGGCTTCCTTCAGCTGCGCCTGACCGGCCTCGCCCGATGCGGCGAGGAAGACGAACACGCCGATGATCATCAGCATGGGATTGGTGAAGATGCCCAGAAGGCCCATGCCGATGGCGAGGCCCTGGCCGATGGAGGCGGCGGTGGCGGTGGCCCTGGCATGGCCCATGTTCATGGCCAGCAGCGCCCGCAGCACCCGCCCCCCGTCCATGGGAAAGGCGGGGATGAGGTTGAACAGCACCAGGAAGATGTTGGCGCCGGCCAGCTTCACCAGGATGGAGGTGCGCGGGTCCTCGACCTTGGCGAGGTTCTCCGCCGTGAGGTCGGTGCCGCCGAGGGTGGCACCGAGGATGACGAGCAGCACCAGCGCGATCACCACGTTCACCAGCGGCCCGGCGATGGCCACCACCAGCTCCTGCGACGGCTTCTCCGGAATCCGCTCCAGATTGGCGATGCCGCCGAACGGCCACAGGGTGATGTCCGGCGTCTTCACGCCGTAGCGGCGGGCGGCGAAGACGTGCCCCAGCTCGTGCAGCAGCACGCAGGCGAACAGCAGTGCCACGAACAGCACGCCTTCCCAGGCGGCGGATGCGCCCCCCGAGCGGTAATAGGCTGCCCAGATCCACACCAGGAACAAGAGGAACGTGACGTGGATGCGGATCGCGGTCTCGCCGAGCCGGCCGATGGTAAGGGACCAGGGCATGGGGATCTCCTCGGGCGTCGCGCCGGGTGGGCGGGCGCGGGGATGGAAACGGTCTGCTCCGGTCTAAACCGGTACGGGGGCTCCTACACGTCGAAAGCGACGAACCGGATGCGTCGGATTGGAAAAGTGCCGGATTGCTGGGCAGGCGGCCGGGCACTGTGCGCCCCCGACATATCCGCGGCGTCCGCGGGCCAAATTCCGCGTCCAAGAACGCCGCACAGTTGATCATAAGGATTACATATTATATAGCTCCCTTGCTATGATTGATCCTGTTGCCGCAAGCACCCTTCCCCCCGCGCGTCCCGCACCAAGTGAGCCGCCCCTCGGCTTCGTCCTGGTGGATGCGGCACGGCTTTACCGCGCGCGCATCGACCGGGCCTTCGAGGGGGCGGGCCTCGGCCTCACGGCCGGGGAGGCGCGCACGCTGGCCCATGTGGATTTCCATCCGGGCCTCAAGCAATCGGCGCTGGCGGAGAAGATGAATGTGGAGCCCATGACGCTGGTGGGCTTCCTCGACCGGCTCGAAGCCGCCGGCCTCGTGATGCGCGAAACCGACCCCAAGGACCGCCGCGCCAAGATCGTGACGCTCACGCCCGAGGCGACGCCTCTTGTCGCGGGGGTGATGTCGGCGGCGGCGACCGCGCGCCGGGAGGCCACCTGCGGCTTCTCGGAGGCCGAGCAGGCCCTGCTGCGGGACCTTCTCCTGCGGCTGCGCGAGAACCTCGCGCGGGAGCATCGTGCGAGGGACGAGAAATGACCGACGCCCGGCTCGCCCCCGCGCCGGGCGTCGGCGTTTCGGCCGCGCCGCTCATGAGCGAGCGGGAAGTGTCCGTCATCGGCGGGCTCATGGTGATGCTCGGGCCCATCAGCCTCGCCATGTACACGCCGGCCCTGCCGACGCTGGTCGCAGTCTTCGGCACCAGCATTCCCACGGTGAAGCTGACCCTCACCGTGTTCTTCATGGGCTTCGCCTTTTCCCAGCTGGTCTGCGGGCCGCTCTCGGATGGTTACGGGCGGCGCCCGGTGGCGCTGGGCTTCTTCGGCATCTATCTCGCCGGCAGCATCGTTGCCATGCTGGCGCCCACCATCGGCTGGCTGATCGCCGGGCGCGCCCTGCAGGGCATCGGCTGTGCCGCCGGTGTCGCACTGGCCCGCGCGCTGGTGCGCGACCAATATACCGGCCAGGCGTCGGCGCGGGTGATGAACCTCATCGGCACCATGCTGGCCATCGGCCCGGCCGTTTCGCCTACGCTGGGCGGGCTCATTCTCGGCACGGCGGGCTGGCATGTGATCTTCATCGCCATGGCGGCCTACGGCCTCGTGCTGGTGGCGGTCCTCGCCTTCCGGGTGCCGGAAACCAACCTGATGCCGGACCGCGCGCTGGCCGCCCCCCGCGGGGTGGCGAAGAGCTACCGCCGGCTCATCACCGACCGCGTGTTCATGCGCGCCGCGCTCACCGCCGGCCTCAGCCTCGGCGGCATCTATACCCTGTCGGCGCTGCTGCCCTTCATCCTCATCGAGCGGGTGGGGCTCTCGCCCACCGGCTTCGGCCTCGCCATGCTGCTGCAGACCGGCGCCTTCCTGTCCGGAACCCTCATCGCCGGGCCGCTGCTGAAGCGTCACAGCGCCCACAGCCTGATCCTGCCCGGCCTGCTGCTGGTGCTCGCCGGTGCGGCGGGGCTGGGTCTCGGGCCGTCCGTGCTGCCGCTGACCACCGCGACCGTCATGCTGCCCATCTCCCTGTGGGCCTGCGGCATCGCCCTGATTCTTCCCGGCTGCACCACCGCCGGCCTTGCCGGGTTCGCGCCCATTGCCGGTGCGGCGTCGGCGCTGATGGGCTTCCTGCAGATCGGCAGCGGCTTCCTCGGCACCTCGCTGTCGGTGCTGTTTTCCTCGCCGCTCGCCGCCATGATGACACTGTTGCCGGCCTTTGCCGCCGCCGCGGCGGGCGCGCACCTGCTGCTGGCGCCGCGCCGCGAGCCGGCGATGGCCGCGGGGGCCGGTGTGGTCGATGCCACCGATCTGGAGCTGGCCGCCGATCCGCTCGGCGTGGTGGGCGCCGCCGGCGACGAGCTCAAGGCGGGAACCTACGGCAAGGCCTCCTGAGGCGGCGATCTTGCGTGAAAGATGCAGGTCGCGCCATCTGAGCGACGTTACCCGTTGACCGCGACCGATCCGCAATGGTCAATTCCCGCGCGCCTGACGTATCGGGACATGGGGGACATCGTATGAGATTTGCGGGACTAGCTCTGGCCGTCGTGCTGGCGCTTGCCGGGGGGCAGGCCAAGGCCCAGACCGTCAGCTACGCGCAGGCGGCCGGCCTCCTCGCGCAGCATTGCGGCGGGGATATCATGAAGCTCTGCCGTGGCATCAACCTCGGCAACGGCGCCATCCATAACTGCCTCGCCCAGAGCGCCGCGCAGCTGTCGCCGGCCTGCGCCGCCAACCATGCCGGCATCCGCGAGATGACCGAGGCGCGGGCCGCGGCCCAGAAGCAGGTCTACAAGACCTGCGACCGCGACGTCGCCCAGTTCTGTCCCGGCCTCGTGCCCGGCGACGGCAACATCGTCTCGTGCCTCCTGGAGGCGTCCAAGGTGGTGAGCGGGACCTGCACCGCCTCGCTCGTCAATGCCGGCTACGGACAGTGAAGGGAGGGCTGAGCATGACCGTGTTTCGTTTCGCCAACATGCGCCTCGGCGCTGCCCTTCTTCTCGCCGGCACCGCGGTCGTCCCCGCGCTGCTCGACGCGCGGCCCGCGTCCGCCCAGGTCTTCACCCCCAACGCCCAGATCGTCCAGGGGCTGCAGACCTCCGTCGACGACGTGCCGCAGGTGTCGGCCGAGGCGCTGCGCGGCCTCGCCCAGGCGCACATGAAGTACACCGGCCCGCCGGAAAGCCGTCCGCCGCTCGCGATCCAGCTTGACCAGCTGGCCCAGATCAACGTGGAAATCGTGTTCGACCTCAACTCCGCGATGATCAAGCCGGAATCCTACCGCACCATCGGCTCCATCGCGGACGCCATGCACAATCCGGTGCTGCTCGGCTACAAGTTCCTGGTGGTCGGCAACACCGATGCCACCGGTACCCGCGAGCTCAATATGAAGCTCAGCCAGCAGCGCTCGGACGCCGTGGTCGAGGCGCTCTCCACCACCTTCCGGGTGGACCCGCGCCGGCTCCAGTCTGTCGGTCTCGGCGAGGAGGCGCTTCAGGATGCCAGGCATCCCGACGCCGCCATCAACCGCCGGGTGCAGATCTTCAACGTCGGCCGCGCCGGCGCGCTCGCGCAGCAGTAACGCAGGCTGATCCTCAAGACAGCGCCGCCGCCCTGACCTTGGTCCGGGCGGCGGCGTTTTTTGTTTTGGCGCGGCGATGCCGTTCACTCAGGGCGCGATCCGATCAGATTGAATCAAGCTGATCGGCGCGTGCTCTCGGCCGTCGGCGTGCCGGTGGCCGGCTTGCGAGCCTTGCCGGGCTTGGTGGCGGCCTTCGCTGCGCCTTTCGGGGCCGGGGCCTTCGCCACTTCGGATTTCTTGACCTCCGCCTTCACGGCCTTCGCTGCCGGAGCCTTGGCAGGTGTCTTCGCGGTAGATGTCTTGGCGGCAGGTGTCTTTGCGGCCGGCTTCGCGGGCTTCGTCTCGACCGGCTTGGCAACGACAGACTTGGCAACGACAGGCTTGGCGACGACCTTGGCCTCAGCTTTCGCGGCTGGCTTGGAAGCAGCAGCCTTGGGAGCCACCTTGGCGGGCGCCTTCGGCGCGGCAGTAGCCTTTACCGCCGGGGCTTTTGCCGCCGCCTCAACGGTGCCCTTAGCAGCAGCCTTAGCAGCAGCCTTGGCCGTCGCCTTCGGCGCGGTCTTGGCGGGTTCCGCCTCGACCTTCGGGGCGGATGCCTTGACGGTCTTGGCAGCGGTCTTCACCGGGGCAGTCTTCGCCGGGCTCTTGGCTACGCCCAAGGCCGGGGCAACCGCCTTCGGCGCGCCGGCCTTGGCGGGAGTCTTGGCTGCGGGCTTGGCTGCCGGCTTGGCGGCCTTGGCCGCGGCCTTCGCCTCGACCTTGACGGCGGGTGCCGGCTCGGCGGCCTTCGGCGCCGGCTTGGCCTTGGCTACCGGCTTGGCCTTGGTCACGGGCTTCGCGGCGGGCGCCGGTGCGGCAGGCGTCACGGCGACCTTGGGCTGGTCCGGGGCCTGGGTGAGCACGGAGCCGGCCAGCGCGCGAATCTCGTCGGGGCTCAGGCTGGAGGGATCCTTCAGCGCCTTCGCCGCGATGGTGCTCACCTTGTCGCTCGTCACTTCCGGCTTCTTCGCCAGCTTCTTGGCCATGACTCAATCTCCGAATTCAACGCGCCGGCGCAGAACCTTCGGTCGAATCAAGACGCCCGCCAGCAGCCGATCCATCTGCGGATAGATTTTCGGAATGGTTAACGTCGACTTTTCACAAGTGAGAGCAATGGGTTGTCGGATGGCCTTGACGTCGGCGGGAGGGCGTGTCGCCATCCCAATCGGCTCATACGCCGTGTCGATGGATGCCGGGCGATTCGCGGTGCACGACCCTGTCCGGCCTGTCACAGCCGCGTCGGCTCCGTGGGATAGGGTGCGAATCAGCGGGCGGGATGCCGCCGGGCCACGCGTCGCTCACATTTCATCGCAGTCGTTCCTGAGCATCGCAGTCGTTTCCTGACTCGGGTTCCATCATTCGGGGCGAGAGAAGATCCCATGCCGATGACCGGACGGCCCACCGTTCTCTTCGTGTGCCCGGACAATGCGGGCACGAGCCTGATGGCGGAAGCGATCGCGCTTCACGGCCACCGCGGGCTGAGGCCGTTCAGCGCCGCCGCCCTGGTGCCCGGCGCGGTGGATTCCGCGCTGATTGATTGCCTCCAGGCCGCGCAGGTGCCTGCCGATGGCCTGTCGGCGAAGCCGGCGGGGGTGTTCGGCCTGTCCGGCGCGCCCCGGCTCGACGTGGTGGTGGCACTGGGCGCGCAGGCGTGGCGCGCCCTGCGGCGCCAGCCCTTCATCGGCCTGCTGCGCTTTGAATTCTGGCAGCTGCCCGAGGTGGAGCGGGGCGAAAGCCTCGCCGCCCGGCGCGCCGCCTATCGCACCCTGCTTCCCGACCTCGACGGCGCCATCGGCCGGCTGGAAGAGCGCATCGCCCTGCGCATGGCCCGCGCTGCCGCCTGAACGGCGGCCATGGCCCGCGCCGCCGCCTGACGCAAAAGGCCGATGAGCCTGGCTCACCGGCCTTGGGTCAAATCCCCCGCGCGACGCCAATCCCCGCGTAGGGCCAATCCTCGCGGGAAACTTGGCAGGGATCAGTCGGCGATCTTGCCGCCCAGCTCGTCCTCGATGTGGATGCGGATGATCTCCTCAAAGGAGCTTTCCGCCACGAAGCCCAGCTCGGTGGCGCGGCGGGGCTCGAACTTGCGCGGCCAGCCCGAGACAATCTTCGCGATCACCGGATCGGGGGCGCGGGTGATGCGGGCCACCGCCTTGTCGCCGGCCACCTTGCGCAGCGCCTCGATCTGCTCGCCCACCGTCACCGCCAGGCCCGGCATGGTGAGATTGCGGCGCGGGCCGACCTTTTCGCCGTCGAGGGTTGCGGCATGGATGAGGAAGCCCACCGCCGAGCGGGGCGAGGCGTGCCAGTGCATGACATCTTCCGGCACCGGCAGCACCGCGTCCAGCCCCGCCAGCGGCTCGCGGATGATGCCGGAGAAGAAGCCGGAGGCCGCCTTGTTGGGCACTCCGGGGCGCACGCAGATGGTGGGCAGGCGGATGCCGATGCCGTCGAAGAAGCCGCGCCGCGTATAGTCCGCCAGCAGCAGTTCGCCCATGGCCTTCTGCGCCCCGTAGGAGGTGAGCGGCGTGGGGAAGAACTCGTCGGGAATTGCATCCGGGAAGGGCGCGCCGAACACCGCGATGGACGAGGTGAAGACGAGGCGCGGGGTGTAGCCCTCCATCAGGCGCACGGCGTCGAACAGGTGGCGGGTGCCATCGAGATTGATGCGATAGCCCTTGTCGAAATCCGCTTCTGCCTCGCCGGAGACGATGGCCGCGAGGTGGAAGATCACGTCGGGCTTTTCCGCCACCACCACCGCCGCCTCGCCGGGCACGGACAGGTCCGACACCCGCGTGTCGATGGGGAAGGGCGCCTGCGGCGGCTTGGGCGGCACCACGTCGTGGGCGGTGAGGCGGGTGATGGGCGTGCCGCCGAGGTGCCCCTCGCGGGCGAGGCGTTCGATGAGCTTGCGGCCGACCATGCCGGCGCCGCCGATGACGAGAATATGCATGTGAGGGGTCCTCAAGGCGCGTTCGAGCGAAGGTTCAGGGCGTTTCACAGGTCGACGGGGCAGCCGCGCCCTAAAGCGCCCAGCCGCCGTCGATGATGTGGATCTGCCCGGTGGTGAAGGCGCTCTCATCGGAGGCGAGATAGAGCGCCAGCGCCGCGATCTCCTCCGGCGTGCCGAGCCGGCCCATGGGCTGGCGGCCGACGAAATCGGCCCGCACGTCGTCCAGCGAGCGGCCGGTCTGGGCCGAGACGGCGGCGATGCGCTCGTCCAGCGAGGGCGACTGGATGGTGCCGGGGCAGATGACGTTGGCGCGCACGCCCTTCAGGATGAAGTCCGCCGCCACCGCCTTGGTGAGGCCGATCACCGCCGCCTTGGAGGCGCCGTAGACATAGCGGTTCGGCACGCCGCGGATGGAGGAGGCCGCCGAGGCGATATTGACGATGGAACCCTTGCCCTTCTCCAGCATGCCCGGCAGGAATGCCGAGATGGTGCGGTGCATGGCCTTCACATTGAGGTCGAAGGAGAAGTCCCAGTCCTTCTCCGAGGTGTCGAAGATGTTGCCCTGGTGCACATAGCCGGCGGCATTCACCAGCACGTCCACCGGGCCGATCGCCTTGGCCAGCGCGGCCACGGCTTCCGTGGCGCGCACGTCGAGCTTATGGGCCGCGCCGGGAAAGCCTTCGAGCTTGGCGGTGTCGAGATCGGTGGCGATCACGCTCGCGCCCTCGCGCACGAAGGCTTCGGCGATGGCCCGGCCGATGCCCTGTCCCGCCGCCGTCACCAGCGCGGTTTTACCCTGAAGTCGTCCACCCATGGCGTTCCTCTTGAGCTTTTGGGATTGGTGGGGCGATGCCTCACAATCCGGCGCGGATGTCCTCCAGCCGCTGCTTCTGGCGGCCGTCGGCGTCGAAATTGGCGGGATCGAGCCAGCCCTCGAAGGCGGCCCTGGCGCGGGGCCATTCATGGTCGAGCAAAGCGTACCAGGCGGTGTCGCGGTTCAGCCCCTTGATGATCATGTGCTGGCGGAACAGGCCCTCGTAGCTGAAGCCGAGGCGCTCCGCCGCCCGCCGCGAGGGGGCGTTGAGGGCGTTGCACTTCCACTCGTAGCGGCGACAGGCGAGATCCTCGAAGACGTGCCGCGCCATGAGATACATGGCCTCGGTCGCCCCCGGCGTGAGCTGGAGCGCGGGGGTGTAGAGGATATTCCCCACCTCGATCACCCGGTGCGCCGGCTCCATGCGCATGTAGGTGGCGTGGCCCACCGCGCGGCCGCTCCCCGTCTCGACGATGGCGAACAGCAGCGGGTCGGTCCTGGTGGCGGCCTCGGCGTAAAAGCGCTGGAAGGCGGCTTCGTCGGGGAAGGGGGCGGCGGAGAGATAGGCCCACAGGGCGTCGCGCTCCGGCCCGTGGGAGAGGGCATAGAGCGAAGCGGCGTGCCGATCGGCGTCAAACGGCACCAGGGCGACGTGCCGTCCTTCCAGGGTGACGGGCGCCGGCCGCCGGGCCGGGCCGCCTTCCACCGGGGCACCGAGAGGGACCGCGTCCGGGACTGCGCCGGAAAGGATGCCCGGCGCCGCCTGTTGGCTCATGGGTCTGCTCGCTCAGTGGTTGTCGCGGGGAACGCCCATGGTCTGGGCCACCCGCTGGTACTTCACCGCCGGCTTCAGAACCATGCCCTCGTCGAACTGCGCCACCATGGAGCGCTGGATCTCCTGCCAGGGGGTCTGGCTCTGCGGCACGGCAAAGCCGCCACGGCCCTGCAGGTCGGCCCGGCGCTGCGCCAGCTCCTCCGGGGAGATGAGGATGTCGGCGGTGCAGGTGTTGAGGTCGATGCGCACCCGGTCGCCGGTCTTCAACAAGGCGAGCCCGCCGCCCGCCGCCGCCTCCGGCGAGGCGTTGAGGATGGAGGGCGAGCCCGAGGTGCCGGACTGGCGCCCGTCGCCGATGCAGGGCAGGGCGTGGATGCCCTTCCTGATAAGGGCGGTGGGCGGCTGCATGTTCACCACCTCGGCCCCGCCCGGATAGCCCAGCGGCCCGGTGCCACGGATGAACAGCAGGGTGTATTCGTCGATGCCCAGCGAGGCGTCGTCGATGCGGTGGTGGTAGTCCTCCGGCCCCTCGAACACCACGGCGCGGCCCTCGAAGGCCTCGGGATCGTTCGGGTTGGAGAGGAAGCGGGCGCGGAACTCGGGCGAGATCACCGAGGTCTTCATCACCGCATTGTCGAACAGGTTGCCGTGCAGCACGATGAAGCCGGCATCCGCCTTCATGGGCGCGTCATAGGTCTTGATGACCTCGCGGTCCCAGGAGAGCTTGCCCTTGCAGTTTTCGCCGATGGAGCGCCCGTTCACGGTGAGCGCGTCCTCGTGGATCTTGCCCTTCTCGATCAGCTCGGCCACCACCGCCGGCACGCCGCCGGCGCGGTGGAACTCCTCGCCGAGATATTCGCCGGCGGGCTGGAGGTTCACCAGAAGCGGGATCTTGTGGCCCACCGCCTGCCAGTCATCCACATTCAGCGGCACGCCCACATGGCGGGCGATGGCATTGAGGTGGATGGGGGCGTTGGTGGAGCCGCCGATGGCGGAATTCACGCGGATGGCGTTCTCGAACGCCGCGCGGGTGAGGATATCGGAGGGTTTGAGGTCCTCCCACACCATGTCCACGATGCGCTTGCCGGTCTCGTAGGCGATCTGCCCGCGCTCGCGATAGGGCGCGGGAATGGCGGCGCAGCCGGGCAGGGACATGCCCAGGGCCTCGGCCAGTGCGTTCATGGTGGAGGCGGTGCCCATGGTGTTGCAATGGCCCACCGAGGGGGCGGAGGAGGCCACCAGGTTCATGAAGGTGTCGTAGTCGATCTCGCCGGTGGCGTATTGCTCGCGCCCCTTCCACACCACGGTGCCGGAGCCGGTGCGCTCGCCCTTCCACCAGCCGTTCAGCATGGGCCCGCCCGACAGCACGATGGCCGGGATGTTCACGGTGGCCGCCGCCATGATGCAGGCGGGGGTGGTCTTGTCGCAGCCGGTGGTCAGCACCACGCCGTCCAGGGGATAGCCGTAGAGGATTTCCACCAGGCCGAGATAGGCAAGGTTCCGGTCGAGCGCGGCGGTGGGGCGCTTGCCGGTCTCCTGGATGGGATGGACCGGGAACTCGAACGGCACGCCGCCCATGGCCTCGATGCCGTCGCGCACCCGCTTGGCGAGGTCGAGGTGGTGGCGGTTGCAGGGGGAGAGGTCGGAGCCGGTCTGGGCGATGCCAATGATGGGCTTGCCCGACTGCAGCTCTTCCCGGGTCAGGCCGAAATTCAGGTAGCGCTCCAGATAGAGCGCGGTCATGCCGGGATTGTCGGGGTTGTCGAACCAGAGCTGGGACCTGAGCTTGAGGCCGTGCTTCTCGGGCTGGTCGCCTTGACCGGACATGGGCGTCTCCATGGAAATCTATGCATTCCGGCGTTCCGACGCGCCGGTTTTAATCGATTTGATTTCGGCGATATATGCGCCTCGGCGCGCCGGAAATCAATCGGGTTCGCGCCACGCCACGGCCGTTTTCAGTCCGCCCGCCGTGGCGTGATGTGGCGCAGGGCGACGGCCTCCCAGCCCGCCACCACCAGCAGGGCGCCGGTCCCCGCGGCGGCGAGGCCGAGCGGGCTGAAGCGGCTGGCGAAGGGGATCAGCAGCGCCAGCAGGCCGAGCCCGACCAGATGGGAGAGCGGAAAGCGGCGGAGGAGCGGGTATTTGAAAAGTCCGCACCCCAGCACATAGAGCGCAGGGCCGCCGAGGATGGCGAATGCCGCCGCCGTCGAGAGATGCCCGCCGGGATGGGCGAGGATCAGCTCATCGGAAACGGCGCAGCCGACAATGCCGATGACAATGATCTGGTGGATGTAGGTGTAGGTCAGCCGGGCCATGTGCCCGCTGTCCTCGACCTGGGCAAAGCGGGCGCTGGCGCGTTCCGATCCGGTGTCGAAATAGATCCACCACATGGCCACGGTGCCGAGAAAGGCGGTGACGAAGGCCGCAACATTGAGGCCGGTCCACGCGAGGTCGGAGGCGGTGGCGCCGGTGACGAGGATGGATTCGCCCAGCGCGATGATGATGAACAGGGCGCAGCGCTCGGACAGGTGCCGGCCCTCCACCTTCCAGTCCGCCGCCTTGGAGGCGCCGAGGCCCGGCACGAAGAAGCCGGTGGAGGGCGCGAGGCTCTCCAGCACCACGGCGAGCATCCACAGGCCGAGCCGGGCCTCGCCATGCAGGAAGGCGCCGACAATCCACAGGCCGGAGGCCAAAGCCTGCCATGCCAGGATGCGCTTGAAGTTCAGGGACTGGGCGCGATCGTGGCGCGCCACCGCCCAGATGGTAAAGGCGGAGCGCCCCATCTGGAACGTCGCATAGGCGAGGGCGAAGGCAAGGCCGCCCTCATGGAAGGCTTTCGGCAGGGACGCGGATAAGACGAGGCCCACCAGCATCAGCGCCAGCAGCATGAGCCGCACCGGCTTGCGGTCCGGATCGAGCCAGTTGGTCACCCAGGCGGTGTCGATCCACGCCCACCAGACGGCGATGAACAGGACCAGCGTCTGCAGCAGCCCGATCACCGAGAGGTCGTGCAGCAGATGGTGGGACAGCTGAGTGATGGCGAAGACGAAGACCAGATCGAAGAACAGCTCGATGAAGGTCACCGTGTGATGGCCGTGCTCCGGCGCCTTGCGCAGGAGGAATTGCCGCGCTCCCAGTCCGCTCATGCCACCTCCCGCAGTGCTCGCCCGCGCGACAGCGGAGCAAGTGCCGGATATCCCGATGACCCGTGTTTTCGCATCCCCACGGGCGGCAGATCAATCGGTATCGTGGTGGCGCGGCAGGCAGGTCACGGCTTTGGCCGCTGGAAGAGCCGGCGGCGGCCGGGCTCAGCGCGGTCTAGAGCATTTCCCGTTTCACTGAATCGGGGAAATGCTCTAGGTTATTGAGTTTACGCGTTTTCTTTGCGCGAACCGGTACCCACTTCGCTCGAAAACGCTCTAGCCTGCGATCAGGAGGTCGCGTCGGCGGCGGCGAGCGCTGCGTCGGCATCCGCGCGGGTGGCGACCAGGGTGGCCAGCTCGCCCAGGCCGGTGGTGAGGAGAACGTCCTTCACCGTCGGCGTCGCGCCGAACACGATCAGGCGCCCGCCCCGGCGGGCCAGGGCCTTGGCATTGCTGATGAACAGGCGAATGCCGATGGAGGCGACGAAGGGCGTCGCCGACAGGTCGACGAGGGTCGCCTTGGCGTGGCTCGACACGGCGCTGAACGCCACCTCGATCTGCGCCGTGCCTTCGATGTCGAGCCGGCCGTCGAGCACGATCAGAACCTGTTCCGGGCCGAGGGCGTGGGTTTCAATGTTCATGGATGTGAGACCGGGCTTGAAGGACGGCGGCGAGCATGGGGGTCGCGCCAAGGAAGCGAGAGGCCTCTATTTCATCCGGATGTTTCAGTTGTGTGACGCGTGCCGGGCGCGGTCCGGCCTTGTGTCCGCCGGAGGTCGTAGCGGAAAGCGCCGCCGGATGCCGCCGGGCACGGGGCGCCCCGCCAAGGGGTTTGCAGCGCTGAGGGAAGCGTATAATCCATCCCGCACCCGCGATGTTCAACGCTTCACGATCCGCGCGCCCCGCGCGCCAGCCGAATCGCCCCGACGCCGGCGACCTGCCCGCTTCGGATACGTCAGGTCGCGCCGGCGGCATGGTGCTTGACCGTGTCGTCCTCGACCGTGGCGCCCGCTCGGTCTTCGCCGGCCTGTCCCTCACCCTGTCCGAACGGCGCATCGGGCTGGTGGGCGACAACGGCTCGGGCAAGAGCACCTTGCTGCGGCTGCTGAACGGCCTGCTCCTGCCCGATGCGGGAACGGTAAGCGTGGCCGGGCTCGACACCCGCAAGGAGCGCCGCCGCCTGCCGGCCACCGTGGGCTTCGTGTTCCAGAACGTGGACCACCAGATCATCTTCCCCACCGTGCGGGAGGAAATCGCCTTCGGCCCCATCGCCCAGGGCCGCCCCAAGGCCGAGGCCAACGCCGCCGCCGACCTGCTGCTGGCCCGCCACGGCTGCGCCGGCTGGGGCGAGCGGGCGGTGGCGGACCTCTCCGAGGGCCAGAAGCAGCTGGTGTGCATCCTCGCCGCGCTGGCGGCCGGACCGCGCATCCTGCTGCTGGACGAACCCTTCTCCAGCCTCGACCTCACCACCCGCCTCGGCTTCGCCGCGCGGCTCGCCGGCCTCGACCTCCAGGTGGTCATGGCGAGCCACGACCTGCACCTGTTCGACAGCTTCGACCGGGTGCTGTGGCTGAAGGGCGGCATCATCGCCGCCGACGGCGCGCCGGGGGAGGTCATCCCGCTCTACGAGGCGGACGCCCGCGCCCGCGCCGCGGCGGGAGGCCAGCCGTGATCGCCGGCTATCTCTCCGGCTCCAGCCTGCTGCACCGGCTGCCGGCGGGGGTGAAGCTGATGGCGCTGGCCGTGCTGTCGGTCTTCATCCTGCCCATCGGCGACCCGCTGGTGCTGGCCGGCGTGCTCGTGGCGGTGCTGCTGGTCTATGCCGGCTTCGGACGGCGCGGGCTGCTGCGCATCCTGGTCTGGCGCAGCATGGTGCCGCTGCTCGTCCTCGTCTTCGTGCTGCAGGTGTGGGCGGCTTCCCTGTCGGTGGCGGCGGCGAGCGTGCTGCGCATCGCGGTGATGGTGCTCATGGCCGATCTCGTCACCCTGTCCACCCGCTTTCAGGACATGATGGACGCGGTGGCCGTGCCGCTGAAGCCGCTGGCGCGGTTCGGGCTTGATCCCGAGCGGCTGGCGCTGGCGGTGGCGCTGGTGCTGCGCTTCGTGCCGGTGCTGCTGGAAAGCTGGCGGGGACGGGAGGAGGCCTGGCGCGCCCGCAGCCCGCGCCGGCCGGGGCTGGTGCTCATCGGCGCCTTCTTCTCCGGCGCGTTGTCCACCGCCGACCAGGTGGCGGAAGCCCTCGACGCCCGCGGCTTCGGCATGCCCGATCAGCCGGAGCCGCCCGCCGCGCCGCCGCGCCCGAACCCGTAAAGGATCGACCATGGACACTCGCACCCTCGTGCGCATCGCGCTCATCGCGGCCCTCATCGCGGCGCTCGGCTTGGTGCCGCCCATCTACCTGCCGCTGGCCGCCGGCGTACCCATCACCGCCCAGAGCCTCGGCGTGATGCTCGCCGGCCTGCTCTTGGGCGCGCGGGCCGGGGCGGCGGCGGTGGCGCTGTTCGTCTTCGTGGTGCTCCTGGGGGCGCCGTTGCTGTCGGGCGGGCGCGGCGGCTACGGTGTCCTCTTTGGGGCCACCGCAGGCTTCCTCATCGGCTACATCGCCGGGGCCTATGTGGTGGGCTTGCTGGCCGAGCGGCTGAGGCTGCCGGCTTTCGCCTCGGCCTTCGTCGCCTGCGTGGTGGGCGGCATCGGCGTGGTCTATCTGTTCGGCATCCCGGTGCTGGGGGCGGTGGCGGGCATCGGCCCGATGGTCGGCGCGGCGGTGTTCCTGCCCGGCGACCTCATCAAGGCGGTGGGGGCCTCGGTGCTGGTCACCACCGTGCTGCGCAACTGGTCGGTGGCGGCGCAGCCGCGCCCGTGAGCATCACCCGCCATCTCGCCCGCCACGGCGCCGAGCGCCCCCACGCGCCGGCCCTGACCTGCGAGGGCGAAAGCCTTACCCATGGCGCCGTCGCCGCGCTGGTGCAGCGCATCGCCGCCCGGTTCCAAGACGCGCCCGAAGGCGGCATCGCGCTGGACCTGCCCAATGGCGCGGCGCTGGCGGTGCTGTTCCTCGCCGCCGCCCATGCGGGACGGGAGGGGCAGGTGCTCGATCCCTCCTGGCCGGCGGGGCAGCGGGCGGACATCCTTGCCCGCATCCGACCGGGGCTGCTGGTGTCATGCGGCGTGGATGGCGACGTGCGCCTGTCTCCAACTCAAGGGCTGGCGGGGCTCGCCGAAGCCATGGGCGCCGGTACGACACAGATGATCGAGCCGCCCCACCCGGACCTGTCTTTCCCGGACCCGTCTTTCCCGGACTTGCCCTTCTATGTGGGCTTCACCTCCGGCTCCACCGGCCTGCCGAAGGGCTATCGCCGCGCCCACCGCTCCTGGACCGAGAGCTTCGATGCGGACACGCGCGAATTCGGCATCGGCCCCGACGATGTGCTGCTGGCGCCGGGCGCCCTCACCCATTCCCTGTTCCTCTATGCGCTGGCGCGCGGGCTCGACGCCGGCGCCCATGTGATCCTCACAAAAAGCTTCCGCCCCCGCGCGGTGGCCGACCTCGCGCGCCGGCACCAGGCCAGCGTGCTCTGTGGCGTGCCGACCCAGCTCGCTTTGCTGCTGGATCATCTGGCGGCGGAGGGGGCAACGCTGGACCAGGTGCGCCTCGTGCTGTGCTCGGGTGCCAAATGGCCGGCGGGGCGCAAGGCGCTGCTCTCCCGCCATCTGCCGAAGGCCGGCTTCGCCGAGTTCTACGGCGCGTCGGAACTCTCCTTCATCACCGTGGCGAAGGGCGACGAACGGGTGCCCGAGGGCTCGGTGGGCCGCGCCTTCGACGGCGTCCGCCTCTCCATCCGCGACAGGGCCGGCCGGCGCCTGCCGGTGGGGCGCACCGGCCTCGTCTTCGTCGAAAGCCCCTTCCTGTTTCTGGACTATGCCACCGGCGACAGCCCGGACCTCATGCGCCACGGGCCGGAAATCAGCGTCGGCGACATGGGCCGGCTCGACGCTGCCGGCTTCCTCACCCTGGCGGGGCGGGCCAAGCGCATGATCGTCACCTCCGGCAAGAACCTTTATCCCGAAGAGGTGGAGCGGCAGTTGGAGCTTCATCCCGCCGTCGCCGCTGCCGCCGTTCTGGGCGTGCCGGACGGCAAGCGCGGCGAGCGGCTGGTGGCCTTCATCCAGCCGCAGGAGAGGGCGCACGAGGGAGGGGGACAGGTGACGCGGGCGGACCTCGTGGCGTGGCTGCGGCCGCGGCTCGCCCTGTTCAAGGTGCCGCGGCTTTATGCGCGGGTCGCCCGCTGGCCGCTGACGGCCTCCGGCAAGACCGACTTTGCCGCCGTCGCCCGCCTGTGGCCACACGGCTGCGAGTTGATCCCGTGACCGGCGCCGCGCAGGATCGTGTCGCGCTTCTGGCCGCCAGGCGCACGGCGGTGGTGCCGCGCGGCGGCGCGTTCCGCGACCTGGAGCCCTTCGCCCTCGCGGCGGCCCTGATCGGCCCCCTGCTCGCCGAGGCCGGCATCGCGCCCGAGGCGGTGGACGAGGTGATCCTCGGCAATGCCCTGTCCGGCGGCGGCAATGTGGCGCGGGTGGCGGCGCTCGCCGCCGGCCTGCCGCAGCACATCCCGGCCCTGACGCTGGACACCCAGTGCTGCTCGGGCCTCGACGCCATCCGCATGGGCGCCGCGCGCATCGCTGCGGGGGAGGCGCATTATGTGATCGCCGGTGGGGTGGAGAGCTTCAGCCGCGCCCCGCTGCGCGCCCATCGCCCGCGCACGAAGGACGAGGCGCCGGCCTTCTACCGCCAGCCGGCCTTCACCCCCTGGCCGGAGCGCGAGCCGGACCTCGCCGCGGCCGCCGCCCAACTGGCCCGCGCCGAGGGCATCACGCGACAGGCGCAGGAGGCCTTTGCGATGGAAAGCCATCGCCGGGCGCTGGCCGCCGCGCCGCCGGAGGGCGAGATCGTGCCGGTGAACGGCATGGCCATGGACCCGTTCGCGCGGGCCTTGTCCCCGGCCTTGCTCGCCCGCCTGCCGGTGATCGCGGTGGATGCGGACGATGCGGCCTTTGGGGTCACCGCCGCCACCACGGCGGTGGAGGCGGATGCGGCGGCCATCGTGCTGCTCGGGCCGGGCGGGGCGGGGCGGGTTCGGATCGTCGGCGCGCTGGCGCGGGGCGGCGATCCGCTGATGCCGGCGCTGGCGCCGGTGGCGGCGGTGGAAGCCCTGTGCGCGCGGCTCGGCCTTCATGCGCGCGACATGGAACATGTGGAACTGATGGAGGCCTATGCCGCGCAGGCCCTCGCCGGCATGGGGCGGCTGGGCCTTGATCCGGCGCGGGTCAATGCGCAGGGCGGGGCGCTCGCCCCGGGGCCATCCCATCGGGGCGTCCGGGGCGGTGCTGGCGGTGCGCGCCTTCCACCGGCTCCAGGCGACGGGCGGCCGGGCGCTGGTGGCCATCGCCGGGGCGGGAGGCATCGCCAGCGCCATGGTGGTATCACGGCAAGACGAAACCCTCCGGCCGTGGCAGGATTGAAGGATGGGATCTGGACAGGATATGGACGCGCGACTGGACACCACTGGGCCCGATGGGCCACCTGCCCCCGCTTCGGTCGCCGGGCAGGCGCTGGTGTTTGCGCTCATCGACGTGCTCGACACCCTCAAGGAGGCCATCGAGGATCCGGACCCGGTGGAGATGGTCCATGACGCCCGCAAGGCCATGAAGGAATTGCGGGCGCTGCTGCGCCTCGTGCCCGGCAAGACCGCCGTGGCCTTGCGTCGGCATACGTCGGAGGTGGCCCGCGCCCTGTCCGGCGCGCGGGACAAGGCGGCGGCCGGCGAAGCCATCGATGTGATCGAGGCCGCCGGCCTGCTCATCGCCTGCGACGCGGCGGATGCGCGCGCCGCCATCGGCCCCGATGCGGCGGAGCCGGAGGAGGCCGAGCGCCATCGCGCAACCCTGACCGCTTTCGGTGCCGAGGTACGGGCGGCGCTTGCGGGCGACTTCGGTGCCGAGGTGGCTTCTGCGGATGTGGGGGCCGGGCTGGTGAAAGCCTATCGGCAGGCCCGGCGTGCGCATTTTGCCGGTCCCGAGGCCATGCATGACGCCCGCAAAAGGGTGGTGGCCCATCGCTACCAGATGAGCTTCATCGCCTCCGCCTGCCGCGGGCGGGGGGCGAAGCGCGCCCGCGAGGCCCAGCGCCTGCGGGATATCCTCGGCGCCTATCAGGACATCGAGATCCTGCGCCCCATGCTTCTGGCCGCGCCCGATCTGGCGGACGGGACGCGGCAGCGGCTCGACTTCGCCATGGGCCGCGCCCAGAAGCGGCTGAAGAAGAAGGCCGAGCGCCGCCACAAGGTGCTGTTTCGGCTCCGGCCCAAGGCGTTTCTGGCGCGCTACCGGGATCGTCTTTGACCTGTCGCATCCATTTGATGCGGGTCATGGTGCCGAAATCCGCCCAACGCATTCTGGCGCGCCATGAAAGCGCCCTGAGCGCGGGCAAGGAACAGGACGCGTGCCATCGGCGATCCGCCCGGCGGCTCCCAAGTTTGTGAAGAGACCGGCCGATGCCCCTCGAAACCCGCCTTCCGCCCCTCGCCCTTGTCCCGACCGCGCCGCCGGAGGCGCCCGGCGGGACGGCCCCGAAAGCCGGGCCGGCTGCCGTGCCATCGTCTTCTGCCCAGTCATCTTCCCCCCCGTCGTCTTCCCCCCCGTCGTCTTCCGCTCCGGCGCGTCCGGCCATGGACTTTTCCCAGTTGCCCCATCCGGCCCGGATGCTGGCGCAGACGTGGGCGCGCCTGACCTGCCAGGACGACGAGGATTTCGACCGGGGCGCCGGTCCCCGGGCGTTCCGCGCCGTGGACCGGGCTGCGGCGGCGCTGGTGGCGCGCTCCACGTCCGGCCTGTCGCCGGCGGCGCTGTCGCTCGCCTTTCTCGACTGGTGGATGCATCTGGCGGTCGCACCCGGCAAGCAGGCCGAGCTGGGCCTGAAGGCGTGGCGCAAGGCGGCGCGGTTCGGCTCCTATGCGGTGGCCTCCAGCTTTGACCGGACCTTCCCCAATTGCATCGCCCCCCTGCCGGGCGACGAGCGCTTCAGCGCTCCGGTGTGGCAGGACTGGCCGTTCCGCTTCTGGTACCAGGCCTTTTTGCTGAACCAGCAGTGGTGGCACAACGCCACCCATGGGGTGCCCGGCGTGAAGCCCCACGACGAGGCGCTGGTAGCCTTCGCCGCGCGGCAATTGCTCGACGTGTTCTCGCCGTCCAACTCGCCCCTCACCAATCCGCAGGTGATCCGCCGCACCCGTGAGACCGGCGGGATGAATGTCGTCCAGGGCGCGCGCAACGCGCTGGCCGATCTCGCGCGCAAGGCGGGTGACCGGCCGCCGGTGGGGGCGGAGGCCTTTGTCCCCGGGCAGAACGTGGCGGTGACGCCGGGTGAGGTGGTCTTCCGCAACCACCTCATCGAGCTGATCCAGTATCGCGCCACCACGAACGAAGTGGCGGCCGAGCCGGTGCTGATCGTACCGGCCTGGATCATGAAATATTACATCCTGGACCTGTCGCCCGAAAATTCGCTGGTGCGCTATCTGGTGTCGAAGGGCCACACGGTGTTCTGCATCTCCTGGCGCAACGTGACGCAGGAGGACCGCGACCTCGGCTTCGACGACTACCGCACCGAGGGCGTCATGGCGGCGCTCGACGCCATCGCGGCCATCGTGCCAGGCAGCAAGGTGCATGCGGCGGGCTATTGCCTCGGCGGCACGCTCTTGTCGGTGGCCGCCGGTGCCATGGCGCGGGCCGGCGACGACCGGCTCGCCTCGGTTACCCTGCTGGCGGCGCAGACGGATTTTTCGGAAGCCGGCGAGCTTCAGCTCTTCGTCGATCCCAGCGAACTCTACATGCTGGAAAGCATGATGTGGGACCAGGGCTATCTCGCCGCCGGGCAGATGGCCGGGGCGTTCGAGATGCTGCGCTCCAACGACCTCGTCTGGTCGCGCCTGGTGCACGAATATCTCATGGGCGAGCGCACGCCCATGAACGACCTCATGGCCTGGAACGCGGACGCGACCCGCATGCCCTATCGCATGCATTCGGACTATCTGCGCCGCTTCTTCCTCGACAACGACCTCGCCGCCGGCCGCTATCGCGTGGCGGGGCGGCCGGTGTCGCTGCTCGACATCCGGGTGCCGTTGTTCGCGGTGGGCACGGAGCGGGACCATGTGGCGCCGTGGCGCTCGGTCTACAAGATCCACCAGCTCACCGACACCGACGTCACCTTCGTGCTCACCTCGGGCGGGCACAATGCGGGCATCGTGAGCGAGCCGGGGCACCCGCGCCGGCATTTCCGCCTGCATGAGACCCGATATGGCGACATGCATCTCGGCCCGGACGAATGGATGGAGGCCACCGCGCCGCAGGACGGCTCCTGGTGGTCTGCCTGGGAGGCCTGGCTGGCCGCCCGGTCCACCGGGCCGGTCGGCCTGCCGCCCATCGGCGGCCCCGGCTATCCGACGCTCGGGCCGGCCCCCGGCACCTATGTGATGCAGCGCTGAGGGCTTCTCGGGTTTGGTGTTATGGCACCAGCACGGCCGCGCCCTTCAGGCGGCCGTGGCGCAGGTCGTCCAGGGCTTCATTGGCCTGCGCCAGCGGGTAGGGCGTCACATGGGTGGTGACGCCGGCCTTCGGCGCCAGCGCCAGGAACTCGTGCGCATCCGCCCGGGTCAGGTTGGCCACCGACAGGATCTTTCGCTCCTCCCACAGCCAGCGATAGGGGAAGGAGGGGATGTCGCTCATATGGATGCCGCCGCATACCACGCGTCCGCCCTTGCGCACGGCCCGCAGGGCCTGCGGCACCAGCTCCCCCGCCGGGGCGAAGATGAGGGCGGCGTCCAGCGGCTCGGGGGCCGGGGCATCGGAGGGGCCGGCATGGACGGCGCCGAGGGAGCGGGCGAAATCCTGCGCCGCCTCGTCGCCGGGGCGGGTGAAGGCATAGATTTCCCGGCCCTGATGGCGGGCCACCTGGGCGATGATGTGCGCCGCCGCGCCGAAGCCGTAGAGGCCGATGCGCCGGCCCTCGCCCGCCATCTTCAGGGTGCGCCAGCCGATGAGGCCGGCGCAGAGCAGCGGCGCCAGTGCGGTGTCGTCGCCCGCTTCGCCGAGGGGATAGACGAAGCTCGCATCCGCCACCGTGTGGGTGGCGAAGCCGCCGTCCCGCGTGCAGCCGGTGAAGACGGGGGTATCGCAGAGGTTTTCCTCCTGCGTGGCGCAATAGGGGCAGGTGCCGCAGGCATGGCCGAGCCAGCCCACGCCCACCCGCTCCCCGAGCCTGAGGTGGGACACCCCCGCGCCCAGCATGGCCACGCGGCCGACGATCTCGTGGCCGGGCACGATGGGCAGCATGGTCTGGCTGAGTTCGCCGTCCACCACATGAAGGTCGGTGCGGCAGACGCCGCAGGCGGTGACCGCGATCACCACCTCGCCCGGCCCCGCGACCGGGTCCGGCCGTTCCTGCGCCACCAGCTTCTCCCCGGTGCGTTTCAGGACCATGGCGAGCATGCGGACCTCCCCGAGAACCGGGCAAGGTTCGCACTCCTGCGCCCGTCGCGCCAATGATCTTGGCCAATGATCTTGAGCAAGCCGCGTCGGCGTGCGCCGAAGCGTCAGCTGCCGCCGATGAAGATGCCCGCCGCCAGCACCAGCGCGCCGCCCAGCACCACCTGCATCACCGAGCGCCAGAACGGCGTTTCCATGAAGCGGTTCTGGATGAAGGCGATGGCCCACAATTCCACGAACACCACGATGATGGCGATGACCGTCGCGGTCCAGAACTCGGGGATGAGGTAGGGCAAAGCGTGGCCGAGGCCCCCCACCGCCGTCATCACGCCGGAGGCGATGCCGCGCTTGATGGGCGAGCCGCGGCCGGAGATGACGCCGTCGTCGTGCACCGCCTCGGTGAAGCCCATGGAGATGCCCGCGCCCACCGCCGCGGCCAGGCCCACCAGCAGGGTGGTGTGGGAATCCTGGGTGGCGAAGGCGGTGGCGAAGATGGGGGCAAGGGTGGAGACCGAGCCGTCCATCAGACCGGCAAGGCCCGGCTGCACCCAGGTGAGCACGAACTGGCGGTGGGCCTTCTCGTTCTCCTCGGCGCGCTTGTCCGCCGGCAGGTAGCGGTCCGCCAGCGAGCCGGCGATCTCCTCGTGCTGCAGCTCGGTCTTGTAGAGGCTTTCCAGCAGCTTGAGGGTGCTGGGGTCGGACGCCTTCTTCTGCGCCTGAAGGTAGAAATTGGCCGATTCGTCCTCCATCCGCCCGACTTCCGCGCGGATGCGCTCAATGCCGAGATTGACCACGGCCCACACCGGACGGCGATGGTAATAGCCGGCGATGCTCTCGCGCCGGATCAGCGGCACGTGGGGGCCGTAGCGGCGCTCATATTCGCGGGTGAGGCTGGTGGCATGGCCGCGCTCCTGCGCCGCCATGGCCTCGAACACCTTGGCGGTATCAGGATAGTCCTTGCGCAGGGCCTCGGCATAGTCGGTGTAGGTGTAGGCGTCGTCCTCCTCCGAGGAAATGGCGAGGGCAAGGACCTCCTGCTCGGACAGATCGGAGAAGCGACGGCGGCCGGGGAAAAAGCGGGACATCCCGGATGACTCCAAATTAGAATATTTCTAATATCATTAGACGAGCGATGGCCCGCAAAGGCAATGCGACCGCATGGCCTAACGCCGGATGGTCACCGGCGAGGAGAGATGCATGCCCGGGGCGGTACGGACAGTGATGGGCGTCGGCCTGGCGCGCAACCGCTACCTCCTGCTGACGGCCGCCGTGCTGCCGCTGGTGGCCGGCCTCGGCCTGCTGGTGGCGGGGCAGGACCGCGCGGCGTTCTTCGCCTTCGTGGCGGGCACCGTGCCGGTGCTCGCGGTGCTGGTGTTCGACATCGCGCGGGCGCTGGGGGAGGGCCGGTTCGGCCTCGACCTGCTGGCGGCCCTCTCCATGGCCACGGCGCTGGTGTTCGGCGAGCCGCTGGCGGGCAACGTGGTCGCCCTGATGTATGCGAGCGGCCAGCAACTGGAGCGCTTCGCCGAGGGCCGCGCCCGCCGGGAGATGACCGCGCTCGTCGCCCGCGCCCCCCGCTCCGCCCTGCTGCGGGAAGGGGACACGCTGCGCGAAGTGCCCATCGGGGCGCTGAAGGGCGGCGACCTCATCGTCGTGCGGCAGGGCGACACCATTCCCGCCGACGGGCGCATCCGCGGCGGGCCGGCGGTGCTGGACCAGTCCTCCCTCACCGGCGAGGCGAACCCGGTGCGGCTTGATGAGGGGGAGGAAGCGCCCTCCGGCGCCGTGAACGTGGGCGGCGCCTTCGATGTGCACGTGCTGCGGCCGGCGGACGAAAGCACCTATGCGGCCATCGTCCGCCTGGTGGAAGCCGCCGCCGCCAGCCGCGCCCCCATGGCGCGCCTCGCCGACCGCTATGCCCTCGCCTTCCTCGTGGTGTCGCTGGCGTTGGCGCTGGGTGCGGCGGTGCTTTCCGGTGATCCGCGCCGGGCGCTGGCGGTGCTGGTGGTGGCGACCCCGTGCCCGCTCATTCTCGCCGTGCCGGTGGCGCTCATGGCCGGCCTGTCGCGGGCGGCCAGGCGCGGGGTGCTGGTGAAGAGCGGTGGCGCGCTGGAAAAGCTGGCCGCCGTGCGGGCGCTGGTGATCGACAAGACCGGCACCCTGACCCACGGCCAGGCCCAGCTTCAGGAGATCCGCACCGCGCCGGGCTTCGATGCCGACGAGGTGCTGCGCCTCGCTGCCGGCCTCGACCAGGCCTCCGGCCATGTGGTGGCGGCGGCTCTGGTGAAGGCGGCCAAGGCCCGTGGCCTCGCGCTCTCAGCGCCTGACGGCGTGGCAGAAGAGGGCGGCGCCGGTGTTACCGGGCGGGTGGAGGGCCGGGAGGTGGCCGTGGGCGGCTCCGCTTTCGTGGCGGCGCGGGCCAGGGGAGTCCTCGCGGCTGGCGACTTCGCGGCTGGCGACTTCGCGGCTGGCGACCTCGTGGCGGTTGATCCGGCGGCGGTTGATCTGGCGTCCCTGCGTGCCGGCCTGCCGGCGGCGAGCGCGGTGGTGGCGGTGGCCATCGACGGGCGCTTTGCCGGCCTGCTCATCCTCGCCGACCGGGTGCGGGACGACGCGGGCGCGATGGTGCGGGCGCTCCGGGCCGGCGGGGTGGACCACATCGCCCTCGCCTCGGGGGATCGGGTGGAGGCGGTGGAGGCGCTGGGCCGCAGCCTCGGCCTCGATAGCTGGGCGGGGGACCTTCAGCCCGGCGACAAGGTGTCCTACGTGACCGACGCCCATGCCCGGCTGGCCGCGGGCACGGTGATGATGGTGGGCGACGGGGTCAACGACGCCCCGGCGCTCGCCGCCGCCGACGTGGGCGTGGCGCTGGGCGCGCGCGGCGCCGCGGCCTCCGCCGAGGTGGCGGACGTGGTGCTGCTGGTGGACCGGCTGGATCGTCTCGGTGAGGCCATGGCCATCGCCCGGCGGGCGCTCGCCATCGCGCGGCAGAGCGTGGTCGTGGGCATCGCCCTGTCGCTCATGGGCATGGTAGCGGCCGCCTTCGGCTTTCTGGAGCCGGTGGCCGGCGCGCTGTTTCAGGAGGCCATCGACGTGGCGGTGATCCTCAACGCCCTCAGGGTGCTGATCCCCGGGCCGGGGGAGGGGTGAGGCGGGCTTGCGCTACGGCCCAGGCGTCGCGGGGGCCCAGGCGACGCGGGCCCAGGCGTCGCGCGACCCCTCACCCCAGCCCTCTCCCGCAAGGGGAGAGGGAGCCATGTTGCGTGGGGCGACGAACTCGATTGGTGTTCTCCCCTCTCCCCTCGCGGGAGAGGGGAGAGGGGTGAGGGGGCGCCGGCTCCCCGCTCACTCCGAGATCTTGCGCGCCCGGCTGCCGAGGGTGCGCAGGCGCAGGGCGTTGAGCTTGATGAAGCCCGCCGCGTCGCGATGGTCGTAGGCGACCGCGCCTTCCTCGAAAGTGACCAGTTCCTGGTTGTAGAGCGAATAGGGGCTCTTGCGGCCGATGACCGTGGCGTTGCCCTTGTAGAGCTTCACCGTCACTTCGCCGGTCACATAGGCCTGGGAATGGTCGATGGCGGCCTGCAGCATCTCCCGCTCGGGGGAGAACCAGAAGCCGTTGTAGATCAGCTCCGCATAGCGGGGCATCAGCTCGTCCTTGAGGTGCGCCGCGCCGCGATCCAGCGTGATGCTCTCGATGCCGCGGTGGGCGACGAGCAGGATGGTGCCGCCGGGAGTCTCGTAGATGCCGCGGGACTTCATGCCCACGAAGCGGTTTTCCACGAGGTCCAGGCGGCCGATGCCGTTAGCCTTGCCCAGCTCGTTGAGCTTGGTGAGCAGGCTCGCGGGGGAGAGCGCCTCGCCGTTGATGGCCACCGCATCGCCCTTGTCGAAGGCGATGGTGATGAGGGTGTGCTCATCCGGGGCCTCTTCCGGGGAGATGGTGCGCTGGTAGACATAGTCCGGCGCGTCGTCGGCCGGGTCTTCCAGCACCTTGCCCTCGGAGGAGGAGTGCAGGAGGTTGGCGTCCACCGAGAACGGGGCCTCGCCGCGCTTGTCCTTGGCGATGGGGATCTGGTGGGCTTCCGCGAACTCCAGCAGGCGGGTGCGGGAGGTGAGGTCCCATTCGCGCCAGGGGGCGATCACGGTGATGTCCGGCTCCAGCGCGTAATAGGCCAGCTCGAACCGCACCTGGTCGTTGCCCTTGCCGGTGGCGCCGTGGGACACCGCGTCCGCGCCCATCTTGCGGGCGATCTCGATCTGCTTCTTGGCAATCAGCGGCCGGGCGATGGAGGTGCCCAGCAGGTAAAGACCTTCATAGACCGCATTGGCGCGGAACATGGGGAAGACGTATTCGGCGACGAATTCCTCGCGCACGTCCTCGATGAAGATGTTCTCGTCCTTGATGCCGAGCAACTGCGCCTTCTTGCGCGCGGGCTCCAGCTCCTCGCCCTGCCCGAGATCGGCGGTGAAGGTGATCACCTCGCAATTGTAGGTGGTCTGGAGCCATTTCAGGATCACGGAGGTGTCGAGGCCACCGGAATAGGCCAGCACCACCTTCTTCACGTCACGCGCCATCAGGTCTCTCGGGAGTTTTGCAGGGATAGGAAAGGGCGGCGCGGACTATAGGCCCGTGCGAGGCGGAGGCAAGGGCCGGCGCAAGGGGGGCCGGCGCAAAGGGGGCCGGCGCCAGACCCGACGCCATCCGCGCAGCAGCAGGGTCCGCAGCTTCAGCCCGGTCCGGCCGATGATGAGCTCCACCGCGGCGTCGCCGGGCGCACGCTTGCGGTCGTAGAGGACATAGCGCGTCAGCACCACGAGCACGATCACCAGCACGCCGGAAAACACCACGTCGGTGAAGAAGTGGCCGCCGAAGGCGATGCGCAAGCCACCCGCCACGCTGGCGAAGGCCACCGCCGCCACCATGGCCACCGCCCCGGCCGGGCCGGGCACGAGGCTGGCGGGGGCCGTCATCCAGAACCCCAGCGCGCCCTCGCCGGAGACGAAGGAGCAGTTGCCGGGGCAGGTGCCGTCGGTCTCGTACCAGGACTTGAAGGCATCGCGGCCGCCGAACGTGTCCACATGCACGGGCCGGGGCCGTCCCCATTCCTGCTTCAGGATGCCGTTCACCAAAAGGCCCGGCCCCACCGCCATGGTGAAGGCGAGTAGCACGGCGGCCCGCGCCGGCATGAACATCCTGCGGCGGGGGAACAGCAGCTTCAGCACGATGGCGGCGAAGGCCGGGGCGGCGATGGCCCAGGGGATCCAGTTGGCGAGATTGCGCACGGTCTGCGCCCAGGGCGCGCCGGCGAGGACGAAATGGCGCCCGGCCGCATCCCAGAACAGGCTGGCGATGGCCATGTCCCAGTCGGGAAAGACGGTGAACAGGATCGCCACCGCGGCGCCGATCACCAGCGCGAAGAACAGCACCCACTTCAAGGCGTCACCCGACCCCCGTCCCTTTGATCCAACCGCTTGCGGAAAGGCCGTGCCGCGCCGCAGATTGACGCAGCGATGTACAGGCAGGACGCGCCCATGGCCAGCGGCACCCTCGATTTCTATTACGAGTTCGCCTCGCCCTACTCCTATCTGGCCGCCACCCGCATCACGGCGCTGGCCGAGTTGGCGCACGTGCAGGTGGCGTGGAAGCCGTTCCTGCTCGGCCCCATCTTCGCGGGGCAGGGCTATACCACCTCGCCCTTCAACACCTATCCGCTCAAGGGCGCGCACATGTGGCGGGACCTGGACCGCCTCGCCGCGCAGGCCCGCCTGCCGCCGGTGACCAAGCCCGACCCGTTCCCGGCCAACGGCCTTCTGGCGGCGCGCCTCGCCACCTATCTCAACGACGCGTGCCGGCCCTCCTTCACCCGCGCGGTGTACTACGCGGAGTTCGCCCAGGGCCGCGACATTTCGGATCGCGAGACCCTGCGCCAGATTCTGGCCGGCCTCGGCCATTTCTACGGGGATGTGATCGCCGAGGCGGAGCAGCAGGAGAACAAGGACCGGCTGAGACACCAGACCGAGGAGGCCAAGCAGCGCGGCATCTTCGGCGCTCCCAGCTTTCTGACGGCGGACCGGGAGCTGTTCTGGGGCAACGACCGGCTGGAAATGGCCCTCGACCATGCCCGCAGCCTCGCCAGGGTGGGGTGAGGGGGCGTGAGGCTGGCTTCCCCTCCCGCCCGCCGGAGGTCTGGCCCCGTCGCCCACAGCCCATCCCGGTTCAAACTGCCCCACGGCCGCGACGCTTCCCTTTATGGCGCCGGCCCGGATCATCCGATAAGGTCCCGGCTCGAAACAACAGCGTGCGGCCAGATCCCCATGACGGACCAGAGTGCGGACCCGAATACGGACCCGACTTCCGCGCCCGGCGCCGGTGCGCCCGGGAGCGAGACCCATTTCGGCTATCGCACGGTTCCGCTCACCGAGAAGCAGTCGCTGGTGGACGACGTGTTCCACAAGGTGGCGCGCCGCTACGACATCATGAACGACTTCATGTCCGGCGGCCTGCACCGGGTATGGAAGGACGCGCTGGTCTCCAAGGTGCGCCCGCCCCAGGGCGCGCGGCCGTTCGAGCTGCTGGACCTGGCCGGGGGCACCGGCGACGTGTCGTTCCGGGTGGTGAAGGCGGGCGGCGAGGGCACCCGCGCCACCGTGGCCGACATCAATGCCGAGATGCTGGCGGTGGGCCGCGAGCGGGCGGAAAAGCGCGGCCTGGGCCACAAGGTCACCTTCACTGAAGCCAATGCCGAGGCGCTGCCCTTCCCCGACCAGTCGTTCGATGCGGTCACCATCGCCTTCGGCATCCGCAACGTGCCGCGCATCCCGCTGGCGCTCACCGAGATGCGGCGGGTGCTGAAGCCCGGCGGGCGCGCCTTCGTGCTGGAATTCTCCAAGGTCGACGTGCCGCTGCTGGACAAGATCTACGAGACCTATTCCTTCAATGTCATCCCGCAGATCGGCAAGCGGGTCGCCGGCGATGCCGAGCCCTACCAGTATCTGGTGGAATCCATCCGCCGCTTCCCCAATCCGGAAGTGTTCGCCAACATGATGCGCGATGCCGGCTTCTCCCGCGTGGACTTCACGCGCATGACCGGCGGCGTGGTGGCCCTGCACTGGGGCTGGCGCATCTGATGGCGCGCGGCCTTTGACCATGATCTTCTTTCTCGCCGCCGACGCGGCGCGGCTCGCCCGCGCCGGCTACGTGCTCGCCCGCGAAGGCGTGCTCTCCCTCATGTCTCCGGCCGCGGCGCCGCCGCTGGCGCGCCCGCTGCTGCGCATCGCCCGGCTGATTGCCCGCAAGGATGCCGGCAGCCGGCCGGCGCGCTTCTCGGCGGCCTTGTCCCGGCTCGGCCCGTCCTATGTGAAGCTCGGCCAGTTCCTCGCCACCCGGCCGGACGTGGTGGGCGCCTCGGTGGCGCGCGACCTTGAGGTGCTGCAGGACCGCATGCCCATCATCGGGCAGGAGGTGGCGGAGGCCACCGTCGCCGACGCCTTCGAGCGGCCGGTGCGGGAGGTCTATGCTGAGTTCGGGCCGGCGGTGGCCGCCGCTTCCATCGCCGAGGTCCACAAGGCCGAGGTGGAGGACAAGGACGGCACCCGCCACACCGTGGCGGTGAAGATCCTGCGTCCCGGCGTGGAGCGGCGCTTCTCCTCCGACATGGGCTCGTTCCGCCGCATCGCCCATTTCGCCGAGACCAATTTCGCCGAGGCGCGACGGCTGCGGCTGGAAACGGTGGTGGATACGCTGGCCCGCTCGGTGTCCATGGAGATGGACCTGCGCCTTGAGGCTGCCGCCTATGCGGAACTGGCCGAGAACATCGGCGCGGACGCGGAAATCCATGTCCCCCGCGTGGACTGGGACCGCTCCAGCCGCGAGGTGCTCACCACCGAATGGATCGACGGCATCAAGCTCTCCGACAAGGAGGCGTTGATCGCGGCCGGGCACGACCTGAAGGAGATCGCCCGCGTCGTCATGCAATCGTTCCTGAAACAGGCCATGCGCGACGGCTTCTTCCATGCCGACATGCATCCGGGAAACCTGTTTGTGGACGCGCAGGGCCGGCTGGTGATCGTGGATTGCGGCATCATGGGCCGGCTCGGCCTGAAGGAACGGCGCTTCCTCGCCGAGATCCTGTACGGCTTCATCACCCGCAACTGGCGGCGCACGGCGGAAGTGCATTTCGAGGCCGGCTACGTGCCGCTGCATCACTCGGTGGACGATTTCGCCCTCGCCATCCGCGCCATCGGCGAGCCCATCCACTCGCGCACCGCCGACCAGATCTCCATGGCGCGCCTCCTCGCCCTGTTACTGGAGGTCACCGCCTTGTTCGACATGCAGACGCGGCCCGAGCTGCTGCTGCTGCAGAAGACCATGGTGGTGGTGGAAGGCGTCGCCCGCTCCCTCGATCCGCAGCTCGACATGTGGAAGACGGCGCGCCCGGTGGTGGAAGACTGGATCGCCGGCAATCTGGGACCCGTCGGCCAGCTCAAGCGCGCCGGCGGCGGGGTGTCCGAGATGGCGCATTTCGCCGCCACCCTGCCGGGGCTTTTGACCCGCACCGGCCGGGTGATGGAGCAGCTCGACGTGGCAACGCGGGACGGGCTGAGCCTGTCGCCGGCGTCCCTGGAGGGCATCGGCCGCGCCGAGGCCAAGCGCGCCTTCTGGGGCAACCTCGCCCTGTGGGTCATCGCCGCCGCGCTGGTGGGCATGTGGCTGGGGTAGGGGAGGCGGGCCGCCTTCCTACCCCAGCCTTCCTGTCGGCAGCCTTCCTGCCGCCGGCTTTCGGACCTGCCGGCCTACCCCCTCCCCCAACCCTCCCCCGCACGCGAGACCTCTGCGAAAGTCAGCCAGGGTGGGTGTCAGAAGCTGGTTCCCCCTCTCCCCCCGAACTCGGCTGTTGCCGAGTTCGGTTCCCAAGAGCCGAAGCCGGAAACATCCGGCTTCGGAGCGGGAGAGGGCCGGGGTGAGGGGTGTGCTAGCATCCTGAGCAGACAGGCATACTTTGGCACCGCCGCCCCCTCACCCCCAGCCCCTCTCCCGCAAGGGGAGAGGGGCGGATGGCCGCTCAAGGGCCTTTCGCGGAGGCCCCGCACGCGGGAGAGGGAGCGGCGGCGGCGTCTGGCAATCCTTCGGAGGCTTCAGAGCTGTCGCGTCAGGTTCGCCGCGAACGACAGGATATGCGCCCGCGTCGCCTCCTCGGCGCCGTCGCCGTCGCGGGCGGTGAGGGCGGACACGATGGCGGCGTGCTCGTCCACCACGCGGGCGTGATGGCCGGCGTCGCGCAGGGAGACGAACCACACCCGCTGCGCGCGCTCGTGCAGGTTCTTCAGGATGTCGCCCAGCACCGGGTTGCCCGCCGCCGCCGAGATGGTGGCGTGGAAGGCGCGGTCCAGCGCCATGGCCGCCGCCACATCCCGCTCCGCCGCCGCCTCGCTGCCGCGCCGCACGTTGTCCGCCAGCGCGGCGAGGTGGGCGCTGTCGGCCCGCTCGGCGGCGAGGCGGGCGCAGAAGCCTTCGTTCAGGAGGCGCACCTCCACCATGTGGCGCACCTCGTCGGCGCTAATGGGGCGCACGATGATGCCCTTGCGCGGCAGCACTTCCACGAGGCCGTCGCGCATGAGCCGGTCGAATGCCTGGCGCACCGGGGTGCGGCCGAGGCCGAGGCTTGATGCCACCTGCGCCTCGCTCAGCGCCTCGCCGGGGCGGAAGACGCACATGATGATGCGCTGCTTGAGCACCTCGTAGGCGGTGTCGCGGAGCGAGCGGACCGGGGCGGCGCCGGCCTCCTGCGTCCCCTCCCTCACCTCTGCGTCGAGCTGCATGGGCGTCCTCCGGCGGCTTCTTCCTTGCGCGTTCAGCCGGCGATCGGCAGGACGCTCACATCATAGGCGTGGCGGATGGTGCGCCCCAGCACCGGATCCTCCAGCTCGAAGGCGAAGCGCGCCGCCGGGCGGATGCCGCCCCTGGCGGCGAGCGTGCCGCAGAACATGGCGGTGCCGTCGCCAAGTCCCGGGCCATAGCCGTCGATGATCTCGCCCGGCGGCAGCATGGCCGATACCGGGCCTTCCTGGTAGAGCACCCGCGCGCCGTCAATGGTGGCGAACGAGCGGATGATCAGGCGGTCCCAATGGGGCAGCACGTCGTCGAGCGCCCACAGCTCGGGAGCCACCGGCTTGTCGCACATCTGCTTGGAGACGGTGATGCCGTAGGTTTCCACGGTGCGGTCGGTATGGTCCGAGCCGACGCCGAGGAAGCGCCGTCCGCCACTCTGGAGCACCATGAATTCCACCTCGCCGGAGGAGTCGGGCCCGGTGCATTCGATAGCGTCCGCCGTGGTGAAGCGGGCGGCCGCCACTCGGTAGTAGATCGGGGTGGAGGCGGGACGCGGCACGCCCAGCTCTTCCAGCTCCACGATGTGCTTTTCCAGCGCCGCCTTGTCGCGGCCGGTCCAGCCGGCGATCACCGCGTGGCGGATTTCCACCGTGAGGCGCGTGGCGCCGCCATCGGCGTGAAGGGTGAACAAAAGCGTCGTGCCCGGCATGGGTGTCTCTCGTCGGAATGGTCAGGGAGAAGAGCCGGCGCCTTCCGGTCAGGGGCAGGGGGAAGGCGCCGGCCGTACGCGGAGTGTGCCGAGGTCAGTTCGGCATCCGCGTATCCAGAAGGGTCCACTTCCCGCCCTTCACCTCGAGGATGTAGACGGGCTTCACGGCGTCCCCGTCGGCGAAGGAGATGGCGCCTTCCAGCGCCGGCACGTCCTTCAGCTTGGCCACCTGGTCGCGGACCGCGGCGCGCTCGGCGGCAAGCTTCGTCTTGTCGCCAGTGGTGCCGGCCCGGGTCATGGCTTCGGCGTAGAGATAGACGATGTCGTAGACCGAGGCGTCCATCTGGTTGGGGTCGGTGCGATTGAGGCCGGCGGCCTTGGTGCGCTTGGCGAATTCCGCCGCGAAAGCCTTCGTCCTGTCGTTCACCTCGGGGAAGAAGGTGGTGCCGATGGTCAGCATCTCGCCGGCCCCATCCATGCGCTTGGGCAGTTCCGGATCGGCGATGGTGGTGCCGCCGATGAGGCGGGTGGCGACGCCCTGGCGCTTCAGCTCCTTGGCGAGGGTGATGGCGCCTTCCGGCGGCGAGCCGAGGCCGACCACGTCGGGCGCCATCTGCTTCAGCTGCGCCACCTGGGGCGACAGGTCGAAGGCGGCGAGCTGGAAGTCCACCGCGCCCTTGGAGGGGATCGCATACTTCTCGAACATCTTGGGCACCACACCGGTGCCGATGGATTTGGACACCACGTCGTCGGTGGCATAGGCGGCAGCGCCCGTGGCCATGGGCAGCTTCTTGTCCTTGAGGGACGCCAGCACCTGGTCGATGACCTTGCCTTCGTCGGTGGTGTTGCGGAAGCCGTAGGTGAAGCCCTTGGTGAGGCCGGGGGCCGAGGAGGCCATGGACATCTGCGCGATGCCCTCGCGCTCGCCCACCGGGAAGGTGGTGCGCACTTCCGAGGAGGAGAACGGCCCGATGATGGCCAGCGCCCCGGCATCCTGCGCAAACGACCGCACGGCAGTGGTGGCCTGCTTGGGATCGCCGGCGGTGTCGAACTTCACGATCCTGATCTTGCGGCCGTTAATGCCGCCCCTGGCGTTGATCTCTTCAACCGCCATGTCCACCGCCACCTCGTTGGTATTGGCGAGGCTCACATAGGGGCCGCTCTTGGCCATCATGTAGCCGAGGACGAGATCTTCCTCCGCCCGCGCGGTGCCGGCGGCGACCAGCGCGGCCAGAAGGCCGGCGCCAAGAAGCAGACTTTTCTTCATGTCCAACTCTCCTCTGGATTTGGTCTGGTTTTTCTTTGTGTCGCGCGTGTTTTCATCACGCGAACCTGTCTTCACTTCGCCTGGAAAGATCAGTGGCCGCCCGCCCCGCCGAGATAGGCATCCTGAAGCCGGGGGTCGGCGGCGAGCGCTTTCGGGTCGCCGTCCATGGTCACGCGGCCCAGCTCCAGCACGGTGGCGGCGTGGGCGACCTTCAGTGCCTTGCCGGTGTTCTGTTCCACCAGCAGCACCGAGAGGCCGTCGCGGTTCAGCTCGCAGATGAGGTCGAACAGCTTTTCCACGAACAGCGGGGAGAGGCCCAGCGACGGCTCGTCCAGCATCATCAGCCGGGGCCTGGCCATCATGGCGCGGCCGATGGCCAGCATCTGCTGCTCGCCGCCGGAGAGGCAGGAGGCCAGCATGTGCCGGCGCTCGGCGAGGTTGGAGAAGCGGCCATAGATGGCGTCCATCTCGCGGCGGACGGCGGCGGTGTCGCGGCGCATATGGGCGCCCAGCAGCAGGTTCTCTTCCACCGTCAGGGAGATGAGGATGCGCCGGCCCTCCGGCACCAGCACCAGCCCCTGCGCCATGCGCTTGTGGGGGGCGGCGCGGGTGAGGTCGGCGTCGGCGAAGGTGATGCCGCCACCCTTCGCCGGCACCGCGCCGAGGATGGCTTTCAGCAGGGTGGACTTGCCGGCCCCGTTGGCGCCGAGCACGGTGACGATCTCGCCTTCCTGCACCCGCAGAGACACGTCGGTAAGCGCCGCCACGCGGCCGTAGGAGACGGAAAGGGCGGAGACTTCGAGCAGCGCCATGGTTCAGGCCTCCCCGTCCGAGCCGATATAGGCCTCGCGGACCTTGGGGTCCTGCCGCACGCGGGAGAGCGGACCCTCGGCGATCTTCTCGCCGAAATTCAGCACCACCACGTTCTGGCAGATGGACTCCACGAAGTGCATGTCGTGCTCCACCACCAGCAGGGTGATGCCCTTGGCCATGAGCGCCCGGAGGTGATCGCGCAGCGCATTGGTCTCGGAGGGATTGAGGCCGGCAGCGGGCTCGTCCAGCATCAGGAGGCTGGCGCCGGCGAGCGTTGCGCGCACCAGGTCGATGCGCTTCCTCACCCCATAGGGCAGGGCGGAGACGGTCTCGTCGGCCCAGCGGCCGAGGCCGCTTTCCTCCAGCGCCGCGCGGGCCTCGCGCTTCCAGCGGTGGTTGGGGATGAGGCGGTAGGGGGTGAGCAGCGCGGCGAGCGAAGCGGCGCGCACGTGCTGGCCCACCAGCAGGTTTTCCAGCACCGACAGATGCGGCATCAGCCGGACGTTCTGGAACGAGCGGGCCACTCCGGTGCCGATGCGCTGGCGCGAGGGCATGCGGGTCACGTCCACGCCGTTCACTTTGATGCGGCCGGCATCCACGCCGTAGACGCCGCTGACCAGGTTGAACACCGTGGTCTTGCCCGCCCCGTTGGGGCCGATGAGCGCCGTGGTGACGCCCTTCGGCACGGCGAAGGAGAGGTCGCGGATGGCTGTGACGCCCGCGAACGACTTCGACAGGGCGGAGATGTCCAGCGCCGCGCTCATGAGGAGGCCTCCGGCGCGCGGCGGCGGAACAGGCGGAACAGGGCGGCGGTCACCAATCCCTGCGGGCGGATCGCCATGAAGACGATGATGAAGACGGCGAAGAGCGCGTAGCGCCATTGGTCGGAGGCGCGCAGAAGTTCCGGCACCAGGGTGAAGAAGGCGGCGCCCACCAGCGGCCCCCACACCGTCTGGGTGCCTCCGAACAGCACGTAGAGCACGGTGAAGACGGAGAGCAGCACGTTGAAGTGCTGGGCCTCCACGAAATTATAGTGGTGCGCATAGAGCGCGCCTCCGAAGCCGGCCACCATGGCGCCCAGGGCGAAGGCCGCAACCTTCATGCCCCGCACCGGCACGCCCAGCAGGTCGGCCACCGTGGCGTCGCTCTTCACCGCCGTCAGCTCGAGGGCAAAGCGGGTGCGGGAGATGTAGAGCATCAGCGCCACCACGCCGGCCGCCGCCGCGAACACCACGTTCGGCCCGGCATAATCGGTGACGGGATAGCCCGCCGCGCCGCCCACCCCTTCCAGGTTCAGGAAGACGGCGGAGATCACCTGGCCCAAAGCGAAGGTGGCCATGGCGAAATAGATGCCGTGGGTGCGCAGCACCGGCAGGCCGATGATGAGGCCGATGAGCCCCGCCGCCAGCGCCCCCACCGGGATGGCGGCCCACATGGGCCACGCGTATTCGTTGGTCAGGAAGGCCGAGCCATAGGCGCCGATGGCCATGAAGCCGGCGATGCCGAGATTGAGCTGGCCGGCGGCCAGCGGCAGGTAGACCGCATAGGCGGCGATGACATTGAAGGCGAGGACGACGAGGACGCCCGTCAGATAGCCGCTCATTAGAGCTTCTCCCGGCTGGGGGCGCGGCCCATGAGGCCCTGCGGCCGCACGATGAGGATGAGGAGCAGCAGGCCGTAGACGGTGATGTTCACCACGTCCGCGCCGATGAAGGAGATGGAGACCACCTCGGCAAGGCCGATGAGCAGGCCGCCCAGCACCGCGCCCCAGATGGAGCCCATGCCGCCCACGATCATGGCGGCGACGCCCTTGAAGCCCACGCCCTCGCCCATGAAGGGCGAGACCTGCTGGTAGTTCACCGCGAACAGGATGCCGGCCAGCGCCGCCAGCGCCGCCGAGGCGACGAAGAGCTGCGGCACCAGGCGGGCGATGTCGATGCCCATGAGCAGCGCGGTTTCCCGGCTCTCGGCCACGGTGCGGAGGCGCCGGCCGGCTGTGGTCTTCGCCAGCACGAAGGACAGCACCGCCACGAGGCCCAGCGACAGCACCAGCGAGGCGAGCTGGGCATAGCCGATGACGAGGCCGCCGAGGCGCAGGTTGAGGTCGGGCAGGAGCGCCGGGAACGCCTGCTGGTCCGAGCCGAATTGCACCAGCATCAGGTTTTCCAGCAGCACCAGGAAGCCGAGGGAGGACACCAGCGGCACCTCCGGGTCGCCGCCCTGCATGGGCCGGTAGGCGAAGCGCTCCACCAGCAGGGAGATGAAGGCGGCTGCGGCCAGCGCCCCGGCGGCGGCGAGCAGGAAGGGCCAGCCGGCCTTCATCAGCCCGAAGGCGAGCATGCCGCCGGCCATGAACAGGCCGGGGAGGGAGAAGTTGAGGAAGTTCAACACGCCGATGGCGAGGGTGAAGGCCACCGCCACGAGCATGTAGATGGCCCCGAGCATGAGGCCGTTGACGATCTGCTGCGCGACCATGGCGACGGGGCAACCTCGCTGGAACGCCGGGATGGAGCACCCGCCGGCCGCAATCGCGACAGGCGAATTAGCTAATATACAAAGCTATCTGACTTTCCCATGCAAGCTGAAATTTCAGGCGGATTTCAGAATTACGCGGATCGGTCGAGGTGCGGGTGGAATGAACAGCTATCGGCGCTTTTCCCGTAGGTTAGCGGGTATTGGAAAGGGGTTCGGTCGCCCGCCCCTGATGCGGCGATAAGCGGTGCGGTGCCCAAGGCCGCGGCAGGACGGCTCCGTTGTCGCCAGCGTCCGGAGCGGCGCCGGGGGGCGCCGGGCAGGCGCGCCGGGGAGGCCCGGCCTCGATCTTGCTATGGCCCTTTCAACCCATCGTCCGATGCCAGGGGCTGTCGCAGGTCGACCATTTTGTCGGAGCCCGGACATCGGTCGTCACCGTGAGGCGGTCATGAAGCTCATCGTCGAACGTCTGGTCGTCGAATCCCTCGTCGAGGCCTTTCCCGATCGGGCCCATCTGCTCGCCCAGCCGCGCCTTTCCACCCGCATGGAGCTGGGGCTCGACACGCTGAAGCCGGACGAGCTGGCCCATCTCCACGATCTGGTGCTGAAGAACGGCGGCACCGCCGTGCGCGGGCAGGAGGAGCAACTCGCCAACCTCGTCGGCGTGTTCAAGGACGAGGGCCAGCGCTTTGCCCCGGAGGAACTGGAAGACCTCGCCGGCGCCCTCGCGCTTTACTTCGTGAAATCATCCATCCGTGGCTGGCTGTTCCGCATGAATTCAGGCGGCAAGCCCGAGCCCTACCTCATCACCCGGCTCGACTACACGCCCCCGGGCGAGGAGGAGGCGGGCCGCGTCATCATTGAGCTGAAGGCCAATAATCGCGGCAAGGTCCATGTGGAGAATTTGCTGATCCGCTCCAAGGACCTGCGCGGGCTCACCATTCCCGGCACGCTGGCGGCCAAGGGCTGGCTGATGGAGGACGAGGGGCTGCTCGCCTCCTTCGACGACCAGCTGGTGCGCTATTTCGAGTGGCGCGCGCGCTACGGCCACCAGTTCTCCGGCAAGGGCACCGGCATCTTCGCCGAGGACCCCACCGCCAACCGCCGCGACACCGACTGGTCGCGCAAGTCGGTCATCGTGCTGTCCTCCTCGGGTTCCGAGGCGCGCCTGGTGAACGAAGAGGAACTGCTCGGCGAACGCACCCTGGGCAACGAGACCTCGGGCTTCTTCCTCGACAAGATCGTGAAGAAGGCGGACAAGCAGAACCTCTTCCACATGGCGGTGGACGAGGCGCTGAAGGCGGCGCAGGCGAACGTGCGCAAGGGCTCGTTCACCGACATGCCGGTGCACCCCCTCATCCTCATGTTCCATCTGGAATTGCACCACCACGTGTGGGTGCACGTGGACGACATCGCCCCCTATAAATACCATCCCGAGCTGAAGCAGAAGCTGGTGCTGCCCCCCGAGCAGACCGACCTGATCGACATCCTCACCGCCGAGATGAACACGCTCATGGACGACGTGGTGGCGGGCAAGTCCGGCGGCACCACCGTGCTGTGCGCCGGCCCGCCCGGCGTCGGCAAGACGCTCACCGCCGAGGTCTATTCGGAGATCATCCAGCGCCCGCTCTACCGGGTGCATTCCGGCCAGCTCGGCCTCGATGTGGCCCACATGGAACAGGCGCTGAAGGATGCCCTCACCCGCGCCCAGCGCTGGGGCGCAGTGATGCTCATCGACGAGGCCGACGTCTATATCAAGCGCCGGCAGGACAACCTCACCATGAATGCGGTGGTGGGCGTGTTCCTGCGCGTGCTCGAATACTTCAACGGCCTGCTCTTCCTCACCACCAACCGGGTGGACGACATCGACGAGGCCATTGTCTCCCGCTGCATCGCGCTCATCAAATACCATTCGCCGGGGCCGGAAGACCGGCGCAAGATCTGGCGGGTGATGGCGGACCAGTTCGGCCTGCCGCTCTCCGACGAGCTGATCGGCAAGCTGGTGGTGATGTTCCCCGAGACCTCCGGGCGCGACATCAAGGGCCTCGCCAAGCTGGTGGCGAAATATTGCTCGCAGAAGAACGAGCCGCCTTCCATTGAGGCTTTCCGCCGCTGCGCCATCTTCCGCGCCCTCGACGTGCCTCCGGTGGAGGCGGCCTGACGGGAGCCTACCCGGCCTCGGTCATAGGCCGAGGCCGACCCATCAGCAGCAATTGTAGTGGACCGTGCCGAAGCCGGACACGTCGTAGCCGCCGAGTTCGGCGGCCCGCGCCTCGAAGAGCGGCGCGTGGCAGAAGGCGACAAGCTTCTGGAACGGCGGATCGAAATAGGCCTTGCGCCAGACCAGAAGGTCGAAGCGCTCCTCCAGCAGCGGCAAAAAGCGCAGATTGTGCAGGCGCGCCGCCGCCGCGATGCCGAGGCCCACATCCGCCCGCCCGGTGGCGATGGCCTGCGCCAGGTCGGTTTCGGTCCGCTCGATGGTGTCCACCAGCTTGAGGTCGGCGCGGGTCATCTTCTCGGCGGACAACAGCCGGTCGAGCACCAGCTCGCTGCCGGCTTCCGGCTGGCGCGCCTGGAAGCGCAGGCCGCGGATATCTTTCAGGCCCTTGGGCGGGCGGGCCATGTCCGGCCGGTAGATGAGGCCGCGCACCCGTCGCGCCCATTCGATCAGCACCCACGGGTCGCGGCAGAAGCGGCCTTCCACCGCGCCCACGTTCCAGCCGTGCGGATCGGGCACGTGCAGGCCCACGGCGACGCATTCGCCCCGCGCGGCCCGGTCGAGCCCGTCGAGCGCCCCGTCGAGGAAGGCGGCGATGCCGGAGCGCGATTCGCGCAGCGCCCATTCCAGCAGGGGATCATGCCCGCCGGCGAGAATGAGCGGCAATGGCGAGGGGTCACTCGCCGTTGCGGGGGCTGCATCCGCCTTGTGCGGTTCGGCGGTGCCGCCCAGCCAGCTTTCAATTTCCTTGCGCGGGAACAGGAGTTTGCCCGTCACCCGCCGCACCGGAAGGCTGCCCGTGGCTACGAGGTTGTAAACCTTGCGCTCCTTCACGCGCAGCAGCGCCGCCAGCTCGCGGGTGGTGAGGAAATCCGACATGCTCCGATGCACCGTCACGGCAAGAATCCGTAAAATACAACACGCTTCACCTATATTCACATGAATACGGTTTGACCCAAAAGGCAACCTCAATCGCTGCGGTACCGCGGCGCGCCTCCGCGCCACGGATGGACGCGGAAAAAGGGGGTGGGTAAATGAACAGAGGCTTGCTTTTGTGCCGGCGCCGCGCCAGCACAGGCGGACCGTCTGGAGTCGCGCGGATCAGCGTTGCTGAAATTGCTCTAGACCAACCGGATCGCTCCCATGTCGTCAGCCCGCATCGGCATCGTCACCATCTCGGACCGCGCCAGCTCCGGCGGCTATGCGGATCTCTCGGGTCCGGCCATCGAGGCGTGGCTCCGGCATGCCATCACCAGCCCCTGGAGCGCCGACTATCGCGTCATCCCGGACGGCTTCGAGAGCGTGCGGGATACGCTGATCGACATGTGCGATCACGCCGGCCTCGACCTCATCTGCACCACCGGCGGCACCGGCCCGGCCCCGCGCGACCTAACCCCCGAGGCCATGGCGGCGGTGATCGAGAAGCCGCTTCCGGGCTTCGGCGAGCAGATGCGCCGCATCAGCCTCCAGGAGGTGCCCACGGCCATCCTGTCGCGGCAGGAGGCGGGGGTGCGCGGCAAGACCCTCATCGTGAACCTGCCGGGCAAGCCGGCCTCCATCGCGGTGTGCCTTGCCGCGGTGTTCCCGGCCATTCCCTATTGCCTCGACCTCATCGGCGCCGGGCGCATCGAGACCGACCCGCAGGTCTGCGCCGCCTTCCGCCCCAAGGGGGCGTGAACGGGCGCGTGAACGGGAGTGCGATGTGGGAGTGATTAAAGCACCACCACGCCGCGGTGCTTGGCTTCTTCTTCCGGCTCCACATGGATGGTGATGACGGCGTCATCCATGTCCTGCTCGAAGGCGCTCTCGATGCGGTCGCAGATCTCGTGGGCGGCGGCCACCGTCATGGTGCCCGGCACCACCAGGTGGAACTCCACGAAGGTGATGCGCCCGGCGTGGCGGGTGCGCAGGTCATGGGCCTCGATGGCGCCGGCGGCGTGGGTGGAGACCAGCTCCTTGATGCGCGCCACCACGTCCGGCGGCGGCGCCGCGTCCATCAGGCCGCCCACGGAGTCCTTCATCATGCCCCAGCCGGTCCACAGCACGTTGAGGGCGACGAGGCCGGCCAGCAGGGGGTCCAGCTGCGGCCAGCCGGTGACCGGCACCAGCACGAAGCCGGCGAGCACGGCGCCGGAGGTGACCACGTCCGAAAGCAGATGCTTGGCGTCGGCGATCAGGGCCGGCGAGCGATAGGCCCGGCCGACGCGGATCAGGACGGCGTACCACACCACGTTGATGACGGTTGCCGCACCGTTGAGGAGCATGCCCTTCACCGGCTGGTCGGGCAGGGTCGGATTGAGGAAGCCGTTATAGGCCTCGCGCATGATGGTGAGGGCGGCGATCACCACCAGCACCCCCTCGATCACCGCCGAGATGTATTCCGCCTTGTGGTGGCCGAACTGGTGGTTGTCGTCGGCCGGCCGCGCGGAGACCTGGAGCGCGATCAGCGCCGCGCACGAGGCGGCCACATTGATGATGCTCTCCAGCGCGTCCGACAGCAGCGCCACCGAGCCCGTCACCCACCACGCCAGCGTCTTGAGGCCGAGCACGATGATGCCGACGAGCACGCTCGCCGCCGCAATCCACAGCGTCTTGCGGCTCATGTCCGCCTCCTGTCCCGTCAAAGGCCGGCACTACCGGTTCGGGTCGCGCATTCTGTCCCCACCCGCGGCGCGCAGGGGCCTGCGCCGCGGGTGGGGATCGTGTGCCTGTGGAGCGCCCTCCGACCGGAGCGGATTGCCCCGCCGATTGGAAGTTGGCTCAAATTCAATGGGTTGGGCGATATGCCCGGCCGGAGCGATCCGGACGCGCTATGCTCTAGCCGCTGGGCGGGTGTCGTGCAACGCCCCATGATGCCGCTGAATGATGTTGCTGATCCGCTCACCCCCGGCGGCCGGGCACGCTGTGCCCCGCGGCGGCCGGCGCCGGTTTATTTCACCATATGCCGCAGGGCATTCTGCATGGCATCCGGCGGTACGATGATGGAGCCATCGAAGGGCGTGCTCATCTCCAGGATCAGGAAGATCGCCCCGCCGAGTGACATGGCACACAGGAGAAACACCGAGATCGACACCGCATTGACCGGCGCAAACAGCCCGAAGCTCATGAAGATGAAGGTGAGCCAGATGATCAGCACGATGGTGAAGATGGGGGGGACCTGGGTGGCGCTCTCCTCGATCAGCACCCAGCGCAGGGCGGACAGGGCCTTGTAGCGCTCGATGGCCTCCGACCTGAGATCGCCCTGGTCCGAGGTCTTCGGGTCGAGGGCACGGATCAGGCGCCCCACCTGGGAAAGGCGCGCCTCGGACTCATCGCTGGCGACGCGCACCGCGGCCTTATCGGGCCAGGTCTCGGCCAGGGCGTGCTCCGTATAGGCGCGCAGGGCCAGGCGCGCCGGATCGGCATCCGGCCCATAGTGCCGGAGCGCCACGTCAAGGGTGATGAGATAGGTGGTGAATTGCTGCACGTCGCGGCTGGTGGAATCGAAATTCCCCTTCACCGACGCCGTCATGAGGCCAAGGATCAGCGAGGCCATGGCTGCGACCATGCCGACACCGAGCTTCACCGCCTCCTGGGTTTCCTTGGAGAGGTGCCGCTCCTGCAGCCGGCGCGATGCCCGCATGCCGGCGATGGTGCCGCCGAACAGGCAGGCGAAGACCAACATGGCGACGACCAGCGCGTTCATGTCCTATTCCCTCCCCCGTGACCGCCACGCCGGTCAGATCTGATGCCAACCTGATGGCAACGGGTTCCGGATGCCCAAGCCGGCCAAATTGGCTTCGGTGCCATACGTAGCAGCCTGGGGTAAGGCAGCCCGGGGTAAGGCAGCCTGGGGTAAGGTAAAGTGGCGGGTGCACCCGGCGCGGGGCAGTTTCGGCTGGAACATGAGCGCCAGCCGAAACTGCCGCTACTCCGCAGCCTTCACCGGTGCCTCGGCGGCAAGCTTGGCCTCGGCGTCTTCCTGCTGCTTCAGCACGTCGGGATGCGGCATGGACATGATATTGTAGCCGGAATCCACGAAGTGAATTTCCCCCGTCACGCCGCCCGACAGCTCGGACAGCAGATAGAGGGCCGAGCCGCCCACTTCGTCGATGGAGACGGTGCGGCGCAGGGGCGCGTGACGCTTCTGGTAGTTGAACATCAGCCGGGCGTCGGCGATGCCAGCCCCGGCGAGCGTGCGCACGGGACCTGCCGAAATGGCGTTCACGCGGATGCCGGCCGGCCCGTAATCGGCGGCCAGATAGCGCACAGAGGCTTCCAGCGCCGCCTTGGCCACGCCCATCACGTTGTAATTGGGCATGACGCGGGTGGAGCCGCCATAGGTCAGGGTGACGAGCGACCCGCCGTTGGGCATCAGCGCGGCGGCGCGCTTGGCGATCTCCGTGAAGGAAAAGCAGGAGATGACCATGGTGCGGGAGAAGTTCTCCCGGCTGGTGTCGGCATAGCGGCCCTTCAGCTCCGACTTGTCGGAGAAGGCCACCGCATGCACCAGGAAGTCGATGGCGCCCCAGCGCTCCTTCAGCGCCGCGAACACGGCGTCCACGCTGGCGAGGTCTTCCACGTCGCACGGCAGCAGGATGGAGGAACCGAGGCTCTCCGCCAGCGGCTTCACCCGCTTGGCCACGGAATCGCCCTGGTAGGTGAAGGCGATCTCGGCGCCCTGGCCGGCCAAGGCCTTGGCGATGCCCCAGGCGATGGAATGGTCGTTCGCGACCCCCATCACCAAGCCACGCTTGCCCTTCATCAGGTCCTGCATCACCCACCCTCTCGCGCCTGAAACGCCGTCAGAGCGCGATCCGAGCAAATAAAATCAATTTGCGCGGTGCATCGCCCTCTAACTCAAAGATAGAGAACGCGTTATCCGATCAGCTCGCATCGCAAGCGGATCGGCGCGTGCTCTAGCAGACCGTTCGGGCCAGCACCACGGGCCGGCCCTTCACCTTTCATGACCGACCCTGACGAAGGGCCGCCGTACGCTCACGCATCCACGTGCTTGATGACGAGCGAGGCGTTGGTCCCGCCGAAGCCGAAGCCGTTGGACAGGATATGTCCGAGCGACACGTTGTCGACGCGCTGCTGCACGATGGGCATGTCCGCGAACGCCGGATCCATCTCCTCGATGTTGGCGCTCTCGCAGATGAAGCCGTTCTGCATCATCAGGATGGAATAGATCGCCTCGTGCACGCCGGTCGCGCCCTGCGAATGGCCGGTCAGCGACTTGGTGGCGGAGATGGGCGGGCACGCGCTGCCGAACACGGCGCGGATCGCCTCGATCTCCTTCAGGTCGCCGATGGGGGTCGAGGTGGCGTGCGGGTTGATGTAGTCGATGGGCGCCTTGATCTGGGACAGCGCGAGCTTCATGGCCCGCTCCGCGCCCTCGCCCGAGGGCGCCACCATGTCCACCCCGTCGGAGGTGGCGCCATAGCCGGCGATCTCCGCATAGATGCGGGCGCCGCGTGCCTTGGCGTGCTCCAGCTCTTCCAGCACCAGCACTCCGGCGCCGCCGGAGATGACGAAGCCGTCGCGGTTCTTGTCATAGGCGCGAGACGCCACCTGGGGCCGGTCGTTGAAATTGGACGACATGGCGCCCATGCCGTCGAACAGCACCGAAAGGGTCCAGTGCAGGTCCTCGCAGCCGCCGGCGAAGATAATGTCCTGCTTGCCGTACTGGATCAGCTCGTAGGCGTTGCCGATGCAGATGTTGGTGGTCGCGCAGGCCGCCGATATGGAATAGCTGAGGCCCTTGATCTTGAACCAGGTGGACAGGGTCGCGGAGGCGGTGGAACTCATCGCCTTGGGCACGGCGAACGGCCCGACGCGCTTGGGGCCCTTCTCGCGGGTGATGTCGGCGGCGTCCACGATGGCGCGGGTGGACGGGCCGCCGGAGCCCATGACGATGCCGGTGCGTTCGTTGGAGACCTCGGACGGCTCAAGGCCTGAATCGCGGATGGCCTGGTCCATGGCCACGTGGTTCCAGGCGGTGCCGCCGCCGTGGAAGCGCATGGCGCGGCGGTCCACCACCTCCTCGGCGTTCAGCGTCGGTGCGCCGTGGACCTGGGAGCGGAAGCCGATTTTCGCGTAGTCCTCGGCAAAGGAGATGCCGCTCTTGGCCTCGCGCAGGCTGGCGAGCACCTCTTGCGTGGAGTTGCCGATGGACGAGACGATGCCCATCCCGGTGACGACGACGCGCCGCATGTCAAATCCCCATTGGAAAGCAGCAGTATGGCCGCGGATCGTGGCGAAGCCCTGTCAGGTGCCCACAGGTCCCGCGGCGGGTGCCGCATCGGCCTGGAACAGGCCCACCTTCAGATCCTTCGCGCGATAGATGATGGCATCGTCGGCCGACAGCCAGCCGTCGGCGATGCCGAGCACCAGCTTGGAGCGCATCACCCGCTTGAACTCGATGCCGTAGACCACCTTTTTCACGCCCGGCAGGACCTGGCCGGAAAACTTGAGTTCGCCGAGACCCAGCGCCCGGCCGCGGCCGGTGGAGCCCAGCCAGCCGAGATAGAAGCCGACCAGTTGCCACATGGCATCGAGGCCGAGGCAGCCGGGCATCACCGGATCGCCCTTGAAGTGGCAGCTGAAGAACCACAGGTCCGGGTTCACGTCGAGCTCGGCGCGCATGAAGCCCTTGCCATGTTCCCCGCCGGTCTCGGAAATCTCGACGATGCGGTCGAACATCAGCATGGGCGGCAGCGGCAATTGCGCGTTCCCGGGGCCGAACAGCTCGCCACGTCCGCAGGCGAGGAGATCTTCATATGCGAAGCTGGTTTGCCGGTCCGCCATTCTCAAGCGTGTCGCCATTCTGCCCGGAAGGGGTTGACCCGAGAGGGGCCCCGTGGGGGTGTTGCCGAAAGAGCCGGAAGGCCCGCCCCCGTCATCGGCGGCGGGCACTCCCTAACATAGGGACGGGCGCACTCAAAGTCATGAAAGCGTCACGCCGTGCCCAACGGCGCCGCAACCGCGTGATCCGCCTGGCTGGCAGCGGTTGCGCATGCGTGCAAAGGGGAATCCGGCGGTCGGCGTGAACCTGCCCCGCCCCGGGTGCGTTGCCCACCTGCATCCTGCTTGGCGCCTTTCGGAGCCAAGATTTGGGCGCAAGGGTGCGATCGCAAACGCTCGGGAGACGGTCATGGCGGTGTTGAAGGAGTTCAGGGAATTCGCGGTCAAGGGCAATGTGATGGACCTCGCCATCGGCGTGATCATCGGCGCCGCCTTCGGCAACATCGTGGCCTCCCTCGTCGGCGATATCTTCATGCCGGTCATCGGCGCGGTCACCGGCGGCCTCGATTTCTCCAACCACTTCATTGCCTTGTCGTCCGCGGTCACGGCCGACAACCTGGTGGACGCCAAGAAGCAGGGGGCGGTAATAGCGTATGGTTCATTCATCACCATCGCCATCAACTTCCTGATTGTGGCGGCGGTGATGTTCCTGGTGGTGCGGACCATCAACACCCTGCGCCGGGCGGAGGAGAACAAGCCGGCGCCGACCCGCTCCGAGGTGCTGCTTTCCGAGATCCGCGACCTGCTCGCCAAACGCGCGGCCTGAGACGCCCGCCCCAAAAGCCGCCGGGGACCTCAGCGCACGTCCACGCCCACCGCGTCGGCGATGGAGGCGAAGCCGTCCGCCTTCAGGCGGGCGGCCAGATCCGTCTTGATCCGGCCCACCAGGCCGGGGCCGTGGAACACCAGGGCGGAATAGACCTGCACCAGGCTCGCCCCGGCGCGGACCTTGGCATAGGCGTCCGCCCCGGAACTGATGCCGCCCACGCCGATGAGGGGCAGCCGGCCCCCCAAGAGGCGGTAGAGCGCGCCGAGCCGCTCGGTCGACAGGGCCTTGAGCGGCTTGCCGGAGAGGCCGCCGGTCTCGTCCTTGAACCGGCTTTGCAGGCTGGGCGGGCGCGACAAAGTGGTGTTGCCCATGATGATGCCGTCCACCCCGGCGGCGAGGGCCGCCTCCGCCACGTCGGCGAGGGCCGCGTCGTCGAGGTCGGGCGCCACCTTCACCAAAAGGGGAGTGCGCGCGGCGGGATCGGGCATGGAGGCGTTGCGCACGCCGATGACGTGGGCGAGCAGGGTCTCCATCTCGGCCCGGGCCTGGAGCGCCCGCAGGCCCGGCGTGTTGGGCGAGGAGATGTTGCACACGAGGTAGTCGGCGAGGCGGCAGGTGGCCGAGACGCCGGCGGCGTAATCCTCCACCGCGTCCTCGCTCTCCTTGTTCTTCCCCACATTGGCCCCGACGATGCCGCGCTTGCCCCCCGCCCGGCGCTGGCCCAGGCGGAAGATGAAGGGGGCGAGACCCTCGCTGTTGAAGCCGAAGCGGTTGATGACCGCCTCGTCCTCGTCGAGCCGGAACAGGCGGGGCAGGGGATTGCCGGGCTGCGGGCGCGGCGTCACCGTGCCCGCCTCCACAAAGCCGAAGCCGAGCTTGAACAACGCGTCCGCCACTTCGCAATGCTTGTCGAAGCCGGCCGCGAGGCCCACGGGATTGGGGAAATCGAGCCCCCACACCCGCGTCGCCAGCACCGGATCGTCGGGTCCTCCCGACAGGTCCGGCACGAGGCCGCTCTTCAGCGCGCGGATGGACAGGTGGTGCGCCTGCTCCGGCGTCATGAACCGGAACAGGGGCCTGAGGACGCCGTAGAGGTCCATTTAATGCGTCACTCGCCGGTGACGGCGGTGCCGCCGTGGGCCTTCGACCAGGAGTGCGGATCGTGGAGGAAGGATTCGATCTCGGCGATCTGGGCGGATTCAAACCGGTTCATGGTCTTCACCGCCGCCAGCACGTCCCACCAGGTGGCGAGGCGGTGCAGGCTGAGCCCGGCCTGATCGAAGATGCCCGCGGCCTCGGCGAAGATGTCGTAATAGAAGAACACGAAGCAGTGGGAGCACTCGGCGCCGGCCTCGCGCAGGGCGTTGACGAAGGTCACCTTGCTCTTGCCGTCGGTGGTGAGGTCCTCCACCAGCAGCACCCGCTGGCCGGGGGCCAGGTGCCCCTCGATCTGGGCGTTGCGGCCGAAGCCCTTGGGCTTCTTGCGCACATACTGCATGGGCAGCATCAGCCGGTCCGCCACCCAGGCGGCGAACGGGATGCCCGCCGTCTCGCCGCCGGCCACGGTGTCGAACTGCTCGTAGCCGATCTCGCGGAAGATGGTGGAGATGCCGAAATCCACCAGCGTCTGGCGCACCCGGGGGAAGGAGATGAGCCGCCGGCAGTCGATATAGACCGGGCTCGCCCAGCCGGAGGTGAAGATGAACGGCTCGCCGGAGGAAAAGCGCACCGCCTCCACCTCCAGCAGCATCCGCGCGGTCTGCTCGGCGATGGTGGCCTTGTCCGGAAAAGCAGTGACGTTCGCCATGGGGGCCTCGGTGGCTCGATTATGTGACGCGCATATATCAGAGCCGCGGCCCAATGCGACAGTGAAGGCACGCAAGGATGGGGAAATGACGGGGAGATGGACGAAGGGTCGATAACCGGATCCCGCTCGCCCGGGAGAATGTGGGCGGCTTCACTGGCTTCCCTGGCTTCCCTGGATCACTGCGTCATGGCCGGGCGCGTCCCGGCCATCCACGCGTATCATTCCCCCTCAGCCCTCGCCGCGCCGTCCGGGCTTGCCGATGCCGCTCACGTCGAATTCCAGCCCGTCGGCGGTATAGCGCGCGTCCGGCCCGGCGCCCGTCCCCTTGGTGCCGCCTTTGGCGCCACGACCCAGCAGGCCGAGGGAAAGACCCATGCGCCGCTTGCGAGCGGCAATTTCTTTCCGCAGCGGGAAGACGGGGACGTTAATCGTGATCGTCATAGCCACGCTCCAAAAGTATATCGCGCGTTCAAGTCAGCATGGATCAGTTACAAACTTTAACAGAATAGTAACATTTCCATGCCCCGAGGGCGTGCTTCTATGGCACGGCCACATAACGCTGGCTGAAGGCGGCGTTTATTGGGCGTTCATGCGGATGAACGGGGGCTTAACCCGGACGGTTCGGGCCTGTTGCAAAATGGCCGCGCGCGGAGGGCGCGAAAGGGCCTATTCGGCGGCCGAGCGGGCCAGCCGCCAGTGGGCGAGCAGGGCCCGCAGCGCCGCCGGTTTCAACGGCTTGTTGAGGATTTCCATGTCGGCCGCGCGGGCCGCGTCGCGCACTTTCTTGGTGCGGTCGGCGGTGATGAGCACGGCCGGCAGTTTCCCCAGTTTCCACCTCAGCGACATGACGGCGTCGATGCCGTGGCCGTCGTCGAGGTGATAGTCCACCAAGGCCACATCCGGCGTCTTGCGCGTCAGCCGCACCGCCTCCAGGGCGCCGGCGGCGCTCGATGCGGTGATGACCTCGCAGCCCCAGCCGGTGAGCAGCAGTTCCATGCCTTCGAGGATGGCCGGCTCATTGTCGATGGCGAGGATGGTGAGGCCGTCCAGCTGGGCGCCGCGGCGGGCGGGCGCGGGGGTCGCCTGGGGCTCCTCGGGCATGGACACGGCGATGGGCAGGTCCACGCTGAAGGTGGAGCCCTTGTTGGGCTGGGAGGTCACCTGCACCTTGTGCTCCAGCACGCGGGCGATGCGCTCGACGATGGACAGGCCGAGGCCGAGGCCGCGCGCCACCTTCGCGCCCTGGTCGAGCCGCTGGAACTCCTGGAACACCACCTTGTGCTTGGAGCGCGGGATGCCGACCCCGGTGTCGTGCACCTCCACGCGCAACCGGCCGGCATGGCGGCGGCAGCCCACCAGCACGCGCCCGTGGGGGGTGTATTTCACCGCGTTGGAAATGAAGTTCTGCAACAGGCGTCGCAGCAGCCGCCGGTCCGATCGCACGGCGAGCGAGCACGGCACGAAGGTGAGGTCGAGGTTCTTCTCCCGCGCCAGCGGGGCGAACTCCATCTCCAGCGGCTTCAGCACGTCGGCGATGCGGAAAGGCGCGATTTCCGGCCGCATCACGCCCGAGTCGAGGCGGGAGATGTCGAGCAGGGCGGAGAGGATCTCCTCCACCGATTCCAGCGAGGCGTCCACGTTGCCGGCGAGCCGCTCCTCCTCCTGCCCCTTGGCGCGCTCCACCATGGCGGTCACGTAGAGCCGGGCGGCGTTGAGCGGCTGGAGGATGTCGTGGCTGGCGGCGGCGAGGAAGCGCGTCTTGGAGACGTTGGCCTCCTCGGCCTCGCCCTTGGCCTTCTCCAGCGCCTGGTTGAGGCGTTCCAGTTCCTCGGTGCGCTCGCGCACGCGGCGCTCGAGGGTCTCGTTGGCCCGCTCCAGGGCCAGGGCGGCCTCCACGCTCGCGGTAATGTCGGTAAAGGTGACGGCGATGCCGCCGTCGGGCATGGCGTCGGAGCGGGCCTCGATCACCGCGCCGCGCTGGTGCAGGCGCTCGGAGAAGTCGGGGCAGGGATGGGCATAGCGGGCGATGCGCGCGCCCACACCCTTAACTTCGTCGTCGGCGGGGGCGGAAGCCAGAATGTCGGTGAGCAGTACGCCGACGGCGTAGCATTCCGCGGGCAGGTCCAGCATCTGGCCGAATTGGCGGTTCCAGCATACCAGCCGCAGGTCGCGGTCGAACACGGCGATGCCCTGGCGCACATGGTCGATGGCGCTCTGCAGCAGCTCGCGATTGTACTGGATGGCGGCGGAGGCGTCGTCGAGCAGTTTCAGGGCCGCCTTGGTGGACACGGTGCGCTTGCGCAGCAGCAGCGAGAGCACGATGCGCGAGGACGCCGCGCCCACCGCCGAGGCCAGCAGGTGCTCGGCATAGCGCACCATGCCGGCGTCCGCCTCCCGGTGGGAATCGAGGATGAAGCCGTGCTGGCGGGCGTAATTCTCGAAGGCGGCGCGGGCCCGCTCGGTGCCCAGATAGCGCTCCACCGTCGCCATCACCTCACCCAGCGTCACCGATGAGCGCCAGCGCAGGAAGGCCGGGCGCATCTGCCCGCGGTCGCCGCCGCCGGCGAACAGGCGCGCCTGCACCCGCTCGATCTGGCTCGGCTGGGTGAGGAAGGACACCACCACCAGCACCAGCGTGTTGATGCCGAGGCTCCAGGCCACCCCGTGGGCCAGCGGGCTGGCGGAGAGGCCGAGCAGCGCGGTGGGCTTCAGCAGCCACAGCCCGAACGGCCCGTTCTGCACGATGGCCGAGGAGATCAGGCCGGCCTCGGCGAGGCTCGGCAGCAGCAGCGTATAGATCCACAGCGCGCTGCCGCTGAGGATGGCGGCGATGGCGCCGGTGGCGGTCGCCCGCTGCCACAGGATGCCGGCGGCAAAGGCCGGGCCCACCTGGGCGATGGCGGCAAAGGACAGGAGGCCGATCTGGGCCAGCTGCGCGTCGCCGGTGATGCGGTGGTAGAGATAGGCGGCCAGCACGATGACGAAGATGGCCACCCGCCGCACCAACAGCAGCAGGCTGGTCATGTCGTCGGGCGGGCCGCCGTCCGCCTTGGCGGCGCGGTGGCGCAGCAGCAGGGGCATCACCAGGTCGTTGGAGACCATGATGGCGATGGCCACCGATTCCACGATCACCATGGCGGTGGCCGCCGAAAGCCCGCCCACGAAGGCGAGCAGGGCGATGGCGTCGAAGCCGGCGGCCAGCGGCACCGCCACCACATAGACGTCGCTGTCCACCATCTGGAGCGGGAACAGGGTCATGCCGGCGAGGGCCAGGGGCACCACGAACAGGTTGATGAGCACCAGGTAGAGCGGGAACAGCCAGCGCGCCCGGCGGATCTCGTCCTCGCCCTTGTTCTCCACCACCGCCACGTGGAACTGGCGCGGCAGCAGCATGAAGGCGCCGCCGGAGAGCACCATCATGGTCAGCCAGTTGCCGAGCGGGAAGCCGTGCTCGAACGGCGCGGTGACGCTGGCTTCGCGCGCCGCGTACCACAGCTGCGCCGGCCCATCGAAGATCAGGAAGGTGACCACGATGCCCACGGCGAGGAAGGCCGCGAGCTTGACCAGGGATTCGGTGGCGATGGCGAGCATCAGGCCGTCCTGGTGCTCGGTGGCGTCGGTGTGGCGGGTGCCGAACAGGATGGCGAAGGCGGCCATGGCGCAGGCCACGAACAGGGCGAGGTCGCCGACCACGGTGCCGCGCCCGTGCTCCCCGGCGAAATGGCCGAGCATGGCCACGAGGGAGGCCGAAACCGCCTTCAGCTGCAGCGAGATGTAGGGAATGGCGCCGACGATGGCGACCAGCGCCACCAGCGCCGCGATGCCCTGGTTCTTGCCGTAGCGGGCGGCGATGAAGTCGGCGATGGAGGTGATGTTGTTGGCTTTGGCCAGCCGCACCACCCGCATGAAGACGGGGGCGCCCACGGTCATCAGGATGATGGGGCCGACATAGATGGAGAGGAAGTCAAAGCCCTGGGTGGTGGCGAGGCCCACCGAGCCGAAGAAGGTCCAGGAGGTGCAATAGACCGCCAGCGACAGGGAATAGATCATGGGCCGCGGGGCGCGCCGCGCCGCCTTCGGCCGCAGCCGGTCGCCATAGCTCGCGATGGCGAACAGGAAGCCGATATAGGCCAGCGCTGCGAAGATGACGACCGAGGCCCGAAGCATGTCTCCCGTCCGGCGGCCCGCTCAGAAGCCTGCCCGTTCTCTTGTTTTCATTGAAGCCAACTCATCACTCGCCGCCGGCCTTGTCCAGCGCGGGGTTTCCCGGTGGTTTCGCGTCGCGGCCCGGCGACAGGAAGAAATCCACCGCCAGCGCCACCACCGGCGGCTGCCAGGCGTGGGGGCCGTTGTATTCCATGGTGGTCACGTCGTAGCCGGCGTCCTTGAGCAAGGCGGCGTGGACCCGCGCGCTGCGCGCGATGGGGATCTGCTCGTCATGGACCCCGTGGGAGATGAAGACGCGCGGCGCGCCCTGCTGCCGGTGCACCGACATGAAGCCGGCCGACGAGGCGATGACGTGGGTCACGAAATGCCCGTTGGTGAGGCCAAGGGACAGGGCATAGCTGCCGCCGTCGGAGTGGCCGGCAAAGGCGATGCGTCCGGGATCGACGGCAAAGCGCGCGGCCACGGCGGCGAGCGCCGCCTCGACGCGCTCGCGATCCGGCCCGTTGCCGGCGATGACGATGTCCCAGGTGGGGAAGGCCGATTGCGGCACCAGCAGCAGGAAGCCATGGCGCGCCGCGTGGGCCTCCATCATAGGCAGGATCTTGTCGGCGCTGCCGCCGCCGCCGTGGAACAGCACCATCAGCGGCACCGGCGCGCCGGATGCCATCCCCTCCGGCACCACCAGCACGGCGTCGCGGTCGGATGCGATGCCCAGATCGTGCCGGCCGGCCGGCAGCGGCGGCAGCACCGGCGGGGTGGGGGTAAAGGCGATATGTCCAACGAGATTGGAATCGAGCATGACCAGGCCCTGGAGACGGAGCCGCACCGGTTGATCCTGCCGGTGCGGTGAATCGCGTTCGGGTGAGCTTCCTAGCCTCTGGTCTACCGTATACCGAAAGCCGGTTGAAGCCTCATCGGGCGAATGGGCAGGCCGGGTGTTTTCAAGGCTTGCGGGGGGCCGCCTTCAACAGGGCATCGCGCAGGGCGGTGACGTCCTTCTGAAGCCGCACCGCGTCGGCCAGATCAAGGCCGGTGGCGGCCAGGATGCATTCGGGGATCTTCCGCGCCTGCGCCCGCAGCGCTTGACCCTGATCCGTCAGGCGCACCCGCACCACCCGTTCGTCCGCCGGGTCACGGCTGCGGGAGACGAGGCCGAGGGCTTCCAATCGCTTCAGCAGCGGGGTCAGGGTGCTGGATTCCAGGGCCAGTTTCTCGCCGATGCCGCCCACCGTCTGGTCGTCCTTCTCCCAGAGCGCGACCATGACCAGATATTGCGGATAGGTCAGGCCGATGGCGTCCAGCAGCGGCTTGTACACGCGGGTGAAGGCGTGGCTTGCCGCATAGACGGAAAAGCACAGCAGGTCGTCCACCGGCACCAGCGCGGGGCCGGGCACGTTGTCCGGGGGCGGATTCACGGTTGGCTTGGCGGTTCTGTTGGCGGTGTCGTGGGGCATGGCAGTGACCTTAGGTCTTTGGTCAGAATATAATTCGTGCACGATATAATCGCAACCGCTTGACGCTCCGGTTCGGCATGGCTATAAATATCGTACACGAATTAATCGTGTCGACTAAATATCGGCACGACCTCTCAGAAGGAGCAGTCCCATGCCCGTGAATGTTCTCTACAGCACCTCCGCCCGCGCCACCGGCGGCCGCGACGGCCATTCTGCCACCCTCGACGGGGCGGTGGACGTGACGCTTGCCACCCCCAAGGAGCTGGGCGGCGCCGGCGGTCCCGGGGTCAATCCCGAGCAGCTGTTCGCCACTGGCTACGCGGCCTGCTTCCTTGGCGCCATGAAGTTCGTGGCCTCCCAGGGCGGCAGCGCCAAGGTGCCGGCGGACGCCACCGTCACCTCCACCGTGGGCATCGGCCCGCGCTCGGAAGGCGGCTTCGGCCTGGAGATCGCGCTTGAGGTGTCCTTGCCGGGCGTCGACCGCGCGGCGGGCGAGGAGCTGATCGCCAAGGCGCATCAGGTGTGCCCCTATTCCAACGCCACCCGCAACAATATCGACGTGAAGCTCAGCCTCGCCTGAAGCCTCTCGACGGGGGGGTGTGCGCTCTCCTCCCCAAGGGGTGAGGGTCGGACCGGGATGTCTCCCGGTTTCGCCGGGGGGTCTGCGGACCCCTTTTCGCCAGGGGGTCTGCGGACCCCCTGGCGTCCTTTCAGCTGGCCTCGCTGCGCAGGGCGATCTTCTCGCGGCGGCGCTGGACCGAGGACGGGATGTTCATGCCCTCCCGATACTTGGCCACGGTGCGCCGGGCGATGTCGATGCCGGCTTCCTTCAGCTTCTGCACCAATGTGTCGTCGGAGAGCACGTCGTCCGCGCTCTCTGCTTCGATCAGCAGCTTGATGCGGTGGCGCACCGCCTCGGCCGAATGGGCCTCGCCGCCGCCCGAGGCGGAAATGGCGGAGGAGAAGAAGAATTTCATCTCCACCACCCCGCGCGGGGTGGAGATGTATTTGTTGGAGGTCACCCGCGACACGGTGGATTCGTGCATGCCGATGGCATCCGCAACCGTGCGCAGGTTCAACGGCCGCAGATAGCGCACGCCGTGCAGCAGGAAGGCGTCCTGCTGGCGCACGATCTCGCTCGCCACCTTCAGGATGGTGCGTGCCCGCTGGTCGAGGGAGCGCGTCAGCCAGCTGGCGCTCTGCAGGCATTCGGCGAGGAAGCTCTTGTCCTCGGCCGAGCGCGCCACCTTGGCCACGGTGGCGTGATAGGTCTGGTTCACCAGCACCCGCGGCAGGGTCTCGGAATTCAGCTCCACCAGCCAGACGCCGTCCTTGCCCGCCCGCACATAGACATCCGGCACCAGCGGATGCACCACGCCGGTGCCGAAGGCGAGGCCGGGCTTGGGATCAAGCCGGCGGATCTCGCCGATCATGTCCGCCAGGTCCTCGTTGTCCACGGCGCAGACGCGCTTGAGCGCATTGCGGTCGTGCCGGGCCAGCAGTTCCAGGTTGGCCACCAGCGCCTGCATGGCGGGGTCGAAGCGGTCGCGCTCCCGGAGCTGGATGGCGAGGCATTCGGCGAGGTTCCGCGCGCCCACGCCCGACGGCTCGAAGGTCTGGACCAGCTTCAGCATGGCCTCCACATCGGCGCGCGACACGCCGAGCTGTTCGGCCAGCTGGTCGAGGTCGCCGGTGAAATAGCCGGTCTCGTCGATGAGGCCGATGACGTTGACGCCGATGAGCCGCCGCGCCGGATCGCTCACCGCCACCGCAAGCTGCGCTTCCAGGTGGTCGGCCAGCGTCATCTCGGCGGTGAGGAAGGCTTCCGGATTGTAGTCCTCGCCGCGCTCGCCGCCGCCCCATTCGCCGGTGGAGGGGCTCTGGCCGGTGGAGCCGCCGCCGGAGGCGCCGCGGTCGGCGGGGGCGTCGTCCGGGAAGACGTTGCCGAGATCGGTATCGAGGCGGGTTTCCATGGCCGCCCGGCTGGGCTCCATGTTGCCTTCCATCCAGTCGCCGGAAACGGCGGCCTCGGGCTCGGGGGCGGGGGCTTCGTCCCGCTGGGCGGTCTCGGACGGGGTCTCGCCGCTGGCGGCATCGGCCGCGCCATCGCCCTCGGTGATGCGCTCCAGCAGCGGATTGCGCTCCAGCTCCGCCTCCACGTAGGCGACCAGCTCCATGTTGGAGAGCTGCAGCAGCTTGATGGCCTGCATCAGCTGCGGCGTCATCACCAGGGACTGGCTCTGGCGGAATTCCAGCTTGGGGCTCAACACCATGGCGGCAACCTCCGCCGGCAGGGAACGGGGCGGGCGAGGGACGTTTTGGGCGAGGCCGTGCTCATAGCCGGAACTCCTCGCCGAGATAGAGCCGCCGCACCTCGGGGCTGGAGACGATGGATTCGGGGTCGCCCTCCATCAGCACCGAGCCGGAATGGATGATGTAGGCGCGGTCGATCAGCCCCAGGGTCTCGCGCACATTGTGGTCGGTGATGAGCACGCCGATGCCGCGGGAGGTGAGGTGGCGCACCAGCGCCTGGATATCGCCCACGGCGATGGGGTCGATGCCGGCGAACGGCTCGTCCAGCAGCATGAAGGAGGGCTGGCTCGCCAGCGCGCGGGCGATCTCCAGCCGCCGCCGCTCGCCGCCCGAAAGCGCGATGGAGGGCGACTTGCGCACATGGGTGATCTTGAATTCCTCGAGGAGGGCTTCGGTCTCCTCCCGGCGGCGGGCGCGGTTGGGCTCGGTCACCTCCAGCACGCCCATGATGTTGTCTTCCACCGAGAGGCCCCGGAAGATGGAGGCCTCCTGCGGCAGGTAGCCGACGCCGAGCCGGGCGCGGCGGTACATGGGCATGGGGGTGATGTCGTGGCCGTCCAGCTCGATGCGGCCGCGATCGGCCTTCACCAGCCCGGTGACCATGTAGAAGCAGGTGGTCTTGCCGGCGCCGTTGGGGCCGAGCAGGCCCACCGCCTCGCCGCGGCGGACGTTGAGGCTCACATCGCGCACCACCTGCCGGCCGCCATAGGACTTGGCAATGCCGAAGGCCGCCAGGGCGCTGGTGGAATCAAAGGGCAGGGCATCGCGGCCGTCACCGCGGCCATCAAGCGCAGCGTAGCGGGGGGCGTCCCAGCCGCCGTCATCATAGGCGTCGGCGTTGCGCGGGTCGTCCTCTTCCCACTCGCGCACGTCTCGCGGCGCGTTACTTTCGCTTTGGCGGTCGGTGCCGCCGGACCTGGTCTTCGACCTGGTTTTAGACTTGCCGAACATGGACAGGACGTTCAACGCGACCTCCGCACCCCCGGCCCCCGGATTGGAAGGTTTAGAACGTCCTCACCGGGGATGCAACGTTTCCATGCAAAATATGGGCCGCACGGCCGCGTTGCTCCTGCGCGCGGCCGTGCGTGGCGTGTCGCACCTCGCATAGCAGCTTGATTAAAAACAATAATTAAGCAAATTGCGTCGCGCTGGGCGGCGATCCCGGCGACTGACGACGGGCGGTTTTCAACCGGAGCGCGCGTTCGCTTTCATCAGCGGCGGGGGGCCTGTCCGCCCTGTTCCGGCTTGGGCAGGGTGTCCTGCTTCAGGCTGCCGGGGACGATGAGGCTTTCCACCCGCCCGCCCTCGAACTTGGACACGCCGGAGACGAGATCCACCACCAGCTTCTGGCCGCGGATCACGTTGGGACCCTGGGTGAGGACCACCGGCTTGCCCAACAGGGTGACCGTGTTGGTCTTCATCTCGAACACGCCGCTGTCGCCGGTGGCGGTCTGCTCCTTGGTCTTCACCACCACGCCGCCCACCGCTTCCAGCTTGCGGATCTGGCCCTTCTGGGACGGATCGACGCCGGAAGCCTGCTCGCCTGCGGGCTGTCCGCCGGCCTGCTGGGCGACGGAGCCCTCATAATAGACCATGAGGTCCCTGGAGCGCAGCGTGGTGTCGCCCTGGGTCACCAGCACGTTGCCGGAGAAGACCGCGACCTTGTCCTTGTCGCGCACCTCAAGGGAATCCGCGTTGATGCGCACCGGCTGGTCGCGGTTCTTGGCGAACCCCTGCAGCGCGTTGGGCACGTTGGAGGTCTGTGCCCAGGCGGCGCTGGGCGCCGCGAGACTCAAGAGGACGGTGCCGGTCGCCGCGAGACTCACGAGGGCGGCGCCGGGCGCCGTTCCGAGCATCGTTGCTGCCGCGATCCGGACGAGCGCGATTCGGGCGCGGAAGGCGAGGCCGGATCGGTCCTTGTCCTTGTCCTTGTCCTGGGGCTGGCGGATCATGGGTTGGACACCGGGCGTCGCGGGGGAAGGGGAGTGGGCTGGGTGGTGGGAACCGATCCCACCGCGTCGTTCGGGGTCCTGGAGAGGGCACCGGCGGGCGGGGTCGCCTCGCCCGACTTCTGGCCCGGCAGGTTGGACATGCGGAAATCCAGCTGCACGTTGCCCTGGAACAGGGCGCGGGTGCCGCGGTCGCCCACATGCAGGCGGTCGGCCACCAGCTTGCCGTCCAGATAGGTGAACACCACCGGTTTCTCGGTGGCGATGGTGCCGGCCTTCACGTCCACCTCGGCGTCGTGGAGGCGGCCGCCGTAGCCGCCGTTCATGGCGAGATCAACGCCGTCGCCGAGGGTGATGAACTGCTTCTTGGTGTCGAAGCTGCCCACCTTGGCGGTGACCTTGGCCCAACCCTTGTCGGTCATCTCCAGCCGCGCCTCGATGTCGGTGAGGTCGATGAGGTCCGGATGGGTCAGGTCCTGGGTGGCCGTGCGGGCGGTCACGCGGTAGCCGCGATTGTCGTCGGTGAAGCCGGAGAGCTTGGGCAATTCCATGGTGAGGCGCGAGCCCGACAGGGTGAGGTGCCCGATCTCGAACGGCAGCTCGATGGAGAGCTTCAGCCGCGACAGGATCGAAACCGCGCCGATGCCCACCACCGCGACGACGATGGAAAGCGGCAACAGGCGCTTGATCCAGCGCACGCGCTTGCTGTGGCGACGGGCGCTGGAAAAATCCGGGCTCGCGCGCTGCTCAGGGGTGGCTTCCTCGTCCGTGTAGTCGCGGAAGGTGGGGGACGCTTCCAGGCGCGCATCAAGGTGCGCGGCGAGGCGCGGGTCGCCGGGCGCGGCCGCTGGCACGGTCCCTTGCCGGTCGAGATCGTCTGGCGACACGTGTCGGTTCATGGCCCTGTTCCGGCAGCGGGCCGATCCCGCGGACGCCTGTCATGTTTTGCAGAGATACCGTTCTGCCGATCAGGTCGCGATCCGAGCTGACCGGCAGGGGCACTCCTGGCCTCAAGCCACACGGCCGGCCGGCGCGTCGCCCCACGCACCGCGCCAAAGTGTCCGAAATGCCGAGCCGGTGCAAGGCCCGGTCGGAACCCCTTGCCGTAGTTTGATTTTCTGAATGATTGCCGGCTCAGGAGTGCGCGAAGATATCGTCTTCCGCCCAGCCCGAGAGGTCGAGGGCCGCCCGCGCCGGCAGGAAGGCGAAGCAGGCGGCGGCGAGCCCGGTGCGGTTCTCCCGCGCCAGCATTTCCTCCAGCTTCGCCTTCACCGCGTGCAGGTGCAGCACGTCGGAGGCGGCATAGGCGAGCTGGGCGTCGGAGAGATCCGCCGCGCCCCAGTCCGAGCTTTGCTGCTGCTTGGAGATGTCCACATTGATGGTCTCGCGCAGCAAGTCCTTCAGCCCGTGGCGGTCGGTGTAGGTGCGCACCAGCCGCGAGGCGATCTTGGTGCACCACACCGGCTGCGGCATCACATGGAAGGTGTGCTGGAGCACCGCGATGTCGAACCGGCCGAAATGAAACAGCTTGGTGATGGCGGGGTCGGCCAGAAGGCGCGTGAGGTTCGGCGCGCTCTTGGCGTCGGCGCCCTGCGGGATCTGCACCAGGTCGGCGCTGCCGTCGCCGTTGGAGAGCTGGACCAGGCACAGCCGGTCGCGGAAGGGGTTGAGCCCCATGGTCTCGGTGTCGATCGCCACCACGGGCGCGGCGACGAAGTCCGCGGGCAGGTCGCCGCGATGCAGGCGAATGGTCATTGTGCGTCTTTATCTTTCTGGATCGCCACGGCTTTTAGCGAAGCGGGGCGCCCCTGTCGATGGCCGTGCGGGAACCGGTTGCCGGGCCGGGCACGATGGCTGTGCGTCTCCTGATTCGCCGTGATAGAAGGGCGCGCCTTTCCACAGGGGGGAATCATGAAGCGAAATGTCGTCGTCGCGGGCCTGTTCGGCCTGCTCCTGGCGCTGGGCTGGCTGGTCTCGGCCGGCGAGGCCGTGGCCCAGCCGGTGCCGGGCGGCAGCTACCTCAACAGCTGCAACAACGTGCAGGTACGTCGCGGGCGCGACCTCACCGCCCTCTGCGCCACCCGCCGCGGCAATTGGGTACAGGCCCGGCTCAACGATTTCCCGAGCTGCCGGGGTGACATTTCCAACCAGGACGGCCAGCTGTGGTGCGTCCGCGGCCGGCCCATGCCGCCGCCCCCCGGTCCCATGCCGGCGCCTCCCGGCTCCTACCAGCGCACCTGCCGCAATGCCTTCGTGGGCCCGGACAATGTGCTGCGGGCCCAGTGCCGCGTGGGCGGCAACCTGTTCGTGAACTCGTCGGTGAACTTGCGCAACTGCTGGGGCGCGCGGGATATCGCGAATTTCAACGGGCAGCTGACGTGTACGCGTTGATTTGCATCCGCTGACCCGAATCTCCTGCAGCACATAAAAAGGGGCGCCTCGGCGCCCCTTTCCTTTTGGCAGATTCCGGGCCTGATCAGCGCCGCAGGCGGCTGACGTCGCGCACCGCGCCGCGGGCGGCGGAGGTGGTGAGCGCCGCATAGGCCTGCAGCGCCTGCGAGACCACGCGCTTGCGGCTTTCCGGCTTCCAGGCGGCGTCGCCCTTGGCTTCCATGACCGCGCGGCGCTCGGCCAGCACCTCGTCGGACACCGCCACCCGGATGATGCGGTTCGGGATGTCGATCTCGATGGTGTCGCCTTCCTCCACCAGCCCGATGGCCCCGCCTTCCGCCGCTTCCGGCGAGACATGGCCGATGGACAGGCCCGAGGAGCCGCCGGAGAACCGCCCGTCGGTGACCAGGGCGCAGGCTTTGCCAAGCCCCTTCGATTTCAGATACGAGGTCGGGTACAGCATCTCCTGCATGCCCGGCCCGCCGCGCGGCCCCTCGTAGCGGATCAGCACCACGTCGCCGGCGACGATGCGCCCGGTGGAGAGGATGGCTTCCACCGCCGCGTCCTGGCTCTCGAAGATGCGGGCCTTGCCGGTGAAGGTGAGGTTGGAGGCGTCCACCCCCGCCGTCTTCACGATGCAGCCGTCCAGCGCGATGTTACCGTAGAGCACCGCGAGGCCGCCATCCTTGGAATAGGCGTGGGCCACGTCGCGGATGACGCCGGTCTCGCGGTCGAGGTCGAGGTCGTCCCAGCGGCGCGACTGGCTGAACGCCACCTGGGTCGGCACCCCGCCCGGCGCGGCGCGGAAGAAGGTGGCGACGCTCTCGCTCTTGGTGCGCTTCACGTCCCAGCGGTCCAGCGCGTCGGCCATGGTGGCGGCGTGGACCGTGGGCAGATCGGTGTGGATCAGGCCGGCGCGGTCCAACTCGCCGAGGATGGCCATGATGCCGCCGGCGCGGTGCACGTCCTCCATGTGGATGTTGGCCACCGCCGGCGCCACCTTGCACAGCACCGGCACCCCGCGCGAGAGGCGGTCGATGTCGGCCATGGTGAAGGGCACCTCGCCCTCGTTGGCGGCGGCCAGAAGGTGCAGCACCGTGTTGGTGGAGCCGCCCATGGAGATGTCCAGCGTCATGGCGTTCTCGAACGCCTTGAACGAGGCCACCGAGCGCGGCAGCACGCTCGCATCGTCCTGCTCGTAATAGCGGCGGGCGAGGTCGACGATGAGGTGGCCGGCCTCCACGAACAGGCGCTCGCGGTCGGCGTGGGTGGCCAGCGTCGAGCCATTGCCGGGCAGCGCCAGGCCCAGCGCCTCGGTGAGGCAGTTCATGGAATTGGCGGTGAACATGCCGGAGCACGAGCCGCAGGTGGGGCAGGCGGAGCGTTCCATCACCTGCACGTCGGCGTCGGTGACCTTGTCGTCGGCCGCCGCGATCATGGCGTCGATGAGGTCCACCTTCTTCTCGCCGGTGGAGAGCAGCACCTTGCCGGCCTCCATGGGCCCGCCGGAGACGAACACCGCCGGGATGTTGAGGCGCATGGCGGCCATCAGCATGCCGGGGGTGATCTTGTCGCAATTGGAGATGCACACCATGGCGTCGGCGCAGTGCGCGTTGACCATATATTCCACGCTGTCGGCGATGATCTCGCGGGACGGCAGGGAATAGAGCATGCCGTCATGGCCCATGGCGATGCCGTCATCCACCGCGATGGTGTTGAATTCCTTGGCGACGCCGCCGGCCTTCTCGATTTCCCGCGCCACCAGTTGGCCGAGGTCCTTGAGGTGCACGTGACCCGGCACGAACTGGGTGAACGAATTCACCACGGCGATGATGGGCTTGCCGAAATCCCCGTCCTTCATGCCGGTGGCGCGCCAAAGGCCGCGGGCGCCGGCCATGTTGCGACCGTGGGTGGAGGTGCGGGAGCGGTACTGGGGCATGTCCTCTCTTGCCTCTTATATGTTGTGGTGCGCGATGGCCCTCGGCCCGGTGCGCAAAGCTGCCGGCCGTTCTAGAGCGCGATCCGAACAAATTGAACCCATTTGCTCGGATCGCGCTCTCAATTTAGCAAAGCGAACGCGTTATCCGATCGGCTTGCGCTGCAAGCTGATCGGCGCGTGCTCTGGAACCATGTGGGCCGGCGTGACAGGCCCTTGATGTGACACTCTATCACGGCTTCGGGCCTGCCCGTGATCACGAGGACGGGCACCGGACTGCGGCGTGGCGCCGGTTTTCCAGCAGGGCTGAAGTCGGCTATGTCCCGGCCGGGGCACGAACGACAAGGACAATGAAATGAAGGGGGAGGCGTTCCGCCACTGGGCGCTGGTGGCCGCGAACTGGGCGGCGGACTATCGCAGCGGCCTCCGGGATCGGCCGGTGCGGGCCGGCACCAAGCCGGGGGAGATCGCAGCCCAACTGCCACGCTCCGCGCCGGAAGAGGCCGAGCCCATGGCGGACATCTTCGCGGATTTCGAGCGCATCCTGGTGCCGGGCATGACCCATTGGCAGCACCCGCGCTTCTTCGCCTATTTTCCGGCCAATGCCAGCCCGGCCAGCGTGATCGGCGAATTCCTCTCCTCCGCCATGGGCGCCCAGTGCCTGTTGTGGCAGACCTCCCCCGCCGCCACCGAGCTGGAGATGGTCGCCCTCGACTGGCTGCGCCAGGCGGTGGGCCTGCCGGAGGGCTTTTCCGGCGTGATCCAGGATTCCGCCTCTTCCGCCACCCTGTGCGCCTTCCTCACCATGCGCGAGCGGGCGCTGGGCTTCACCGGCAACCGCACCGGGCTTTCGGGTCGCCCGCAGCTACGGGTCTATACCTCCAGCGAGGTGCACACCTCCATCGATCGGGCGGCGTGGTTCTGCGGCATCGGCGACGACAATCTGGTGCGCATCCCCACGCACGGCCCGCTCAGGAGCATGCAGCCCGAGGCGCTGGAGGCGGCCATTCAAGCCGACAAGGCGGCCGGGTTGGTGCCTGCCGGCGTCGTCGCCTGCGTGGGCGGCACCAGCACCGGCGCCATGGATGACGTGGCGGCGGTGGTGGAGGTGGCGCACCGGCATGGCCTGTTCGTCCATGTGGATGCGGCCTGGGCGGGGGCGGCCATGGTGTGCCCGGAATTCCGGCCCCTGTGGGCTGGGGTCGAGGCGGCGGATAGCATCGTGCTGAACCCGCACAAATGGCTCGGCGTGCAGTTCGATTGCTCCGCCCATTTCCTCAGGAGCGCCGACGACCATCTGGCGACGCTGGCCATCCAGCCGGAATATCTGAAGACCCATGCCCATGAGGGCAGCGACACCGGCATCGTCAATTTCAGCGAATGGACCATCCAGCTCGGCCGCCGGTTCCGGGCGCTGAAGCTGTGGTTCGTGCTGCGCGCCCATGGCCTTGAGGGCCTCAGGCAGATGATCCGCAACCATGTGGGCTGGTCGCAGGCGCTGGCGGCGCGCATTGCCGCCGAGCCGGGCTTCGCGCTGGCCTCGACGCCCGTGCTCTCCCTGTTTTCCTTTCGCCACGATCCCGGCGACGGCCGCGACGGCGATGCCCACATGCTGGCCCTGCTCCAGGCCATCAATGATGGCGGGCAGCTCTATCTTACCCCGACGCGGGTGGACGGGTGCCTTGCCATCCGCTTCCAGGCGGGCTCCATGGACACCACCGAGGCGGACGTGGGGGCCGCCTTCGATATCATCCGCGACACCGCCCGCGCCTTGACGTGATGTGTCACGCCTGCGCCGGGGGCTCGGGCGCGGCATGCCAGCTGCGCACCGGGGCGCGGGCGCGGCCCTGGGCCGATCCGCTGAGGCCGTAGTGAACGGCCAGCCGGTCGAGGGCGAGGCCCAGCACCACCTTGGCGGTGCGCGCCGGCCACAGCCGCTCGCGCTCCACCGCCTCCAGCCCCTTCAGGAAGCAGCACACGTCCAGCAGTACGCCGGACAGTTCCGGCCCCACCGCCGTCATGGCGCGGGCGACGCGCTGCTTGGCGGCCAGCACCATGTCGGTGAAGGCCTCGGGCGTGCCGGCGCCGGACACCTCGCTCCAGCGGCTGGTGACACGGGGGGTGAGCTGGGCGCGGGTGAAATCCTCCCGCAGCCGCTCGCCGGCCGCGAGCTGGGTCTGGTCCACGAGGGCGCGCCCATCCTTTCCGGTGCGCCGGGCCAGCCACGCCAGGGGGCTTTCGGCCAGGTTGATCTGCGGGCCGGGTGCGGCGGCCGGCGCCGGCCGCCGGGCGGGGGACGTGCCGGCAGAGGTCTTGCCGACGGGGGTCTTGCTGGCGGGGGTCTTGCGGGTTGCCACGGTCAGCGCTCCGTGGCCCAGCGCAGGCAGGCCTCCATCTGGGTGACCCGGCGGTCGAAGGCGGGGTCGTCCCGCAGGTCCTCGATGCGCCGGCAGGCATAGGCGACGGTGGACCGGTCACGCCGGAACGCCTGCGCCACGCCGGCCTGCGACAGGCCGAGGCCCACATGGGCGAGATACATGGCGATCTGCCGTGCTGTCGCCACCGGCGCGGTGGAGCGGCGCAGGTCCACCAACGCATCCACGTTCAGTCCCGCCATGGCGGCGACGATGGCGGTCGCCAGCCGGCACGGGTAAGGCACGGCCGGTTCGGGCGTGGGGGCGGTCGCGGCGACCTGTGGACAAGAGGGGGACTGTGCTGAAGCGGCGCGGGGCTCGACCGACTGGTAAGACATTACACCCTCTCGTTGTAGGGAAAAAATTCCTACAGCGATCTTGTTGCCTTTCAAGGGGGTGTGGAGAGATCTTGCAACTTATGTTTGTCGTTAGTCGGGGCTAAAACCATAGATATCAATATATTGCCGCCGATCGCCATGCATGCCGGAGGCGTCAAGTCTAGGAATTTTTCCCCCTATCGCCCCGCTGGGTCACCATTCCGCCCCACAGGGGAGAATGCATCATGCGGGCAGCAGCCGGGTTGCGGTCGGATCGGGTTTACGCCTTCACCTGCGAGGACCCGGAGGTGCGGGTCCGGCGCCACATGGCAGGGCTCGCCGTCGCCTATGGCGCACCGGCCGCCCTGGCGCGGGCTCTGCGTCTGGCGCGCAAGGCGGCGTTCAGGGGCGGGATGGGCTACGATCCGGCGCGCCATGCCGCGCTGGTCCGGCTCGCCGGTCGTCGGCCGGTCGGCCTCGGAGCGCGGAAGGCCGGGGGCTCATGACAGCTGCGCCGCGGCAGGCCGGATCCGAAAGCTGTACCCAGCCTCGCCGCGTGGATGGCCGGAACCCGCATGTTTGCGGGTTCCGTTCTCAGGGACGGCCAAGCCCGGCCAAAACGGGCCTGCAAGGGTTGCAAGCGCCCATCTGAGCGCGTCTTCGACGGGCTCTCAGAGGCCTTCGAACAGGGCGGTGGAGAGATAGCGCTCGGCGAAGGACGGCACGATCACCACGATGGACTTGCCGGCCATGTCGTCGCGCACCGCGATCTCCAGCGCCGCGGCTACGGCCGCGCCGGAAGAGATGCCGCCGGGGATGCCCTCGTAGCGGGCCATGGCCCGGGCGGTGTCGAACGCGGTCTGGTTGCCCACCGTCACCACCTCGTCGATGATGGCGCGGTCGAGCACGTCCGGCACGAAGCCGGCGCCGATGCCCTGGATCTTGTGGGGGCCGGGAGAGCCGCCGGACAGCACCGGGGAATCCTCCGGCTCCACCGCGATCATGCGGAGCGACGCCTTGCGGGGCTTCAGCACCTGGCCGATGCCGGTGATGGTGCCGCCGGTGCCGACGCCGGCCACGATCGCGTCCACCTTGCCGTCGGTATCGTTCCAGATCTCCTCGGCCGTGGTGCGGCGGTGGATGTCCGGGTTGGCCTTGTTCTTGAACTGCTGGGGCATTGCCGCCTTGGGCAGCTCGGTAATGAGCTGCTCGGCGCGGGCGACGGCGCCCTTCATGCCGAGATTGGCCGGGGTCAGCACCAGCTCGGCGCCGAGAATGGCGAGCATCTTGCGGCGCTCCACCGACATGCTCTCGGGCATCACCAGGATGAGCCGGTAGCCGCGCGCCGCCGCCACGAAGGCGAGGGCGATGCCGGTATTGCCGGAGGTGGGCTCCACCAGCACCGTGTCCTGATCCAGCACGCCCGCCGCCTCCATCGCCTCGATCATGGCGACGCCGATGCGGTCCTTGACGCTGGAGATGGGATTGAAGAATTCGAGCTTGGCCAGGATTTCGGCCTTGGCCCCGCGCAATTCGGCGAGGCGCTTCAGCCGCACCAGCGGCGTGTTGCCGATGGTCTCGGTGATGGAGTCATAGACGCGGCCGCGCCCCGGACGGGGCGATGCGGCGGGCACGATCTTGGCGGCAGGTCCTGCCATGGCAATCTCCTTGGGAAATTGGTCGCCGGCACGCGGGGAGCGTGCCTGTCAAATGGCGAAATCGATTTTCTCGTGCTCCGATCCGTGGCCCTTGCCGTCGGCGCTGCGGCAGAGGTCTTCGAGCGTCACTGCGTCGAGCGCGGTGTCGAAGGTGTCCTCGGCCGCGGCAACGGCGGGTTGGACCACCTCGGTCACCAGCGGGGGCAGGATGATTTCCTTCTCTTCCTCGGCCCCCTCGACGACCCGGACAATCTCGGCGACGGAGACGCGCCGGCGCTCGCGCGCCAGCTCATAGCCGCCGCGGGGGCCGCGCACGCCCTTCAGTACGCCGGCGTGCACCAGTGCCTGGAGCACCGGCTCCAGCCGGCGGGGCGGGAGGCCGTGCCGGGCCGCAAGCGCCTTGGCCGCCACCGGCGCGCCGCGCGCGTGCACGGCCACATCCACAACGGCTGCAATGGCAAGGAGGCTCTTGTCGGATAAACGCGGCATCAGGCTGTAGCTACTTCTTTAAAACCGTAGCCCCCAGGCCGGTTGAACCGAAACCACTGGAGCCGCGTGCAGTTTCGCTCAAATCTCCGGATTCTTCCAGCATTATTTGGGTGACCGGGGCAACCACCAGCTGGGCGATGCGCATGCCCCGCGTCACGCTGAACGGCTCAGGCCCGTGATTGATCAGCAGGACCATCAGCTCGCCGCGATAGTCCCAGTCGATAGTGCCGGGCGTGTTGAGCACGGTCACGCCGTTCTTGCGCGCAAGCCCCGAGCGGGGGCGCACCTGGGCCTCGTAACCCTCCGGCAAGGCGACGGCGAAGCCGGTGGGAACGGCGGCGAACGCGCCCGGCAACAGGATGAGAGGGGTGTCCTCCGGGAGCGCGCAGCTCAGGTCGAGGCCGGCCGCGCCTTCGGTGGCATAGGCCGGCAGGGGCAGGCCCTCGGCGCGGGGCAGGCGCTGGATGCGCACAAGAGGGCGGCTCACCGCGCCTCTCCCGCAAGCTCGGCGGCCATGCGCGCCACCAGATGGCGGGCGACTTCGGCCTTGGACGCCGAGGGCCAGTCCTCTACCCCGGATGCGGTGACGAGGTGCACGGTATTCACATCCCCTCCCATGATGCCGGTTTCCGGCGAGACATCGTTGGCGACGATCCAGTCGCAGCCCTTGCGCTCACGCTTGTCGCGGGCATGGGCCACCACCTCCTGCGTCTCCGCCGCGAACCCCACCACGAGGCGCGGCCGCAGGGTGCCGTGGCGCGCGATGGCGGCAAGGATGTCGGGATTCTCCACCAGGGTCAGGGCCGGGGCGCCGCCGGCGGTCTTCTTGATCTTCTGGTCGGAGGCATCGGCCACGCGCCAGTCGGCCACTGCGGCGGCGAACACGGCGGCATCCACCGGGAGGTTTTCCTCCACCGCGGCCATCATCTGCTGCGCGCTCTCCACGTGGATCACCTTCACGCCCCTGGGATCGGCCGCCTCGGCGGGGCCGGACACCAGGATCACCTCGGCGCCCGCCGCCCGCGCCGCCGCGGCGATGGCGTGGCCCTGCTTGCCCGAGGAGCGGTTGGCGATGTAGCGCACCGGATCGATGGGCTCATGGGTCGGCCCGGAGGTCACGAGGATGCGCCGCCCCTTGAGCAGGGGGGCGTCCGCGACGCCGAAATGGGCCTCGATGGCGGCGAGGATCTCCATGGGCTCGGCCATGCGGCCCTCGCCGAATTCGTCGCGCTCGGCCATGGCGCCCGCATTGGGCCCCACCATGGCGATACCGTCGGCGCGCAACTGCGCCACGTTGCGCCGCGTGGCGGGATGCGCCCACATGCGCGGGTTCATGGCGGGTGCCGCCAGCACCGGCTTGTCGGTGGCAAGCAGCGCGGTGGTGGCAAGATCGTCGGCGATGCCGTGGGCCATCTTGGCCAGCAGGTCCGCCGTGGCGGGCGCGACCACCACAAGGTCGGCCTCCCGCGAGAGGCGAATGTGGCCGATGTCGTGCTCGGCGGTGAGATCGAACAGGTCGGTGTAGACCCGCTCGCCGGTGATGGCGCCCACCGACAAGGGCGTGACGAACTGGCCGGCGGCCCGCGTCATGACCGCCCGCACCCGCGCGCCGCGCTCTTTGAGGCGGCGGACCAGTTCGAGGCACTTGTAGGCGGCGATCCCGCCGCCGATGAGGAGGAGGATGCGTTTGTCGTTGAGCATCGGCGGCTCCGGTTCGGCCTGCGGCACGGCCGCGGCGCCGGGCGCCGCTGCCGACCATGGCATCATCATCGCATATAGACCGCGCCGTCGTGCGAGGCGAGGCGGTGCGGGATGTGGTGGATGGGCGCCGATGCAATCTTGCCGAGCAGCCGGGGGCTCAAGGCGATGCCGGGCTGGCAGGATTGTGGCGAAACCGTTTTCCGCGCTCTAGGATCAGAGTCATGAGGGGCACTTCTCGCCAGAACGGACGTTCAGCGCCGGCTGCGAGCGCGGACGATCCGGCACTGACCGCCATCGGCGGTGAGTTTGTCGATCCCGCGCTGGAGGCGGCATTCCGCGCCAGCCGTCTCGGCGAGGCGCGCCGGCAGGCCCGCATCCTGTTCGCGGCCTCGGTCATCCTCAACGCGCTGTTTCTCCTGAGCGACTGGCGCTTTGCCGGAACCGCCCATTTCGCGGTGGCGGTATCCGCGCGATTCGCGGTGATCGGGCTGTCCCTCCTGTGTCTCGGGGCGATCCATCTGGCGCACACGCCCCGCCGGGCGGACCTGATCTACGCCATCTGGCAATGGGGGACGGCGACGGCGGTGGCGGTCCTGGTCACCTCGCAGAGCCAGCTGGCGCTGCTGGCGGTCATGCTGCTGCCCACCATCTTCTATCTTGCGGTGCCCATCTCCTTCTCCTGGCTGCTGGCCGGCGGCATCGGCAGCAGCCTTCTGCTGTTCTACGGCTATGCCGACATGTCCATCGGCTGGCAGGTGGGGCTGGGGCTGGCGCTTGCCGTGGCTTCGCTGAACATCGCGCTGATGATCGTGGTGTCGCGGGCCAACCGCATGGAACGGCAGTTCTGGGCCGCGGTGGGGGACGCGCGGCGGGCGAACGAGCGGCTGCGCATCAGCGAGGATACGCTGGAGAAGACGTTCCAGGCCGTGCCTTTGCCCGTCGTGGTGGCGCGCCTCCACGACGGGCTGCACGTCAAGTCCAATGCGGCGGCCCGGCGCTTCTATGGCGGCGCGCTGGAGGCGCTGACAGGCAGCCTGTGCGAGGGCTGTCTTGCGCCGGAGGCCGCCGACGATTTCATGGGGCGCCTGCGCTCCGAGGGCGCGGTGGCCGGTTTCGAGACCACGGTTCGCGTCACCGGGGGCGAGGAGCGCCGCGTGGTGCTGGCGGCTGCCGCCATCCCCATGGAGCCCACGCCGCATCTGGTGACGGCCCTGGTGGACGTGACCGAGCGGCGTGTCGCCGAAGACCGGGCGCTCTACGCGGCAACCCACGATGCGCTCACCGGCCTGCCCAATCGTGCCGCCTTCCAGGCCCGTCTCGGGGCCGCCCTTGAGGCGCGCCGGCCGGGGCAGGGCATCTGCCTGCTGCTGATCGATCTCGACGGGCTCAAGGACGTCAACGACACCCTCGGCCACGATGCCGGCGATGCGGCACTGATGGAGACCGCCCATCGGCTGGATGCCCTGCTGGAGCCGGACGGGCTGCTTGCCCGGCTGGGCGGGGACGAGTTCGTGGCGGTGGTGCAGGGGCCGGCCCCGGTGGCGGCGGGGCAACGGCTGGCCCACACCATTCTCGCCGAATTGCGTCGACCGGTGCTGCATGCCGGGCGCCACTTCGCCACGCGCGCCAGCGTCGGGCTGGCCGCCTGCCCGGACCACGACTGCAGCTATGGCGAGCTGATGAAGGATGCCGATCTGGCCCTTTATGCCGCCAAGCAGCAGGGCCGCAACCGCACCGTGGTCTACGCCCCGGCCATGCGGCAGGCGGTGCTGGAGCGGGTGGCGCTCAACCGTGCCATGCGGGCCGCGCTCGCAGAGGACCAGATCATCCCCTATTACCAGCCCAAGGTGTCGCTCGTGACCGGGCGCATCGAGGGATTGGAAGCGCTGGTGCGCTGGCGGCGCTCGCCGCACAGCGTGCTGTCGCCGGCGTCGTTCGAGGCCGCGCTCGCCGATCCGGAGCTTGCCGTCCTGATCGGCGAGCGCATGGTGCGGCGGGTGTCGACCGACGTGCGCGGCTGGATCGAGGCGGGCCATCCGTGCGGGCGCATCGCCATCAACCTGGCGCCGGCCCAGTTCGCCGGGGCCGATCTGGCGGCCACGCTGCTGCGCCAGTTCCACGCGGCGGGCGTCGAGCCGACCCATTTCGACGTGGAAATCACCGAGACGGTCTTCCTCGGCCGCAGCTCCGACCATGTGGCGCCTATCCTGGATGAGCTCAACCGGGCGGGCGTCCGCATCGCCCTCGACGATTTCGGCACCGGCTATGCCGGACTCATCCACCTGAAGCAGCTGCCCATCGACACCATCAAGATCGACCAGAGCTTCGTGAAGGATATCGAGCGCGATGCCTTCGACACCGCCATCGTCTGCGCAGTCATCGACCTTGGCCGCAACCTCGGCATGCGGGTGGTGGCCGAGGGGCTGGAAACCGCCGGCCAGGCGCGCTTTCTGAAAGAGAAACGCTGCGAGCTGGCGCAGGGCTTCTTCTTCTTCCGTCCGCTCGACGGAGCGGAGATGACCGAGCTGCTGCGCAAGGAAGGCGGGGAGGCTGCGGCCGCCCGCCTCGCCACCTTCGAGACCCCATGACGGCGATGCGGGTGGCCTCCTGCCGGTGAGGTGGACGGGTCTTTCCGTGAGGCACGCGGGTCAGCCCGCCATGGTGCGCTGCAGCGTCGCAGGATGCGGAAAGTTGCGGCAAATGCGACGGCGCTCATTTCGCAGTGCGAAATCTTTTTGCCGGCATATGCGCTAAACCGTCCATTTTCTTACAATTGTCGGCTCATAACGGGCCAAATGATGGTGGCATTTGGCGCGAAAACGGACGCTGACAAATAGGTGCACAAAATGAAGGCAACTTTTGCCCTTACCTTGGGCACGACAGAAGAATGGAACTAAATCAAAGTGTCGCTAATCAAACAAAAAAAGTTGGGTGGGAGCCTGAGGTGACGGAGACAGCACCATGGTTCATCAAGATGCGTTGCAAGTCGAGCGTGAGCAGCCCCGGGCTCATGTCCCCCTCGTATCCCTGAGCGATGTGGCGCTCACGGGGATCTACGAGATCTCGAAGATTCTGACGGCGCCGAACCGGCTTGAAACCACGCTGTCGAGCGTGGTCAGCCTGCTTTCGTCCTTCATGCAGATGCGCCACGGCGTCATCTCGCTGCTGGAGGACGACGGAATTCCGAACATCACCGTGGGCGCTGGCTGGAACGAGGGCACGGATGCGCGCTACCGCGCGCGCCTCCCCGAAAAGGCCATCGGCCAGGTGATCGCCACCGCCGTGCCCCTGATCGCGGAGAATGTCGCCTCCCATCCCGCCTTCAGCGCGGCGGACGTGGTGGCCCTCGGCGCCAGCGAGGAGACGCGCGTCTCGTGGATCGGTGTTCCGCTCCGCGTCGCCTCGCGTGTCATCGGCACCCTCACCATCGACCGGGTGTGGGACGGACGGTCCGTCTTCCGCCTCGATTCCGATGTGCGCTTCCTGACCATGGTGGCGAACCTCATCAGCCAGACCGTGCAGCTCCATCGCGTCGTGTCCCGCGATCGCGAGCGCCTGATGGCCGAGAGCGGCCGCCTGCAGAAGGCGCTGTCCGAGCTCAAGCCCGCGTCCGGCGCCGGCGGCCGCGACCGCAAGCGCGTCTATGTGGACGGCATCATCGGCGAAAGCCGCGAGATTCGCGCGCTGCTCGACAAGATCATGATCGTTGCCAAGTCCCATTCGCCCGTGCTGCTGCGTGGCGAGAGCGGCACCGGCAAGGAGCTCATCGCCAAGGCGATTCATGAGCTGTCCCCCCGCGCCAAGGGTCCCTTCATCAAGCTGAACTGCGCGGCCCTGCCGGAATCCGTGCTGGAATCCGAACTGTTCGGCCACGAGAAGGGGGCCTTCACCGGCGCCGTGGGCGCCCGCAAGGGCCGCTTCGAGCTGGCGGACAAGGGCACGCTCTTCCTCGACGAGATCGGCGAGATTTCGCCCTCGTTCCAGGCCAAGCTGCTGCGCGTGCTGCAGGAGCAGGAGTTCGAGCGGGTCGGCGGCTCCCACACGCTGAAGGTGAATGTGCGCGTCGTCGCCGCCACCAACCGCAATCTTGAGGAAGCGGTGGCGAAGAACGAGTTCCGCGCCGATCTCTATTACCGCATCAGCGTGATCCCGGTGATCGTGCCTTCCCTGCGCGACCGCCGCGTCGACATCCCGTTGCTCGCCAACGAGTTCCTCGACCGGTTCAACCGCGAGAACGGCCGCGACCTCGCGTTCAATCCGGACGCCATGGAAGTGCTCATGGGCTGCGGCTTCCCCGGCAATGTGCGTGAGCTCGAGAACTGCGTGCAGCGCACCGCCACCCTGGCCCAGGGCGGCGCCATCGTCAGCGACGACTTCGCCTGCAAGCACAACGAGTGCCTGTCTGCCCTGCTGTGGCGCAGCCCGGCCGAGGCGGCGACGCGCCGTCCCATGGAAATCCCGCTGCCGGTGATGCCGTCCGTCGTCACCCCCATCGGCGCCGAGCCGGCCAATTCCAACACCGTCACCAAGCTGCCCCTGCCGATGGCCCCCCCGCAGCCTCTGGCACCGGCCGCGGCGCCGCCGGTGCCGGCGCGCCCGTCGGCGCTGGACGAGGAATTGTCCGAGCGCGAGCGGCTGGTGGATGCCATGGAGCGGGCCGGCTGGGTGCAGGCGAAGGCCGCGCGCCTGCTCGGCCTCACCCCGCGCCAGATCGGCTACGCGCTGAAGAAGCACGACATCGAGATCAAGCGCTTCTGACGCCTTTCGCACCATGGTCCGGATCCGGCCGCACCTTTGGGTGCTCGGCCTTGAGCCCGAAGTCGGTCGCAGCCGACTTCGGGCTCCGGCGTTTGGGCTGAGGGATCAGCCCCGTCCTCCCCATCTTCCCCGCCCTTCAGCCCAGCCTCTCCCCGAGAGCTTGTGACTTGCCGAAAGCTTGTGACTTGCGCATCCGGCGGTGGCGGCCGGCATGGAGTGGTTCTTACGCCTCGAGCCCAGCCGATGGAACGACGCCGCCTTGGTCCAGCGGGCGCTCTGGAGCGGCCGCGCCGCGTCTCCCCCGGGCTGCTGATGCCGACAGGCGCGCTGTCGCACTTGCGACACGTTGTCGGGGGAGCGACAGCGCACTGTCCTCCGACGCCAAAGAATATTTATAATAATTCAATGGGTTATACGATGGCACGGTGCTTGAAAGAGAGACTTGCCTGCCAATCTGCACAGAGCGGAGCTAGCCCATGGCCTACAAGATTATTGCGTCTCAGTGCACCGTCTGCGGCGCTTGCGAGTTCGAGTGCCCGAACGCCGCGATCAGCCTGAAGAACGATATGTACATCATCAATCCCAAGAAGTGCACCGAATGCGAGGGGAGCTTCGAGACCCCGCAGTGTGCAGTCGTTTGCCCGGTGGAAAACACCTGCGTCCCGGCCTGACGGCCTGAGGGGCGGGTGGGGCCCGCATGGCGCCCGAAGGCGCATCTGCGGGCCGGCCACCACGCAGGGAGTTCGCCGGAAGCGTTCGATGAATGCACCCGGTGGCGAGTGGCGGACAGTGGGTTGCAATACCCCGCCCGCAGGATCCCGAGGCCCGTGCATCCCGCGAGGATGCGGGGCCGGCCGGCTTCCGGAAGACGCGTATCAGACGACCTAATTTAGGCGAAGTCATTCTAGGCCCTTCGCGGGCTTCATGTGCGGTGTGCTGCGCCCGGTAACGTGAGCGCGCCGCCGCTGGCAAGTTGGACGGAGGGACATATGGCGGCCGTACAGGACACAGTCGAACAGGTTCGCTCCATCGACGTCGACCAGTACAAATACGGGTTCGAGACGGATATCGAATCCGAGAAGGCGCCGAAGGGCCTTTGCGAGGATGTCATTCGCTACATCTCCGCCAAGAAGGAAGAGCCGGAATGGATGCTCCAGTGGCGGCTTGATGCCTATGCCCGCTGGCTGACCATGCAGGAGCCGGAGTGGGCGCGGGTCAATTATCCGGCGATCGATTACCAGGACCTTTATTATTATTCCCAGCCGAAGGCGTTCAAGGCTCCGAAGTCCCTCGACGAGGTCGACCCGGAAATCCTGAAGACCTATGCGAAGCTGGGCATCCCCCTGCGTGAGCAGGAGATCCTGGCCGGCGTGGAGATTCCCGAGGGCGAGCGCCCGCGGATCGCGGTGGACGCCGTGTTCGACAGCGTCTCCGTGGCCACCACCTTCAAGGAAGAGCTGAAGGCGGCGGGCGTCATCTTCATGCCCATCTCCGAGGCCCTGCGCGAGCATCCCGATCTGGTGAAGCAGTATCTCGGCTCCGTTGTTCCGCCGACCGACAATTATTTCGCAACGCTGAACCAGGCGGTGTTCTCCGACGGCTCCTTCGTCTACATCCCGCCGGGCGTGCGCTGCCCCATGGAACTGTCCACCTACTTCCGCATCAACGAGAAGAATACGGGCCAGTTCGAGCGCACCCTCATCATCGCCGACAAGGGGTCCTACGTCTCGTACCTGGAGGGCTGCACCGCCCCCATGCGTGACGAGAACCAGCTGCACGCCGCGGTGGTGGAGCTGGTGGTGCTCGACGATGCCGAGATCAAGTATTCGACGGTGCAGAACTGGTACCCCGGCGATGCCGAGGGCAAGGGCGGCATCTACAATTTCGTGACCAAGCGCGGTGATTGCCGCGGCAAGAACTCCAAGATTTCCTGGACCCAGGTGGAGACCGGATCGGCCATCACCTGGAAGTATCCCAGCTGCGTGCTGCGCGGGGAGGGCTCCTCCGGCGAGTTCTACTCCATCGCCATTTCCAATGGCCGCCAGCAGGTGGATTCGGGCACCAAGATGATCCATCTGGGCAAGAACACCACCAGCCGGATCATCTCCAAGGGCATCTCGGCGGGCCGCTCCAACAACACCTATCGCGGCCTTGTCTCGGCCCATCGCAAGGCGGCGGGCGCGCGCAACTTCACCAACTGCGATTCGCTGCTCATCGGCGACAATTGCGGTGCGCACACCGTGCCTTACATCGAGGCGAAGAACCCCACCGCCCAGTTCGAGCACGAGGCCACCACCTCGAAGATCTCCGAGGACATGCTGTTCTATTGCATGCAGCGCGGCCTGACCCAGGAAGATGCTGTCGCCCTCGTGGTCAACGGCTTCGTGCGCGACGTGCTGCAGCAACTGCCCATGGAGTTCGCCGTGGAAGCGCAGAAGCTCATTTCCATCAGTCTCGAAGGCAGCGTCGGCTGACGCTCCGTCTTCGATCGTAAAAACGCCGGGCCCCACAAATTAAAGGATCTTCACCATGGCTCCCCTTCTGGAAATCAAGGACCTCCATGCCGAGATCTCGGGGGGACGCAAGATCATCGATGGCATGAACCTCACCATCAATCCGGGTGAGATTCACGCCATCATGGGGCCGAACGGCGCCGGCAAGTCCACCCTGTCCTATGTGCTTTCGGGCAAGCCGGGCTATGAGATCACCGGCGGCGAGGTGATCTTCCGCGGCGTGAACCTGCTGGAGCTGTCCCCCGACGAGCGCGCGGCGCAGGGCGTGTTCCTGTGCTTCCAGTATCCGCTGGAAATCCCCGGTGTCTCCAACATGGCGTTCCTGCACACGGCGGTGAACAGCCAGCGCCGCAAGCGTGGCGAGGTCGAGCTGACCTCGCCGGAGCTGGTGCGCAAGGTGCGCGAGCTGGGCCAGACGCTGGGCATCAATGCCGAGATGCTGAAGCGCCCGGTGAACGTGGGCTTCTCCGGCGGCGAGAAGAAGCGCAACGAGACCCTCCAGATGATGCTCCTGGAGCCCTATCTGTGCGTGCTCGACGAGGCGGATTCCGGCCTCGATATCGACGCGCTGAAGGTGGTCTCCAACGGCGTGAACGCCCTGCGCTCCCCCGAGCGCTCCATGCTGGTGATCACCCATTACCAGCGCCTGCTCGACTATATCGTTCCGGACGTGGTCCACGTCTTCGCCGCCGGTCGCATCGTGCATACGGGCGGCAAGGAGCTGGCTCTGGAGCTGGAAGCTACCGGCTACGCGCAGTACCAGAACGAGGCGGCGTGATCCCATGGCCGCCCCGATCTCTGCCCAGATCCGTCCCATGAAGACCAGCGCCGAACTGGCGCTGGCCGAAACCTTCGCGGTCGCGCGCACCGCCCTTCCCGGCGGGCCGGACGTGGCGGCCCAGCGCGCCGCCGCCTTCGGCACGTTCGCCGATGCGGGCCTGCCCCACCGGCGCGTGGAGGCCTGGCGCTATACCGACCTGCGTGCCCTGATGCGTGAGGCGCGCCCGCTGGCCGCCCCGCCCGACGCCGAGGCCAAGTCCCGCGCGGCCGCGGCCGGCGCCATGCTGGCGGGCCTCGGCTTCCGCCGCCTGGTCCTGGTCAACGGCGCCTTCGTGCCGGAACTGTCAGACCTCGCCGGCCTTGAGGCCGGCCTGTCCATTCGCTCCATGGCGGATGCGCTGACGAATGGTGACGCGCTCACCGCCCGGCTGGGCCAGACGGTGGAGTCATCGGACGCGGTTCTGGCGCTGAACACCGCGCTCATGGGCGACGGCGTGGTGCTGCAGGTGGCAGCCGGCGCGGTCATCGAGCGGCCGGTCGAGCTGGTGTTCGTGACCACCGAGGCGACCCCCGTCTCCATGTTCACCCGCTCGCTCGTGGTGGTGGAGGACGGCGCGTCCCTCACCCTCATCGAGAGCCACGAGGGTCCCTCCGGCGTTGCCTATCAGGTCAATACCGCGCTGGAACTGGTGGTGGGCGCCGGTGCCAATCTGGAGCGTGTGAAGATCACGGCGGAAGGGGCGGATGCGGTCCATCTTGCCACCGTTCTCGCCCGCGTCGACGCGACAGCCACCTTCGCCAACACCTTTTTCACCACCGGCGGCCTGGTGGTGCGCAACCAGCTTCTCGTCCATCTGGCGGGTGAGGCCATCCATGCCCGCATGAACGGGGTGAGCCTGCTGTCCGGCAAGCAGCATGCGGACACCCTGCTGTCGGTGGACCATGCCGGCCCCGCCGGCGAGAGCCGGGAATCCTTCCGGGCTGTGCTCGACGGCGCGGCGCAGGACATCTTCCAGGGCAAGATCGCAGTCCGCAAGCAGGCGCAGAAAACCGACGCCCGCATGCTCAGCCGCGCGCTGTTGCTGACCGAGACGGCGGAAGCCAGCAACAAGCCGGAGCTGGAAATCTTTGCCGACGACGTGCAGTGCGGCCACGGCTGCACCACCGGCACGCTGGACCAGCAATTGCGGTTCTACCTCATGTCCCGCGGCATTCCCGCGAAGGAGGCGGAAGCGCTGCTGATCCAGGCCTTCGTGGGCGAGGTGCTCGATGCCATCGGCAACGAGGGCGTGCGCACGGCGCTGACCGATGCGACCCAGGCCTGGCTCCTGGGTCGGGAGTGAATGATGCTTCCCCTCCCGGCTCCGCACCCCGCCGTTTCCAACGGCAGCTACGACGTCATGCGCGTGCGCGCGGACTTTCCCATCCTCGACCTCAAGGTCAACGGCAAGCAGTTGGTCTATCTGGACAACGGCGCCTCGGCCCAGAAGCCGCGGCAGGTGCTGGATCGCATCCAGCAGGTCTACACCTGCGAATATGCCAACGTGCACCGCGGCTTGCATTATCTCGCCAACGCCGCGACCGAGGCCTATGAGGGCGGGCGGGCCCGGGTGCAGCGCTTCCTCAACGCCGCGCGGCCGGAAGAGATCGTCTTCACCCGCAGCGCCACGGAGGCGATCAACCTGGTCGCCGCCACCTTCGGCAAGAACCGCATCCAGCCCGGCGACGAGATCGTCCTCTCCATCATGGAGCACCACGCCAATATCGTGCCCTGGCACTTCCTGCGGGAAAGCCACGGCGCGGTGATCAAGTGGGCGCCGGTGGACGAGGAAGGCAACTTCCTCATGGACGCGTTCGAGGCCCTGCTCACCGAGCGGACCAAGATGGTGGCCATCACCCAGATGTCCAACGTGCTCGGCACCACCGTTCCGGTGAAGGAGGTGGTGAAGATCGCCCACGCCCGCGGCATTCCGGTGCTGGTGGACGGGTCCCAGGGCGCGGTGCATCTTGATGTGGACGTGCAGGATCTCGACTGCGACTTCTACATCATCACCGGCCACAAGCTTTATGGGCCCACCGGCATCGGCGCGCTCTACGGCAAGTATGAGCATCTGGAAGCCATGCCGCCCTTCAACGGCGGTGGCGAGATGATCCGCGAAGTGCGGCAGGACACCGTCACCTACGGTGATCCGCCCCATCGCTTCGAGGCGGGTACGCCGGCCATCGTGCAGGCGGCGGGGCTCGGCGCGGCGCTCGACTATATCGAGTCCATCGGCAAGGCCCGCATCCGCGCCCACGAGGCGGAACTCACCCGCTACGCGCAGGAACGGCTCGGCGAGCTGAACTCGGTGCGCATCATCGGCACGGCCAAGGACAAGGGTGCCATCATCTCGTTCGAGATCAAGGGCGGGCACGCCCACGATTTTGCGACGCTGATCGACAATGACGGCATCGCGGTGCGCGCGGGCACCCATTGCGCCATGCCGCTGCTGGAGCGGTTCGGAGTCTCGGCCACCTGTCGCGCTTCCTTCGGGCTCTACAATACGCGCGAGGAAGTGGACCGTTTCGTCGCCGCTCTCTCGAAGGCCCAGGACCTGATCGGCTGAGGCCGGCGCGCACCCCGGCTCCGAGCGACCGGGCGGTCTCCCCCGCCCGGTCGCTGATTTCTTTATATCCGTGTTCTACCTTCTCAGGGTCCGCTCGGGTCTCGCAGCCAACCGGCCATCATCGGCAGCGGCACATCCCGACCCGCGCCGCCGGCGCGCCTCCGCCCAAACCAATCCCCATCCAAACCCCGCCCTCGGCGTCCGCCTTCCGACAGAAGAGGCGGGTGTTGCCGCCGGCCGGACATGGGCGTGCGCACCGCGTCGCGACGTGCGTCGAACTTGTGACAGGTCCCGTTCCGCCGCGCCTGTGTCGGCTTCCGGCCAGACCTGGAGGGCCTGCCGGCAGTGTCCTGTTTCAAACAGCCCTAAACTGGCATGTCGGCCGAAATGACGCTGTGTCGGGTTCTGAACATGGCCTCAAGTGCCAGCAATCATTCATTAAATCGCTGTTTTCAAACGAGCTTTTTGCGGTGCGAAGCGATGGCACGCTGGTTGCTAGCTTCTAGTGCGGGCGACAGGTTGCTGGCTTTGTGGGCCCCTACAAAGGCCACGTCCGCATCCGCGCCGGAGTGCAACGTCCCGGGGTGTGTCCGCCAGCCGGCGCATACCGAAGAAACCGGGCAGAACCGAATGTCGGCTTA
>NZ_JBAFVS010000010.1:0-176694 GCF_043194565.1 Xanthobacter autotrophicus ATCC 700552 | reverse complement strand
CAGGGTGGGGGCAGGGAGCTCTCCGCTAACCCGCCGCCGGTGATCTGCCCCTCCCCCTCTGCCCCCTCCCCAACCCTCCCCCGCAAGCGGGAGAGGGAGCAGGCCGGTGCGGGAGAGGGAGAGGGTGGAGCGCTGCGCTCTCTCAGACCGCGAGACGCCCTCCCTACACCAGCCCCTTGAGCAGGTCCGGATCATAAAGCACGGCCAGCCGGGTGGCGGCGGCGCGGGCGAAACGCAGGGTCAGCGCCTTGCGGGTGGCCGGCGCCAGCGGATGCAGCGGGGCCTCGCGCAGGCATTCCGCTCCGAAGGCGTCCGCCATGAGGAGGCCGGTGTCCGGCGGCAGGATCTCCACGGGGAAATCCAGCGGCACGGCGAACAGCAGCCGGTCGCAGAAGGAGCGGTATTGTGGCCACTTGGCGTCGGTGCGGAAGTCCGCGACCGACGACTTGATCTCGATGATGGTGATCTCGCCCCTGGGGCTGAGGGCGAGAATGTCCGCCCGGCGCCCCGACACCAGCGCGAATTCCGGCACGCCTGCCAGCCCCGCCAGCGCCAGGTGCCGCAGCACCCCGCGCTGCACGGCCCGCGCCGTTTCCGACTGGCGCCCGTCCGGCCGCAGCTCCGGCAAAAGCTCCCTCATCGCTCCCTCACCGCTTCGCTTCCACGGGCGCGCCGCTGGCGGCTTCGGGCTCGGCCGGGGCGGCGCAGAAGCTGCGCTTGATGGCGGCGTTGAGTTCGCCGCCGAACACGAAGATGGACGCTGTCAGATACAGGAAGACGAGGGCGATCATCACCGAGGCGAGGCCGGCATAGGTGGTGACGTAATTGGCGGGAAACTCGGCCAGGTAGAAGCCGAAGGTGGTGGCGGCCACCAGCCACAGCACCAGCGTGACGAGGATGCCCGGCGTCACTTCGGCCAGCGAACGCCGTCCCGCCGGCAGCCACAGATGGGCGACCACCAGCGACACCACCAGGATGATGGTAGTAGCGCCGAAGCGGATCAGGGTGATGGCGCCGGAGAACGGCTTGAGCGCCGGGACCTGCGCCACCGCCGCCTGCCAGATGAGCGGCCCCAGCACCACCAGGAAGGACAGGGCCAGCATGGAGACGGCGGCGAGCAGCACGTAGCCGATGGATTCCAGCCGCAGCCAGTACCACGCGCGCATTTCCTTCACCCCATAGGCGCGGTTGAGGCCGATGCGCAGGCTCTCGATGCCGTTGGAGGAGAAGTAGATGGCGAGCACCACGCCGTAGGTGAGCACGTCGGTGCGCACCTGGTTCACCACATTGTAGATCTCGCGCGAAATGGGTCCGGCCACCTGCTGGGGCCAAGTCTCCAGGATGAGCTGGATGGTCTCGTTGGCCAACGGCTGGAGGTTGAGGAAGCCGGCCAGCGCGGTCACGAAGATCAGGAACGGGAACAGCGACATGAGCGCCGACAGGGCGATATGGCTCGCGATCGCCCAGCCGTCATCGGCGGCGAAGGTCCAGAACGCATCCAGCGGAATATGGATGATGCGCCGCAGCATGGAGACTCCCGTTTCCCGTCACATCGGGCTTTCCCCGGCGAATGGCAAGCGGTCCCCCTTGTATCCTGCCCGCCCGGTATCCCGCGCGCGCCGTGGCCGCTGGCGGAGGGCGGGGCCATGGGATAGAGACGGGGCAGGCGGCGGCTGCGTTGCCGCATCCGCGTTTCCGGACAGGACCATGCCGAGCCCCGATCAGGGACCCGCCCCGCCGCGCTTCATCGAGCGGCTCTCCGGCCGGCTTTACGGTCTCCTTGGCCCCAGCCATTTCAAGCTCGGGCTGCGGGCCGCCATCGCCGGGCTGGTGGCCTATGCGCTGGCCACGGGGCTGGCCCTTCCCAACGGCTATTGGGCGGTGCTCACCGCGGTGCTGGTGGTGCAGGCCACCATCGGCGCCAGCCTCGCTGTGGCCATCGATCGGGCGCTGGGCACGGTGGTGGGCGGCGTGGTGGGCGTGGCGGCGGCCATGCTGGCGGGCAATTCGGCGACGCTCACCTATGTGGCGCTGGGCGTTGCAGTGTTCTTCACCGCCACCCTGTCGGCCCGCTCGGCCAGCTACAAGCTGGCGCCGGTGACTGTGGTGATCGTGCTGCTTGCCGATCCGAGCCATCTGGAGCCGTGGCTGTCCGGCCTCCATCGGGTGTTCGAGATCGCGGTGGGCGGGATGGTGGGCATGGCCTCGTCCATCCTGATCCTGCCCGAGCGGGCGCTGCTGCGGCTGTTCCCCCATTGCGCCAGGGCCCTGCGCCTCAATGCCGGATTGCTGGAGCTGGGCCGCGACGGCCTGCTGGGCCGCGGTCTCGACCCCACCGCCCTCGATCGGTTGAATTCCGGCGCCCGCCAGGCCCTGCGCGCCGCCGACGCGCGCATCTCCGAGGCGCTGACCGAGCAGGTGGGCGGACTGGTGGGGCAGGCGGACCCGGCGCCGGTGGTGCGGTCCTGCCGCCGGCTCTGGCATTCCGTCATCATCCTGTTGCGCGGCGCCGACCGGCCCATGGATCAGGACGTGGCGGCGCGCGTCGCCCCGAGCCTGGATGCTGCCGTGGCCGGGCTGAACGGCCACATCCTCGCCCTCGCCGATCTGATCGACGGCCAGAAGGTGGAGGGGCTGGAGGACAAGGCGCAGGCCGCGCGGGCGGCGGTGGCGGCGCTGGAGGCCGAGGCAGAGCGCCTCAACGGCGAGGGCGTGCTGGAGACGGCGGGCGCCGACACCCTCACCTCCCTCTTCGCCGCGGTCTCCGCCTGCAATCACGTGCGGGAGAACCTGGAAGACCTGGCCGCCCGGTTCGACGAGATCGAAGCGGCCCGGTGAGCGGCGGATCGGCAGCCGTGATGCTTGCGTCAGCTAAGAAGTTATTTTCCACTGGAAAATAACCATGCGCCCGCTGCCTGACATGGCCGGTGGGGCGGGCTCACGGGGCGGGCTCGCGGACATGGCAGAAGGTCGGATCGACCCACCCAGCAAATTCCTCTCTAACTCACCGGCACACGCGGGCACCGCACAATCGCACCGCGCCGCTGATCCCGGCGCAGTCCGCAGCCGTAATCAGGCGTTGCTTTGGGCCGGTTCCAAGGCAAGGATAAGCCAATTCTGCAACGCACAATCGGGGAGAAAGCCTTCATGAGCGCCAGTGCCGCCCTTCAGACCGTCGACGACACCCTGGATGCCGTTGCGCTGGGCCGCACGGCCACGGCGCGGCTCGAAGCCCTGCTGGCGGAAGCCACCTCCCTGGTGAAGGCGCAGGTCACCGACGGCGGCCGCATCTCCCCGGCGCTGATGGAGCGTGAGCAGCGGTCCACCCACGGCCTCGCCTGGCTCGCCACTTATGTCTTCTCGGTGCGCGAGCTGGTGCATTATGCCGATCGCCTCACCGAGATGGGCAAGTTCGGCGCCACGGAAAAGCTGATCGTGCAGATCGGCCTTGGCGAGTATGTCGCCCAGATCCTCGGCGGCATCCCCATGAGCCAGGGCGAGATCGTCCGCCTCGGCGACCTCTACATCGCGGAGGCGACCGAGGCCGCCCTGTGCGCCGACCCGGCCATCGCGACCCTCGCGGCCAAGGGCAATACGGCGGCGAGCCGCGCGGCGCTGGCGGACATCATCCGCGGCGCCCATCCCACCGGCACCATCGGCGAGGCTGGCCTCGACGAGACCACCGAGGCCATGCGCACCGAGATGCACCGCTTCGTGGAGGCGGAGGTGGCCCCCCACGCCCACGAATGGCATCTGAAGAACGACTATATCCCGCTGGAGATCATCACCCACCTCTCCGAGATGGGCGTGTTCGGCCTCACCATTCCCGAGGAGTTCGGCGGCCTCGGCCTGCCGAAGGAGGCCATGTGCGTGGTCACCGAGGAGCTGTCGCGCGGCTATATCGGCGTCGGCTCGCTGGGCACCCGCTCGGAGATCGCGGCAGAATTGATCCTCGCCGGCGGCACCGACGACCAGAAGGCCCATTACCTGCCCAAGCTCGCGGCCGGCGAGATCCTGCCCACGGCGGTGTTCACCGAGCCCAACACCGGCTCCGACCTCGCCTCCCTGCGCACCCGCGCGGTGAAGGACGGCGATGTCTACAAGGTCTCCGGCAACAAGACCTGGATCACCCACCCCGTCCGCGCCGACGTGATGACGCTGTTGGTGCGCACCAATCCGGCCGAGCCCGGCTACAAGGGCCTCAGCATCCTGCTGGCCGAGAAGCCGCGCGGCTCGGATGAGAACCCGTTCCCCGCCGAGGGCATGACCGGCGGCGAGATCGAGGTGCTCGGCTATCGCGGCATGAAGGAATACGAGATCGGCTTCGACGGCTTCACCGTGCCGGCGGCCAATCTGCTCGGCGGCGAGGAGGGGCAGGGCTTCAAGCAGCTCATGACCACCTTCGAGAGCGCCCGCATCCAGACCGCCGCCCGCGCCGTGGGCGTGGCCCAGGCGGCCATGGAAGTGGGCCTGAAATATGCCGAGGAGCGGGTGCAGTTCGGCAAGGCGCTCATCCATTTCCCCCGCGTCGCCGACAAGATCGTGATGATGGCGGTGGAGACCATGATCGCCCGCCAGATCACCTATTTCGCCGCCCGCGCCAAGGACGAGGGGCGCCGCACCGATCTGGAGGCCGGCATGGCCAAGCTGCTCGGCGCCCGCGTGGCCTGGGCGGCGGCGGACAATGCGCTGCAGATTCACGGCGGCAACGGCTTCGCGCTGGAATATCCGGTGTCGCGCATCCTGTGCGACGCGCGCATCCTCAACATCTTCGAGGGCGCGGCCGAGATCCAGGCCCAGGTCATCGCCCGCCGCCTGCTCGACGGCGGCAACTGAGGCCTGTCCCGTCTCCGGCCCTGCATGGGCCGGGGAGGGGGGGCGAACTGCCGGGGGCGCGGATCATGAGCGAGGCCGTCGTTATCGCGGATGCCCGGCCCGGGGACGAGGCCGACTGGCGCCGGCTCTGGGCGGGCTACAACGCCTTTTATGAGGCGGATGTGGCCCCGCAGATCACCGACCGCACATGGCAGCGCATCCTCGATCCCGCCTCCCCCATGCTGGGCCGCGTCGCCCGGCGCGACGGGAGTCTGGCGGGCTTCTCCATCGCCGTCCTGCATGAGGGCACCTGGGTCGCGGGCCCGGTCTGCTATCTGGAGGATTTGTTCGTCGATCCCGCCTGCCGGGGCATGGGCATCGGCCGCAGCCTGATCACCGATCTCGTCAGCCTCGGCAAGGAGAGGGGCTGGTCGTGCCTTTATTGGCATACCCGCCAGGACAATCCGGCGCGCGCGCTCTACGACAGCTTTGTCCAGGCCGACGATTTCGTCAGATACCGCATGGATCTGTGACCGCTCAGCTGGAGCGGGAGGCGGCGGGGGCGGCGGACAGATCGGCGTCTGCTGGCCCGTTTCGCCCGCCGTCGGGCGCCGCTCCCGGCGCTTATTTCAGCCGTTCGGCATTGTCCTTCGCATAGGTCTCCAGCGACCGGGGCGGGTGGCCGGCCAGCGTCTCCACGTCGGCGGTGACGGCGGCGGTCCAGCCCTCGCGCACCGGCACGAAGATGGTGGCGAGGAAGCGGGCATAGTCCTGCGGCACGCCGGCGCCGGTGAGGATGCCGACGAAGCTGTCGTCGTCGATGGGGGTGTAGGCGACCGGCGTGCCGATGACCGTGGCGAGGATCGCCGCCGCATCCCCATAGCCCAGCGCCTCAGGCCCGGTGAGATTGAAGGCGCGGCCATCGAACCGGTCGGAGGTCAGCGCCGCCGCGGCGCTTTCGGCGATATCGCGCGCATCGATGAAGCTGGACTTGCCCGCGCCCGCCGGCAAAGCGATGACGCCATGGGCGAGGCCTGGCTTCCAGAAGGTGTGGAAATTGTCCGCGAACCAGTTGGGCCGCAGGATCACGTAAGGCGTGCCCGAAGCCTCCAGCGCCCGCTCCACCTGCCGGTAGGGGATGGCTTCGTCGGCATCGGCGCCGAGCACGCTCAGGAACACCACCTTGACATTGCGGGCGGCGGCCGCCGCGATCACCGGCAGAAGCTGGCCCTTGGGGTCCATGGAGCCGGTGGGCAGCATCACGAAGGCGCTCTTCACCCCCGCGAAGGCCGGGCCGAAGGTGGAAGGATCGGCATAGTCGAAGGCCACGCCCTCGGCCCCGTCCACTGCCTTGCCGCTGCGTGAGGCTGCCTTCACCCTGGCGCCGCGCGCCTGAAGCGCCTCCACCAGCGGACGGCCCACATTGCCGGTGGCGCCAATCACCAGAATCGCGTCGTCCATATGCTGCTCCCGAAATGCTGGCATGTCGGTTTCTGTTGGAAACCATGTATCGAGCAGATACATACAAGCCCTGCGGGCGGCCCGAAAGAGAGCACCTGAAGCTCACATGGTCACCTGCGGGAAACCGGGCAAGGGAAACCGGGCCTGCGCCGGGCAGGCCGCGAGGCGGAGGGACCATGGATCAGCCCTATGACGTCTATCAGGACCGCTGCCCCACCCGCATGGTGCTGGACCGGCTGGCGGACAAATGGGCGGTGCTCATCCTCGACCGGCTGCGGGACGGCCCGGTGCGGTTCAACCATTTGCGGCGCGAGATCCGGGGCATCTCGCAGAAGGTGCTGTCGCAGACCCTGAAGAAGCTGGAGCGCGACGGGCTCATCTCGCGGCAGGTGTTTCCCACCGTGCCGGTGACGGTGGAATATGCCCTCACCGGCCTCGGCCGCACCCTCACCGACACCGTCGCGGCCCTCGCCCACTGGGCGGAGGCGAACATGGATGCCGTGCTCGCCGCCCAGAAGGCCTACGACGCCATCGCCCGGTAAACCGGATCGGATCACGCCTCCGGCGCCGGCGGAATCTCGATCGGAATCTCGATTATCAGGGGCTGGTGGCGGGTGAGCTTGAAGAAGGCACGCAGGGCGTCGGGGGCCAGTGCCGTGGTGCGCGCGTTGGTGAGGGGGTGGCAACACACTGCATCCGCCTTCAGCAGCGCGGCGTCGATGGCGATGGTCACCAGCCCGGCGGTATCGTTGGCCGCGGCGAGCAGCGTCACCGATCCCGGCAGCACGCCGAGATGCTCATAGAGCGCCTCCGCCGAGCCGAAGGAGAGCGAGCCCTTGGCCCCCAGCGGCCCCCTCAGCGCCTTGAGGTTCACCGGCGTGTCCTCGGCGATGGCGACGAGAAAATAGGTCTTCTTCCCGTCGCGCAGGAACAGGTTCTTGGTGTGCGCGCCGGGAATGTCGCCGCGCAGGGCCTGGGATTCGGCCACCGTGTGCACCGCGGGATGGGCATGGGTGGCGGCGGGAATGCCGTTCCTGGCCAAAAGGTCGAGGAGCGCGTCGGGGGTCAGGGGCATCGGAGACGGTCTGGCGTGGGAGGAGGGGGCACCGGTCGCATCACGGCGCTCGCGCGAATCGCGGGCGACCTTCAGACGGTATCGCGGAGCCATACCGCCTGACGGCATCCGGCTCTAACCCCGCCGTACCGCGGCGCGCAAGCACCGGTGCCGCGCTCCATACATGCCGGATCGGCCGCCCGGCGCGAGGGAACGCACCACCTGCCTCCCAAGCGTGCAGAAGCAAGAGTGTTGTGCCGCTGCGTTGCTCTTTCGCTCCTGCACAAATTCCGTAAGACTAAGGTCGAAAAGCGGCTGCGATCCGCTCCGGGGAAGGGGTGCCAGATGACGAGTGCGGTTTGGTCCATTGAGGCGCCGGGCGACGAGGAAGTGAAGGATCGGCCCCTGCGCGAGGACATTCGCCTCCTGGGGCGGATTCTCGGCGATACGGTGCGCGAGCAGGAGGGCGAGGAGGTGTATGAGCTGGTGGAGCGCATCCGCCAGACCTCCATCCGCTTCCACCGCGACGACGACGAGGCGGCCCGCGAGGAACTGGGCGCCCTGCTGGAACAGCTTTCCTCCCAGCGTGCCGTCGATATCATCCGCGCCTTCAGCTATTTCTCCCACCTCGCCAACATTGCCGAGGACGAGCACCACATCCGCCGCAACCGCGCCCATGCCATCGCCGGCTCGGCGCCGCGGGCCGGCAGCCTCGCCTATTCCCTCGCCCGCGCCGAGGCGCAGGGCATCGGGCGGCAGCAGCTCACCGACTTCTTCTCGGGCGCGCACATGAGCCCGGTGCTCACCGCCCATCCCACCGAGGTGCGCCGCAAGAGCACCCTCAACCGCGAGATGGAAATCGCCGCCTTGCTGGACCGGCGCGAGCGCGTGGTGCCGACCCCCGCGGAGCAGGAGCAGGACGAGGAAACCCTGCGCCGCGCCGTGCTCACCCTGTGGCAGACGGCGCTGTTACGCCGCATCAAGCTGACGGTGTTGGACGAGGTGGCCAACGGCCTGTCCTATTACGACTACACCTTCCTCACCGAGTTGCCGCGCCTCTACTGCTCCATCGAGGACAAGCTCTCGCAGGGCGGCTCGGAGGTAGCGCTACCTTCATTCCTGCGCATCGGCAGCTGGATCGGCGGCGACCGCGACGGCAATCCCTTTGTTACCGGTGAGGTGCTGAAGCAAACCGTGCGCGTCCACCGCGACCGCATCCTCGCCCATTACGAGCAGGAACTGACCGCGCTCGGCGCCGAGCTGTCCCTCGGCGCGCGGCTCATCAAGGTCTCGCCGGCGCTGGCGGAACTGGCCGCCCGTTCGCCCGACCGCTCCCAGGAACACCGGGAAGAGCCCTATCGCCTGGCGCTCGCCTATGTGCTCGGGCGGCTCAAGCTCACCGCCCGCCACCTGAAGGGCGAAGAGGCCGAAGCGGCCGAAGCGGAAGTGGCCGAGAGCCTGGCGCCTTACAAGCTGGCGCCTTACGAGAACGCCGCCGCGCTCAAGGCCGACCTCGACATCATCTATGCCTCGCTCTGCGACCATGGATCGAAGGTGCTGGCGCGGGGGCGGCTGCGGCTGCTGCGGCGGGCGGTGGACTGCTTCGGCTTCCACCTCGCCTGCATCGACCTCAGGCAAAACTCCGACGTGCACGAGCGCGTGGTGGCCGACCTGTTCGAGAAGGTGGCGCCCGGCACCAACTATGCCGGCCTGGACGAGGAGGCGCGCATCGCCCTCCTGCTCAAGGAACTGGCCACCGCCCGCCCGCTGGCCTCCCCCTTCCTCACCTACGAGGAGGAGACCCACTCGGAACTCGCCATCCTGCGCATGGCGGCCGAGGCGCACCGCGCGCTCGGGCGCGAGGTCATCCCCAATTGCATCATCTCCAAGGCCGAGGGGGTCTCGGACCTCTTGGAAGTGGCACTGCTGCTGAAGGAGGTGGGCCTTGTCACCGCTGACGGCACCACGGCGCTCAACATCATCCCCCTGTTCGAGACCATCGGCGATCTTCAGGTCTGCGCCAAGGTGATGGACCGGGTGTTCTCCATCCCGGCCTATCGCAAGCTGGTGTCGAGCCGCGGCGACGAGCAGGAAGTGATGCTCGGCTATTCCGACAGCAACAAGGATGGCGGCTTCGTCACCTCCGGCTGGGAATTGTACAAGGCCGAGATCGGCCTCATCGAGGTGTTTCGCGCCCATAATGTGCGGCTGCGCCTGTTCCATGGCCGGGGCGGCTCGGTGGGCCGCGGCGGCGGGCCGAGCTATGACGCCATCCTGGCCCAGCCGGGCGGGGCGGTAAACGGGCAGATCCGCATCACCGAGCAGGGCGAGATCATCGCCTCCAAATATTCCAACCCGGACATGGGCCGGCGCAATTTGGAGATCCTGGTCTCGGCGACCCTGGAAGCCTCCCTGCTCCAGCCCCAATACAATGCGCCGCGCACCGAATTCCTCACCGCCATGGAGGAAATCTCGGAGACGGCCTTCGGCGCCTACCGCAACCTCGTCTACGAGACCGAGGGGTTCGAGGATTATTTCTGGTCCTCCACCGTCATCAGCGAGATCGCGACGCTGAACATCGGCTCGCGCCCGGCCTCGCGGGCGAAGACGCGCTCCATCGAGAAGCTGCGGGCCATTCCGTGGGTGTTCTCCTGGGCCCAGTGCCGGCTGATGCTGCCGGCCTGGTACGGCTTCGGCTCGGCGGTGGAAGCCTTCGCCGAGCGGCGGCCGGATTATGGCCTGTCGTTCCTGCAAGCCATGTATCGCGAATGGCCGTTCTTCCGCACCCAGCTCTCCAACATGGACATGGTGCTGTCGAAGTCGTCGCTGGCCATCGCCTCGCGCTATGCGGAACTGGTGCCGGACGTGGAGCTGCGCACCCAGATCTTCGGCCGCATCCGCGCCGAATACGAGCGGACCATCAAGTATGTGCTCGCCATCATGGGCCAGCAGAAGCTGCTGGAGGACAACCCGCTGCTCGACCGCTCCATCCGCAACCGCTTCCCCTATCTGGATCCGCTGAACCATCTGCAGATCGAGCTGCTGCGCCAGCACCGCGCCAATTCCGGCGACGACAAGGTGCTGCACGGCATCCAGCTGTCCATCAACGGCATCTCGGCGGGCCTGCGCAACTCGGGGTGAGGGGTCCTAAATTACGCCAGCGCCGCTCCCTCTCCCGCTTGCGGGGGAGGGCCGGGGAGGGGGCAGGCCGGTGCCGAGAAACACCGGCGGTGCCCGCTGAAAACCACCCCTGCCCCCACACTGCCCTCCCCCGCACGCGGGAGAGGGTTCCCATCGTGCCGGGTCGAAGCAGCAGACTTTCAGATCGAGAAGCCGCCTTTTTCTCGCTCGTCATGCCCGGGACAAGCCCGGCCATGACGTGGCGGGGGGATGGAGGAGCCTGTCCACGGGGGACTCTCCCCCGCGCCCCGTCAAGCCACCTTCCTGGCCGCGGCTTCGGCCAGGGCCTCCTCGGCCCATTCATTGAGGCTCTTGCCGGACAATTCGGCGGCGAGGGCGGCGTTGGCATGCACCTGCGGCGAGATGCGGAACATCACCTTGCCGGAATAGGGCTTTTGGGGCGACTTGCCGACCTTGGCGCAGGTGGCGACATAATCGTCCACCGCCTCGTGGAACGCCGCCTTCAGTCCCTCCACGGTGTCGCCATGGAAGCCGACCACATCGGTGATGCCGGCGATGCGGCCGACGAAGATCTCATCGTCGGGGTCAAACTCGACCCGCGCCTGATACCCCTTGTAGGACATGGTGCTCATGGGGCAATTCCTAGCGTTGAAAGGAACTTGCGCGCATCGCTCACCTGATACCGCTTGGCTTCCTTCTCCGGATGCGGGCGGTGGAAGGTGGCGATCTTCCCGTCCTTCTCGAACCGCACGCGTGAGCCCGCCCCTTCGACCAGCTTGCAGCCGACGGCGACCAGAAGGCCCTCGATGGCCGCCCACGGGATCGTCCCCGAGACCGGATCGGCGAACACGGCGGCAAGGGTCTTGCGATGCTTGCTGTTCATGCAAGCAGTATCGTGGGAGTACACCCGAATGCAAGCAAAAAACGCTAGCTATAGTCTTGCCCGCTGCATGAGGGGCATTTCGGAACGGCCACGCGGTTGAAGAGTCCGGCCCCGTTATGGCCGGCCTTGTGCCGGCCATCCATGCCGTGCCGCTTGCGCCACATGTCGAACATTCCTCCCTGCCGCCGGGCGAGGATGCCCGGCACGAGGCCGGGCATGACGTTGGGAGGGAAGCCGTCGTTGCGCGAACCGGCCTGCCGCTCCCTCACTCCCCCGGCTGAAGCGCCGGAGGAGTGGCGGTCGCGGTGCCGTGGCCCGCCCCTTGGCCCGCGTCGGGTGCCATCGTGCCGTGCCCGTGCTGGGTGAGGGGCCGGTTGCCGGCCAGTGCCCGCAGCATCACGTAGAACACCGGCGTCAGGAAGATGCCGAAGGCGGTCACGCCGATCATGCCGGCGAACACCGCCGTGCCCATGGCATTGCGCATTTCCGCCCCGGCGCCGATGGAAGTGACCAGCGGCACCACGCCCATGATGAAGGCGAGCGATGTCATCAGGATCGGCCGCAGCCGCAGCCGGCTCGCCTCCAGCGCCGCCGCGACCGGGGTGCGCCCGGCGAATTCCAGCTCGCGGGCGAACTCCACGATCAGGATGGCGTTCTTGGCCGAAAGCCCCACCAGCACCACGAGGCCGATCTGGGTGAAGACATTGTTGTCCCCTCCGGCAAGCCACACCCCGGTCATGGCCGCGAACAGGCCCGTGGGCACGATCATGATGATGGCGAGCGGCAGCATCAGGCTTTCATACTGGGCCGCCAGCACCAGGAAGACGAGGAAGATGGCCAGCGGGAACACCCACACCGCCGAATTGCCGGCGAGGATGTCCTGGTAGGTCAGCTCCGTCCATTCGAAGGAAAACCCCTTCGGCAACGTCTCGGCCGCGATGCGTTCCACGGCGGCCTGCGCCTCGCCGGAGGAGAAGCCGGGGGCGGCGCCGCCGTTCACGTCTGCCGAGAGGAAGCCGTTGTAGCGCATGGCCCGCTCCGGCCCCGCCGCGGAGCGCACCTTGAGCAGCGCCGAGAGCGGGATCATCTCGCCGGTGGCGGAGCGCACCTTCAGGGTGCCCACGTCCTCGGGCCTCGCGCGGAACGGGGCATCCGCCTGCACCCGCACCGTGTAGGTGCGCCCGAAGGTGTTGAAGTCGTTCACATAGGCCGAGCCGAGATAGATCTGCATGGTGTCGAACACATCGGTGACGGAGACATTCAGCTGACGCGCCTTCACCCGGTCGATGTCGGCGAACAGCTGCGGCACGTTCACCTGGTAGGAGGAGAACAGGCCGGCCAGCTCCGGCGCGGTGGCGGCTTTCGCGAGAAAGGCCTTGGTGGCCTGGTCGAGTGCCTCGTAGCCGCGGCCGGCGCGATCCTCGATCTGGAATTTGAACCCGCCGATGGTGCCGAGCCCCTGCACCGGGGGCGGCGGGAACATGGCGATCATCGCATCCGGGATGGCGGCAAATTTCTGGTTCAGCGCCAGGGCGATGGCGTTGCCGGACAGGGCCGGGGACCGGCGCGCCTCGAACTCGTGCAAGCCGACAAAAACAATGCCGGAGTTGGAGGAGTTGGTGAACCCGTTGATGGACAGGCCGGGGAAGGCGATGGCCGATTTCACGCCCTCTTCCTTCAGGGCGATGTCGCTCATATGGCGGATCACCTCTTCGGTCCGGTCGAGGGTGGCGCCGTCGGGAAGCTGGGCGAAACCAACGAGATACTGCTTGTCCTGCCCCGGCACGAAGCCGGGCGGCACGGCGCGGAACAGCACCACCGTCATGGCCACCAGCACGAGGTAGAGGCCGAGCATGATCGCCTTGTGGGCGATGGTGCGCTTCACCACGCTGCCATAGGCGCTGGAGCTGGTCACGAAGGCCTTGTTGAAGCCCTTGAAAAACCAGCCGAAGCAGAAGTCCATGAGGCGCGTGAGGCGATCCTTCGGCGCATCGTGCCCCTTCAGCAGCAGGGCCGAGAGGGCCGGGGACAGGGTGAGGGAATTGATGGCCGAAATCACCGTCGAGATGGCGATGGTGAGGGCGAATTGCTTGTAGAACTGGCCGGTGAGCCCGGAGATGAACGCCAGCGGCACGAACACCGCGATCAACACCAGGGCGATGGCGATGATGGGGCCGGACACTTCCTGCATGGCCTTGTAGGTGGCCTCCCGCGGGGAGAGCCCGCCCGCGATGTTGCGCTCCACATTCTCCACCACCACGATGGCGTCATCCACCACGATGCCGATGGCCAGCACCAGCCCGAACAGGGTCAAGGCATTGATGGAAAAGCCGAACAGGTGCATCACCGCGAACGTGCCGACGATGGAGACCGGCACCGCCAGAAGCGGGATGATGGAGGCCCGCCAGGTCTGCAGGAACACGATCACCACCAGCACCACCAGCAGCACCGCTTCCAGCAGCGTGTGCACCACCGCGTCGATGGAGGCGCGGACGAACTGGGTGGTGTCGTAGACGATGGAATAATCCACGCCCTCCGGCATGTTGGCCTTGATCTCCTCCATCACCCGGCGCACATCGTCGGCGATGCGGATGGCGTTGGAGCCGGGGGCCTGGAAGATGGGCACGGCCACCGCCTGGGTGTTGTTGAGCAAGGATCGCAGGGCATATTCGGAGGCGCCCAGCTCCACGCGCGCCACGTCCTTCAAGAGCACGATCTCGCCGTTGGTGCCGCTCTTCACCACGATGTTGCCGAACTCTTCCACGTTGGCGAGGCGGCCCTGGGCGTTGATGGAGAGCTGCAGGTCGAGCCCCGGCGCGCCGGGGGAGGCGCCCACCACGCCGGCGGCCGCCTGCACGTTCTGGGCGCGGATCTCGCGCACCACGTCGCTGGCGGACAGCCCGTGCTCGGCCACCTTCTGCGGATCGAGCCAGATGCGCATGGAATAATCGCCGGCACCGAACAGCTGAACCTGCCCGACGCCCTCGATGCGGGCGAGGCGGTCCTTCACGTTCAGCACCGCGTAATTGCGCAGATAGGTGGTGTCGTAGCGATTGTTGGGGGAAATCAGGTGTACCACCATGGTGAGGTCGGGCGAGGACTTCACGGTGGTGACGCCGAGGCGCCGCACTTCTTCCGGCAGGCGCGGTTCCGCCTGGGAGATGCGGTTCTGCACCAGCTGCTGCGCCTTGTCCGGATCGGTGCCGAGGCGGAAGGTGACGGTCAGCGTCATCAGGCCGTCGGTGGTGGCCTGGCTGGACATGTAGAGCATGTCCTGGACCCCGTTGATGGCCTCTTCCAGCGGCGTCGAGACGGTCTCGGCGATCACCTTGGGGTTGGCGCCGGCATAGGTGGCGCGCACCACCACCTGCGGCGGCACCACCTCGGGATATTCCGATATGGGCATGGCCCGCATGGCGATGAGGCCGGCGAGGAAGATGAGGACAGAGAGCACGCCCGCAAAAATGGGACGGTCGATGAAGAACTTGGACAGGTTCATGGGACCCTCCCGAAGATGCGGGTGGTTGAAGGGGTTTGGAACGCGGAACGCGACGGATCCTTCCCCAGTCCCGGCGTGGGAGGGGGCGGACGAAAAAAGTGGGTGAGGGGCGATGCCGCTTGCCAGGGGCGCGGCGCACGGCCCGCCCCTCACCCGCCCTCTCCCATGCGGGGGAGAGGGATCGAAACCGGTTCAGGTTGTGATCGTCGTCCCCGGGCCAGCCGGGGCGTGACAGCGTGAGGCGTCAGTTGGCGACGATGGCGGAGGCCGCTTCGCTCACCCGCATGGGCACGCTTTGAGGCGTCACGGGCGCGCCGGGGCGCACGCGGTGGAGGCCGTTGACGACGATGCGCTCGCCCGCCTTCAGCCCGCTGGTGACCACGCGCAGGCCGTCCACCGGGGCACCGAGCGTGATCTCGCGCCACACGGCCGTGTTGGCGGCATCCACCACGAAGACGAACTTCTTGTCCTGGTCGGTGCCCACCGCCCGCTCGCTGACGAGGAGGGCCGGCTCGCTGACGGGCTGGCCCATTTCGAGGCGGGCGAACTGGCCGGGCAAGAGCCGCCCGTCGGCGTTGGCGAAGCGGGCGCGCACCCGTACCGTGCCGGTGCGCACGTCCACCTGGTTGTCCACCAGCTGCATGCGCCCTTCCACCGGCGCGCCGCCGGCGGAGGTGGTCATGAGCACCGGGATGCGGTCGAGCCGGTCGGACACGTCGGCGCCGGCACCGAGCCCGGCGAGGGCGCGGGAAACCGTGGCCTCATCGGCATTGAAGCTCGCATAGATGGGGTCCACCGACACCAAGGTGGTGAGCACCGGCGCGCCGGGGCCGGCGGCGACGAGATTGCCCACCGTGATCTCCGACTTGCCCACCCGCCCGGACACCGGGGCGCGGACGCGGGTGTAGGAGAGACTGAGCTTGGCCGATGTCAGCTTGGCCTCGACGGCGCGCAACGCCGCCTCGGCGGCGCGCTGGCCGTTGACGCGCTCGTCCAGGTCGCGCTGGGAGACGGTGCGGGAAGTCCACAGGCGCTGGCCGCGCTCCAGCTCGTTGCGGGCGAGCTCCACGCGGGCCTGGGCGGCGGCCACCTGGGCCTCGGCCTCGGCCACTTCAGCCTCGAAGGGCTCGGGATCGATGGAGACGAGAAGCTCGCCCTCACGGACCAGGGCGCCCTCGCGGAAATGGATGGCCTTGATGGCGCCGGCGACGCGTGAGCGTACCTCCACCCGCTCCACCGCTTCGAGACGGCCGGAGAAGGTCTCGAACAGGCGCGCGTCGCGCGGCTCCACGGTGGCGACGGAAACCGGGACGGCGGCGGGCGCGGCCGCGGCCGCGGCCGGCTTTTCGGCATGGGCGCTGGTCTGGGGCAGGCCGTAGAGCGTGCCGAGGACCGCGGCGAGGGCGACGGTGCCGAGGAGGAGGCGGTTGCGCAGGCGGGCGGTGCGCGGAGCGGTGTTCGGGACGTTGGTCGGGATGTTCATGGGGGGCAGATCCCTGAGGCAGTTCTGGATGTCGGGTGGTCAGAGGACGGCCGGGGCCGGCTTGCGCCGACGCGGCCGTGACGATTCAAAGAAGCGGGCAAACAGGGTGCGCAGCGCGCCTGCCCAGAATTCGGGCTTTTCGGGCGGCGCCGAGATGCCCTCCGGCCAGTGGGTGGGGCCGGGCAGGATGTGAAGCTCGGTGGCGACGCCGGCCTTCTCCAGCGCGGCGGCGTAGCGCGCGCTCTCGTCGCGCATGGGACAGTCCTGGGCGCTCACCACCAACGCGGGGGGCAGGCCCTGAAGGCGGGAGGAGGCGAGGGGAGCCGCGTAGGGGTGGGCGGCCTTCTCGGGGGAGCCCAGATATTTCTGCCAGCCGTCCGCCCACTTGCTGCCGCAGGTGCCGGCCTCGGCGGCGCGCAGCGAGGCGGTGGCGAGGCTCGGATCGAGCATGGGCGAGACGAGGATCTGGCCGGCGAGGGGGGGCGCTTGCTGGTCACGGGCCATCATGGCGAGGCCGGCGGCCAGATTGCCACCCGATTCCTCCCCAGCCAAGTAAAGCGGGGCATTGCGGCCGGCGAACTCGGCCCGGCGGCTGTAGAGGGTGGCCAACGCGCCGGAGGCGGCGGTCAGGGCGAAGGGGAAGGGATGCGCGCAGGCCAGCGGATAGTCCACCGATACCACCACGGCGCCGGCTTCCGCGAGCAGGCCGGCAATATAGGCGCCGCATTCCAGCGTGCCGCCGGTGAAAGCGCCGCCGTGCAGGTGTAAAATGAGTGGGACCGCACCCTTGACGGGACGGACACCATACAGGCGGGCCGGCATGGGGCCGGCTTCCGTCTGAAGGTGGGTCTCTCGCCAGTCGGGGGCCATCGCGAACCGTCCTCGATGCCGGCGGCAGAGGCCGCCTTGTGCAGTGCGGGAACGATATTGATCCAGATATCGTCGATAAAGCCGCAAAAGATGGTATCATTATTCCCGTGCATGAATAATGACGTGGCATTTTTATCGCGAGAGGGCGGGACATGGACCAGCTTGCTGCGATGCGGGCGTTCGTGCGGGTGGTGGAGACCGGGAATTTCACCCGCGCCGCCGACCTCATGGACATGCCCAAGGCGACCTTGACCAAGCATGTGCAATCGCTGGAGCAGCATTTGCGCACGCGCCTGTTCAACCGCACCACGCGGCGGGTCACCGTAACCCCGGACGGGGCGGCCTATTACGAGCGGGCGCTGTTGATCCTCAACGACCTCGACGAGCTGGACGGGACGCTCTCCACGGCCCAGGCCCTGCCGCAGGGGCGGCTGCGCATCGACCTGTCGCCGTCGCTGGCCACCCGCCTGCTGATCCCGGCGCTGCCGGATTTCCTCGCCCGCTACCCCGATATCGCCCTCGATGTGGGCTGCACCGACCGGCCGGTGGACCTGCTGGGTGAAAATGTGGATTGCGTGATCCGCGTGGGCGAGATCCACGATCCCAATCTGGTCGCCCGCCGCATCGGCGAGCTGAGCTTCGAGGCGGTGGCGGCGCCAGCCTACATCGCCCGTTACGGGGTGCCCTCACATCCGAGGGATTTCGAGGCCGGCCACGTGGTGGTCCGCTATTTCAGCGCGCTGACGGGGCGCTATCACCCGTTCGAGTTCGTCCGCGGCTCTGAAATCGTGGAGGTGACGGGCGATTACCGCATGGCCTGCAACGACGGCAACGCCTATATCGCCGCCGGCCTTGCCGGGCTCGGCGTGATCCAGGCGCCGGTGTTCCAGGTGGACGAGCACCTGGCCTCCGGCGCGCTGGTGCGCGTGCTCACCGACTGGACCGCGGGCGCCATGCCCATCCATGTGGTCTATCCGCCCAGCCGCCACCTCTCCAACCGTTTGCGCGTGTTCGTGGATTGGGTGGCGGAGCTGTTTGCCCGCTCCGACCTCGCCCGGCGGGCGGCGGCGTGACCCGCGCCGGGCCGAAGGTGGAGCGGCGCGGCGCTCAATCGTCCGAATAGCGCTCCTCGGCCCAGGGATCGCCGCGCATGTGGTAGCCCCGCGCTTCCCAGAAGCCGGCGGTGTCGCGGGCGATGAACTCGATGCCCTTCAGCCACTTGGCGCTCTTCCAGAAATACAGGTGCGGCACCACCAGCCGCACCGGCCCGCCATGCTCGCGGGTCAGCGGCGCCCCCTCCCAGGAATGGGCGATCACCGCATCCTCGGCGGCGAAATCCTCCAGCAGCAGGTTGGTGGTGTAGCCATCGTAGGAATGCAGCATCACCGCCGCCGCGTGGGGGGCGGGCTTTACCCGCTCCAGCAGCTCGCGGGTGGAGACGCCCTCGAAGGCGTTGTCGTAGCGCGACCAGGTGGTGACGCAATGGATGTCGCTGATGTTGCGCGTCTGCGGCAGGGCGCGGAAGCCGTCCCAGTCCAGCGACAGGGCGGTCTCCACCGCGCCGGTGACGTCGAGGCGGAAGGCCTCCCGCGTCACCACCGGTGTCACGCCGAGGTCGAGCACCGGCCAGTCCTTCACCAGATGCTGGCCGGCGGGCAGGCGTTCGGTTTCCGGACGGGTGACGCGGCCGGTGAGGAAGCGCCCTTCCTGCGCCCAGCGCTGCTTGGTGGTGGTGAGCTTGGTGTCGGGCGGCAGTGCGTCTTCGCTCATGGGGGCAGCTCCAGGCGAAAGGGAAGGGCGAATGATCCGCCATGATGCCACGGCATGGCGGCCCGGCAAAAGCCGGTGATGCTTGCCCTCGCGGGCCCGTTATGGGAGAGCGACCCACAGGATGGACGGACGGGCAGGATGAGCGTGGCAGAGACACTTCCGGCAGGACAGGGTTTCGAGGATCTGGTCCCCGGCCTCATGGCGCGCCTTCCGGGCCTGCGCGGGACGCTCAAGGCCAACGCGCCGCTCGCCGAGTTCACCTGGTTCCGCGCCGGCGGCCCGGCGCAGGTGCTGTTTGTGCCGGCGGACGAGGACGACCTCGCCACCTTCCTTGCCGGCCTGCCGGCGGAGGTGCCGGTGACCGTCATCGGCCTCGGCTCCAACCTCATTGTGCGCGACGGCGGCGTGCCGGGGGTGGTGATCCGCCTTGCCCGCGGCTTCACCGATATCGCGGTGGAGGGCAACCGCATCACCGCCGGCGCCGGCGTGCCGGACGTGAAGGTGGCACGCGCGGCGGCCGATGCGGGCCTTGCCGGCTTCTCCTTCCTGCGCGGCATTCCCGGCGCCGTGGGCGGTGCCCTGCGCATGAATGGCGGCGCCTATGGCGGCGAGACCAAAGACGTGCTGGCGCGCGCGGACGCCGTCACCCGCGCCGGCGAGAAGGTGAGCTTCACCAATGCCGAGATGGGCTTCACCTATCGCCATTGCGGGGTGCCGGCGGATGTGGTCTTCACCCGCGCCGCGTTCGAGGGCCGCCCCGGCGATCCGGCGGTGATCGCCGCCGAGATGGCGAAGATCACCGAAAGCCGGGAGGCGACCCAGCCCATCAAGAGCCGCACCGGCGGCTCCACCTTCAAGAACCCGCCGGGCACCAGCGCCTGGAAGCTGGTGGACGCCGCCGGCTGCCGGGGCCTCACCATGGGGCGGGCGCAGGTCTCCGAGCTGCATACCAACTTCCTCATCAACCTGGGCGGCGCCACCGCCGCCGAGATCGAGGGGCTGGGCGAGGAGGTGCGCCGCCGGGTGAAGGCCCAGTGCGGCGTCGAGCTGGAATGGGAAATCAAGCGCATCGGCCTGCCTGCCGCGTCCTGAGCGGGCCATTAGCAAAGGCGCAAGGCAACCGCGCCATTTTGGGCGCCATCTTGGGGCGCCGGCCAAAGGCTGCCTCAAGGCACGTCGCATCGGGCGCGGGCGATCAGATCGGGAACAAGGTCATGGCGAAACACGTGGCGGTGCTCATGGGCGGCTGGTCGTCCGAGCGCGAAGTCTCCCTGCGCTCCGGCGCCGCCTGCGCCGGGGCGCTGGAGGCGGCGGGCTACCACGTCACCCGCGTCGACGTGGGCCGCGACGTGGCCGAGGTGCTGACCCACCTGAAGCCCGACGTGGCCTTCAACGTGCTGCACGGCCAGCCGGGGGAGGACGGCACCATCCAGGGCATCCTGGAAATCCTGCGCATTCCCTATTCCCATTCCGGCGTGCTGGCCTCGGCCCTCGCCATGGACAAGGCGCAGGCGCGAATCATGCTCGCCGCCGCCGGCGTCCCGGTGGCGAAGGGCGGCCTTGTTTCCCGCCTGGAGGCGGCAAAGGCGCACATCATGCCCACCCCCTACGTGCTGAAGCCCAACGCGGGAGGGTCCAGCGTCGGTGTTTTCATCGTGCGGGAGGACCAGGCCCATCCGCCGCAGGAATTGACCCGGGAGGACTGGTCGCACGGAGAAAATCTCCTGGCCGAAGAATTTATTCCGGGCCTTGAACTGACTTGCGCGGTGATGGGCGACAAGGTGCTCGACGTGATCGAGATCGAGTCCACACAGAAGTTTTACGATTACGAAAGCAAATATGCACCGGGCGGCTCGCAGCACATTCTTCCGGCCCGGATTTTACCCGAAATTTACCAACGGGTGCAGATGTTAAGCCTCACGGCGCACCGAGCTCTCGGATGCCGGGGGGTGTCGCGGAGCGACTTTCGATTCGACTCTTCGAGACAGGATGGCTCCGGCCTGATCTGCCTTGAGGTGAATACCCAGCCCGGGATGACGCAGACGTCTCTGGTGCCGGAACTGGCCGCCCACGCGGGCATCTCATTCGGTGAGCTTGTGACATGGATGGTGGAGGACGCTTCGCTGGAGCGCTAAGGCCCCGCCCCGAGGCGGGGAGACGACCGCCGCAGCGTCCCGCTCCCGTGCCGCCGCCGGGCCGGCACAAGCGTCTCGCCATCGATCCACGCCCCACGAGCCGCATGGCTCTTCTGCTGCGCCGCCTGACGGTGCGCCTCGCCGGTTCGCGGCTGGGCCGGCGCAGCGCCAGCCTGCTCACCATCGCGGTGGTGGGCGGCTTCACCGCCTACGGCGTCATGCTCGGCGGCCATGCGGAGACCGCCAGGGGCATCGTGGTCGATGTGGCGGACGCGGCCGGCAACGTGGCCGGCTTCAAGGTCAAGGAAGTCAACATTTCCGGCCATAACCACATGACCCCGGCGGAAATCCTGGAGACGGCGGGCATCAAGTCCTCCACCTCCATCCTGTTCCTCAACGCCGACGAGATGCGCGCCCGCCTTGAGGCGCTGCCGTGGATCGCGTCGGCCAGCGTGCGCAAATTCTATCCCGACCGCATCGACATCGCGGTGGCCGAGCGGCAGGCCTTCGCCCTGTGGCAGGTCAACGGCGAGCTGAAGGTCATCGCCCGCGACGGCATCCCCATCGCGCCCTATTCGGACGATCCACGCTACGTGCAGCTGCCCATCGTGGTGGGCGAGGGCGCGCAGAAGAAGGTGGGCGAGGTGGTGGACGCGCTGGCCCGGGTGCCGGCCCTGCGCGACCAGGTGCGCGCCGCCATCCGCGTCGCCGAGCGCCGGTGGACGCTGAAGATCCGCAACGGCATCGACGTGCGGCTGCCGGAAGAGGGCCTGGAGGAGGCACTGGTCGCGCTCATGGATCTCGACCGCGAGAAAAAACTGCTCAGCCGCGACATTTCCATCGTGGACCTGCGCCTGCCGGACCGCGTCGTGGTCCGGCTTTCGGATGCCGCTGCCGACGCCCGTGCGCAGATGCTCAAGGCGCGGGCCAAGGCTAAAAAGGGAGGCCCAGCATGAGGCACCGGCTCGCCCAGGGCTTCGCGCCGAAGATGCGCCCGATGCCGCCGAAGAAGAGCGGTATCGTCGGCGTGCTCGACATCGGAACCAGCAAGGTGGTGTGCGCCATCGCCCGCCTGAAGCCGCGCGGCGCATCGGATGTGCTCACGCGGCGCACCCACGCCATCGACGTGCTCGGCATCGGCCACACCCGCGCCCATGGCATCAAGGGCGGCGCGATCGTGGACATGGCGAAGGCGGAACTCGCCATCCGCCAGGCCGTGGACATGGCCGAGCGCGCCTCGGGGGTGCAGATCGCCTCCGTGGTGGTGGGCGTCTCCGGCGGGCGTCTTGCCTCCCAGCATTATGAGGCCGCCGTGCGCCTCACCGCCCCGGCGGTGGAGGAGTTCGACATCCGCCGCGTGCTGGAGGCCGCCTCCACCTACGGCGTGGGCGACGGGCAGGCGGTGATGCATGCGCTGCCGGTGGGCTATTCGCTGGACGGGCGGCGGGGCATCGGCGAGCCGTGCGGCATGCTGGGGCGCCAGCTCGGCGCCGACATGCACGTCATCACCGCCGATCTCACCGCCCTGAAGAACCTCGTGCTGTGCGTGGAGCGCTGCCATCTTTCCATCGAGGCCATGGTGGCGGCGCCCTATGCGGCGGCGCTCTCCTCGCTCACCGACGACGAGATGGAACTGGGCGTCACCCTCATCGACATGGGGGCGGGCACCACCACCTTCTCCATCGTGGCCGGCGGTCACTGCGTCTATGTGGATGGCGTGGCCCTGGGTGGCCAGCACATCACCAACGACGTGGCCCGCGGCCTGCCGGCGCGGCTTGCCGACGCCGAGCGCATGAAGGCCCTGCACGGGGCGGTGGTGGCGGTCTCGTCCGACGACCACGACATGCTCACCGTGCCGCCCTTGTCGGGTGATTCGCGCGACCAGCCGCACATGGTGCCGAAATCGCGCCTCGTCACCATCGTCCGGCCCCGGGCGGAAGAAATTGTTGAACTGGTGCGCGATCGCCTGAAGGCCTCCGGGCACGCCGGCGATGCCGGCCGGCGCATCGTGCTCACCGGCGGCGCGGCGCAGCTCCAGGGCCTGCCGGACCTCGTGGCGCGGCTCATCGGGCCGCAGGTGCGCATCGGCCGCCCGCTTGGGGTTTCCAGGCTTCCGGAAGCGGCGCGCGGGGCGGCATTCGCGGTGACTGCAGGGCTTCTTGTTTACCCTCAGGTGGCAGGATTGGAACACTTCGAGCCCCGCCGGAGGCAGGCGGTGGTGGGCGAAAGCCCGAATTATTTCGGCCGCGTGGGACGCTGGCTGAAGGACAGCTTTTAGACATGGTTAACGAAGCCTGGGCTAACAAAGTGGTCAGACAGGATTCGTGAGAGGCGGACAGGCCGATCGGGTTCGACGGAGCAAAAGCATGACGATCAATCTTCAGATGCCCGACATTCGTGAGCTTCGTCCCCGAATCACGGTGTTCGGTGTGGGCGGTGCTGGTGGCAACGCGGTGAACAACATGATCACCGCCGGCCTCCACGGGGTGGAATTCGTAGTGGCGAACACCGACGCCCAGGCGCTCTCGCTCACCAAGGCCGAGCGTGTGGTGCAGATGGGCGTGGCGGTGACCGAGGGTCTCGGCGCCGGCTCGCAGCCGGAAGTGGGCCGCGCCGCGGCCGAGGAAGTTATCGACGAGATCCGGGACCACCTGTCCGGCTCGCACATGGTGTTCATCACCGCCGGCATGGGCGGTGGCACCGGCACCGGGGCCGCTCCCGTGGTGGCGCGGGCCGCCCGTGAGCTCGGCATCCTCACCGTGGGCGTGGTGACCAAGCCCTTCCACTTCGAGGGCGCCCGGCGCATGCGCGTCGCCGAGCACGGCATCAGCGAACTGCAGAAGAGCGTCGACACCCTCATCGTCATCCCCAACCAGAACCTGTTCCGGGTGGCGAACGAGAAGACCACCTTCGCCGACGCCTTCGCCATGGCCGACCAGGTGCTCTATTCGGGCGTTGCCTGCATCACCGACCTGATGGTGAAGGAAGGCCTCATCAACCTCGACTTCGCCGACGTGCGCGCCGTGATGCGCGACATGGGCAAGGCCATGATGGGCACCGGCGAAGCCTCCGGCGACAAGCGCGCCATCCAGGCCGCCGAGGCCGCCATCGCCAATCCGCTGCTGGACGAGACCTCCATGCGCGGGGCCGGTGGCCTGCTCATCTCCATCACCGGCGGCAAGGACATGACGCTGTTCGAGGTGGACGAGGCGGCGACCCGCATCCGCGAGGAAGTGGACCCCGACGCCAACATCATCCTCGGCGCCACCTTCGACGAGGTGCTGGAAGGCATCATCCGCGTCTCCGTGGTGGCCACCGGTATCGACCCGGCAGTCATCCCCGACCAGATCAGCCCCGGCGCCGAGCGCTTCCCCGATCTCGCCGGCCGCAAGATCTCCAACGCCGGCCGCGCCGCCGTCGAGGCGACCCGCGAGGCGCAGATCCGCACCGCCGTCGCCTCCATCTCGGCCGAGGACCTCATCGGCATGGAGGATGCCCAGGCCCAGGGCGCGCCGGCTCATGCGGCTTATGCGCCGCAGGCCTACGCTCCCGCCGCTCCGGCGCCCCAGCAGGCTGATCGCGGCGTCGCCATCGACGACGTGACCATCCGCACCGCCGCGCCCAAGCCCTCCTACTTCGCCGAGCCGGAGCCGGCGGCCCCGCCCGCGCCCATGGTGGAAGACGATTTCGCGCCCTACATCCCGCCGCAGGGCCAGCGCCCGCGCAGCCAGCGCATGCCGCGCGTGGACGAACTGCCCCTGCCGGGCCAGAACCAGATCCGCGCCCAGCGTGGCGAGCCGCCGGTGGAGCAGCCGCAGCCCGACAAGAAGCGCATGACCCTGCTGCAGCGTCTCGCCCATGTGGGCCGCCGCGAGGAGGAGCCCGAGCCCCAGCGCCGCGACCAGCCGAGCATGCGTGCTCCCGAGCGCCGTCCGGTGGAGCCGCGTCAGGAAGCTCGCCCCGAGGCGCGTCAAGAGACTCGGCAAGAGACCCGCGACGTCCGTCCGACCCTGCCGGGCCGTGCCGGCGAGCCGCCGGTGTCAGAATTCGCCAAGCGTCCGCCGGCCCGTCCGGCCGCCGAAGTGCCGTCCCGTCCGGGTCCGCACCACGAGGACGACCAGCTGGAGATCCCCGCCTTCCTGCGCCGTCAGGCCAATTGAGGCGGCGGCGCGGAGCCTGATCAGACGCGATCCCGGATGCCCAGGCATCTACGGGATCGCGGGTGAGGCAACCGGCCGGGAGGTGTCCCCCGCCCTCCGTCCGGATGCAACCTGCGGCTTTGTTGTGATGTCGGCATCGGTCGCAAGACCGGTGCCGCTTTCGCATGGACGTGAGGTCGGGGCGGGCGCGATTCGGGCGCTACCGGTCTGCGACGGTATTGCGCAGCCTGTAACAGTCGCCGCGGCGCTTTTGGCGCCGGCACCGCTAACAATTTGATAGTTAATGGAAAATTTAAGCCGAAGCTTGGTAACAGTTGGTAGGCAAGCGTGATTTGGCGTCGCCTGTCCGGGCGACTAGGGTGCACCCATTCCAAAGGTTCCACACGTCTCGCGTTGACAGTTTGTTGGTACAACCGCGGCGAAAGTGGGAACGCAAGGTGAAGGTTTGAGGGACGGGTTGCGGCAGCCTTGAGGCACCGGACCCTCTCCTCCGATACGGGACGCATCCACATGCAGACGACACTGGCTCGCGAGATCACGCTCAAAGGTGCGGGTGTCCATGCGGCTGTCGACGCGACCCTCACTCTGAAGCCTGCTCTCGCGAATACCGGTATCGTCTTCATCCGCTCCTTCGCCGATCAGGCGCCGCGCAAGGCGGTCGTGAGCCGCACTTCGGTTCAGGCCACCGACCTTGCCACCGTCCTCGGTGATCGCTCCGGCGCCCTTGTCTCCACCGTCGAGCACCTTCTCGCGGCCTTCCATGGCCTGGCGATCGACAATGCGGTGGTGGAGATCGACGGTCCGGAAGTGCCGATCCTCGACGGCAGCGCCTCCCAGTTCGTGGCCGCCATCGATGCCGCCGGTGTCACCGAGGTGCGCGGCCGCCGCAAATATCTCAAGGTGCTGAAGCCGGTTCGCGTGGAGAACGGCGCCTCCTTCGGCGAGCTCCTGCCCTATGACGCCGGCTTCCGCCTGGAAGTGGAAATCGAGTTCGCCCACGCCGCCATCGGCCGCCAGCGCTTCGCCGCCACCATGTCGCCCGCCGTGTTCCGCCGCGAACTGGCCGGCGCCCGCACCTTCGGCTTCCTGAAGGATGTGGAGCGCCTGCGCGCCGCCGGCTATGCCCGCGGAGCGGCGCTGGAAAACACCGTGTGCCTCGACGAGGGCGGCGTGATGAACGAGGGCGGCCTGCGCTTCACCGATGAATTCGTGCGGCACAAGGCCCTCGACGCGGTGGGCGACCTTGCCCTCTCCGGCCTGCCCCTGTTCGCCCGCTACCGCTCCTTCCGCGGCGGCCACAAGCTGAACTACCAGGTGGTGGACGCCCTCTTCTCCGACCGTTCCGCCTATGCGGTGGTGGAAGCCCCGGCCCGTCCCGTGCGCGACACGGTGGGCGCCGACATGGGTGTTTCGGCTCCGGTGCCGGTGTTCGCGCCGGAAGTCTGATCGGCGCATTCCCTGCTTTTTCGACGGCGCCCCCTCCCGGGCGCCGTTTGCGTTTGGGGTGGCCCGCGCCGGCGGTTGCGGTTTTTTAACCTGAATTCCCGTTCATAACAGCGGGAGTGATCCGGCGGAGCAGGCGCCGAGCGGTCAATCCGCCGACAGGCAGGCGCCCGGTGGCATGGTCTGGTGGCATGGTCTGGCGGCATCGTCGGGCTGCATCGCCGCGCGGGACCGCGCGGGTGGTGAGCCGGCGTTGCGGGGGCGCCACAGTGGGGCGCCGGCCGACCATGAGGCACGGCCGCGCCGCGCCGCCGCCACATTGCCGACGGAAAGCCCCGATAGCGCGGAGGCTGAAATCTTTTCCTCCGGACCGGCGGGCGGGGCCGGGTGGGAAAGACGCGGCGGGATGAGGCTGTCGCAGGTGCGTGTTCCCGATCCGGCGCCTCAGGCCGGGCACTGGAACCGGCGCCGGCGATGGGGGCGAGGACCAAGATCGGGCGACGCCCCAGTGGCGCTGTTTCCCGAGCGGCAATCCTCCTTTACAAGCGGCGCCCAGGGGCGCGGGACGGAAGCTGAACCGTGATGCGATTCTTTTACGAGGTCCTGAAGGTGCGCGCCGTCGTCCGCGGCGGAGCGCTGGCCTTGGCCCTGGTCATGGGCCTGCTTGTCACCGGCTGCGCCAGCGACAAGGACGACGTGCTGCCCCCCGACGAGCCCGCGGAAAAGATCTACAACGAGGGCCTGACCCTGCTGCGCCGGCAGGAGCCGGAGAAGGCCGCCAAGCGCTTCGAGGATGTGGACAAGACCCACCCCTATTCGGAATGGGCGCGCAAATCGCTGCTCATGACCACCTATTCCTATTTCGAGGCGGGCAAATACGACGAGGCCATTGCAACCGGGCGGCGCTACACCGCGCTTTATCCCGGATCGCAGGACGCGGCCTATGCGCAATATCTTGTCGCTTCCGCGCTCTACGAAAATATTCCGGATATCACCCGCGACCAGCGCAAGACGCGACAGGCGCTCGATGCACTCGACGATGTGGTTCGCAAATATCCGAACACCGAATATGCCGCCACGGCCAAGAAGAAGATCGAGGTTGCGCGCGACCAGCTTGCCGGCAAGGAAATGCTGGTCGGCCGCTACTATCTGGAGCAGCGCAACTACACGGGCGCCATCAACCGCTTCAAGGTGGTGGTGACGCAATATCAGACGACGCGCCAGGTGGAGGAGGCCCTTTACCGCCTCACCGAGGCCTATATGGCCCTCGGCGTGGTGAGCGAGGCGCAGACCGCCGCCGCCGTCCTCGGCTATAACTTCCCCGACAGTTCGTGGTACAAGGACGCCTACAAGCTGGTTCAGGCCGGAGGGGTCGAGCCGCAAGAGAACAAGGCGTCCTGGATCAGCCAGGCGTTCAAGAAGATGGGGCTTGGCTGATCATCCATGCTGGCAGCGCTCTCGATCCGGGACATCGTCCTCATCGAGAAGCTCGATCTCACCCTCTCGGAAGGCCTTACGGTCCTCACGGGTGAGACGGGTGCGGGCAAGTCGATCCTGCTCGATGCCGTGTCGCTGGCCCTTGGCGGGCGGGGCGATGGCGCCCTGGTACGGCACGGCCTGCCCAAGGGGCAGGTGACGCTCACCTTCGACCTGTCCCCGGACCATCCCGCCCACGCCATCCTCGCCGCCGCCGAACTGCCGGACGAAGGGCCCCTCGTGGTCCGCCGCATCCAGATGGCGGACGGGCGCACCCGAGCGAGCGTGAACGAGGAATCGGTGAGCGTGCAGACGCTCCGCCTCATCGGCGCCAGCCTCATCGAACTGCACGGCCAGCATGACGACCGCGCCCTGGTGGACCCCGCCAGCCATCGCGCCGTGATCGACGCCTTCGGTGGCATCGGCGCCAGGGCGCAGGCCCTCGGTGTCCTGTGGCGGGAGTGGCGCGCGGCCCTGTCGGATGCCCGCGCCGAGCGGGAGCGGCTGGAGATCGCCGCCCGCGAGGCCGATTTCACCCGCCATGCGGTGGAAGAGCTCACCGCCCTTGCGCCCGAGGTGGGGGAAGAGGCGGCGCTGTCGGAGCGGCGCACGGGCATGATGCGCTCGGAAAAGATCGCCGCCGACCTCGACGAGGCGCTGGACGCGGTGGCCGGCGGCAGCTCGCCGGTGCCCTCGCTCGCCGCCGCCGTCCGCCGGCTGGAGCGCCGGGCCGGGGAGGCACAGGATCTGGTGCGGCCCGCGGTGGAGGCCATCGACCAGGCTCTGGATGCGTTGGAGACCGCCCGTGCCCATCTGGAGGCGGCGCTGGCGGACGCCGCTTTCGAGCCGGCGGAACTGGAGCGTATCGAGGAGCGTCTGTTCGCGCTCCGCGCAGCGGCCCGCAAATACGCGGCGAGCGTGGACGACCTGCCCGCGGTCGCCGCGCGGTTTTCCGCGGAGCTGGATCGCCTCGACCAGAGCGCGGCCACCCTCGCCCGGCTGGAAGCGACCGTCGCCGCGGCGGAAGCGGCCTATCGCGCCGCAGCCGCCGCCCTGTCGCTGGAGCGTCACGCGGCGGCCGGCGTGCTCGACGCGGCGGTGGTGGCGGAACTGCCGCCCTTGAAGCTGGAGCGCGCCGCCTTCATCACCAAGGTCACCAGTGATCCGGCCTCGGCCGGGCCGGACGGCTATGATCAGGTGGAGTTCTGGGTGCGGACCAATCCCGGCACGCGGCCGGGGCCGCTCATGAAGGTGGCCTCCGGCGGCGAACTGTCCCGGTTCCTGCTGGCGCTGAAGGTGGTGCTGGCGGATCGCGGCTCCGCCCCCACCCTCATCTTCGACGAGATCGACACCGGCGTCGGTGGCGCGGTGGCGGACGCCATCGGCCAGCGCCTGGGGCGGCTTGCCCAGAAGGTGCAGGTGCTGTGCGTGACCCATGCGCCGCAGGTGGCGGCGCGGGCGCGGCACCATCTGCTCATCGCCAAGGCTACCGCCGACGGTGTGCCGGGACAGGACGGCGTGGCGGAAGACGCGCCGGTCACCACGCGTGTGGCGCCGCTCAATGCCGCCACCCGGCGGGAGGAAATTGCGCGCATGCTGGCCGGCGCCACCGTGACTGCCGAGGCCCGCGCTGCCGCCGACCGCCTGCTGAAGGCCGCGCGATAGGGCATCGCCCAGGCGTTGCGCGTTGCCTAGAGCATTTCCCCGTTTCACTGAATCGGGGGAATGCTCTAGGTTATTGAGTTTACGCGTTTTCTTTACGCGAACTGGTATCCACTTCGCTCGAAAACGCTCTAGGCGCTGCGCGTTTCATGCCCATTTCCGCAACTGATACCAATGGCCCGTGAGCTTGACTCATGGGCCATTGGTCAAGCCCGCGCGGCGCTTGAGCGGACCCACTTGGCATCGGTCGAAGACCGAGGCCGATGGTATGAAGCGTCCAAAATCGATCTGGCCGGGCGGACGGCGGTGCGGTGCCGCCGCCGGTCGATCGGATTCCTGCGGTCAAGTGTGGGATGGTGGGCGGCCTTGCCGCCGCACCGGCGCATCAATCGGCCAGCGGCTTGTCGCGGCGCAGGGATTTGACCTCGCCACGCCGCTCCTTGGCAGCAAGGCGGCGTTCCTTCGAGCCAAGGGTCGGCCGGGTGGGGCGGCGGATGGGGGCCACGATGGTCGCGCTCCGAATGAGCTCGATCAGCCGCCCGAGGGCGTCTTCGCGGTTGCGTTCCTGGGTGCGGAAGCGCTGCGCCTGGATGATGATCACCCCGCCCTGCGTCATCCGTTTTCCTGCCAGCCGGACCAGCCGGTTCTTAACGCCCTCGGGCAGGTTGGGCGAGCCGGCGGCATCGAAGCGCAGCTGAACCGCGCTCGATACCTTGTTCACGTTCTGCCCGCCCGGCCCGGAGGCGCGCACGAAGGCGAGTTCGATCTCGTCCTCCGAGATGGCGATGCGGGGCGTGATCTCGATCATGACAGAGCCTTCGGCGTCAGGTGCGCGCGGGCGGCCCCCGGCCCGCGCCGTCTGCCGACTTGCGGACCGTAAGAAGGGGCGCCGTCAATCTTGGAGCCGGATCCGATCAGATGTCGCTTTAGAGCGTTTTCGAGCGAAGTGGATACCGGTTCGCGTAAAGAAAACGCGTAAACTTAATGCTCTAGACCAAACACCACCGCCGACCAACAGCCTCGTTCATTTGCCCTGCTGCGGGAAACCGATCGACGCGCCATGGCGGTTCGGCACAGGGCCGCGGCGCTGGGGGCCGTTGCCGGACGTGTGTGGTCAGATGGCGTGGCGATTGGCGGTGGGACCGAAGTGCTCCACGTAGCGGGGGCTGATCACCGAGACCGGCAGGATGATGAGCACGTCGGTGGTGCCGAACTGGTGGTCCACCACGGCGCCGTCGCCGACGAAGCCGCCAAGGCGCAAATAGCCCTTGATGAGCGGGGGCAGGGCCTGAAGCGCGGCCTTGGGGTTGATCTCCGCCTTCGGCATGCGATCCATGCTCACCTGGCGGCCATCGACGGCGCACGCGCGCCATTCTTCGGGCGCCAGCGCATTGTGATGGAGGAAGGAGAGCGGCAGGGCCAGCGCCGCCGGGTCGGTGCCCTCAAGGCTCGCGCAGCCGAACATGGCGTCGATCTTGTTGCGCAGGATGTAGGTCCACACGCCATGCCAGAGCAGTTCCACGGTGCGCTTGTTGCGGTATGGCTTCAACACGCAGGAGCGGCCGAGTTCGAGGAACCGGAGGTTCGGATGGGCGGCGATGATGCCGTTCACGTCGAATTCGCCCTGGGTGTAGAAGCCGCCGTGGCGCTGGGCCACTTCCTGCCGGAGCAGGCGGTAGGTGCCGACCACCTTGGGCTTGCGCCGGCCGAGCACCATCTTGCCGGCGTCGTGGTCGAGCACGAGCAGGTGCTCGCAGATGGCGTCGAAGCTGTCCATGTCACGGCGGGCCAGGCGGGCGGCGCCATCGGGAACCGCCGACATCTCTTCATAGAATACCTTGTAGCGCAGGCGCTGGGCGCGGCGCACGTCGCGCGCGGTGCGGGCAAGCCGCACCTCCAGCGCGCCGAGGCGCCCGAGGACAAGCCCTTCCGGAGCCGGCGGCAGCGCATCCTTGTAGCGGATGCCCGAATAGGCGCGAAAATCGGTGACCAGCTTCTGCGGCACGGCCATGGGGGGCTTGCCGGGCACCGCCGGCCCAATGGACTTTTCGAACCCGGATTGGAACGCGCTCGCGCCCCTTATGGGGCCGATGGTGCCAAGGCCGGCGCCGGCCTGTCCGAAGCCGGACCGTGCGTCGTCTCGCGCCGCGTCCCAGGACAGGTCCCGGGAGAGATCACGCGCAAAATCGCGCGCGAGATCACGGGCCACGTCAATGCCGCGCCCGAACAGGGCGGGCAGGCTGAAGCTTGGATCGGTCTGTCCTGTGCGTTTCATTGCAACGACCCCCTCCCCGGGCCGCCGCCTGCGGCGCGCGCGCCATTCCCGAACATCCGCGCCCGCCCCCGAGCCACCGGCCCGGACGGGCATGTACCGTCACGCGGAGCGTCTCCTCCCCATATCCCGGAACCGCTATCCCCGGTTGCCAGGATATGAACCTCACCAACACCATAGTTTTCCGACGCCCATGTGACAATGGAGCAGCACCTCCCGTCCGGGGACTCAAGCGGCGACGGCGCTGCGAACAAGATGTCCTCTCCGAAGACTCGGGTGCGGGCTCCATCCCGAATTTCGAGGGTGGCTGACCGGCCATGCGGCCTCGATGTGCTCAAATCGCGCGACAAGAGAGCCAGTTTGGACGGCCCGCCAGCGGTTGCGAACCAGCAAACCAGCGGCCCATGTGCCGGCGCGTTGAGGCAAGCCAGGGCGCCCGCAGCCTTGTGGCGCGACATGCGCGGTGCTAGCGCCAGACAGAGGCGCAGGTGCGCAGGCGCGCCTGTCAGTCCAAGGGGGGCATGATGTTTTCTGTTCGTCGAAACGTCGCGGCTGCGGTTGTGGCCGCAGGGCTGGCGCAGATCGCGCCCGGCACAGCCATGGCGCAGCTCCGGCCGGCCCCGGCCGAGGTCGAAACGGTGTTCGTCGAGGGCGCCGGCCAGGTCACCGTTCTCACCTATCAGGCGCGGTTCGTCTCCGCCGACCCGGTGACGCGGCGCGTGGTGCTGGAAGATCCCTCCGGCCGCCGCTGGGCGGTGCTCGCGCCGCCGCTGCTGGGCGACCTGACCTTCTTTCGCAACGGCGAAAAGCTGATCATCCGCGCGGCGCCCGGCGTGGTCACCGCCCTCGGCAAGGCACGGCAGGGCAAGCCCGGTGAGGTGATGAAAGAGGTGGTTCTGGACGCGGGGCTGCCCGGCTGGCCCGAAGGCTTCGGCGTGCGCGAGGTGACGCTCACGACCATCTTCGTGGCTCTGAATCCGGGGGCCGGAACGGTCACCTTCGAAGGGCCGGATGGCGGCGTGCGCACGGTCCGCGCAGCCAACGACAAGGTGCTTGCCGACCTGCAGCAGGTCCAGCCCGGAGACCTCGCACAGATCACCTATCTGGAAGGCCTCGCCATCAACGCTATCCGCTGACGCGGCACGCGCCCTGAAGCGGCGGCGCACCACGCCGCCGCGCGGCCGGATGCCGGTCGTGCGGCGGTTCATGCGGCGGCCCTCGGACGTTCAGCGGCGGCGCGATAGGCGAGCGCCTCCGCGAGGTGCCGACGGCCGATGCCGTCGGCGCCTTCGAGATCGGCGAGGGTGCGCGCCACTTTCAGAACCCGGTGATAGCCGCGGGCGCTGAGGCGCATGGCGTCCGCAGCGTCACGCAGAAGGGCTGCCCCGCCCGCGTCCGGCCTCGCCACCTGATCCAGCAGGGGGCCTGTGGCTTCCGCATTGGTGCGCACGTCCCGCCGCCCGAGGGCGGCGTAGCGTTCCATCTGGATGTCCCGCGCCATGGCGACCCGCGCCGCCACTTCCCGCGACCCCTCCGCGGGGGCGGGCAGAACGAGGTCGGATGCGGAGACTGATGGCACTTCCAGATGAATGTCGATGCGGTCGAGGAAGGGGCCGGACAGCCGGGCCTGATACTCGTCCGCGCAGCGGGCGCCGCGCTTGCAGGTGAAGCCCGGTTCGCCGGCGCGCCCGCACCGGCACGGATTCATGGCCGCGATCAGCTGGAAGCGGGAGGGATAGGTGACGCGGTGATTCGCCCGCGCGATCAGCACTTCCCCCGTTTCCAGGGGCTGACGCAGGGAATCGAGGACCTGTGGCGAGAATTCCGGCAACTCGTCCAGGAACAGCACGCCATTGTGCGCGAGGGAGACTTCACCAGGCTTCGCCTTCGCGCCGCCGCCCACCATGGCGGCCATGCTGGCGGAATGGTGTGGTGCGCGGAACGGACGGCGGTCCATCAGCGCGCCGTCTTCGATGGAGCCGGCCACCGACGCGATCATGGACACATCAAGCATCTCGGCCGGCGACAGCGACGGCAGGATGGAGGGAAGCCTTTGGGCGAGCATGGATTTTCCAGAGCCCGGAGGGCCGATGAAGATGAGGTTGTGCCCACCTGCTGCGGCAACCTCGAGGGCGCGCTTGGCCGTCTCCTGCCCTTTCACGTCCTTCAGGTCGAGCATGGCTTCCCCCGGCGCCTTCATCCTGGGTTCGGGCCGGCCCATCACCTGCCGGCCGGTCATGTGGTTGGCGAGCTGGATGAGGGATTGCGGCGCCAGGATCTCCATGTCGGGGCTGGCCCACGCGGCTTCCGCGCCGCACGCGGCAGGGCAGATAAGCCCGTGGCCGCGCGCGTTGGCGCCGATGGCCGCCGGCAACACGCCGGCCACCGCGGCGATGGCTCCGTCGAGCGCGAGTTCGCCCACCACGGTGAAGCCGCCGAGGGCATCGGAGGGAATGGCGCCGATCGCCGCCATGAGCCCGAGCGCGATGGGCAGGTCGTAATGGGAGCCTTCTTTGGGCAGGTCCGCGGGCGCGAGATTGACGGTGATGCGCCGCGCCGGCAGCGCAAGGCCCGAGGCGATGAGCGCAGCACGCACGCGCTCGCGCGCCTCCGACACGGCCTTGTCCGGCAGACCGACGATGGTGAAGGCCGGTAGGCCCGCCGCGACGTGCACCTGGACGTCCACGGGGCGCGCGTCCACCCCCTCGAATGCGACTGTCGCAACCCGCTGGATCACCGGCCCCACCCCGCTCGACTACCTGCATCTCACGGTAGCGGAGGATCGCCGCACCGACAAGAACGAAAGCGGAACAATTTCGCTTGCTACGGTCGCACCCGACGCTATCCTGGCGTGGCTTCGATGAATGGGGGCGGGGGATGGCGGACGCTTCAGCGGGCGGGATGCGCAGTCATGAGGCCCATGTGGCCGACATGTTCGGGCCTCAGGCGGCCGCCTATGTGGCGAGCGCCGTCCATGCCCGCGGGGCGGACCTGGAAGCCCTGTCGGCGCTGGCGGCGGAATTGCGGCCCGAGCGGTTGCTGGATCTGGGATGCGGCGGTGGGCATGTGAGTTTCGCCGCGGCTCCGTTCGTGCGTGAAGTGGTGGCCTACGATCTGTCAGACGACATGCTGGGCGCCGTCGCCGCGGAGGCGGGGCAGCGCGGCTTCGCCAACATCGCCACGCGGCAGGGCGTGGCCGAGCGCCTGCCCTTTGCCGACGCCAGCTTCGATTTCGTCGCCACCCGCTTCAGTGCCCACCACTGGCGGGATGTGCCGGCGGCGATGGGCGAGGCGCGGCGCGTTTTGAGAACGGGCGGGCGTGCCATGGTGATGGATGTGATCGCCCCCGACTGGCCGGTGGCGGACAGCTTCCTGCAAACCATCGAGGTGCTGCGCGACCCCTCCCACGGACGCGACTACCGGGAGGCGGAATGGGTTGAGCATGCGGAGGGGGCGGGCTTTCGGGTCATGCGGTCCGCGCGGCGACGCCTGCGGCTCGCGTTCAACGCCTGGGTGGAACGGATCCGCACGCCCGAACTGCATGTGGCGGCCATAAGGTCATTGATCGCCGGTGCGAGCCGGGATGTGGTCGAGCATTTCGAGATCGAGGCGGACGGCTCCTTCACCCTCGACACGCTGACGCTGGAATTGGAGCCGGCCTGAGAGCGGTGCCGGCGCTCTCGTCCGGCAGGGTCCTGGGTGCTTGCCCGGTTTCTTTGCGGGGAGGGGCGCGGGGTGATGGGTCGGCCGTTCGGGCGCCGGCCTATTTTTTCTCCAGCATCAGCCGGCCCTGCTTCTTGATGAGGTCCTGTGCCTTGCGGGCCAGGAGGTCGAGGAGGAAGGGCAGTTCGACGGACAATTGGACGGCGTCCTCCGTCACGTCGAGGGTGCCGCTCGCAGTCTGGCCGAGGGCGGCGATCTGGAAGTCCAGGTGCTCGCCGGTCCAGACCTCCTGGAGGATGGTGATGTGGCGGCCGAAGCGCGAGCGCACGGTGGTGAGTCCCACCTGAAGGCGCCGTGTGGCCTCCGCCTTGCCGAGGCGGTGCGGAATGGAAGCGGTGAACGGCTGGCCCATGCGCCTGTCTCCCCCGGTGGCGGCGGCCGGAGCGACAGTCCCCGGCCGGGTGCTTTGTGGTTTCGTCGACGATGCCGTCGGTCCTTGGCCGGTACCGGGAGGGTGCTGCTCCTGAGCGGGGGTGTTCCCGAGTCCCGGATCTTAAGGCCGGTTCCGGCTTTACCTGGAATCGGCCGCTGTGCCAGCGGCCGATCGGTCGCCCTCATCGGCTGTCAGCCTACCCCGACGCCGGGAGAGTCCCGGTGACGGGGCATGCCAGGCCCCGGGCGCCGACTGAGCCTTCTGCCGGACGAATTCCGACGTAAAGGCCTTTCAGACAGGAGCGCGCTTTTTCTCGATCTTGTCCCAGATCTGGGCGGCGATGTCCGGTCCGCCCAGACGCTTGATGGCGCGCAGGCCCGTGGGGGAGGTGACGTTGATCTCGGTGAGATTGCCGTCGATCACGTCGATGCCCACGAAGATGAGCCCCATCGCTTTCAGTGAAGGACCAATGCGGGCGCAGATTTCCAGTTCCCGGTCCGTGAGGTCGGTGGGCCGGGCCGCGCCCCCGCGCACCATGTTGGAGCGAAGGTCGCCCTCGCTCGGCACCCGGTTGACCGCCCCCGCGGCCTCGCCGTCCACCAGGATGATGCGCTTGTCGCCATGCTTCACGGCGGGCAGAAACTGCTGGATGACCCACGGTTCGCGGAAGGTGGTGGCGAACAGATCGTAGAGCGAGCCGAAATTGAGGTCGTCGGCGGTCAGGCGGAACACGGCCGCCCCGCCGTTGCCGTAGAGCGGCTTCATCACCACGTCGCCGAACTCGGCCCGGAACGCCTTGATCTCGTCGAGGTCGCGGGAAATCAGCGTCGGCGGCATCAGTTCGGGAAATTCGGTGACGAAGATCTTCTCCGGTGCGTTGCGCACATGGGCCGGGTCGTTCACCACCAGCGTCTTGGGATGGATGCGCTCGAGAAGGTGCGTGGCGGTCACATAGGCCATGTCGAAGGGCGGGTCCTGGCGCATCAGCACCACGTCCATCGCGTCGAGCGGCACGCGCCGCTTCTCGCCGAGGGCGAAGTGGGCGCCGGCCTCGTCCTTCACCTCAAGCGGCTCGATGGTGGCAAAGACGGCGCCGTCGCGCATGGCCATGCGGTCGGGGGTGTAGTGGAACAGGGCGTGGCCGCGCGCCTGGGCCTCGAGCAGCAGGGCGAAGGTGGAGTCGCCCGCAATGTTGATGTTGGCAATATGGTCCATCTGGACCGCGACCTTGAGGGCCATGGCAATCTCCCGGCGCCCGGCTGGGGCTTCGCTTTATCTATAGCTGTGAGGCGTCCCTCGCCACCTCTCCTCAGAACTCCGCCTCGAATGCCCCGGGCAGGTGCTCGGATGCCCCCGAGCGGGCCAGCAGCACGGCGTCGAAACGCATGTTGAGGCTGGATAGCTCCGGATGGTCGGCGAGAAAGGCCTCGGCCGCCGCGGCGATGCGCCGCCGCTGGCGCGGCAGCAGCGAGAAGGCCGCGTCGGAGAGGGCGGCCCGCAGCTTCACCTCGCAGAAGACGAGGAGGTCGCCCTGGCGCGCGACCAGGTCGATCTCGCCGGCCTTGGTGCGGACCCGCCGGGCCACGATCTCGAAGCCATGGGCGCCGAGCAGTGTGGCGGCACGCTCTTCCGCCGCGAGGCCCCGCGCGTGGGCGTCGCGGCGGCGGCGCGTCGCGGCGGGGACGGCGGCGTCAGTCATCGGCTGCGGTGTCCCCGGCCCGGCCTTCGGACAGGGCAAGGGCGCGGGCATAGACCTCACGCTTGGGCCGCCCGGTCATGGCGGCCACGGCGGCCACCGCATCCTTCAGGGACGCCTCCTTGAGGGCGCGGGCGAGGGCCTCGTCCACGGCGGCGTCACCGGCGGCCTCTTCCAAAGGCGGCCCCACCACCAGCACGATCTCGCCCCGGGGCGCTTCCGCCTGCCCGTAATGGGCGGCGAGGGTGGAAAGGTCGCCGCGCCGCACCTCCTCATAGGTCTTGGTGAGTTCGCGGCAGACCGCCGCCTTGCGCGGGCCGAGGCGGTCGGCGAGGTCGGCGAGGCTCTCGGCCAGGCGCGGGCCGGTCTCGTAGAACACCAGCGTGGCCGGCACGCTGGCGAGCGTCGCGAGGCGGTTGCGGCGCTGGCCCGATTTGGGGGGCAGGAAGCCGTCGAACAGGAAGCAGTCCGTGGGCAGGCCGGCGGCCACCAGGGCGGCGAGCAGGGCCGAGGCGCCGGGCACGGGATGCACCGTGTGGCCGGCCTCCGCTGCCTCCACCACCAGCTTGAAGCCGGGATCCGAGACCAGCGGCGTGCCCGCGTCCGAGATGAGGGCGATGCGGTGGCCGGCGGCGAGCCGCGCCAGCAGCTTGGGCCGGGCGCTGGCGCCGTTGTGGTCGTGATAGGGCACGAGGGGGGTGGTGATGCCGTAGCGTTCCGTGAGCCGGCGGGACATGCGGGTGTCCTCGCAGGCGATCACGTCCGCACCCGCCAGCGTCTCCAGGGCGCGCACGGTCACGTCGCCGAGGTTGCCGATGGGCGTCGCCACCACGTGCAGGCCGGGCGCAAGCGTGGGGGCCACGACGCGCGTGCCGGCGATGAGGAAGGTGTTCGCGTCCGCCCCGGCGGCGGAGGGCTCCGGGCGGGCGGGGGCGGGCGATCGGTGCGGGCTGGTCATGGCGCCACCATAGCCGTCCGCGCGCGGGACGAAAACGGGGCTCGGGCCTGCGCCGTATCCGACTGAAGACGCCGCGCGCGGCTGCGGTGAAACACGCCCGGCGTCACCCCATCCGGCGGGCGGCGGCCACCACCGCTTGCCCCAAGGCGAGGCCGCCGTCATTGGCCGGCACTTCGGCGGGCACCAGCGGGGTGAGGCCGCGGGCTTCGAGCCGCCGCACGGTCTCTTCCAGCAGCCGGGCATTCTGGAACACCCCTCCGGACAGGGCGACGGCCGTGAGGCCTTCCGCCGCCGCCACCTGCGCCGCTGCGCCGACGAAGGCTTCGGCAAGTCCGGCATGGAAGGCGGCGGCCATGGCGGCGCGGGGCCGCGCGGCGTGGAGATCGGCCATCAGCGCCGTGAACAGATGGGCTGGGTCGATCTCGATCGGGATGGCGTCGGCATGCAGGGCGAAGGGGTAGGGCGGCGCCTCGTTTTCCATGGCAGCCTCCAGTGCCAGCGCCTCCAGTGCCATGGCGGCCTCGCCCTCGTGGCTGAGGCGGTCGGGCGCGAGGCCCAGCAGGGCCGCCACCGCATCGAACAGCCGGCCGGCGGAAGAGGCCTGAGGCGCGTTCAGCCCCTTGTCCATCATGGCGCGCAGGGTCAGGAGCGGCTTGCCGGCGAACAACGCCGCGAGACGCGGGTCGCCATCCACCGCCGCGCGTCCCAGCGCACGGTCGAGATGGGCCAGCAGCACCCGCCACGGCTCCCGGCTCGCCGCATCCCCGCCGGCCAGCGGGATGGGCGAGAGCCGGGCCACGCGGCGGCTGGTGCAGTAATCGCAGACGAGGATTTCGGCGCCCCAGACCGTGCCGTCGTCGCCCAGCCCGAGGCCGTCCAACGCGATGCCGACCACCGGCCCGTCCGCCCGCCGCCAGCCGGCTTCCGCCATGGCGGCGGCCATGTGGGCGTGGTGGTGCTGCACCCGCTCCAGCGGCAGGCCGCCAGCTGCGGCCAGGTCCTCGCCAAGGCGGGTGGCGCGGTAGTCCGGGTGCAGGTCCACCGCAATCACCGCCGGCCGGTGGGCGAAGAGCGCGGTGTAGTCGGCGAGCGCGCTCTCGAAGGCGTCGCCGGTGGCCGGCTCGTCGAGGTCCCCGATGTGGTGGGAGAGCAGTGCTTTCCCGCCGTGGGTGAGGCAAAGCGCGCTCTTCAACTCGCCCCCAAGGGCGAGCACGGGCGGGGCGTCGGCGAAATCGGCCGGCAGGGTCAGCGGCATGGGGGCGAACCCGCGCCCGCGCCGCATCACCCGCAGCCGGCCCGCCACATGGCGCGCCACGCTGTCGTCGAGGCGGCGGGCGATGGGCCGGTCGTGCATCAGGAACGCGTCGACGATGCCGGCGAGGCGGTCGCACGCCTCCTCGTCGCGGAAGATCTGCGGTTCGCTGGAGCGGTTGCCGGAGGTCATCACCAGCGGCCGGCCGATGGTGGCCACCAGCAGGTGGTGCAGCGGCGTATAGGGCGCCATCACGCCGAGATGGCGCTGGCCGGGGGCGATGCCGGGCGCCAGCGCCGCGCCGGGCTTCAGCGGCAGCAGCAGGATGGGCGCGGAGGGGTGGGCGAGGGCGGCCTCCTCCTCCGGTGTGATGACGCAGAGGGCGTGGGCAGTGGCGAGGTCCGCCATCACGGCCAGCGGCTTGGTGGGGCGCTGCTTGCGGGCGCGCAGCAGGGCGACGGCATCCGCGTTCGTGGCGTCGCAGGCGATGTGGAAGCCGCCGATGCCCTTCACCGCAAGGATATGCCCGGTCTTCAGCAGGGCGGCGGCGCGGTCGATGGGGTCGGCGCTCGCGGCGTCATCGCCCTCCAGCCACAGGCGGGGGCCGCAATCCGGGCAGGCGATGGGCTGGGCGTGGAAGCGGCGGTTGGCGGGGTCCTCGTATTCCGCGCGGCAGGCGGGACACAGGGCAAAGCCAACCATGGTGGTGGCCGGGCGGTCATAGGGCAGGCCGGTGACGATGGAAAAGCGCGGGCCGCAATCGGTGCAATTGGTGAAGGCGTAGCGGAAGCGTCGCGCTTTGGGGTCGGCAATCTCGGCGCGGCAGGCGGGGCAGGTGGCCACATCGGGCACCACGCCCACCGAGACGGTACCCGCCCCGCTCTCCATGATGCGGAAGGCGCCCTCGGGCACCGGCGCCGGGCGCCGTGTCACCTGTTCCACCCGCGCCAATACCGGCGCCTCATCCACCAGCGCCGCCGCGAAGGCGTCGCGGGCGGCGGCGGGACCGGCGATGCGGATGACCACGCGGTCGCCGGCGTTGCGCACGTCTCCGCTCAGGTCCAGCCGGCGGGCAAGGCGATAGACGAAGGGGCGGAAGCCGACCCCCTGGACGATGCCGGAAACCTCGATCTCCTCGCCCGCGACATCGGTGCTCATGGGGCTCAATGCACCGTGCAGACCATGCAGGGGTCGAAGGAGCGCACGATGTGCTGCACGCTCACCGGCGTGGTCTCGCCCTGCCGGATGGGGGCGCCCACCAGCGCCGTCTCCAGCGGTCCCGGCTGGCCGCCGGCGTCGCGGGGGGAGAAGTTCCAGGTGGTGGGGGCGATGATCTGGTAGCGGGCGATGCGCCCCTTTTCCACCACCATCCAGTGGCCGAGCGCCCCGCGCGCCGCCTCCGTGAGGCCGAAGGCGCGCCCGGCCTGCGGCATCGCCCCCTGCGCGCACCACGGCGCGCCGGGATGAAGCGCCCGCACCCAGCCTTCCATGGCGATGAGGGTGCGCGCCGTCTCCACCAGCCGGCCGACCACGCGGGCGCGCACGTTCGCCCCCTCCCGGGCCGCAAGGTCGCGGGCGAGGGGATGGCCGGCCACCACCTGCCGGGCGAAGGCCCCGGTCTCGAACGGCAGGCCGGACAGGCGCGGGGCCTTGCACCACGTATAGCCGGTCTCGTCCGCCCCGTCGGGGAAGGTCGACCCCTCGAACGGGGCGTGCGGCGCCTCGCGGCCTTCCATGCGGGCGAAGCTGTGGTCCTCGGTGATGGCTGCCGGGTCGAGGCCAGCGGCCCGCCCGCCGGCAAAGGTGCCGCCGGCGTAGAGCCGGCCCTCCTCCAGCGCATAGGCGCCGTAGGACAGGAAGCGGTCGTGGGCGCGGCCGAGGCGGGCGAGGTCGAGATCGGCGGCGATTTCGAGGAAGAGGCGGAAGTCGCCGTCCGGCCCCGCCTTTCGCCACGCCTCCAGCTCCGCCCCGTCGGCGATTTCGGCCACCCGCTCCAGCGGGGCACCGTAGAGCCGGTCCTCCAGGTCCGCGCGCACGGCGCCGAGAGTGGCGATGAGGCGCATCTGGTCCCGCGCGTCGGCCCCCTTGGCGACCCCGCCCGGCTGGATCGCCAGCGTGTGCGGCCAGCGGCCGGCCAAAAGACCCATCACGTGCAGCAGCGTCGCCCGCGTGGCCAGCGCCCTGCGCACGCTCTCCCCCTGCGCCGCCTTGAAGCGACGGGCGGCGGTGGCGAACCACGGGCGGTCCTCGTAGATGGCCCGGGCGAAGTCCGGCATGAAGAAGACGTGGAAATGGGTGAGGTGGTCCGCCACATTCTCGGTGGCGAGGATGAGGTTGGTGGCGACGCGGCCATTGTCCGTGGGCGCGATGCCCTGCAGGCCCGCCAGCGCCAGCGCCGCCGCATGGGATTGCGACACCGAGCAGATGCCGCAGATGCGCGGCGCGATGACGAGGGCGTCGCGCGGATCGCGCCCCTCCAGGATGCGCTCGAAACCGCGGAACAGGGGCGAATTGACGAAGGCCTGCCGCACTTCCCCGTCGGCCACGTCGAGCCGCACTTCGAGGTCGCCTTCCACCCGGTTGAACGGCCCGACCACGAGCCGTTTCGTCTGCGCGCTCATCGCTTGCGGATGTCCCGCACCGCGGGCGGGGTGAGCACGTGGTCGGCGGTGGCGTTGCGCCTCAGCCGTTCGGGGGTGGCGGCCTTGGCGAGGGACGACAGGGCGATGAACCAGGCTTTCGGCATGTCCGTGGGCAGGCCCACCGGTATGCCGCCGATCTTGGGCGTGTCGAGGAAGGCGTGGCCCGGCTCCTCGAACTCGGGGGCCGTGCAATTGATGCAGGCATGGCCGCCCCGGGTGCAGGAGCCCTCGCCGTTCCACAGCCGCGTGTTGCAGTCGGCATGGGCCTGGGTGCCGAGGCAGCCCAGGTGCTCCATCATGCAGCCGAGGTCGCTCATCTTCTCGGCGCTGGCCTTGTATTCGTAATATTCGTTGCGCGGGCAGCCGTGGTGCACGAGGTGGTCGGCGTAGAAGCGCGGACGGCCGTAGCTGTCGAGGTCCTCGGCGCGCATGAGGCCGGAGGCGAGCAGCATCAGCGTCTCGGTCACCCAGTTGGGATGGGTGGGGCAGCCGGCGACATTGATCACCGGCAGGCCGGAGCGGGAGCGGAAGGCGGCGCCTAGCGCCCCGCCGGGGCGGCGCCCGTCATATTGCAGGCCGCAGGCGTCGGCCGGATTGACGCCGGCCGCCGTGACACCGCCATAAGCGGCGCAGGTGCCCACCGCCACCACATGTTCGGCGACGGCAGCGAGCCGCCGCGCCCATTCGATGGTGGCGGTGTCGGTGCCGGCGAGGGTGTGGAAGCGCCCGGTGCCGTTCGGCCCGCGCAGCAGCGCGCCTTCGATGCACAGGGCATCAAGGGGGATCTCACCCGCGAGCACCGCCTCGAACAGGGCGATGGCCTCGTCCCCGGTCTCTTCCGACAGGGTCGGGTGCCACAGGAAGCGGATATTCGCGCTGGCGAGCGTCGCGGCAAGGTCCGGCGCCTCGGCGCACAGCAGCGACATGGTGCAGCCGCCGCAGCCGCCCGATTGCAGCCACAGCACGGTGAAGGGCGCGCGACGGTCGGTGCTCATGCCCGCCCTCCTGCCGGCAGGATGAGGGAGATGACGGCGCCGCCCTCGGGATGGTTGGCGGCTTCCAGCCGTCCGTCATGCTCCTCGGCGATGCGGTAGCAGATGGAAAGGCCGAGCCCCGTGCCCTTGCCCACGGCCTTGGTGGTGAAGAAAGGATCGAAGACGCGGCCAAGGATGTCCTCGGGGATTCCGGGCCCGCTGTCGCGCACCCGCACCGCCACCCGCTCGCCGTCCGGGCCGCGCAGGCGCTCGCCGGTGATATCGAGGCGCGGGTCGGGCCGGCCTTCCAGCGCGTCCACCGCGTTCTGGACGAGGTTCATCAGCACCTGGTGGATGTGGCCGGGATGGCCCACCGCCTCCAGCCCCGCCGGGATCGCCACCCGGATGGCGAGGTCCGGCATCTGCGATTTCGCCACCCAGTCCACCGCCGAGCGGACCACGCTGCCGAGGTCGAACACCTCGCGCGCCTCGCGCTTGTCGGAGGAAAAGCGGCGCAGGTCCGCCACGATGTCGCGCACCCGCTCGGCGCCTTCCAGCATGCCGGCGAGGGTGGCGGGAATGTCGGCGAGCGCCCGATCGATGCGCAGTTCCCCGCGGGTGCGGGCGAGGGCGGCGGCATCCGCGCCTCCATGCACCGCGTCGAGATAGGCGATGAGCCGTTCGGCGTAGCGCTTCAGTGCGTGGGCGTTGCCATAGACGAAGGAGATGGGATTGTTCAGCTCGTGGGCGACGCCGGCCACGAGGCGGCCGAGGGAGGCCATCTTCTCGGCGTGCACCAGCTGCTGCTGGGTGCGCTTCAAGTGCTCATGGGCATTGGCGAGGGCGTGATAGGCGGCGCGCAGCTCGCCGATGGGCCGGCCCACCAGCACCACGCCCACCGGGCGGCCGCGCGGGTCGAAGCGCAGGGCGCCATTCACCGAGACCGCCTGCGGTCCTTCCGGCGTGGCGAGGGTGAATTCCCGGTCGGCGATGCGCTGGCGCCGCGCCGCGGTGGCGAGCACATCGCTCGCGGAGGTGGGGGAGGCGGGGTCGAGCAGCGCGGCGAGGGGGCGGCCGGTGAGGGCGTCGGCCAACTGGCCGAAGACGCGCTCGGCGGCGAGGTTCACCTGTTCCACCCGCCCGGCGAGATCGCAGGCGATGAGCACGTCGGTCATGGAGCCGAGCAGGCCGGCGATGAAGCCCTGGGCTTCCTCCAGCGCGGTGTTCTTCTCCTCCAGCTCCACCTGCTGGCGGACCAGCTCCGCATAGGTCTCGTCCATCTTGCGGATGACGGCGATCCACGCCTCCTCCGCGTCGACGGCGCCGAAATCGGGCGCGCCGCTGGCGAGGGCGAGCGGGCTGTCGGCGAGAAAGTCCTTGCCCTCGGGCATGGGCATCGGCGGTCCTGACGCGGGAGTTGAGACCGGAGTTAATCCCGCGCCGGGGAAAAGCGCAACGCCGCCCTCAGCGGGGCTCGATGCCGTCGCGCAGGGCCCGCAGGCGGTCGTAGGTGTCGGGGAAGGCGTCGAGCCGGGTCACGCCCACCATGCGGATATAGGCGGAGGGTCCGAAGCGGATCCATTGCACCAGCTTCACCGGGGTGCCGGTCTTCACGTCGACGCCGGTGGCCATCACCTCGAAGCCGGTCTGGCCGGAAATGCGCTGCGGCTCGGCGCGCTCTAGCTTCAGCTCCTTCACGCCGGGCAGGCTCGACAGGAGGCGAAGCGCGAACTGGCGGCGTTCATCCTCGCGCGGCGCGCCGCCGCCCACCGTCACCACGAACAGGGGCTGGTCCACGCCCTCCTGCACGTCCTTCGGTCCATCGGTGAGCATGAGCGTGGTGCCGGCCAGCGCCCGCACCGGGCGGAAGCCGGCGAGGTTGGTCGCGACGAAGGGCAGGGCGGCCACCTGGTCCTGCACCGAGCGGATCGCGAGGGTGGCGAAGGCGGCACGCACGACGGCATCGGGATAGGTGGCGGCCTCGCTCTCGGGCACCTGCAGGGTGATCAGGGCGGTGAGCTGGTTCGTGCCCACCAGCAGCACCCATTTGCGCAGGGCGACGGGACCCGCCGTCTGGGTGCCGGTGAACAGCACGGCCTTCGCGTCCTTGAGGGGGAAGGCCTCGCGCTTGTCCAGGGTGATGCCCTTGGCGCCCAGCGCCACGTCGGTGAAGCCGGCGTCGATCTGCTCGAAGGCGTCCGGCGGCATGTCCACGATGAGCAGCGAGGCGCTGTGGGCGCGGTCCTCGAAGCCGGAGAAGGCCTGTCCCTCCACCATGCCGGGCGGCGGGACGAGGCCGATGGCCGAGCCGCGGGGGAAGGTCGGATCGGCGGCGAAGGCCGCGGACAGGGACGCCGCGAGGATCGAGACTGCGAGGAAGGCGGCGGACAAGAGCAGGCGCATGGAGGGCTCCGGCGGGGAAGGAGGGACCCGGCGGCAGGGCCTCCGCTCCCCCCGGTCACGGATCGAAAGGCCTGTTTCGGGCGAAAATCCGGCTTTTCTGTGGGGCCAGGAGACCGGGGAACGCCTGTTCGAGGAACAGGAGAGCATAGGTGCGATGCTTCAGGTGGCCGCAGTAACCCGTCGCAGCGTGAGGTTGAAGCGTCCGCCTTCGGGCAGCAGCGTGGAGGTGCCGGGCAGAATCCGGTCGATGCCGTGGAACGCCAGCCGGCTCGGCCCCGACAACAGGAAGAGGTCGCCCGAGGCCAGGCGGATGGACGAGGTGGCGCCGCCCCGCGTTTCGCCGCCGATGCGGAACACGGCAGTGTCACCCAGGGAGAGGGAGAGCACCGGAGCGGTGAAATCGGCTTCGTCGCGGTCCTGGTGGAGGCTCATGCGCGCATCCGGCCCGTAATAATTGATCAGGCAGGCCTCGGGCGGTGCCGGGAAGGCCGCATAGGTGGTCCACAGGGCGGTCAATGCCGGCGGCATGGCGGGCCAGGGCGCGCGCGTTTCGGGATGGAACGGCTGATAGCGGTAGCCGGCAGCATCCGAGACCCAGCCGAGCGGCCCGCAATTGCTCATGCGGACGGAGAACGGCTTGCCCGTCCGCGGCATGGCGGGCGTGAACAGCGGCGCCGCATCCAGCACCGCGCGGATGTCCGCGAGCAGGGCGGCCTGGGCCGCCCGGTCGAGGGCATCGCGAAACCACAGGGCGCCGGGGGCAACCGCCAAATGGGCTGGCAGATGGGCGGGCATTTGGGTTGGCGTGGAAGCGGGCGTTGCCGTCATGTTTTCAGGCGCTCCGATTCCGGCGTTTCAAAGAAAACAGAGGTACTGGACGGCGGTTTTTCCTTGGCGTGACCACGGCTTTAATGGGGAAGTAACCATATGTTACATATCACATTTAAGCTAAGTCGGAACAAAAAGGCGCTGCAGGATGTCTTCGGGTCGCTGGGATCGAGAGGAGAAGAGTCATGAATCCCCGCCTTAAGAGTCTCCACGCAAGCATCCGTCTTTCGGTTGGCCTCGGTATCGCGGTGCTGATCGCCGGGGTCTCCGCCGCGTCGGCACAGGCCGTGGTGGTGGGACCCGGAGGGTATATCTCGCCGGCCCAACGCGGGTACATCCAGGGTTATGTGCTGCGTCACCCGGTTCCGCCGGCCTTGATTCCCGGGGGCTTCATCCCCTCCGTGGGGGCGGTGCTGCCGGCGGGCATCCCACTCCAGAGCTTCGCCGTGGCACCTCAGCGCTACTCCACCTACCAGCAGGGCTATTACGGGCCGGGCTATTATGGCCAGGTCTATTATGGCCAGGCCGATCCGGGGGTCGCCTATCCCGACCGCGGAAACTATGACGTCGCCGACTACAACACGCCGGTCTATCCGGGCGAACTCTACGGCGGCAGCTATGGGGGTGGCTATGAGGGGGGTGGCTACGGCAATGGCTACGGCGGTGGCTACGGAGGCGGCGCAGACCTCGCCGGCTACCGCTACGTGGTGCTGCCGGGCGCCGAGGCGGCGGTGGTGGAGCCCCGCACCCGTCGCATCATCCTGATCATCGAATGAGGGCGATGGTCGAATGACCGTGGCCCCCTTTTCCCGCGGCGGGGGGAGAAGGGGCCCAAAGGTCAGGGCGTTTTAGGTCCGGGCGCCCGAGGTGCGGCTTCACCGCGGCTTTTGATCCGGGTCACTGGCCGTGGCAGGTTGGTTCGGGCATGGTGCCGGCGCTCGCCCATCAGGCAGGAGAGGCCATGGCACCGCACGCGAAGTTCTACTGGAACGAGCTGATGACCGACGATGTGGAAAAGGCCAAGGCCTTCTACAGCGCCGTGCTCGGCTGGACCTTCAGCGAGATGCCCATGGAGGGTGGTCGTGTCTATTACGTCGCCATGCTCGGCGAGGAGCCGGTGGCCGGCCTCATGGACAAGACCGATATCGTGCCACCCCATGTGCCGCCCCACTGGTTCGGCTACATCAGCGTGGACGACGTGGACGCCCGTGTGGCGCTGCTTGAGGCCAAGGGCGGGCAGGTGGTCCGGCCGCCGTTCGACATCGAGGGCGTGGGCCGCATCGCCATCGTCGCCGACGCGACCGGCGCGCCGCTCGGCCTCATGACCGCCTTCGACGGGTGAGCCGGCGCGGCGCCGGCGTCCAGCTATGGCCCGAACCGGAGTTCAAATCCACACCTCGGGAACGCCCGAGGTGTGGAGCGATACCGGCTCGGCATCGGTCAAGGATAAAAGGCTTACGGTATTAAATTACCATATTCAGGCGGTCACTTCCGCCAGCCGCACGCGCCGCACCCCGGCAGCGGCCATGTCGGCATGGGCCTTGGCCAGGGAGCCGTCCACGTCCAGCGCCCGGCAGGCGTCCTCGATGACGTGGGTGGCGAAGCCGTGCCGGGCGGCATCCACCGCCGACCAGGACACGCAGAAGTCCGTCGCCAGCCCCAAAAGATAGACTGTATCGATGCCACGGTCCCGCAGGTATCCCGAGAGGCCGGTGGGGGTGGTGCGGTCGGCTTCGTAGAAGGCGGAATAGCTGTCGATGGTGCGGTGGTGCCCCTTGCGGATGACCAGCTGGGCATGGGGAATGTCCAGGGCGGCGGACAGGCGGGCGCCATCGGTCTCCTGCACGCAATGGTCGGGCCACAGGATCTGTCGCCCGTAGGCGAGGTCGATCTCGTCGAAGGGGCCCCGGTCCGCGTGGCTTGAGGCGAACGAGACGTGGCCCGGCGGGTGCCAGTCCTGGGTCAGCACCACATTGGCGAAATGCCGCGCCACGGCATTGGCGAGCGGCACCACCTCGTGCCCGCCGGGCACGGCCAGGCGGCCGCCGGGCAGGAAGTCCACCTGCAGGTCGACGACCACGAGCGCGGCGCGCGCCCCGGCGCTTGCGGCGGGAGACGGGACCGGCGCAGGGAGCTGGGCATCGACCGGGACAGGCGCAGGCATCGGCATCGTCCTTTGCGACAGCGCTCTGGGCTGGCCCGCGCCGCGGGCTCGCGCGAAGTTGAAAAAGGACCGGGTCGCGAGCCGGCACGCCTTGCGGCGCCAAAACACCCCCCCTATATCCGCCTCGATCGTCGTTGTCGCGACGAACCCCAATTTGAAAGTTCAGGGGGCCGGCGGATCGGTTGCGGGAGGGGCCTGCGGCCATCCCCCGCGGGTGCCGAAAGGGCCCGGTCGGCCTGCCGACAAGGAGAAAACCATATGGCCAAGATCATCGGTATCGACCTCGGCACCACCAATTCCTGCGTTGCGGTGATGGAGGGGTCCACCCCGAAAGTCATCGAGAACGCCGAAGGCGCGCGCACCACGCCGTCCATCGTCGCCTTCACGGAGGACGGCGAGCGTCTCGTCGGCCAGCCTGCCAAGCGGCAGAGCGTCACCAATCCCGAGCGCACCTTCTTCGCGGTGAAGCGCCTCATGGGCCGCCGCTATGACGATCCCACCGTCGAGAAGGACAAGCATCTCGTCCCCTACTCCATCGTGCGCGCCGACAATGGCGATGCCTGGGTGGAAGCGGACGGCAAGAAATATTCCCCCTCGCAGATTTCCGCCTTCGTCCTGCAGAAGATGAAGGAGACGGCCGAGTCGTTCCTGGGCGAGAAGGTCGAGAAGGCGGTCATCACCGTCCCGGCCTATTTCAACGACGCCCAGCGCCAGGCCACCAAGGACGCCGGCCGTATCGCCGGCCTCGAGGTGCTGCGCATCATCAACGAGCCCACGGCGGCAGCGCTCGCCTATGGCCTCGACAAGAAGTCGGCCGGCACCATCGCGGTCTACGACCTGGGCGGCGGCACCTTCGACGTGTCGGTGCTGGAGATCGGCGACGGCGTGTTCGAGGTGAAGTCCACCAACGGCGACACCTTCCTCGGCGGTGAAGACTTCGACATGCGGCTCGTCACCTATCTGGCGGACGAGTTCAAGAAGGAGCAGGGCATCGACCTGCGCAACGACAAGCTCGCCCTCCAGCGCCTCAAGGAGGCCGCCGAGAAGGCGAAGATCGAACTGTCGAGCGCGACCCAGACCGAGATCAACCTGCCCTTCATCACCGCCGATGCCACCGGCCCGAAGCACCTCACCCTGAAGCTCACCCGCGCCAAGTTCGAGGCGCTGGTGGATGACCTCATCCAGCGCACGGTGGAGCCCTGCCGGCTCGCGCTCAAGGATGCCGGCCTCACCGCCGGGCAGATCGACGAGGTGGTCCTCGTCGGCGGCATGACCCGCATGCCCAAGGTGCAGGAAGTGGTGAAGCAGTTCTTCGGCAAGGAGCCCCACAAGGGCGTCAACCCGGACGAGGTGGTCGCCATCGGCGCCGCGGTCCAGGCCGGCGTGCTCCAGGGCGACGTGAAGGACGTGCTGCTGCTCGACGTGACCCCGCTGTCGCTGGGCATCGAGACCCTGGGCGGTGTGTTCACCCGCCTCATCGACCGCAACACCACCATCCCGACGAAGAAGGGCCAGACCTTCTCCACCGCCGAGGATGGCCAGACCGCGGTGACCATCCGCGTGTTCCAGGGCGAGCGCGAGATGGCGGCGGACAACAAGATGCTCGGCCAGTTCGACCTCATGGGCATCCCGCCCGCGCCCCGCGGCGTGCCGCAGGTGGAGGTGACCTTCGACATCGACGCCAACGGCATCGTGCAGGTCTCCGCCAAGGACAAGGGCACCGGCAAGGAGCAGCAGATCCGCATCCAGGCGTCCGGCGGCCTCAACGAGGTCGACATCGAGAAGATGGTGAAGGACGCCGAGGCCCACGCGGCCGAGGACAAGAAGCGCCGGGCCCTGGTGGAAGCCAAGAACCACGCGGAAGCCCTCGTCCATTCCACCGAGAAGGCCGTCGCCGAGCATGGCGACAAGGTCGGCGCGGTGGAGAAGGGCGCCATCGAGGCGGCCCTGGCCGACCTCAAGTCCGCGCTGGAAGGCGATGACGTGGAGGCGATCACCGCCAAGACCAATACCCTGGCCCAGGCGTCCCTCAAGCTCGGCGAGGCCATGTATGCGGCCCAGCAGCCGGGCGCCGAGCCCAGCGCCAAGCCGGCGGACGACGTGGTGGACGCCGAGTTCACCGAGGTCGACGACGACAAGAAGAAGTCGGCGTGATTGACTGCCGGCGGGCGCTGGCGCCCGTCGGCAACCCTCCCTTCGTGGGAGGATATGCGTCCGGTTTCGAACGTCATGCCCGGGCTTGTCCCGGGCATCCACGCCGGTCCGCCGGAGCGACGCGTAATGCATGTTCCGGCCGGGGAGCGAGGATTGCCAGCTCCAGGCCGGCAGTGACGATCAGTTGAGACTGTCAAGACTGTTCGCCAAGCCTCAGGGCGGGACAGCAGGGCAGGCCGATTGCGGCAGGTGAAGATTGAGCATGGCCAAGCGCGACTATTACGAAACCCTCGGCTGCGACCGCGGCGCCGATGAGACGGTGCTGAAGGCCACCTACCGCAAGCTCGCCATGAAGTGGCATCCGGACCGCAACCACGGCAATCCGGAAGCCGAGGTGATGTTCAAGGAGGTCAACGAGGCCTACGAGGTCCTCAAAGACCCCCAGAAGCGCGCCGCCTATGACCGCTTCGGCCATGCCGCCTTCGAGAATGGCGGTGGCGGTCCCGGCTTCGGCAACGATTTCGCCTCCTCCTTCGCCGACATCTTCGACGATTTGTTCGGCGGCTCCATGAATCGTGGCCGCGGCGGGGGCGGCCAGCAGCGCGGGCGCGGGGCGGACCTGCGCTACAACATGGAAATCACGCTGGAGGAGGCCTTCTCCGGCAAAACCGCGCAGATCAAGATCCCCACCTCGATTTCGTGCGAGACCTGCTCGGGCACCGGCGCCAAGCCCGGTACCCAGCCCAAGGCGTGCCGCATGTGCGGCGGTGCGGGCAAGATCCGCCATGCCCAGGGCTTCTTCACCCTGGAGCGCACCTGCCCGAACTGCCAGGGCCGCGGCAGCGTCATCGAGGACCCCTGCGCCGATTGCGGCGGCGCCGGCCGGGTGACGCGCGAGCGCACCCTCTCGGTGCAGATCCCCGCCGGCGTCGAGGACGGCACCCGCATCCGCCTCGGCGGCGAGGGCGAGGCCGGCGTGCGCGGCGGGGCGGCGGGCGACCTCTACATCTTCCTCTCCATCGAGCCCCACCCCTTCTTCCAGCGCGAGGGCGCGGACCTCTATTGCCGGGTCCCCATCGCCATGGTGACGGCGGCGCTGGGCGGCGCGGTGGAGGTGCCCACCATCGACGGCGACAAGAGCAAGGTGAAGATCCCCGAGGGCACCCAGTCGCAGAAGCGCTTCCGCCTCTCCGGCAAGGGCATGCCCATCATGCGTGCGCGCAACCACGGCGATATGTATGTGCAGGTGGTGGTGGAGACGCCGCAGAAGCTCACCAAGCGGCAGAAGGAATTGCTCGCCGAGTTCGACAAGGAATGCTCCGGCGAGACCCATCCCGAATCCACCGGCTTCTTCGCCAAGGTGAAGGAATTCTTCCAGGGCGCCGCCGGCGAGGGGGCCTGACGTTATTTAGAGACTTGCCATGCTGCTCGGGCGGGCGAGACCAGCACGCTGGTTTCGGGTCTGCCACCTCCGGGATTGGGAAAGAGGTAGAGATTTCCGCTCTTCAGGGCGACTTCCTGCCCATAGCGGACAAAGGTGCTTGCCTCTTTCGATATTTGAAGCAGGGCGGGCGCAGCTTGTGAAAGCTCTCGCCACTTCTGCCATTCGCCACCCAGGAAAAATACGATTGTTACGAGAAACGAGAATCCAGCCCACGATGTCACGGCAAATTTGATGATGTCCCGAGCCATGCCAGCCTCTCCGAATATACATATTTTTAGATGTATATTTTACTTATACAATCATAAGTAGCATACGGCAAGCCGTCCCTTCGGCGGCGCCGTTTTTCGGCTGCCGCCATTCTTTTGCCATGTGAAAGCCTCTTGTGTCGCTCCAGGCCGTCTCGTCGGCATCCGACGCAGTCTTGCGGCACCAACCTTGACCCCGCCTGTTTTCCCGTCTAAGCGCCTGATATCCGAGTTCTCTCGGGCGCCCGAGGTGCCGTTGATGCTTCATTCCCACGACCAGCGCAGGCCGCTTCAAAAGCCCTTGCTTCCGAAGCCGAATCTCAAGGACGAGGTTCGCTTTCTGCAGTCGTGGTTCCAGAATCCGCTCAAGACCGGCGCGGTGGCTCCGTCCAGCCCGGCTCTGGCCAAGATGATGGCGAGCTACCTCGACCCGAAGCAGGACGGCCCGGTCATCGAACTCGGACCGGGCACGGGGCCGGTCACCAAGGCCTTGATCCAGCGCGGGTTCGCGCCGGAACGCCTGTTCCTCATCGAATACAATCCGGAATTCTGCGCCCTGCTGCGCCTGCGCTATCCCGGTGCCACGGTGATCAACGGCGATGCCTACACCCTCGCCAAGACCTTGACCGACCGGCTGCCGGGCAAGGCGGTGGGCACCATCTCGTCGCTGCCGCTCTTCACCATGCCGGAGACCGAGCGGCACCGCATGGTGAACGAGGCATTCGACATGTCCCATGCCGGCGCGCCGTTCGTGCAGTTCACTTATGCGGTGGTCTCGCCGGTGCCGCTGGTGCCCGGCGCCATCGACGGCGAGCGTTCGCCGCGGGTGTGGAGAAATATTCCCCCCGCCCGTGTCTGGGCCTATCGCCGGCCCTGAGGCTTCCGTGCCGCCGGCGCTACCCGGCGCCCGGATGGCCACACCGCCGGGGTCATAAGTGACGGATTTCCTTTACTTAACCCACCCTCAAGTCGCGGTGGACCCGGCCGTTCCGGTACCCCGCTGGGGGCTGTCTGAGGTGGGTCGGGCGCGCACGCGTGCCTTTGCCGCACGCGCGGATCTCTCCCCCTACCGGGGCATCGTCTCGTCCACCGAGGAGAAGGCGAAGGAGACCGCCGCGCTCCTCGCCGCGGCCCTCGGCCTCCCCGTCGAGGTGCGCGAGCGGATGGAGGAGAACGACCGCTCTGCAACAGGTTACCTGCCGGAAGTGCAATTCCAGCAGATGGCCGATGCCTTCTTTGCCCGGCCGCATGAGAGCGTCGCGGGCTGGGAGCGGGCCCAGGTCGCGCAGGCGCGAATCGTCGACGCCGTCACCCGAACCCTCGCCGAAGGGCGCGACCATCAGCGGCTTCCAGTCCTGTTTGTGGGCCATGGCGGGGTTGGCACCTTGCTTCTGTGCCATCTGGCGGGCTACCCCATCTCCCGCATTCACGACCAGCCGCCGGTGGGCGGCGGCTGCTGGTTCCGCGCCGGCGCGGGACAGCGCCCGGACCGCTGGCGCACGATGGAGGAGGGCGCATGAGCCTTGTCGATGCGAAAGTCCGCGACCGCATGATCGTGGCGCTCGACTATCCCAGCGTGAGCACGGCCGAGGCTTTGGTCTGGCAGCTCGGCGACATCGTGACCTTCTACAAGATCGGCCTTGAACTCTCCATCGCGGGAGGGCTGGACCTTGCCGCCGACCTCATCGGCGCCGGCAAGAAGGTGTTTCTCGACCTCAAGCTGCACGACATCGGCACCACGGTGGAGCGAGCCACCGCCGCGGCGGCGGAGCGGGGGGTGCACATTCTCACCGTCCATGCCTATCCCCAGACCATGGCGGCGGCGGCGCGGGGGGCCAAGGGCAGCCCGCTCGAAGTTCTGGGGGTGACGGTGCTCACCTCCTATGACGACGCGGACCTTGCCGCGGCGGGCTACCGCATGGGCGTGACCGACACCGTGCGCCTCAGGGCGGCGCAGGCGCGGGAGGCCGGCATCGCCGGGGTGATCTGCGCGCCCACCGACGCGGCCATGGTCCGCGCCATCCTCGGGCCGGATGGCCGGGTGGTGACGCCGGGCGTGCGGCCGAAGGGGGCGGACGTGGGCGACCAGAAGCGCATCGCCACTCCGGGCGAGGCCATCGCGGCGGGCGCCGACCGCATCGTGGTGGGTCGCCCGGTGACGGCGGCCGCCGATCCGGTGGCGGCGGCCGAGGCCATCCTCGCGGAACTGGCGGGCGCCTGAGGCAGAACGGGCCTGGGGCAGAACGGGCCCGAGGCAAGGGCGCCTGGGGCAAGGCGCCTGAGGCAGAATGGGCACGGGTCAGGCCGAGCCGGGGCAACTGGAGGCGGGGCGATGGCGAAGGGCTACTGGTTCCTCAATCTCGACGTGGTCAACCCGGTGGACTACATCACCTACCGGGAGGCCAACGCCCGTTTCGCGGCGGAGCACAATCTGCTCTTCGTCGTGCGCGGCGGCGATTTCGAGCACCTGGAAGGCATCAAGCGCCACCGCAACGTGCTGGTGGAACTGCCCTCCTTCGACGTGGCGGTTTCCACCTACGAGGCGCCGGACTACCAGCCGGTGAGGGCCCTGCGCCGGGCCACCGCCATCGCCGACCTTGCGGCGGTGGAGGGCTATGAGGGGCCCCAGCCGTCGGCGGCGCCCCCGCCCGAGGGCACGCCGGACAAGCCCCGCGGCTACTGGATGGCGAAGGTCGATGTCACCGACCCGGAGCGCTACAAGGATTATGTGGCGGCCAACGCCGAGCCCTTCGCCGAATACGGCGCATGGTTCCTGGTGCGCGGCGGCCGGCACCAGCTGCTGGATGGCCGCGGGCGCGCGCGCTATGTGGTGATCGCCTTCCGCGACATGGAGACGGCGCGGGCCTGCTATTTCTCGCCGGGCTACCAGCGGGCGCTGGCCATCCGCCAGTCGGCGTCGGTGGCGGACCTGTTCCTGATCTCCGGCTATACCGGGCGCGAGCCGCCGCCGGCCTGACGGCCCGCCGACCGCTCGATCCGCCCATCGCCCGCGAAACGCCCGGAATGCTCCGTCCGGCCAAGCCAAGGACCAAGACTGTGTCTGAACTGCGCATCGTCATCTCCGGCGCCGGCGGCCGCATGGGCCGCGCCCTGATCCGGGCCATCTCGGAGACGGAGGGCCTCACGCTGGTGGGTGCCCTGGAATATTCGGGCTCGTCCCATCTGGGCGAGGATGCCGGGATCATGAGCGGCCTGAATGCCAACGGCGTGACCGTGGAGAGCGACGCGGCGCCCACCCTCAACGGTGCCGACGTGGTGGTGGATTTCTCCAGCCCCTCCGCCTCGGTACGGCTGGCCGAGACCCTCGCGGGGGCGGGCATCGCCCATGTCATCGGCACCACCGGCTTCTCCAACGAGGACAACGCGGCCATTGCCGCCGCCGCCCGGCGCACGCCCATCATGAAGTCCGGCAACATGAGCCTCGGGGTGAACCTGCTGGCCGCCCTCACCCGCCGCGTGGCGGCGACGCTGGACGACAGCTTCGACATCGAGATCGTGGAGATGCACCACAACAAGAAGGTGGATGCGCCCTCCGGCACGGCGCTGCTTTTGGGCGAGGCCGCCGCGCAGGGCCGCGGGCGCCACCTCGACGACTGCTCCGAGCGCGGCCGCGACGGGGTCACCGGCGCGCGCAAGCCGGGCGCCATCGGCTTCGCCAGCCTGCGCGGCGGCTCGGTGGTGGGCGAGCACATGGTGATCTTCGCCGGCCAGGCCGAGCGCATCGAGCTGGTGCACAAGGCCGAGGACCGCATGATCTTCGCCCGCGGCGCGCTGACGGCGGCGCGCTGGCTGAAGGGCCGCGAGCCGGGCCTGTATTCCATGGCCGATGTGCTCGGCCTCGGCGATTTCTGAGCGCCGACGCCCGAGCGCCGATTTCTTGCCCGCAGACTTTTGCGCCGGGAGCCACGCCCGGAGACAAGCCCGCGCGGCGATTGAGCGAAACCCGTTGTGGGCGAAACCCTCTTGGCGCCGGTCGCAGACCGGGGCTGTTCGTCTAAGGAGCTTTCCATGTCCGACCGCATCCTCGTCCTCGTCCGTCACGGGCAGAGCGAGTGGAACCTGAAGAACCTGTTCACCGGGTGGCGCGACCCGGACCTCACCGCGCAGGGCGTTTCCGAGGCCAAGCGCGCCGGCGCGCTGCTCAAGGCCGAGGGGCTGACCTTCGACGTGGCCTTCACCTCCGACCTCACCCGCGCCCAGAAGACGCTCGGCCTCATCCTCAGCGAGATGGGCCAGGAGGGCGTGCCCACCACCCGCAACGTGGCGCTGAACGAGCGCGACTACGGCGACCTCGCCGGCCTCAACAAGGATGACGCCCGCGCCAAGTGGGGCGACGAGCAGGTGCACATCTGGCGCCGCTCCTACGACATTGCCCCGCCCGGCGGCGAGAGCCTGCGCGACACGGTGGCCCGCACGCTGCCCTATTACGTGCAGGAGATCCTGCCCTGCGTGCTGCGCGGCCAGACCACGCTGGTGGCCGCCCACGGCAATTCGCTGCGCGCGCTCATCATGACGCTGGAGAAGCTGTCCCCGGAAGGCATTGTGAAGCGTGAGCTGAGCACCGGAGCACCCATCGTCTACCGGCTGGCGGCGGATTCCACCGTGGCGGAGAAGCGCGACCTGGTGGTGTGAGTTGGGGGCCGGGGGCTGGTTCGCTTTAAGATTGAGGACCGCCGGTGAACCCTCTCCCGCCCGAGGCCGGATGTTTCCGGCCTCGGCTTTTGGGAACGGAACTCGGCAGCCGCCGAGTTCCGGCGGGGGAGGGCAGGGAGGGGGCTGGAGCCTCTCCGCATACCCGTCCGCCCGCCGGTGTCCTGCCCCGGCGCCTTGCCCCCACCCCAGCCCTCCCCCGCACGCGGGAGAGGGGGTAAGGCCGGTGCCGGGTGGCATGCAGGGTTTAGGATTGAGTGCCGTTAGGGAACCCTACCCCTGCTCGTGGAGCAGTCGGGCCACCGCCGCGCGCAGCTCGGGGAAGCCGGCGCCGGTCTGGCTGGAGGTGGGGAAGACGATGGGGTAGGCCGCCGGCCGCCGCTTGATCTTGTCCTCAACGCCCGCGATCACCGCCGGCAAGGCGGTGGGCTTCACCTGGTCGGACTTGGTGAGGATGATGGCGTAGGACACCGCCGCCTTGTCCAGCAGGTCGAGGATTTCCTCGTCCACCGGCTTGATGCCGTGGCGGCTGTCGATGAGCACGAACACGCGGGCCAGGTTCACCCGGCCGCGCAGATAGGCCTTGATGGTGTGGGTCCAGGCCTCCACCTTCTCCTTCGGCGCCTTGGCGAAGCCGTAGCCGGGCATGTCCACGAGGCAAAGCTCTGGCCCCACCCGGAAGAAGATCAGCTCCTGCGTCCGCCCCGGCGTCACCGAGGTGCGCGCCAGCGCCTTGCGGCCGGTCAGCGCGTTGACGAGGGAGGACTTCCCCACGTTGGAGCGCCCGGCGAGGGCGATCTCCATGCCGACCATGGGCGGCAGCACCTCCACGGTGGGGGCGGCCGTGACGAACTGCCAGTCGCCGGCAAACAGCAGGCGGCCGGTTTCCAGGAAGGGGTCGGGCGCGTCGGAAGCGGTATCGGTCATGGGTGCGTTATCGGGGAGCCGGGCGCGCGGCGCAAGCCGTTGGTGTGAAGCCCGCGCGGCACGTGAGCGATGCCCTCTCGGCACCGGTCGAAGACCGGGGCCGTCGGCATCATTGCCGCTTGGCGCCCAGGAAGGTCTCGGCGAACCAGCGATCGAGGGTCATGGGCTGTTCCGGCTGGGGCGGCGGCGGCATCTGGCCCACCACGGCGGGCGGGCGGTCGTCCGGCAGGCTCTCCGGCGGCAGCAGGCTGCCCCCCGGCGCGCCATAGCCGGCGCCGCCGAAGCCGTAGGAGCGCAGGCCCCCCGGCAATTCTGCCACCGGCACGCCCTGGTGCGCGGTCTTCATCACCCGGCTCCAGATCTCCACCGGCAGATTGGCGCCGGACGCCTTTTTGGTGGGGGATGAGTCGTCGTTGCCGAGCCACACGGCGGTGACGTAGCGCGCGGTGTAGCCCACGAACCAGGCGTCGCGATAATCCTGCGAGGTGCCGGTCTTGCCCGCCGCCTCCCAGCCGGGAAGGTCGGCGCGGCGGGCGGTGCCGCTCGCCAGGGTCTCCATCATCATGTGGTTCATCATGGCCGCATAGGCCGGATCCATGACCCGGCCGGGACCGGAGATGTTGCGCTGGTACAGCACCTTGCCGTCGGCGCCCTTCACCACGTCGATGACGTGGGGGATGACGCCGATGCCGCCGGTGGCGAACGGCACATAGGCGCCGGCCAGCTCCAGCACCGAGACTTCCGAGGTGCCCAGCGCGATGGACGGGTTGGGGTCCAGCGGCGAGGCGATGCCCAGCCGCTTGGCCGTGGCCACCACCGCCTTGGGGCCGAACTCCAGCGCGAGGCGCACCGAAACCGTGTTCAGCGACAGGGCGAGGGCCTGGGTCAGTGTCACCGGTCCGCGATACTCGTGGGTGGAGTTCTCCGGCCGCCAGCCCTTGAGCTGGATCGGCCCGTCCTCCCGCACGCTCTCGGGGGTGAGGCCGTGCTCGATGGCGGTGAGGTAGATGAAGGGCTTGAAGGCGGAGCCGGGCTGGCGGCGCGCGGTCACCGCGCGGTTGTACTGGCTGTCGGCATAATTGCGCCCGCCGATAAGGGCTTTCACTCCCCCGTCGGTGTCGAGCACCACGAGGGCGCCCTGGCCGACGCCGAACTTGGCGCCGGATTTCGCCAGCGTGTCGTCCAGCGCCTTTTCCGCCGCCTGCTGGAGGCCGGAATCCACCGTGGTGCGGACGGTCACGTCGCCGGGCAGCTCCTCGCCCACGAAGGAGTCCAGCTGGTCCATGACCCAGTCGGCCACATAGCCCGAACTGTCGGGCATGCCGGCGCGGGAGAGCTGGGCCGGGCGGGCCAGCGCCGTGCTCGCCATCTCGGGGGTGATGAGGCCCTGCTGGCGCATGGCGGCCAGCACCAGTCCGGCGCGGGCCTGCGCGCCCTTGAGGTTGCGGGTGGGGGCAAGGCGGGAGGGGGAATTGACCAGGCCGGCCAGCATGGCCGCTTCCGCCAGCGTCACCTGCCGGGCGGACTTGCCGAAATAGCGCTGGGCGGCGGCCTCCACCCCATAGGCGCCGGCGCCGAAATAGACCCGGTTGAGATAGAGGTCGAGAATTTCGGCCTTGGTGAACTTGTGCTCCAGCCACAGGGCCAGCACCAGTTCCTGGATCTTGCGGGAGGCGGTGCGCTCCTGGGTCAAAAACAGGTTCTTGGCGAGCTGCTGGGTGAGCGTCGAGCCGCCCTGCTTGAGCCGCCGCGAGGTGAGGTTGGTGACCAGCGCGCGGGCAAGGCCCTCGGGATCGAGGCCGAAATGGCTGAAGAAGCGCTGGTCCTCGATGGCGACGAACGCCTTCGGCAGATAAGGCGGCAGCTCGCGGATGGGCACGGCGACGCCGCCCATGTCGCCGCGGGTCGCGAGCGTCTTGCCGTCGGCGCCCTGCACGGTGACGGTGGGCGGGCGCTTGGGGATCATCAGCGTCTGCATGGGCGGCAGCTTGGAGGCCTCCCACGCGATGACGCCGGCCAGCCCCAGCACCGCCCACACGCCGAGGATGAGGCCCCACTTGATCAGCCCGAACACCAGCGACCCGCGCCGCCGGCGCGCGGGCTTGTTGCGGTCCCTCGCCTTCGGCGGCGGATCGGCCCGGCCGCGGCGCGGCTCGGCGGGCGCGGGTTGCGGCTCGGGGGAGGGCTTGGTGGCGGCCTTGGCGCGCGCGGCGCGGCGCGGCGGGTCCACGGGGGGCGGGGCGGAACGGTCACGGGCGTCGAGACGGATGTCGAACAGGCTCTCGGGGCGCTCCAGCACCGGTTCCCGCCGCATTCCCTCGCCTCGTCCGCGTGCCGTCATGAAGGATCCCGTTGCTCGCGCCCCCGTCCGCTGCACTGCGGGAGGCACCCCCTTGCAGCATCAAAATGGGGCGGAAGCGCAGCGCGGCGGAAGCCACCCTAGCGGCAGCGGCATAAGGACCCGTTAAGGACCGCCGAGCGGGCCGGGCACGCGAGTACACGCTAGAGCATTTCCCCGTTTCACTGAATCGGGGAAATGCTCCAGGTTATTGAGTTCACGCGTTTTCTTTACGCGAACCGGTATCCACTTCGCTCGAAAACGCTCTAGCGGCAGCGATCCCAGAAGCCGGTGCGCCGGTCCGGCGTGCGGTAGTACCAGCACATGCCGTTGGCGGGAGGCGCTCCGACCAGCCCCGCGGCCATGCCCGGCTGGAGCATGCCCAGCGCCCCGCCGTTGGCCACCGGGCCGCCGGGACCCCAGCTCTGCGTGGGGGCACGGAGGATCACCGGCGGCACTGTATTGAGCAAAGGCACCGGGGTCGGGGCCGGCCGGAACGGCGTGGTTGCAGGGGGGCTCAAGGGGGTGGTGGAGGAGAGCGGCGGCAGCTGTGGCGGTTGCGTCAGCGGGCCGGGGGCGGCAGGTGGCGGGGGCGGCGGCAGGCGTCCGGTCCCGACGGGCGCGCCCACCGGTTTCAGTGGCGCCATCGTGGGCGGTGCCGTGGGTGGTGCCAGGGGGCGGACCGTTGGGCGCGTCATCGGCATCGGCTTCGGCGCCGGCCGTACCACGGGCGCCGCCGGGGTGAGCGGGGCCGGGCGGGCGGGAATCCCGAGGGGAACACCGACCTGGGCGCCGGCAGCGGCACCGGCGCCCATGGCCAGGCTCGCCAGCAGACTGGCCAGCATTGTCCCTCGCCTTGCGCCGTACATCATCGTCTCCTTGCGTCAGCCGCCAGGATCGGCGGCAAGATTGGCCCTTTGATGGGCAGCGCGGCGGTTTGGGAGGGGCGGAAAGGCGGGGTGGGGGCCGACGGCAACGGCCGTCCCGCCGCCGGTGTCCCGCCGCCGGTGTCCTGCCGCCGGTGTCCTGCCGCCGGTGTCCCTGCCGCCGGTGTCCTGCCCCGGCGCCTTGCCCCCTCCCCAGCCCTCCCCCGCAAGCGGGAGAGGGAGCTTCTGAGCCAATCTGCACCAATCGGCATTTCCACACCAACCCCCGCAAGGGGGAGAGGGAGCGGCGGCGCTTGGAAGGGGAGCGGGTCTCGCCCCCCACACGCTGTGCCCCTCTCCCTCAGCTTTTGGCGCGTTCGCTCTATGCCCCGGCCACGGCCCCCTCGCGGCCGGGATGGGTTTGCGCTAAAGGTATAAGCTGCCTTCCTCTTGCTGCCTTCAGATCGCCGAGCATGCCCATCGTCCGCACTCCCAAAGCCCACCGCGTCATCGGCGAACCGTTCGAAGGCACCAAGCTCCGGGTCGAGGCCCGCGAGATTGCCGCCGCCCACAAGGGCCGCGACCTGGATTTGCGCAATGCCGTCGTCGCCCGCCTCAAGAAGGCGCTTCAGGACGGCCGCGCCGAGGCCGAGCGCCAGCTGAAGGAGGACGGCTGCGGGCGCTGCTGCTCCATGCGGCTGTCCGCCCTCCAGGATGCGGTGATCGCCTGCGCCCACGAGGTGGCGACCAGCTTTCTCTATCCGGCCGACAATCCCTCCCGCTCCGAGCGCATGGCGGTGGCGGCGGTGGGCGGCTACGGCCGGGGCATGATGGCGCCGGGCTCCGACACCGATATCCTGTTCCTGTTGCCCTACAAGCAGACCGCCTGGGGCGAGAGCGTGGCCGAGGCCATGCTCTACATGCTGTGGGACCTGGGGCTGAAGGTGGGCCACGCCACCCGCTCGGTGGACGAATGCCTGCGGCAGGCGCGGGCCGACTTCACCATCCGCACCTCCATCCTGGAGGCGCGCTACATCGTCGGCGACAAGGGCCTGTTCGAGGATCTGGAGAAGCGCTTCGACAAGGAAGTGGTGGAAGGCACCGGCGCCGAGTTCGTCGCCGCCAAGATGGCCGAGCGGGAAGAGCGGCTGCGCCGCTCCGGCCAGTCGCGCTATCTGGTCGAGCCGAACGTGAAGGAGAGCAAGGGCGGCCTGCGCGACCTGCACACCCTGTTCTGGATCGCCAAGTACGTCTACCGGGTGCAGACCACCGACGAGCTGGTGCAGAAGGGCGTGTTCACCCGCGAGGAGGCGCGCCTTTTCACCAAGTGCGAGGACTTCCTGTGGTCGGTGCGCTGCCATCTCCACTTCCTCACCGGCCGCGTCGAGGACCGCCTCTCCTTCGACGTGCAGCGGGAGATGGCCCAGCGCCTGGGCTACACCGAGCACCCCGGCCAGCGCGACGTGGAACGCTTCATGAAGCACTATTTCCTCGTGGCGAAGGATGTGGGCGACCTCACCGCCATCCTCTCCGCCGCGCTGGAGGCGCGCCACGACAAGCCGGTGCCGGGCCTGAAGGGCATGGTGGAGCGGTTCCGCGCCGGCTCGCGCCGCATCACCCTGAAGGAAACCCCGGACTTCATCCTCGACCATGACCGCCTGAACGTCATCGACGATCAGGCCTTCAAGCGCGACCCGGTCAACCTCATCCGCATCTTCCAGGTGGCGGACAAGCGCAACCTCGCGCTCCATCCCGACGCCACCCAGCTCGCCGCGCGCTCCCTCGCCCTCATCGACGCCGGCGTGCGCGAGAATCCGGAGGCCAACCGGCTGTTCCTGGAGATCGTCACCTCCAAGAACGCGCCGGAGACCGTGCTGCGGCGCATGAACGAGGTGGGCGTGCTCGGCCGCTTCCTGCCGGAGTTCGGCAAGATCGTGGCCATGATGCAGTTCAACATGTACCACCACTATACAGTGGACGAGCACCTGCTGCGCTGCATCGGCGTGTTGTCGGAGATCGAGCGCAAGGTGAATCCGGAGAACGGGCTCGCCAACGACCTCATGGGCACGGTGAAGAACCGCAACCTGCTCTATGTGGCGCTGCTGCTGCACGACATCGCCAAGGGCCGGCCCGAGGACCATTCGGTGGCGGGGGCGCGCATTGCCCGCCGCATCTGTCCGCGCCTCGGCCTGTCGCCGGTGGAGACCGAGACCGTGGTGTGGCTGGTGGAACAGCACCTCGTCATGTCGCAGGTGGCCCAGTCCCGCGACCTGTCCGACCGCAAGACCATCGAGAATTTCGCCTCCGTGGTGCAGAACCTTGAGCGCATGAAGCTGCTCACCATCCTCACCACCGCCGACATCAAGGCGGTGGGGCCGGGCACCTGGAACGGCTGGAAGGCCCAGCTGCTGAAGACGCTGTATTACGAGACCGAGCCGGTGCTTACCGGCGGCTTCTCGGAAGTGGACCGGGGCAAGCGCGTCACCGCCGCCCAGTCCCAATTCCGCAACTCCCTCGCCGACTGGTCGGACGAGAAGGTGGCCGCCTACGTCGCCCGCCATTATCCGCCCTACTGGCTGCGGGTGGACCTCGACACCAAGCTGCGCCACGCCCGCTTCATCGACGAGGCGGAGACCGCCGGCCGCTCCATCGCCACCCACGCGACGCTGGAGGCCGGGCGCGGCATCACCACCCTCACCGTGGTGGCGCCGGACCATCCCAAGCTGTTGTCCATCATCGCCGGGGCGTGCGCGGCGGCGGGGGCGAACATCGTGGACGCCCACATCTCCACCACCACCGACGGGCTGGCGCTGGACACCATCGCCATGCGCCGCGCCTTCGATCGCGACGAGGACGAATTGCGCCGCGCCGGCCGCATCCAGGAGGCGGTGGAGCAGGCCCTCACCGGCGAGGTGCGCCTGCCGGAGGTGATGGCCCGCAAGATCCCCAAGGGCCGCCGCACCTTCACGGTGGAGCCCGAGGTGACGGTGAACAACGCCTGGTCCAACCGCCACACGGTGGTGGAGGTGTCCGGCCTCGACCGGCCGGGCCTCTTGTTCGCCCTCACCAACACCTTGTCGCGGCTCAACCTCAACATCGCCTCGGCCCATGTGGCGACTTTCGGCGAGCGGGCGGTGGACGTGTTCTACGTCACCGACCTCATGGGCGCGAAGATCACCGGGGCGGCGCGCCAGTCCACCATCCGCCGGGCGCTGGTGGCCGTGTTCGAAGGCCCCGCCGAGGATGAGGAAGCCCCGCGCCGCGCCGCGCGGGGGTGATGCGGCCGACCGTGTAAAACGCGCGCGGGCGTTGCGCCCGCGCGGCGCCTGAGCGCGAGCTTCAAGCCCGCGCGGCGCCTGAGCGTCCCCACTCGGCCCCGGTCGAAGACCGGAGCCGAAGACCGGGAGAAGTGGCCGATCAGGTCTCGTCGGCGCGGGTGCGGATCCACTCCACGATGCCGGAGAAATCCTTGCCCTCGTTCCCCTCCGCCGCGAAGGCGGTGTAGAGGGCGGTGGCCGCCGCGCCCAGCGCCGTGGCGGCGCCCGAGGTCTCGGCGGCGTCCTGCGACAGCTTCAGGTCCTTCAGCATCAGCGCCGCCGCGAAGCCCGGCACATAGTCGCGATTGGCGGGGCTGGTGGGCACCGGGCCGGGCACCGGGCAATAGGTGGTGAGCGACCAGCACTGCCCCGATGAGGTGGAGGCCACGTCATAGAGCGCCTGGTGGGACAGGCCCAGCTTCTCGCCCAGCACGAAGGCTTCCGACACCGCGATCATGGAGATGCCGAGGATCATGTTGTTGCAGATCTTCGCCGCCTGACCGGCGCCGACGCCGCCGCAATGCACGATCTTCTTGCCCATCAGCTCCAGCAGGGATTTCGCCGCGCCGAAGGCGGCGTCGGTGCCGCCCACCATGAAGGTGAGGGTGCCCGCTTCCGCCCCGCCCACGCCGCCGGAGACGGGGGCGTCCACGCTGGCATGGCCCGCCGCTTTCGCCGCCTCGTGGAAGGCGCGGGCGGAGGCAACGTCGATGGTGGAGCTGTCGATGAACAGGGTGCCGGGCCGCGCCGCCGCGAACAGGCCGTCGGCGCCGGTGGTGGCGGCGACCACATGCTTGCCCGAGGGCAGCATGGTGACCACCACGTCCGCCGCCGCCACGGCCGCCGCCGCGCTGTCCGCCAGCGCCACGCCCCGCGCCTTCGCCCCCTCCAGCGCCGCCGGGGCGAGGTCGAAGCCGAGCACGCTGTGGCCGGCCTTGATCAAATTGCCGGCCATGGGCCCGCCCATGTTGCCGAGGCCGATGAATGCGATGGTGGTCATGTGGTTCCTCCCCGATGCTGCAGGGGGCCTGCCCCCTCCCCACCCCTCCCCCGCAAGCGGGAGAGGGAGCCGACCGTTTCCTACGGCCTCAATCTTCGTGCCCCAGCCGCGCGGCCGGGAGCGCTGCAAACCCTCTCCCGCCCGAACTCGCCTGTTGCCGAGTTCGGTTCCCAAGAGCCGAAGCCGGAAACATTCGGCTTCGGAGCGGGGGAGGGCAGGGTGGGGGCTGGTGCCTCCCCCCGGCGTGATGTCTGCGGGAAGGGCCTGCCCCCTCCCCAACCCTCCCCCGCAGGCGGGAGAGGGGGCGGGCCGGTGTTTCCGGCCAGAATTGTCCTGCCCCAGCCTCAGCTGGGAGCGGTGCAAACCCTTCCCCGCTTGCGGGGAGGTCCGCTCCGCTCAATTCCCCTGCGCGATCAGCGCGCGGGAGATGATGAGCCGCATGATCTCGTTGGTGCCTTCCAGGATCTGGTGGACCCTGAGGTCGCGCACGATCTTCTCCACCCCGTAGTCGGCGAGATAGCCGTAGCCGCCGTGGAGCTGGAGCGCCTCGTTGGCGACAGTGAACCCGGCATCGGTGGCGAAGCGCTTGGCCATGGCGCAGAGCTGTGTCGCGTCAGGCGTCTTGGCATCCAGCGCCGCCGCCGCGCGCCACAGGAAGGTGCGCGCCACCTCCAGCTCGGTGGCCATGTCGGCGAGGCGGAATTGCAGCGCCTGGAAGGCGTCGAGCCGTTGGCCGAACGCCTTGCGCTCGCGCATGTAGGCGAGCGTCTTGTCGAGGGCCGCCTGGGCCCCGCCGAGGGAGCAGGCGCCGATGTTCAGCCGCCCGCCGTCGAGGCCGGCCATGGCGATCCTGAAGCCGTCGCCCTCGGCGCCGAGGCGGTTTTGCACCGGCACCCGCACGCCCTCGAGGATGACGGCGCGGGTGGGCTGCACGTTCCAGCCCATCTTCTTCTCGTTGGCGCCGAAGGAAAGGCCGGGGGTGCCCGCCTCGATCACCAGGGTGGAGATGCCCTTGGACCCGTCGCCGCCGGTGCGCACCATCACCACATAGATGTCGGAGGCGCCCGCCCCCGAGATGAACTGCTTCTGGCCGTCCACGATGTAATGGTCGCCGTCGCGCACCGCCTTGGTCTTCAACGCGGCGGCGTCCGATCCCGCGCCCGGCTCGGTGAGGCAGTAGGAGGCGATGTGCTCCATGGTGGTGAGGCGTGGCACCCACCGGTTGCGCTGGTCGTCGTCGCCGAAGCGGTCGATCATCCAGGTGGCCATGTTGTGGATGGAGAGAAAGGCCGCCGTGCCGGGGCAGCCGGTGGCCAGCGCCTCGAAGATCAGCGCCGCATCGAGGCGGGAGAGACCGGAGCCGCCCACGTCGTCGCGCACATAGATGCCGCCCATGCCCAGCGCGGCGGCCGCGCGCAGCGTGTCCACTGGGAAGTGCTTCTTCTCGTCCCATTCCACGGCAAAGGGGGCGATCTCGGCGTTCGCGAAATCCCGCGCCATCTCGCGGATGGCGATCTGGTCCTCGGTGAGCGTGAACATGTCAGGGGCGCCAGTGATCGAGGGGGAGGATGGAGGAGGCATAGGGCGACGCCGAGAATTTCCGGACAAGGCGCAGGTCGGCGGTGACGAGGGGAAGGTCGAGACGGCGCGCGCCTTCCACATAGAGGCAGTCATAGACGGGGTGGTCGAACGCGCAGGCCATCCGCAGGGCCTCGGTCATAAGGTCTCCTGTGGCGAAGACGTTGCCGATGAAGCCCGGCAGGAACCCGATCGCATCGAGGGCTGTCCCCGACGTGATGTCTCCTTTGCGGGCCTTCTTCCACAAGGCATTGGCGACCTCTCCGAAGACAATCTGCGGCGCCCTGATGTCATCGGCGCCTTCGAGCAGGCGGAGGGCGCTTTCGACGTCCTCCTCCTTCACCAGCCATTTCACCGCCACGCTGGCATCGACGACGACGGCCTTGCTCATTCAAGGCCTTCCCGGATTTCATCCAGCGTGAGCGGGGGCGAAACCTTCAACGTCTTGGAATGGAGATAGCGGGTGATCGCCACCCGCTCCTCCGGCGTATAGGGCCGGTTCTTTTCCAGCAGGTTGCGGATTTCCTGCTCCAGCGAGATCCCGTTCCGTTTGGCCCGCTCCCGGTAGACGTTGAGGGTCTCGTCGGGAATGTTGCGGATCAGCACCTGGGCCATGGCATCCTCCTGCGTTCCTCTCGTGCTATCAAAAATGATAGCACGAGATTTCGGTTGCAAGGAGGAGGATGCACGTCTTCGCTCAGGCGCCGCGCGGGCTTGACCCGGCCCCGGCAGGCCGGGACCGGGGGCCTCACCCCATGGTGGGGATGACGAAGTCCGCGCCGTCCTTGATGCCCGAGGGCCAGCGGGAGGTGACGGTCTTGGTCTTGGTGTAGAAGCGCACGCCGTCCGGCCCGTGCTGGTTGAGGTCGCCGAAGCCCGAGCGCTTCCAGCCGCCGAATGTGTGATAGGCCAGCGGCACCGGGATCGGCACGTTGATGCCCACCATGCCCACGTTCACCTTGGAGGCGAAGTCGCGGGCCGCGTCGCCGTCGCGGGTGTAGATGGCGACGCCGTTGCCGTATTCGTGCTCGGTGGGAAGCCGCAGGGCTTCCTTGTAGTCGGGCGCGCGCACCACGGAGAGGACGGGTCCGAAGATCTCCTCCTTGTAGATGCGCATGTCGGCGGTCACGTGGTCGAACAGGCAGCCGCCCATGTAGAAGCCGTTCTCATAGCCCTGCATCTTGAAGCCGCGGCCGTCCACCAGCAGCTTGGCGCCCTCCTGGAGGCCGATGTCCACGTAGTTCTTGACCCGCTCCACCGCCTCGCGGGTGACGAGGGGGCCGAAGTCCGCCGCGCCGTCGGTGGAGGGGCCGATCTTCAGGTTCTCCACGCGGGGCACCAGCTTTTCCAGCAGCCGCTCGGCGGCGTCCTCGCCCACCGGCACCGCCACCGAGATGGCCATGCAGCGCTCGCCGGCGGAGCCGTAGCCGGCGCCGATGAGGGCGTCCACGGCCTGGTCCATGTCGGCGTCGGGCATGATGATCATGTGGTTCTTGGCGCCGCCGAAGCCCTGCACCCGCTTCCCGTTGGCCGCGCCCCGGGCATAGATATACTGGGCGATGGCGGTGGAGCCCACGAAGCCGATGGCCTGGATGTCCGGATGGTCGAGGATGCCGTCCACCGATTCCTTGTCGCCGTTCACCACGTTGAGGATGCCCGCCGGCAGGCCGGCTTCCAGCATCAGCTCGGCCAGCAGCATGGGCACGCCGGGATCACGCTCGGACGGCTTCAGGATGAAGGCGTTGCCGCAGGCGATGGCGGGGCCGAACTTCCACATGGGGATCATGGCCGGGAAGTTGAACGGGGTGATGCCCGCCACCACGCCCAGCGCCTGGCGCATGGAATAGATGTCGATGCCGGGGCCGGCGCCGTCGGAATAATCGCCCTTCATGAGGTGGGGGATGCCCACCGCGAACTCCACCACCTCCAGCCCGCGCTGGATGTCGCCGCGGGCGTCGGGCACGGTCTTGCCGTGCTCGCGGGCGAGCAGGTCGGCGAGCTTGTCATAGTCGCGCTGCACCAGCTCCAGGAACTTCATCAGCACGCGGGCGCGGCGCTGGGGATTGGTGGCGGCCCAGGCCGGCTGCGCGGCCTTGGCATTGGCGACGGCGGCGTTCAACTCGTCCGTGGAGGCGAGGGCCACGTGGGCGATCACCTCGCCGGTCATGGGCTGGTAGACGTCGGCATAGCGGCCCGACGTGCCGGGCACGTGCTTGCCGCCGATGAAATGGCCGATCTCGCGCATGATGGGGGTTCCCTTGTGGTGCGTTTCCAAAGCGGGGGTCGCCTGACCGGCGCCCTGTGTTGGCCGGCACATTGCCCTATCCTTTTGTGCACAGCTACGGCAATCTTCGCACCATTGATGTGCGTCAATCCACACCAACGGCTCCGGTCCTCGACCGCTGCCAGGGTGCCACCCAAGCGCCATGCGGGTTTGTCCCGGCGGCCTCCGGGATCACATGGGCGGGATCACATGGGCGGGATCATATGAGGGGGAGCCGTGCGCGCGGGCGATTTCGAGTGGTCGGACCTCACCTTCTTCCTCGCCGTGGCGCGTGCCGGCCGGCTGACGGCGGCGGCTGCGCGTCTGAAGGTGGAGCATTCCACGGTGAGCCGGCGCATCGGCGCGCTGGAGGCGGCGCTGGGGGCGAAGCTGTTCGATCGCCGGCCCCACGGCTACGGCCTCACCGCCGCCGGCGAGCGGCTGATGGCCGCCGCCGAGGGCATGGAGACCCTGGCGCTGGCGGCGCAGGGCGAGATCGGCGGGACGGACCTGGGCGTCGCCGGCACCGTGCGCATCGGCGCGCCGGACGGCTTCGGCACCTTCTTCCTCGCCCCGCGCATCTCGGCGCTGGCCGATCTTCACCCGGAGCTGGACATCCAGCTGCTCGCCATGCCGCGCCTGTTCTCTTTGTCGAAGCGCGAGGCGGATATCGCCATCTCTTTGTCGCGGCCGAAGGAGGGGCGGCTGCATGCCCGCAAGCTCACCGACTACCGGCTGGGGCTTTATGCGGCGCGGTCCTATCTGGAGCGGCATGGGCCCATCGAGAGCCGCGCCGGCCTCCAGCGCCACCCCTTCATCGGCTATGTGGACGACCTGATCTATGCGCCGGAGCTGGATTATGTGCCGCTGGTGGCCAAGGACATAAGGGTGCGGCTGAAGAGTTCGAGCCTCGTCGCCCAGCTCACCGCCACCCAGTCGGGCGCCGGGGTGTGCGTGCTGCCCTGCTTCATGGCGGACCGGTTCGCGGGGGAGGGACCCGACGCTTTGGTGCCCATCCTGCCGGGCGAGGTGGGGCTGACGCGCACCTTCTGGCTGCTCACCCATACGGATACGCGGGACCTCGCCCGCATCCGCGTGGCGGCGGATTTCATCGCCGGGGTGGTGCAGAAGGGCAGGGGCGTGCTGCTGCCGGGGTGATCAGGCGATGTCGTCGAGATCCACGTCGAGCGCGTTCGCGACTTTGCGCAGTATGCCGACGCTGCCCTTGCGCGCGCCGCTCTCGATCTGGGAGAGCGTCGCCGGGGCGATGCCGGCGGCCTGCGCCACCGTGCGCGCGGTGAGGCCGCGATGCTCGCGCCAGACGCGGACCTTGTTGTCCCCGTCGACAATACGCTTCACCACGGACGCGGGAACCAGCTCCTCTTCCCCCGCGGCGAGGCGCGCGCGAAAGGTGTGCACGGCTGCGAGGTCGCCGGCGGCTTCCACGGCGTCGAGCAATGCCTGGTAATCGGCTTCCGGCAGCACCACCAGCCGCTCGCCGCCGGGGGCGACGATGGTCTGGACGCTGGGACGCGCAGTGGCGGTCATGACCGGCTCCTATTCATAAGCGGACCCGCGCGGCGCGATGCGGATGATCGCGAGCACCGTGCCGTCCTCCGAAAACACCACCCGCCAGTCGCCTATCCTCAGGCGAAAGCAGCCCGGCTCTCCCTTGAGTGCGCTGACATTGTTGGCAAGCGATGCGGGATCGGCGGCATATTGCTCGATCTTGGCGAGGATGGTGCGAGATACATTGGCCGGCAGGCGCGTCAGGACCTTGAGCGCCGCCCGGCTGTATGTGATCTCTTTCATGGGGCAAAGTTAGCATAGTGCTAACATTCCGGCAACGCGCTGGTGGCGGAAGACCTTGCCCCATACCTTGACTGGCGGCCCCTATCCCCCTATACGAGCCGCTTCCCGATAGAGCGGGTGAGTGCGGCAGGGTCGTCTGGCCCCGCTTCGCGTTCCCCGCTGAAGACCAGATAAGAAGGACTTCTGCCATGTCCCGGCGGTGTGATCTGACCGGCAAGGGGGTTCTGAGCGGCCACAAGGTGAGCCACTCGAACCACAAGACCAAGCGCCGGTTCCTCCCGAACCTGTGCAACGTCACCCTTGAGAGCGAGACGCTGAAGCGCACCATCCGCCTGCGGGTGAGTGCCAACGCGCTCAAGAGCGTGGATCATCGCGGCGGCCTCGACGGCTTCCTCAAGAAGGCCCACGACGAGGAACTGTCCCCCCGCGCCCTCGAGTTCAAGCGCCTGATCGCCAAGGCTGCGACTGCCGAGGCGGAACCGGCCGCGGCCTGAGGCTGTCGTCCGGGGTTCCGGGCGTTCGAGACGAATCAACCCGCGGGCGGCCATGCCTCCGCGGGTTTTGTCGTTTCCGGCCGGGCGTGCTTCTGCCTCGGGGCCGAGCCGGCCTCACGCCAGTTCGGCCACCGCGTCGGTCAGGCGCTCCAGGTCTTCCGGCCGCGACAGGCGGTGGTCGCCATCCTTGATCAGGGAGAACACCACGTCGTCCTCGGCCAGGCAGCTGACGAGGCGCATGGCGTGCGGCCACGGCACGTCCTCGTCTTGCGCGCCCTGGAGGATGCGCACCGGGCAGCCCACCGCGAACGGCGCGCCGAGCAGCAGGTGGCGGCGCCCGTCCTCGATGAGGGCGCGGGTGATCACATAGGGCGAATCAGAATAGGCGGACGGCTTCTCGAATCGCCCCGTGGTCTCGATGGTCGCGCGCACCTCCGGCGGGAAACCCGCCCACATCAGGTCTTCGGTGAAGTCCGGCGCCGGGGCCACCAGCACCAGCCCCTTCAGGCGCGTCTCGCCCCGCCTGGCCAGCAGCCGCGCCAGCAAAAGCGCGATCCAGCCGCCCATGGACGAGCCGATCACCACCTGCGGGCCCTGCGTCTTCGCATCGAACACCGCCACCGCCTCCTCCAGCCAGCGGGAGATGGTGCCGTCCTCGAAGGCGCCGCCGGAGGTGCCGTGGCCCGAATAGTCGAAGCGCAAATTGGCGCGGCCATGCTCGGCGGCCCAGCGGGCCAGATGCTCGGCCTTGGTGCCGGTCATGTCCGATTTGAAGCCGCCCAGCCAGAACAGGCCCGGCGCCGCGCCGGCCAGCGCGCGCACGGCGATGGCGCGGCCGCCCACGTCGAGCCGGGAGAAGGTTTCATCGAGCGTCATGTCAACGGATGTCATGGGGCTCACGCGAAGGTTGAAAAATAGCGGGCGATGATGCGGCCGTAGATGGCGGTGAGGGCGTGGATGTCCTTAACCGGCGTCGCCTCGTCCACCTTGTGCATGGTGCGGCCCACGAGGCCGAATTCCACCACTGGGCAGATATCCTTGATGAAGCGCGCATCCGAGGTGCCGCCCGAGGTGGAGGGCGCGGGCCGGCGCCCGGTCACCTCCTCCACCGCGCCGGCCACCAGCTCGGTGAACGGGCCGGGGGTGGTGAGGAAGCTCTGGCTGGCCCCCGGCCGGAATTCGAGGTCATAGGCCGCCCCGGCGGTGTCGAGGCGGCGGACGATCTCGGCCTTCAGGCTCTCTAGCGAGAACAGGTCGTTGAAGCGCACGTTGAAGCGCGCGGTGGCCTGGGCCGGAATGAGGTTGAAGACCGGATTGCCCACGTCCACCGAGACCACTTCGAGGTTGGAGGGCGGGAAGAAGTCCGAGCCTTCATCCAGCGGCGCGGCGGTGAGCGCGGCCACCAGCTTCACCAGCCGGGGAATGGGATTGTCCGCCAGGTGCGGATAGGCCACGTGCCCCTGCACGCCCTTCACGGTGATGATGCCGGAGAGGCTGCCGCGCCGGCCCACCTTGAAGGCGTCGCCCAGGGCGTCCGGATTGGTGGGCTCGCCCAATATGCAATGGTCGATGGTCTCGCCCTTCTCCTTCAGCCACTCCACCACCTTCACCGTGCCGTCGAGGGCCGGGCCCTCCTCGTCGCCGGTGATGAGGAAGGAGAGGCTGCCCCGCTCCGGCCGGCCGAAGGCGAGCGCGGCGGCGAGGAAGGCGGCCACCGCCCCCTTCATGTCCACCGCCCCGCGCCCGTGCAGCACACCGTCCTGAACCGTGCCGGCGAAGGGGCCGTGGGCCCATTGGGCGGCATCGCCTTCCGGCACCACGTCCACATGGCCGGCGAAGCACAGGTTGGGGCTTTCGTCGCCGATGCGGGCGTAGAGGTTGGGGACGGGTACGCCGCCGGTGGCGAAGGTCAGGCGTTCCACCCGGTATCCGGCAGCCTCCAACCGTCGGGCCACCAGCTCCAGCGCATCGTCCGAGCGGGGTGTCACCGAGGGCGCGCGGATCAGCTCGGCGGCCAGCGCCACGGGATCGGTGGCGGCGTCCATGGGCGCGGGCGGCCTGGAAGGTTCAACCTGGGGCTTGACGGGAGCGGCGCCGGTCATCAGGACAGTCTCTCTGCGTCCGGCAGTGGCCGGAGGATGCAAAATCACGAAAATCGCAACAATCGGGACGACTTTTATACCGATTTTCGCGATTTCGAAGCCCCGCCCCGCCGCCTTTCTCTCCCATCCGCCACGAACATGCCGCCTTCGGGCGACAGGAACACCGCCGCGGAGGTCCGATATGCATGTAACGAAGCCCGCGGCCGTTCTGGTCGCGCTCTTCCTGTCGATGGGTCTGTCGATGGTGCCCCTGGCGCCGGCCGGGGCGCAGAGTGCGCAGGGGCAGGGCGCGCCGGGGCAGGGCGCCCCGCACCAGAGCGTGCCCGCCGCCGGCGCGCCGGCTGTGCCTGCGCCGGCCGCTGGAACCCCGCCCGCCGTTCCGCCGGCCGCCGGCACGGCGGCGCCCGCCGCTGCGCCGGAGGCGGCCAAGCCGGTCGTGCTGCCGACCGATCCCACGATCACCGCCGCCCGCGAGAAGCTGGAGGCGGCGCGCGCCACCCTGGATGCCCTCGACGCCTCGCTGGCGCTGGAGGGGCTGCGACCCAACGACCTCGATGAGGTGCGCCAGCGGCTCGACCCGGCGCGCCGGGATCTCGCGGCGGTGAGCGACCAGATCGCCCCCCGCGTCGCCGATGCCGAGAGCCGGCTGAGCGGGCTCGGCGCCAAGCCCGCCGACGGCGCCGCCGAGGACCCGGCGGTGGCTGCCGACCGCGAACGGCTGCAGAAGATCAACTCGGACCTCGGCGCGGTGCTGAAGCAGAACCGGGCGCTGCTGCTGCGTGCCGACCAGATCTCCGACCGCATCAGCACCCGCCGCCGGGCGCTGTTCACCGGCCAGCTGTTCGAGCGCTCGGACTCCATCCTCGATCCCGACCTGTGGGGCAATGCCCTGTCCTCGGTGTCGTCCGAGTGGCGGTCCATCCGCTATTTCGTCAACGATTGGTCGACCTTCGCCGGGCGCCGCCAGGACACCCTCACGGTGCTCGGGATTTTGCTCGGCGGCTTCGGCATCGGCGCCGCGGTGGTTCTGGGCGGGCGCCTGCTGCGCCGCCGACTGCGCACGCCGCCGCCCGCACCCGGCGAGAGCTTCACCCGGCTGCGCTCCGCCCGCGAAGCGCTGAAGGTGCTGCTGCTCAACGCCTGCGTGGCGCCCGCCGCGACCCTGGCCGCCCTGGCCTTCGTGGGCGGTTTCGATTTGGTGCCGCCGCGCGCCTCAGACCTGCTGCACGGTCTGGTGGTGGCGGTCTTCATCAAGGCCATCGGCAATGCGGTGGCGCGCGCGCTGCTCGCCCCCGACGAGCCGTGGCGCCGCCTGCCGCCGCTCCCGGATGCGGCAGCCTCGCTCGCCTTCCGCTATTTCTCGTTCGCGGTGTGGACGCTGGCCATCGCCGCCTTCCTCAATGCCCTGCACAAGGTGCTGTTCGCACCCGTGGGCCTCACGGTGGTGACGAGCGCCCTCCTCGCCCTGTTCATCGCCGGCTTCATCGCCCGCTTTCTCGTGGGGGTGGCGCGCTCCGAGGATGACGAGACGGAAGCCGAGGGCGAGGCGGCGACGGCCTCCGGGAGCCGCCCGCAATGGCTGGGCCTCGGCATCTGGCTGGCGGTGATCCTGCTCCTCGGCGCGCTGGTGGCGGGCTATGTGAGCTTTGCCGCCTTCATCGCCGCCCGCATGATCGTCGCGACCACGGTGCTGGGCGGGCTCTACCTGCTCTACGCCCTTATCGATTCCTTCTTCGGGGAGGGGCTGTCGGCCGAGACGCCGCGCACCCGCCACCTGTCCAAGGCCCTCGGCCTGCAGCCCACCAGCCTTGAACTGATCGGGGTCGTGTTATCGGGCCTCCTGAAGCTGCTGCTGTTCGTGGTCGCCGGCTTCCTCATCGCCGGCAGCTGGGGCACCTCCACCGCCGACGTGATGGACACGGTGGAGCGCGCCTCCTTCGGCGTGCGCATCGGCACTGCCACCATCACCCTGTGGAGCGTGTTCTACGCGGTGCTGCTGCTGCTGGTGAGCCTGGTGGCCGCCCGCGCCTTCCAGCGCTGGGTTTCCACCGCCCTGTTGCCCCGCTCGGGGCTGGAAGCCTCGCTGCAATCCTCCATCGCCACCATCGTCAGCTATGTGGGCACCATCATCGCGATCATGATCGCCATGAGCGAGGTGGGGCTGAACCTTGAGAACATCGCGCTGGTGGCCGGCGCGCTCTCGGTGGGTATCGGTTTCGGCCTCCAGGCCATCGTGTCCAACTTCGTGTCGGGCCTGATCCTGCTCGCCGAGCGGCCGATCCGGGTGGGCGACACCATCAATGTGAAGGGCGAGGAAGGTTATGTGCGGCGCATCTCGGTGCGCTCCACCGAGATCGAGACCTTCGAGCGCGCCACGGTGATCGTGCCCAATTCCGACCTCATCACCGGCATGGTGAAGAACTGGACGCACTCCAACACCACCGGCCGCGTCATCGTGGCGGTGAACGTGTCCTACGACTGCGATGCGGAAGAGGTGCGGGACATCCTTATCGGCTGCGCCTGCGACCATCCGCAGGTGCTGCAGACGCCGCCGCCGCGGGTGTTCCTCATCAAGTTCACCGATGCGGGCATGGCCTTCGAGCTGCGCTGCGTGGTGGCGAACGTGGATTACGGGCTGACGGTGAAGAGTGACCTGCATTTCCAGGTGCTGTCGCGCTTCCGCAAGGCCGGCATCGGCATGGCGATCCAGCCCTGGGCCTCGCTCTCCCGCGCGCCGGTGGACATGGTGCCGCCCCCGCCGTCACCGCCTGACCCGCAGCAGTGAGGCGCGGGACGGTGCGCGCGTCCTGCCGGTCCCTCGCGAGCCGTCGCCCCCGCCCGCTAACGCTTCCTCAACCCTGAGGGCGCACAAGGCAGGCGGTCCCGCCGAGCCGGATCGCGCCCTTTCCTTCCGTCCGGAGGGCGCGCCGGGTGGTCCCGGCGGGATGTGCCAAGGGGCGGGGAGCCCCCGAACCAGCTGGAAGAGAGAAATGCGCGACCCGATCCTCCGCCGTCCCCTTCTCGCCGGTGCCGGGCTCGCGCTGCTGCTGACCCTTGGCGCCTGCGGCACCACCGACACCCAGCTCGACAGCCAGCCGGCCTTCTATATCAACCTCGCCAAGACCGGGAAGCCGGTGGATGCGGCGGCGGCCGCCTCCATCATCTCCGATTACCGGGTCGGGCGGGGGCTGAGCCCCGTCACCATCGACGACCAGCTCAACAAGATCGCCCAGGACCAGGCCAACGCCATGGCGCGGGCCGACAACCTCTCCCACGAGGTGGGCGGGCGCAATTTCATGAGCCGCATGAAGGCCTCCGGCTACAACGCCTCCAAGGCGGTGGAAAATGTGGGCGCGGGATATCACACCCTTGCGGAAGCCTTTTCCGGCTGGCGCGATTCCCCCTCCCACAACAAGAACATGCTGGAGCCGGGGGTGAGCCGCATGGGGATCGCCACGGCCAATGCGCCCAATTCCAAGTACAAGGTCTATTGGGCGCTGGTGCTGGCCGAGCCGGACAAGAGCGGGCGCTGACCTGACGGCGCTGCTCCCGGCCGGCGCCCCCTGTCGGAACCCGGCAAAAGACCCCTTGCACCGCGGTGCCGCGAAGCTGTAGCGTGCGCTGCAACATTGTGGGGGCAGAAGGGTCGGCCGGGTTATGCTGGCGCACGCAAGCGAATATGAGCGCCGGCGCCGGGCGTTCGTCTGGGACATTCCGCGTCGCTACAACATGGCGGTCCACGCCTGCGACGCCATCGCCGCCCGCGCGCCCGATCGGCCGGCCCTGTTCCTGCCCCACGGCGCCGGCTTCCGGCCGCTGTCCTATGGCGCGCTCGCGGCGGCCTCCAACCGGCTCGCCCACGCGCTGCTTGCCCACGGCATCGGCTGCGGCGACCGGGTGGCGATCCTGTTGCCCCAGTCGCTGGACGTGCTGGTCACCCATCTCGCCGTCTATAAGATGGGCGCCATCGCGGTGCCGCTGGCCGGCGCCTTCGGGGTGGACGCCATTGCCTATCGCCTCGCCGATTCCGGCGCGAAGGCCCTCGTCACCGACGATGCCGGCCTTGCCAAGGTGGTGGAGCGGCCTGAGGCGCTGGGGCTGGTCATCAATGTGGACGGCGCGCGGACGGGGGTGCTCGATTTCAACACCCTGCTGGATACGGCCTCCGACCGGTCCTTGCCCATCACCTCCGGCCCGGACGATCCGGCGCTGATGATCTACACCTCCGGCACCACCGGCCAGCCCAAGGGCGCGCTGCATGGCCACCGGGTGCTGCTGCCCCATGTGAGCGGCGTCACCTACACCCATGACGGCATCGGGCAGGCGGGCGACCGCATGTGGACGCCGTCCGACTGGGCGTGGGCCGGCGGGCTGCTCAACACTGTCCTGCCGGCGCTGGCGCTGGGCGTGCCGGTGGTGGCGCAGCCGCGCGGCAAGTTCGATCCCGAGGCCGCCTTCGATCTGATCCGGCGGGCGCAGGTGCGCAACGTCTTCATCCCGCCCACCGCGCTCAAGATGATGCGCGCCGTGCCCAACCCCAAGGCCCGCTTCAGCTTCGACCTGCGCACCGTGGGCTCGGCGGGCGAGGCGCTGGGGGCGGAGACCTTCGAATGGGGCCGGCAGGCCCTCGGTGTGCCGGTGAACGAGTTCTACGGCCAGACCGAATGCAATTACGTCATCGGCTCCTCGGCCGCTTTGGGCGTGGCGAAGGCGGGCGCCACCGGCAAGGCGGTGCCGGGCCACGAGGTGGCGGTGCTGGGCGAGAATGGCGAAATTCTGCCCCCCGGCCAGATGGGCCAGATCGCCGTGCGCGCGCCCAATCCGGTCATGTTCCTTCAATACTGGAACCAGCCCGACGCCACCAAGGAGAAGGTGCGCGACGGCTGGCTCATCACCGGCGATCTCGCCACGCGGGACGAGGAGGGCTATTTTCATTTCCTCGGCCGCGACGACGATGTGATCACCTCGGCCGGCTATCGCATCGGCCCGGCGGAGATCGAGGACGTGCTGCTGCGCCATCCGGCGGTGTCCATCGCCGCCGCGGTGGGCAAGAAGGACCCGCTGCGCACCGAGATCGTCAAGGCGGTGATCGTGCTGATGCCGGGGATCAAGCCCTCGGCGGCGCTGGAGGACGACATCCGCGCCTTCGTGCGCACGCGCCTCGCGGCTTATGAATATCCCCGCGAAATCGAATTCGTGGACGAGCTGCCCCTGACCACCACAGGCAAGGTCATCCGCCGGCTGCTCAGGGACTGACGGCGTGGCGGGACGGCAGGAACCGCCTCACCCCCCTCTCCCGCTTGCGGGGGAGGGCTGGGGAGAAGGGTCCCATCGCGGTCGGCCTCAGCCGCCGCCTTTCAAGCCAAGACACCGGCTGCCCAGCATTTCGGCTTGCCCGCGGGGCGCGTGCGCCTACACTGAAGTCTTTCCAGCTTCATCCCTTTTCATTCGACGGATACTGTTATGCATAACAAGAGGCTTGAAGCCTTGCGCGCCAATCCCGGCGGGGAGTGGCGGCCCGCCGACATCGAGATCACCGCGTCCCAGTATGCGATGAAGTTCCGCAAGGTGACGGGAACCCACGTGGTCTTCACCCACCCGTCCGTGCCCGATTGCGTCGCCGTGCCCATGAAGCAGAAGATCCGCTCCGTCCACGTGAAGGCGTTCGTCGCCATGGTGGATCGCATGGATGAGATGGACCAATGAGCGCCCCCGTCCCCACCGATCTTGAAGCCTATCCGGTCACGGTGGCACCCATCCCGCCCGAGGAGGGCGGCGGGTTCGTGGCGAGCTTCCCGGATGTGCCCGGCTGCCACGGCGTGGGCGAGACCGAGGAGGAGGCCCTGGCCGACGGCCGGCAGGCCCTGTTCGCCTGCATCGACGCCCTGAAGGCTGCCGACCGCGAGCCGCCCGCGCCCGGCTCGGCGAAGGGGTGAGGCGGTGCCGGCCTCAGCGTCTGCCGCCGCGCGCCTTCTCTTCCAGGTAGGAGGAAACCGTGTCGAGCAGGCGGATGGCGCCGGGCAATTGGGCGTGGGCCTCGGTCTGCGCCTCGTTTTCCGGCTCCAGGGTGCGCCACCACACGATGAAGCGGCGCATCAGCGCGCGGCCGGGGATGGCCTCGAACGGCATGCCGGGAAAGCCTTGCGTGCCGAAGGCCGCCTCCACCTGCCGCAGGCACCCTTCGATATAGGCGCGGTCGTCGGCGTCGAGGGCGTATGGCCCCTCCGGCGCGCGCCGCTCCATGCGCACTTCGCTGAGTTCGGGAATATAGTCGGTCTTGACCAAGATGTGCCCTCTCGCCCGCCGCGCCTCGGGGGCGATCCGGGCCAAGCAGGAACAATGCCAGCGGGATTGATCCCGGCCGGCCTTTTCTCGGGCGCGCCTGCATGAGCGCGCCGCTGCAGCCGCCGCTCGGCGCCGTCGCGTCTGTTCATGACGAGGCGGTGGCCATCCATGCCGTTCCCGCCCTGGCGCTGGAGCACGGCTTCCGCGTGCTGGTGCTGCGCGAGCTTGCCACCGGCGACGGGCCGGCGGGCTTCGCCGTCATCGAGCAGGGGCTGGTGCGGCCGCCGCCCCGCACGATCCGGCACGGCATCGCCTTTGCCCTCGCGTTTCGCCCCGAGGTGGTGGCCTTCCTGAGCGTCCATCTCGGCCGTCCGGGGGAGCGGGGACCCGATGGCCTGCCCCGGCGCAACCCGCGCTGGCCGGTCTTGTCGTGGCATCGCGCCGAGCGGATCTGGCCGGACGGCACGCTCAGCATCGAGTGGAACGCCGACATCCTGTTCGCGCAGGCGGACGACCACGCCGCCTTCGCCCGCCAGTTCCGCGCCGCTCTCGCCGGAGGGGCGCGCGACGCGGCCTGAGGCCCGCTTCTTGCTTCCTCGCAAGGCGGGCCACGCCTTTTGTTTGATCGCCTTTTTGGGAGTTCCGTCCATGTCGGATGTTATCGAGACCCGCTCCATCGTCACCGAAGCCGAGTTCGAGCAGCCGGTGGACATCGTATGGCGCGCCATTACCGATTCCGAGTGGCTCGCCGTCTGGTTCTTTCCCAACGACATCCAGCCCCTGGACGGGCACAGGTTCACCATCTGGGGCCGGCCCATCGAGCGCTGGGACGGCGAATTCCAGTGCCAGGTGAAGACCGCCATCGCCCCGCGCGAATTGTCCTTCAGCTGGAAGGGCGGCCACGAGGAACTGAAGGGCTTCGGCCATTATATCGATACGGTGGTCACCTGGACCCTCACGCCGACCGAGAGCGGGGGCACCCATTTCCACTTCGTCCATGACGGCTTCAGCATGGACGCCACCTCGGACGCGGTGTTCGACGTGATGAACAAGGGCTCCCAGAGCGTGCTGCGCACCCTGACCCGCCGCCTGCCGGACCTGATCCTCCACGGCGCGTGAGCTGAGGCGCAAGCCATCTCGCGCCCGGGATGAGGGAACCCTTCGGCGAAGGCCGCGTTCATTCTCCGGTGGCCATGATGCGCCCGCGCGGCGCGCCGGCAGTGGAGATCACCATGGGACGCAGCCTTCCGCCGACCGATCCCTTTTCCCTGCGCATCGTCATCGGCGATGCGGAGACGCAGGCCTCCAGCATCGACGACGTGGTGCGCTTCCTGCGCCAGCAGGAGGCCGACGATTTCGCCGACCTGCTCCTGACGGCGCCGGGCGATGGCGCCGCGCCGTCCCTGAGCGATGTCTGCGCCCGCATGGAAGCGCTCTGCGCCATGGTCTGAGGCGCCGACCGACTTCCGCCGTGCGGCTGTGCTTGACTTTCCCTCGCTGCGCCGCAGTCTGCCCCGTTGCTGGGGGCTGAAGTCGGGGGTTGAAGGTTGGGCGCAGACGAGAGGGCCGAAGCTGGCGAGATCCATTCGCTCGACGCCGCTGCGCCCGGACCCGCGCCTGAAGGCCATTCGCTGGACGGCCATTCGCTCGAAGCCCTGTCGGCACGCATCCACGCGCGCCACCGCGACCTCATCAAGGTGCAGAAGCCCCATGTGGCGGTGGCCAACCTCGCCCGCATCATCGCCGCGGCGCTGAAGCTCTCCAACCGCCAGGGCTTCCATGCCATGACCCTGCGCCAGCTGGCCGCCGAATCCGGCCTTAGCATGGGCGGGCTCTATTCCTATCTGGACAGCAAGGACACCCTGCTGCTGATGATCCTCGGCGAGGTGTCCCACGCCGTCGAGGCGGCGCTGGGCAACGCGCCTGAGGCGGTGCGCGCCGATCCGGTCGCGCACCTCAACTGGCTCATTGCGGCACACGTCCAACTCTCCGAGGCCATGCATCCCTGGTTCGTGTTCGCCTACATGGAGGCGAAGGCCTTCCCGCCCGAGGCGCGCAAGCGCGCGGTGGACAGCGAGCGGCTGACCGAGCGCATCTTCGCCGACGTGATTGCGGAAGGTATGCGGCAGGGCGTGTTCGTGGCCGAGGACCCCCTGTTCGCCGCCGCCCTCATCAAGCCGCTGCTTCAGGACTGGTACGTGAAGCGCAGCAAGTATCGCGCGCGCGGCATCGATGCGCAGGCCTATGCGGCGCAGGTGACGCGCTTCGTGGCCGGCGCGCTGGCGGTGCGAACGGTGTGAGCGACTGCCTACAAGGCGCGAACGGATGGGGAGGCTTTCGCCTCCACCGCGAGGCCGGCGCGAGACGGCTCCCTCTCCCCTTGCGGGAGAGGGTCGGGTGAGGGGTTCTCAGGTAAATTCCGCCGCGCGCCGGGCGAAGGCTGCGGCCAGCGCGCCGGTTTCCGCCGCGCCTTCCGCGGCCGCGTTGCCGGCTTTCGCCCGCGCGGCAATGCCCTCGAAGATCACCGCCCAGCGGAACAAAGCGAACGCCATGTGGAAGTTGGTGAGCGTCAGGCCGTGGGTCGCCGCCGCCTCGTACTGCGCCACGAAATCCGCGCGGGAGGGGATGCCCAGCGCGTCGAGGTCGAGCCCGGCGATGCCGCCATATTCCTGAGGCCGCGACACCCAGGCCATGGCGCAATGGGCAAGGTCCGCCAGCGGATGGCCCAGGGTGGACAATTCCCAGTCCAGCACCGCCACCACCTCGGGCCGGGTGGGGTGGAACATGAGATTGCCCACGCGGTAGTCGCCATGGGCGATGCGTGTGGTGTCGTCCGCCGGCAGATGGGCCGGCAGCCAAGCCACCAGCCGGTCGATGTTGGCGTCCTCGCGGGTCTTCGACAGCTCCCATTGGCGGGTCCAGCGGGTGATCTGGCGGCCGAAATAATTGCCGGGGCGGCCGAAATCGGCGAGGCCAACGGCGGCAAAATCCACGTTGTGGAGCGAGGCCAAAGTCTGGGCCATGGCGGCGTACATGGCGGTGCGCTCCTGGGGCGAGACGCCGGGCAGGGTGCAGTCGTGGAACACGCGGCCCTCCACCTTGTCCATCACATAGAACAAGGTGCCGATGACGGAACGGTCCTCGCACAGCAGCAGCGTGGGCGGCACCGGCACTGGCGTGTCGGCCAGCGCCCGCATGATGCGGAATTCCCGGTCCACCGCGTGGGCGGAGGGCAGCAGTTCCCCCGGCGGCTGCTTGCGCAGCACCAGCGCGCGGTTGGCGTAGGTGACGAAGAAGGTGGGGTTGGACTGGCCGCCGGAAATGGGCTGGAGCCTGGGCGCGCCTTCGAGCCCGGCGATATGGGCTTTCAGATGGGCGTCGAGGGCGCCGACGTCGAAGCCGTAAGCGCTGGAGCCGCAGGCGTTGCTTTCGGATCCGCTCATGCGTCCGCTCCCACCGGCCAGTTCCAGAAGGCGCCTTCTTCCTTCTCCAAAAAGCGGTTCAGCACCATCTCGTGCACCGCGTCGGCGCCGTCCACCAGGCGGGCCTGGCGGGCGTAGCGGTAGATCCACTCCAGCACCGTATCCTTGGAATAGCCACGCGCGCCATTGATCTGGATGGCGCTGTCGGCGGCGAGGTGCAGGGTGTTGGCGGCCTTGATCTTGGCCATGGACACCTCCTTGCGGGCAAGCCCGCCGCGATCCAGCTCCCACGCCGCCTTCATGGTGAGCAGGCGGCTGATCTCGATGTCCATGGCGATGCGGCCCAGCAGGGTCTGCACGCTCTCCCGGTCGGCGAGGCGCACGCCGAAGCCGTAGCGCACGTCCGCATAGGCCCGCGCGATCTCCACGCAACGCATGGCAAGGCCCAGCCAGCGCATGCAATGGGTGAGGCGCGCCGGCCCGAGGCGGATCTGGGTCACGCGCAGGCCCTTGCCCTCGCCCAGCAGCACGTCCTCGCGCGGGATTTCGAGGCCGTCGAACTCCAGCTCGCAATGGCCGCCATGCTCCTCCGGCCCCATGATGGGGATGCGGCGCACGATGCGCCAGCCCGGCGCGTCGCGATGGAAGGCGAAGGCGGTGAGGCCGGTGCGGGGATCATCGCAGGTGCGGGCGACGAGGATGAGGTGCGCCGCCTCCTCCGCGCCGGTGATGAACCATTTGCGGCCGAAGATGCGGTAGCTGCCGTTCGGCTGCTTCTCGGCGCGGGTGAGCATCATGGTGGGGTCGGAGCCGCCGCCGGGATGGGGCTCGGTCATCACGAAGGCCGAGCGCACGGCGCCGGAAGCGATGGGGGCGAGCCATTTCGCCTTCTGCTCCGGCGTGCCCACGGCCTCCAGCACCATCATGTTGCCGTCATCGGGCGCGGCCGAATTGAACACCACCGGGCCGAAGATGGAGCGGTTCATCTCGGTGTAGCAGACCGCCATGCCCACCCGGCCGACACCAAGGCCGCCGCTCTCCGGCTTCAGCTGAAGGTTCCACAGGCCCTCGGCCTTCGCCTTCTCCCGCAGCCGCGCCAGGGGCTCGGGCGCGATGTTCTCATGGGCGTCATAGGCGGCGGGGTCGGCTTCCAGCGGAATGATCTCGCGATCCACGAACGCGCCGATGCGGCGCCGCAGGTCCTCGAGGGCGGGGGAGATGGTGAAGTCCATGGTGACCTCGATGGCAGTGGCGAAAAAGAACGAGCGCTCGCTTTTATATCGCTGCCTGACAAATCTCAAGCGGCCAGCACTCGCAGGCCATGGTCGGCCCGGGACGCGTCAGCAGCCCGTCCGCCAAAATTCACCCGCTGCCTGATGGTCTTTGGCGGTCTTTTGGTTGAATCCGGCGCGCGGATGCCCCGAGAAAATGGGTTCGATCGGCGCGCACCGCCGTCAGGCCCGCACCGGCTGCGTCGCGCCTCCGGACGAGCGGTCTGCTGCCCACCGGCGTCAACCGGCAGGAGCAGTTGTCATTCCGCGGCGGATTTGGCCGCGGATTTGGCCGAAGCCTCGGCCACCGCGGCCGTGTGGGCCGCCGCGCTCCCGTCCGGCACGGCCGGCGCCTTCGGGCTGATGAAGCGCAGGCTCAGTTCCCGTGCCCCCAAAAGGGTGAGCGAAAGGGCGAAGGGCACGATGTAATAGAACAGGCGGAACAGCAGCAGCGCGCCCACCATTTCGTTCAGGTCGAACTGCGGCAGCGCCGCGAGCAGCGCCGCGTCGAACACGCCGAGCCCGCCGGGAGCGTGGCTGGCGAAGCCGAGCAGCGTGGCGGTGACGAAGATGACCGCCAGCGACACCGGGTCGATATAGGGCGTCGACGGCATCAGCATGTACATGGCGGCGGCGCACAGGGTGAGGTCGAGGATGCCGATGCCCACCTGCACCAGGGTGGTGCGCCCGCGCGGCAGCGTCACGAACCACGACGAGCGGCCGATGTTGCGCGGCGCCAGCGACACCCAGGTGATGTAGCCCGCCAGCACCGCCAGCGCGCCGATGCCGATCATGCGGTTGATGAAGGGGGGCAGCCGGTCCACCGCCGTGGCGGCTTCGGGATGGATGGTGATGCCGAGGCCCAGCACCGCGATGTTGCCGAGCCAGAAGGTGAGCCCCGCCACGAAGCAGATCTTGGCCACGTCGATGGCCCCGAGCCCCCACGCGGAATAGATGCGGTAGCGCACCGAGCCGCCGGTGAAGACGGTGAAGCCCACGTTGTGGCCGATGGAATAGGAGCAGAAGCCCGCCAGCGCCGCGATGCGGTACGGCACATGGTGCTTGCCGATGGTGCGCAGGGCGAACCAGTCATAGAAGGTGAGGGTGAGATAGGCCCCGGCCACCAGCAGGAAGCCGATGATGACGTTGCGTGGGTCCTTCGCGGCGAGGGCGTCCATCACGTCCGCGAGCTTCAGGTTGTGAAGCATGCGGTAGAGCACTGTGGCGGCGAACGCGATCACCACCAGGCTGAGAACGAAGCCCAGCCCGTGCAGACCGACCCGATCCCGCAGAAAAACCCAGATTTTCGAACCGACCGCCCGGACACCCATTGCGTCACCGATATCCCCGCCCGCACCGTCACCGGCCCGCCCACATCTGCACGCTTTCGCGCGAGATTGAAGGGCCATTCGCACTCTTTTGCTTGGTGACGCCGCCGGCTCGCTCAGATTGCGTTGTTCGATTGCCGCCCTTCAAGAACGGCGCGCTCCCCGCCGCCGCTCCGTGGCGGCCTGCCGAATTCTACCCGTCTTGCCCACCGTGACGGTGCCGAACCGACCGGCGCGGCCATTCAAAGCTTCACCGGATAGCCGATTTCCACCGTGCGGGCCCGCGGCAGGCCGAACCGGTCCACCGAGCGTTCCGCGTTCCGGGCGAGGAAGGCGAACACATGCGCCACCACGTCCTTGATCTTGGTCACCTCGTCCGGCGGGATGATCCGCTCGTGGCCGATCACGTAGATGGCCGCGTCCGGATCGATGCCGCGGGCGCTAAGCGCCGGGCCGAGCACGGAGGGAACGTCGATCTGCTGCATGTAGCCGAAGCGCAGATCCACCCGCACGAAGCCCTCGTTGAGGGTCGTCACCTTCACCCGGTCCTCCACCGAGACCCGGGGCCGCGCGGCGATCCACACCGAGACGATCACCGCCTTCTCGAACCGGACCTTCAGCAGGTCCGCCATGCGCGAGAGGGCAACCGGCGTCATCGCACCCGCTCGCGACAGAAAGATGGCGGTGCGCGGGGCTTCCACGTCGTTCACCCGGTCCTTGCGGGCGACGAAGCTGTCGAGGGGCTCGGTGAAGCGCACCTGCTGGGCCACCACGCCCTCCAGTCCGCGCCGCCAGCTCACCATCACGAAGATGACCGCGCCGGCGATGCTCAGGGGCAGCCAGCCGCCGTCATGGATCTTGGTCATGTTGGCCGTGGCGAAGGCCAAATCGATGACCAACAGGCCCGTGGCCATCGCCCACACCGCCGGCGCCGGCCAGCCCCAGGCCCGGTGCACCTGGGCGATGAACAGGATGGAGGTGGTGACCATGGCGAACGCCACCGCGATGCCGTAGGCCGAGGCCAGCCGCTCGGAGGCCTCGAAGCCCAGCACCACGGCGATGCAGGCGATCATCAGCAGCCAGTTCAGGCGGCCCACATAGATGTGCTGCTCGTTGTGCTCCGAGGTATAGCGGATGCGCATGGGCGGCAGGTAGCCGAGCTCGATGGCCTGCTTGGCCAGCGAGAACACGCCGGTGATGATGGATTGGGAGGCGATCACCGTCGCCGCCGTGGCGAGGAACAGCAGCGGGATGTCGAACCAGTCCGGCGACAGGTCGTAGAACGGGTTGCGCACCGCATTGGGATCCACCAGCAGGATCGCGCCCTGGCCGAAATAATTCAGCAGCAGCGCCGGCATGGCCACGAACAGCCAGGCGCGGGCGATCACCGGGCGGCCGAAATGGCCGAGGTCCGCATAGAGCGCTTCGCCGCCGGTTACCGCCAGGAAGCAGGCGCCGAGGATGACACCGGCGAGCCCGGGATGCTGCACCATCAGCATGATGCCATGGCGCGGATCGAGCCCGGCCAGCACCTGGGGCGCCTGCAGGATGCCATAGACGCCGAGCGCCGCGAGCGAGCCGAACCACAACAGCATGACCGGCCCGAAGAAGGCGGCGATGCGCTCCGTGCCGAGCCGTTGCGACAGGAAGATGGCGAGCAGGACCAGCACGGTGAGGGTCACCACCCAGTGCTCCAGCTCCGGCGCGATGACCTGGAGCCCCTCGATGGCCGAGAGCACCGACATGGCCGGGGTGAGCACGCCGTCGCCGATGAGCATGGCGGCGCCGAGCAGGCCGGCCGCGAGCAGGTACCAGCGCATGCCCAGCGCGCTGCGGTGGAGATCCAGCAGGGTGACCAGGGCGAGGATGCCGCCTTCGCCGTCATTGTCCGCCCGCAGCACCAGCATCACGTATTTCACCGTGACGGAAAGGATGATGCTCCAGGTGATGAGGGAGAGCAGGCCGAGCACGTCGGCGCCGAGGAAATTGGTGCCGCCCACCGCCAGCACGCCCTGCTTGAGGGCGTAGAGCGGGCTGGTGCCGATGTCGCCGAACACCACGCCGAGGGCGCCGATTTCGGCGGCGAACGGCAGGGGGCGTGTGCGGTCGCGGGAAAAGCTGAGGGCCATCGAGGGCGATCGCGCTCAGTGCCGCGCGTCGGGCAGGGGGGAGGGGGGGCGCCCACCGGCCCTCTCAGTTGCGGCTCGGCACCCGGCGGTGCCGCGGTGCCCAGTCAACTGGAAGCCTGAGACGCTTGGTATCACGTCGCGCAGTGTCACGCCTCGCGACCGTCGCACGAAACCGTTCAAGGCAAGCCCCCGCGCGTTTCCCGTCCGTGGCACATGGGCAGGGACCGGACCGCGCCACGTCCGGTCCGAAGTCGTGGACCGAAAAGACGCCGCTTTGAACCGTCCGGCTCTGCCCGCATGGGGCGGGTACGACCAACACCTAGCCCCGTTCGCGGGGGAAGACAATGCACTGCCGCAAACCCCGCACAACGCCCTCCAAACGACGAACGCCGGCCCGGGGGCCGGCGTTCCGCTGTGGAATGGGTGCAGCGCGAAGCGCCGCGGGGCACCGCTCAGTAGCGGTAGTGCTCGCTCTTGAACGGGCCCTGCGGGGGCACGCCGATATAGGCGGACTGCTGGTCGGTGAGCGTTGTCAGCTTCACCCCGATCTTGTCGAGGTGCAGCGAGGCCACCTTCTCGTCGAGGTGCTTGGGCAGGGTGTAGACTTCCTTGCCGTACTGGCCGGGCTTGGTGAACAGCTCGATCTGCGCCAGCGTCTGGTTGGTGAAGGACGCGGACATGACGAAGCTCGGGTGGCCGGTGGCGTTGCCGAGGTTCACCAGGCGGCCTTCCGAGAGCAGGATGATGCGCTTGCCGTCGGCGAACTCCACCTCGTCCACCTGCGGCTTCACATTGTGCCACTTCAGGTTCTTGAGGCCGGCCACCTGGATCTCGCTGTCGAAGTGGCCGATGTTGCAGACGATGGCGCGGTCCTTCATGGCCCGCATGTGATCCACCGTGATCACGTCCAGGTTGCCGGTGGCGGTCACGAAGATGTCCGCGCGCCGGGCGGCGTCGTCCATGGTGGTGACTTCATAGCCTTCCATGGCGGCCTGGAGGGCGCAGATGGGGTCGATCTCCGACACCATGACCCGGCAGCCGGCATTGCGCAGGGAGGCGGCGGAGCCCTTGCCCACGTCGCCGAAGCCCGCGACCATGGCCACCTTGCCTGCCATCATCACGTCGGTGCCGCGGCGGATGCCGTCCACCAGCGACTCACGGCAGCCGTAGAGGTTGTCGAACTTGGACTTGGTGACGCTGTCGTTGACGTTGATGGCGGGCCACAGCAGGGTGCCCTTCTTCTGCATCTCGTAGAGACGATGCACGCCCGTGGTGGTCTCTTCCGTCACGCCGCGGATGGTCTTGGCCAGCAGGGTGTACCAGCCGGGCTTGTGCTTCAGGCGGCGCTTGATGGCGGCGAAGAGCACTTCCTCTTCTTCATTGGTGGCGCAATCGAGGAAGGCGGTGTCGCCGGTCTCCGCGCGCAGGCCGAGGTGGACGAGGAGGGTGGCGTCGCCGCCGTCGTCCAGGATCATGTTCGGCGCGCCGCCGTCGGCCCACTCGAAGATGCGGTGGGTGTATTCCCAGTATTCCTCCAGCGTCTCGCCCTTCACGGCGAAGACGGGCACGCCGGCAGCGGCGATGGCGGCGGCGGCATGGTCCTGGGTGGAGTAGATGTTGCACGAGGCCCAGCGCACGTCGGCGCCCAGCGCCTTCAGCGTCTCGATGAGTACGCCGGTCTGGATGGTCATGTGCAGGGAGCCGGCGATGCGGGCGCCCTTCAGCGGCTGGGACGGGCCGTATTCGGCGCGGGTGGCCATGAGGCCGGGCATTTCGATTTCGGCGATGTCCAGCTCCTTGCGACCCCAGTCCGCAAGGTTGATGTCCTTCACCACGTAATCGTTGCTCATGGATTGCTCCGCTGGAATGCGCCGCGCCGCACTGGGCGCAGGTCGGGATGCGCGCCTGTAGCACGAAGCCTTTGTTGCGGCAATAAGGATATAAAGAAATGCTTATATCGAAGGTGGCAACTGGGTGTGGCAAGCTCGACCAAGCCGCGCGCCTTCGCGCCGGGCAAGGTCCCGGCCAAGGTCCCGGCCAAGTTGCCGCTCGCGCCCGCCCAAGTAAGGTTGGCGACAGGCGCGCTTTGATTCCGACAAAAATTGTGATATACGTGACTTTACAGTCGATTGCTTTCACCCAACCAGCCGCTTCGCGCCCGCTCAGTGTTCGCGCATGACCATGGGCGTATTCTCGGGAATACACGGGCGAGAATTTACGTGCCTGCCGACACTTACGGCGCGGCGCGGGGGCTGTCCATCGCCATCGACTGGCTGAGCGGGTTGGCGGGCGTTCCGGCCGCGACCCAAGTCCGCAGCGCCAGGTGCGCGCCGTCCCGGTACCGGACCGGCCGGCCTCCGCGCCAACAGGTTCGGCCCCAGGCTTCATGTCCCAGGGCCGGATCAGGAGTGTCAAGAGCATGTCGGCAAAGAAGAACGCGCAGACCCGTCTCGGCTTCAAGACGGGTGAGCACATTGTTTACCCGTCACATGGCGTGGGCCGCATCGTGTCCATTGAGGAGCAGGAAGTCGCCGGTTTCAAGCTCGAACTCTTCGTGATCTCGTTTGAAAAGGACAAGATGACGCTGCGGGTGCCCGTTCCCAAGATCGCCACCGTTGGCATGCGCAAGCTCTCCGAGACCAATATCGTCGACAAGTCGCTGGAGACTCTTCAGGGGCGCGCCCGCGTAAAGCGCACCATGTGGAGCCGCCGCGCGCAGGAATACGAAGCCAAGATCAATTCCGGCGATCTCGTCTCCATTTCGGAAGTGGTGCGCGATCTCTACCGGTCCGACGCCCAGCCCGAGCAGTCCTATTCGGAGCGCCAGCTTTACGAAGCCGCTCTGGATCGCATGGCCCGTGAGCTTTCGGCGGTGAACAACATCACCGAGACCGAAGCGGTAAAGCTCATCGAGCAGAACCTGCTCAAGGGTCCGCGCCGCGGCGCCACCAAGGTGGTGGAAGAGGCCGACCTGGACGCGGAGATCGAGGCCGACGAGGCCGCGTGACCGTGACGGCGTGATCTTTGATCGCGTGATTCTGCTCCAAGTCAAAGACCCGGCTTCGGCCGGGTCTTTCTTTTTGCGCGTTCTCCTTTGAGAGGCTGCGCACTGCTGTCATGCGAAGCCTCCGGGGAGGCTGCGCAATACTGCCATGCGAAGCCTCCTTCGAGGCCGCGCACTGCTGCCATGCATGCGCTAAGCGCGCGCCAGCCATGCGTTGGGGCTCCGACCGCGCGGCGTGTGCGCGGCATGTCTTTGCGCCATGTCCGCGCGCCATGTGCCGGTCTCCCGCGGCTCTGGCATAAGCCGGTCGGGCGACACCAAACATTCCGACGAGCTGGCGGAACCGGGCGATGCCATGGGGCGTTACATCCCACGGGGCTGGCTTGGAGAAGCGATCATGTCCAATCGTGACCAGGATCAGCGCAATCCACCGAACCAGAACCCGAACCAGAACGAAAAAGGCCGCGAAGGCCAGGGCAAGGACAAGGGCCAGCAGCAACAGGCCCAGGTGCCGGGCCAAAAGGGCGGCCAGCAGCAGGGAGGCCAACGGAACGAGAATCAACGGGACGAGCGGCGCGACCAGCGCTAGGGCACGCGCCCATCAGCGCGCAAGCTGATGGGACAAGCGTTCTCTCGGCCGAAGTGAGAGTGGGATCCGCCCGGGTGACATTCGCCTGAGCGGCGACCGGTCCCTCACGTCGGCAGCATGCCCGAAGACAAGAGCCGAAGCCGCCGGCTGTCCTCTCCCCGGGGGGCAGCCGGTTTTATTTTGGCGGCCTGCGCCTCGGGTATCCACGCCGAACCGCTTGGGAAAGCGTGGGAAATGAATCCCCGGCCGCGCCGCGTGGATGGCCGGGACAAGCCCGGCCATGACGATGATAAAGCCCTCCGAGGGCTGCAAGCGCCCATCCGGGCGCAATGTGAAAAACCGGCTCTAAACCCCCGCCGCACCCCCGTCGGAGCGCGGATCATGCGCCCCTTCCATGCGTCCGCCGGGATGCAGCACCACCGCCCCCGCATGGCCCATGGTATCGCTGTAGGCGTCGGGGACCAGGGCCAGGTCGTGCCCCACCAGCTTGAGGCGCTCCACCACTTCGTCGTCGAAGCGCGGCTCCAGCCGCAGCCGGGTTTCCACGTCGCCCCAGGTGCGCCCCAGCAGCCAGCGGGGCCGGGCGATGGCCTCCCCCAGCGGCACGCCGAACATCACATGGCGGCTGAAGACGGCGGACTGGGTCTGCGGCTGGCCTTCCCCGCCCATGGTGCCATAGGCCATCACCCGCCCGTCGGCGAGCACCGCCAGCGCCGGGTTCAGCGTATGGAACGGCCGCCGGCCGGGTTCCAGTGGATTGAGCGCCCCCGGCTCCAGCGAGAAGCTGGCGCCGCGATTCTGCATCAGCACCCCGGTGGAGGGCAAAACGCAGCCGGAGCCGAACTCGAAGAAGATGGACTGGATGTAGGACACCACCAGCCCCGACTTGTCCGCCGCGCCGAGCCACACCGTGTCGCCGCCGACCTTGCCCTGCGGCCAGGGGAGGGCGCGGCCCATCTCGATCTCGGCGGCCCCCTTGGCGATGGCCTCGGGGGTGAGCAGGGCGGCGAGGTCGTGGGTCAGGTGCTGGTAGTCGCACACCACTTTGTCGCGCACCATGAAGGCGCGCTTGGTGGCCTCGATCAGGCCGTGCACGTGCTCGAAGCTGTCCCCCCGCTTCACCTTCAGCCGGTCGAACAAAGCGAGGATGAGCAGCGAGGCCAGCCCCTGGGTGGGCGGCGGGGCGTTGAACAGCCGTCCGGCGCCCATGTCCACCGCCAGCGGCGCCCGCTCCACCGCCGCGTAGCGCTTGAGGTCCTCGCGGGTGACGGGGCTGCCGATGCGGTCCAGGTCGGTGCCGATCTCGCGGCCCACGTCGCCGTGGTAGAAATCGGCGAGGCCGGCGCGGGCGAGGTGGTCCAGGGTATCGGCGAGGCGCTGCTGGCGCTGGAGCGTTCCCGCCTTGGGCACCTCGCGATCCGGCGTCAGGAAGGCGTCCGCGAAGCCCGGGGCGCCTTCCAGCTCGGCCTTCTTCTGCGCGGTGAGGGCGGCCTGCGAGCGCGAGACGGCCACCCCCTCGCGGGCATGGCGGACGGCGGGCTCCAGTAGCCTCTTGAGCGTCATGCGCCCGCCGTGGGCGCGCGCGGCCTCAAGGGCGAGGCGCCAGCCGTCCACCGCGCCGGGCACGGTGACGGCGGCCAGCGGCCCGCGGGTGGGCACCACCCCCAGGCCGAGATCGTGATAGAAGGGGATGGTGGCGCGGGCGCCGGCGAAACCGCAGGCCTCGATATAGCGCACCCGGCCCGAGGGCTCGCGGATGAGCCAGAAGCCGTCGCCGCCCAGATGGTTCATGTGCGGATAGACCACGGCGATGGCGGCGGCCGCCGCCACCATGGCCTCGATGGCGTTGCCGCCTTCGGCCAGGACCTCGCGTCCAGCCTCCGCCGCCAGGTGGTGCGGGGCGGCCACCATGCCCCCCATGGCGTGGATGCTTTCGTGGGCTTCGGCCGGCAGCATGCAAGGTCTCCTTTTCAGCGTTCCGGCGGGGCGGACTTGACCCGGCGGCGCGCGCGTCGCAGTTTCCCGACCCGTTCAGGACCATGGACCTGGGCTTTGGCGGGCGCCGGGCGGGTTTGTTTCAGGCGCCGCCGGGCGGCGGGCGAGTGAGGCTCAAGCGCTTAGGTATCACGGACCCGAGCAATCTTGAGCCAGAGAATAGGCAGCGGCAGGCCGAGGCCGAAGCCGCGGGAGATGAACATGGCAGGTTCGCAGGAGGCGGGTTCCAACGTGGCGGGTTCCAACGTGGTGGGTGCACCGCGCGGCGGCCATCTCTTCACGGTCCTGAGCGCGACGGCCCTTGTCGCCACCGAGGCCTTCGCCACCGCCATCGCCGCGGGGTGGGCGCTGGCCGGCCTGCTCAACCTGGGCGATGTGGGCGAATACGCCCTGATGGGCCTGTTCGCCCTGGTCGCCGTCTATGTCAGCATCGTCTATTTCCGGCGCGCCGTGCGCGTGGAAGCATCGTTGGCCGTCTGAGGCGCCTCAAGGCTCGGGTCGCCAGCGCGTCACCACCTCGTCGAGGTGCGGGCGGGGCCGGTCCTCGGCCAACGCCGCCGGCCGGCCCATATGGATGAAGCCCGCCACCTTTTCCGTCCCGGCGACGCCCAGCAGGGCTGCGGCATCCGCATCGCGGCCGGGCCATTTCAGCAGCCACAGGGCGGAAAAGCCCATGGCGGTGGCTGCGATGACAAGGTTCATTGCAGCGGCGCCCGCGGATAGCACCTGATTGAATTCCGGAATTTTCGCCGCCGGATCGGTCCGGCTCACCACCACCACCGTCACCGGTGCTCGCAGCAGATAGTCTCGCCACATATGCGCTTTCTCGGGCGCGAGGCCGGGGTTTTGTGTCGCATAGAGCGCATCCAGCCGATCGCCAGCGATGGCGCGGGCCTCCCCTTCGAGCACGATGAAGCGCCACGGCACCAGCCGGCCATGGTCGGGCACCCGCGCGGCGATGGCGAGCATGCGGTCGAGTTCTGCGCCGTCGGGGCCCGGTTCCACCAGCGCACGCAAGGGCAGGGAGCGGCGCGTCTCCAGCAGCGCCAGCGTCTCCGGCGCGGGCGCGACCGCGATGGGCGTGAGCGGCGCCGTGGGGGTGGCAGCGGTCTGGTGATGGTGGCGGGGAACCGATTGCGTCATGACGAGTCCTGTGGGGAAATCCTGTCGGGGTGATCGTCCGGGGGAGGAGCATGCGCCGATCAGGTGCAGTCTGAACCGGATCACGCGGTGTCGTGCATGGAGTTTAGACGCGGACCGGGCTCTTGCGCGAGAAACCGGTCGCCCGGCCCGGCAGGTGGAGAAGAACACAGGGCCTCGACAATAGAAATGGAGTTGTTCCACGCCCCGGACGGAGCGGAACGGGCTGCGGTTACGCGCCTGTTTCCAGGCAACCGCCGCCGCCGGCCTGTCACGGACCCAGGGTCCGCGCGCCCCGCGCCACAGATGGCGCCTTGTGGCCCAACATTCATGTACCAAAGCGAGGCAGATGTGTTAGTCTGGTTGTTGGCCGGAGGAGTGCGCCCATTGTCATGGGTCCTGTTTCCGGCCTGTCCATTAGGCTGCGAGGCGAGACGCGGGTGGCTGGATTGAGCGTTGTGCGAAGGCGGAGTTTAAGACGCCCGGAACGTGCAAGTTAAAGCACGAGAAACGCATTTCATCCGGCAGTGGTGGATGGCCCTAAGCCAAAATTGGCGACTGACCTCAACGGAAATACACATGAGCCGTAACCGAGACTTCCGAGAGCCGCGCCGCCGTGGCTTTGATGACGACTTTGCGCCGCCGCGTGATCGCGGCTTCGGAGGGGACCGTCCGTTTTCTTCGCCCAGCAGCAGCAGCAGCAGCTTCAGCGCACCCGCCCCTTCCGGCCCGCCGATCGACGCCACCGTCAAGTGGTTCAACCCCGAGAAGGGCTTCGGCTTTGTCGAGCTCGCCGATGGCTCGGGTGACGTGTTCCTTCACGCGCGCGCCCTTGAGGCGGCCGGGCAGGAAAGCGTGCCTCCCGGCTCCAAGCTCTCGGTCCGCGTCGGCCAGGGCCAGAAGGGCCGCCAGGTGACCGAAGTCCTGGAGGTTGACACCTCCACGGCCGAGGCCGCGCCCGCCCGTCGCAGCTTCGGCGCCGGTCCCGGCGCTGGCGGCGGCGGCTTCGGTGGCGCCCCCCGCGCCGGCGGCGCCGGTGGCGGTCCCCGTGCGGCCACCGGCCCCACCGAGGAGCGCGTCGGTACCGTGAAGTGGTACAACCCCGACAAGGGCTTCGGCTTCATCGCGGTGGAAGGCGGCGGCAAGGACGTGTTCGTGCACGTCACCGTCATCTCGCGCTCCGGCCTCACCGACCTGGCCGAAGGCCAGCGCGTGGTGGTGCAGGTTGGCCAGGGCCCCAAGGGTCCTGAAGCCCGCGGCATCGAACTCGCCGACTGATCATTCATCCTCCCGCCGTCCTTCCGGGACGGCGGGATTGGATCAACCGAACGGGCGAGGCTACTTCCCGCTTCGCCGGTTTTTTTGTCATTTCTGGAGTTCAAGACGAAAATGGCGCAACAGGCAGAGGCCGACCTTTCGAGTCTGCTCGATCGACTCAAGGCGGCTCAACGAGACCTGGTACTGACCGCAGCAAAGAGCACCGCCCTTCCTTCCGACGGCATGCTGCGCAAGATTTCCGAGCTGGAAGGCGCCATTGCCGCCACCGAAGCTCTTATCCAGGAAGAGGGCGACCGCCGCTGAGCGCGTCCCCGGCGCCGGTTGCCGTTTCGGCCCGAACCGGTTGGTGGTTGGTGGTTGGTGGTTCTGGGGCGCGGGGCCGGGGGCACCTTGCTGGTTTGCCATTGGGCCCTGAAATGCCGCTTCTGCCGCGTCGCATCCCGTTTTCCATTCGCAGGCGAAGGTGCGGCTTTGCGGCCCCCCTGGCCCGAGGCGTCTTTCAAGTCTTAAGTCTCTCCAAGTCTTAAGTCTCTCCAAGTCTTAGGTGTTCTTCAAGTCTTGGGTATTCCCCAGGTCTTGGGTCCCCGCGTCCGGTGGATCAACAGGAACGGCCCCTCCGTTTCGAGACGTTTATCTCCCGGATCAGAGAATTGTGGTTTGCCCCGGTCGCGGCAGATGGGTTCCTCTGTCGCGGTCGAACCACCGGCTGTTCCCGGTTTGCGGTGCGCCTCGCTGGTGCGCCTCGCCTTTGAGCGCGAGACCGGATCGTTTCGGGTGCCAGTTGCACGGGCCTGATTTGGGCGACGGTTTTGGGCGCCGGTTTTGGGCAACTTGGCCGCAGCCGCCCGTCGGCGTGTGCGGCTTGCCTGCGGACGGCGCCGGGGTGTATGGCTCGCGGCATCCTTCCTTTTCAGTCCGCCATTGCCTTGCCCCTCACCATCTGCACCTGGAACATCAATTCCGTCCGTATTCGCCTCGACATCGTCCGTGCGGCGGTGGAGACGTTGCGGCCCGACGTCCTGTGCCTTCAGGAAACCAAGTGCCAGGACGACAAGTTTCCCCTGAACGCGATCCGCGACATGGGCTTTCCCCACATCGCCCTCAACGGACAGAAGGGCTGGCACGGGGTTGCGACGCTGTCCCGCCGGCCGTTCCTGTCGGTGGAGAAGGGCGATTTCTGCGGCAAGGGCGATGCGCGGCATGTGGCGGTGACCCTCGCGCCCGAGGATGCGCTCGGCAAGCCGCTGACGGTGCATAATTTCTACGTTCCCGCCGGCGGCGACATTCCGGACCCGGAGCTGAACCCCAAGTTCGCCCATAAGCTCGCCTTCCTCGACGAGGTGACGGCCTGGTCGTCGCTCGGCGCCGCCGCGGCCGATGCCGGGCGCCACGCGGTGGTGGTGGGCGACCTCAACATCGCCCCCCTCGAAACCGACGTGTGGGGCCACAGGCAACTGCTCAACGTGGTCAGCCACACCCCCATCGAGGTGGATAAGCTGAACCGCTTCCAGGCCTCGGGTCCCTGGATGGACGTGATGCGCACCTTCGTGCCGCCGAGCGACAAGCTGTTCACGTGGTGGAGCTACCGTTCGCCCGACTACACCGCCAACGACCGTGGCCGCCGCCTCGACCATGTCTGGGCCAGCCGGAGCCTCGCGCCATCCGCCCGGGCGATGACGGTGCTGAAGGACGCGCGCGGCTGGGAAAAGCCCTCGGACCACGTGCCCGTGGCTGTCACCTTCGGCTGAGCGGATCGCGCCGCCGGCGTGGCTCCCATCATCGCGGTTCGGCGCCCCGGCCGGTGCTCAGGCCATGGGGCTCAGGGCATCGGTGCTCAGGCCATCGGTGCTCAGGGCAGCGGGGCTCAGGGTTTGGGTACGAGGTCGAGCAACGGCCCGCCGAGCCCGGGCAGTCCGAGGGCGGAGCCGATCTTGCCCTTCGGCACCTTCATCACCTGCACACCCGCCGGCAACTGGAACAGCTTGGGATCCTGCGGCGCGCGGGTGAGCTTGAGCGCCTCGAACACTGTCTGCTTCTTGCCCTGCACCTCCACCTCGGTGCGCAGGGCGATGCCGTCCGACGTGATGCAGGCGGTGGTGGGACCCACCGATGCGCCCATGGCGGTACCACCAGCTGCACCACCAGCCGCGCCACCTGCGGGAGTGTCGATCTTCCACAGGTCGCAGGGCTCGCCCGCCGCCTGGCTCTCGCCCACCCGCAGGCCGGAGCCGTTGAGGATGCCAAGGGCAAATTCGGGCGGCAGCTCGATCTCCACCGCCATGTTGGGCAGGTTGGGGGTGCGCACCACCATGCGGCGCGCCCTGAGGTCGATGATGCCGACGATGCTGCCCGGCACGTTGGGCTTGGTCATCTCCACCCGCAACTTGCCCTGGCTATGGGCGACATCCATGCTGCCGCCGCGGCGCACATCAGCACTCAGGGCAAAATCCACCGTCGGCAGCGGAACCGGGTCCGCGCACGCCACTCCGGTTCCCAGCAGCGGCCCGACCAGAACGCTGGCCATGGAAACGGCGGCCAGAAGGGGGCCGTGCCGCGGTGCCCGGCACGATTGGGGCTGTCGCATGGTCGGGTCCTCCGCTTGAACCCCCTCATAGCAGATGGTGGGCGGCGCGCGATCCGTTTAGACGCAATTGGATGTGTTTCAATGCAGCGGCTGATTCATGGTGGGCTCCTGTGGGGACGGGGTCCGGCCCGCGCCGTGCCCGTGCCATGAAAATGCGATACTGCTGGCACGGCGTCATCCCATGGCGGCGGGCCTAAATCACCAGCCCGGCATGGGACGACTGTGGATCCGCGCAAGAACGCGCGCAAGCTGTCGTAATGGCTTCGTTTAGCGGCGCGAGCATCCAAATTCGCGCCGCCCAAGGGTGATTCGCAAGACCGGCGCCGGCAAGGTGCCCAAGACCGGCGCTCGACCGGTGTCCAAGACAGACGCCCAAGACCGGTGTCCAAGATAGGCGCCCAAGACAGGCGCCCAAGACAGACGCCCAGGGAGGCGCGAAGAGGATGGCGATGGCCGGACCCACGAGGGACACGGACTTCCAGCACGCCGCGACGCCGCACGGCGCCCCCGACCGCGCCAGCGATCCGGGGAGCGCGGCGGCGGCCGACGCCCAAGTGCATGGGCAGGTGCATGGGCAGGTGCATGGGCAAGTGCGAGGCCAAGTGCATGGCCAAGGGCAAGGAGCAGAGCCGCGAGTTGCGCACGTCCGCCCGGTTGAATCGCCGGCCGTCGCTTCGCCGGCGACAGAGCCGGATACAGGTGAATTGAGCGCGGGCCCTGCGGGCGCGTCCACGCCCGGCTCGACCGGGAGCGGGGACACGCGCCACCGGGCGATCTTCCTCATTGCCGCCCTGGCGCTCGCCGCCGCCGTGGGCGTGGCGCTTGGGGCGCTCAATCCGGCGCTCGCCGCGCTCATGGTCGCATTGCTCGTGGCCCTGCTGTTCAGCCTGCCCAAGGCCCCGGCCAGCCGGTCCCTGCCGGAGGTGACGGCGGTGCCCATGCCCGCGCTTCCGGTGCGCGGCGATGCACAGGCCGCGGCGGTGGTGGCCGCCCTGCCGGAACCGGCCTTGCTGCTTTCGGCCGCCGGAGAGATCATCACCGCCAACGAACGCTTCGCCCTCGCCATCGGGCCGACCCGCGTGGGCGATCCCCTGTCCTTTGTGGTGCGTGTGCCCGAGGTGCTCGACGCCGTGCGCGCCGCCGCCGAAGACGGCCTGCCGCGGCGCGTGGAATTCGCCGAGCGCATTCCGCTTGATCGCTGGCTGGAGGCCCATGTGGTGCCGCTGCGCCTGGAAGCCCAATCTGGCATCCACTCGGGCATCCGCTCCGGCGGCCGGCGCGCGGCCGATGCGCCGGACGCGGTGCTGCTCACCTTCCGCGACCTCACCCAGCAGCGGCGGGTAGAACAGATGCGGGCCGACTTCGTGGCCAATGCCAGCCACGAGTTGCGCACGCCGCTGGCCTCCCTGTCCGGCTTCATCGAGACCCTGCAGGGGCCGGCCCGCAACGATACGCCGGCGCGTGAGCGCTTCCTCGTCATCATGGCGGCGCAGGCGCGGCGCATGTCGCGCCTCATCGACGATCTTTTGTCCCTGTCGCGCATCGAGCTCAACGCCCATGTGCGGCCGCAGACCAAGGTGGACCTCGCCGGCATTCTCGCCCATGTGTGCGACACCCTCTCCCCCCTCGCCAGGGATCGCGGCGTGACGCTGGAGCAGGTGAAGGACGCCGTGCCCCTGGAGGTGCTGGGCGACCGGGACGAACTCATTCGCCTGTTCGAGAACCTGGTGGAGAACGCGCTGAAGTATGGCGCGCCCGGCAAAAGGATCGAGGTCCGCCTGTTCCGCGAGAACGGCACGGCGGTGGTGAGCATCCGCGATTTCGGCCCCGGCATCCCGCCCGAGCACCTGCCGCGCCTCACCGAGCGCTTCTACCGGGTGGACGTGGCGGCGAGCCGTGACCAGGGCGGTACGGGGTTGGGGCTGGCCATCGTCAAGCACATCGTGGCGCGCCATCGGGGCCGGCTTGGCATCGATAGCGTGCTGGGCCAGGGCGCAACCTTCAGCGTGCGGCTCGACGCTTTGCCGGGTCCGGAAAAAAATAACGATCAAACAATCGCTTAACCTGTCATCTCCATGTCATGCGGGCGTCATAGAACCTTGGCCAACCGGGGCTAAGAGTCCCGAGCCCAATGTTGCCCCCGGCGTCAGGCTTGGAATGGCAACGGATTTGGCAAGGAGAATTACCGTGAAGCTCACCACCGCTCTCGGCGCCATCGCCGTGGCTGGCACCCTGTTCGCAGGCAGCGCCCAAGCCGTCGACTTCACCGGCGCCGGCGCGTCCTTCCCGGCCCCCGTCTATCAGGCCTGGGGCGCCAAGTTCAAAGAGAAGACCGGTAACACGCTGAATTACCAGTCCATCGGCTCCGGCGGCGGTCAGAACCAGATCATCAACCGCACGGTCGATTTCGGCGCTTCCGACGCCACCGTGCCCGGCGAGAAGCTGGCGGCGAACAACCTGCTCCAGTTCCCGACCGTGATCGGTTCGGTGGTCGCCACCGTCAATCTCGACGGCATCGTCACCAACCAGCTCAAGCTCACCGGCCCGATCCTCGCCGACATCTATCTCGGCAAGATCACCAAGTGGGACGACAAGGCGATCGCCGACATCAACCCCGGCGTGAAGCTGCCGTCCTCGGCCATCGTGCCGGTGTACCGTTCGGACTCCTCGGGCACGACCTCCATCTTCACCTCCTACCTCTCGGCGGTGAGCCCCGACTGGAAGTCCAAGGTCGGCTCCGCCACCTCGGTCCAGTGGCCCGTCGGCGCTGGCGCCAAGGGTAACGAGGGCGTGACCGGCACCGTGAAGAACACCAAGGGTGGCCTCGGCTACGTGGAGTTCATCTACGCCGCCGCGAACAAGCTCGTGGTGACCCAGCTGCAGAACAAGGCCGGCAAGTTCGTCGGCCCCGAGGTTGCCGGCTTCCAGGCCGCCGCCGCCTCCGCCGACTGGAAGGGCGCGAAGGATTTCGCCGCTTCCATGATCGATGCCCCGGCTCCCGAGGCGTGGCCGATCGTCAGCCCCACCTACATCCTTCTCCCGAAGGATCCGAAGAATGTGGAAGCCTCGCGCGCGACCATGGAATTCTTCAAGTGGGCCTACACCAAGGACGGCGCTGCTGTCGCTGAGCAGCTGCACTACATCCCGCTTCCCGAGTCGGTGGTGAAGCAGGTGGAAGAAGCCTTCAAGAGCGAGATCAAGGGTCCGGACGGCAAGCCCGTTCTCTGATCGCGGACGAAACCGGCGCCGCCCCCACCGGGGCGGCGTTTCTTTCACGACCGGGTGCGCCGTCCTGCCGCCATGAGGCGCGCGAGGTGGCACCCAGATGACGGGCGGCGCGGGCAGCGCGTGCGGCCCTGGCTTCGGATTGGCCGCCGGCTGCGGCGCGCGGGGGACAGGCATCCAATGGACGCGACGGTGGAGAGCATGGGGTCTGGATCGGTCCAGCCCATCACCAAGGCGAAGGCGACCGGCCGGATCTCGGACCCGATCTTCGTCGCCCTCTTGTGGGCGAGCGGCATCTTTGTCCTCATCCTGCTCGGCCTGATCATTGCCGAGCTGTTCCAGGGCGGCCTGCCGGCGCTGCAGCATTTCGGGCTCGACTTCATCTGGTCGCCCGCCTGGAACCCGGTGACCGAGAATTTCGGCGCCCTGGTGATGATCTACGGCACGCTGTTCAGCGCCATCATCGCCGTTGTGGTCGCCCTGCCTTTGTCCTTCGGCATCGCCTTCTTCCTTACCGAGATCGCCCCCCAGCCGCTGAAGCGGCCCATCGGCGTTGCGGTTCAGCTGCTCGCCGCCGTGCCCTCCATCATCTACGGCATGTGGGGTTTCTTCGTTATCGTCCCGCTGATGGCCGTCTATGTGCAGCCGCCGCTGATCGACACCATCGGCAACCTGCCCATCATCGGCGCGCTGTTCGCCGGCCCGCCGCTCGGCTCGGGCATGTTCACCGCCGGCCTCATCCTCGCGGTGATGATCCTGCCCTTCATCACCGCCATGTTCGTGGAGACGCTGGAATCGGTTCCGCCCATGCTGAAGGAATCCGCCTACGGCATCGGCGCCACCACCTTCGAGGTGTACAAGAACGTCTCCGTTCCCTACGGCAAGACAGCCATGGTGGGCGCCATCATGCTCGGCCTCGGCCGCGCGCTGGGTGAGACCATGGCGGTCACCTTCGTCATTGGCAACGCGACGCGCATGTCGGCCTCCCTGTTCGCGCCGGGTGCCACCATCGCTTCCACCATCGCCAACGAGTTCCCGGAAGCGGCGATCGGGTCCCTGAAGCTGACCTCGCTGCTGCAGCTTGGCTTCATCCTGTTCGTCATCTCATTCATTGTGCTGGCTCTGTCCCGGGCGCTCGTGCGCTCGCGGCTCGACTGATCAAGGAGCAGGCAATCATGGCCTCCCTCGCCGCGCGCCGCGCCAAGGACACCACCGTCAAGGTGATCTCGACGGGCTTTGCCGTCCTGGCCATCTTCCTCCTGGGCTGGATCCTGTGGACCCTGCTCTCCCGCGGGCTGCCCGCCCTCGGCCTCAATGTGTTCACGGAAGTGACCAAGCCGCCGGGCCAGAACGGCGGCCTGTTGAACGCCATCGTCGGCTCGCTGATCCAGATCGGCATCGCCATGGTCATCGGCGGCCCCATCGGCCTCTTCTGCGGCACCTTCCTGGCCGAGAACGGCAAGGGCACCAAGATCGGCGCCGCCGCCCGTTTCGTGAACGATATCCTTCTGTCCGCCCCCTCCATCCTGGTGGGCCTGTTCATCTACACCCTGCTGGTGGTGCCGTTCGGCGGCTTCTCCGGCTGGGCCGGGTCGTTGGCGCTCGCCATCCTGGTGATCCCGGTGATCGTGCGCACCACCGAGGACATGCTGAACCTGGTTCCCGTCGGCCTGCGCGAGGCCGCCTTCGCCCTCGGCTCGCCGCAGTGGAAGGTGGTCATGTTCATCACCTGGCGTGCGGCACGGGCGGGCATCGTTACCGGCGTCCTGCTCGCCATCGCCCGCGCGGCCGGCGAGACGGCGCCGCTGCTGTTCACCTCGCTCGGCAACAACGCCCTGTCGACCGACCTGTCGAAGCCGATGGCGAGCCTGCCCATCGCCATCTACCAGTTTGCCGGCAGCCCGTTCGACGACTGGGTCTCCCTCGCCTGGGCCGGCGCGCTCCTCATCACCGTGGGCGTGCTGGTGCTCAACGTGGCGTCCCGCCTGTTCCTGGCGCGGAGCCACTAGCGGCGCCCCCCGGCGCCGTACCCGAACCCTTCCGAATTCATCCTCCGAAGCGAGGCCAAAATGACTTCAGCCGTCGACCCCACCTTCAACATCTCCTCCTCCGTCTCCGCCCGTCCGGATGCGCTGGCGGCGCCCGCCAAGATCAAGGTGGAGAACCTCCAGTTCTACTACGGCAGCAACCACGCCCTGCGGAACATCAACTTCCATGTTCCGGAAAAGCGGGTGACCGCCATGATCGGCCCCTCGGGCTGCGGCAAGTCCACCCTGCTGCGCGTGTTCAACCGCATGTACGACCTCTATCCCGGCCAGCGGGCCGAGGGTGCGGTGCTGTATGACGGCGTGAACATCGTCGGCAAGGAGCTGGACCCGACCATCGTGCGCACCCGCATCGGCATGGTGTTCCAGAAGCCTACCCCGTTCCCCATGTCCATCTATGACAACATCGCCTTTGGCGTTAAGCTTCATGAGAAGCTGAACAAGGCGCAGATGGATGAGCGCGTGGAATGGTGCCTGCGCAAGGCTGCCATCTGGGACGAGACCAAGGACCGCCTGCACACCTCGGCGCTCGGCATGTCTGGCGGCCAGCAGCAGCGCCTGTGCATCGCCCGCACCATCGCGGTGCGTCCCGAGATGATCCTGCTGGACGAGCCCACCTCGGCCCTCGACCCCATCTCCACCTCGAAGATCGAGGACCTGATCGACGAGCTGAAGCAGGACTTCACGATCGTCATCGTGACGCACAATATGCAGCAGGCTGCGCGCTGCGCCGACATCACCGCCTTCTTCTATCTCGGCGAGCTGATCGAGGTGGCGCCTTCGGACGTGATCTTCACCAATCCGAAGGAAATCAAGACGCGCGACTACATCACCGGCCGCTTCGGCTGAGGAGCCAGTGGATCAACCGAAACGGATGGTAGCCATCCGTTTCAAAAAGTTGATCCACCAGATCAAAGTGTTGTGGCTGGACCGGGTCGAGCCACATGGTGGCTTTGCGGTCAAGTCCATCGCCGGGCCACTCGACCATTTTGCTTTAGCGCATTTTCGTCACGCGAACCGGTGCCCACTTCGCTGGAAAATGCTTGAAAAGGATCTTTCCGATGCCGGAGCATACCGTTTCGTCCTTCGACCAGGAGTTGAAGGAAGTCGGCCGCAAGGTGGTGGAGATGGGCGGCCTGGCCGAGCGGCTGGTCGCCGATTCGGTGAGTTCGCTGATCAAGCGTGACGGCGCTCTCGCCCAGAAGGTGGTGCTGCTCGACACCACGGTGGACCAGATGCAGCGCGAGATCGAGGACCGCGCCATCCTCGTCATCGCCAAGCGCCAGCCGGTGGCCAACGATCTGCGCGAGATCGTGTCGGCCATCCGCATCGCCAACGACCTGGAGCGCATCGGCGATCTTGCCAAGAACGTGGGCAAGCGCGTCATGGCCATCGAGGGTGAGTATCATCCGGCCAAGCTGGTGCGGGGCGTGGAGCACATCTCCGACCTCGTGCTCGAGCAACTGAAAGAGGTGCTCGACGCCTACGCCGCCCGCAACGAAGCGAAGGCGGTTGAGGTGTGGGGCCGCGACAGCGCCATCGACACCATGTACACGTCCCTGTTCCGCGAACTCCTCACCTATATGATGGAGGATCCGCGCAACATTTCCGTGTGCACGCACCTGCTGTTCTGCGCCAAGAACATCGAGCGCATCGGCGACCACGCGACCAATGTCGCGGAGATCGTCTATTACATGGTCACCGGCCAGAACCTGCCGGAGAGCCGCCCCAAGGCGGATGCTTCCAGCGAGACCACCCTGGCCTTTCCGGGGCGTTCCGCCCAGGCCTGAGTGGATGGCGTGAGTGGGACGTGATGGCCAGCCTGGCCCTGGTTCCGGTTCGTCCGGACCGGGCCGGGTGGGTCGAAGCAGTCAAGACGGGTGATGTACAGTGCCGGCGCATATTCTGATCGTCGAGGACGAGGAGCCCCTGACCCTTCTGCTCCGCTACAATCTGGAGTCGGAGGGCTACGGCGTGGAAAGCGTCGGCCGCGGGGACGAGGCGGAGACGCGGCTGCGCGAGAGCGTGCCCGATCTCGTGATCCTCGACTGGATGTTGCCGGGCCTGTCCGGCATCGAGCTGTGCCGGCGCCTGCGCACCCGCCCCGAGACCGAGCGCCTGCCCGTCATCATGCTCACCGCCCGCGGCGAGGAGACCGAGCGCGTGCGCGGCCTCGCCACCGGTGCCGACGATTATGTGGTGAAGCCGTTCTCGGTGCCCGAGCTGCTCGCCCGGGTGCGGGCGCTGCTGCGCCGGGCCAAGCCCGAGCATGTGGCCACCCTGCTGCGCGCCGGCGACATCGAGCTGGACCGCGAGACCCACCGGGTCCATCGCGCCGGGCGCGAGGTGCATCTGGGCCCCACCGAGTTCCGCCTGCTGGAATTCCTGATGCAGAGCCCCGGCCGGGTCTTCTCCCGCGAGCAGTTGCTCGACGGGGTGTGGGGCCAGGACGTCTATATCGACGAGCGCACCGTGGACGTGCATGTGGGCCGGCTGCGCAAGGCCATCAACCGCGGCCGCCAGTCCGACCCCATCCGCACCGTGCGCGGTGCGGGTTATTCCTTCAACGAGATGTTCGCCCGCTCCCATTGATGCCATCGGCATCGGTCTTCTGCCGATTGCCGAGTGGGCTTCGCTCAAGTGCCGCGCGTGCGTGACCAATGACCGACGAGCCAAGCTCACCGGCCATTGGTACGAATGGGGGCCGACGGCACCATCCTATCCCGAGCGCACCCCGATCAGCCCCAGCACCTGCCTGGCCGCCCGCTCGCCGGAGAGCCAGGCGCCGCCCACCGTGCCCCACAGGGTTTCGTGGGCGTGCTCGCCGGCAAACACCATGCGGCCGCCCACGGTCTCGATGAAGGCGCGGCGCATGTTGCCGTAGCCGGGCAGGGCGCAGGAGAAGGCGCCGAGTGCATAGGGCTCGCGGCTCCAGCGCGTGGCGTGCACCTTGCCCATCCGCGCCGCGGCGTCGGCGCCGAATTCCCGCGTCAGCGCCTCCTTGGCGAAGGCGGCTGCCGCTTCGGGCGCGGCGTTGGCGAGGCCCATCGCGGTGTCGCCGGCCACGTCCAGCGTATAGAGGTCGCTGCCGCCGATGCGGGCGCGCATCATGTAGGCGCGGGGGCCGTCCGCCTTGAAATAAAGCGTCTCGTCCGCCGCGAGGCCGGCCGGGTTGCGCGGCAGGCGGAAGGCGATGTGGTCGTAGGCGCCCAGCGTGATTTTATCCACCGCCATGCGGTAACGCGGCTGGAGCGGCAGGATGCGCAGCCTGCCGCTGGCGATCACGCTCGGCGGCACCGCGACGATGACGGAACGCCCCTGCAGGTTGCCCTTGTTGGTCAGCACCGTGACCAGGCGCCCGCCCAATTCCACGCTGCGGGCCACCGTCTCCAGCCGCACCGTCAGCGGCCGCGCCAGCTGGGCCACCAGCGTGCCGACGCCCTGGCGGCAGATCTCCTCGCCTTCACGCTCCTCGGCGCGGGCAACGTCCACCGTGGAGATTTGATCGAGTTCCTTGGCGCAATTGATGGGTCCCACCACGAAACGGGCGGAAGGTCCCCACGGGCCGAGGTCCGGCAGGGCGCGGGCGGCGGGCATGTCGCGCCCCGCATCGCCGGCGGCGCCGATGGCGCGTTCGGCGCGGCGCACCGTGGCGACAAAGGCCTCATAGTCGGCGTCGCGGGCTTCGCGCCCATTCACATAGAGCCGCGCGCCCTCGGGAGCGCGGGTAATGTCGAGGCCTTCCGCCCGGCCATAGGCGGCCATGGGGCGGGCCGCCGGCATGTTCAGCCGCGCCGCGCCGAGGTCGAAGGGCACGCCGAACACAGCGGTGTCGGTGGCGGTGCGCCCGCCCACCCGGTTCGACGCCTCGATGAGCACGTAGGAGCGGCCGGCCTCGGCGATGCGGCGTGCGGCGGAGATCCCGGCGGCGCCGGCGCCGATGATGATGACATCCGGCTCGCTCTGCTGGCCGAGCGCGCGGGTGACGCCCATCGGGAGCGCGGCAAGCGCGGCGCCTCCGGCGATGAAAGCGCGGCGGGTGAGGGGGGAAAGGCGCGGATCGGTCACGGGCCGGACGCTAGCATGGCCCGCGCGCGGGCGGGAGGGGGTGGCATAGTCCCGCGCGTGCCGGTGTCGCCGCCCTTGGCAGCATGGCCCGCGCGCGGGCGGGGGAGGTGGAAAGGAGGGCGAACGGGCATGTCGCAGTTCGGATCCTGCGCCAAGGTTGCTTCCGTCGCATCCCCATCCGGCCCGGCATGCGGGAGGGGGAGCGGCCATGCTGCACCATTTCACATCGGGACATGGCACGGCGGGTCACCCGGGCGCTCGGTCGCACGCGCCCCGGCCCCGAGCACGGCTGGCGCCCCGATATCAGCTCCGCCGGTCCGCCACGAAACGGGCGGCTTCGGCGAGCACCGCGCCGCGCGGGCCGAAGGGGGAAAGGGCGGCGCCCGCATCCTCCACCAGCCCGTCGAGCAGGGTGCGGGCGGCGGGCAGGCCGAGGCGGGAGACGAGGGTCGCCTTGCCGGCGGCGGCGTCCTTGCCCACCTTCTTGCCCACCTCCTCGGCGGTGCCTTCCACGTCGAGGATGTCGTCGGCGATCTGGAAGGCGGCGCCCAGCGCCCGGCCATAGCCCAGCAGAGCCTCGCGCTCGGCCACGGTGGCGCCGCCCAGCAGCGCGCCTGCTTCCACGGCAACGGCCAGCAGCGCGCCGGTCTTCATGGCCTGAAGGTCGCGGATGGCGTCTTCGGCCAGCGCGAGGGGGGCGCCGCCGGAGAAGCGGCCTTCGGCGGCGAGGTCCAGCATCTGCCCGCCCACCATGCCGCCGATGCCCGCCGCGCGCGCCAGCGCCCGCACCAGGGCGATGCGCACGGCCGCATCCGGATGGGCATCCTCCCCCGCCAGCAGGTCGAAGGCGAGGGTGAGCAGCCCGTCGCCGGCGAGGATGGCGGTGGCCTCGTCATAGGCGCGGTGGACGGTAGGGCGGCCCCGGCGCAGGTCGTCGTCGTCCATGGCCGGCAGGTCGTCATGGACCAGGGAATAGCAATGGATGCACTCGATGGCGGCGGCGGCCGTCACCGCCCGTTCCGCCGGGAGGCCGAACAGGGCGGCGCTCTCCATCACCAGGAACGGCCGCAGCCGTTTGCCGCCACCGAGCGCGCCGTGGCGCATGGCGGCCATCAGCCGCTCGGGCCGCAGCCGCTCGCCGGGCAGGGCTGCATCGGCGAGGGCCAGGGCCAGGCGGGCCTCGGTGGCCGCGGCGGAGGCGTCGAGCCGGTCCTTGAGGGAAAAGGTCACGATCGGGTCACCTTGGGGCCAGCGTGCCACGAAAGGGGCGGGAGGGAACGCCCAGGCCGGACGCGCCGTTGACGGGGGCCACCGGGTGCCCCAACCAGAAGGCCGGGTCAAGCCCAACCGGCACCCGAGCCTTCAGCCGGAAGAATTCCGCTGTCGTGGCCCGTTCCGGTGTGGCGGCCTGTAAGGTCAGGTGAAGCCGGCGGGGCGCCCGGCCGGCGAGGGAGGGTCTGGAATGGTCGCTCTGGTGCTGCGCGTGCTGCTGGCCCTCGCCGCGCTCCCGCTGGTCCTGTCCATCGCCTACAACGTGGTCAATCCGGTCTCCACCCTCATGCTGCTGCGGTGGGTTCAGGGCGAGCGGGTGGAGCGGGTCTGGACCCCCATCGCGCAGATGTCGCCGGCGTTGGTGCGCACCGTCATCGCTTCCGAGGATGCGAGCTTCTGCACCCATTGGGGCGTCGATCTCGACGAGATGCGCGCCGCCATCGACAAGGCCGACGAGCTGGAGGACGCCCGCGGCGCCTCCACCATCCCCATGCAGATCGCCAAGAACCTGTTCCTGTGGCCGGGGCGGGCGCTGATCCGCAAGGCGTTCGAGATTCCGCTGGCCCTGTGGCTGGACCTGGTGGTGAGCAAAAGGCGGCTGATCGAGATCTATCTCAACATCGCCGAATGGGGGCCGAACGGGGAGTTCGGGGTGGAGGCGGGCGCGCGCCAAGCCTTCCGCATTCCGGCGGCGAAAGTGGATGCGCGGCAGGCGGCCCTGCTGGCGGTCATGCTGCCCAACCCGCACCGGCGCGATGCGGGCAATCCCTCCGCCGGGGTGGAGCGCCTCGCCGCCCGGCTCCAGGCGCGGGTGCCCCGGGAGGGGCCGGAGCTGACGGCCTGCCTCGGCCCGCTGCGGTAGGGGCGAAGGCCGGCGTCGCTCCGGAACCCCGGTTGCGCCGGGGCCATGCGGGCGAAACCGCCTTGATTGTGCCGCGCGCAAGCGCCACATGGAAGCGTGAGGCGCCGATCCGAGCGCCTGTTCCTGCCACCGGCCCGGTCATGACGCAATCCACCGCCCCCGCCCGCCCCAAGATGAGCCCTTGGCTCAAGATCGGCCTCGAGATCGGCCCGCTGGTGCTGTTCTTCGCCGCCAACGGCCGTGGTGGCATCTATGTGGCCACCGGCGTGTTCATGGTGGCGACGCTGGCGGCGCTGGCCGCCATGTGGGTTCTGGCCCGGCGCATCGCGGTGATGCCGCTGGTGTCGGCGCTGGTGGTGATGGTGTTCGGCGGCCTCACCCTGTGGCTGCAGGACGATCATTTCATCAAGCTCAAGCCCACCATGGTGAATGCCCTGTTCGGCGTGCTGCTGCTGGGCGGGCTCTATTTCAGGAAGCCGCTGCTGCCCTACGTGTTCGACGGCATGGTGAAGCTGACGGACGAAGGCTGGCGGGTCCTCACCATTCGCTGGGGCGTGTTCTTCCTTGTCATGGCGGTGCTCAACGAGATCGTGTGGCGCTCCGTGTCCACGGACACTTGGGTGACGTTCAAGACCTTCGGCTACCTCCCGCTCACCTTCGCCTTCGCCATGGCCCAGGCCCCGCTGATGGCCCGCCACGAGTTGAAGGACGCCCCGCAGGAGGGCTGAACGCCATGCCCCAAGCCGCCTGCGCCTTCCTGGAGCCGATTTTACAAGCGCCGGCCGGTTGACGGCGGCCGTGCACATCCGCATAAGCCCGAAAGAGGGCGCAGAATGCTGACGAAAAAAGGAAAGTATGGTCTCAAGGCCGCGGTCCACCTGGCCCGCCTGCCGCCGGGCGGGTCCACGCAGGTGGCCGATATCGCCGAGGCCAACAACATTCCGAAGAAATTCCTCGACGTCATCCTCGGCGAACTGCGCAATGCCGGCTTCCTGTCCTCCAAGAAGGGCAAGCTCGGGGGCTATCGCCTCGCCAAGGCACCCGAGGATATCGTGGTGGGCGAGATGATCCGCGCCCTCGACGGGCCGCTCGCGCCCTTCCCCTGCGCCAGCCGCAACGCCTACGAGCCGTGCGAGGATTGCGACGTGGCCACCTGCGAGGTGCGCATGCTTATGGTGCAGGTGCGCGACGCCATCGGCACCGTGCTCGACACCTACACCCTCGCCGAGATGCGCGACCTTTCGCGGGAAGCCCTGTCCTCCTTCGTGGACTACATCTGAGCGCAGCGGCCGCCCCCGCCGCGCCGGTCTTATTGCTGGGCGGCGAGGAAGGTGCGGAAGCGCACCAGCGCCACGGCGAAGAACAGCATGCCCATGCCGAAGGTGGCCGCAAAGCGCGGCCACACGGTCTCGATCCCCGCCCCGCGATAGAGGATGGCCTGGGCGAAGGCCACGAACTGGGTCGAAGGCGAGGCCTGCATCACCACCTGCAGCCATTGCGGCATGCTCTCCAGCGGGGTGAAGCCGCCGGACAGCATGTTCATGGGCAGGACGGTGAGGAAGAACAAAAGCCCGAACTGCGGCATGGACCCGGACAGGGTGCCGAGGAAGATGCCGAGCGACGCGGTGAAGAACAGGTAGAGCGCCGTGCCCGCCAGGAACAGCGGGATGGAGCCGGCGATCCCCATGCCGAGCCCCCATTTCAGCACCACCACGATGCTGAAGGCGGAACCGGCGAGGATCACCGCGCCATTGGCGAGGATCTTGGCCAGCATGATCTCGGACGGGCGCACCGGCAGCACCAAAAGGTGTTCCAGCGTGCCGTGCTCGCGCTCGCGGATGAGGGCGGCGCCGGCCAGCAGCACCGAGAGCATGGTGATGTTGGTGATGAGGCCCATGGTGCCGGTGAACCAGGACGATTCCAGCCCCTGGTTGAAGGCGACGCGGACCTGAAGCTCCACCGGGCTCGCCACCCCTTCCGAATGCCGCAGCACGAAGCGGTTCACCTCCTCCTCGAAGATGGCGGAGATGTCGTTGGCCCCGAGGCCCGCCTGCATCAGCGACGTGGCGTCGATGAGAAGCTGCACGGCGGGCGCGCGGCCGGCCAGCACGTCGGCCTGGAAGTCCGGCGGAAAGTTGATCACGAAGGTGTAGCGCGCCGCATCCATGCCCTTGTCCACCTGCTGCGGGGCGAGCGGCACCGGCCGCTGGAACCGCGGCGGCAGCAAAGCGTCGAGGATGGCGTTGGAGAGGGCGGAATTGTCCTCGTCCACCACGCCCACCGTGGCGCGGTTGAGGTCGTGCTTCATGCCGTTGGCCTGGAGCACGATGGCGAGGGTGAGGGAATAGACCACCAGCACCAGCAGCGCGCGGTCGCGCCACAGGCTGATGAGTTCCTTCACCACCAGCTCGCGCACATTGCCGAGGAAGGCGAGCCAGCGCGGCGGGCTCTCCACGGGGGTCTTGGGGGCGGAAGGGGAGGGCGCCGTCATCTCACGCCTCCTGCTTGCGCAGGATGAGGAAGGCCAGCCCCAGCAGCGCCGGCCAGAAGGCGGCGGTGGCCAGGATGAAGGGCAGGAGGTCGGCAAACCCCAGTCCCTTGGTGAAGGCGCCCACGCTGATGCGCATGAAATAGGTGGTGGGGAAGAAGGTGCCCAGCACCCATGCACCACCCTCCAGCGTCGCCACCGGCTGCATCATGCCGGAGAACTGGGTGGCCGGCATCATGGTGCCGATGGCGGTGCCGAACAGGGCCGCCACCTGGGTATTGGTGAGGGTGGATGAGACAAGGCCGATGGCGGTGGTGGCAAGCACATAGGCGAGCGCCCCCAGCGCCAGCCCGAGGAACGAGCCTTTCAGCGGCACCCCGAACAAAAACAGCGCCATCAGCACCATGACGAAGAAGTTGAAGAAGGCGACGCCCGCATAGGGCAATTGCTTGCCCAGCAGGAATTCCAGCTTGGTCACCGGCGTCACGTAGAGATTGGTGATGGAGCCCAGCTCCTTCTCCGTCACCACCCCCAGGGCGGTGAGGATGGCCGGGATGAAGATGAGCATGAGGGCGATGGTGGCCGGCACCATGGCATCCAGGCTGCGGAACGACTGGTTGTAGCGATAGCGCATCTCCAGCGTCGCTGCGGTCGACAGGGTTTGGCCGGCCTGTTGCGCGACGTCCGACAGGAACAGGGCGTGCACCGCCGCCACATAGCCCTGGATGGTCTCGGCGCGGAACGGCATGGCGCCGTCGATGGTCACCAGCACCTCGGTGGGCCGTCCCGAGCGCAGGTCGGCGCCGAAATCGGGCGGCAGCTCGATGGCGAAGGCGATGGCGTTGGATTTCAATCGGCGGTCGAGGTCGGTGGGGTCACTGAGCGGGGGCTGCACCAGGAAATAGGGGGAGTGGGCGAAGCCGTCCACATAGGCCCGGCTTTCCGGCGTCTGGTCGCGGTCGAGCACGGCGAAGCGCAGCTTGTCCACGTCGAGGGTGATGCCGTAGCCGAAGATGATCATGAGGAAGGCCGTGCCCAGCAGGGCGAAGCCGAGCCGCACCGGGTCGCGCTTCAGCTCCAGCGTCTCGCGCCAGGCATAGGCGCCGAGGCGGCGCGGGGAGAAGGCGGCGGGCCGGCCGGCGGCCTTCGGTGCCGGAGGCGGCAGGCGGGCGTCGCCCTGCGCCGTGCGGCCGCCCATCTCCATATAGGCGACGAAGGCCTCCTCAAGCGTGGCCGCCTGCTTCTCTTCCTTCAGCGCCTGCGGCGTGCCGGTGGCGATGACCTTGCCCGCATGCATGAAGGAGATGCGGTCGCACCGCTCCGCCTCGCCCATGAAGTGGGTGGAGACGAAGATGGTGACGCCCTCCTCCCGTGACAGGCGCTGGAGATGGTCCCAGAAATTGTCGCGGGCCACCGGGTCCACGCCCGAGGTGGGCTCGTCGAGGATCAGCACCTCCGGCTCGTGCAACACCGCCACCGCCAGCGACAGACGCTGGCGCACGCCCAAAGGCAGGCCGTCGGCGAGGGCGTCGAGGTGGGGGGCAAGGTCGAAGGCGCGCACCAGCTCGGCGATGCGCCGGTGCGCCTCCTCTTCCGGCAGGGAGAAGATATGCGCGTGCAGGTCGAGGTTCTGGCGGACGGAAAGTTCGCCATAGAGCGAGAAGGCCTGGCTCATGTAGCCCACGCGCCGGCGGGTCTCGATGTCGGTGGGGTCCACCGGGACGCCGAACAGCAGCGCCTCGCCGGACGAGGCCGGCAACAGGCCGGTGAGCATCTTCATGGTGGTGGACTTGCCGCAGCCGTTGGAGCCGAGGAAGCCGAAGATCTCGCCCTTGCGGATCTTGAAGCTCACATGGTCCACCGCGACGAAATCCCCGAACTGCCGGGTCAGGCCGCGCGATTCGATGGCGATGGGCGCGTCGGGCGCGATGGGCTCGATGTGCTCCGTGCCGTCGCCGTCGCCGCGCCGGCCTTCGGGCAAAAGCGAGATGAAGGCGCGCTCCAGATTGGGCTGGCCGGTGCGCGCCAGCAGCTCCGCCGGGCTGCCGTCGGCGAGGATGCGGCCGGCATTCACCATCACCACCCGTTCGAAGCGGGCCGCCTCTTCCATGTCGGCGGTGGCGACCAGCAGGGTGAGGCCCGGGCGGGCGGCGCGAATGGTTTCGATGAAATCCCAGAACTGGCGGCGCGACAAAGGATCGACGCCGGTGGTGGGCTCGTCCAGCAGCAGCAGGTCGGGGTCGTGCACCAGGGCGCAGCACAGGCCCAGCTTCTGCTTCATGCCGCCGGACAATTTGCGCATGAGCCGGTCGGCGAAGGGATCAAGGCCGGTGGCCGCGAGCAGGGGCGCCACCCGCGTGCCCTTGGCGCCGGCCTCCTCGCCGAACAGGCGGGCGAAGAAGGCGATGTTCTCCGCCACCGTGAGGTTGGGATACAGGTTGCGCCCCAGCCCCTGCGGCATGAAGGCGATGCGCGGCTGGATCGCCTCGCGGGCGCGGCGATCGGAAAAATCCGCGCCCAGCACCTCCACCTTGCCGTGCTGGATGCGCTTGGCCCCGGCGATGAGGCCCAGCAGCGTGGACTTGCCCACCCCGTCCGGCCCCACCAGCGCCACCGAGGCGCCTTCGGCGATGGCGAGGCCAAGCCCCTCCACCGCGACGGTTTTGCCATAGAGGTGGCGGATGCCCGCTAGATGGACCGCGGTGCCCACGGTGTCAGCCGGGATGGCTTCGGCGCGTGGACTGTCCGCCCCGCCGCCCGCCCCGCCGCCCGCCGCGTCCTCGCTCACATCCTCGCTCACATCCTCGCTCACTTGGCGGCCTCGCCCACGAGGTCGGACTGGAGCCAGGAGGGCCACTGCGCCTTGGGATCCATCCGCACATAGCCGACGCCGGTCACGCCGGTCTTCACCTGCTCCAGATATTTCTCCACCAGCGGGCGGGCCACGCGCAGCTTCACGCGGAACATCATGCGGTCGCGCTCGCGCTGGGTCTCCACCTGCTTGGGGGTGAACTGCGCCCGCGCCGAGACGAAGGAGACGTTCGCCGGCACGGCGCGGTCGGGCATGGGCTCCAGCAGCAGGCGGGCTTCGGCGCCGAGGGTGACGGCGCCGGCGTCGGCGGCGGGCAGGAAGATGGTCATGTACACATCGGACAGGTCGATGAAGGTGAGCACCTTGCCCCCCGCTCCCAGCACTTCGCCGGGCTCGGCGAGGCGGTAGATGACGCGGCCGGATTTGGGCGCCGTGAGCGTGCCGTCCTCCACCATGCGGGTCAGGCGCTCCACCTCCGCCTCGGCGGCGCGGATGGCGGATTCGCTGGCCGCAAGGCTGCTCTGCGCGGCGGCCAGCGCCGCCTGCGCGGTGAGCTTGGTGGTGCGGTATTGATCGACCTTCTGCTCGGTGGCGAAGCCTTTGGTGACAAGGGTTTCCTGCCGCTCCAGCTCCTTGGCGGCGAGGTCCAGCTCGCCCTTGCGCTGCTCCACCACATGGGTGGCGGTGTCACGGGACTGGCGGGCCTGGCTCGCCTGCGCATCGGCGGTGCGCAGGGCGGCGGCGGTCTCCGCCACATCCATATGGGCCACCACCTGGCCCTGATGGACGAAGTCGCCTTCCTCCGCGAGCACGTCGAGCACGCGGCCGGCGGCCTTGGTGGCCACATCCACCTGCGTCGCCTCGATGCGGCCGTTGCCGGAGGCGAAGCCCGGCGGCAGGGCGCGGCTGCGGCTCGCCATGTACCAGGCGCCCGCTCCGCCGGCGCCGACGACGGCGAGGAGGGCCAGGAGGATGACAAGCGTGCGCTTCATGAAAGGACACCTTTTCGGCGTGCAGATGCGCCCGCGGAAGGTGCTGCGAAAAATGCCGGCCATGGAATGCAACGGCAAGGGCCGGCACGGAAAGCCACTCCCGCGGGGCTTCGGGACGGACTTGAGACTACAACTTACGGCGGTGCAACAATACGGCGTTGATCGAGGTCAAGGGCCATCGATCCGCGCCTGCAGCGCCATGGCGGCGGCCGGATTGCGCACCTTGGCGCCGCTGATCAGGTAGATGAACACGTCGCGGCCGTCCTTCCCGATTTTCGCCGCTGGCGCGAGCGTCGGCAGCCCCTCCGGGACCACGCCTTTCTCCCAGGCGCGGGCGGCGCTGGCCCAGCGGTCCAGCTCGGCGGCAGCATAGCCGGTCTCTTCCTCCTCCCGGGTGCGCTGGAGCCGGGCATAGGTGAAGTCCGCGGTCACATCGGCGATGGCGGGGTAGTCGTCGTGGTCGGCATAGACCACCGCCACCTTGTGCTTGCGGGCCAGCGCCACGAAGTCCGGCACCGCGAACGAGGGGTGCCGCACCTCCACCGCATGGCGCAGCTTCACCCCTTCGTGGCTCTCCGGCAGCAGCGCGAGGAAGGCTGAGAAATCCTCCGGGTCGAAGGCCTTGGTGGCCGCGAACTGCCAGTTGATGGGGCCGAGCCGGTCGCCCATCTCGACGATGCCGCTGGCGATGAATTTGCCGATGCTCTCCTGCGCCTCCGCCAGCACCCGGCGATGGGTGACATAGCGCGTCGCCTTGAGGGCGAAGACGAAGCCGTCCGGCACCTGCCCCGCCCAGTCGGCGCAGGATTTGGCGCTCGGCGTGCGATAGAAGGTGCCGTTGATCTCGATGGTCTTCAGCCGTTCGCCCGCGAAGGGCAATTCCTTCTTCTGGACCAGTCCTTCCGGGTAGAACACGCCCCGCCAGGGCTCGAACGTCCATCCGCCGATGCCGACGCGCACGCTCATGGGGCTTCCTCCTGCCAAAGATGCTGCCAAAGATCCTGCCGACCGCGTTGGCGACACCGGCGCGCCTTCGGGGCAGCGGCAGGACGTGGGACTATTTCACCTGCTCCAGCGAAACCGAGCTTTCGCTTGAAGGCAAGCGCGCCCTCGTCCCCGATCTTTCTGCCCGGGTGGAGGAAAGGCCGTCGCCCAGGAGGCTGTCTGCTCCCAATCGCGACACAATGGCGCAAGGGAGAGATTCATCCCTGAAGTGCCCATAATATTCGACGATGAATGTAGCCAGTCACGAAAATATATACAATATAATGATTTAAACTACTCAAATCACTGTCCTATAAATTGATGATTATCAAGAATGTTTGTTATATAAAGGTCAAGATATCACGATAAAGCTCCATCCCATGCGGCGCGAGAAGGGTCGTGCATGTGCTGCGCGACGAACGACGCAATTCGGGGGAGCCATGTTCAGCCTGCAGGGAAACAAGGCACTGGTGGTGGGTGTCGCCAACGATCAGTCCATTGCCTGGGGTTGCGCGAAAGCCTTCCGGGCGCAGGGGGCGGATGTCGCCATCACCTATCTGAACGAGCGCGCGGAGACGTTTGTCCGCCCGCTGGCGGAAGACCTTGGCGCGAGCCTCATCCTGCCGCTGGACGTCGGCGTTCCGGGACAGCTCGAGCGGGTGTTCGAGGAGATCGGCGACAAATGGGGGCGCCTCGACACGCTCCTGCATTCCATCGCCTTCTGCCCGCGGGAGGACCTGCACGGACGGGTGATCGACTGTTCGGCGGAGGGCTTCGCCAAGGCCATGGACATTTCGGTCCATTCGTTCCTGCGCATGATCCGCCTCGCCGAGCCCTTGATGCCGCAAGGCGGCAGCTGCATGACCGTCTCCTTCTACGGCGCGGAGAAGGTGGTCGAGAATTACAACGTCATGGGCCCGGTGAAGGCGGCCCTGGAATCGGTCGTGCGCTACGCGGCGGCGGAGCTGGGCGAAAAGCGCATCTGTGTTCACGCCCTCTCGCCGGGACCGCTCATGACCCGCGCGGCGTCGGGCATTGATCACTTTGACGAGCTGCTGAACGCTGCGGCCGAGCGCGCGCCGACCCATGTCCTCGCCTCCATCGAGGACGTGGGCGCGTATGCCGCCTTTCTCGCGAGCCGCGAGGCCGCAAACGTCACCGGCAACGTCCACCAGATCGACGGTGGATACAACATTATCGCGTGAACCCGCGGCGGTGCAGGTGGAGGTCGGCCCTGCGCCCCAGGATGCGCGGGCTCCGTGCCGGTCCGCGGCGCCGGATTTCCGAGGTCCTCCCTTCTCCCCTTGGTCGAGAACATCAGAGGCGAGCCCGCCATGAAGCGTGAGAACAGGACATTCGACGAGTTGCAGGTGGGCGATGCCGCCGAGCTGAAGCGGGTTTGCACGGCGGACGATCTCTTCGTGTTCGCCACCGCGTCCGGCAACCACAATCCGGTTCACCTGCCGGGGTACGACCTTAACCGGGACGGGCAACCCGATGAGGTGACCGCTCCCGCCATGTGGGTCGGTTCCCTGATCTCGGCGGTGCTCGGGAACATCCTGCCGGGCGCCGGCACCCTCTACCGCGCACAGAGCTTCGAGTTCCGCGGGCGGGCGAAGGCCGGCGACGATCTGGTGGCGCGGGTGCGGCTGGTGGAAAAGCGGGCCGACGGCACCGTGGTCTTCGCCACCTCGGTGCACAGGGACGAACCCGAAGAGCTGCTGCTGCGCGGCGAGGCGGTGGTCACGGCGCCGCGCGTCAAGTTCCAGTACGATGAGCGCGATATCCCCGGCCTGCTGGTCCAGCGCCACCGCCATTTCGATGCGCTGGTGGCACGCGCCGAGCCGCTGGAGCCCCTCGCGATCGCCGTCGTGGCGCCGGAGGAGGCCAATTCCCTCGGCGGGGCGCTGCTCGCCGCCCGCCACACCCTCATCACGCCCATCCTCGTGGGCGCCCGCGACCGGATCGAGGCGGCGGCCGAGGCGATCGGGGAAAGCCTCGACGGCATCGAGATCATCGATCTGGCGGATCACGCGGCCGCAGCCCACGCGGCGGTGGACCTGGTGGCGGACGGACGCGCGAAGGCGGTGATGAAGGGGCATTTGCACACGGACGAGCTGCTGCGCGCGGTGCTGCGCAAGGATCGCGGCCTGCGGACGGGCCGCCGGCTCACCCACATTTTCGTCATGGACGTGCCGGGCGTGTCGCATCCGCTGCTCGTCACCGATGCAGCCATCAACATTCTTCCGGACCTCGCCACCAAGGTGGACATTGTCCAGAACGCCATCGACCTCGCCATTTCGCTCGGCATAGGGCAGCCCAAGGTCGGCGTCCTCTCGGCGGTTGAGACGGTGAACCCGCAGATCCCGTCCTCGGTGGACGCGGCGCTGCTCTCCAAGATGGCGGAGCGCGGCCAGATCACCGGCGGCCTGGTGGATGGGCCTCTGGCCATGGACAATGCCATCGACATCGCGGCGGCCCGCACCAAGGGCCTCGTCTCGCCGGTGGCCGGGCGCGCCGAAGTGCTGGTGGTGCCCAATCTCGACGCCGGCAACATGGTGGCGAAACAGCTCACCTACCTCTCCCACGCGGAGGGGGCCGGGCTGGTCATGGGCGCCCGGGTGCCGATCATTCTCACCTCCCGCGCCGACAGCGCGAAGGCCCGGCTCGCATCCTGCGCTGTCGCCGCCATCCACCATGCCCGCATGGCCGACAAGGCCAAGGAGATGCAGCACCCATGACGCAGCCGGTCACCCTTACCCTCAACGCCGGCTCGTCGTCCCTCAAGTTCAGCCTCTACGACATCACCGGCGCGCCGGTGCAGCTCGCCATCGGCAACGTGGAGAACATCGGCAGTCAGCCGCGGCTGAAGGCGAACTTCGGGGATGGCGTGCCGCGCGTCGAGCGCGAACTCCCGGCATCCGCAGCCTGCGACCACCAGAGCACGCTCAGAACGGTGCTGACGCTGCTGCGGGAGCATTTTCCCGATGCCCGCGCCGCGGTGGTGGGGCACCGGGTGGTGCATGGCGGCCCGCACTTTTCCGCGCCGGTGGCGGTTACCGATGACGTGATGGCGGAGCTGAGGAAGCTCTCGCCCTTCGCGCCCATCCACCAGCCGCACAATCTCGCCGGCATCGAGGCGGCCAGGTCGGCGTTTCCCGACGCGCTGCAGGTGGCCTGCTTCGATACGGCATTCCACCGCCACCACCCCAAGGCGAACGACGTCTTCGCCCTGCCGCGCGAATATTACGACAAGGGCATCCGGCGCTACGGCTTCCACGGGCTCAGCTACGAATATGTCTCGGGGGAACTGAAGCGCATCGCCCCCCTCGTCCACGCCGGCCGCGTCGTGGTCGCCCATCTGGGCAACGGCGCCTCCATGTGCGGCATTCTCGACGGGCGCTCGGTGGCCTCCACCATGGGCTTCACGGCTCTGGACGGCCTGCCCATGGGCACGCGATGCGGCCAGGTGGATCCCGGCGTGATCTTCTACATGGTTCAGCAGGAAGGCCGCACCATCGACGAGGTGCGGGACATTTTCTACAACAAGTCCGGCCTGCTCGGCCTGTCGGGCATCTCCAACGACATGCGGGTGCTGGAGAGCGCCGGCGTGCCGGAGGCCAACGAGGCCCTGGATTATTTCGTCTTTCGCATTCGCCGCGAACTGGGCGGCCTCGCCGCGGCCCTCGGCGGCCTCGACGCTCTGGTGTTCTGCGGCGGCATTGGCGAGAATTCGCGCAAAATGCGACGCCGCATCTGCGACGGCATGGACTGGATTGGCATCGAGCTCGACCATGACCGCAACGACAGTGGCGCCCGGGTTATCTCGACGGACTTCAGCCGCGCCCGGATCATGGTCATTGCGACCAATGAGGAAATCGTGATCGCCCGCGCCGCCAAGCAGCTCCTTTGGGAGCAGGCGGGCGCCGGGGAGTAAGGGAGGGGGGACCATGAGGAAGGCGATCAAGCCGGAGGACGCCGCGGCGCTCGTTCCCGATGGAGCGATCGTGCTCATCGGCGGCTTCATGGGCGTCGGCACGCCCGAGCGCATGATCGATGCCCTGGTGGCGCGCGGCGCGCGGAACCTGACGGTGGTCGCCAACGACGCGGCGATGCCGGGCAAGGGCATCGGCAAGCTGGTGTCCTGCGGCGCGGTTGCGCGGGCCATCATGTCCCACATCGGCCTCAACCCGGAGATCCAGCGCAAGATGATCTCCGGCGAGGTGGACGTGGAACTGGTGCCCCAGGGCACTCTGGTGGAGCGCATCCGCGCCGGCGGCGTCGGCCTCGGCGGCGTCCTCACCGCGACCGGACTGGGTACGCCGGTCGAAGATGGCAAGCAGATCATCGAGGTCGACGGCAGGCGCTACCTGGTGGAGAAGCCCATACTGGGCGACTTCGCGCTCATCGCCGCCCAGCAGGCCGACTATGCCGGCAATCTCACGTATTCGCTCACCGCGCACAATTTCAATCCGATCATGGCGCTGGCCGGCCGCACGGTCATCGTCGAACCGGAATTGATCGTGCCGGTCGGCGTCATCCCGCCGGATTCGGTGAAGACGCCGGGCGTGATCGTGGACCACATCCTTGCGAGGGCCGCGTGATGGAACAGCAGGTGACTGGCCGCCCGCATTCGGGCATGAGCGCCAAGGAAGTGATCGCACGCCGCGTGGCCCAGGAGATCCATCCTGGCATGCTGGTCAATCTCGGCATCGGTCTGCCAAGCATGGTCGCCAACTACATCCCGCACGACTACGGCGTCTTTTTCCAGGCGGAGAACGGGGTGATCGGCCTCGGCGCCCGTCCGCCGGAAGGCATGGAGGACCCCCACCTCACGGATGCGGGCGGCAGCTTCGTCACCGCGGTGCCCGGCGCCGCCTCCATCGACAGCGCCATGAGCTTCGGCATCATCCGCGGCGGGCACCTCGACATGACGGTGCTCGGCGGGCTTCAGGTGGACGAGCGCGGCTTCCTCGCCAACTGGATGGTGCCGGGCAAGATGGTGCCCGGCATGGGCGGCGCCATGGATCTGGTGGCCGGCGCCAAGCGCGTCATCGTCGCCATGGTGCACTCCGCCAAGGGCGAGGCCAAGATCGTGCCCGAATGCACGCTGCCGCTCACGGCCCTGCGCCGGGTGAGCCTCCTCGTCACGGAACTGGCGGTCATCGAGCCCACGCCGGATGGTCTCGTGCTGCGTGAGCGCGGCCCGGACATCTCGGTGGAGGAGATCGTCGCCCAAACCGCGGCGAAGCTCATCATCAAGGGCGACATCCCCACCATGTGCCTCGGCTGATGTCCCCCATGACCGAACTGACGCGTGCCCTGGCCTTTGCGGCCGAGGCGCACGCCAACCAGCGGCGCAAGGGCGCCGCTCAGGAACCCTATATCAACCACCTGATCGAGGTTCTCGATCTGGTGGCGCGGGCGACGGAGGGCGACGACACCGATCTTCTGATCGCCGCGACGCTCCACGACGTGGTCGAGGACACCTCCTTGTCGGCGGCGGAGGTGGCTGCTGCGTTCGGGGAGCGGGTTGCCTCCATCGTGGTGGAGAATTCCGACGACATGTCGCTGCCGAAGGACGAGCGGCGGCGCCACCGCATCACGACCATGGCCGACAAGTCGCAGGCCGCCCGCATCGTGAAGATGGCGGACGTCATCTCCAATCTGCGCGCCATCGTGGTTTCCCCACCTGCGGGCTGGAGCGCGGACCGCAAGCTTGGCTATCTGGAAGGGTGCCGCCAGCTCATCGATGCCGGACGGGGCGCTAACGCGACACTCGAGGCGCTGTTCGACCAGACCGCGCACGACGTCGAATGCGCCATCCGCGACCAGGCCGCCTTCGAGATCGAAGGCCATGCGGTGGCGGTGCGGCACCTGGAGAATGCGGTGGGCCAGCAGGTGCATCTCATCTATCTGCCGAACACCGGGCTGCGCACCCTGACCGAGACGGATCTCGACGCCTTCTGCCAGATCCTGGCCCGCGTGTTTCCCTCGGCCACGGTGCAGCAGGCGGACGCCATCTATGACGGCCGCCGCCGACCGATCCTGCTCGCGCGGATCCGCACCGACAGCACCGACGCCATCGTGGCCATGGCGCAGCGCCTCTGCATCACGTTTGACGAGCGTTTCGTCGGGGTCGAGGTCGATGGGCGCTACGTGCGCATCTACGCCGACGACACGGCCTGACATTAGCGCGCGATCCGATCGGATTGCGGTGCAATCCGATCGGCGCGGGCTTTGAGGATGTGTCATCCCAATTGCGACGCAGAACCGCTTCGCACTTTTGCTGGAATTGTTCCCATGGGCCATGAGATTGTCTCATGGCCCATGGGTCAATCTCGCGCGGCGATTGAGCGGAACCCACTTAGCATCGGTCGAAGACTTAGGCTGATGGAATTATTGCGCGGCCTGGGTCAGGGACGACAGGGGGTCGTCCAGGACATCCATGGTCGCGGGCGGAAGGTCGAGCACCTGCCGGAAGCGTTGGAGCATGGCGAGGGTGCGCGGCTCCATGTCGGTGAGCACGCCCGGCACATACTGCACCACCTCGGCTGCCCGGCGTCGCTCCTCCTGCGTGCGCAGCAGGAGCGGCAAGGTGTCGATGGCAGCGGCGCCGGCATACTCCACGATCAGGCTCTGCTCGTGGATGATCTGCGCCCGTTGCTCGGACTTGAGGGAGCGGAAGGGCTCGTCCTTGGTCAGTACGCGCGCCGACCGCTCCAGACGATCCCGGCGCACAGTCCCGCGCGCGTCCGCCAGCAGGATCAGCATGCGGATGACCGCCTCCACGAAGCCGCCGGAGGTGACGTGGAGCAGGGCGGACTGCACTTCCGGCAGGGCGACGAGTTCCTCTTTCGACTTGCGGGTCCGCTCGAAGTTGAAGTTGCGTCCGAACCAGCGCATCTGCGGGGTGGCGTAGATGCTGAAGAAGGTCATCTCGTACCAGGCGTCGCGCAGGTCGCGCACGATGTCGAACGACTGCTCGAAGGCATCGGCGATGAGCTTCTCCGCCAGCACGAAGGGATTATCCTCCGCCGCCGCCACGCGCGCGCGGGCCGTGGCCTCGGCGGCGGCCGGGAGCATGGAACATTGTGGATTGCGGGAGGAGAACAGCGCCCGCTGCAGGCGCAGCGGATGGAACTGGCGGCCGAGTTCCGCGCTCGCCCGGGTGACGCTCGCCTGCACGAAGGGGCGCAGGAAGATGTCGTAAAGCTCTGCCTGCAGCTCGGAGGCCCGCTCCACCGCACCGAACGGCAGCTCGTCCTGCCGGCCGTCGCCGTAGCCTGGCAGGTCGCTGATGCGGCGCTCGGCGAACGACACCGTGAAGTGCTTGGAGTGGCCCTCGCCGGCCACATCCTCGATGACCATTTCATAAAGGCCCGGGGCGAGCGCCTCAATGGTCTTCAGTGTCGAGGCGACCTCCTGGTGCTCGCGCTTTGCAATGGAGGACGAGACGAAGATACCGAGGTGGCCAATGGACTCATGCACCATGTAGACAATCCGCTGACCGCGGATCTTGATTTCCGTTTCATCGGCATAAGTGTCCATGATCCAGTTCAAGGCTTGCTTGACCGGCGTGATATTGTCCCCGTGGCTGGCAAACACGATGATGGGCGAGCGGATCTGCTTGATGTCGAGAACGCGACCGTGCTCCAGGCGTGCCTCGTTGCGCGCGAGCTTGTTGCCGACGAAGAGTTCGCGCACAATCCAGACGATTTCCGGCTCATTGAGCAAGAAGAAGCCGCTCCACCATTTTTCGAAATCGAGGAAGCGGCCGCGCTCTGTATCCACCTTCTCGAACACGTCGTAATACTTGCGGAACAAGGTACGGCCCGGATTGAGCATTTCGAAGTTCATCACCAGCCAGGCGCCGTCGAAGACGCCGTCGCCATAGTCGGACCAGAACATGGGCATGATCTGGCCGCCGAGCAGGCCGGCATTGTAGCGCATGGGGTTGGTGCCGACGTCGCCCGACCAGGTCTCCACCGGCGCGCCATTGAGCACCAGGGGGCCGGTGATATCCGGATGGGAGGCACCCAGAACGAGGGTCGCCCAGCCGCCCTGGCAGTTACCGATCACTACGGGCTTGGGTGCGTCCGGATGCTCCGCCTGTACATGGCGCACGAACACGGCCTCGGCGCGCGCCACATCCGCGAGGGTCTGGCCCGGCTCGGGCTCGCGCCAGAACGCGGCGAAATAGACCGGATGCCCGCCGTTCAGCGCGACACCCACCTGGCTATCGGCCTTGAAGCCGCCGATACCCGCGCCATGGCCTGCCCGCGGGTCGATGATAATATAGGGCCGCTTCCAGGCGAAGACCTCGACCCCCTTCGGGGGCGTGATCTTGAGCAGCATGTAGTTGCACGGGCGCTCCAGCTTCCGCCCGTCCACCGCCACTTCATAATCATAGATCAGCACCGGCGGACAGCCGGCGGCCTCGTGGGCGAAGAAATTGTCGCCGCGCTCGCGCAGAACGTCCGCCATCAGAATGGCGCGCTGCGCACGGTCCGTGGCATAGGCACGGGCATCGGTCAGGAGGGAAAACGGGGAGCTTCCCGGCTTCGTAATCTCCGCAACGAGACCCGTCAACGCATTGAAGGTGCCCCGCAGGCGCTCGCCATGGGTCGCCGAGATGTTGTTGAAGTGGCGGCCGGCGGCCTTCGACGTCAGCTCGCCGACACCGGACCATTCGGAAAGCTGCGCCGTGAGCGCCAGCGCGCGCTGGCGCGCCGTCCAGGCATTGCCGTCCGTCACGACAGAGAAGAAGGGGTTGACGTTCTCCCCATGCGGGAAACCAAATGCCACAGCGCTTCTCCTTGGCGAACGACGCGAGCGTGCATATGCAACCGCAGGCGCCTGTAACGGCCGACTGCGACGCTGCTTCACCCCATACGTTACGCTGCGAATGTTGCAGGCAGGTGGCTGATACCGATCAATAAACATGAGCCGGCTACGTCGAGGCGCAGAAATAACCGTAGGATTGTTCGCGATATAGGGAATATCCGACGTTTAGAGGGCGATCTGTGAGTTGGATAACGCGTTCTCTATCTAAGAGTGCGTTTGAGAAGGGACCTGTCTCATGGCCAACGGCGCAGCAGTGTTGCTGAAGCGGCGATTGTGATGAGGGTTTCGGCGACGGCGGTGATCTGCTCGTCGTCGCGGACGAGGCGGCGGTTGTTGAAGATTCAGGCGCAGGTGCGTCCCATCACCCAGCGACGCGGCAGGAGTTCGATGCCTTTGGCTCTGGCGCCGCGGCGGCCCAGGGCTTCGGCGGTCAGACGGCCGAAACCACTGGAGGAGCCGGTGACGAGGATGATCTTCTTGCCCATGACAATATTCCTGCTTGGTTCGGCCGCGTCAGGGCGGACGCAATGGTTGGGTTGTGGGGTTGATGATCAGATGATCCCGCCGTTGGCGCGCAGGACCTGGCCGTTGATCCAGGCTCCGTCCGGGCCGGCGAGGAAGGCGACGGCGTTGGCGATGTCTTCGGGCTGGCCGAGGCGCTCCAGCGGGGCGAGCCTGGTCAGGGTGTCGATGACCGCCTGGGGCTTGCCGTCGAGGAACAGCGCGGTGGCCGTTGGTCCCGGAGCGATGGCGTTGACCGTGACGTTGCGGCCGCGCAGTTCCTTGGACAGGACGTGGGTCATCGCCTCGACGCCCGCCTTGGTGGCGGCATAGACGCCGTAGGTCGGCTGGTAGAGGCCCACGACGCTGGACGACAGGTTGATGATCCGGCCGCCGCTCCGCAGCCGCTGGGCCGCGAGACGCATGGTGTTGCGCGGCCCCTTCAGGTTGATGGCGATCTGGCTGTCGAACAGCGCATCGTCGCCGTCGGCGATCGTCGCCAGACGCATGATGCCCGCGTTGTTGACGAGAACGTCGACGCCCCCGAAGGCGGCCTCGGCGGCGTCCCACATGCGAGCGACGGCGGCGGGATCGCTGACATCGGCCCGGGCGGTCAGGGCCTTGCCGCCGGCCTTCTCGATCGACGCGGCCAGTTCCTCGGCCTCGGCGACGTTGCCGGCGTAGTTGATGACGACGGTGAAGCCGTCCTGGGCAAGGCGCCGGGCGATCGCCGCGCCGATGCCCCGCGAAGCGCCCGTTACGAGCGCGACTTTCGTGGTCTCGGTCATGATGTTTCTCCTTGGCTGCGCTTCATTGCGCAGGCCGAAGATGCGTCTGCTTGACCTGCGGATAATCATCTGACATCCAACATCATTGTTCTGCGAATGCGAACAAAAGATCGGAGGTGGCATGGATCGCCTGGACGCGATGCGCCTGTTCACGCGGGTGGTGGAGCGACGCAGCTTCACGCAGGCCGCCCACGACCTCGCCGTGCCCCGCTCGACGGCGACCCAGGTCATCCAGCAGTTGGAAGACCGTCTGGGGGCGCGGCTGCTCCAGCGCACAACCCGCACCGTGCGCCCGACCCTGGATGGCGAAGCCTATTATCGGCGTTGCATGGCGATCCTCGACGATATCGAGAATGCCGAGGGCGCCTTCAGAGGGCGAAACCCGCGCGGCCTGCTGCGGGTCGAAGTCCAGGGCACGCTGGCCCGGCACTTCCTGTTCGCCGCGCTTCCGGCCTTCTTCAAGCGCTATCCAGATATCGAGATCGCCATGAGCGAGAGCGACCGTTGGGTCGATGTCGTCCGTGAGGGCGTCGACTGCGTGCTACGCTACGGCGCGCTTCCCGACAGCGACCTTGTCGCCCGCACTTTGACGACGCTCCGACGGATTACCTGCGCCTCTCCCGCCTATCTCGAACAGCATGGCACGCCGTCGCACCCGGATGACATGGTCCATCATCGCGCCGTGGGCATCCGGTCTTTGACGACCGGAACCCTGACACCGTTCGAGTTCACATATGATGGCGAGACGCGTCGCATGGACGTGACGTCGCCGTTTTCCGTCACGGGGACGGAGAGCTTTCGCGAGGGCGTGCTGCTCGGCCTGGGACTCGCGCAGATGCCCGTCTTCCACATCGAGCGCGACCTCGCCGAAGGTCGGCTCGTGCAGGTGCTGCCCGAGTTTCCGCCGCTCTCCATGCCGGTGTCGGTCCTGTATCCCACGAGCCGGCAGCTCTCGCCGCGCGTTCGCCTCTTCATCGATTGGGTGGTGAAGCGCTTCGAGACCCCGCAATTCCAGGATCAGTTGGGATAGCCTGTACAGGTTTTCAGCGCGATGAAGATGTCGACGGCCTGCTGTGACAGATAGACGTTGTGTGCCTTCGAGCATTTCATTCGCTTCTTGGGGTAGTTATTGAGCTTTCCGCGCGCACTCCAAGTCTATACCAAGCCCGATACCATCAGTTGACGGTGATGCGCCTTCTTCTCCTCCCGGCCCTTCCTGCCGCCGCCTCGTCCGACACCCGCGCAGCGCCCTGCCCGTCGCGCTAGAGCATTTCCCCGTTTCACTGAATCGGGGAAATGCTCTAGGTCATTGAGTTTACGCATTTTCTTTACGCGAACCGGTATCCACTTCGCTCGAAAACGCACCAAATGCCTTGCTTGGCGGAGCTGCCGGCAAGACCGGGCCGACTCGTGGAGGCCGGAAAGCAATCATCCGATGGCGGAGCGAACGGCGTCCGGCGTGATGGGAATGTGCCGCAGCCGCGCCCCGACGGCGTTGAAGATGGCATTGCCGATGGCCGGCCCCACCACCGTCGCGGCCGGCTCGCCGAGTCCCACCGGCACCTCGGTGCTGTCGACGAAGCTGATGTCCATCTGCGGAACGTCGCTGATGCGCAACGGCATGTAGCTGTTGAGATTGGTATCTTTCACCTGGCCGCGCTCGAAAACGGTCCCCTCGTGCAGGGCCAGGCTGAGGCCCCACAAAGCGGCGCCCTCGACCTGGGCCCGCGCGCCGTCGGGATCGACCACCGTGCCGGCATCGGCGACGAGGGTCAGCTTCTCCGCTCGCACCACGCCGCTGGCCCGGTCGACGCGGACCCGCGCCACGCAGGCGATCCAGGTCGGCATGTCCCGTTCCTGCCCGAAGCTGGTGGCCAGCCCGAGGGCGGTATCGGCCGGGAGCGGAACGCCCCAGCCGGCCCGCGCGGCCGCCCGGCGGACGACCTCAGCCTGCCGCAGCGCACCACCCACCGCGTTCGGCGCTGAGCCGGCGTTGCGCCCCTTTGCGTCGAGCAGCTTCAGCCGGAAGGCGACAGGGTCCTCCTTGGCATGGTGGGCGGCCTCGTCCATGAAGCTTTCCAGCGCCCAGTTGGTCCAGCCCGGCCCCACCGAACGCAGCCAGCCGGGTCGGAAGGTGGTGTTCGCAAGATCGTTCGAGATGGCGCGCACCTTCTGCGCGCCGACATTGTACCAATGGTCGGCGCCGGAGATGGAGAACGGGTCGTAGAGGACGCCGTTCGCGCCCTTCGGCATCAGGAACGGCGTCATGACCTGCGACGGCCACCCGGCGGCCGCGTCGTGCTCCATGGCCGTCACCCGGCCGCCCGCACCGAATGCCATGCGCAGCCGCTGCACCGAGGGCGAGCGGGGGGAATCGAAGCGGGCATCGTCCTCCCGCGTCAGCACCATCTTCACCGGCTTGCCGAGCGCCTTTGCCGCCAGCGCGGCCGGCACGGCGTAATCGCCGTTCAGCCGGCGGCCGAAACCGCCGCCGAGCAGGTAGGTGCGCAGGACGATGCCGCTCTCGGGCCGCCCGAGCGCCTTGGCCAGCGTCGGCAGGATCAGGCTCTGCCACTGGTTGCCGGTGTGGATCTCGAACACGCCGTCCTTCTCGAAGGCGAGCGCGTTGACGGGCTCGAGCTGGAAATGCAGCACGGTCGCGGTGGTGTAGGTCTGCTCCAGCGTCGACTGCGCCGCCTTGAACGCCGCCGCCGTGTCACCGCCCCCGGTGTCGAGCACGGCGCCGGCATCCGGCTGGGCGATCAACTGGGCGGCGTGATCCTGGATATCCTTCTCCGACACGGCGGAAGTCGGCCCAGGAGTCCAGTCCACCCGGACGAGATCGGCGGCGCGGATGGCGGCGGGATAGCTTTGCGCGATCACCATCACCCAGCCCGGCACGGTTCCGGAGGGATCATCGAGCACGAGGCTGGAGATATAGCCTTTCACCGCCCTGGCGGCGCTGTCGTCGACCCCATTGACCTTGGCGCCGTTCCGCGTCGGCGGGATCTTCGGCCGCGCGTAGACCATGCCGGGGACCTTGGCGTCGATGCCATAGCGTGCCGTGCCGTCGGTCTTTGGCGGAATGTCGAGGGCCTGAACCGGCCGGCCGACCAGCCGCCGCTCGGAGGCCGGCTTGATGGGCAGCGCCTCGATTTGCTCTGCCGAGAACCGACGGTCGAGCGCGCCGCGCCGGGCGATCTCGCCAAACGCGATGGACGCGCCGCCCGACACCACGGCCCCGCTCTCCGCCCGGTAGGCCGATGGGTCGACACCCAGGAGCTTCGCGCCCTGCTCGATCAGCGCGATGCGCCCAGCCGCGCCGGCCCGGCTGAACAGGGGGAAGCTCTGCCACACCGACCAACTGCCGCCCGTGACCATCAGACCCTATTTCGGATCGGTGTCCACATGGAGGATACGCACCTTGCCCCAGTCGGCACCGAGCTCGTCCGCGAGGATGCGGGCGAGCGCCGTGCCCACATGCTGGCCCATCTCGGCGCGGATGATATTGATGCTCACCCAGCCCTCACCGTCGATGGCGAACCACAGCGTCGGCTCGAACAGGGCCCCGGTCTCGACCGGTGGCACGCCGCCCGGCACGGCGGGGTCCATCGCTGCCGCGGCACCGCGGGGGAAGCCGAAGGCGAGGCTTGCACCGACACCCGCGCCGACGCTGGCGACAAGGAAGCCGCGCCGGGTCAATACGGGCGCGCCGGGATTCATCCGTCTAGCCATGGTTCGCCTCGGCTGCCTTCCTGATCGCTGCGCGAATGCGCACATAGGTCATGCAGCGGCAGAGATTGCCGGTCATGACGGTGTCGATCTCCTCATCCGTGGGATGGGGGAAGTCCTTGAGCAGGGCCACCGCCTGCATGATCTGGCCGGACTGGCAGTAACCGCACTGGGGCACCTGCAAGTCCTTCCAGGCCGTCTGAACCGGATGGGCGCCACGGGGGTCCAGTCCCTCTATGGTCGTAACCTCCGCCCCCTCCACCGAGCCAACCGCCGTGATGCAGGAGCGCGTCGCCCGGCCGCCCACATGGACGGTGCACGCGCCGCACAGGCCGATGCCGCAGCCGAACTTGGTACCGGTCAGCCCGACCTCGTCGCGGAGGACCCAGAGCAGCGGCGTGTCGTCGTCAACATCCACCATCGTGGCGCGACCGTTGAGGGTGAAACGGATCATGGCTGCGCGGCTCCAGATATCCTCATGGCCTTACTCCTGTCCGCGCCCCTGAGCACGGACGGCGGCAACGGTCTTTTCGAGATCCGGCCACGCCGGATGGGACGTGCGGCTGGCGCGCAGATAGGCGGCGATGCGGGCGATGTCGGCATCGCTCAGGGCCGGCGCGAATCCTGGCATCACGATCCCAGGGGCACCTTCGCGCGCGGTCACGCCGTACAGCATCACCCGGATCAGATTGGTGGGGTCCGACAGGGAGACGGCACTGTTCAGGGCCAGATCGGGCCGCAGTGCGTTGACCTGGCCGCCGTTGAAGTGGCAGGAGGCGCAGGCCGCCGCATAGAGGTGTGCTGTCGGATCGTAGGGAAGCCCGGGGCCGTGCGCATTCACCGCCAGCGCCCGCTCGATCGCCGGCTGCGCCTCGGCGGCCCGCGCCGCCGCCTGTCCGACATCGGCGAAATAGACGCCGAGCGCGGCGATGTCGGCATCGGGAAGGCGGGCGAGGCCATCGTGGACGACGGGCGACATCGGACCGGCCGCGACGCCGTGAAACAGGCTGACGCCGCGGCGGAGATAGGCGACGAGCTCATCCTGGCTCCACGGCACCGGCGAAGGGTTCGCCTTCGTCAGGGGCGGCGCCACCCAATGGTCGATCGGCGCGCCGGCGAAGGCGTTCCCACGTTCCTCCGCGCCGAGCGCGTTGCGAGGCGTGTGGCAGGCGCCGCAATGGCTGATGCCCTCGGCGAGATAGGCACCGCGGTTCCACGCCTCCCCGCGCTCGGGCTGCTCCACATAGCGTCCCGGCCGGAAGAACAGCAGCTTCCAGCCTGCCTGCAGGGCGCGCAGATTGAGCGGGAACGGCAGGCCGTTCTCATGGGGCGCCGCCCGCACGGGGGTACGCGTCATCATATAGGCATAGAGCGCGGCGACGTCGGCGTCGGTCAGCCTGGTGAAATGATCGTACGGGAAAGCCGGGAAGAGATGGGAGCCGTCGCGCGCCACGCCCTCGTGCATCGCCCGCCGGAAGGCGGCTTCCGACCATGCGCCGATGCCGGTTTGCGGGTCCGGGGTGATGTTGGTGGAATAGATGGTGCCGAAGCCGGTCTGCATCGCATAACCACCGGCATAGGGCGCGCCGCCCGGCGCGGTGTGGCAGGTGGCGCAATAGCCGGCACCGGCCAGCACCTCGCCGCGGGCGACGAGGTCCGGAGCGAAGCTTGAGACCGCAGGCGGCGTGATGGGCGCGATCGCCGGGCGCCAGGCCAGAGCTGCAAACCCCGCGACCCCGATCACAAGGAGTGACATCAAGCCGATGAGCGTTCGCTTAAGCAATTGCAACACTCCCCTGCTGGCCTGCCGTCCGCGATCGAGAACTCCTGAGGCTGGCACCTGAATCCAGCTTGGCAGGGCGCCGGTGGATGGAGCACAAGGCGAGAAGCCTGTGTCAAAGACCTATTTTGTCGTAGGAGCCGGGTTTACCTTCAGCCGCTCCGCAAATGTTTTTCCGTCCTGTGCATCGGTCAGGCAAGCGCAGCGCCTACCTCACGTCTGCTCTTCAGGAGCGCTTCGATGAAAATCGGCTCCCAAGTCAGGATGTGGCTTGTCATGAGAGCCTTGATTCCTTCTACGTCACCTGACTCAGCGAGGCGCACAAGGCGGTAGTGCTCCGCGACAGAAGAGACCTGACGCTCCATGCCGCTGCGGGAGGAGATGCCGTGCAGCCGCATCTTGTCCCGCTGGCCCATGGCCATCTCTGTCAGCAGGGAATTCTCGGCAGCGCTGATGAATGCGAGATGAAAATTGCGGTCACTCTCCAGATATCCGTAGAGGTCGTCCTCTTCTACAGCCGCCCTGACGGCATCGGCGAGGCCGGTGAGGTGCTCAAGGGTCTTCTTTTTTTGCGCGACTTCAGCGCGAACAGCTCGGCCGCTCGCACCTCCAGCAGATTTCGCATCTCGAACAGGTTGCGCAGATCGTCCACGGTCGGCTCGACCACCTTGAAGCCGCGGTTGCGCATGGGTTCGATGAGGCCGGTGCGCGCCAGCTCCAGCAGCGCCTCGCGCACCGGGGGTGGTGGACATGCCGAGGTCGGCGGCAAGGGTCGGCACGGAGTACATTTTCCCCGGCCCGCTCTGGCCGGAGATGATCTCGGACCTCACATGCCGCAACACCTGCTCGCGCAAATTCTGATCCATCAGCCATCCATTGTCTACGCTCCGCTCCGCGCCGGAGAGAAGTAGCGCATTACAATAGCGCGTCATATATCCTCATACAAGGCCCACCAGCGTGCGCAGCGGTTGAAAAAAGCAATATGTTCCGAAGGATATGATGAGCCGACGGGCGTGCATAAATTTTCATCTTGAAGTCAGTAGGGCGTCAATATAAAACGTGACGTGTGACGCGCTACTATGGCGTGGGAGGAAGCAATGGAAACGCCCCTGACGCGGTGGCTCTGCCTTGGATGCGGCTTCTCGTATGACGAGGCCCTCGGCCTTCCGGAGCACGGCTTGCCGCCTGGTACCCGCTGGACCGACGTGCCCGACGACTGGGTCTGTCCCGATTGCGGCACGCCCAAGACCCAGTTCGAGATGGTGGAAATTGGCTATGCCGATGGCGGCGCCGATCTGGCGCGCATCGCCTGAGCCTGCCGCAACCCAAGGGAGATAGACCATGACCAAGTCTTTTGTGCTCCGGTCGGGCGAGCGCGGCCACGATGTCATCTATTCCGACGGCTCGGCTTCGTCCTATGTGGCCGGCCATCCCGGCAGCTACATCGCCCGTGAGTCCAGCTTCAATTTCCATCAATACCAGGGCGGACGCCCCGGTTTCGGCACCGTCCGCGTATTCGGCGATGAAGTGTTCAATGGTGCCGGGTGCGGTTACAATATGCACCCGCATCACAACTTCATCATCTGCGCGTTTGTTCTGGAAGGCGAACTGACCCACATCAACACCGCCGGACGCGGGATGGTCGACCAGCTGCGTCAAGGTGATTACTACGTGTTCTCTGCTGGCTCCGGCGGGAAGCACTGCGAGCTTTCCATCAGTCCCGAGAACATGAACGCGATCTATCTGTGGCTCATGCCCGGCCAGCTCTATCTGCCGCCGAGCTACCATCGCGCCCATTTCGACATCCGCACGCGGCGCAACCGTATCGTTCAGCTGGTGGGCGACGCCGACGGCGCGCTGCCCGCGGCGCAGGATCTGCGTGTCTCGCGTCTGGTGACTGACCGCGCCGGCCACTTCACCTACACCCCGCGCACCCCGGAGCATGGCGTGTATGTGTTCGTCGTGGATGGCGGCGCCACCGTGAACGGGGTGGCGCTGGCGCGTCGCGACAGCATGGGCATCACCGGCGCGGGGGCTCTCGCGCTCGATGTTCCCGACAGCTCCGACGTTTTCTTCGTCGAGACAGCCATGCTCGACGACGCCCGCATCCGCGCCTGGGAAAAGGCGCATGGCGCCGACCTCATCGACTGAAGCCGCGCCCGGCGATCCGTCCGCAAGGGAGATGACAATGCCGATCATGGATGTGCGCTATGCCGCCGGGACGCTCGATGCGGCGGCGAAAGCCGATCTCGCCGCGCGCCTCACCGACGTGCTCATAAGAATGGAAGGCGGCGCCAACACGCCCGGCGGGCGCGCCTTCGCCTGGGTGTTCTTCACCGCCTTCGCCACCGACGACTGGTGGATCGGCGGCCACACCGACGGGACCTATGTGACCGGGCCGGGCAAGTTCCTGGTCAATGTCTTCATCCCCGAAGGTTACATGAACGTCACGCACAAGAACGAGGTTCATGCTTGGGTAGCGGAGGCGATCGCGGGGGCGACCGGCTGCGCCGATCCCGCCGGCAGCCTGCTCACCGTCATCAACGAGGTGACCGAGGGCAATTGGGGCGACGGGGGCCAACCCATCAGCCTCGAATCCATTGCCAAGACGGTGGGCCAGGATGGCGGCCCTCGACCGGCCTGGTCGCGCGCCTATTTCGAGGCCAAGGCGCGGGCCATGGCGGCGGCGGGCTACCCCTCCGACACTGGCGGCATGCTGCCGTCGCTGCGGTCGCGGTTGCAAAAGGCGGCGCCCGCAGAACCAGCCTGACGAGCGGCGCCCGCAACGGCGCCCCTCGCTGCGACCGGTCGAAGGGCGGAGACGCGCGCGCGGCCTCTTGCCACAATCCAGAGAAAGTCAGGGGAACTTCGCGACCGACCAGAGCATCTTCGGCCATGTAATGGATCGCAGGCGCCTCCTTGCCAGCGCTGCCGTCCTCGGCGCGGCCGCCCTCCTTCCCGGCATCGCCCGCGCGCAGAGCGGCGAGCTTGTCGTCTCCAACTGGGGCGGCGACTGGAACGAGCGCATCGCCAAGGGGTTCGAGGAGCCGGCCTTCGCCGCCTCGGCCATGGGCATCATCCACGACCTCGCCCCGGTGCCGGAGCGCAAGCGCCGCTGGCCGCCATCGTCTGGGTCAGCTTCTTCGAGAACAAGATCATCAGCTTCCCGCCGACCGGATACACCCTCGACTGGTACCGGGCGGCGGCCGCCATGCCGCAGTTCCGCGACGGCTTCGTCACCAGCCTCAAGCTGGGCGTCGTCGCGACGCTGGTGAGCATGCTGGTGGGCGTGCCCGCCGCGCTGGTGCTCGCCCGCGGGCGCTTTCCGGGGCGGGAGGCCATCCAGTTGCTGCTGCTGGCGCCGCTCGTCGTGCCCGGCATCGTCGCCGGGGCGGCGCTCTACATGTTCCTGATCGAGGTGGAACTGGCGAGCGGTGTGCAGGTGGCCATGACCTTCCGGGGCCTTGCCATCGCCCACAGCCTGATCGCTCTGCCCTGGGCGGTGCGGCTGATCACGGCCTCCCTGATCGGGCTGGACCCGCAGCTGAAGGAAGCCGCGCTCACCGTGGGCGCGCGGCCGTTCGCGGCGTTCCGGCTGGTGACATGGCCGCTCATCCGGCCGGGCGTGGTGGCGGGCGCGCTATTTGCTTTCATCGCGTCCTTCGTGGACCTGGAGAAGTCGCTGTTCCTGGTGGGCCCCGGCGTGACGACGCTGCCCATCGTGATCGTCAATTATCTGGAGTGGAGCATCGACCCGACCATCGCGGCGGTCGCCACGGTCCAGATCGCGATCATCTCGGCCGGCCTCGTCCTGACCGACCGCTACTTCAAGCTCGCGCGCGCATTCTGAGGAACGAAGATGTCGAGCATCCTCATCAAAGACCTCGTGAAGCGCCACGGCGCGCAGGTGACCGTGGACCATGTCTCCCTCGAAATCGGCCAGGGCGAGTTCATCGCCTTCCTCGGCCCCTCCGGCTGCGGCAAGACGACGACCCTGCGCATGATCGCGGGCCTCACCGAGGCGAGCGCCGGCTCGATCCATTTCGACGGGCGCGACGTGACCCGCCTGCCGCCCTATTTGCGCAACGTCGGCCTCGTGTTCCAGGGCTATGCCCTGTTCCCGCACATGAGCGTCGCGGAGAACGTCGCTTTCGGGTTGCAGATGCGCAACGTCGGCCGTGAGGAGGCGCGACGCAGGGTGGATGAGGCACTGTCCCTCGTGAAGCTTGCCCATCTCGCCGGGCGCCTGCCGAAGGAGCTGTCCGGCGGCCAGCAGCAGCGCGTCGCTCTGGCGCGGGCCATCGTCTACAAGCCGGAGGTTTTGCTGCTCGACGAGCCGCTCTCCGCCCTCGACGCCAAGCTGCGCACAGAGGTGCGCACCGAGCTGAGGCGGCTCCAGTCGGCGCTGGGGCTCACCACCATCTTCGTCACCCATGCATCTTCGTCACCCATGACCAGGACGAGGCGTTGAGCGTCGCCGACCGCATCGTGGTGATGTCAGCGGGACGGGTGGAGCAGGTGGGCACGCCGCGCGAGATCTACCAGCGGCCGGCGACGCGCTTCGTCGCGGAGTTCATCGGCCTCACCAACCTGTTCCCGGGTGGACTGGACGGCCCTGACGCTGGTGCCAGAGGACGGCGACGCGCTGCCGGACTTCCTGTCTGGTCAGCATGTGGTGGTACGCCTGCAGCAGGGCGGTCCGGCGCGGGCCTATTCCTTGACCGGGCCGCCCGCCGCGCCACGGACCTTCTCCATCGCCGTGCGGCGCAATCCGGCTTGTGCGGATGGCGAGGAGGCCGGCTTTCTCTCTCACCGCATCCAGGAGCTTGAGGCCGGCGACACTTTGCTGCTGGAACCGCCCGCCGGCGTGTTCACCCCCCGGTGGACGGCGCCCGCCCGCTCTTCCTGATCGCGAACGGCATCGGCATCACCCCGTTCGTGTCGTATCTGGAGGCGCTGGCGGCGCAGCAGGCGGCACGCGCAGGCGAGGTGCTCCTCCTTCACGGCTGCCGCGGCCGCGCCGATCACCCGCTCGCCGATCGCTTAGAGGTGCTCGCACCACGCATTCCCGGCTTGCGGCGGATCACCGCCTATTCCCGCCCCGACGGGGAGGATCGGGCCGCCGGCCGCTTCGAGGTGCACGGCCGCCTCGACATCGACGCTCTACGCGCCGCCGGCGCACTCCCGGACGCCCCCGACGACCGTCCGCTCGCCTATATCTGCGGCTCGCCGGCCTTTATCGCCGACATGCGGGAAGGACTGGTGCGATGGGGCATGCCGCGCTTCGACATCTTCACAGAGGCCTTCTATGTCCCCGCCGAGGTGCCGCCTGAGCTGGAGCCGCGCAGCATCACGGTGGCCGGTTCGGGCCAGTCCTTCACGTGGACGCCCGGCGGCGGCTCCATCCTCGACGCAGCGCTTGCGGCGGGGATCGCCCTGCGCAGCGGATGCCGGGTGGGGCAGTGCGAAAGCTGCGCCGTCGCGGTGGTCGAAGGCCGTTTCGCCCATCTCGTGCCGGTGGAGGGGGAGCCAGGCACCTGTCTCGCCTGCCAGGCGGTGCCGCTCACCGATCTGACGATCGCGCCATGACATGGCCGGCGTCGCGCGTTACCCACACGGAGAGACCCCTCCGTCGTACAATCGAAAGGACAATGGCCATGGACGATCAGATCTCATCCCGCCGCGCCCTCCTGCGCCTCGCCACGCTGGCTGCCGGCGGCGTCATGGTGGCGGCCTCCGGCCAGGGCGCACAAGCCTATCAGGGCAATATGGAGCGCGCCATTGGCGAACTGGAGACCGCCCTGCGCTCGCTGCGCGAGGCGACGCCCGACAAGGGCGGCCACCGGGAGCGGGCGATGGCGCTCATCCAGGAGGCCATGGGCGAGGTCCAGGCCGGCATCGACTATGCCGCCCGGAAGTTCGGCGACTGAGGGCGGCGGCAAACCGCGCGCGGTCAACCAGCGCCCGGCGCGCCGGTATAGAAGCTCAACGATACAAGAGTGCCTGAGCCAGCTCATGGTAGACAATCCATGAGACACTTATCCTGGTTGAAAGAACAGAGTGGGTCAGGGCCGAGCCATTTCTACGCATCCCGGCCCGGCGGGGGACGGCTAAGCGTTGAATACAAGCGGCGTCTCTGGCATCTTCGGGCGACTTTCGGGGCTGCCCAGCGTGAAAGACACGGAGCGTGATCTTGCCGACTGCGTCGGCGCCATCTATCAGGCCGGCGCCGGGGACGGCAGCTGGCTGGACGTCGGCGAACGCATCTGCCGGATCATGGACGCCCGGCGCGCCCTGCTGATCCTTGATGGCTCCGGGGGACCTCGCAATTTGCTGATGCCTGCCGACGGCAGCGAGACCGCATACTCGGTCTATTTCCACGCCAGAGACCCCTATGCCGCCAAGGCCCGCTATGACTTCGCCACCGCACGGGCCTACCACCTCGGCAATGCGAAGCTCGGCGCGTCAGCGCCGAGGACGTGGCGCACCGCCGCGGCGTCTCGCTCATGACCGTCCGCAGCCAGATCCGCTCGATCCTGGGCAAGTCGGAAGCAGAGAATTTGCGCGACTTCGAGCGCACCATGGCGACCCTCGGGGCGCTCGTGCCGCAGCTGCGCTGAAGTGTCTGCGACCGGCCCGTCGGTCGTTTCGTTGCTCGCATAGACAGTTCTGACGATGAGGCGCCGGGCCCGGCTGGCTAGGCTCCTTTCCATCGAACCGGGACTGGATGCGCGCCATGCAACAGCACGTCACTCCTGCGCCACGCCGGCGCATGATCGTCGGGATCAGCGGCGCCACCGGCACCATCTACGGACTGCGCCTCCTGCAAGCGCTGAGGCGCCTCGACATCGAGACCCACCTCGTCATGTCGAAGCCGGGTGAGCGCACCCTCGCCTACGAAACCGACCTGAAGGTGCGCGATGTGCGCGCCCTAGCGGACTTCAGCTACTCGGATGCCGACATCGGCGCCGCCATCGCCTCCGGCTCGTTCCGCACCATGGGCATGATCGTCGCGCCCTGCTCGGTGCGGAGCCTGTCCGCCATCGCCACCGGCAATACCGACGGCCTGCTCACCCGCGCGGCCGACGTCTGCCTGAAGGAGCGTCGGCGGGTGGTCCTCATGTTCCGCGAGACGCCCCTGCATGCCGGGCACATCCGCGCCATGGCGCAGGTCACCGAGAGCGGCGCCATCGTCTTCCCGCCGGTGCCGGCCTTCTACGACCGGCCGGCCTCGCTGGACGACATGGTGAACCACACGGTGGGGCGCGTGCTCGATCTCTACGACCTCGACGCGGGCCTGTTCGACCGATGGAACGGTAAGCCGGCCAGCCACCTCCCCGCTGATACGACGACCTAGAGCATTTCCCCGTTTCACTGAATCGGGAAAATGCTCTATGTCATTGAGTTTACGCGTTTTCTTTACGCGAACCGGTATCCACTTCGCTCGAAAACGTTCTAGGACTTCCCGCCATGCCCCTGCTCGACCTGCGCCAATATATCGAGGCGTTGCGCAACCTCGGAGAAATCCAGGAGGTCGCGGCTCCGGTCTCTCTGGACCTGGAGCTCGGCGCCATCATCCGACATTGCTCCGAGACGGGCTCGCCCGCACCGCTGTTCAGCGCATTCTCCGATCATCCCTCCGGCTTCCGCATCCTCGGCGCGCCAGCCGCCACCAGCGCCCAGCGCGGCCTTGCTATGGTTCGTGTGGCGACGTCGCTCGAACTGCCGCCGACGTCAAGCGGGATCGAGATCGCCGAGGCCATCGCCGCCAGCCTCGATCTGCCCGCAATCAATCCGCAGATCGTCGACAGCGCTCCTTGCTTCGAAAACATCTCGACCGGCGACGATGTGGATCTGAACCGCCTGCCGGTCCCGCTGCTGCATGACGGCGACGGCGGCCGCTATCTCAACACCTTCGGCTGCATCGTCGCGCGCACGCCGGACGGTTCATGGACCAATTGGTCGATCGCCCGCATCATGGTGGTCGACGGCAAGCGCATGACCGGGCTCGTCTCACCCCAGCAGCATATCGGCATGGTGGCCAAGGCCTGGGCTGACCTGGGCAAGCCGATGCCCTTCGCCCTCGCGCTCGGCGTCGAGCCGTCCATCCCGTTTATCTGCGCCATGCCGCTGCCGGCCAAGGTGGACGAAAGCGGCCGGCTCGGTGCCCTGATGGGGCGGCCGATCCGGACCGTGCGATGCCGGACCGTCGGGCTCGAGGCGCCGGCGAGCGCGGAGATCCTCATAGAGGGCTATCTGCATCTCGACGAGAAGACGAAGGAAGGGCCAATGGGAGAATATCCCGGCTACATTCCGACAGAGCCCGCGCAGGACGGTCCCGTCTACCACGTCTCGGCCATCAGCCATCGCAACGACGCGATCCTGCCCGTCGTCGCCGCCGGGGAGCCGGTCGAGGAGAACCACACGGTCTGGGGGACCATGATCTCGGCCCAGATTCTGCACGATCTCAGGGCCGCCGGCATACCCGCGACCACCGCGTGGATTCCGCAGCAGAGCGCCATGCATTGGCTGGTGGTGACGCTGCCGCGCGACTGGCGCCGCCGCACCGGCATCGACGCCGCGCAGGCGCTGTGCCAGCGGATCGGCGAGGTCATGTTCTCGACCAAGGCTGGCGTCATTGTCCCCAAGGTGATCGTGCTCAACGACGACATCAATCCGGACGATCTCAAGGAATTGGTCTGGGCCTTCGCCACGCGGTGCCACCCGCTGCTCGGCCACGCCGTCTTCCGCGACGAGCCCGAGGACCCGCTGGTCGCCTATCTGCGCACCAACGAGAAAATCGCCGCCAGCACCGGCAAGGTCGTCTACAACTGCCTGCCGCCCGACGAATGGGGCGAGGCGCTGCCGGTGCGCGCATCGTTCCGCCACGGCTACCCGGCGGAGATCGTCGACCGGGTCAAGCGCCGCTGGAGCGAATACGGTTTCATGTGAGCGTCCCCCATCCACCCCACGTCAACAGCCGGCGGCCCGCATCAGCCCGGCGCCGGAGAGAGGAAAGCTATGACCGACGCATTCGAATCCACCCATCCGGCGGAGATCGCCGCCTTCGTGGGTAAGCACATCATCTATACTTATGCCAATGGCTGGCAGTACGAGATGTATTTCAAGAACGACCGTACCATCGACTATCGCGTGCATGGCGGCATGGTCGGCGGGCGCTGGGTCAAGGGCCAGGAGGTCCACATCGTCCGCCTGGCCGACGGGGTGTACAAGGTCTCCTGGCACGAGCCGACCGGCACCTGCGTCAGCGTCGCCTACAACCTCCATGAGAACCGCGCCCACGGCGCCACCTTCTTCCCGCGCTGGATCGAGCTGGAACCGAAGAAGATCATCGGCTTCCAGAACGAGAAGATCGACCTGATGCGCCAGTATCGCGACGCCGGGCCGGCCTATCCGACCCTTCTCATCGACGAGTTTGCCGATATCACCTTCGTGGAGGATTGCGGCCGGGATGACGAGAGCGTCATCGCCTGCGCCCCCGAGGACCTGCCTGCGGGCTATGCCACGCGCCGCAACGTCGGCTGACGGGGGCCGATGGCTGGCCCCGATATGGAGGTTTGAGAGTGGTTGTCTGCGACCTTAATCGGCGTGAAGTCGCGATGCTCGGCGTAGCCTTGGCCGCGACATGGCGCACTCCGGCGGAAGCACAGAAGAGATCCCCAATGCTCTATCCGGGCGAGGAATTGACCGAGGCGGCCGGCTATCCGGCTCTGGTGCGGTTCGAACCCGGGCGACCGGAACGTCCCGTCGTGGTGTTCATCACAGGCGGAGGGGTGCTCGGCCGCATCGCCTATGGACCGCCCGGGGGAAGGGCTGCCGATTTCCTGTGCCACTGGCTGCATGAGGAAGGCTTCTCCTCGCTGGTCCTGTCCTATCCCATGGACAACAGGGGTGTGTTCGACGCCGCATTCCCGCAGTTTTCGATCACCGACTGGGCGGAGCAGAGCGCCGAGATCATCGCCCGCCACATGGACCGCAATGGCCTGCCGGCAAACGCCATCGTGCTCGGCTGGAGCATGGCGGGGCGCATTGCGGAGCCGCTTCATGCTGCGCTGCGACGAAAGGGAAAGGGAATCGAACTTTTCGTCGCGATGGCGGCCGCATCGGCGCTTCCCCATACCCTGCCCGGCCTCGACCACCTGAAGCCAGTGGCGAGCGGCCTCGCTGGGGTCAAGGGGGCCTACCTCGACTGGCTGCTCCACTGCCTCGCGGATCAGAGCGCGGCGGCCGGCCACGCGGTGCTCGATGCCGACGCATTCACACGCGAGATGACCGGCGATTTCCCGGTTGGGCTGGCCGCATCGGCCATGCGCTACAGAGACGGGGCTTTCGTTCCCGACCCGGCCGAAGACGCGCGTGAGGTCGGCACCGCGCGCTACCGAGCCTTTCCGCCGCTCGCCTTGATGACGCACGCCTCTGCGATCGACGCCCGGCACGCACTGACGGACCGCTCCACATGGGGCGTCTACATCACCCAGCAGCTTTGCGAAGGTCTCGTTTTCTCGCAAGCAGACAAGCTCGCCGCGCTTCCCCCCGAGACATGGGCGTTGCTGGTCGAGCATGTCGGGCACGCCGCCCAGCGGCTGAGCGCGACGCTGCCGGGCAACCACATGTTCTTCCTTGGAGAGAATGGTGCGCGGAGAACCGTGCAGACATTGAAGCTCCTCAGGCAAACCGCCGCGGATGTTGCAGGTGAGATATCACATCTTATGGAGTGAAAAATCGCTCATTCAGTCCTCTCTATTTGCGCGAGCGGCAATGTTCCGGCGCACTGATCTTCCTCCGGAAAAGTGGACGGGGCTAAGCCGCTCTCTGTCCCGTCTCGACCGCGCCGATGTAGCCGAGGGCCGAGTGTAGGCGGCCGGAATTGAAAAAGCCCTCATGTACTCGACCAGATCCCGTTTCGCCTCGCACCAATGGAATAGAGGCGATGGTGGGTCCGCACGGTTTTCGGCGTGTGGAAGAACCACCGATGACAACGACTGACAGAATAGGCTTGGGGGAGAATCTCGTTCAGAGATCATCATCCAGTTCGTCGTCGTGGACCTCGGCGGCACGCTGCTTCGCGTCGGCGATCAGGTCTTTTGCGGATTCGCCGCGCACCCAAGCGTCGAGCATATCCGCTAAATCCGCATCCGGTCCGGGAGGCGAACGGATACCAACAAGGGGGCTGTTGGTAGCGAAAGCCCGCTTCTCGACCATCCTGCGCCATACCACCATCGCGACCAACATGGTGGCTCGGCTGGGGTGACATGCAGTGATACGGGATAGGAAAAATAATCCTTATTACTCAAGGGGATCGTGCGATATTTGGCACAGAGCGAGATGGTCTGAAACGACCTTAGATCACTCCCACTCGATTATCAATAGAAACCAGAACGCCTTGAAATCATTTCGTAAAAAATATTCTCGACATGACTATACCGCCAACGAACCCGTCAAAATCGCGCGGCTTTGAAATCATTGGATTTTTCGTAACTGCCTCGAAAATCGAACTTTCGGGAACTATCGCCAGACGCGAAACGCAGGAGATGGTTCGACTCGATCCGTGCATTACGCCGATTTCACGCCATAGCCCTATCACCAATTTAGTAGTGCGTCACGACGGCCAGGGCGGGACCGGCGCTCATGTGTAGAAAGCGAACTGATCGAGTGTGAGTAGCGCCTGAAGGGCGCGAGGCATGGTATATTGGTCTGCCGCCAATGCGCCGTGTCCAACCGCATGACGTGAGGCCGTTCCGCTCGCGCTTCCACGTACGAAGTCAGCAAAGGCATAGTCGCGCAGATAAACGGCGAACTCACCGGGAAAATACAGGGTGTCTTTTCCGCCCTGTGCGGTCGCAAGATCGACGGCAAAATTCAGGAGCTTCGGAAGTCTCCTGGTATGTTCGCCGTGCACCCGAAAATAGGCATCCGCCAAGACGCCCTCGATCTCGGTGAGGACTGTCTTGATGACGGAAACCGGATCGCGCGCCTTGAAGTTGTTCACTGCCGAGCGAAGAATAGACTCTCGACTTTTCAGATGGGGACGCTGCATCCAGCGATCGAACATCCGATCTAAACGAGCTTCGCCAAACTTCTCGACAAGAGATTTTTCATCTTCATCCAGATCGAAGCCAGACTGACACATCGAGATCAGTTTCTCGAATTCTCCGCTCATCAACTCAAGGAATGGGAACCAACCGGCACCCACTAGCTGACCAAAGGTGGGCTGATGAGCCATCGCGGCGTAAAGGCCGGCATACTTCATCCGCCGATAAAGATTGCCGAGATCCCGCTTTGCGTCGTCGACCGACAATTCGCCTTTGGAGTTTCCGTCAAAAAGCAGGCCGAAGCGCCAACCTTCGCGAAAAATGCAAAGGATGCGGTCCCCCGCCCCGACCTCGATCAGAGGAAACCACATTCCCCGCACATCTGCGATGTCATTTTCGAACAATACGGTGCCAGCAGCCAATGAGCCGGGCCGCTTTAAGGTGATCTCGTGCGTTACCGCGGCAGCATCCACCCACAGTTCCGCTGTGTTGTCTGGCCGAATGACCAGCAAAATCGTGTTAGCCATGTCGAGCTTGACGTGGAAGCCGGCCTGCCGCGTGCTGTGCTCAACAGCAGCTACCAAATTCCCCACGATGTCGTGGAACAGCTTCTGGTCTGACGAGGCAACGACCCGGGTCCATACATTGGCGGTCTCGCCCCCTCGGGCGGGTTCTGCGAGGATGGCGTGAATATTCACGTCCTTGAGGAGGATCGGCTCGCCGCCATTCTTCACATCAATGCCTGCGCGTAGTTCTGAGACTGACTGACGGCTATCATTGTTCATTGAATCCCCCTGCCTTCGTGCGCCTGCATTAATCAGGCGTCCACAGGCAATCAGCGCGAATCGGCTTGTGCAGTTCGCGACTCATCGCTTGGCACTCTGCGAAAACTCCTGGAAACTTGAAAATGCCTTCGTCCCTTTAGCAAAGTTCGATTTTGCTATGCGCGTTTTACTGATCCGTTGCTGGAGATATGCACAAACAGCCGGAAAATCGCTCATCGACAACAGCTTCCAGGGCGCGCTGAAATTCGTCTCGATATTCTTGGAGATGACGCCATAACTGAATTTTGTAGATCGCGTTTTGTCCGCACTGGCAAAATCGTTATATCTGCTGATTAAGTACTGAATATATCTACTTGCCCCCTGATCTGCGCCAATGGTTCCAGCGGCGGGTTGGATAGTCACCGCTTTGCGTGTCGTTTTCACGTTAACAGTGTCAGCCAATATAACTCCGGGGCTGTCAACAATGACGTTTCCACTATTATAGTTCACTTCAATACGCCGCAGATCGCCAAGGAGTATTTTTGCAAAAAATGAATCCGTCGACTGCTCAGGCCGGCCCATTTCCTCCTCTCGAATTCTCTTGAGTTCCTCCAAAGCCTCTGCCGAATACGCCTCTGGATCAGCGTTCACTATTCTGTGATGGTGACGGCATAGAAGAATTAGATTGTCAAAGCCGTGGCGCGTCTCGTCGGTTTGAGCACGATCGAATCGCGGACCACCTTCATTCCGAGCGCGAATGTGACAAATCTCGCCGGTGATCGTTCCGGCGCTTTCCACAATTGGCAATGAGCAACCTGGAAACGCGCAGCAGTTTCCCGAAAGTGCGAACAGCCTTTTTATTGTCTTTTCCGTTGGCACCGCCAATGCCCCTCAGTTGGTTAGAATATTTTTTCACGCACCGAAAAGGTGTTGATAGATTCAAAATTCGATATTTTCATCCCTCGGATGGGACAGCATAAGCTGAATATCGACTGATCTGGCCTATTCCTCGCATAGGTACTCTTTCAACCACTTCTAAGATTGAGATCTCGCACGGTGACGAAGGCGCGATTTGTTTCGGCGGCGCGGCGCGCCTTTTCTTCCAACACATCGATCAGCGATACCTTGCGCGACAGTACTTCATACAGATCGAGCCCATCAGCGCAGATGAGATTGGTTTGCCTCCCTCGTGAAAACACCTCCAGCCCCTCGGCCGTAAATCCAGAATTACTGACGAATAGCCCGCGCGACCAAGATGCCTTGCCGGAGACCTTCCCGGAGAAGGTCATCAAGTCGGCAAAGCCGATCTGCGGCCCGTGCCATTTGGCTTCCACCAGATAGGTGTGACCTTGGAGCCGAAAACTCCCATCGATTTGCTCCCCCACGATGCGAAACGCACCACGTGGCGCAAGCCCGAACCCGGCGAACAATTCGTTGAGGAAGCTCTCGAACCGGAGCCCCCGGGTTTGGGGATCAAGCTTGGTGATCTCTATCAGAAGCGTCGCGAGCTCCTGCGCCTTTGCCTCGCTCAGCACCGTCGCCGCTTGTGAGGAAGGCTCCTCCGTCTTGGGCTGGCCAAAGCTGCTGAGGAAGCTGGGATCGAGCAATTCGGGAATCTTGTATTGTACGCCCGGAAGGAGCGCGTTCAGGCGATCGATTTCGGCGCGGGTCAGGGGATTCCCCTTGCCGCGCCGATAGGTCATCGCCTGTCGAACGATCGCGACGATGAGCTTCGTGAAAAGCGACCGGCGCTGTTCGAGAGTGGCGGTCAAGAGCTGGACGATCGCCGGCCGCTTGCTCCCTGGAATCCATAGCTCGCCGACGCCAGCCTGGGCGGCCGCAAGCGGAAACGCCGTGCGAGTGTTCCCACTGCCGGGAAGGAAATCGTAGAAGAGATCGGCCAGGTCTTCGACAGCCTGGGCTTCACGGAATGACAGCATAGATTACTCGCCCTCGGCCTCCTCCATTCGCGCTTCCAGCTCGTTCAGGAACGGCGAGCGCCCCCAATGCATTCGCCCGCGGCCGGTATCGACGTAACCGGAATACAGCATGTGGATCTCGTCACGGGCTCGCGTCAGGCCAACATAGAACAGCCGTCGGCTTTCGCGCCGCGCCGCCGGCAGCTCGTTGCGCCACGGCAAACCGCCCAGATCGAGCCCCACCATAATCACGACGTCATATTCGCAGCCCTTTGCCGAGTGCAGCGTCAACAAATTGAGGTGGAGAGGCGACCCGTCGCGACCACCGAGGCTCGCCAGATCCAGATCAGCGAGCGCGCCGCCGACGGCGAGCGCCGCGGACATGCGCACCACCTGTTCGCGCTGATCGGCGAGGCTTGGCTCCGCAGACATTAGCGCATCGAGCATGCCCGCCCGCAGCGCGCCGACGAAGCCCCGCGCCAACCCATCGTCCGCCCGCAGCGACCAAAGGAGCCGAGTCAGGCGATGAGCCTCGCGGCGGGCCTCAGCCTCTGCGAGGCGGGTGCGGTGAAAGCCAAGCCACCGATCAAGCAATCCGCGCAACTGTGGCCGACCCTCACGCCAGCCGTCAGCGCACCAGGCCGCGCAGTCCTCGATCCAGCTTGTCAGCGCGACCTTGCGATATGGCGCGGCAGTATCGACGCGGATGAAGTCGAGCCCCGCAGCGGCCACGGCCTCGGCGACGACGTCGCCGGTGCGGTAATCCCGGTACAGGATGGCGATGTCGCCTAGCGCGCGGCCGGGCTTGGCCGCTAGCGCTGCCGGGATTATTTCGGCCACAGCGTGCGCCGCCTGACCTTCAAGTCCATCGTCGCGCTCGACGAACGCGATCACTGCTTCCCGATCCGGATCGTTCGAGACGTAGCCGCGCACCTCCCCAAGCGCCAGTTCAGAGGCGCTGACAATTCGCGAGGCCGAACGATAGTTGAGTTGGAGCTGGACCCGCTCGACGTCATCCCGCTCGGCCAGTTCCTGCAACAGCGCACCGTCGGCGCCGGTGAAGCCGTAGATCGACTGGTCGGAGTCTCCCACGGCAAAAAGCCGGACGCCGCCATCAAAGGCTACGCGCTTGACGATGCGGTGCAGCGCCACTCCGAGATCCTGATATTCATCGACCGCCAGGACCGGGAATTTCGCCTGCAGCAAGGGGAGCACCCAGTCATGCTCGGACACGAGCCGTTGGCCGAAGATCACGAGATCATCGAAGTCAATCAGGCCCATTCCACGCAACTCGGCCTCATATTCTTCGGCCCATCCGGCCAGCTCCGCTTCGCTGGTCCAGGCAATCGAGGCCCGATCGAGGATCGACCGCCGATGGCGACCGAGATCCATCGGCTTGTTGGGATGCCCAACACCGAAGAGCCGATCGCCCACCCGCTTCATCGCCTGATCGCTCTGCCGCTGGGTTGCGACGGCGAGCGGGAACGGCACGGGCAGATTGGCGAGACGGGCATAAGGCATGAGGAGATGCCTCAAGCAGAAGCCGTGAACCGTGCCGATGAACAGGTTAGGCGCTTCACGCAGCCCCAGTCGTTCCAAGCGTCGCGTCAGCTCGCGTGCGCATTCCTGGCTATAGGTGATGCAGGCGGCGCCGCGCGGCGCTCGCACGTCTTCGGCCATGATCCGGGCCAGCTTTAGCACCAACGTCTTCGTCTTGCCGCTGCCTGGACCCGCCAGGACAACGCAATGTCCGGTCGAATCGTAAGCCGCCTGCTGGCCCGGATTGCCAGCGAGATCGGCCGCCTGGGCGAGATAGGCGGCGCTGACGCTACGAAACGGCATCGCGGATATGCTCCAACGCTTGCCGAATGTAATCCGGGCACGTCTCGTCGCTGACATGGGGAGCGAGGGCCTGTGCGAAGCGCCCTTTTCCAATCCGCTCGATGAGCTTGATCAGGTGCTCCTCGTCGAGATCGTCGGTGTCATCAACCCATCCCTGGAGCTCTTCGCGTGTCTCCTCGCTGATGGATAGCTCCTCTTCAATGACCTCCTGCATCGCCTCGGCAAGTCCGCCGGTAAAAAGCTCCGGCTCAAGGGTGTTGCTGTTGACGAAATAGCCGAACGGCTCGGCGCGAGCGATCACGGCATCGGCGTTGAGCGGCGTATAGTTCACCCCGTCTTCGACAAGCCGCAGTACATTAATCAGCCGACGCCTCACGAGCGGCGGCTTGGTGCCGTTCGGATCGCGATCCGTCAGGATGACGTGCGGGATGTTGAGGCCCTGCGGTCCCAACAGCTTCACATAGGGAGTGAAGTTCGTGCCGCTCACCGAGCACACCGTGATGCCCAACATGTCGAGCGGGATGTCCAGCACCTCCGCAAAGGCGGGGACGAGGAACCGCTCGGCATCGCCCTCCACCAAAATCACACCACGCGCGAAGAAGATTTCGCCGCGGCTGACGTCGATGTAGCGCTGGAGGTCCGCCTCGTCTCGCTGTGTAAGCGGCGCCTTCGCGGTTGAAACCGCTATCGTCGTCTCTTCGCTGACATCATGGCGCAGCAGCACGATCGAACGGATGGGGGTGACGCTGGCGATATGCGGTGAGTGCGTCGTCAGGATTGTCGTGAGCGGCGGCGTATCCTCCTCGGCATTCCCGGTATTGCCGAGGAAATAACGATAGACGAGCCGTTGCACATGTGGGTGAAGATGGGCTTCGGGCTCCTCGACCACGAAGAACGTATGGTCCCGCTCGCCGTCTGTGACGAGCCGGTCGAGTTCGAGGCTCTTCAGCGCCAGGAAGATCAGGTTCGCCGTGCCCAGGCTGGCGTCCCCAATACCGCGGGCGCCATTGTCGATCAGCAAGCGCAAACTGCGCAGCAGCGCATCTACCCGTGTCGGCGCGAGACCGAGCGTCAATGGGACCGCGTGCTGCTCGCCGGCGATCGCAATCAGACGCTCGCCTATCCGTTGCGCCGTAGCGACCACCTCGGCGCGGCCCACCAGATCAGCCTGCGCTTCGCTAACCAGCTCCTGGATTTCGTCCCGCGCGTCCTCGTCAAGCGAGGTCGCCAGTTGCTCGATCAACGGCCTGAGCGGTGAATTGCGCCAGCTCGCCAAATCCTTCTCGGCATCGCGCAGCGCGACCTGCACGTCGAGCGGCAGCATCCGGCGCAACGAAGAGCCGATGGACATCTCCGGATCGTCGCCGCCGAAAATGATATACTCGTAGTCGGCCAAGCTCTCCGGATCGCGTCCGAGATTAGCTTTCGGTTGGAAGCGGTAGGTCAGGCGCGCGACCATCGGCGGACCTGGGTCCACCACGCAATCGCCCAGATGGGCCATCAACCGCGGATCGTCGGTGAAGTCGGTCAGTTCGACAGAGATCTCGACAGTCTCTCCGAGCTTATCCTCCCCGAGCCCGTCCCAGAAATGTTCAAGCCCAAGTTGGCGGTCGCGCTCGGACAGGCCGGGGTCGAGGATCAGTTGCAGGGCGCGGACGAAGTTGCTCTTACCGACCTTGTTCTCGCCGACGATGACGATGCTGTCGCCAGTCTCCACGTCGAGGTCCGAGAAGTTGGCGAAGTTTGTAATTTTGATCCGCGAAATTCGCACGGTGCCGTCCCCCCAGCTTTTTCTATTCGCGGACGCGATTGGCTCGCTCAGCGACATCGGCACATCGCGCCATCAGCGCGTCGAAAGGCTCGGCGTCTTCCAGAAGAAGCCCGTCGTCGACCATGCGGGCGTAGTCCTCTTCAAGCGCCTTCAGACCATCGCCTGCGGGCACAAGCCGCAGACCGCCGTTGACGGCCGCCTCGTAATCGATGGGTGTCCGATCGGACGCCTTCTCGGCGAAAAACATGGTCTTGTGGCGCGCCACTGCGTTCGCCAGGTCGCGATCAGCGAAGGCGGACGCAGCAAAACCAGCTTCGTCCAATCGCGCGACATCGTGCCAGTGACGAGCAAAGCGATCGCCACGCAGCCGCTCCTGCAGGCAGAAGACGTGGATAGCCGTCGCCTTCTCCCAAAAGGTTCGCTCCGCATGCATCACGCGGGGACGAGCCGTGGGGAAGGTCACGCCCTCGATCAGGCCGGATGCATCGCAGGCGATGTCGCGCACACTCGCGGGCTCACCCGTCGATCGTGCTCCGAATTCGAGCATCACGCTTGGCGCCACATATCCGGAGCCGGCCGTCGCCGCTTCGTAGTCGATGAATAGCTTCTCGCCTTTGACGCGGATGGTGGCTGCCAAAGCTTCAGTAGCGAGCGCCTGTGCGATGATCGGCTGAACGCTCCCTTCAACCCACTCGGGCAGGCGCTTGCGCACCTCGCTGGACCAGCGTTTTTCCTCGCTCCGGGTCTTCGGCAACGCTTCGCCGTTTTCGCCCACTAGGTCGGGGGCAATCGCCCGGATGTCGTAGGTCAGATCGACGTCCTCGGAAAACCGCCGGATGACCTGATAGGCTTTAGACAGCGATGTGCCGCCCTTGAAAACCAGATGTTCCCCAAGCGCCGAACCGTAAAGGGTGGCGAGCGCCCAGACGACCCATACGTCCTTCTCCAGCAGATGCGCCGGCCGGCCCGACCGATCGGCAGCGACGCCGAGCGCCTCGCGTCGATCCTCGACCTGAAGGTGGAGAAATGGATCAGCCATATGCGGCCTTGCCCACGCTGCGCGCCAGCCAAGTTGGGAGCTGCGGCGCTACCGCGACCAGCTCGCTGAAGGCGCCCGGCGGGAGTTTGCGTTTCAAGGTCAGGAGGGCGGCCTCGGCCTTCTCCGGCCCAAGCCAGGCCAGCGCGCGTACCGCTTCGCCGGCAGGTTGATGCGCCATGGCGAGCTGCCAGCGCGGGGCGTGGCGAAGCTCGACGACCTGTTTGCCGAGGTTCATCTTCCGGGTACGGCCGGAGGTCAGATAGACCGACCGGACCGGCACCTGTGTCGTAAGACCCAAAGTGTTGGCCGCAGCGGCGCCACTGGGGACGATAGTCTCTCCCCGCTGGCTGGCCAGCGCCTCGACCGCCTGCTCCACGGAGGGAGACCGCGTGCCGAACCGGCTCGTGACCGGCAAAAGATAGACGCCGCGACCCGCCCGGATCAGATGGCCCCTCTCGCTCAGGCGCGACAGGGCCTGATCCACCGCGGCGCGGTTGCCGAGGTGGAGCAAACTTTTAGCCGCAACCGGAGTGCCCTCTGGCAACCCTTTCGCATGCGTTAGAATCTGTTCGGTCAAGCGTTGCATGGCCATTCTCCTGTCAGAAACATACGCGGTTTTCTGACACTTTTCAAGATCGGCCGCCTGAGGTCGATCGAGCCCCTAACTCTTCGCCGCGAAATATAGAACAAATAAAGAACACAATGAAGAACCAGTTCCCCGAGGTCAAGAGGAGCTTGCGGCGGAAATGAGGTGGTCGTTGGCGCAGCAGCAGCCCTCATCGGCGCTGGCGCCGCCGCCGCACCAAGGGCATGAGCACTCTGGTGCATCACACACGCGGAGCTTTTCGCGCCGGCAATCGAGTAGGTTAGATTAGCGTCGAACCGCGTGACTTATGTCGAAACCGGCGACGACAAGACGGTGTTCCAGTGTACGGTCGCGCGACATTTACGTGCCTTTATGCCGAGTTCGGCATAAAGGTACGCGGGTGACGATGACCCGGACCGGGAAACCCGGCCTGATGGTCAGCGTCGGCGCGATGTTGAGCTGGCGCTGGACGATCTGCCGGCCGGTCTGACCGATGCTGTCGGATGCGCCGTCGCGGATGGCGCTGAGCAGATCGCTCTCGTCACTGGACGATCCCGTGTTGGCGCCAATGCTGAGCAGCGTCGAGAGGGCGGCAGCCTTGAACAGTTCGCCCCAATGATAGTCGACGCCATCCTCAAGCCCCGCATAGCCTTCGGCGTCCGCGCCCGGCTGGCGCTCCAGAACAATCGAGCGGCCATTGGGCATGATGAGCCGGTTCCAGACCAGCAGGACACGGCGCTGGCCGAAACCGACGCCATTGTCATACTGGCCGATCAGTCGTGTGCCCTGTGGTACGAGCAGGATGCGACCGGTCGGACTGTCGTAAATATTCTCCGTGACCTGGGCGGTGATCTGTCCGGGCAGATCGGAGCGGATGCCGGTGATGAGCGCAGCCGGGATAACGGCGCCGGCCTGAAGGATGTTCGGCGACGTCGGCGCGGCCACACGATCCGGCGCGACGGTGCGCCGGTCGGCCGCCTGATTGAGGAAGGCAAGCTGGCGGTCCTGTGCCGAAGGTGTCGCCGGCTGCGGGGCGAGACCGAGGCTGGTCAGGTCCGGCAGGGGCGCTGTGGCATTGGCGGTCGTGGTCGCCGGTGACGCGGCGCTGCGCGTCTCGGTCGAGGCGAACAGTCGGCCGGTCCGCGCCGCTTCGATTTCCTGAAGCCGCCGTTGCTCCTCGGCACTGAGGCCCGGCGTGGGGGTGGCGATGCCCTGCGCGGGGACGGGCTGGCCCTTGTTCTGGGCATCGAGAATCGGCCGCCCGAGATCGCCCGGCAAAGCCGGCCCCAGGACTGGGCCGGTATAGTCGCGTGGGAGACCAGCGAGGCCATCGGCGGTCGCGCGGTTCTCGGTCGAATAGAGTTCGGTGTTTCCGCCGCCGCCATCCCGGGTCTGGAGCGCATAGATCAGCGCGCCGCCGATACCGACGCTGGCGACCAGGCCGAGACCGGCCAGAACTTTCCGCGACAAGCGAGTGACGCGGGGTGGCTCGGCACGAAGCCGCATCGGGGCAGCCGGCTCGCCGGTCAGTGGCTTGGCGTCATCGTCAGACGTGTCCGGCGTCGGTCCTGGCTTGGCGCTCTTATCGGGATCGATCTCGCTCACGATGCCGGCCTCCCGTCAGTGCGGGTGATGCGGACACGCTTCTGGTTGTCACCCGTACCGAAGCGCAGTTCGGCGGCGGCGAACAGCCGATCGACGATCATATGCCGGCCGCGCACCCGGTAGTTCACCAGCTCGGAGGTGTTGCCCTCGGGACCGACGACGAACAGCGGCGGCATCTCGCCTTGGGCGATGCCGCGCGGGAACTCGATGAACACCTGCCGGCCATCGTCGAACGCGCGCAACGGCCGCCACGGCGCTCGGTCGCCGTCGATCGCATAGCGGAAGTTGACGTTGGCGAGATCGACGCCGCTGGCGATGGGCTGCGCGGCTTCGGCCTGGCTGTATTGGCGGCGCAGTGCGATGAGCTGGTCCTGCGGATACTGCCAGGACACCGACGCCATATAGGTCCGCTCGGTCGAGCGGAGCTCCATATGGTAAGTGCGCAGGTTGGTGTTGATGATGAGGTTGGTCATCAGATCGGCGCGGGTCGGCTTCACCAGGATATGGACCTGTTGGGTCGCACCGGAGCCGCTGAGCGTGTCGCCGATGATCCAGCGCACGGTGTCGCCGGCGGCGACGGGGCCGGAGCCGACGAGGGTTTCGCCCGGCTGAAGCGCGATGTCGGTGATCTGGCCGACGGCGGTGTAGACCTGATAGAGCGCGCCGCCGGTGTATGGATAGACCTGCATGGCGTTGATGAAGCCGTCGCGGACGGGCTGGATGCGGGCGGCGGCGTTGGCCTGATTAACGCGGGCGGTCGGATCGGTCGGCTCGGGCGCCCGGCGGGATTCCTCCACCGGCTTCATCTGTCCGGGCAATGGCAATGGACGCGGCAGCTCGACGACTGTGACGGGCGATGGCGGATCGACGGTCTGCACGGCGGGCGCGGCATCGTCATAGGCGATTTCGGGCGGTTTTTGCGTCGTGGCGCAGCCGGCGAGCGCCGTTGCGGACAACAGCAAGGCCGCGAATGTGGCTTTGCGGAGAGCCGCCTTTCCGGCTCTCCGTGCAGGCGTAATGGCGTGAACAGGGTTCGCCGGATGTCCGGCGGTCAGATGAGACGGCCGGATCATTGTCCAAGCTCCTTCGACCAGTTGATGGCGTTGACGTAGATTCCGAGCGGATTGGCCCGGAGCTTTTCGGCGTCGCGGGGTGGCGCGACGCCGATGGTGAGGATCGCTGTCCAGCGCGATGTCTCGGCGAGCGAGCCGTCCTGATAGCGGCGCTCGACCCATGCGACGCGGAAGCTGTCGGGTGAGGCTCGGATCACGGACGACACCTCGACAGCGATCTGCTGCTTGCCGACCTTGGTGAAAGGGTCGTTGACGCGGGCATAGTCGTTCAGCGCCATCGCCCCGCGATCGGTGGTGAACTCGTAGGCGCGAAGCCAGTTTTGCCGCACGATGATCGCATCGGCCGGAATGCTGCGAACCTGCTCGATGAACCGCGCGAGGTGCCAGGCGATCTGCGGATCGGTCGGGCGATAGTCGGCTTGCGCCGGCGCGACGGCCTGTGCTGCCCCAAGCTTGTCGACCTGCACCACCCACGGCACGATCGAGCCGTTGGCGGATTGCCAGACCAGCGCGCTGGACAGTCCGGCCGACAGGATCAGCGATCCGAAGGCCATCAGCCGCCAATTCCTGGCTTGTACGCGTGCGGAGCCAATACGGTCGTCCCAGACCTGGGCGGCGCGTTGATACGGTGTCTCGGGTTGCGGCGTCTTGCCGTAATGGGTGGCGGGTCGTTTGAACATCAGCGGTCGCTTTCGGAGAGGTTGACGGAAGAGCCGCCGCCATGGCTGTCGCCGGATTTGACGGCATGGGCGGCGGCCTGAATGCCGTGCGAGGCTTGCTGGCCGCGCTTCATGCGCTTGGCCCAGGCAGGCGGGCCGTTGCTGGCGGCGGACGACGAAGAATCAGACGGCGCGTCAGCGCCCTCGGCGGATGCAGTCTCGCCAGCGACGGACCGTTCGCCCGCCTGGAAGCTGTCCTTCATCGACGCGGCGGCACGCTTGAACGGGTTGGCGATGGCGGCTCCCGCCTTGGATGCGCCGCTGCTGGCGACGCCCGATGCACCACCTGCGCGATAGGCGGCGGTGGCGCCGCCCGCGAGTGACGCACCGCCTCTCGCGGCAGCGGCAGCGCCTCCGGCCAGAGCGGCCCCGCTTGACGCGACCGCACCGATCGCAGCCCCTCCGGCGGCCACCATGCCGCCTGCGGCAAGGCCGGTGCCGATCGCCGCACCTGCGCCAAGCTGGGGACCGCCGGAGACGAGACCATTGGCGATGCCGGGACCGAAGATGCCAAGGCCCAGCAGCGACAGCGCGGCGAGCACGATCGCCATGGCGTCGTCGATCGTCGGCGCTGTCCCGCCGAACCCTGCGGTGAACTGGCTGAACAGCGTCGAGCCAATGCCGATGATGACCGCGAGCACCAGGACCTTGATGCCCGACGAGATGACGTTGCCGAGCACCCGTTCGGCCATGAAGGCGGATTTGCCGAACAGGCCGAACGGGATGAGCACGAAACCGGCGAGCGTCGTCAGCTTGAACTCGATCAGGGTGACGAAGAGCTGGATGGCAAGGATGAAGAAGGCGAGCAGCACCAGCGCCCATGCAAACAGCAGGCAGGCGATCTGGATGAAGTTCTCGAAGAAGGAGATCCAGCCCATCAGGCCGGAGATGGATTCGAGCAGCGGCCGTCCTGCGTCGAGGCCGACCTGCGCGACCTTGCCGGGGCGAAGGAGATCGGCGGTCGTGAAGCCGGTGCCGCTGGCCTTCAGGCCGAGACCGGCAAAGCTCTCGAAGACGATGCGGGCAAGGTTGTTCCAGTTGCCGATGATGTAGGCGAAGACACCGACGAACAGCGTCTTCTTTATGAGCCGGCCGATGATGTCGTCATCGCCGCCCATCGACCAGAATAGCGCCGCCAGCGTCACGTCGATGACGATCAGCGTCGTGGCGATGAAGGCGACCTCGCCCGACAGCAGGCCGAAGCCACTGTCGATGTAGCGGGTGAAGACGGCCAGGAACTGGTCGATGACGCCGGTGCCGCCCATATTATCGTTCCTCCGCCGTGCTCGGCTCGGCCGGCACGGTCTGCTTCATGACGGGATCGTCGGTCGTGGTGGCAGCCGGCGCGGATCGCGGGGTCGTGGGTCGCGGCAACCTGTCGAGACCAAGGAAGCGGTCGCGGCTCTCGGCCCAGACGCGCAGACATTCGGCGTCACGCGCGCCGGCCTCACCGAGACGCTGGCACCGGCGCTGCCCCTCGCGCAGCGGATCGGGCGCGGCTGGTGCAACCATGGCCGTAGCCGGATTGACCGGTGCCTCCTCGTCGCGCGTCATCTCGATCGCGGTTGCGGTGATGGCGACGCCAGCGAAGATGGCGGCAGCGATGCGGGCCAGCGTCTTGCCTTCCATGGCGCGTCTCTCCCGGTCAGTTGCTGCCGTTGTTGAACATCTGCGCATTGCCGGGCTGGTAGCCCGTGCCCGGCGTCAGGAAGCGGCGGCGCTGCTCGCGGCCCTGTTCGGCCGCCGCCGCCCGCTCGGCTTCGGTCAGCGCCTGTGCCCGGCCGTTGGCGGCAACGACGGCGGTGAGATCGGCGAGCTGCTGGGCCTGAAGCGCGAGAAGCTGGTTGCCGGCTTGCGTCGCCTGAAGCGCACCGGTCGCGAACTGACTCGATCCGACCAGCGCCGACATCTGGGTGCTGTTGGTGTCGATATTGCCGACGACGGTGGCCTGCACTCGCATGGCGTCCTGCAAACCGGCGACTGAGTTCTGCCAGCGCGTCTTGGCGTCGGCGATCAGGGTGGCGCTGCTCGCCGAGGTCGAGGCCGTGCCGTAGGTCGTCTGGAAGGCCCGGTCGATGTTCTGGACGTCGTAGGCGATGCTCTGCGCTTGCTTGAGAAGCGCCTGCGTCTTGGCGATCGACTGCTGAAGCTGGCTGAGCGACGAGTACGGCAGGCTCGCCAGATTGCGGGCCTGATTGATCAGCATCGTCGCTTCGTTCTGAAGCTGGGTGATCTGCTGATTAACCTGCTGGAGCGTTCGCGCCGCCGTGAGGACGTTCTGCGCGTAGTTGGTCGGATCGTAGACGATCCACTGCGCGGCGGCCGGCGTGGTGACGATCGGTGACAGCGCCAGCGGCATGGACAGGATGGATGCGGCGACAAACGCCGCACGGGAACGGCGACGGACACGAGGAAGCGTCATGATAGGATCTCCATATTGGTGAGGTCGGGGATGAGGTCGGCGGCCCAGGCGACGCCGCGATGGCGCAGCCAGGCGGCGAAGAAGCCGTCGCGGCCGTGCTCGGCGAGAAGCTGTGCAATCTCGGTCTGGTCGGTCTTCGACGAGGCGGCGCAGAGCGCCAGCGCCACATCGGATAGACCCAGCTCGAACAGCCGGTTGCCGCGTCGCGACTGGCAGTAATAGTCGCGCTTGGGAGTGGCCCGCGCGAGGATCTCGATCTGGCGGTCATTGAGACCGAAGCGGCGATAGATCGCGGTGATCTGCGGCTCGATCGCCCGCTCATTCGGGAGCAGGAGCCGGGTCTGGCAGCTTTCGATGATGGCGGGCGCAATGGCGCTGCCATCAATGTCGGACAGCGATTGGGTAGCAAAGATCACGCTGGCGTTCTTCTTGCGCAGCGTCTTAAGCCATTCGCGGAGTTGGCCGGCAAAACCCTCGTCGTCGAGGGCGAGCCAGCCTTCGTCGATGATGATAAGCGTCGGCGATCCGTCGAGCCGGTCGCCGATGCGGTGAAACAGATAGGCCAGCACGGCGGGCGCGGCCTCGGTGCCGATGAGTCCTTCGGTCTCGAAGGCCTGAACGGTTGCGGAGCCGAGATATTCGGCCTCGGCATCGAGCAAGCGTCCATGGGCACCGCCGACGCAGTAAGGGCGGAGCGCCTGCTTCAGGTCATTGGATTGAAGTAGGACCGCGAGGCCGGTGATGGTTCGTTCGCTGACCGGCGCGCTGGCGAGCGATGTCAGCGCCGTCCAGATGTATTCCTTCACCTCCGGGGTGATGGCGACGCCTTCGCGCGTCAGAATCCCCACGATCCAGTCGGCGGCCCAGGCACGCTCGGGGACATCATGGATGCGGGCCAGCGGCTGGAGCGACACGCTCTCGTCGCTGCCGTCGCTCAGTCCGCCACCGAGATCGTGCCAGTCGCCGCCCATCGCCAGCGCGGCAGCGCGGATACTGCCGCCGAAGTCGAAGGCGAAGACCTGCGCTTTCGGGTAGCGCCTGAACTGAAGCGCCATCAGCGCCAGCAGCACGGATTTGCCGGCGCCGGTCGGGCCGACGACGAGCGTATGGCCGACATCGCCGACGTGAAGGGATAACCGGAACGGGGTCGAGCCTTCGGTCTTGCCGAAGAGCAGTGGGGGCGCTGCAAAATGCTCGTCCCGTTCCGGACCCGCCCACACCGCGCTGAGCGGGATCATGTGGGCGAGGTTCAATGTGCTGACGGGCGGCTGGCGGACATTGGCGTAGACGTGGCTGGGTAGCGAGCCCAGCCAGGCATCGGCCGCATTGATCGTCTCGGCCATTGCCGTGAAATCGCGGCCCTGGACGATTTTTTCCGTCAGTCGCAGCTTCTCGTCGGCGAGACGCGGATCATCGTCCCAGACGGTAACGGTCGCGGTGACATAGGCGATACCGGCATAGTCCGCGCCGAGTTCCTGCAGGGCTATGTCGGCGTCGGCCGCCTTGTTCGATGCATCCGTGTCAACGAGCGCGGACGCCTCGTTGGTCATCACCTCTTTCAGTATGGCGGCGATCGACTTGCGCTTGGCGAACCATTGCCGCCGGATCTTGGTCAGCAGCTTGGTGGCGTCGGTCTTGTCGAGCAGGATGGCGCGGGTGGACCAGCGATAGGGAAAGGCCAGCCGGTTCAGCTCGTCGAGCAGACCGGGCGTGGTCGCGGACGGGAAGCCGACGATGGTCAGCACGCGCAGATGCGTCGAACCCAAGCGCGGCTCCAGCCCGCCGGTGAGCGGCTGGTCGGCGACGAGCGCGTCGAGATACATCGGCGTCTCGGGCACGCGAACGCGGTGCCGGTTGGTCGAAACACAGGAATGCAGGTAGGTCAGCGTCTCGGCATCATCGAGCCAGACGCATTCCGGCATGAAGCCGTCCACCAGTTGCAGCACGCGGTCGGTGCGATCGACGAAGACGGTGAGCATCTCGCAGCCATCGACGCCGGATTGCTCGCGGCCCTCGTACAGCCAGGTCTCGGCCCGTGCCGCGTCCTCGGCGGGCGGTAGATAGGTGAAGGTCAGAAAATAGCTGGATTCATAGTGCGAGCCGGCCTCCTCGAAGTCGGCCTTACGCTCGGCATCGACCAGCGCCGAAGCGGTGTCGGGAAAACGGCTGGCGGGATAGGACGCAGCCTCATGGCGCTGGGCCTCGACGAAGATCGCCCACCCCGATCCCAGGCGGCGGAAGGCATTGTTGAGCCGCCCAGCGACCGCGACCAGTTCGGCGGGCACGGCACTGTCGAGGTCGGGACCGCGGAAGCGCGCGGTGCGCTGGAAGCTGCCGTCCTTGTTGAGGACGACGCCTTCGCCCACGAGTGCGACCCAGGGCAAGAAGTCGGCGAGACGGGTAGCAGTGCGGCGATATTCAGCCAGGTTCATCATGGGATCGGCCTCCTCAAACGCCAAGATGGCCGGGGATGCGCAGATGGCGGCGCACCACATCGACGAACATCGGATCGCGCTTCGCCGCCCAGACGGCGGCGAGATGGCCGACCGCCCAGATGGCGAGGCCGACCAGCCAGAGGCGCAGGCCCAGGCCAAGCGCCGCCGCCAGCGTGCCGTTGAGGATGGCGAGGCCACGCGGCGCGCCGCCGAGCAGGATATGCTCGGTCAGCGCCCGGTGGACCGGCACGGAATAACCCGGCACTTCGCCGGCGTTGTCAGGCAGCGAGGCCATCAGACCAGCGCCCCGCCGCCGAACGAGAAGAACGACAGGAAGAAGCTGGACGCGGCAAACGCGATCGACAGGCCGAAAACGATCTGGATCAGCCGGCGGAAGCCGCCGGACGTATCGCCGAAGGCCAGCGCCAGGCCGGTCGAGATGATGACGATCACCGCGATGATCTTGGCGACCGGGCCTTCGATCGACTGGAGGATGGATTGCAGCGGGGCTTCCCACGGCATCGACGAACCGGAGGCGTAGGCGGCGGGCGCCAACATGAGGCTGAGGGAAACGGTGGCGGCGGCCATCGCCATGCGGCGGCAGCCGCGCGAAAGCGTGCGGATCATGCGGGAACTCCTGTGGGGCTGGGGTTGGGGAAGGACTCGATGTCGCTGCCGTCGCTGACGGCAGGCACGACGCGGTAATCGCCGTCGGGACCGAGACCCTCGACGCGGGCGAGTTCGATAAGCCGGCGGGACGATCCGCGCCCGGCGAGGACCGCCACGAGGTCGATGGTCTCGGCGATCAGCGCGCGCGGCACGGTGACGACAGCTTCCTGGATGAGCTGCTCCATCCGCCGCAGCGCGCCGATGGCGCTGCCGGCGTGGATGGTGCCGACGCCGCCGGGATGGCCGGTGCCCCACGCCTTCAACAAGTCGAGCGCTTCCGGGCCGCGCACTTCACCGATCGGGATGCGGTCGGGGCGTAGCCGCAGTGAGGAGCGGACGAGATCGGACAGCGAGGCGACACCATCCTTGGTGCGCATCGCGACGAGGTTGGGTGCTGCGCATTGCAGCTCGCGCGTATCTTCGATGATGATGACGCGATCGGCGGTCTTTGCGACTTCGGCCAAGAGCGCGTTGGTCAGCGTCGTCTTGCCGGTGGACGTGCCGCCGGCGACGAGGATGTTGGCGCGTGACGCGACGGCTGAACGCAACGCCTCGGCCTGCGCCGCCGACATGATCCCGGCGGCGACATAGTCGTCGAGCGAGAACACGGCGACGGCGGGCTTGCGGATCGCGAAGGCAGGCGCGGCCACGACGGGCGGCAATAGCCCCTCGAACCGTTCGCCGGTTTCGGGCAACTCCGCCGAGACGCGGGGTGCGCCAGCGTGAACCTCCGCGCCGACATGATGCGCGACCAGACGCACGATCCGCTCGCCATCGGCGGGCGACAGTCGCTCACCCGTATCGGACAGGCCTTCCGACAGCCGGTCGATCCACAGCCGCCCGTCCGGGTTCAGCATCACTTCGACGACGGTGGGGTCTTCCAGAAATCGCGCAATGGCGGGGCCGAGCGCCGTGCGCAGCATCCGCGCGCCGCGCGTCAAGCTCTCCGAATTCTGCTGCGATACCGCCATCTGATCCCCGATCTAGCCGGGGGCAACACAGATGCTCCCCGGACGGGGATGATTAAAAGAGCCGTAAGTTGGGCCGATTCAACAAGTATCTAGCAGCGTGCGGCTATGGCGAAGAAAAGGCGGAAATCGGCGGGATTGAATATTTGACGGGTGTTTCACTCGACCTGTTTTAGTCGGTTTCAGCGCCGCCATTTCGTGCGGAGTCGATGTCACGCGACAGCTCCTTCAAGAATAGATCGCCGGTCGCGAGCCTGCGGCCGAGCGATTGCAGGAATCCGTCGAACCTCTCTGCGCCCTTTGCGCGAGCCGACGCCTGGGCGCTGTCGGGCAATGGTGGGGTCACGGTCAGCCAGAAGCGGATGAACAGCGAAAGCGTCTCGCCGAGGATGGCGAGATCCTCGTCCAGTCCGTCAACCTGTCGGCCGAGCTTGTCCATGCGCCGGGCGAACACCGCTTCCAGCCGTTCGGAAGCATCGGCCGACAGGAAGGACGCGACGGCCGCTTCGATCACGGCAGACTTGGAGACGTTGCGGCGCAACGCCAGCGCCTCGACCTTCTTCAACAGGTCCGGCTCGAAATAGACATTCATGCGGGTTTTGGTCTGCATGGCGACGACTCCTTACATTTCGATGCCATCGGCGGGGTCCATGGTCGCCTGGCGGGCGACGGACGTGACCTGCTGGCGGATGGTGCGGGCTTTGGCAGCGTCCACGTCCGGCTCGTCGTCGAGCACGTCGAACTCGCCGACTACCGGACGTTCGTCGGGAACGATCTCCTCATGCTCGGGCAGTTCCGGCTCGCGGCGGATACCGGCATTGGCGGGATCGGTGGCAGTGGCGTCGGGCGTCGTCGGTACGGGCGGCGTGGATGATGCGGCAGGTGTCGGTATCCTCAGCGCCGACCATTCATCACCCGATGGCGCTTTCGAAACCTTGGCCCCGGCGGACAGGTCCGGCGGTGGCAGCAACCGCTCCTTGAAACGGGCGTCCTCGTAATAGCGCGCCTTCCTCGCCCGGATCGGCGGCACGCCCGCGACCAGCAGCAGTTCGTCGGTGGGCGGAAGTTGCATCACTTCGCCGGGCGTCAGCAGCGGTCGGGCCGTCTCTTGTCGCGACACCATGAGATGGCCGAGCCAGGGCGACAATCGATGGCCGGCATAGTTGGTGGAATCACGCATCTCGGTCGCGGTGCCCAGCGAGTCCGAAACGCGCTTGGCGGTGCGCTCGTCGTTGGTGGCGAAGGCGACGCGGACATGGCAATTGTCGAGCACCGAATTGTTTGCGCCGTAAGCCTTCTCGATCTGGTTGAGGCTCTGCGCGATCAAGAAACTCTTGATGCCGTAGCCGGCCATGAAGGCCAACGCCGACTCGAAGAAGTCGAGCCGTCCCAGCGCCGGAAACTCGTCCAGCATCAGCAGCAGCCGATGGCGGTTGGCGGCGTTCAATTCCTCGGTCAATCGCCGCCCGACCTGATTGAGGATCAGGCGGATCAGCGGCTTGGTGCGGGCGATGTCGGAGGGCGGCACGACGAGGTAGAGGCTGACGGGCCGCTTGCCCGAGACGAGATCGGCGATGCGCCAGTCGCAGCGCGCCGTCACCTTCGCCACCACGGGATCGCGATAGAGGCCGAGGAAGGACATGGCGGTGGACAGCACGCCGGAGCGCTCGTTGTCGGATTTGTTGAGCAGTTCGCGCGCCGATGAGGCGATGACGGGGTGGACGCCCGCTTCGCCCAAATGTGGCGTGGACATCATGGCGCGCAGCGTCGCCTCCATGGGGCGCTTCGGATCGGAGAGGAAGTTGGCAACGCCGGCCAGCGTCTTGTCGGCTTCGGCATAGAGGACATGCAGGATCACGCCGACCAGCAGCGAATGGCTGGTCTTTTCCCAATGGTTCCGCTTGTCGAGCGCGCCTTCGGGATCGACCAGGATGTCGGCGATGTTCTGGACGTCGCGGACTTCCCAATCGCCGCGCCGCACTTCCAGCAGTGGATTGTAGGCCGAGGACTTCGCGTCGGTCGGGTCGAACAGCAGGACGCGGCCGTGCCTGGCGCGGAACCCCGCCGTCAGACCCCAGTTCTCGCCCTTGATATCATGGACGATCACGCTGCCCGGCCAGGTCAGCAGCGTCGGCACCACGAGGCCGACGCCCTTGCCTGAACGGGTCGGCGCGAAGCACAGCACATGCTCCGGACCGTCATGGCGGAGATAGTCGCGGTCCAATCTGCCAAGCACCACGCCGTCGGGGCCGAGCAGCCCGGCCGCCTTCACCTCCTCGGGAGAGGCCCATCGCGCCGAGCCGTAGGTGGCGACGTTCTTCGCCTCACGCGCCCGGATGATCGATAGGGTGATGGCGACGGCGATGGAGAGAAAGCCGCCCGACGCGGCGATGACCGCCCCTTCGATGAAGATCGCCGGTGCATAGGCATCGTAGGCATACCACCACCAGAAGAAGGCCGGCGGATAGTAGACCGGCCAGCCGCCCAGCTCGAACCATGGCGTCCCGAGTTGCCCTTGGAAGCCGAGCCGCCAAGCCGTCCACTCGGTCGCGCCCCAGATCGTCGCCAGCACGATGGCGACGACGATGGTGATCTGGCCCCAGAGGACACGGCTTCCCGACATACACGCTCCGATCAGCAAAAGAGACGGAGCCGATCAGAGAATAGGCGGTTTCGCGATAGGCAACAGGAAAGAACAGCGAGCGTACTGCCGGATACCATGGCGTAGAAATCGGACGGGTCAGTGCCGCGTGTTGCGGGCTTCCTCGACGGCCTGTTCCAGAATGCGCCGGTAGCCGATCTTCGTCATCCACTGTGCGCGGGCGAGATGGCTTTCCCAGCACGCCTTCGTTCGGTCTCGCTCTGCCAGCGGATCGCGATGCAGGACGATCCTCGCCACCTCCGCCCAGTCCGCACCGTCGGTCTCGGCGTCCAGCAGGCGCAAATAGGTGACGAAATGCGCCTCGTCATAGAGGGTTACGTCCGCCGCCGCCGGGGCCAGGTCATCAACGTCAGGATCGAGTTCGGGTTTGACGCGCATCTGGTCCTCCCTCGGACCCACGGAAACAATAATCCTGAAATGGGATAATCCCAGATCAGGATTATCGGAACTGCTCCCCTTTTTCAATGGAGAGCCGTCCGAATGCAGAAAACCTTGCGCGCGCCCCGCCAACAACTTCTTCAGACGCTTCTCTCGGCAGCACGCAAGGACAGAAATCTGACGCAGGCGGAACTTGCCGAGCGGCTGAACAAGCCGCAGTCCTTCGTCGCCAAGTATGAGAACGGAGAGCGACGGATTGATGTTATCGAGTTCGTAGATATTGCGGCTGCGCTTGAAGTGTCCGCCGCTGAAATACTGTCGCGGATTGAATCGGTCGGTCGCGGGTCATGACAAGCAACTGACGCAGGAGGAATTGGCGGATCGCCCGGGTTTGAGCGCCCGCTACGTCGGGGCGGTCGAACGCGCCGACGTATCCGCCAGCGTCACTGTTGTTGGGTAGATTGCCGAAGCGCATGGTGTTGAGCCTGGAGATTTGCTCAAGGCTTCAGGCGTGCGGGCTTGAGCGACGGGCTTCCTTGGCGAGGTCGAGCAAATCGCGGAGCGCCACGGCGCGGTTGTTCGGCGACCACACCGCCGAGAAGACAGCGGGCTTGTGCTCGTCGATAATCGGCAGGAAGACCACGCCCGGAAATCGGATCTGCGCCGTCGCCTCCGGGACCAGCGTCACACCGTAGCCCTGCTCGACCATCGATATCAGCGTCAGCCGGTCCACGTCGAAGCGTTGGATGGACGGTCGCGGCCAGCGCTCGGCGAGCCGCTGCAGGATGAGGTCGTGAAGCTGCGGGCCTGTTCCGCCGTAGCGGACCAGAAAGGTCTCTGCCGAAAGCTCGACCCAGGCGACGCTTTCTCCGTGGGCAAGCGGATGCGTCGCCGGCAATGCGATCATGGTCTGTTCGGTCCATATCGGCTTTGAATGACAGTCCGGTATGGCCGGCGTTCCCAGCACAAAGGCGACATCGAGATTCCCGTCACGCACCTGCTTCACCGCCTCGCCCACCCTGCGCTCGGCGATCTCCATTTCAACGCCGGGGTAGAGCCCCCGGTAACGGTTCAGGAGATCGGCGAGGAAGCCATTGGAGATCAGGGCGTTGGCGCCGATGCGCAGACGGCCGTGTTCGCCGCGCGCAAGCAGGCCAGCCGTTTTGACCGCATGGTCGAGGTGACCGATGCCGACCGCCACCTGGTCGACAAAATGCCGTCCCGCCTCCGTTAACCGCACGCCGCGCGGTAGGCGTTCGAACAGCAGGATGCCCAGATCCTGCTCCAACAATTTCACGCGGGTGCTGACGCAGGATTGGCTCACGCCGAGCGTATTAGCGGCGTGACGAAAGTTCAAATGCTCTGCAACGGCCAAGGTTTGGATCAACGATGCCAGTGGAATGCGCGAACCCAAAGGTGAACGCGCCTCAGTCAATCGCCGCGGCCTTTGGTCGTTACCTTTGGGTGAGGAAAGTCGACGCATAACTAGGCTGCCTCACTGACACCCGCTAAGACGATCAGAACCAAGTGTTTAGGGCTGCCGGATGCTGGCTAGAAGTTCATGCGGATAGCCCAGTGCGATCTCACTGGCTGCGTCCAGCCGCTTGATGGTTTCGTTATCAAGGCTGATTGATGCCGCACCGAGATTATCCTCTAGCTGTGCTGCGCTTCGCGGTCCGATGATCGGAAAGACGCCTTTGGATATCGCCCATGCTATGGCGATCTGTCCTGGCGATGCTCCAAGCTGCTCGGAAGCTTCCACGAGAATGTCGATGACCTTCGCGCTCAATCCGGCATCGTTATGCGATATCGCTCCCTTGAATGCTGTGGCGCGGCCTTCCTCGCCTTTGCGATATTTGCCGGTCAGAACGCCTCCAGCCAGAGGTGAATAGCCCATCACGGCGAGACCAAATTCATCGGCCATTGGCAGAAGCTCCCGCTCCGGCGTTCGTTGCAGCAGGCTATATTCGAGTTGAACCGCGCCGAGCGGAGCCCATCCCCTCATATCCGCGACGGTCGCAGCTTTCGCGACGCGCCAGGCTGGGGTGTTGGAGAAGCCGCCGAAGATAATCTTTCCAGCCGAAACGAGGTCTTCAAAACCGCGTACCACCTCTTCAATCGGGGTCGCGCCATCGTCCATGTGCGCGAGGTAGATGTCGATCCGATCGGTATTCAGACGCCTAAGGCTGGCTTCGACTGACTGTACCATCGCTTTTCGATGCGACCCTTGCGCGGCGACCGAGGGTTTCTGCGACGCCGTGCGGCTGTATTTGGACGAGATGATGTAGTCGTCCCGGCACGACGAAATAAACTCGCCGATGAGCGTTTCAGATTGCCCAAATTGATAAGCATCCGACGTGTCGATGAAATTGCCTCCGGCGACAACAAAATCGGTCAGAATCGCCTTGGCCTCATCGGGGGGAGATCCATAACCCGAGACGTTTCCGAGCATACCGCATCCGAGGATCAAAGGAGATGCCTTGATGCCGGTCCCTCGGCCGAAATATCTGTACTTCATATCTGCGCTTCCTGTTCCAAGACTCAATAAAGTTGCTTGTTGGCTAGCAGCACGTCGATGTCGCCTGCGAAGACTTCGACTTGGTCTCTGTCGCGGTGCATGCGCCAATGCAGCTCGGCCACATCTTCCGCTGCAACAAGAGGGATGCCGGGCGGAAAATCCGATGCGTTGTCTGCGGCGGTCTTACCGGGAGGCACCACCAGCCCCGCCACGGACACCAGACCGGCGTGTACGCCATTGGCGGCAAGGTCTTTGTTGAGCAGGCGGACATAGTTCAAAAGCGCACCCGCCGCGATGCCGAAGCTCCCGGTGATAGGGGCGGGATGCTGAGCTGATGCCGCTGTAGTGAAGAGAAGGGTTCCGGTTTCCCGCTCCAGCATGGCGGGTAGGACCGCGCGTACTGCAGCAATGGCGCCGAGTACCTGAAGGTTGAGATGGAATTGTTCATTCTCAACATCGGTGTCTCTCGGCAGGCGCATGCTCGCAGGAGACGGGGTTGGTCCGTATTCCAGAACATCAACGGAACCAAAACGCGAGATTACTTCGTCAATAGAGTTTGCCAGAGCGACTCTGTCGAGCACGTCGGTCGGGAATGCCGCCGCCCCCACGCCGATGTCTTTGAGATTGCTGGCATGGCCAGCCAGAGCAGTGGGGTTCCGCGCCAGCAACGCGACATTGAAGCCCTCGCGGCCGAAGCGCTCGGCTACTGCCATTCCTATTCCGGGCCCAGCGCCCACCACGGCAATTGTTTTCGACATCAGGAACTCCTTTCCCGGTTTATTTAACCCGACGATGTGATATGAATGAAATGATATGTTTTCAGAGTTGGTGTGAATGATATGCAGTTCATGGCTCTGGACCTGAATCTTCTCCGAGTCTTCGTGGTCTTGATGGATGAGGGGAATGCTACGCGCGCGGGCGAGCGCCTGAACCTCAGCCCCTCGGCAGTCAGCCACGCACTCAGCCGCCTTCGCGACCGGTTGGGTGATCCTCTGTTCATTCGAGGCAGCGCGAGCCTGCGTCCGACACCGCGAGCGCTGGAAATGGCGCCGCTGGTGCGCCGCGCAATGGAGGACCTGGAGCGGGCTGTGTCCTTTACGCCCTTTGATCCAGCCACATCGGGACGTGAGTTCGTCGTCGTCGCTAGCGCCTATGGCTGCTCCGTTCTGTTGCCCAAAGTCGCCGCAGCATTGCGCGAAGCATCTCCGGGATCGAAGCTACGCATCAGAGCGCCGGGGCCCGGGCTGGCCGAAGCGCTCGATCAAGGCATGGTCGATGTCGTGGTCTGCGCATACGAGGAAGTTCCACCACGCTTTACGTATGACGCGCTTTTCGAAGAGACCGCCGTCTGGGTGGTTCGGGGAAAACACCCCGCAGCTAAGCAAGGACTTTCGATCGGAAAGCTGTCGATGCTTTCCCGCATTGCTGTCTCGGCGCTGGACCCGTGGAACGGCGAGGACTCCACCCTCGATGGTTCAGGCCTTAAGCGTCCGGTAGGCTGGAGCGAGGTCTACATGCAGGGACTGGAGACTATGCCCGCGCCGTCGCTTTGGGCTCCGGATGTGCATACCGCGCGGGAAATCGTACTGGAGACGGACATGACGGCATTGCTGCCGCGACGTCTGGTCGCCAGCGCGCTTCGGGCAGGTCAGCTTGTGGAGGCTAAGACCGCCTATATTCCACCAGCCGTTCGCATCGGCGCGATCACCGCTAAGGCTGGAGCGAACACACCAGCCCAGTGGTTGAAGCAGTTGATGGTTTCGTCGTCTGAAGCAGAGCGTGATTGACGCACACTCGGCCGGCAATGCCTCGGTGCCGCCTCTACAGGCCCAATCCCCTCGGCCGCCCCAATTGCCACGATACTGACCCGCCCTGCACGATGCCCGTCACCTCTTTGCCGAGTTGGCGGTCGATCACCGGCCGCCACGGCACAAGCGTAAACTCGCGGCTCTTCTCGACGATGGCGAACTTTCCGCTGGTGAGCTGGACCGTCCCGGTGAAGGTGCCGTTGACCGTCTCACTGTCGCCAGCCGCCCGGAACGGCATCGGCTTTGTCGCCGCCAACTCCGCCCCGGCGCGGGCGACCTCGCGCGTCTCCAACGTCGATAGAAGATCGCGGCGGTAGAGGACGCGCCCGTTCTGCTGGCGCGTGGCGTCGCCCTGTTCGATCAAGCGATCGCGGCGGCGGTCCATCGCCTGGCTGACCTCCTGTCCAAACCCCGCCGGTGCGATTTCGGACGGACCACGCCCGACCAGCCTGCGGTCCAGCCAGGTCGCACCGTCCGCCGTGATCTGCTGTTCCAGATCGAAGGTCGAGAGGACACGGATGTTGAGCTGGCGACCTCGGCCAGCGTCATGGGCGGCGGCGCGCGTCTCGAAGTCCTGCGGGATGCGCCACTGGTCGGCGTCGATGCGCTCGACGACGCCGGCGCGGCGCAACGCCTCCAGCCGACGCACATGGGCATCGACGAACCCATCATAATCGCCACCTGGCACACTGCCGTCGAAGCGGGCCTGCTCCAGATGGCGGCTCGGCCGATAGATGCCATCCTCCGCAATGCCGGCGATGGCGCGGTCAGCCGGGCGGGGACCGGCGTCGCTCGCGCCGATCTCGATGACGCTGCCGATCCGGGCGTCCGCGACCTTCGCCTGATCGACGCCGGAGATGTGATGCGTGCGACCGTCGATGCCATCGATCACCAGTGTCAGCTTCTCGCCCAACTCGTCGGAAAGATGCTTGTCGATCACGCGGCCGACGATCGGCGTCGCAGACGCGGTGTCGTGAATCTGGAAGCTCATTGGATCGCGGTCGTGGCCCTCGGCCCGCATCGCCTTCTGCATGGTGCGCACGATATCGCCGCGCTCGGCCATCTCGCGCAGCGTCGGCTCCAGCCGGTCTCTGAGTTCCCAGACGCCGGGGGACTGTTCGGCGGCGAGACCCATCTTCTCCAGCTTGCCGAGACGGCGAAGGCGAAGCGTCCGATCCTCTTGGCCGCGCAGATCGTCGGGCGCATGGCGCAGATCGAGCGCGCCGCCATCGGCCTCGTTCAGCATCGCCCGGTCGATCCGGGTGAAGCGGTCCTGGTCGATCTCGGCGGTCAGCTTGCGGCGCTGCTCGATCTCGGTGACGGGACCGAGTTCCAGCGTCGCCAGCTCGCTCGCCCGCTCGCGCACGCCGTTGGCAAGATAGTCGCCGTTGATGACCAGATCCTCGCCGAGATCGTCGCGGCCGTTGACGATGACATGGACATGGGGATGGCCGGTGTTGAAGTGGTTGACCGCGACCCAATCGAGCTTGGTCCCGAGGTCGGCTTCGAGCTGGCGCATCAGGTCGCGAGTATGGCCGGTCAGATCTTCGATCTCGGTGGCATCTTCCGGCGAGACGATGAAGCGGAACTGGTGACGGTCGTCCTTGCCGCGATCGAGGAAGGCATCGCCGCCGGCGCGATCCTCGGTGGCCGAGTAGAGCCGGCCGCGCTCGCCGTCGCGCGAGGTGCCGTCGCGCTGGATGTAGCGCAAATGCGCGGCGGCCTTGCCGCTCCTGCCGGCGGCGCGGACGGAGCGCGATTTGACGATGACGCGGCGGCTGCCGGGCTGGCGATGGCTCCAGCCGTTCGACAGGTTGCGGGATCGGACGAAGGCCGCACCGCGCCCGCGCTTGACACCCCGGCCGGACGCGACGTTGCCGTTGCGGCCGGGCTTGCCGGATGCTCCGCCGCCGCCGCGCGAGACCCGCCCGGATGCCGCGCCATGCTGGCGGGCGATCTTCTTGACCTTGGTGAGAAAGCTCTTGGCCTGGCCCGCCTTCGACGCATCGGAGCGGATGCGGCCTGACTTCGGGCGAAAGCGGGTGTCGTCGTCGGTGCTCATGGCCGGCAATCCAGCCAAAAGCGCCGAAGCAGGTCGAGAGTGCCGCCAAAAACGCTGCAAATGTCGGGTTTACCGCGCCTCGCGGCACCATGCAGGCCCGGCGACGGTGCCGCCCCAAACAGTGTGCAGACAAAGACTTGGCCCCCGGATCGGACCCATGGGGTGCCGTCCGCTTTAATCTTGCCCTCCCGCCTCTCTGCCCCTTCTGCCCGTCCTGACCCTGATTCCGCCTGATCCGATCCATACAAGCTGCACACTGGAAAAGACCGCCGGGCACACCCAACCGCCATGCTCATCGCGGTCCTCCCGTTTCTGCGCGGGCCACGAACAGGCCGCCCGACTGCGGCGCGACCGCCGGGACATCGCGCACGGGCGTTGCAGCCGGAGTGTCATTCGACTGCACAGGATCGGCGGACGATGTGCGATCGGCCTGTGCAATGAACAGCGGCGCGCGGGTCCAGGATCGAGGATCGGCCGACACGACGGCGACCGGTCCGGTGATCTCGCCGCCGCCGATCTGCGGGGCGAGCGTGGCGACATAAGCACGGGTCTCGGCGGGTAACGGACGGCCCGCGAGATGCTCTTCGTATCGACCGGGACCGGCATTGTAGGCGGCGAGGAACCCCGGCGATCCGTAGCGGTCATGCAACTCGCGCAGATACGCCGCGCCCGCCAGAATGTTGTCGCGCGGATCATAGGGATCGCCGCCGAGCCGATGCCGGGCGCGCAAATCGGCCCAGGTCGCCGGCATGATCTGCATCAGACCCATCGCGCCCTTGGGCGAGATCGCCCGCACCTCATTGGCGCTTTCGACGCGCATCACGGCCCTGATCCACACCGCCGGAATGCCGAACCGCTGCGCCGCCTCGGCGATATGCGCAGCATATGGATCGGTCTGGGATTGGCGTTGCACCGGCTCGGGCTGCGCCCGACAGGGAAGCGGCATCGCGACGGCGAGCACCCCGGACAGGAGAAGCACCGCCGATCGGACGGGTATCCTGTCTCCGCAACGACGCCAGCCTGCCAGCGTGCTCGCTGCGGTCAAGGGTTCGCGCACAGCGCCGATCTTCGATCGCCCTTGACCTTCGCTGCGCGCGCCGGCCGACAGATCGTCGAGCGGGACGAAGGGATGAGATGGCCTGTTCGCGAACAAAGGGATGGAGCTTTGACGGAAAAACCTTCGCGCGATCTTGACGATATTGCGCATGGGATCACTCCCGCTCGCTGCGTTTGATTGGCCGCGTCCAGTGCAGCGACCAGGCGGCCCCGCCGTCGTCATCGCGGAACAGGTTGGCGCGGATAGGCTGCGGCAAGGCGGGGTCGTCGATCAGCAGTGAGACGTATTCGCCCGCGCGTTCGCCGGTGCGTTTCCAGCCCGCGCCGATCTCCGGACCGTCGTCGGCGCCGTGGTGGATGCGATAGTCTGGCGCGTTCTCGGCATCGGACGGCTCGGCCGGCACGATGGTGAGTTCGCGGTAGAGGGTGAGCGTATGGACGCGCCCGACGAAGCCTGTCGTCTCGCGGGTGAACTGGCCGATCTGCGGCATGGAAGTCTCCTCGATGCTGGGGGTTGGGTGAAAGTCGGCGCGCGCCATGCCCGCCGGAATCGTGGCGGTCAGCGCGTTGCGGCGCGCCAGACGAAGCGGCCGTCGCCGGCTTCGTCGGTGTAGATCGGTGTCGCGCGGCCGATGACGGTGCTGATCGGGATCGGACCGAAATAACGGCCGTCCAGACTGTCATGAACAGCCGGGTTCATCAGGAAGATCTCTTCACCGCCGATGCGGCGGCAGCCGTTCCACACCGGCAGTTCGCGGCCCGAGCGGTCGCGGTCGAGCGCTGCGCCGAGTTCGACGCCATCGACCGTGATGGTGCGGCGGATGCGGCAGACCTCTTGCCTTGGCAGCCCCATCACGCGCTTCAAGAGCGGCACGCCGCGGCCGATATAGCCGCGCTCCACCATGAAATCGGCGAGCGCTTGGGGCGGATCGACCGCGACCAGATCGGTGACGGTCAAGTCGCCGGGCGGATCGATGGCATAGAGGCCGATCGGCGCACTGGCGGAGACGTTCCAGACCAGCCGCGTCGGCGTCGGGATGAAGGACGCGATGGCGACGCCCATGATCGAGAAATACGTCACCATCACATAGCCGAAGCGGGTCATGGCTCCGCCCTCCGGCGTTTGAGGAAGGCCCGGTGCTGCTCGGCGCTGTAGGCGCGCGGTTCGTGATTGGCGGTCAGCCGGTTGTGGACGTGCCGCCAATGGTCGGGCGAAACATCCTCCGGATCGATGCCGATCGCCTGGATGGCGTCGATGTGGCGGAGCACCTGTTCGACCTTCGGCCAGCCGTCGATCTTGAGCAGGATGTCGCCGCCGGGCCGCACGAAGGGCAGCGTCTGATAGGGTTCGTGCGGCTCAACGGCGCGCACGATGTCAATGCGTGAGATGATGGTGCCGAAGTCGTTGGACGCCCAGCGGACGAAGGCGAAAATGGCGCCCGGCCGGAACGCGAAGATGCGCCGCCGGCGGTCGATGATGGTTTCTTCTGCGAGCGGACCGAAGCGAACCCAATGCTCGATCTTTTTCTCGATATGGGTCAGCTCGACATGGGTCAGGCTGTCGGAGGCAAGTGCTGACGGCACGGGGCCGCCGCGCACGCGGGGAGCCGCGTTGCCGGTCATGAGGGGTCTCCTTCGGTGGATGGGAATTCGCGCGCGAGCAGCTCGCGCAGCATGTCGGCGACGGTGACGCCGCGCTGGAAGGCGACGATCTTGATCCGGCCGCGCAGCTCGGGCGTGATGTCGATCGTCAATCGCGCCGTGAACGCAGCGCCGTCGCCCGTGCGGGCCGATGGCGGTTCGCTCGCCTTGACCCAGCTCTCGGGATCAGCCGGGCGTGCCGCGAAGCCGCGTTTCGGGGATCGTTCGCTCATGGTGCGAACCTGCCGATCTCGGCGGCGAGCGCGGCGATCTCGCGCGCGGCCGGACTGTCCCCGTCGATCTCCGAGGCGAGCCGTCCGGATTGCGCGGCATCTGCGAAGACGACGCGCTGGCCGATGGTGGCGGCGAGCAAGGGCGGATCGTGGTCGGCCAGCGTCTCGGCCGTTTCACGGGCGATGACGGTGCGCGCGCCGCATCGATTGAGCACGAAGCGGGCGGCAAGCTCTGGCCGGTAGATGCGCGCCTCCGTGAGGAGCGCCAGCATCTCGGCCGAGGCCCAGCCGTCGAACGGCGACGGCTGCACCGGGATCAGCACAAGGTCGGCGGCGAGCAGCGCCGAGCGCATCAGGCCGGCGACGCGCGGCGGGCCGTCGATGACGACGTGATCGACATCGCGCGCCAGCTCGGGGGCTTCCCGGTGCAGGGTGTCGCGGGCCAGGCCGACGACGCCGAACAGCCGTGGGCAGCCTTCACGCGCCCGCTGCTGCGACCAGTCCAGCGCCGAGCCTTGCGGGTCGGCATCGATCAGCGTGACGCGCCTGCCGGTCCTGGCCCACTCGCCGGCGAGATGCAGGGCCAGCGTCGTCTTGCCGACGCCACCCTTCTGGTTGAGCAGGGCGACGATCATGGCGCGCGCCTCGATCGCCCGGCGGCACCAGCACCATGGGTCGCGCCCGCGCGCGTCAAAAAATAAG